>NZ_FPBL01000029.1 GCF_900116685.1 Nitrosomonas eutropha
AGCATATTGACAGATTGCATCTTGAACTCCTCAAATCCAATAAAATTGAGTATTAGTCAAGCCTGGCTAATGTGCTTTTGCAAGCTGAAATGAATAAATCCATCATCCTCTACTCTGTCTGGAAATATGCAGACTGTGGATGCATCTTTATTTTCCTGGTTACTGCTGAATTGCTTCACCCTCACATTCGCAAAACCGGTGTTTTCTTGTACATTACCTGTAACAGCCCTGCCTTCGCGAGAGGGTGTGGCTGACGTGGCGATCCAGCAGATAGCTATAGAGGCGCGGGATTGCTGCACTTACTTCCAATCAATACACGAATCTGTAAGCAGAACATTCTTTTGTGTAAAAAAGGAGTATTATCCAAGCATAAAAGGCACCTTTATTACGCACAAGGAGAATGGTATGCCAAATAATAAAGAAACGATTCGCCTCAGTCTAAGCATATCCCCCGAGCTTAACGAACGTTTAGAACAGTTGGCTTCCTCTGGACACACGACTAAAACCGAAATTTTGCGAAAAGCTATTGCGTTGTATGACGTAGCTGCCGAAGCTAAAACAGAGAAAAAAAAGTTGGGTATCCTCGATCAAAATAAACAATTATTGGCCGAGATCGTAGGTATCTAGTGGACGAGCGAGGTGATGCCAAGCATGGTGATGACCAGATCAATCTGGGAAAAATTATTGGCAAAAATCATAAATATGCTCTAACTGTCAATAATGAAACAGCAGAAGATGCTTCCGTCAGACACAAAAATGAAATGGCGAAAGATGGTCTATGCGCTATTCTGTTTCGCTCTTTTCGTAGTGGGTATCATTTTTATGGGTTGTATTTATATCTTCGCTACAGGAACGATAGATGACAAAAAATGGGCTGCTGGCATTATCAGCGCAATCGCATCTGGTTTAATTGGCTTTTTGGTGGGGCAAGGGAAAAAGTAGTTTGCTTTTTCTTTGTCACGGATAAATTTATCTGATTCAAGCCCTTGCTGGAGCGCGCGCTCAGAAAGACCAGCCTTCATACAGATCCACTGTCGTAGGCTTGGTGTGGCGGTGTACGCTGCGTAATAGCGACTCTATCTTATCTCGGCAAACTTCTCTCTGCTGATATCACTGGCATACTTTGTTCTCTTCATCCGCGTATTATCATGGATAGCAGAAAGATCGTAAACAGACTCTTAGAAATAACCTGAGTTCGGGATAAGGAAAGAGGAGGTGAGCGCCTGCCTTTTTGCGTAAGATTATGTTTCCACAAACAAATCAATCGCATCCGGGAGACG
>NZ_FPBL01000028.1 GCF_900116685.1 Nitrosomonas eutropha
ACAAACTGGATGGCGTATTTGACGGAGAGCCTAAATTCAAGCTCCATGACGAATTCCAGGCCAGCGCTAAAACTGCCAAAAAAGGAAAATAGAGAGTATCTACTAAATTAGTTATGCTCTATTTATCCCGAAAAGTTAAAAATATCTTTTCGGGATAAATCCAGAGTTGAAATTTTTACAATTTATTTATAATTCGGTTCGGTAGACAAAATATACCGGGAGTCACTATTTTTAACCGCCGGAAAGGGCGGTTTTTTTATTTTTAGAGATGTTGAAGATATTTGATAGATTTCCGGAGGTGAATGGCAGTCCGGTTCACAGAAAACGTGATTATTTTATCGCTGTGTTTACGTTTTCTTGTGTTGCAATTAGCCTTGTAATTGATGCTCACGGGACGCTGCTACTTCAAAATATATTAGGTGTTATTGCCTGGACCTTTTTGATTACATTACTTCGTGGTGAGAATCGAGAAATAAGAATGCAGGTTGTAATTGCAGTAGCTTTTGCAACCGCTGGTGAACATTTCGCATCAATTTATATGGGGGGGTATACCTACCGCCTGGATAATGTTCCGCTGTATGTACCACCGGGTCATGGCATGGTTTATCTGACAGCAGTTGCGCTGGCACGATCTGGTTTTTTTCTCAAATATGCCAGGAAAATTACGACATTTGTGGTAATTACTTGTGGTCTGTGGTCAATGTGGGGTATCAGCGGATTACCCGAACACGGTGATCAGGTGGGCGCATTGCTTTATATAGTATTTCTGATTTATCTGTTCAAGGGTAGATCGCCATTGGTATACCTGGCCGCGTTCTTTATTACGACCTGGTTGGAGCTGATTGGTACCGCTGCTGGCACTTGGCGGTGGGCTACTCTTGAACCAATATTCGAACTAACACAAGGTAACCCGCCGAGTGGAGTTTCAGCTTGGTATTGTCTGGTAGATGCGGTTGCTATCAGTGGAGCACCGGTATTTCTGAATTTTTTCGATAGGATAGGTAGTCTGTTCAAATGGTTTAGAATTAGAAAAATGAATCTTAAAGTGATTTTGAGCAGAAAATAAATACAGATCTTTAGTTTTAGTTTGAGAATAAGGGTAATTTAATATTTTTTATAAATGATTGATTAATAAAAAATCTGATGAATATTGATTCTTGTCGTGTATGCTGTTACAACGATACCGCTGGCAAATTTTGTTCTACTTGTTGTAAAAATAAACTATGAGCAGTGACGTAACTTTTGAGCAGCTGGGCTTGTCCAGTGAAATACTCCGGGCGGTTATTGATGAGGGGTACATTAATCCAACTCCGATTCAAGCCCAGGTTATTCCGTCGATTCTTGCCGGTAAAGATGTCATGGCCAGTGCACAAACGGGTACTGGTAAAACAGCTGGCTTTACTCTGCCTTTGTTGCACCACCTGCAAGTGCATGCAAGCTCTAGCACATCGCCTGCCCGACACCCGGTACGTGCTTTGATTATGGCTCCAACGCGTGAACTGGCCATGCAAATTGATGAAAGTGTCAGAAAGTATGGGAAGTATCTTGCTTTGCGAACTACTGTCGTTTTTGGTGGGGTCAGTATAGAACCTCAGATAACAGAGTTGCGGACTGGGATAGAAATACTGGTAGCCACACCTGGTCGATTGCTGGATCTGGTCGAGCATAAGGCTGTGAATTTTTCAAAAACAGAAATCCTGATTCTGGACGAGGCCGATCGCATGCTGGACATGGGCTTTCTGCCGGACATCAAAAAAGTGATGGCATTGTTGCCTTCACAGCGACAGAGTCTGATGTTTTCTGCAACTTTCTCCAACGAGATCAGAAAACTTGCAGACGGTTTGCTGAAACATCCGATTCGGATTGAAGTGGCAGCGCAGAATACGATAAATGAATCTATTTCGCATGTTGTTCACCGAATAAAACCAGAAAGCAAGTTTGCATTGCTGTTGCATCTCGTTAAACAGCAAGATCTAAAACAAGCACTTGTTTTTGTAAAAACAAAGCATGGAGCTTCCCAGCTGGCGCAAATGCTTTCTCGCCATAAAATCTTGGCACTTGCAATTCACGGAGATAAAAATCAGCAGCAGAGAACACAAGCACTTTCTGAATTCAAGCATGGTGGTGTGCAGATACTTGTAGCAACAGATGTAGCTGCGCGTGGTATTGATATTGAAAAATTATCGCATGTGGTCAATTATGAATTGCCCGGTAATCCCGAAGACTATGTGCATAGAATCGGACGTACAGGCCGAGCTGGCAGTAAAGGAAAGGCAATTTCTCTGGTAAGTGAACACGAAACTGAGCTTCTGACCAGTATCGAAAAACTTCTGAATACTAAACTGGAGACAGAGCAGGTTGCTGGTTTTGATGCGGAATCATTTGTCAGAAGCTTGCCAGATCGTAAAAATCGAGTGTCAGCTGATATTGCCCGGCGTGGCAATAAGCAAGCCGAGGTTGCCAATGGTGAGAAAACCAGAAAATATTCTGGATCACGCAGAAGCTTACTACAAAATCATAAAGATCCCATCTTTACGCAACCTTATATTCCACAAGAAAATCCAGTGCAACTGGCAACTCCTAAGCAATCAGATGCTCAATCTTTGCTTCTCGCATACAGGCAGGAAAAAAAGATTATCCCCGCGTTATTTACTGCTCTTGCAAAAAATAAAGCTGAGCAGAATAGCTAAGCCTTTCTTGCTGCGCTTCTACCTTTATCCTCTTTAAGAACCTGTTTGCAATCTGTTTCTCACCCCTGATAATAAATAGATGAAGAGACCAAAATACGCCAGCGACATCAGCCGAGAGAAGTTTGCCGAGATAGAGCCATTACT
>NZ_FPBL01000026.1 GCF_900116685.1 Nitrosomonas eutropha
TCTCTATTTTCCTTTTTTGGCAGTTTTAGCGCTGGCCTGGAATTCGTCATGGAGCTTGAATTTAGGCTCTCCGTCAAATACGCCATCCAGTTTGTAATGCTCGTGCATGGCTTTGACATCTTTTACCATCTCGTCAAACTTGAAGGTGTATTTCGCATCTACTTCCGGGGTGAACGGGGTATAAGGCGCCTTGGCTCCTTTCCAGGGGGAACCTTCATAGTTCAGATGGCAGGCGCTGCAGCGTTCTTCAAAACTAAAATCCTGGCCCTTGCTTGCCAGGGTCTTGCGCGGTGCTTTCTTGCCCGATTTCTCAAATACCTGACCAGCCTTGCGGTGATCTCCCCGGTATTTACGTCCAGGCCCGTGACAGGATTCACAGCCTACGCCAGTCAGCATGGGTTTGGGGGATTCGATCGTGTAGCCGCCTTTCTGGCCAAATCCATCCACGTGGCAACCTACGCAGTCTTTGTCCTGGGTGTAGTCTTTGGCAGGATCCAGTTTGGCCTTTTGTTTGGCTTCCACTTTGACATTGGGTTTGAGCGATTCCATCGCCTTGGCGTGGGCAGTATGTTTCCACGATTGAGCTTGTGGTTTGTGGCAGGAACTGCACTTTTTACGGCCTTCAAACGGAGCATCCGCTGCCAGACTCTGTCCACTTGTCAGGGTGAACAGGGCTGCAGCAACCAGTCCGCAGGCTATCATTATTTTCATGATCTCTCCTCTTGTTTTAGGTGTTTGAACACTGATTACAATTCTTTTGTCTTGCCGACTGTTATTGTACCTGATCAGTCAGATGGGTTGAATCCGTCGTTTTATCATGCTCCGGGCTCGGTTGCAGATTGTGCTGTATTTGCGCCGGGGCCTTTTCTGTCAGTTGATAGACCCAGTATCCTCCTTGCTGGTAGATCAGTCGCGGGGAGGTGAGCTCCAGCGGAGAAGGCTGGCTGGTAAACGGCAGCAGCCTGGCCAGCAGGGTGTTGTAACTGACCTCATCTGTCAGAAAGAAGGCGCGAATCAGTTCGTCCGATAACGATTGCACGGTGTAAGCGTAGTAGCCGTGGTTGCTCATCTCGGTCTTGACATGACTGATCATGCCATGCAGGTTACCGGTCAGGCGGTAGGGTTTATAGGCAATGCCAAATTTGTCAGGGTACAGCAGACCCAGTTTGTACAGGTCGCTGATGTGCACGATCAGGTAAGCATCGCGTGTACCGGCCAGTTGGCGCAAATCAGTCAGGCCATCGGCCAGCGGATTGAGCAGGCTTTGCGTAAAACGCAGAAATAGTTCACGTTCTCGCGGGTCTGCCGGAGCGCTTGTTTGTTCGTTTTCATACGCGCGGATCGCTTGCGCATGCGGTTGCCATTCCGGTGGAATGATCAGGGGTTCGTGCAATGTGCTGTGAAACAGTACGTCTCGTCCGGTTAGCAGGGCCAGTTGGCGTGAGGTATCCCACCAGCTGAGCAGCAGGGCATCTCGCGGGGCGTATTTGTCTATTGCCGTTGCAAGCGCACTGAGTTCAGTAGCTTTCTGATCCAGTGCCAGCAGGGGTTCTCTGGTCTCGTTCTTCCAGTTGAGCAATACCTGCGGCGAGTTTGCACGCTGACCAAACCAGGCTTGCGCTATCGGTTGATCCGTTCCTTCCAGGTGAATGTCGTACTGGTTGATGGTCAGATCCGGCCAGGCTTCCAGTTCCAGCTCAGGATAGTCGTCCACCTTGCCGGTGGCAGCCAGCTGGTAACGATAGGGAGCCTCATCTGGCGTCAGTAGCAACCAGGCGTACCAGGCCAGTAAAACCAAACCTCCCGTCACCAGTAATATCCCCAGTGACGGGAGGAGTCGGTCAAACCAGCGCGACTGCGCGCGCCGGTTTGGGGTCAACGAAGTGGTCAAGCTTGTGTTTGCTTACGTTTGCGCCAGCCAATCAGAGCAATCGCCCCTGCCAGCAACATGCCACCTCCCAGTCCTCCCAGCGAGATTTTTTCTCCCGCTCCTTTGAGGTCAAGCAGACTGGTTTTTTTTCCTTCCAGTTTGTTTACACGTGCCTGCAGTGCTGTCATTTCCTGCATTTTAGTGTATTCATCCTGAATTTCAACATAGGCACGGTTCATCGGACCCCAGCCTTCGGTATAAGTCCAGCCACCCGGATTAACGTGCGCCAGTCCCACGTGCATTTTGGCCAGGTTGTTTTCTGCCATTTCCAGAACTTTCAGTTCCAGTGAGGCAGGATTGTTACCCTTGGACCAGAACAGTTGGGTGAAGATACCAAAACCAGGATTTTCCGGAGCCGGTGGATTCGGACGGTTGGTCTTCTGACCGGTCAGCGTGCCGTCTTCATACATTTTGTGAACAATGGCGTTGGCTTCCTGGTATTTAGCCAGTCCTTCCAGGGTACCTTTGTCCATGAGATCCAGGTAGGAGCGGGCAAACCGTTCCGAGTGACATTGGGTACAGGTCACAACCCAGGAATCCAGGCGAGCTTCTGACCAGTCGCTGGTGATGTTCTCAGCAATCCCCGGAACAAACGGGTAGTTTGCCCAGCGGGTCTTGCGAGTGATGTTATGGGTATATTCCCCTTCGTATTCCATGTGGCAGGCTGCACAGGTCGGTGCAGTCTGGCCGCCTTTGGAGAAGGCGTCTTTCAGACGAACATTCCAGTTCCAGTTTTCCCGGTTCATTTCAGCGAGCTTGCCGTGCTTGGACATAACGTAGGCTTCATAGTTGTTATGGTCCACGCCACTGTGACAGGTGGCACAGGCTTCCGGTTTGCGTGATTCTGCCGCCGAAAATTCATGACGGGTGTGGCAGTTGTCGCATTTGTTCTGGTTGGTGTGGCACATGGTGCAACCTTCTGCCACTTCACGTTGCGGCATGGCTGCCCAAACGGTGGTTTCAATGTTGGCGGTGTAGTCCAGTGCGTGCGAGGGACGTCCATCAGGCCATTGGCCATTCGGCCAGATCATGGTGTCACGCTCGGATTCACGCTCGGCAAATTCTCTCAGGTGACAGGTTCCGCAAACGTCAGCTGTGGGCATACGTACGTCTTTGGTGTGATCCGCTTTATTTTTGGCGTTGATGTCAACGTGACAGTCAATACAGCCTACTTCCTTGAGCGTTTCTTTTTCTCCAAGTTTGCCCATAGAGCGCAGGTTGTGCTCAACTTCTTCCAGCTTGCCCTTTTTGTAAAAAAGAGGATCTTCCGGCTTGAGGTTGCGTATTTTGTCCAGATTGGCGTGGGTGCTGCGTTTCCATGCTCTTACCCATACCGGTGTCTCGTCCGAGTGGCATTCGACGCAGTCTTTGCGTTCTGCAATTTCTTTCGGGGAAACCGGTGGTTTGTAAAAAGTACTCGGATCCATGTAGATACTGAGTGCTATAGGCTCCCAGTAGTCTCCCTTCGTGCCCTTGCCAGCTCCATGCGCAGGATCCTTGTAACGCTTCACCAGCGCTTCATAGGTCTCTTTCGGCGTAGCTTTACTCCGATCCAGCTTCAACGCTTCATACGTCTCATCCGGCACCGTCGATATGTCCGCCTGTACCGGCCCAATCAGCAGCAGGCCCGCACATAGCAGCATCCCCTTCAAATACTCCCCTAGTCTCATCTCTCTC
>NZ_FPBL01000024.1:0-6679 GCF_900116685.1 Nitrosomonas eutropha
TAAAACATAATTTTTTCTTATGTTCTAAATAAGAATTTAAAATTTTCATTATCTTTTGACTGCCTTTAGGATGGCACTGCTGATGCGAATGGATGGATAGGGTTCGCCTCGGTTCAGAAACGGGCGTCCAGTGCAACCCGGAGGAGCGGGTCCACATCTTGACGCATTTGCCTTTCCCTTTATCGAGGACGTATCTGTCGTGAACGATTGGGTCGCGTTTTGTCTGATAGCTTTGCCGGCCTTGCCGGTTCTTTCCGCTATCGTCGCACCGTTGTTGTCTCGCTCCGCCGAGTATCGGGCGGCGCGGATCAGCACAGGTTTCATGGGGCTGACTCTGCTACTGGCGCTGGCCCTCTTGGTTGCAGTACTGCGAGTGCCGGCTGAACAGGTCCAGGTGCTGCGCGCTGGGCCGTTGGCCTTAATCCTGGACAACCTAGCCGTAGTCATGGCGATACTGGTCTCGGGCATTAGTTTGATCGTGCATATGTACGCGGTGCAGTATATGGCCGACGAGCGCGGCTATGCGCGGTTCTTCGCGTTGCTGGACCTGATGACGGCGAATATTTTGCTGCTGGTATGCGCATCCGACTTGCTCACGCTGGTCGTGTCCTGGTTCCTGGTGGGGGTGCTGCTGTACTTCCTGCTGGGACACGACACCACGCGCGCAGCCAGCGGGCGCTATGCGTTCTGGACTTTCATCACCTATCGCGCCGGCGACCTGCCTTTGCTCGGTGCTGCTCTTGTGCTTGGGCACGCTTACGGCACGATGCAGTTGCCCGAACTGTTCGCGCGCATCGAGGCCAATCCCGGCGTGACAGTTGGCGGCTGGCCGGCGGCGAGCACTGCGGCGATGCTAGTGGCGTTGGCTGCGTTTGCGCGTTCCGCGCAGTTTCCGTTGCATTCCTGGCTGCCGTACACAATGGAGGGGCCAACCCCGGTGTCGGCACTGATGCATGCCGGTATCGTCAACGCTGGTGGCTTTTTGCTCAACCGTTTTGCCCCCTTGTTCGTGCACGCGTCAAACGTGCTGCACGTAGTGTTCGCGGTTGGATTACTGACCGCGCTGATCGGATCGATACTGATGCTCACGCAAAACGACATCAAGAAATCGCTGGGTTACTCGACGATGGGTCAGATGGGCTTTATGGTGATGGAGTGCGGGCTCGGAGCGTTTTCGCTCGCGGTGTACCATCTTATTGCGCACGGTCTGTTCAAGGCCACGTTGTTTCTCGGGTCGGGCGGGGTGATCAGCGATGCGCGCCGCAACGATGGCGTGCCTCCTGACGACATCTATACCTCGGTGGTTGAGCGCAAGCCTCTGCGCCTGGTGCGCCTGCCCTGGTTGGTCGCATTGGCAGTGACGGTGCTGGTTCCGGCCTTCGTGCTCGGCTTCTCGCATCTGCTGGTGGCAGCTGATTTCGTGCACAAGCAAGGAGCGGTTATTCTGCTGTTTTTCGGCTGGGTCACGGGCGCCCAGGTCTTTTTCTCGATTCACCGTCTGCCCACAGAGAATCCATGGCGGTCGATGGGCATGATCTTCCTGTCGTTTGTTATCGTTGTCGTAGGTTATACGGTAATAGGGCATCTGTTCGAGCACTTCCTCTATCCTGACGCGGCTCTGTTGAACGCGATGTATGACGCAGCAGGAGTCGATCTGATTGCTTTCGATATCCTCGTGGTGGTGCTGACCTTGATCCTGGTGGCAGCATGGCTCGTCACCTTGTACGCCGATTCCTTGAATCTGGGCGGACGTTCTGGAGCCTGGAACACCGTTTACCTCAATCTTTACGCCTTGTTCTCGCGCGAGTTCTACGTGGCAGACGTGTTTGCGCGTCTGGGACGCATGCTACAAGACAGCTCCAAGCGCGTGAACGTGTGGCTGCGCTGGATCTGATTCATGGAGATGACACCGATGATGGTCTCACCAATGGTACTGTTGGCAGTTTTTTTCCTGCCATTATTCCCGTTTAGCATGGTTTTCAACGCTGCATTACGTGCGGTGCGCTTGGTGTGGTTACGCGCAGCCTTGCTACTGATTTGGCCGCAAATAGGCGTGTGGCTGATTGCCGGAGCTGGCATGCATCTTTCGCAGGCCTGGACATCTGCCGTGCTTGCGTGGGCAACCGGCACATCTCTTTTTTACGCCTGGCGTATGCTGTCGACCCGCGATTTCGACATCTGGATTGGGTTTTATGCGAGCTCGGCCTGGGCGCTGGCCTGGATCGGCGTCATCGGCGAGGTCAGCGAAATGGGGCTGAGCGCGACAATGACATGCCTATCTGTGACCGCGCTGGCGCTAGCACTGGTCAGTCATTGCTTGCGCAACCGTTGGGGCGATGCCTACGTCGGCCTGCGGCCGGGCTTGGCGCGGGCGATGCCGCGTCTGGGCATGGCGACCACGCTCTCGGTTCTCGCTGCCCTCGGCACACCGGTGTTTCCGGTGTTTTTCGCGATGATCTATTTGCTGATCCTGGGTAACGCTGTGACCGTCGTCAGCGTTCTCGTCGTTTGGCTGCTGTGGAGTTGGGCGGGAGCGCAGATATGGCAGGGATTTCTGTTTGGAACGCCGCACGCTGAATATGTTTCTGAATCTGCAGTGCGCGACGACGTCCCGGTATTCTGGACTGTTCTGGCCGCGTTGTTGGCCGTGGCTGCGATTGTGGCCGCTTCTTTCTGGAGCATGACATGGTTGATGCATTGAACCTGGGCAAGATCTTGCGCGTGCATGCCACGACCTATGTGGCTGCCGAGCCTGTGCCGTTATTCTGGCCGATGCGCACATTCATTTACAACAATCCCTTGCATGGGTTGGAAGGTCTGCCGTTCACAGAGGCGGTTCAGGCTGCGCGCGGACTTTTCCATGCCCGCGTATACCTCCCACGCACCACTTATCAGCGCTATCTGCGCGCAGGCAAGGGCGATGTGCGCATGCTCGATGCGATTACCGCACAATTTGCGCAGACCGCTCCCAGTATCGATGGCATCGACTGGCAGCGCTGGCTGAGCGCAGTGCGCGAAGCACCGACCGATGCCTCGCCCTGTGTGCCGCATGTCCTTGCCGAAGACGTCGCTGCAGTGCTGGCCGGCCAGGCCATCCCAAATGACGGCGCCATTGCGGCTGGCCTGGATGTTGCGATGCGTGCCGATCTGCCTCTTTGGCGGCCACTGACCGAATGTATCGATTCCCTGTGGGGAACCAATCTTGCTGCCGAGCTCGACGAGCTGGTGGTCAAAAGCTGTTTGGATTTTTTCGACGAAGATCAGTCATCGTGGCGCATGCCCGGTCGGGAGCAGGGTTTTTACGCCGCCTGGGCTGACGTTGTCCGGCGCAACGGCCGCATGTTTTTGCGCGGGTTGGCGATCAAGCGTATCCTCGATCAGGCGCCACGCGCAGATGCCGCGATTGCCCACGTCATGCAGTCGCTAGGCATCGCCGAAGAGCATTGGCAAGCGTATTTCTCGCGCGAACTGTTGCGGCTGCATGGCTGGGCCGGCTTTATCCGCTGGCGCTCGGGAGCCAAGCATTATCATTGGGGACACAGGTACCCGGCCGATCTGGTCGATTTCCTTGCTGTGCGCCTGGTATTCGCGCTGGCGCTGATCGAAGAAAGCGCACGGCGTCGTAAAACACCTGCGAACCGACCTGCGTTCGACGCCTTTTTGCGCGAGCAACGCGACTGTGCCGTATTGCGCTATGCGTTGTACGCGGGAGAGCTTTTACCCGGGTGGGCTCAACGTATCGATGATACGCTGGAGCGGCGCAACGGGAGTCGCGTAGCTCGATTGGCCGAGGACTACGCGAAAGAATGGCGCCGCGCACGCGCGCAGCGGCAGAGCCAGATACTGCAGAAAATTGCGGAGCAGGCCGGAACACCGGTGCAGACGCTGTCCACGCTCGGAGCGCAGGGTACCGCCGAAGTCCTTAAGGTGCTGCAGCGCTTTGCTGCGCAGGAAGGGTCGATGTGGCTGCGCGCACTTGAAGCGCGCGCCATTGACCGTCTGCTGGGCCAGATTGTAACCCCGGATGAGCCGGCGGTGCCGAAGCGCGCTTTTGCACAGGCGCTGTTTTGCATTGATGCACGCTCTGAACGACTGCGACGCAATCTGGAGAGCATCGGAGATTTCCTGACTTTCGGCCTTGTTGGGTTCTTTGGCGTTCCCGTAGGCTTTTTGGGTTACGGCAAAGGAAGTGAAACCCATCTGTGTCCGGCGATTGTCACGCCGAAAAATCTCGTGCTCGAGATTCCCGCCGCAATCGACTTCGATGAAGAGGATTTTGTCTCGACTCTCGGCCATGTGCTGCACGATCTGAAGAGTTCGGTGATCTCTCCCTTTATCACAGTAGAGGCCATTGGCGCGCTGTTCGGCTTCGATTTGATTGGCAAGACCATGGCGCCATCGGCTTATCACCGTTGGCGCAGCCGGTTGGACGCGCCGCGCCCGGTTACTCACTTGCTGCTGGACAAGCTCAACCGCGAGCAGGCGGACTCCATTGTGCGCGCTCTGCAAAGAGCGATGATCGTCAGTGCTTTACGTATCGAGCTTGGCATTGAGCGGGAGCGCGTCAACGACGACATGATTCGCGAGCTGCGCGAAACAGCGCTGGGCCATTGCAGCGGCACTACGATGCTGGTGCGTGAGTTCGGCCTTTCCCTGGAACGAGAAGCGCGATTTATCGAGCAAGTGCGCGAGGTCTACCGTGTCAATTCGTCATATGCAAATTACCAGATGCTGCGCTTGGGGCGGATCGGCTTTTCGCTCGACGAGCAGGTCAACTATGTCTGGACCGTGCTGACTTCGATTGGCCTGACCCGCAATTTCTCGCGCTTCGTACTGCTCATCGGGCACGGCAGTCAATCAGAGAACAATCCCTATGAATCGGCGCTCGATTGCGGCGCCTGCGGCGGCAGTGACGGGCTAGTCAGCGCCAGGGTACTGGCACAAATGGCCAATAGAGCCGAAGTGCGGGCGAAACTGCGGAATATCGGAATGGATATTCCCGCCGACACCTGGTTTGTTCCGGGGCTGCACACGACTACCACCGATACCGTTGAATTATGCGATCTGGAGCTTTTGCCGCCACGGTTACTGGTGTATCTGGAGCGTTTACGTAACGGCCTGTATGCGGCATCGCGGCTTTCCGCAGCCGAACGCGTTCCGACGCTGCTGCCGCAGGCAAAAGCCTTGAAACCGGCTCAGGCCCATCGCATAGCGCGTGCCATGTCGCACGACTGGTCGCAGGTGCGACCCGAGTGGGGATTGTCGGGCAATCTGCATTTCATCGTGGGACGACGCGGCTTAACGCAGAAGGCCAATTTGCATGGGCGCGCCTTCCTGCAGTCCTATGACTGGCGGGTCGATCCTAAGGGGCGTCTGCTGGAAAACATTCTCACCGGCCCGGTGGTGGTGGGGCAGTGGATCAATATGGAGCACTACTTCTCCACTGTCGACAACACTCATTTCGGCAGCGGCAGTAAGGTTTATCACAATGTTGCCGGGCGCTTCGGTGTGATGACCGGCAATCTGTCCGATCTGCGCACCGGACTGCCGGCGCAGACCGTGATGCGCCATGGCCAGCCTTATCACGAGCCCTTGCGCATGATCGTGATGATCGAAGCGCCGCTGGACTTCGCGCGCCGCGCCATCGAGGCCGTGGCTAAGATCAAGAGTCTGGTGCAGGGACAATGGATCCGTACCATCATCCTTGATCCAACGCAGGATATGCAGGCCTATGTTTTCGACAATGGCCAATGGCAAGTACATTTCGGATCCGCATCTCAATCGACATACACCGAGGAGGTCGTCACAGCATGAGCGCGTTCAAACTCTCTCCCCTGAAAAAACTGGAAATCATCCTCGAAGGCGAGCACCGCGAATTCGCTACCGGCCTGCTTGATCGCGCCGACGTAAAAGGTTACACCATCGTCGGCAATCTCTCAGGCAAGGGCAGCCAGGGTTTCTATGAAGGGCACTTGATGTTCAACGAGGACGATGCGCTGATCATGATCATCGTCGCGGTGCCACCGAATCTCGTTGATGCATTGCTCGAAGGCTTTCAGCCGTTTTTCGAGGCTCATTCCGGAGTGATTTTCGTAAGCGATATCCAGGTCGGCCGCCCAGTCAAGTTTATGGCCTGAATTACGCGGTGGCCGGATCCTGGAGCGAAGCCAGAGGCCTTGCCTCGCGAATCAGAAAGTCGAGAAAGGCTTGCGCTACAGTTGACAGCCGCTTGCCTTTGCGATGCACGACGAACCATTGTCGCACAATCGGAAAGCGCTCGACATCGAGCACGGTTAGGCGCTGCATCGCCAATTCGAGTTCGAGCGTATGCAAGGATAGGATGCCCAAGCCTAATCTGGCTTCCACCGCCTGCTTGATCGCCTCGTTGCTGCTCATTTCCATTACCGAATGAAACTCTACTCCGTACCGGGAGAAATGCCGCTCAGCCGCTTTGCGCGTTCCTGAGCCAGGCTCGCGGGTGATGAAGGTTTCGCGCTCCAGGTGTTTGAGTGTGATCCGGGTCTTGGCTGCCAGCGGATGGGTCGGTGCGGCAATCACAACCAGCGGATTGTCAAGAAAGGCTTGAGCGACCAATTCCGCATCCTTCGGCGGCTGTCCCATGATCGCCAGATCCTTGTTCGACGTGGTCAGCATGTTCAGGATCCGTTCCTGATTCGAT
>NZ_FPBL01000024.1:6840-8381 GCF_900116685.1 Nitrosomonas eutropha
GGTGCCGGGCGACGCCTGCATGTGGATCGAAGTCGCTCCCGGCATGGCGGTCCATCACCTTTCGAACATCGCGCTGAAAAAGACCAATGTGCGCATGGGCGAGCAAGTGGTGGAGCGCGCGTTCGGATCGATGGAACTCCATTACCGTAATCAAAGCGAAGTTCTTGCCGCCGGGGACGCGGTCCTGCAGCAGCTTGACATTACGATGGAGTCGCGGCTGCGCTGCAAAATCGCCTGGAATGAGATCATCCGCGCCATCACCCCCGATCACGCCACGCTGATCAACCGTCAGCTGCGCAAGGGCTCAATGCTGTTACCGGGAAAAAGCATGTTCATCCTAGAAGTAGAGCCCGCCGGATACATCGTCTACGCCGCCAATGAGGCCGAAAAAGCCGCGCATGTCACGCTGGTGGATGTCAAACCCTTCGGCAACTTTGGCCGACTGACCATGATGGGATCGGAGGCTGAGGCCGAGGCAGCGCAGCATGCCGCAGTGGCGGCGATCGAGCAACTGAACCAGCGCGCTGCCGTCCATCCCTGAGTCGGCGCGACGCTACCGAACCACCTACACACATCACATATTATGGAAATCGACTCAATCGCCAAGCGCCTGCTGTTTTGCACGGTGCGCGTGGATTCCGAACTCGAAGACGGTAGCGCTGGCTCGGGAACCGCGTTCATCATCACCCACAGTCATGCCAAGGGCACGACGCCGTTCATCGTTACCAATCGGCATCTGATCGAGGGAGTGCGCCAGGGCGGGCTGGTGTTCACGCAAGCGCGTGACGGCAAACCTGCATTCGGAGAACGTTTTCAACTCAACATCGACGACTTTCCGGCGGCCTGGTTTTTCCACCCCGACCCCGAGATCGACCTAGCCATCGTGCCGTTGCGCCCATTAGAGCGCGCTGCGCGGGAGTTAGGTATAGAGCTGTACTACCACGCCATCGACAGCGCCAGTATTCCCGATGCCGCCGCCACGCGCGGCTTCGACGCACTTGAGGAAGTGCTGTTCGTCGGCTATCCTAGCGGCATGTGGGATGTGGTCAACCTGATGCCTATTTTGCGCAGGGGTACCACTGCCACGCCGCTGGAACTCAATTTCGAAGGCCAGAAACAATTTTTGATCGATGCCGCGGTGTACCCGGGATCGAGCGGCAGCCCGGTATTCGTGGTGCGCGATGATCCGTTGCGCTCGCGCGGAGACGGCGCACGCTCGATCTGGTTTGCAGGCGTCGTCGCTGCAGTGTTTTTCCGCGAAGAAACCAACCAGATCATCCCCGGCCCGGTGCCGGCGCACAATACGGGGCAGTCAGTCGCTTCCGAGATGATCGACTTGGGACTGGTGGTCAAGTCCGAGTCGGTGCGCGAAGTCATCGACGCTTTTGTGCAGCGCTGGCTTAGCTGATTAGAACTCGTTTCATCAATAGCAGCAGCGGGTGCAAAAGGTTTGGTTAGGATGCAGCGCCTAGGTGTCGTCGCGCCGCACAGCCGCATTACTGGAGCAAACATGGAAAAGATTATCTATCCCGGATTAAGCC
>NZ_FPBL01000009.1 GCF_900116685.1 Nitrosomonas eutropha
CGCGCATTTACTGTCTGGCTAAAACGGGTATTCTTACCCGGCAGAATGCCCAAAACCAGCTTCGATGAAATTCATGATTTACAGGAGGTACACAGCATGCTTTCAGAACGTGTCAAAGATTGGACCAAAGACTGGAAACAACAGGGAATTGAGGAAGGCAAACAGATAGGTATCCGTGAAGGACGACAGGAAGGACGATTGGAGGGTGAGGTAGAATTTTTTTTGAGGCTGCTGGAGAGAAAATTTGGTTCGATAGATGAAATTACCCAGACTCGTATTAAATCTACAGATTCGCAGACTTTGTTGCGCTGGGGTGAGCGGATTCTGGTAGCACAAACTATCGAAGAAGTATTCGAAGAGTAATGATTTCTGCATTTACGCACCCTTTCATCCCGCCATTATGGTTGCAGGGGTGCAAAGTTGCCGGTTTCTGTCATCGTTATAACAGCACGGTTAAAGGCGCTTGAATAGCGCGGCCAGCCACAGAGTGGCATTTCCCGCGAGAGTCTGTCGATAAAGACAGTACGATACAAGCCCGCCAGTCGGTTCCAGGTTGAACACCATGGTGTTACCCCTCCGCTATATTTTGTACAAGTACGTTATGAAAACTGGGAGCAATAAAGCACCGGGGTTGCGCGGAAAATACCACCTATCAAATCATCAATGGCAAAGTGGAGAAATTATCGTAATCGCCTCTTTTGACTACCTCTGTCTTTACAGGCTACGGCAATCCAGTTATTCCATTTCCACCCGATTTGATGACAAAATGCACACATATGTGCTAGTATTACACTCATGAAAATCTTCAACTGGAGTCCTGACAAGAATCAACAGCTTATAATTGATCGTGGCAAGTCATTTGAAGAAGCTGTCTTTAGTATTCTGAACGGAGGACTGCTGGATGAAATCGTCTATCCAAATACTACGGATTACCCCAATCAACGTATATTTGTGATCCAGATTCACGATTACGTCTATCTGGTGCCCTACGTGGAAAGCCAGGATGAGATTTTTCTTAAAACAATTATCCCCAGCAGAAAATTCACCAGGATATACCTCGGAAGTGAAATATGAACAAAGAAAAACTATCACAGGAAGAGAAAACGCTGCTTGATGCGGTAGAGTCCGGCAAGTACGAATCGACGCTAACCAAATCACGCAGAAAAGAACTTGAGGCTGCGGCCAATCTTACCTTCAAGAAGGATAAGAGAATAAATATTCGCATATCGAACAGGGATCTTGTCGCTATTCAGTCCAGAGCAATTGAAGAAGGCATCCCATATCAAACGCTTGTCTCCAGTATTATTCATAAATACATATCTGGCTCACTGCAAGATCTCACAGCGCGCAAATCGGGCAAGCCCGGCTGAGAACTGGATTGCCGCGTCGGCTACACCTCCTCGCAAGGACACAAAGCGGGCACGATATGATCACCTCAACCTCTGCGGTCTTTGCGAACCCGCAAGGGTGAAGCAATCCAGAAACAACAACATTAGTAGCCTACACAAGACTAACAACTCCCTTCATTGTCACAATCGCATGGATTGCTTCACGCCACTGGCGTTCGCAAAGACGGTAAAAATTTGTTGATCCAGATGCCATTTGAGTTTTAATGGGAGTAAAGCGGTATTTTACTGGATTGTTTCACCAGCTGCGCCGTTTCGCAATGACGGCTCCGATCTCTATCCCTTTTCCTGCTCGCTTAAAATACGTCTATTCCAAACGAGGATCAAGCATAGGATGACGGTGGTTGATAAATGATGCTGTAGTGCATCACACCTCGTCTTTGCGAGGCTATCAGGCCATGGCGATCCAGCGCCTCTGCAATCGACTAACTGGATTGCTTCCAGCTTCACTTCATTCGCAGTCGCAAAGACGGCAGAAATCAGGGTAATCTGCATTATGCCCACTTCGTCGTTGCGAGGAGGTCGCAGGCCGACGCGGCAATCCAGCGCCGCCAGTAACGAAAAGGAAATCGGTAATTTTTACATTCTGTCGGCGTTGTTATCTGAGGTTACTTGGTAGAAAAGGATGTCAAACAATCTTCAATCCAACAGAGCGATCAGGTAATCCAATTTTCCAAACGCAAACCATCTACTCGTTCAAATTCACGCAGGTTATTGCTGACCAGGATAAAATCTTCACTGCGAGCATGGGCGGCGATGTGCAAGTCATTCACGCCGATGGGCTTTCCTTTTCGCTCCAGATCAGCGCGCATATCACCATAATGCCCGGCTGCTTTACTGGTACACGACAGCACTTCCAAACGGGATAAAAATCAGCCACCTGTCGCAGGTTGTGCTCACGCTGCTGGCTTTTTTCTGCGCCGTGCAGTAACTCGGCTTCGGTAACAGCGCTTACGCACATCATGTCTGCATAGCGGTTAAAGGTAACCAGCGCTTCTATTGGCCGACGTTTGATAACGTAGATGGCGATGTTCGTATCCAGCATATATTTGAGCATCAAAACACCTCGCGCTCCTGCTGCTCCTGACTGGCACGTTCAGACAGAAAATCTTCTGAAACGCCTTGTTCCGCCAGAAAAAAGCTGTCCCAGGCATGGTCAACCGGGGTCAGGATTCGCTCTTTACCCAGTTTACGTACCCAGACCTTTTTCACATTATCGGCAAACGCACAGCCTGAGTACGATTATTTTCAAAAACAGTACCTGTATACATCACGATTCTCCAATAAAAACAGACAGATACTGTTAGTATATAGCATTGCTCGTTGTATGGGCATCTGCGGGAGGAATATCTACCTATTTTTTGGTATGGAGATGGGTACTGCACCACCCGATCTATAGCACGTACAACTTCGGCCTGAAATCGTAATCCGAGATTCTTTCGTTCAGAATCACTCTCATTTTTTGCTGCAAACAGAAGCAGTTTTCCTCAATTTTTATTGTCATCGCGCAGTGCGGATCCTATGGGCATGATGTGGATTGCTCCAATCCCTGTGGTCTTTGCGAACCTGCAAGGGTGAAGCAACCCAGTATGATGCGCGGCGATCCAGCAAAGGTAATGACAACAAAAGTACTGGATTGCTTCACGCCACTGGCGTTCGCAAAGACGGTAAAAATTTATTGATCCAGATGCCATTTGAGTTTTGATGGGAGTAAAAGCGGCATTTTATTGGATTGCTTCCCAATCTGCTGGGTTGCTCGTTTTTAGGTTTTACTTGACCAGGTCACCCATGAGTGACACGGTGAATCCAAGCCGTTCGGGAGAAGCTGCTGGAAATCCGGACCATCAATCTGGATCGGTAACAGCCACGAAACTGCTAAACTGCGCGCCATGATAAGAATCTTAGAACTGACCTTGCAACGTGGCCCTCTACGCTTACTGGAAAATGCAGATTTAACCCTGCACCCAGGGCATAAAGTCGGCTTAATTGGTGCCAATGGCGCCGGCAAATCTAGCTTATTTGCCCTGCTACGTGGTGAACTGCATCCTGATGCGGGCGATTGCGTATTACCGATGAACTGGCGCATTGCCCATATGCGTCAAGAAATCGATGCACCTGATTGTAATGCGATTGATTATGTGCTCGATGGTGATAGCTACTTGCGCGATATTCAACAGCAACTGGTCAAAGCTGAACAACGACAAGATGGAGTTGAGCTTGGCCGCTTGTACTCGGAACTTGATAATGCTGATGCCTATACTTCCGACGCGCGCGCACGTAAATTATTAGCTGGTTTGGGTTTCCTGGAAGAACAAATGGAAAATCAGGTCAATAGCTTTTCCGGTGGCTGGCGGATGCGTTTAAATCTGGCACAAGCGTTAATGTGCCCATCAGACTTGCTATTACTTGATGAGCCCACTAACCACTTGGATCTCGATGCGATTTTATGGTTGGAAAGTTGGTTGCAAAGCTATCCCGGCACCTTACTACTGATTTCCCATGATCGTGATTTTTTAGATGCAGTGGTCGGTCATATTGTCCATATTGATCAGCAAAAACTAACACTATATTGCGGCGGCTATACAGCCTTTGAACGCGCCCGTGCTGCACGTATTATGCAGCAACAACAAGCGCACGAAAAACAAAGAGCACAGCGCGCGCATATGGAAGACTTCATCCGACGCTTTAAAGCCAAGGCCAGTAAAGCACGGCAGGCACAAAGCCGTGTTAAGGCCCTGGAACGCATGGAGGAGCTGGCGCCAGCACACTTTGATTCACCTTTTGACTTTATTTTCCGCGCGGCTGATAAAGTCTCTACACCGTTGCTGAATCTCAATGAAGCAGCGCTTGGCTACAACGTGGGACAGCCTGTTTTAAGCAATGTAAAGCTACAATTAGTCCCGGGCGCACGGATTGCTTTGCTTGGCCCCAACGGTGCAGGCAAATCAACTCTGATTAAAAGTATTGTGGGTGATTTACCGCTATTGGCAGGCGATCTTGCCTGTGGTGAAAACTTAGTGATTGGCTACTTTGCCCAGCATCAACTAGACTCACTTGATCCCAAAGCCAGCCCGTTGCTGCATTTTCAACGCATTGCTCAAGATGAGCGCGAGCAAGTTTTGCGTAATTTCCTCGGCGGTTTTAATTTTCGCGGCAAGCGCTGTGATGAACCCGTGCTCAATTTCTCCGGTGGTGAAAAAGCCCGCTTAGCTTTGGCGCTGATCGCGTGGGGTAAACCTAATTTATTACTGCTCGATGAGCCCACCAACCACCTTGATTTGGAAATGCGACAAGCATTGAGTATGGCTTTACAAGATTTCTCCGGCGCACTGCTGCTAGTGTCTCACGATCGCCATCTGATTAAAAGTACCATGGATGAGTTGTACTTAGTTGCTGAGGACCATGTGCGAGAGTTTGCAGGCGATCTTGAAGATTACAGCAAATGGCTCAACGATTATCGTTTGCGCCAGCGTCCTAATAACGATGCAGCCAGCCCCGATAAAGTCGATCGCCGCGCACAACGTCAAGCAGCCGCAGCACTACGTAAACAACTGGCACCACTACGCAAGCACACTGATACATTAGAAAAGCAGTTAGATAACATTCAAAAAGAGCTACAGGCTTTGGAAATCATCTTGGCTAATAGTAGTCTCTATGAGCAGCCGCAAAAAGATCAGCTCAAGCAACACCTAAGCCAGCAAACCAACTTGCTACAAAAGCAAGTAAAACTGGAAGAAACCTGGCTCAATAACTTAGAAGAGCTAGAATTATTGCAAAGTGAACTTGGGGAAGATGCATAACACAACCTTATCCCTGTCAATTTCATACACTAGAACGATAGCTTTCATGCGTAATTAGTTCGCGGGTGCCGGAAAGCGTGCCTGGCGGCGCTGCTTGATGTAGCCGCGCATCAGCTCACGCATGACCTGGGAGGCTGGTCGATCCTCGCTGACAGCTTCTGCCATGAAAGTTTCGCGTAGTTCCGGTTCTAGCTTCATTGTGAAAACGTTGTTGTGCAAGATACAGGGATGGTTTCATAAACGTATTCTTCTGGTACGCAGAGCCTGCTCGTGTATTGCCTGTTGGCGAGTTGATGGATCCAGCACCAGCAATATCAATGGGTAGATTGAATTGGTATCAAAGAACATCAGCAAATCCTTTTCTGGTTTTCTGAAACCAGGCAAAGCCCAGCCAGGCAATGAAGCCAGTGGCCAGCCAGTAGAGTCCTAATATGGCGAACTCAGGTATTTTTCCCCAGTACAGGACATCCCTAACCATTTCGACGACCGGGGTGAGTGGGTTCAGGTACAGCCAGTGCCGGTAGTTTTCAGGCAAGGCAGTTGCCGGGTAAAAAATAGGGCTCAGGAACATCAATACCGTGGTGAGGACACCGATGAATTGAGATACATCCCGCAAAAACACCCCCAGTGAGGCCAGGGCCCAGCTTAAACCCATGATGAACAGACAAAACGGCAGGATGACCAGCGGTAGAAATAACAGGGTGACGTGCGGCACACCAAACGTGGCCAGGTAGGCCACGAGCCAAACAACCAGGCTGATCAATGCATGGTAAAGGGCGGAAAGTAGCGCGACGAAGGGTAGGATTTCCAGTGGAAAAACCACTTTTTTGACATAGTTAACGTTGGAAAGTATCAGCCCTGGAGCGCGATTAATGCACTCGGCAAACAGGTTGAATACAATTAAACCGGCAAATAGCACCAGGGCAAATTCGGTTTTGGAATCACTGCCGGTATTCCAGCGCGCCTTGAATATCACGCTGAATACAAAAGTGTATACAGCCAGCATGAAAATCGGATTGAAAAAGGATCACAGCAATCCTAAAACAGAGCCACGATAGCGCCCCAGCACTTCCCGTTTGGCAGAAGCGTGAACCAGACTGCGGCTGCGCCAGAGGCTGACGAACATTTCTATTGGTGTTGCTGAAAATTCACGCATCGGTTAAGTATTTTCGTTTACTGGCACAAGTTAGCTCCGCGATAATCAAAATCACTGCCGGTTGCTGCTGGCAAATCTGGTTAGCACCCGGCACAAACTGTAACGCGTTTTTCACGAAAATTTCAAGCGCCACAATGCGTTGTTGTATGCGGGATACTGATCTCAACGTGTTTCAGGCACGCTACCGCCATGCTATTTCACTATCAGTAAGCGCGATCTACAGAATCTAAACAGGGAATCCGATGGGTAAAGCGCAACAAAGGCTGTTGCCAGTTTGACGGCACTTTACCACAGCGGCATGTAGCGGCTCAATGATTCCAGTTGAGTAGATTGCTGTTCAGCTTGATTATCCGCATTTCATTAGCTGTTTGATTTAAATCGCCCGCCAAACCGGGTGTAGCGGTAACCGGAGTTTTTCTGATCGATCCAGCAATTGAGCAGGTGGCGGGCAGCAGGAATAATTTCCGACGCAGTCATGCCGACCGGACCGTGCTGCTGTTCCAGTAGCGCATCTGCTGCTGCACCGTGCAGATGGACAGCCAGCAGCAGTGCATTTTTCGGAGATAACCCCTGTACCAGCAACGCACCCAGAAAACCTGACAAGACATCACCGGTGCCGGCGGTGCTTAAACCGGGGTTGCCGCTGATATTGAAATGGCAATGTCCGTCCGGAAAAGCACAGATACTGCCCGCACCTTTCAGGACAACCGCACAATTAAACTGTCGAACAATGGTTTGGGCGGCTTCCAGCCGGTTGTGCTGTATTTTAACAGTGCTTGTACTCAGCAAACGGGCGGCTTCCGCCGGGTGAGGAGTAAGTATGGTGGAGGCTTTGCGTACTTTGAGGCTGTCGCTTAGCTCTGTATAAGCAGCAATCAAGTTAAGTGCATCCGCATCCAGCACCAATGGCAGGCTGGTTTGCAGCGCTTGTTCCAGATAAATGCACGCGGCGATTTCCCTCCCCAGGCCGGGGCCGATCACCAGGCAATCGAGAAAATCCAGCTCAAAAAAATCGGAAGGGGGACGCAACATCAACTCGGGTTGGGTCGGATCAACTACCGGCACACCCTCCTGCGTCAGCAACCCCAGATAAACTCGTCCTGCTCCCAGATTGAGTGCAGCACGCCCGGCCAGCAGAGCCGCGCCAATCATGCCGCTGGCTCCGCCCAGAATACCGAGCCTGCCGTAAGTCCCTTTATGGCTGTTTGCTCGTCGAGGGGGCGGCAATCTCGGAGTGATGCTCGCTTTGTCCAGCAACCAGTTGTGCGGGGCAATCAGCGCGACGGTATCCAGTTCCAGATCACATACAATAATTTCGCCGCAATAATCGCAGCCGTCATGCGTCAGCAAGCCTGGCTTGAGTGCGATGAAAGTAACCGTGATCGCTGCCCTGACCGCAACCTCCAACACACGGCCGGAATCGCTCAGCAAACCACTGGGAATATCGAGCGCCAGCACCGGCAGACTGAGTTGATTGATCTGATTAATGAGCTGCTGGTATTTTTCTTCCGGCGGGCGGGTTTCATTCAAACCGATACCAAACAAGCCGTCGATTACAGCATCCCATTGGCCATCTGGAATGTCCTGATGGATCGTTTCACCGGTAGATTGCCATTGTTTCAGTGCCTGTCTGGCATCCTGTGACAGTCGCTCGGGTTCACCCGTAAAGATCAACGTTACCTGTTTTCCCCAGCCATGCAAATGGCGCGCAACCACCAACGCATCCCCGCCGTTATTGCCCGGCCCGGCCAGAATCAATATCCGGTGATGGTTACCTGCCAGCAATCGGGTTTTGGCAATTTCTGCCGCTGCCAATCCCGCCTTCTCCATCAATGGCGGTGGATTAGGTATGGACAGTACTAACGATTCGATCTCGCGAATTTCGGCGGTAGTGCAGACGAGCGTGCTATTCATCAGGAGCAGGATTACTCGTGTATTTATTTATCCCGACGTTGCTATCGATGATATAGCCCATCTTGATATTATTCTTCCACACTCTCGCCTGACCCACCCATCTCCTTTGGCAGATCTTTCATTTTTGGCAATCCGTCTCTGATGTGCAATACCGTTTCCTGATAATGCACATGCACTTGGGGTGCATAAGGCAGTCCGGGTAGTAATGCTGCATAAACATCGATGAGTCCCATGCCTGGATGATCTGTAAAAAGATGGCCACCACAGGTTTGACACCATTTACGATAACTTCCTAGCGTCTTGTTATAGGTTCCAATGTTGTCAGCACCCTGCGTAATTTTGACTGCCTCAGGCTGCCACAAAGTAAACGCATTGACCGGCCCCGCAGACCAGTGCCGGCATGATTCACAATGGCAATAACCCATAGCGGCGGGTTCTCCAGTAACTGTGAATTGAACTGCGCCACAAAAACAGCTGCAGGCATAAGATTTTTCATTCTTCATGCAATTCCTCCAAAATAATTGGCAACTTGAGAACAGATTGTTTCTTTCGCTTCACAACCCCGCCTCACAACCTCCATACGCATATTATGCGCTCAGGTACAGCAAGACTGGCTTCGTTGTTTGGGCGGGCATGCGGCGGTACCGTACGAACAGAATACACAACAATCACCTGGCAATGGATGCAGCAGGGTATGGCACGATTTGCATTCGTAATACCACTGACAGGCATCGGTTGGCATTTCCTCGGTTTCTTTATGCCCGCAATGCGGGCAGGTAATGGTTGACTGGGTAATCACACCGTTCATATACGAAACTCATAAAATAATCGAGATCAGCGGGTCTTCAGAAATTCGATCAGCGCATATTTATCTTCATCCAATAGTTCTGCTCCAAAGTAGTGCCCTTGATTTTCAGAGAGATCCGGGCAGAGATTTTTGCCAGTACCGGGATCAAGGCTCGCAAATTGAGCAATAGGAGTTCCGGCGGGAAGTGTAACGACACCAGATGGGGTTGGCAGTTGTACCAGATCAGTCGTGCGCAGGATCGAACCAGGCTCATCTCGTTTATCAGGATTCAGCAACAGATCCATTGCATCCTCGTATGCCGTGATACGACCAGCCACTGACGGATCGCCGATGCTTTGGCCCAGCCTGTTATTGTGAAAGAAAGGAGCAGTTGCCCAAATACCTGCAAGAGGCATGTCACGGTAAAAACCTGGCCCGCCGGTCGGCCGTTCTTTATATTGATCTGAAGAAAATGCAGCCCAGATATGGCCACCCATCCAGTTAGTCGTACGGGCACGACAGCTATTCGTACCAATCTCAGCAAAAGGATGAACCAGATCGTCAGAGAGAACATTTCGTCTTGGCGAACGGTCTCCATTGGAATGGCATGATTCGCATGCCTGAGAAAAGACTTTCTTACCCTTCCTTACAACTTTCCAATCGATATAACGTGCGCCTTGCGGGGCACGCACCAGGTGTGGGGCACGTGGCGTTTGTAAAAACGTGCAGAGCTTGCCTACCGACTCTTCTGCTTGCAGGAGCTCTGGGCAAACCTGTCTGCATTCTGCAAGGTTAATGGGCGTTTGGCTCCCGTCAGGACCGTTGGCAAGATGCCCAACCATGCATTCTGCAGCGCACATACCAATGTTGAAATAGACACGAAGTGCCGCCTGTTCACAGCCGATATCATCTTCTCCTCCCTGCCCGTTACGATGAACACGAGCAGGCTCACCATCAGCGGTCACATCAAAAAATGGGCGATTGGGTAGTGACCAGATCGGCGTAATCATTCCCGGATTATTAATATGATCATTTTCCAGTAAAGTAGTATCTACAGTACCAAGAGCCCAGCTGGAAAAGATTTGATAGCGAGGGTCGTGCGGCGAAAGATGGCTCTTAAAAAGCCTGTCAATCCGCAGATACTGGTTGCCGACAGTAGGATGAATGTTTCTTTCTTGTGGATTATTTGGATTTGAAGGAGGATGAACCGGATCAAACCCGGCATGACAAGCGGCACAGGTGATCCCTATAAGCGGAGGCCCTCCTGATGGATTTGGAAATTTGCGCACGCCTATGACACCAGCGGACTCAGGATCTGTACATCGATCGAAATAGCCCGTGGACGCATCACCCGGGGTGCAGTCTGGATCATTAATAACCCCGTACTCATCAAACCGACTATCCCGTGGCCAGGTTAACATCTGATCAAAGCCAATCTGGAAATTGAAGGGAGCATTAGGCAAGATAAGACTAAAAAAACGCTCACCTCCAAAAGTACTGTTGAACCAGATATTGCGCCCTTCTGCAGCATCCCTTTTATTTCCTGCAAAACATACTGCAGTTGTGAGTAAAACCATCACAACATACAACAGAGCGGCGGGTAGTATCTTTTTCATGCTGTCCTCCTTCCTAAAAGCAAGTATTTGAAGGGCGCATTACGGCGTTGAAATTGAACTCAAAATACTCATATATTTTAAGTATGCTCCGCTTTCTCGTTCAATTTTGCCTTGCGCTGCATCCCTTGATCGAGACCTTGAACAGGTTCTGAGGAATATATAAAAAATGACAGATGGAAATAACCAAGTCAAGGTTAATAAGAGATATTCTGAATTTCGTATGAACGGAAAAACTGCAACTATTGATTCATGTGATCAGTTTCTGGTTTTTTCCCCAACCTAATCATCCTACAATAATCTGGCGATGGGTTACTCGTGTAAAATCATATCTTTTCATTTAATTGGCTACATTCCTGATGTTGCAATTTCACGGGCGCAATGCGCTTTCTCCTTTTCGTCTGGAACGCTTGTTTTATTCAATTCAGGCAATCGTACCGCAAGTTTCCGGTATTACTGCTGATTACCACTATTTTTGCCAGATACGGCACGATTTAGCGCAGGAAGAAGCCAATCGGCTGCGACAGTTGCTCGATGTCGATGAGGTAACAATACCGCTTTCCCCGGACGACGAGCTGTTGCTGGTTGTACCTCGCCCCGGCACCATTTCGCCGTGGTCGTCTAAAGCAACTGATATTGCGCATTGCTGCGGCTTAGATAACATCGAGCGATTGGAACGTGGTATTGCCTTTGGGCTTCGTCACCAGGCAACACTGCTGCCTGAGCAATTGCTGCAAATTGAAGCGTGTCTGCATGATCGCATGACTGAAGTGGTACTGCATGCACTGGATGAAGCCACCATTCTGTTTCATCATGCTGAACCAGGCACACTTGGTGAAATTGATGTAACCGGCAAGGGAATAGATGCGCTGTTGCAGGCCAATCGGGCAATGGGGCTAGCGCTGTCCGCCGATGAAATCGATTATCTGCTGGATTATTTTACTCGCATCCAGCGTAATCCAACTGATGTTGAGCTGATGATGTTTGCTCAGGCCAACTCGGAGCATTGTCGCCACAAGATTTTTAATGCTGACTGGGTGATCGATGGCATGCAGCAACCCCATTCACTGTTTGGCATGATCCGGCATACGCATCAGCGCCACCCTGAACATACCATTGTTGCCTACGCAGATAACGCCGCCATTCTGGAAGGAGAAACTGTTGAGCGGTTTTACCCCGGGCAAGGCAATACATACAGATACGAACCGGAACTGACTCATTGGTTAATCAAGGTGGAGACGCATAATCATCCGACAGCCATTTCACCTTTTCCAGGTGCAGCAACCGGCGTAGGGGGCGAAATTCGCGATGAAGGTGCCACCGGATCTGGCGCGAAACCCAAGGCTGGCCTAACCGGATTCAGTGTATCTAACCTGCGAATTCCTGAGGCCATCCAACCCTGGGAGACCAATGATTATGGCAAACCGGGGCATATTGCCTCTGCACTGGACATTATGTTGACTGCCCCGATTGGTGGTGCGGCATTCAGTAATGAATTCGGCCGTCCCAATCTGGCAGGTTATTTCCGCACGTATGAAGTGGAAGTCAGCGGCCAGATGCGCGGCTATCACAAACCTATCATGCTGGCAGGCGGCATCGGCCAGATTTCCGCCTTGCACACTGCCAAAGAACCTTTCCCGCCAGGAACTTTGCTGATCCACCTGGGAGGCCCAGGCATGGCTATCGGATTGGGTGGTGGTGCGGCATCCAGTATGGATGCCGGCACCAATGAAGAAGCGCTTGATTTCAACTCGGTACAGCGGGGTAATGCCGAAATGCAGCGGCGTGCGCAAGAGGTAATTGATCGCTGCTGGCAACTGGCACGCAGCGGACAACCCAATCCGATTCTGGCCATTCACGATGTGGGTGCTGGTGGACTTTCCAATGCCTTGCCCGAGCTGGTATATGGCGCAGAGCGTGGTGGCCAATTTGATCTACGTGCAGTTCCCTCTGATGAACCGGGCATGTCGCCCCTGCAGATCTGGTGCAATGAAGCACAGGAGCGTTATGTGCTTGCCATTCATCCGCAATCCTTGTCTCTATTCCAGGCAATTTGCGAACGCGAGCGCTGCCCGTTTGCTGTTGTCGGTGAAGCACTGACAGAGCCGCAACTGATTGTGGCGGATGAACATTCGGCCATTCATCCGGCGGATATTCCTTTATCCATACTGCTGGGCAAGCCACCCAAAATGGTGCGCGATGTAAAACGTATCCGCCCTGCCCCTGCTCCTCTGGACAAAACCGGTATACGCTTGCAGGAAGCGGCCAGTCGCGTTCTGCGTTTGCCAGCAGTGGCCAATAAATCCTTTCTGATTACGATTGGTGATCGCACCGTTGGTGGTCAGACGGCACGCGATCAGATGATTGGCCCGTGGCAAGTGCCAGTAGCTGACGTCGCCGTTACCACCTCGGGCTTTCAGACGTATCTGGGCGAAGCATTCGCGCTGGGTGAACGTACACCGTTGGCTGTAATTAATGCTGCCAGTTCCGCACGCATGGCGGTGGGAGAAGCGATTACCAATCTGGCGGCTGCCGTCATTGCTGATCTGGGAATCGTCCGCTTATCTGCCAACTGGATGGCGGCTGCCGGGCATCCGGGTGAGGATAGCGCATTGTATGACGCCGTGCATGCGGTGGCGATGGAGCTATGTCCGCAACTGGGGATCAGCATTCCGGTTGGCAAGGATTCATTGTCGATGAAAACCAACTGGCATGATGCGCAACCAAAGGAAGTGATTGCTCCGCTTTCGCTGATTGTTTCGGCATTTGCCAAAGTTTCCGATGTGCGTAAAACGCTTACCCCGCAACTGCGATTGGATAAAGGTGAAACCGAGCTGGTTTTGCTTGATTTGGGTAACGGCAAGAACCGGCTGGGTGGATCAGCGCTGGCGCAGGTTTACGGACAGTCGGGTAATGACGCACCTGATCTGGAAAGCCCGGAGCAACTCAAAGCTTTTTTCAATGCGATTCAAACACTCAATGACAAAGGGCTGCTGCTGGCCTACCACGATCGCTCTGATGGCGGGCTGTTCACCACGTTATGTGAAATGGCATTTGCTGGGCATTGTGGTGTCAGCATCGCACTGGATACACTGATCTCCAGGCCAATTGATACTGTGGATGCACAAATGCTGCCGACTTTGTTTAGCGAGGAACTGGGCGCTGTTATCCAGATTGAAACCCAACATCATGCTGCAGTGATGACTATTCTGGCGGAGGCAGGATTGGGACAAGCTAACCACCTGATCGGCCACCCGAATCGTCAGGATGACATCCAGTTAACGTATGACGGCAAGGTGATCTTTCAGGAAAAACGTGTGGCGCTACAACGTATCTGGTCGGAAACCAGCTTTCAGATGCAAAAACTGCGTGATCATCCCGGATGCGCGCAACAGGAATTTGATCGACTTCTGGATGCAGATGATCCGGGGCTGCATGTGCACCTGACGTTTTCACTGGATGAGTCTGCTTCTGCGCCAGGCATCCTTGCCAACCGTCCCGCAGTGGCTATTCTGCGTGAACAGGGAGTAAACGGCCAGGTAGAAATGGCTGCTGCTTTTGATCGTGCCGGATTCGACACCGTAGATGTCCACATGAGTGACATTTTATCCGGACGGGTGAAACTGACCGAATACAAGGGATTGGTCGCCGGCGGTGGATTCTCTTACGGTGACGTGCTGGGTGCAGGTCGGGGGTGGGCACAATCCATTTTGTTCAATGCCCGGGCACGAGATGAATTCGCTGCCTTCTTTACCCGTACCGATACCTTTACGCTGGGAGTATGCAATGGTTGTCAGATGATGAGCCACCTGCAGGCTATCATTCCCGGAACCACTCATTGGCCTCGTTTCGAGCGTAACCGTTCCGAGCAGTTTGAAGCACGTTTTGTCATGGCTAAAATCGGGAACAGCCCTTCTCTATTTTTTAATGGCATGGCCGAAAGTCGCTTGCCCATCACCGTTGCGCATGGTGAAGGGTTGGCGGTATTTCGCGATAACGGGCAATTGCTCGCAGCACAGCCCTATATCGCGCTGCAGTTTGTCAATAACCGGGGTGAACTTACAGAAACTTACCCGCTCAATCCCAATGGCTCGCCTGCTGGTATTACCGGCATGACTTCAACTGATGGCCGGGTAACCATCCTGATGCCGCATCCGGAAAGAATATTCCGCACCGTGCAGCATTCGTGGCACCCCGACAATTGGCCGGAAGATGCTCCCTGGATAAAAATGTTCAGGAACGCCCGCAAGTGGGTGGGTTGAGAATATTTCCAAACATTGGTTTTCGTATAAATACTTAAAAATACATAACAAGATAATGATTGATTTAAAGTCCGCTCGGCAATTTGTCATCCCCGGTTTACTGTTGCTGGGAGGAATGGTGAATATTTCTGATCTTGCCGCCCAAACCAGTTCAGAGAAAAAAACAGTTTCTGCCAGTAAGCAGATCACATCGGACAAATGTGTTCCGGTTGCAAGCTGGGTAATTCCCGGTAAAGGGGAAACAACACTGTCCAGCGTAATGGCGTCAGTAAAGGACAAATCAGTGGTGTTACTTGGTGAGATGCACGCTAATCCCGAACATCATCGCTGGCAACTGCAAATGCTGGCTACTTTGTACGCTGCACGCCCGGACATGGTAATCGGCTTTGAGATGTTTCCGCGCCGGGTACAGAAAATTCTGGATCAATGGGTGGCTGGAAAGCTGACAGAATCCGAATTTCTGGCCCGATCTGAATGGCAATCAGTTTGGAATACGGATGCCAGCCTGTATCTGCCGCTGTTTCACTTTGCGCGGATGAATCGCATTCCAATGCGTGCTCTTAACATTGATATTGCGCTGAGACGGGCTGTCACCACCAATGGATTCGATGGTGTACCGGAAAAAGATCGGGAGGGCGTTACGCGACCAGTACCTCCCGCACCGGAATATCTGGAATTTTTGCTGCCCATTTATGCACAACATGGTCGCCCAACCCATAAATCTGCTGAAAAAGCTCAGAAACCAAATACTTACGATCCCGATTTTCTGCGGTTTGTTGTCAGTCAGCAATTATGGGATCGGGCGATGGCACAGGAGATTCATACTGTACTCAGCAATTATGACAAGCACAAAAATCCGCTGGTGGTAGGCATCATGGGATCCGGCCATATACTGAAAGGCTTTGGTGTACCTCACCAGCTAAAAGATCTGGGTGTAAAAAAAATTGCTACACTGCTGCCGTGGGATACCAATCGATCCTGCAAGCCACTGGTTGAAGGTTATGCTGATGCAGTATTTGGCCTGATGCCATTTACATCGGCATCCGCCGCCCCTTTGCAGCAGCGTTTGGGTGTCGGCTTTGAGTTCAGCAAGAGAACCGGTGGAGCACTCGTGTTGCAAGTCGAAAAACAGAGCATTGCTGAATCTGCCGGATTACAGGCTGGAGACGTAATCCTTGAAATGGCTGGCAGCACCCTTCAGGAAAGCAGCGATGTGATTGCTGCGGTTAAACGCCAGGCACCGGGTACCTGGCTGCCCCTGAAAGTACTGCGGGAAGGTGTCATCATTGAAATCATTGCGAAATTCCCGCCTTTAGTGAAATAAACGGGAAATCAGATCTTTTCCTGCAAGGATTTATAGAGTGTGAAATCCAACTGGTGTCGTTGCAGCAGTTTGTAAAACTCGGTGCGGTTGCGCTTGGCCAGCCTGGCCGCCTGGGTTACATTTCCGGCAGTTATTTTCAGCACCTTGACGAGATAATCTCTTTCAAACTGTTTGCGGGCCTCCTCAAACGAGATCATCTGCTCTTCATCCTTGTGCATGGCATCGCGGACCAGTTCGCTGGAGATGAGAGGAACCGCACTCATGACGATACTTTGTTCGATAACATTCATCAGCTGGCGTATATTGCCCGGCCAGGAAGATGCTAGCAGAAAACTGATTGCTTCCGGAGAAAAACCATTGACATCCTTTTGGTGCTTCTCGGCAAATACACGCAGAAAATGATTGGCCAGCAGAGGAATGTCTTCACCGCGCTGGGCAAGTGAGGGAATTGTCAACCCCACCACAAAAAGCCGGTAATACAGATCTTCACGGAAATTTCCTGCCTGGATCTCCGATTTCAGATCTTTATGCGTGGCAGAAATGATACGTACATCAATCGGGATGCTCTGAGCTGATCCAACCGGCCGGATAACCCTCTCTTGTAGTGCGTGCAACAGTTTTGCCTGCAGCAGCAAAGGCATATCACCAATTTCGTCCAGAAACAGGCTACCCCCCTCTGCCAACTGGAACAGCCCTTTATGCTCCCGGACTGCCCCGGTAAATGCACCCTTGGCATGACCGAACAGCTCAGACTCCAGGAGTTGTTCAGGAATGGCGGCACAATTAATGGTGATGAATGGCTGCTCACAGCGTTTGGATGCCTGATGAATGGCACGAGCAAACAATTCCTTGCCAACCCCGCTTTCACCGGACAGCAGCACACTGGCATCTCCCTGCGCGACGCGATCCACTTTGGCCAGCAGATCTTCCATGAGCGCACTGCGAGTAATGATCGCTTTGCGCCACGTCGGAGCAGGCACTTTGCTAGCGATTGTATCTACAGCAGGCGCCAGATCAATTGCACGCTCAACCTGGCTCAGCAGAATTTTAGGATTGTAGGGTTTTGTGAGATAACCGAAAATCCCGCGCTGCGTCGCCGCTACAGCATCTGGGATGGTACCGAACGCGGTCAGAATAATGACCGGGAGCGTTGGAATATGACGATGGATATGCTCGAACAATGCCATACCATCCATGCCGCTCATCTGTATGTCACTAATGACAAGATGCGGGCGTGATATGTCGAGATAATTAATGGCCGCTTCGGCACTGTCGGCAGGAACCGTTCCATACCCGGCTGCTGTCAGGCGAATGGAAAGCAGTTCAAGCAAATCCGGATCATCATCCACCAGAAGAATTTTTTTACTTTGCATCATTTAGCCAACTAATTAATCAGAATGCACTTTTGCGCATGAAGTGTTTTTCAATATTTTTAATTGCATTGATCTTATCTTGCAGTGTTTTTACTTCTGCCTCTGTTGTCCGTAACTTCATAGACAGATTCTGTATTTTGAAATTCGCTGCTCGTTGTTGCTTAAGTAATAATACCAGTAAGTTTTTAAAAGCAGTCGTAGCGGGAGTCGTTTCGATCTGCTCCGGAGGATTTTCCATTAGATCCAGTGCGGCTCGCGTACTTTGAAAACCGGTATCGGGCAACAACAACAGTATCAATAATTTGAGTCGTTGGTGTGCATCGATACTGTCGCGATAATGACTGTTGGCGTACTGATACTCTTCGATGAGCTCTGATCTGGATTTATCTTGTAGTGAGCTGTAGTAACGCATTAGCTCACCCAGATCATCCGGTTCCTGGATAATCCGGGTTTCCGTATGTTCGGATGGCTGATGTACCGGCTGAACAAGTGTACGCATACATCCGGAAAGGGCCGTGATTAAAATCAGCCCTGTCAATAATTTACAAATTGTTTTCATGATGTGGATTCAGAACTGTTGGTGGGCATTGTTAATCGAAAATGTGCGCCACATTTTCCGGTATCCCGAACAAGTTCGATATTTCCTCCATGTGCAACGGCATATTCCTTCGCAATCGCCAGGCCGAGGCCCGTGCCCTTGGCATGATTTTCAGGCGTATTGCGCCCCTGGTAGAACGGCTCAAATATCCGATCTCCATCAGCATTATCAACACCCGGGCCAGAATCCATAATGTCGATCTGCACCTTGTTTTCATGACACAAAGCAGTAATTTCGATGTGACCATATGCCGAAGAAAATTTGACAGCATTGGAAAGCAGATTATCAAGCATGATGTCCAGCTTCTGCTTGTCACACTCCAGAAATAACGCCGGGCAATTCAGGTTAATTGTAAGATTTTTGCTCAGGATGGAAAGATTTTGCGCTTGGATAACTGAATTTATCATTTTTTCCAGATTAACATTCTGTTTGGCAAGCGTTATGATCTCTGCCTGGAGCGCGCTGAAATTAAGCAAATCTTCTATTCTTTTTTGCAATTGTATGCTGCTGGTATGAAGAATCCCAGCAATGAGCTGTTGTTTCCGGTTGAGATTGCCCGTCACCCCCTCAGCCAAAAGATCAGCACCTTCCCGAATCGCCGTCAGGGGTGTTTTCAGTTCATGGGAAATATGGCGAAAGAACTGTATTTTCTGGTTTTCCAGCTTGAGCAGGCGCTGCCGCAGCCAGTCCAGACGTTCTCCAATGTAGGTGAGGTTTTGCGGCCCGTTGACATGGATTGGCCGGGAAAGATTACCACGCCCCATTTGAGCAATTGCTTCATCAATCTGGCGGACGGGACGGGCAATAAATACGGAAAAAACCAGCGCAAGAAAAATAACCAATGGGACTAGAATCAGCAACTCCCATTCAACCAGTGAGCGGGTTTGTGTGGCAATTTCACTTACATTACCGACACTTTGCCCGATCATGCGAAAACTGTTGATTGAAAATTCCTGGGCAAGGTCGAGCAAAGCAGCGAAACGTTCAAGCAGATACTGTAAATTCTGCGGGTGTTCTTTCAGATCCAGTATTTCCCGAAAAATTCCGGTTTCCAGTAACCGCAGCTTTTCCAGTGGAAGCTGTTGTTCCGGATAAATAGAAATAATGGACAAGTGATTGGTAATGTTTTCAAACTTGGTATGCGCAATGAAATAGCCTTCCAGCAGGGTTGCATCATCCAGCACCAGCGCATGTTGCACACTACGTTCCATCGCCATGATTTCGCCAATGATAACCCCGGTACCATTGGTAATTTGGGTCGCCTGATAAACGTTGTACCTGCTTTGTTCGGATAATTGATCAATGCGTATGGCGCTGTATATCAGCGCGCTGATCAGCGGCAAGCCAACAATTGAGAATCCAAGCAGGATTAGCGCCAGAAATGATTTCGGTTTATATCTGGATCTGTTTTTCCGGTGTATTCGCTCGGAAGATGAAGTATCTGTAGAAATTTTCATATATCAGGTTTACCTTTCGTGCGACCTGGGCGAAAATACCTGAGTAGAAAGATTATGGTCATTTTCCCGCATTGATTCTCTGTACAGCAATTTTTCCCGGATATTAAATAAGATTGTACTCGCCATGTTGCTGATGATTGATAATTACGATTCCTTTACCTACAACCTGGTGCAATATCTGGGTGAACTCGGTGAGGAAATTACGGTTGTTCGAAACGATGAAATTTCGCTGGATACAGTTCAGCAGTTGAATCCAGCCGGCATCGTCATTTCACCAGGCCCATGCACGCCGGATGAAGCGGGTGTTTCTATGGAATTGATCAACCGGTTTAGTGGAAAAATTCCCATATTGGGTGTATGTCTTGGGCATCAAAGTATCGGTCAGGCTTTCGGTGGGCGGATTGTACGTGCCGAAAAAGTCATGCATGGTAAAACATCGCCGGTTTTCCATGATGGTCAAGGTGTTTTTCAGGGAATCGCCAGTCCGTTCATGGCAACCCGTTATCATTCACTGGTTATCGAACGATCAAGTATACCTGACTGTCTTGCTATCTCCGCCTGGACCGAAGAAGGTGAAATTATGGGCGTGCGACACCGCACGCTGCCAGTCGAAGGTGTACAGTTTCACCCGGAATCGGTTTTAAGTGAACATGGTCATCAGTTACTCGAAAATTTTCTGCGCGATCATCATATTCAAGACCACTCATCAAAACTGTGCGAAGCGTGAAACCACAAGCCATTCTTACCCGAATCCTGGAGCAGCGTGAAACGCCTTATGAGGAAATGGTTGAGCTGATGCGCGCAATCATGTCAGGAAATGTTTCACCGGCAATGACGGCTGCCCTAATTACAGGCTTACGCATGAAGCGCGAGAGCATCGGTGAAATTACTGCAGCAGCACAAGTCATGCGTGAACTGGCTTTGCATATTGAAGTGACCGATTCAGCCAATCTGGTCGATACCTGCGGTACCGGTGGAGATGGACGCAATACCTTCAATATTTCAACAGCTTCTGCCTTTGTGGCTGCTGCTGCAGATGCACAAGTGGCCAAACACGGCGGACGTTCTGTTTCGAGCAAAGCGGGCAGTGCAGATGTACTGGAAGCAATCGGCATCCATCTCAATCAGACGCCTGACCAGATTGCCCAATCCATTACCGAAGTTGGCATCGGTTTTATGTTTGCTCCTAATTTTCATCATGCCATGAAACATGCGGCCCCCGTTCGTCGGGAGCTGGGTGTGCGCACGTTATTCAATATCCTGGGGCCGTTAACCAATCCTGCAGGTGCTAAAAACCAGTTGCTGGGTGTATTCAATGAAGAACTGACCGGTACATTGGCACAGGCCTTGCTCCGGCTGGGAAGCCAGCACGCAATGATCGTCCATGGCAGCGATGGACTGGATGAAATTACCATTTCCGGCCCAACCAAAATTGCTGAACTCAAAGAGGGCGAAATCCGGGAATACACGGTGCAACCGGAAGATTTCGGATTGGAGCGTACCGCAATAGAATCTCTGCAGGTAAATAGTACGGACGATGCACGAGTAATGCTTCTGTCTGTGCTGGATAATCATCCCGGGCCTGCCAGAGATATTGTTCTGCTCAATGCAGGCGCAGCAATTTATGTCGCTGGAAAAGCTGATTCCTGGATCGAAGGGGTTGAAATTGCCCGTGACAAGCTGGCCAGTGGTGCTGCCAAAGAAAAAATGCAGGCATTGATCAAATTCTCCAATCAGTTAACCCATTAATCAGTTTTGCATGTCAGATATTCTTGATCGTATCCTCGCCGTAAAAAAGCAAGAGATTTCATCTGCCCAAACACAAAAATCACTGGATAAAATTCATGACGAAGCACAGACAGTACCCGCTCCGCGTGATTTTCTCCACGCCATACGCAGCCGGATTAATCAAAATCACGCCGCTGTCATTGCAGAGATCAAACGGGCCAGCCCAAGCAAGGGCTTGTTGCGTGGGCAAGCAGAGTCACAAAATGTTTCTGGATCAGGGCATGTAGGAAATTTATCCGGGCAAAATCCGATCCCGGAAGATTTCATCCCGGCAGACATTGCAGCCAGTTACGCCAGAAACGGGGCGGCCTGTCTATCCGTGCTGACGGATGAGCAGTTCTTCATGGGTAATACTGATTTTTTACGGCAGGCACGCACTGCTTGTGATTTACCGGTACTGCGCAAGGATTTCATACTAGACGAATATCAGATCTACGAAACACGTGCAATGGGTGCCGATTGTATTCTGCTGATCGTTGCAGCCTTTTTTTCACCAGTTTTTCAGCATGATTCCACTGTCAATCGAGGTGACAGTGTACTCGAACGCATGCGCAGACTGGAAACCATTGCGCAAGAACTGGGCATGGCCGTACTGGTCGAAGTGCATAACGCAGACGAGCTTGATCTCGCGTTACAATTGTCTACACCATTGATCGGGATCAACAATCGTAACCTGAAAACGTTTGAAACCACGCTGGATACGACCTTGCAGCTGGTCAAACATATCCCATCCGGACGAATTATCGTTACTGAAAGTGGCATTCGTACACCAGCTGATGTAGAGATGATGCTATCTCATCACATCCACACTTTTCTGATCGGGGAAACATTCATGCGCGCACCGGATCCTGGTGTTGCGCTGGCAAACCTGTTCACGACAAATCTGGCGTAAACTGCGCCGCACCTGCCGGCCAGGTAAGCATATTCTCGGGCGGGCATGAAATAATTATGCTATCAACATCAACTAAAAGGAGACCCTTATGAACTTTAAAAAACAACTGGCAGGTAGCTTGAGTGGCCTGATTTTCTCTGCCGTAATGGCCAGCAGCACACTGGCAGCAGGTATGGCCGAATTTAATGACAAGGGAGAGCTGCTGTTACCCAAAGATTATCGTGAATGGGTGATGGTCGGTACTCAGGTGACACCTGACGAACTGAATGACGGAAAAGCACCCTTTACCGAAATTAGAACCGTTTACGTTGATCCTGAAAGCTATGCCCACTGGAAAAAAACAGGGGAGTTCAGAGATGGCGCCATGACTGTAAAAGAACTGATCAGCGTTGGCGACCGCAAAGGCCCGGGCAGCGGTAATGGCTATTTCATGGGGGACTATATCGGCCTGGAAGCATCAGTCAAGGATTCACAACGCTTTCCAGATGAACCAGGAAACTGGGCTTTCTACATTTTCTATGTGCCCGGTACGCCGCTGGTTACTGCAGCTAAAAACCTCCCTACGGCTGAATGCGCTGCCTGTCATAAGGATAATGCCAAAACAGATATGGTTTACACCCAATTCTATCCGGTATTACGCGCTGCTAAAGCAACTGGTGAATCAGGCGTAGTTGCACCGAAGTGAGTATCTGATAGGAAAACAGGAGTATTGTCTGCGGTAATTTATCCGCAATCAAAATACTCCTGTTCCTTTTACTCATTTTCCCACCCGTATTGGGATAACAACGTTCATCTCCTTCAACCTACAGATTATTTCTTCAAACCGGCTTATTGCAACCCAGTGATAAAATATTGGCCATGACCAATATTACTATCCGCAAATTTCCTTCCCCTGCGTACGAAACACTCAGCGCACATGGCTTACCACCAGTACTTGCTCGCATTTTTGCTGCACGTGGTATAGAAAACCCGAGCCAGCTCGATACCACCTTTTCCCGCATGGCATCATTTCAGCAACTGAAAAACATCAGGCAAATTGCAGTTTTGCTGGCCGATGCTATTGCAGCAAAAAAGCGTTTACTTGTAATTGCTGATTACGATACAGATGGCGCAACTGCTTGTGCAGTCGCCTTGCGTGCATTACGCCAGTTTGGTGCAATGGTGGACTATCTCGTACCCAATCGTTTTGAATACGGCTATGGGCTGACACCGGAAATCGTGCAGCTGGCAGCAAATTGCAATCCTCCTCCCGCAATCCTGATCACGGTGGATAACGGCATTGCCAGCGTGGAGGGTGTTGCGGAAGCAAACCGGCTGGGTATGCAGGTATTCATCACTGATCATCATTTGCCTGGGGATCAACTGCCAGAGGCAGCAGTTATCGTTAATCCCAACCAGCCAGGATGTGATTTTCCTGATAAGCATATTGCCGGGGTGGGTGTGATTTTTTACGTAATGCTGGCATTACGGGCAGAACTGCGTGAACGAGGATCCTTCATTGCGACAGGCAAAGAGCCCAATCTGGCCAACCTGCTTGATTTGGTGGCATTGGGCACCGTTGCTGATGTAGTCAGGCTGGAAGGAACCAATCGCATCCTGGTACAACAGGGATTGCAACGAATCCGCAGCGGCCATTGCTGTGCTGGTATTCATGCCTTGTTCAAGATGGCCGGGCGTGATTTCAGCCGCGTCACCACTTATGAGCTCGGGTTTATTCTTGCTCCCAGATTGAATGCTGCCGGACGGCTGGATGATATGTCGCTGGGAATAGAATGTTTACTGGCTGAAGATGAATTCCGTGCTCTGCATCTGGCCAGCAAGCTGGATGAACTGAATCGCCAACGTCGTGAAATCGAGGCAGGCATGCGGGATGAAGCGATGAGCAAGCTCGAAGGAGTAATAAATACACTTGATCAGATCAATGCGCCTACCAATAACAGGGTGCACCCTGTTTACAGTCTGTGTTTGTACGATTCAGATTGGCATCAGGGTGTTGTCGGCCTGATTGCATCGCGCGTCAAAGACAGATTGCATCGACCGGTTATCGTATTTGCGCAGGGAAATAATGGGGAAATCAAAGGTTCTGGTAGATCAATTCCGGGCTTGCATTTGCGCGATGCACTGGATCTGGTTACAAAACGTCACCCGGGATTGATCGTCAAATTTGGTGGCCATGCTATGGCTGCTGGTCTGACAGTACATGCACAGCATTTTGAGCAGTTTCGCGCGGTATTCGAGCAAGTTGCACAGTCACTGCTGACGCCTGTCGATTTGATACAAGTAATTGAAACCGATGGTGAACTGGAAGAAAGAGATCTGACTCTGGAACTGGCACAATATCTGACCAATCAAGTCTGGGGACAAGGTTTTCCTGAACCCAGTTTCAACGGCCGCTTCCGGGTTGAAAATCAGCGAATTGTAGGAGAAAAACATTTGAAACTGAAACTGCGCAAAGCTGGCACCAGTCAGATATACGATGGCATTCTATTTTTTCATACTGAACGTTTGCCAGCCGAGATTGACGCTGTCTACCGGGTGCAGCTAAACGAATATAACGGAAGCACCCGTATGCAGTTACTACTTGAACACTGGTTTGGATCTGGTTGCGCACAATATGGATGAACTATTTTTTCCTGAACATGAACGGGTTTATCTGGTTGAATTTGCCACCAGCATGGCGATTGGCTTGCTCATCGGTCTGGAGCGTGAACGACATCCAGCAGCCAAAGCGGGGTTACGCACTTTTGCCCTGGTGGCCATGTTCGGCACGCTGGCCGCCGTACTATCGGATAAGGTGCAAACACCATGGCTGCTAATCAGCGGATTGTTGCTAACCGGAATCATGATGATTTCGTCCTACCAGGATAAACGGGAAAAACAGAAGGATCCAGGTACTACTACAATTGCTGCGATACTGATCTGCTACGGATTAGGAGCTTTGGTATGGTATGAAGAATCCATACTGGCGGTTATGCTTGCCATTATCACAACCATACTGCTTTATTTTAAAACCGAGCTTCAGGGAATTTCACAAAACCTGAGCCGGAAGGATCTGATTTCGATACTGCAATTCGCGGTACTCAGCTTCATTATCCTGCCTATTTTGCCTGATAAGGATTATGGTCCCTTCAACGCATTCAATCCTTATCAGATATGGCTGATGATCGTACTGATCTCTGGCATTAGCCTGGCTGGCTATATTGCATTACGTTTCGTCGGTCAGCGTCATGGTGCTGTTCTGCTGGGTGTGCTGGGAGGACTGGTTTCCAGTACGGCTACCACGATGGTGTTTACGCGCCATAACGGAGATAAGCCTGATCTGATCAATACGGCAGTTATTGTAATTTTACTGGCCAATTTGGTTGTACTGGTCAGGCTTGCATTGATTACCGAAATCATTTCTCCAACTATTTTTCCCTACCTTACGCCCATTCTGGGAGGCGGTCTTTTTTTGGGGTTAATCGCTTCAGTATTCAGGTGGCGTGAATTTAGCCAGCAGCAGGCTGTTCCAATGCCGGATACCAAAAATCCGACAGAAATCTCGATCGCCGTAAGATTTGGCCTGCTTTACGCGGCGGTATTGTTTCTTTCCGGCTGGTTATCAGAGATCGCCGGCAATAGCGGATTATATGCTGTAGCCATTATTTCCGGGCTAACCAACGTGGATGCGATCACACTGAGCAGCTTACGTTTGTACGAGATGGGTCAACTGGAAATCATCGAAGTTGTGATCGCAATTACGCTCGGAGTAATTGCCAATCTCATTTTCAAGCTGGGGCTAATATTTTTTACCGGAAACATTGTACTGGCCAAACGATGTTTCCTGGGAACAATAGCTACCATTACCGGTCTGGTTGGTGCGTTTTTCCTGGCTTCACATCTGGCATATTTCTGAACAATCCAAACTTCGTTTGTAAAACCATGTCATCCAAACCAACCAAAATTCGTCCAGGACATCTACAACGTTACACTGGTTTTGTAGGGTCCAGTGATGCCTGTGCCCTAGCACAGTTGGCAAATCAGCAGAATCAACAGCAAGATCAGGGCAACCATCTTCTAACAGTTATTACTGCTGATGCGCAGGATGCTCGAAGATTGCTTGAGGAAATCCCCTTTTTTGTGCCTGGTTTACGCACAAATTTATTACCGGACTGGGAAACCTTGCCTTACGATGTTTTTTCCCCACACCATGATCTGATTTCAGAACGTCTGGCCACTTTTCACCAGATTGTAAACAATGCCTGCGATGTATTGATCGTGCCGGTGACAACCGCGTTATACAGAATTCCGCCGCGAGAGTTTCTGGCAGCATATTCGTTCTTCATCAAACAAAACAGTACGTTGGATTTGCAGGCATTTCGCAGCCAGATGTCATTGGCCGGCTATTCCCATGTTTCACAAGTAATTTCGCCGGGAGAATACAGTATTCGCGGGGGGTTGATCGACCTGTTTCCCATGGGGAGCCCGCTTCCTTATCGTATTGATCTGTTCGATGATGAAATTGAATCAATACGTACATTCGATGCGGATACTCAGCGCAGTATTTATCCAGTCAATGAAATCAGGCTGTTACCAGCACGAGAATTCCCCCTTGATGATACCGGGCGTAGCCGTTTCCGTACCGGCTTCCGGGAAAAATTTGAGGGAGATCCAACGCGCAGCTGGCTATATCAGGAAATCAGCAAGGGAAATATTCCTGCCGGAATTGAATATTATCTGCCACTTTTTTTTGAACAGACTGCTACATTATTTGATTATTTACCGCAACATTCCACGTTATGTCTGCACGGTGAAATTGCATCCGCCATTGAAAACTTCTGGCAGGATACCCGCTCTCGCTTTCAGTTAATGCGCAGCGATATTGATCGCCCCTTGCTTCCCCCAGCTGATCTGTTTTTGCCGGAAGATCAGTTTTACGGCCACCTTAAAGCATACAGCCGGATAGAAATACAAGCCGGTGATCAGCAAGCAACTGACGAGCCGTTTTCTCTTCCTCTTCCACCTGTGCGGGTAGATCGTCGTGCTGCCAACCCAATCGAGCAGTTAACCACTTTTATCAGCACATTTACGCAGGGCGGGGGCCGGATTTTACTGCTGGCAGAAAGCCTGGGACGGCGCGAGCTGATGGCCGAATACTTGCGTGAATATGGCCTGCAACTAAAACTCTGCGAAGACTATGCTACTTTTCAATCGGATCGCACGCTCTGCATGCTCGGTGTGGCGGCCTTGCACAATGGCTTTATTCTGGTTGCAGAAAAACTGGCACTGATCACCGAAACCGAGCTGTATGCTACCCATGTACGCGGACAGCGCGCGCGCGATGCACGCAAAACTACTTCTGCCGATTCCATTTTGCGTGATCTGTCTGAAATCAAACCCGGCAATCCAGTGGTGCACGAACAACATGGTATCGGCCGTTATCTCGGCTTGGTAAGTATGGATGCTGGCGAGAATAATTCAGACCAATCTGACGAATTCCTCGCGCTGGAATATCAGGGAGGAGACAAGCTGTATGTACCGGTCACACAGCTTCATCTTATCAGCCGCTACAGCGGTGCTGCGCCGGAGGCGGCTCCTTTGCACAAGCTGGGAAGTGGCCAATGGGAAAAAGCCAAGCGCAAGGCGATGCAACAGGTACGCGATACCGCTGCTGAGCTGCTGAATCTGTATGCACAGCGTGCTGCCCGCAAAGGCCATACATTTCGCCTTAATCAACATGATTACAATGCCTTCGCAGACGGCTTTGGTTTTGAGGAAACACCAGATCAGGCTGCCGCCATTCATGCGGTCATTCAGGATATGGTTTCCGGAAAGCCAATGGATCGACTGATTTGTGGAGATGTTGGCTTCGGCAAGACCGAAGTCGCTCTGCGCGCTGCTTTCATTGCGATTGCGGATGGCAGACAGGTTGCGGTTCTGGTGCCAACCACGCTACTGGCAGAGCAGCATTATCAGAGTTTCTCTGATCGCTTCGGATTGATTGCCGACCAGTGGCCGGTAAAAATTGGCGAGCTTTCACGCTTCCGTTCAACCAAAGAACAATCCGAAGCATTGCAGAGCCTGGCACAAGGAACAACCGATATTATTATCGGTACGCATAAGCTGATTCAGGACAGGGTCAAATTCAAGAACCTGGGGCTGGTTATCATCGATGAAGAACATCGTTTTGGTGTGCGCCAGAAGGAACAACTCAAGAAATTACGTGCTGAAGTGGATGTACTAACACTGACTGCAACGCCAATTCCGCGCACACTGGCAATGTCGCTTGAAGGTCTCAGAGATTTTTCAGTTATCGCTACTGCTCCTCAGAGAAGATTGGCAATCCGGACATTCGTACACCCTTACACAGAGGGAATTATTCGCGAAGCCTGCCTGCGCGAACTGAAACGTGGTGGACAGATTTATTTTCTCTACAATGAGGTCAGCACCATTCAGAACATGTATACCAAGCTGATCAAACTGCTGCCAGAAGCAAAAATAAACATTGCACATGGGCAAATGCGGGAGAGCGAGCTGGAACATGTTATGCGTGATTTCTATCAGCAGCGTTTCAATATGCTGTTGTGTACGACCATCATTGAAACAGGAATTGATGTTCCCACCGCCAACACGATTATTATCCATCGTGCTGATAAGTTTGGCCTGGCACAGTTACATCAGTTGCGCGGCAGGGTGGGTCGTTCGCACCATCAGGCGTATGCCTATTTGCTGACACCGGAAAAAGCAGCACTGACAACTCAGGCAATCAGGCGACTGGAAGCCATTCAGGCAATGGAAGAGCTTGGATCCGGCTTTTATCTGGCCATGCATGACCTGGAGATTCGTGGTGCAGGTGCAGTGTTGGGGGACTCACAAAGTGGCGAGATGCAAGAGGTCGGATTCAGCCTTTATAATTCGTTACTGGATGCGGCGATTAAATCATTGAAAGCAGGTCATGAGCCGGATATGCAGCAACCTCTCGGTATTTCAACGGAGGTTAGGCTACATGTTCCTGCACTACTGCCAGAAAATTACTGCAACAATATTCATGAACGGCTCGTTCTGTACAAACGCATGGCGGGTTGCAGCGATGAGACGGAGCTGGATGAGATTCACCAGGAGTTGATTGATCGCTTTGGCCTGTTACCTGATCCAACCCGTGCATTACTGGACAGTCACCGACTACGCATTGAAGCCAAAAAAATGGGTATTACGCGTATTGACGCAAGCCAGGATAGTATTCAGTTACAGTTTGTAACTGATCCACCGATCGAAGCTATAAAAATCATTCAGCTTATCCAAAGTGGTAAGGAATACAGCATGTCGGGACCTGATCGCCTGATCATCCGGGCGCAAATCCCGGATATCGGCGAGCGGGTAAAGAAAATCAGGAAATTGATGACAGAACTGAAAAACTGAAGTAGGCAGGTAATAAAAATTACCCGTAGGTGGTTTCTTTATCAAAATCCTGCCAGATATAAGGTGGACGAACAGTCGGCTGAGTTGGAATAAGGAAGGTTACCGCATCCAGTGCGCCAAATACAGTGCGTCCAATCGTATGCAGGATACCGGTCAAAAAACCGATAGTCACCCCGTACACAGCACCATCCCGTTGACTGGCAAGAATCACGTTTTTGGGAAGCTCAACAAAACCGGTCGCTGCATTGGCAATACCGTTAACCAGCTTTTCACTTGCTGCAGCCGGATAGCTTTGTGCTATACCGCGCTCTGCCACGACGGTCTGCGGAAGTACACAAAGCAGCATCAGAAAAAAAGTCCATATAATCGAAGCTTTCATCATTCACGTCTCCTCAACTGTTTTTTATGTGTGATGATGATTAACGACTTTGCGATTGCAAACTTTATCAGCGTTCTAAATGATCCAGTTTGTCTGTGACAGACGCCCATTCATCTGCATCCGGCAGTGCATCTTTCTTCTCGATAATCGGTTCCCAGATTTTGGATAACTCCGCATTAAGTGCGATAAATCGTCGCTGATCTTCAGCAACGTCATCTTCTGCACAAATGGCTTCTACCGGGCATTCCGCCACACACAGCGTACAATCGATACATTCATCCGGATCGATTACCAGAAAATTTGGGCCCTCACGAAAGCAATCCACAGGACACACGTCAACACAATCGGTATATTTACATTTGATACAACTTTCAGTCACTACATAAGTCATGATGGTATTCCTTGAACGGCACTTTCTATAACGAACCTGTAATTTTAGCAGAATCCGGATGAATTCCACTACCACACAGCAAAATTACGGGTATTCCATTATTTCGAAGATTGTGACGGACATGCTATTTTTACAGAACGTTTTACTACCGATCGTGCTGATAATCCAGCGCCTACCAGACTACTCAGCAGGGTACGTTGTGACTTCCTGGTGCCCGGGGCCGGAATCGAACCGGCACGGACGTTTATGTCCGAGGGATTTTAAGTCCCTTGTGTCTACCAATTTCACCACCCGGGCAATTACGAAGCACTTCTGATATGTATGGAGGCGGGGGTCGGAATCGAACCGGCGTAGACGGCTTTGCAGGCCGCTGCATAACCACTCTGCCACCCCGCCATGAACTGTTTGAATGACGCCGCTTGTTTTACGACGCCAAAGCATAAAAATTTGACGTGAACCAAGAAACGCCGGAGGATGCAGAACACAGCATAAACAATAAACTGGAGCGGGAAACGAGACTCGAACTCGCGACCCCGACCTTGGCAAGGTCGTGCTCTACCAACTGAGCTATTCCCGCAAACTACAACAGACTAATAAACCTATATTTGCTTTGCCTCTCGACAGACAGGTGATTATAGAGACCCATTCAATTTTGTCAAGATTATGGTTTTGATAATAATTATTTGGATCGAAAGCTAATTCAGGCTCAGGTACATTTAAAACAATTCGTTCTTACCAAAATAACGCCATTTTCCTTCCGGCAGGTCAGCCAATCTGATCTGACCAATCCTGACACGTTTTAGCCCGATTACATTTAACCCGACCAACTCACACATTCGTCGGATTTGTCGTTTTTTTCCTTCCTGCAAAATAAAGCGAAGCTGATCCTGATTTAAACGGCTCACTCTGGCAGGCTTTAATGCCTGGCCGTCGAGCTGCAAGCCATGATTAAGTAACGCCAGTCCTTCGCGCGTCAAATCGCCGGTTACCCGTACCAAATATTCCTTTTCAATTTGCGAATGTTCTCCGATCAACTGTTTGGCAACACGGCCATCCTGAGTGAATACCAGTAACCCCTGTGAATCAATATCAAGCCGACCGGCTGGCGCAAGGTTTTTGAGGTGCTGCAAGGTGAATTTCAGAGAAGAACGATCCTGATGAAAGCGGGAATCATGACAAATAAGACTGGCGGCTGGTTTATAGCCAGGTTCCGGCTGGCCGGATACATAACCGACCGGTTTATTCAGCAAAATCGTTACCTGCTGGTTTTGTTTGATCTCGGCTGTTCGATCTAGCGTGATTTCCTGCCAGGGAAAAATCTTTGTTCCCAGCTCACGAACCGGTTGACCATCCACATAGACCCAGCCTTGTTCGATATAAGCATCTGCTTCCCTGCGCGAACACATTCCTTGCGCAGACATCAGCTTGGACAAGCGAACCTTTTCCATCAACGAGTAAATTTCTTATAAAACTGTATGCTGTCAAGAAAAATGAAACAGGCGTGATTTAGCTGTGCTCGTCGCGTACAGGCAGACGCCAGATAAATGAAAACAGAACCGCAGCCAGCAAGACCAGCATACCCTTTAATTCCCAGAGAGAAACGATCAAAATCGAGCTTCCAAAGGACAACGTCATCACCAGATATGCCCAGTGCTTGACCTGGCGCGTCACACTACGATATTCGCACCATTCGTGGATAATTGGTCCGGCGATGCGATGGCTGAGCAAATAGTCATGAAAACGCTTAGAGCTGCGTGCAAAGCAGCCTGCTGCCAGTAAAATAAATGGTGTTGTCGGCAGTACGGGTAAAAATATCCCCAATACACCCATAAACAGGGCAGTTACGCCGATACTCAGGTATAGCCAGCGCATGGCCGGAGAATCATGTAGCTGAAGCAGGTGGATATTCGTTTGTGGCTGATTCATTGATTTGTTAAATTCTGTCGACATAAAAAATCCCCAGAAATTTACCTAAATGTCGATATTTCTTGCACGGAGGGCATTACTTTCAATAAATGCCCGACGAGGCTCGACCACATCGCCCATCAGGGTAGTAAAGATTTCATCGGTCAGGATACTGTCCTCAATCTGTGCACGCAGTAAGCGACGATTACCTGGATCCATGGTTGTTTCCCACAATTGCTCCGGATTCATTTCTCCCAACCCCTTGTAACGCTGGATAGTAACGCCCTTTTTAGCTTCCTCCAGCAACCACTCCAAGGCTTCCTTAAATTCCAGGATAGAAATTTCCTGCTCGCCCCGCCTAACCTTTGCACCTTCACCAATCAGACCATGCAATACCTGTGCAGTTTGCCTGATCTTGGCAAAATCACCGCTTTGCAGAAAATCAGTATCCAGATAACTGGTTCGAAGGTTACCGTACTGTTTGCGATTAATCCTGAGCCGGTAATTCTCAGAATCTTCATCGTATTCTGCGGTAATTTCAACATCATCCAGTAACGATGCCAGCCTGATGGCGCTGTCTTGCGCACTGGCTTCTGAACTCAGATCAATATTAGGTTGCTTAAGCAGCGCGTACATCACAGCCCGATCAATCAACTGGCTCATCCGTTCAATCACCGCTTCAGCCACCAGGTATTCGTCTGCAATTTTCGCCAATGTTTCACCGACAATCGGTGGATTATCCATTCCGGGATGCAGTTCTGCACCCACTAGTGCCAAACCGAGTATATGGCGCTTGAGTTCATAATCATCCTTGAGATAACGTTCCTGTTTGCCATGTTTTATTTTGTACAAGGGCGGTTGCGCAATATAAATGTGACCACGCTCAATCAATTCAGGCATTTGCCGGTAGAAAAAGGTCAGCAGCAGAGTCCGGATGTGCGATCCATCCACGTCCGCGTCAGTCATGATGATAATGCGGTGGTAACGTAGTTTATCCGGGTTATATTCGTCCTTACCGATACCGGTTCCCAAAGCGGTTATGAGTGCCACGATTTCCTGAGAGGAAATCAGCTTGTCAAAGCGGGATTTCTCGACGTTCAGGATTTTTCCCTTGAGCGGCATAATCGCCTGGAATTTGCGATCACGTCCCTGTTTGGCAGAACCGCCGGCAGAATCTCCCTCCACCAGATAAAGCTCGCATAGTTTCGGATCTTTCTCCTGGCAATCTGCCAGTTTTCCAGGCAAGCCCATACTGTCCAGCACGCCTTTTCTGCGTGTCAGCTCGCGGGCTTTTCTGGCAGCTTCCCGTGCTCTGGCAGCTTCGATAATCTTGTTGCAGATAATCTTTGCTTCATTGGGATTTTCCAGCATAAACTCTGAAAGTTTATGTGAAACAACTTCCTCAACCACCGGACGTACTTCGGATGAAACCAGCTTTTCCTTGGTTTGGGATGAAAACTTGGGTTCGAACAGCTTGATCGACAACACACAGGTCATCCCTTCTCGCATGTCATCACCCGTAGTATCAACCTTTGCTTTCTTGGCCAGCTCGTTTTTTTCTATATAACTGTTGAGGGTGCGCGTCATCGCTGCACGCAATCCAGTCAGATGGGTACCGCCATCTTTCTGCGGGATGTTATTAGTGAAACACAGTACCTGTTCAGCATAACTGTCATTCCACTGCATTGCAATTTCGACAGTAATATCATCTTTCATTCCTTTCGCATAAAAGATGTTCGGATGCAATACAGTTTTGGTGCGGTTGATGTATTCAACAAAATTACGGATACCACCGGAAAATGCAAAAATCTCTTCCCTATTATCACGCCGGTCAGCCAGCTTGATCCTGATCCCGTAATTGAGAAAGGAAAGCTCGCGCAATCGTCTGGCAAAGATATCGTAATGGTATGTCACATCGCCGAATATCGATTGACTGGCGAGGAAATGTACTTCTGTTCCGTGTTTATCGGTTTGGCCAGTAACTGCCAGAGGAGCGATCGCCACGCCATCCCGAAACTCTATCCGATGAACATTTCCTTTACGGTAAATCGTCAGCCGTAACCATTCTGACAGCGCATTTACCACGGACACGCCAACACCGTGCAGCCCGCCAGATACCTTGTAGGAATTGTCATCAAACTTGCCGCCCGCATGCAGTTCTGTCATGACGATTTCAGCAGCGGAGCGTTTATGCTCATCATCCTGCTTGATATCAGTAGGAATCCCGCGACCGTTGTCATGAACACTGATGGAGTTATCAGCGTGAATAGTTACGGTAATTTCATCGCAATAACCTGCCAAGGCTTCGTCGATGGCGTTATCGACAACTTCGAACACCATATGATGCAGCCCGGTGCCATCACTGGTATCACCAATATACATCCCGGGGCGCTTGCGAACGGCATCCAGCCCTTTCAGAATTTTAATGCTGTTCGAGTCGTAATCGCGTTGGCTGCTCTTGGTATTTTTGGTGGACTCTGGCTGGCTTGTATTCATAGTTAAAGTTATCTCTTTTGTAATCCCGGTAAATCTGATAGGGCGAGCAGATTTGTACTACTCACGCATTGGCATTAGAACATGATTGAACTGATCATCATCCGGCAACGTAATTAATATAGCGCTTTGCATACTCTCAAATGAGCACCTGACATGCTCGCTATCCAGGTTGTTCAATACTTCCATCAGGTAAACGATATTAAAACTGGTATCAATTGTTTCATTTGAATAAACGATTTCAATTTCCTCCTGCGCTTCTTCCTGTTCTTTGTTTTTGGCGGATATATTCAGCTTTCCGTTCGTAATATTCAGATGAACGTTACGAAACAAATCATTGCTGCTGGAAATAATCGCGGTGCGCTGAAGTGCGTGGAGAAAATCAAGACGGTTTATATCGAACTGAAAAACACTGGTTTGCGGAATTGCACGTCTGAAATCGATAAATTTTCCGGAAATGACTTTCGACACTAACACAGCATCCGAAAAGTGGAAACAGATCTTTTTTGAGTAAATTTCAACAGTTACCGGTTTATCACTATCTTCCAGTTGTCTGATCAGTTCCAACACCGTCTTGCGCGGGATGATTGTTTCCGATTTTTCAAACTGCCTATCCAGATCGAAAGAAGTTATCGCCAGTCTGTGCGTGTCAGTAGCTACCAGCATCAGCTTGTTGTCTTCGATCAGCAATAACGTCCCGTTCAGATAATAACGCAGATCCTGCTGCGCCATAGCGTGTGATACCCGCTGCAGATGCTTTTTCAGTATTTGCTGTGTCAGTGTAAACGAGGTATTGCAAGCCTCATTGTCCCTGGTCATTCTCGGGAAATCTTCAGCCGGGAGTAGTTGCAGACTAAATCGGCTTTTTCCAGAAACAATCTGTAAACGGTTTTCCGATCGGATTAGTTCGACTGGAGAACCGGATGGCAAGGCACGCAATATGTCCTGTAATTTTCTGACAGAAACAGTCATTTGCAGTGAGCCTTGATTTTCCAGTTCCGGAATATTGGAAATGGCCTCGGCTTCTATTTCCAGATCTGTTGTAACCAGTGCCAGTTTGCCATCCCTGATTGAAATCAAAGTGTTTAAAAGTATGGGGAGCGTGTGTCTTCGTTCAACGATACCACTCACTGTTTGTAATGGTTTGAACAGCAAATCCCGGTCGGATATTGTTAATTTCATTTAATTTAAAAACTAAATAATAATAATTAAGCAGTGAAAAAAATAAGGATAAGTAACAAAATTACTTACATATTATATACTTACACGTTAAATTAATCCTGTATGATTTGAGTATAGTCTGTGGATGAATTGTGAACAAAATTTTCCGATCAGGACTTTATTCGAGTTATCCACAAAACATGCAGGGGTTGTTAACGTGTTACGTCATCCACGCAGGATATGTATCAATGTACTGTAATCCCGGTTTATTCCGGGATCGGAAGCACGTAGTTCTATGATTTTACGATGGGCATGCAGTACTGTTGTATGGTCTCTTCCGCCGAAAGCTTCGCCTATATCAGGCAGACTTAACTGAGTCAGTTCTTTGGCGATAGCCATTGCAACTTGTCTGGGTCGGGCGATAGCTCGGACACGTTTTTTTGAATACATGTCGGCTACCTTGATTTTGTAGTAATCCGCTACAGTTTTCTGAATGTTTTCGATTGAAATCTGCCGATTTTGTATTGCCAGTAGATCCTTTAACGCTTCCTTGGCCAGATCAAGAGAAATCGGATGACCGGTGAAGCGTGAATACGCCAGAACCCGTTTCAGTGCACCTTCCAGTTCCCTGACATTGGAGCGGATATATTTAGCGATGAAGAAAGCTGTACTTTCATCCAGTTCGATCTTCTCGATGAAAGCTTTTTTGAGCAGAATGGCTACGCGCATTTCGAGTTCAGGGGGTTCGATGGCTACGGTTAATCCCCAGCCGAACCTTGACACCAAACGTTCCTCCAGTCCGGAAATCTCCTTCGGATAACAATCGGAAGTAATGATTACCTGCTTGTGTGCTTCGATTAATGCATTGAATGCGTAGAAAAATTCTTCCTGTGTCCGATTTTTACCGCTGAAAAACTGAACATCATCTACCAGCAACAGATCAAGCGAATGATAATAAAGCTTGAATTTGTCGAATGACTTGTGCTGATAAGCACTGACAACATCCGATACATATTTTTCAGCATGGACATAGCGGATTTTGGCCCCGGCATCCAGTTCCATAACGTAATTGCCGACCGCATGCATCAGATGCGTTTTACCCAATCCCACTCCCCCATAAATAAATAAAGGGTTATAGGCAATACCTGGTCGTTCTGCCACCTGAATAGCCCCGGCACGTGCCAGCTGATTGGCTTTTCCAGTAACAAAGGCGTCAAAGGTAAAAGCAGGATTGAGCCGGCTGGGATTGGTTTTTCTGGCGGTGGCGCCATGCGCTTTATCTGCTGGTGGTTTTTTGTCTTCCTTGCTTTTCGGCTCAGGTGCCTTGATTGTTGCTGTCTCGATCTCGGTCGGATCTTTCAGCTCCAGTTTAAAGTGGATTTTTTCATTGAAATGACTTTGTGCCATTTCGTCGATGCGGTTGACAAAATTATCCTTGATCCATTGCAATACAAAACGATTGGGAGCAATTAAAACCAGGGTGTTTTCCACGCCCGGACAGATTTCCAGCTTGAGCGGCTTGATCCAGGTATTAAACTGCTGTCCATTCAGTTCCTGTTTGAAATGCTTAAGACAGAAATGCCAGAAAGTCTCTATTTTCTGCATGACAAGTAGAAGAAATTAACCCGGATTTAGAAAAGTATTCCGGTGAAACTTGAAAAAACTAGAGAGGAAAAACAAGCAGTTAAGTGCGGTATAAAAACAAACGGGTTTTTTGTTAATTTACGTGAACCCCGTTTATCTGCTGAGGAGGTTAGTATAATGAAGTTTTTCCGGAAGAGTTATCTTATTGCGTACAGCTTTGCCAGATCTGGATTACAGCCATGCTGATCTTGGTTGGGCCAGTGTGCGGCAGTCAGAAAATCGGCCGACAGCTTTCAGATTTATCCCTTTGATTTTCATTTTATCGACTCGGGTAGGTATGGTAAAAAGCAATCTTCACCAAAGATTTTTTAAAAACTGACCTGGGTACAGAGGAAAAATCATCTGACAATGAGCTTTTTAAACCGGGAATACAGGAATATTTTTTTGTTATTGATTCAAAATTCCAGAAAATTCTGGATCAATCCTTCAGCAGCAGCGCGGTATTTAATCTTTTTTGCGTTGATATTTGCGGTTTTGCCCGTCATTGCTGAAAATTTGATTGCCAATGCAGAATTGATACGTGAACAACTGGCAAAAAATATTCAGAGTGGTCAGGATAATGCGGCCCAGACAAACCTGCGGCAATTTTATGCGCAACGTGATTATCAACCAGTCTGGACTCTGGCTGGTCACCCGGCTACCTTGCTGGACACTGCGTTAGTGCTTATTGAGCAAGCCGATGAAGAGGGGCTTTCCAGCAGTAATTACCACATTGAATCCTTACGAAAACTTCGTAACGAAACTTCCGATCAAATTTCCCTGCTACTTGAACTGGATACAACCCGATCACTGCTGGCGCTTGCCCATGATTTGCGCAGTGGCCGGCTGACGGCTTCTCTGGCTGATCCGGACTGGCACATTCCACAACAGCAATTTGATCCGGTAACGTTTCTGCAGCAAGCACTCGCTTCGGGAAAACTGGAACAGGCCTTTGCTGATTTACCACCTGATATTCCACAATACCGTTCGCTCAAACAACTGTTGAACAAATTTCGTGTACTGGTTGCTGCCGATACCATATGGGCCGGGGTACCAGAGGAAACTTCATTGATTCGCCCGCATACCAGGCATACTTCTATTCCACAGGTACGTCAGCGTATTCAGGAGGCATATCATATTTTTGAAAAACCGGAATATGATATTGTTGTCAGCAATAGCGAGTTTTATGATGACCAGCTGGAAATAGCGATCAAGGCCTTTCAGCGTCAGCACGGATTAAATGCAGATGGCGTTATTGGTAAAAATACCCGACGAGCCATGAACATAACGCCAGGAGAGCATGTTCAGCAGTTGCGTATCACGCTTGAACGATTGCGCTGGCTGCCCAGGAAACTCGGTGATCGCTATATCCTGGTCAATATTGCTGGATTTAATCTGGTGGCAGTCCAGGATAACGTGCGTGTGCTGGATATGAAAATTGTTGTCGGGCGCGATTATCGTTCAACACCAAGTTTCAACAGCAAAATTTCTCACCTGGTTCTCAACCCGTACTGGAATGTGCCTGCCAGCATTGCACGCAAGGATTTACTGCCAAAACAGAAACATAACCCGGATTATTTTGCTTCCGAGGGAATCAGGGTATTTTCCGATTACAGACATGAATCCGAGCTAAATCCCTATTCTATCGACTGGCATTCAACCAGCGGATCTCTTCCTTACATCTTGCGCCAAGATCCTGGTAGAAGAAATGCACTGGGCACCATCAAGTTCATGTTTCCCAATCCTTTCAGCATCTATTTGCACGATACGCCTTCCAAATATCTGTTTCAGAAGGATATTCGTACTTTCAGCTCGGGTTGCATCCGTCTGGAAAAACCCTTGCAGCTGGCAGAGTTTGTTTTGGGGAAATCATTTGAACAAGCCGATATTGCTGAAAAAATCAGCAGTGGCAAGACAAAAACCGTGCATTTACCTGAGCAAATACCTGTTTATTTATTGTATCTGACCGCCTGGAGCGATGAACAGGGTGAGGTTCATTTTTCATCCGACGTCTACGGGCGTGACAAACGGGCGCTGGCTTACGCCCACTGATAACAACCGGAAAAGCGTCTGTTACAGTCTTTTTAATTTGGCACGATCATGGAGGATAACAATGTCCAAGCTTATCATTGCAGACAATCTGGAAACACTTACCGAACATGGCAACAGTCGGCGGAGACTGTTGCAAGCCAGTTTAGGTGCATGTGCGTTATTTGCCATGCCAGCAGCCAATGCTGCCTATTCCCGTATTTATGAAAAACGCCTATCCCTGTTAAATCTGCATACGGGAGAAAGAATCAGGACAGCTTACTGGGAGCAGGGAAAATATATTCCGGAAGCATTGCGGGCGATAGCCAAGGTATTGCGCGACCACCGTTCCGGTGAACGTCACCCGATTGATCCAGGATTGCTCGATCTAATCCAGCATTTGCACCATAAGACAGGCAGCTCAAAAGAATTTCAGGTGATTTCCGGGTATCGATCGCCAGCTACCAATGCCACCCTCGCAGCGAAAAGTCATGGTGTAGCTAAAAAAAGTCTGCATATGCAAGGTAAGGCAATGGATATTCGTCTACCTGGTGTTCCACTTAATGCGTTGCGACGTGCGGCCATGTCGATGCGTGTTGGAGGGGTTGGCTACTACCCTGAATCAAATTTCATCCATGTTGATACCGGTAACGTTCGCTACTGGTAAATTAGGGAACCTCTGATTGATCAAAAGCTCCTGCAAGTACATTCTTCCTGGTCAGCTTCCTGACCAGGCGTTCACATAAACCTGCTTACAATACATTAACCGGTATTTTCAGATACACAGTGCCATTATCTTCGGCGGGCGGCATCTGGCCGGCACGCACATTGACCTGAACGGATGGCAGAATCAGTACCGGTACATCTAATGTGGCATCACGTGCGGTACGCATCGCAACAAATTCATCTTCACTGATACCGTCCTGTACGTGAATATTGTTGGTACGTTGGTCAGCAACCGTGCTTTCCCACTGTACCGGGCGGTCACCGGGCGGATAGTCATGGCACATGAACAATCTTGTTTCTGGTGGATAATTATTCAGCAGCCTGCGGATAGATCGATAAAGCTGCCGGGCATCGCCTCCGGGGAAATCGGCACGTGCCGTCCCTATATCTGGCATAAACATCGTATCACCGATAAAAATTGCATCGTCGAACTGATAGGCAAGGTCAGCCGGTGTGTGCCCAGGTACGAAAATCACCTTACCCTGCAATTCACCCAGTACAAACGTATCACCATCATCAAACAGATGATCAAATTGCGAGCCATTCGGCTGAAAATCTGCTCCCATGTTGAACAGTTTTTTGAATACCTGCTGTACGTCGGAAATCCGGTTGCCTATGGCGGTTTTCCCCCCTAGTTCCTGCTTGAGGTAGTGCGCTGAAGAAAGATGATCAGCGTGCGCATGGGTTTCAAGTATCCAATCCGTCGTTAATTTCTTTGAACGCACGAATTTGATCAGCACATCGGCGGAATGGTGCTTTGTTCTCCCGGATTTGGGATCGTAATCCAGCACCGGGTCAATAATGGCGCAATGCCCTCCCGGCTTGTCAAACACAACATAGCTGACTGTCCAGGTAACAGGATCAAAGAAAGCTTGGATATTGGGTTGCATCATCATCTCCTTGTATCGTTTGTATTCAAATAACTTAATATATAAAACATTAGATCATAAAAATATATAATGTGTTAGGATAACTTATCTGTCAAGGAGGAAAACTTATGATTGACTGGCAATCATTTACACCTGTCAGCGCATTCACAGGCGGCATGATTATAGGCTTGGCAACTGCGCTGTTGCTGCTTGTTACAGGCCGGATTGCGGGCATATCCGGCATTGTTGGTGGATTGATCGAATTACGTAAGGGAGACCTCGCTTGGCGAGCGGCGTTTGTTATTGGATTGTTGTTCGCCCCGTGGCTGTGGCGCTGGCTGGGCGAACTGCCCCCGGTTCATGTCGAAAGCAGTCATGTAATGCTGGTGTTGGCTGGGTTGGCGGTTGGAATCGGAACTCGTTATGGATCCGGTTGTACCAGTGGTCATGGTGTTTGTGGCCTGTCGCGGCTGTCACCCCGCTCGATAGTGGCAACAATTTCGTTCATGGTCACGGGAATGGGCGTGGTTTACATCATTCGTTACAGCTTGAGCTCTAGCTAGCACCACATTCAACCTTGAGAGGAAAACGTATGTTTATCTTAATTGTCGCATTACTTTCTGGCCTGATTTTCGGTTTGGGGCTGATTTTGTCCGGCATGACAGATCCTGCAAAAGTGCTGGCATTTTTGGACGTTGCCGGATCCTGGGATCCTTCGCTGGCGCTTGTCATGTTGGGTGCGATCAGCATCGGATTTCTTGCTTTCAGGGCAGCAAAACGGCGTGGCCAAACGCTGTTGTCCGCACCGCTTCATTTGCCTATTTCTCGCACGATTGATCGTCACCTGATCCTGGGCAGCTTGTTGTTCGGGGCAGGATGGGGACTGGCTGGTCTTTGTCCGGGGCCAAGTCTGGTTCTGGCTGCATCAGGCCATTCCGGGGGTATTATTTTTGTAGTGGCCATGCTGCTGGGTATGGTCATTTTCGATCGCCTGGAAAAATGCCGCCAGGTTGATTCAAAATTGAATGATCGACAGCAGAAAAATATTGGCAGAGAATGACAGATTCATACGAGCAGCCGGATTTGTCGGCTATGGTGAAAAAAAAGGCTGCTGCAATCAAAGCCTGCTCCATACTGAAAATCCTGGCTAATGAAGATCGGTTACTAATCCTGTGTCAGTTGATACAGGGAAGGAGGAATGTTGGAGAACTGGAGCAGTTGCTGGGTATCCGGCAACCTACCCTGTCTCAACAACTCACCATACTGCGCGAGGAAAAACTTGTCTCCACCGAACGCCGGGGAAAATATATTTATTACAGCCTTGCCAGCCAGGAAGCAGTACAAATCATTGGTACACTGTTTGACTTATACTGCGGAAGTGAAAATCATTCGATTTCGGACAATACAATCGACCATGATGAATCATATCATTCCGTCAGCAATGCTCACGCTGCCAAACTGCACCCGGAAGAGCAAGATTGAATCTGAATTCAACTCTGAAACATGTTCACACGCCATATACACCGATACGCGGCCGGTATCAAACTGGCAGCAATAAAAAAACCAAAGTAAGGAGTAACCCCTATGAGTGTCACCTCTGAAACAAAATGGAAAGAACTGGATAAAAAAATAGCAGTCACTGGCCAGATCAGCGTGGATGATATCGCTGGTATCGCGGCTGCAGGTTACAAATCGATTATTTGTAATCGTCCGGATGGAGAAGGCGGAGAAAGTCAACCAGTTCATACTGCATTGGAGAATGCAGCAAAGGCGGCAGGATTGCAATTTGCCTATATGCCAGTTGAAGTGGGCCAGGTTTCAGATGATAAATGTTCTGCCTTTCATCAGTTGATGCAAACGTTGCCTGGTCCCGTGCTGGCTTTTTGCGGTTCGGGCAATCGCGCCCAGGCACTCTACACCCGTGATATCAATACTGCATCTGCCAATGCAGCCCATACTGAAGACGAAACATCAGCTGCTTATTGTGAACCGGTAGATAAACGCCAGGCTGAAACAGCCGCAGCTTGCAACTGGGACAATGTTTTTGATGTTGTGGTGGTAGGTGGCGGATCAGCTGGTCTGGGGGTAACCGCAAGTCTGCTGCGTCGGCGTTCATCCCTGCGCATTGCCGTTATTGAACCAAGCGAGAAACATTATTATCAACCTGCCTGGACGCTGGTCGGCGGCGGTGCTTATGCCATTGATCAGACCGCTCGCAATACCGCTGATGTCATGCCGCACGGTGCAGAGTGGATCAAGGCAGCAGCCTCCGAATTTGCGCCTGAAAAAAATCTGGTTCATCTGGCAGATGGCCGTTCCGTTGGCTACCGCCAATTGATCATATGTCCAGGTATTCGCCTGGCCTGGGAAAAAATAGAAGGCGCTCAGGAAACACTGGGCAAAAATGGCGTCACTTCCAACTACCTGTTTGATCTTGCACCGTATACCTGGTCACTGGTACAACAGCTTAAAGGTGGTAAGGCACTGTTTACACAACCGCCAATGCCGATCAAATGTGCTGGAGCCCCGCAGAAAGCGATGTATTTGTCCTGTGATTACTGGCAGCGCCATGGTGTTCTGGACAAAATTGATGTCGAATTCGATCTGGCAGGAGCAGTTTTGTTTGGGGTTCCTGAATTTGTGCCGCCCTTGATGGAGTATGTTCATAAATATCATGCCGGGCTGGTATTTAATTCCAATCTGGTTAAGGTCAACGGCCCGGAAAAAATTGCCACCTTTGAAATCAAGAATGAGGCAGGGGAAGTTACCCGTGTCGATAAGCCGTTTGATATGCTGCACATCACGCCACCACAGGTTGCACCAGATTTTCTGCGTAACAGTGCGCTGGCAAATGCCGCCGGGTTCTGTGAAGTTGATCCAAAAACCCTGCAAAGTACTTGTTTTTCCAATGTTTTCTCACTGGGTGATGCCTGTTCCGCTCCTAACTCTAAAACAGCGGCAGCAGTCAGAAAGCAGGTGGTTATTGTTGCTGAAAATATGCTGGCAGCGAAAGAAGGACGTGAACTTCGCGCAGTTTACGATGGTTATGGCGCTTGCCCGTTGACCGTCGAAAATGGCAAAGTGGTTCTGGCGGAATTTGGTTATGGCGGAAAATTACTGCCAACTTTTCCGCTTAACCCGGTTATTGCCAGAAAATTATACTGGTGGATGAAAGTTAATCTTTTCCCATGGGTATACTGGGATTGTCTGCTGAAAGGACGTGAGTGGCTCGCAGGATCGACTGAATCCAAATAGATTTCTGCATGGAAATTCAGTGGCTGGGAATTTTTCCAGGCATTTTTACGGGATTTGTGCTGGGGTTGACCGGTTCGGGAGGAGCAATTATTGCTGTTCCCTTGCTGGTTTTTGGTCTGAATGCAACTGTAGTGGAAGCCGCGCCAGTTGCCTTGCTATCTGTAGGTGTATCAGCGGCAGTTGCTACTTATTCATCCTTCAGGCAAAAAATTGTGCGTTACCGGGCGGCCAGTCTCATTGCAGGTGCCGGTATGCTGATTACACCCGCCGGAATATGGGTAGCCCGGCAGTTTCCTGACGCATTGCTGACAGTATTGTTCTCTGCGGTACTGACTTATGCCGCCTGGTACATGTATCGCAAGAGCCATGAATCTGCTGCACAGTCAGAAATGGCTGTTTCTCCGCCCTGCCAGCTCAATCTGGAAAGCGGCCGTTTGATATGGACTATCCCTTGCGCTAAGGGATTGCTGGCTTCAGGTGCTGCAACCGGATTTTTATCCGGTTTACTGGGTGTGGGAGGTGGATTCATCATCATCCCCGCGCTGAGAAAAGTATCCGATTTACCCATGAAAACCCTGATCGCCACCGCACTTTCCATTACAGCGCTGATCTCCTTGACGGGTGTTATTTCGGCAACCTCCATGGGCTTCATGAACTGGTCGCTTGCGCTGCCTTTTACTGCGGGGACAGTTGCCGGTACGCTGATCGGCAAGCACTATGCTCACAACTTTGATGAAGCCAAGTTGCAACGTGGCTTTGCCATTCTGACTTGGTGCATTGCGCTCAGTATGCTCATCAAGGGAGCTTATGCTTTTTATTGACCTATTCACTCCAGATGTGCCATGACTGAAAAGAGTGCCCGGGCCGCAGATGAGAAACTCCGCATCGATAAATGGTTGTTTGCTGCCCGTTTTTACAAGACGCGCTCGCAAGCCGCTGATGCGGTTGAACGTGGTCAGGTGCAAATTAACGGCATGCGAGTGAAACCATCCAGAATTCTGAACATAGACGATATGCTCGATATTCGCATTGGGCCGTATCATCATCGGGTGAAAGTATTGGTATTGTCTAATCAGCGCCGCTCTGCTACAGAAGCTCGTCTGTTTTACCAGGAAACGGAAGAAAGTCAGCAAGCACGTGAAACGCTGGTAGAAAGTCTCAAATCGCAGCCGACTTCGCCGCGTTACGCTGGTAAAGGTCGGCCGACCAAGCGGGTGCGACGCGACCTGGAGCGCTTCATGGACGGGAAATGACTTCCCTGGCTGTCCGCGCACAAACACTGCTCAGAGAAATTTTTGGTTACACTGAATTTCGCGGCCAGCAGGCTGAAATCATTTCCCATATCGCAAACGGAAACAGTTGCCTGGTTTTGATGCCGACCGGTGGCGGTAAATCGTTGTGCTACCAGCTACCAGCACTATTACGGGATGGCGTGGCCATTGTCATTTCACCACTGATTGCGCTGATGGAAAATCAGGTTTCTGTCCTGCATGAACGCGGTGTGCGGGCAACATATCTTAATTCCACGCAAACTTCCGAAGCTGCAACAGCAATCGAACAAGGCATGCTGGCGGGCAACTACGATCTGGTCTACGTCGCACCGGAAAGATTACTGACCAACCGCTTTCATGCACTGCTGCAGCGTATCCCCATTGCCCTGTTTGCTATTGATGAGGCGCATTGTGTTTCCCAGTGGGGGCACGATTTTCGGCCAGAATACGGCAGGCTTTCAATGCTGCCAGAAAAATTTCCGGGCGTACCGCGTATCGCCCTGACTGCCAGCGCCGATGCCAGAACCCGCAGCGATATTCTGCGTTGCCTTGAGTTAGGCCAGGCACGTGCTTTCATCAGTAGTTTTGATCGTCCCAACCTCTGTTACCGCATTACCGCCCGATCCAATAGCCGACGACAACTGTTGAACTTTATCCGCAATCAGCATCCCGGCGAGGCGGGTATCGTTTATTGCCAATCCCGCAAAAAAACTGAAGAAACAGCCGCCTGGCTGAATGCTAATCACATACCGGCGCTTGCCTACCATGCCGGTATGGAAACACCTGTACGCACACAACACCAGAAAAAATTTCTGCGGGAGAACGGCATTGTCATGATCGCTACCTCTGCATTCGGGCTGGGGATTGATAAACCGGATATCCGTTTTGTTGCACACTTGGATTTGCCCAGAAGTATTGAAAGCTATTATCAGGAAACTGGCCGGGCCGGGCGGGATGGCCTGCCGGCCGATGCATGGATGGTGTACGGGCCAAGCGATATTATCCGGTTGCGTTATCAGGCTGAATCCAGCACAGGACAAATATCCATTCCAGTCAAGCAAGCCGCTACCGCCCGGCTGGATGCGTTGCTGGCGCTGTGTGAAACAACCGCCTGTCGCAGAACACGATTGCTTGACTATTTTGGCGAACCATCTGATTCAAGCAGTGAACTGGCATGTGGCAATTGTGATGCCTGCCTGACTACCACTCCCGTTCAGGATGCCACAATTGCTGCCCAGAAAGCACTGTCCTGCGTTTACCGGACAGGTCAGAATTTTGGCATGGAATATCTGATTGATGTTCTGACTGGAAAACAGACCGACCGGATCAGGCAATGGGGACATGATCGCGTCAGCACCTTTGGTATCGGCCATGAACTCAGCATCGAAGGCTGGCGCATCGTATTCAGACACCTGCTGGCACTGGGTTATTTCACTGCTGGCGGGGAACGGTTTACCCTGCAACTCGCACCGGCGGCCAGAGGTATCTTGCGTGGAGAAACCCGCATAAAGCTGCGTTTATCACCCTATCATCATTCTGCTTCACACCAGCAAGCTCCCATTGATTTATCTGCGCCTGATGTATGTGAAATCCGGTAAATACTTCTTCTTGGGTGTGGCGATCCAGCTCTTCCCCCGATTTATACACAGTAAAAAAACAGATTTTTTTATGAATAGAGTGAGAGTGTTGCAATAACACAACATAATTTAGTGAAAAAAGTATAAAAATCGGGTTTGGTGTTGCACAACAGATTCTGCTTGGGCACAATCCGTTCAACCCTTCTGTTCGGAAAAGTATGCGATATGCAACACCTCTGATCAGGCAGGAACGGAAGTAGTAAAGAATGTAGATGTATAGAGAATCAAGGTCCATCTTTATTGATCCAGGTATTTTTCTTTAAGGAGAGTTTCAAATGAATAAAAAACTGATGGCACTGGCAATCGCTGGCGTGATGGCAGTTCCGCTCACTGCCGTTGCCGATGGTACACATGTCACCATTTTCGGCCGCTTGCAGGCTGAATATGCAACCGTTGATGTTGACGGATTCAATGCACAGACCGCTGTAGCGGATGATGCACTGCAATCCCGCTGGGGTCTGCAGATTGCTGAAGATCTGGGTATGGGTCTGCGTGCGCTGGGTCGTATCGAATACGCACTCAATCCGGGAGGAGATCTTCATAACACCGCACGTGAGCAATGGGTGGGATTAGGTGGTGATCAATGGGGTGAACTCAAATTTGGTCGCGTTCAATCTGTGCTGCGTGATTTCGCTGGTGGCCTTACAGTTGATCCGTTTGCTGAAACCAGTCTGCACGCCAATGGTAGCGGTGGTTTGATGGTATCTTCTGCTAATGGCTATGGCTCGGGTGAACATGGCTTCGTTAAAAGTGCAGTACGTTTTGATTCACCGGTAGTAGAAGGCTTCTCCGTAGCTGGTTTGCTGATGCCGGGTGATGCCGATAAAAACGATTCATTGCTAAATCCAGAAAATGCTGGTGGTGAGAATGGTGAGTGGGATTTCCAGGTTGGTGCCAAATACAGTGGTCAATTTGACATTGTTGGTGTGGATATCTTTGGTGCCTATTCCCGGGATAATGTAAGTAAATGGGGAAAACAAGCTTATCTAGCGAGTACAGGCGATAGATTGAAAGATGAACAAATCTGGCGTGGTGGTGCAATCATCAGCGTGGAGGATTTTCGTCTGCGTGGTCAGTATGAGCATGTAGTCAACGCTAATCCGTATGGTGGGGCAGCCAGCTGTACCCAGGCATCAGCTTTTGGAGACTACAGTTTAGCTAATCCAACTTTGTCTGCTGATCGTGGCCGTGGCCAGTGTAATTCGGCTATGAATGCTGGTGGGAATGGTGATTTGTGGATCCTCGGTGCGGACTATACCATTGGCAACACCATGTTAATTGCACAGGGCGGTATGACCAGAGCTAAAAAGAATCATTATAATGATCCGTTCCTTCCTGATGCCCAAAAACGTAACGTTGAAAACATTACCGTGGGTGTGATTCATAACCTGAGCCGTCGCTCCAGTCTGTTTGGTGGTTATCAGCGCGTCTGGGTAAAAGATAGAAACCTCCCTGCTGGCGTAGATGCTGACCGTAACGTTTACTCAGTTGGTGTACGTCACGATTTCTAATGGATAACATTAGTTAATCAAGCTGTAGAAAGGGGCAGAGCAATCTGCCCCTTTTTTATTGGACAATCTGAATAAAAACCGGTAACTGTTATTATGAAACTGTGGGCTTTGGCCGCGAATGCAGCCGGACGGCTTTGTTTGTGATGGCGAAGTGGCATTTCTCGGAAATATCCAAGGGGGAAGCCGGTCGATAAGCCGGGTTCTGTCGTGGACAGTCATTCCTCTAGGCATACAGTTACCCGTATGCTCAAGCGATCTACCCGCAGACTCGGCGAGCAGCGTTATCATCTGCCTATTTGATCTTGCTCCGGATGGAGGTTACCGCGTTTCACCGTAACTTAATACGCTCGTCTCTGTGGCCCTGTTCCTCGCCTTACGGCGGCCGGCCGTTAACCGGCATCCTGCTCTATGGAGCCCGGACTTTCCTCTCCCTGTTACCAGGCAGCGACTGTCTGACCAACTTCCCACGCTGATTCTAACAGAGGCACAAATTAAACACACAGATGATTGGATCTGGTTCCAGGTTCAATTGTTGGGGACAATCCTGCTTGCTTAGAACCTGTTTAATATCTCACTGAAGGGTATATTACGGCGTTGAAATTGAACTAAAAATGCTCACATACTTCAAGTATGCTCTGCTTTCTCGTCCAATTTTGCCTTGCACTGCATCCCTTGATCGAGACCTTAAACAGGTTCTTATTCCATTTCTAAATCAAAACTAACTTTATCGGCTTCGCCTAGTCGTATTATTTATACTGTCTGCGGCTCGCCTTCGTGTCATTTTTGATTTGGGAATGGAATTAGGCAAGAGATAGAGATGCAGAATTTCTCAATAATTCAAGAGTGCCTTGCAGTGCCGTGGCGACGGATTGTCGCCGGATGGCTTCGCGATCACCGCAGAACCGGCAGGTTTTACTGTTTGCAGCAGTTGTGAATGAATTCTCCAGTATCCAGGCGAAACAAACGGTGCCGACCGGTTTTTCTGTGGAACCGCCGGTAGGGCCGGCGATGCCGGTTACGGATACTGCAACCTGAGCCTGGCTCATCGTGAGCGCGCCTTGCGCCATTTCGCGTGCGATTTGTTCGGAAACTGCGCCAAACTGTGTCAGCGTTTGTGGTTGTACACGCAACAGCTGCTGTTTGGCTAAATTGCTGTAGGTAATGAAGCCGCAGTCATACCAGATGGAGCTGCCGGGAATGGCGGTGACGATCTGCCCGATCCAGCCGCCGGTACAGGATTCTACTGAAACCAGCTTCAACCCGTTGTTTTTGAGAGTTTGTCCGGTTTGTCGGGCGAGTTCCAGCAGCGCTACATCATCCGGAATGATTTGGGTATGACTCAAAAGTAACTTTCATACAAAATGATTGATTTCCAGCCTGCGAGGCAAAGCAAGGTATAAAACGCTGCCAGCAGGTCATCCAGCATGACGCCGAATCCACCTTTAAGTTTGCTGTCCAGATAGTCGATGGGTGCAGGTTTGACAATATCAAAGAACCGGAATAACAGGAAAGCGGTCAGCTGCCATATCCAGTGATCCGGTGTAAAAAATAGCACCAGCATGAAGGCAACGATTTCATCCCATACCATGCCGGAATGATCGGGTGAATTGAGCGCTCGTCCGGTGACTGCGCATGCCCAGATCCCCAGGATGAAAAAAACATCAATGATCAGCAGCACTGAAACGGGTTCGAGGGTCGAATCCAAAAGCTGGAAAAGAGGGATGGCGGCAAGTGTGCCGAAGGTGCCCGGAGCGTAGCGGATGAGACCAACACCAGCGCCCATTGCAATGAAATGCGCCAGCCGGACATGCACAAAGGTAATATCTGGTTTTAGTGGAGTTTGACGTCGTGGTGAATAGTCATCGGGTAAGGAAGTGATCATAGCCTTTTTTATTAAAAATTAGCGGGTTACCATTGGCGTTTAGTACGGCCAATCCTTTTCCCGGCACGATTTTTCCGATGCGGGAGAGTTTCACGCCGGTTTGCTGCGCAAGCTGTGCAATGACATCATGCCTGTTTTCTGGTACGGTGAAACACAGTTCATAATCATCACCGCCTGATAATAAACAGTCAATAGCCAATTGCCGAGCGGTATTTTCCTGTTGTAGTTTGTTTTTTAAAGTCGGGGAGCAGGGAATGCGGTCGAAATCAACTGTGGCGGCAACATCAGATCGTTCCAGAATATGGCCGAGATCAGCCAGTAGGCCATCGGAAATATCAATTGCACTATGCGCCACATTTATCAGCGCTTTCCCAAGGGCAACACGCGGTGTGGGAGTGTGCAATGCGATCAGGCAAGGAGCTGCCTCATGCTCTGTCAGTGTTATATGCTGTTGCAGGAATTGCAGCGCCAGGGCAGCGTCCCCCAGAAAACCGGATACCCAGATATCGTCTCCCGGCTTGGCGTCACTTCGCCGGAGGGCATTGCCTTGCTCGACTTCGCCAATGATCTGTACGCCAATATTGAGTGGGCCGCTGGTGGTATCTCCGCCGATCAATTCGACCTGATACTGATCTGCTAGCGTGAAAAATCCGCTGGAAAAAGCCTTAAGCCAAGTATCATTCTGCGCGAGTGTTTCAGTTAATGTCAGAGAAAGCGTTATCCAGCGAGGTGTAGCGCCCATGGCAGCCATATCGGAAAGATTAACGGCCAATACCTTGTGACCTAGCGTGGAAGGTTCAACATCGGAAAAAAAATGTCGTCCCACGACCAGTGTATCGACCGATACAGCCCAATTTATTCCTGATTTGCAGGTAATCAGTGCGGCGTCATCTCCTGGCCCCAGTAATGCATTGCGCGAAGGGCGCGAAAAATAGCGATCAATGACATCAAACTCGGAGTTCATGGCTATACCATTTATGAAAAGTTAGATAAGCCGATAAACGTTATTGCGGGCTGCAGCCATCCTGGATTACCTCGCCGTGTTGCGGCTCACGAAGATGAGAAAACAGAAAACAGCACCTCTTTTCCTGTTCTTTATTTTGTATAACCAAATTTTCAGAGAGATTCTGCTATCAGCGTAATAGCCGAGTTTAGAGTTTAGTGTGGATCCTTATTCCGGGCAGGGGTGGATTGAAGTTCGGCAGCACGTAACCGGACGGCCAGTTTGTCCAGTACGCCGTTGACGTATTTGTGCCCATCTGTCCCGCCATAACTCTTGGCTAGTTCTATTGCCTCGTTGATGATAGCCCGACAGGGTATCTCAGGATGATGCACCATTTCATAGGTACCAATTAAGAGAATCGAACATTCTACCGGACTCAGTTCTGCCAGCTGGCGATCAAGGTAAGTTTGGATTTGCGCTTCCAGATCACTGGAATGTTCCAGCACGCCCTGCAGCAAATCGGAAAAGTAGGAGCCATCCGCTTTGCTGTAAAAATTGACCCGTTGCAGTTGCAGGTCAATTTCCCGAGCATTTCCCCCGGCAAGACGCCATTGGTAAATTCCCTGTAAGGCCAGCTCACGTGATAGACGCCGGCGATTTTTATAGCCTTTGTGTCCTTGTGCTGGTTTGGGTGGTGGAACAGTGTCTGTTGGTATCATGAAGGGGGGGTGGATTGATCCATTTCGCCAAGCGTTAATAGCAGATTAGCCATTTCCACCGCGACACGCGCGGTTTCAGCCCCCTTTTCGGCCATGCGGGCAGTGGCTTGATCTTCGTTGTCCGTTGTAAGAATGCCATTTGCAATGGGAATGTCGTATTCCAGTCCGACTGCTACCAACCCGCGTGCCGATTCATTGGCCACTACGTCAAAATGATAGGTTTCACCATGAATGACTGCACCCAGAGCAATCAGGGCATCGTACCGGTCAGATATGGCGAGTTTTTGTAGCGCAAGCGGAATCTCCAGCGCACCGGGTACAGTTACCAAAACGATATCCGCTTCCTGCACGCCCAGTCTGGCAAGTTCCGCTGTGCAGGCGCTAAGCAACCCTTCGCTCACATCAATATTAAAACGGCTCATGACAATACCGATGCACAGCCCGTTTCCATTAAGGTCTGAATCTATTTCGAGAATATTGTCATAGTAGGACATAAAAGACGCACCTCTCTGCACTTTGTTTTAAAGTTAGTTGATTGGCCTTGTGGCCGGAAACTGATAGCAAAAATGCCTTATAACCTGTTCAATATCTCACTGAAGGGCGCATTACGGCGTTGAAATTGAACTCAAAATGTTCACTCACATACTTCAAGTATGCTCTGCTTTCTCGTTCAATTTTGCCTTGCACTGCATCCCTTGATCGAAATCTTGAACAGGTTCTTATGCGCGATAGCAATCTCCCGGTTCCAGATACCCGGTAACTTCCAGGCCAAAGCCGGTCATACTGGGCATTCTGCGAGGAGTTGCCAACAGGCGCATTTTGCTGATACCCAAGTCTTTAAGAATCTGCGCACCGATACCATGATGACGCAGATCAGATATGGGGTTGTCTGCCGGATGCGGTGTGGTCTGCAGAATCTGCTCAGCCAATACGCTGGCATCATTTTTGCGCTGTAACAGTACGACTACGCCCTTTCCAGCATGTGCGATGGCTGCCATTGCATCATGAATGCTCCAGGAGTGGGTGTGGTCATCAATTTCCAGCAGATCAATCACCGTCAGCGGTTCATGTACCCGTACCAGTACTTCCTCACCGGCATTCCATGTCCCTTTTGCCAGCGCGAGATGGGTAACGCCGGCAATCTTATCATGGTAAGCAATCAGTCTGAATTCTCCGTGAGCAGTTTGCAGGGGGCGTTCAGTCGTCCGTGTGATCAGGCTTTCCGTGAGACGGCGATAATGAATGAGATCAGCAATTGTCCCGATCTTGAGATGGTGCTTGTCGGAGAATTCGATTAGATCTGGCAGCCGTGCCATTTCACCGTTTTCTTTCAGAATCTCGCAAATTACTGCGGCCTCGGTTAAACCCACCAGCCGCCCCAAATCACAGCCTGCTTCGGTATGGCCAGCGCGTGCCAGCACTCCACCTTTCTGCGCCTTGAGTGGAAAAATATGGCCGGGTTGCACCAGGTCTTCCGGTTTAGCATCCGTTCGGACGGCTGTTTGAACAGTACGGGCGCGATCGGCTGCGGAAATACCGGTTGTCACACCGCTGGCCGCTTCAATTGAGGCGGTGAAATTGGTACCCAGTGGCGAATGATTGTCGGCAACCATCATGGGCAGTTTAAGCTGATGGCAGCGTTCTTCCGTCAATGTCAGGCAGATTAATCCCCTGCCGTATCTGGCCATGAAATTGATTGCTTCGGGTGTAATAAAATCAGCCGCCAGTACCAGATCGCCCTCATTCTCACGATTTTCCTCGTCGATGAGAATAACCATCTTTCCATCTTTGAAATCTGTCAGAACTTCTTCAATCGATGAGATTGTCATGCTTGCTTGCCTTGTGCCTGATCGAGTAAACGTGCCACGTATTTTGCTATCATATCGGTTTCGAGATTCACTTTTCTGCCGGATTCAAACTGTTTGAAAGTTGTATTAGCTAATGTATGGGGAATAAGGTTGATTTCAACCCGTTCAGATGTCACCTGATTCACCGTAAGGCTGACGCCATCGACCGTAATTGACCCCTTGGGGATAATATATTTAAACAATTGCGGCGGCGGCTGGATTGCTAGCAGGCAGCGATCACCTGCTTGTGTGAATTGTACAACCTCGCCGATTCCTTCCACATGTCCGCTAACCAGGTGACCATCCAGCCGATCGGAAAATCGCAGCGCTTTTTCCAGATTGACCGGATTGCCGGGAATATCCAGACCATGCGTACAACTCAAGGTTTCACCGGATACATCGACGGTGAAGCACTCTTCCTCAAATGCAGTGACTGTCAGACAGGCGCCATTGACGGCAATACTATCTCCGATGGCGATGTCTGTGAGATCCAGTTTGCCGGGATCAATATGAATACGAACAGTACTTTCTTTGGGACAGACGTGCCTGATACTGCCGACCGCTTTGATGATTCCAGTAAACATGCCTTTTCCCGGGTTTTGAAACAAATTCCATTGTAAATAGATAATGCCCCGGTCAGTCTGACAGTTCGAACACTGTTATAATCAACAGTTTATCCGGGATTGCCCGGGCTGATTTCCGAGGAACTTTCAATTATGACACGCCTGCTCCGTAATATCGCCATTATCGCCCATGTGGACCATGGCAAAACCACGATGGTGGATAAGCTGCTGCATCAGGCCGGCACCTTTGCTGCTCACCAGCACATTGCTGAACGGGTGATGGATTCTGATGATATTGAGCGCGAACGCGGAATCACGATTTTTTCCAAGAATTGTGCAATTGACTATGCTGGTGTACACATCAATATTGTGGATACCCCAGGCCACGCCGATTTTGGTGGAGAAGTCGAGCGTGTGCTGTCGATGGTAGATGGTGTGTTGTTACTGGTGGATGCGGTTGAGGGCCCTATGCCGCAAACCCGTTTCGTCACCCGCAAGGCGCTGGCAGCCGGTTTGCGCCCGATTGTGGTGATTAACAAGATAGATCGTCCCGGTGCCCGGCCGGACTGGGTGGTGAACCAGACATTTGATTTGTTCGATAAATTGAATGCTACCGAAGAACAACTGGATTTCCCGGTGATCTACGCTTCCGGGCTCAATGGTTATGCCACATTGGATCCCAAACAACCCGGCAGCGATATGCGCCCGTTGTTTGATCTGATACTCAAGCATGTGCCGGTACCGGTGGGAGATCCTGATCAACCGCTGCAACTGCAAATCAGCGCACTTGATTACTCCAGTTTTGTGGGGCGTCTTGGTATTGGCAGAATCAGTCGCGGCCGCCTGAAATCGGGGCAGGAAGTTATGGTGATGACGGGCGGGCAAACGTCGAAAAAAGCGCGTGTCAATCAGATATCTGGTTTTAGCGGGCTGGATCGAGTTCTGTTGAACGAAGCAGCTGCGGGCGAAATTGTGCTGATCAGTGGGATTGATGAGCTCAGTATTGGCACGACGCTAGCGGATACCGATCGTCCGGAAGCCTTGCCGATGCCGAAGGTTGATGAACCAACGCTTTCAATGAATTTTCAGGTCAATACTTCACCTTTTGCCGGCAAGGAGGGTAAATTTATTACCAGCCGTCAGTTGCGTGAGCGCCTTGAGAAAGAATTGCTGACCAATGTTGCATTAAAGCTGGAAGAAACCGGCGAAACTGATTCATTTCTTGTTTCCGGGCGTGGTGAGCTGCATTTGACAATTTTGCTTGAAAATATGCGTCGGGAAGGCTATGAGCTGGCGGTGTCTCGCCCCAAGGTGGTTATCCGGGAAATGGATGGCGTCAAGTGCGAACCGTTCGAGATATTGACTATTGATATCGATGAAACCAACCAGGGGGCGGTTATGGAGACATTGGGAACACGCCGTGGTGATCTGCTGGATATGGTAAGTGACGGGCGCGGCCGGGTCAGGTTGGATTATCGTATTCCTGCACGGGGCTTGATCGGATTCCAATCCGAATTTATGACACTGACGCGCGGCACCGGCATCATAAGTCATATCTTCGATGAATACGCACCAATGCGGCCGGATATTGCTTCACGTAAAAATGGCGTGCTGATCTCGGCAGAATATGGTGAGGTAGTGGCCTACGCGCTCTGGAAACTGCAGGAGCGTGGTCGTATGTTTGTCAGCCCCGGTGAGCCGGTCTATGAAGGGATGGTGATTGGCATACACAGCCGCGAGAATGATCTGGTCGTCAACCCGATCAAGGGCAAACAGCTGACTAATATCCGAGCGTCCGGCCATGATGAAGCGGTTGTATTGACGCCACCGATTCAGCTGACGTTGGAATCAGCAGTCGAATTTATTACGGATGACGAGCTGGTTGAGATTACCCCGAAAAGTCTCCGTATCCGTAAACGCTTCCTGCTGGAACACGAGCGTAAACGGGCAGGTCGCTCCATTGCCTGATGTTTTTGGGCAGCAGGTATAAAAAACTGGTTCTATGGTATATCGCCGACCCCATGTGCTCGTGGTGCTGGGGGTTTGCGCCGGTTATCGAGCAAATCAGGCAGGAATATTCGGCAGCCTTGACTGTAGGGCTGATCCCCGGTGGACTGCGGCCAGGAACGAATGTGCCGCTTTTACCAGAAAAAAAAGTACAAATTCTGCAGCATTGGCATACGGTACATGCTGCGACCGGCCAGCCTTTTACCTTTGAAAACGCCCTGCCGGAAGGATTCATTTACGACACTGAGCCTGCCTGCCGAGGCATCGCCAGTGTGTCACTGATCGAATCGAAAAAAGTATTCTCCTTTTTTGCTGCGATACAGCACGCTTTTTATGTTGAACAGAAAGACGTGACGCAATTTTCCGTCCTGGTAAAACTTGCTGCTGATCTGGCTATATCAGAATTGCAGTTTGCTTCGGTATTTCAATCGGATGAGGCGAAACAACAAACTTTGGCCGGCTTCCAGCGTGCTGCGCAATGGGGCATAAGCGGGTTTCCGGCACTTGTGGCCGAAAGCGGAACAGATCGCTATTTGATCACTACGGGTTATCGTCCGATTAAATCACTGCGCCGATTGCTGGATACCTGGTTGCAACAGCATGGGGTTTGATTAAGCTCGCGGGTTAAAGCTTTGACTGGCTTTTTTATTTTTGGCACTGCGCACAAAAAAAGCTGGATCGCTGTCCCTGGCGGGTTTTACTCACAAGTGCGCCACATTTCCGGCATGGCAGCCCCGCTCGCCCGTACACCCAATATTGTTGCTGAAAGCAACCGGGGCTGCCATCGCAATCAGTAAAATCGCGCAAGCTGCTCCCGCCTGCTTCAATTGCACGCTGCAAGGTCATTCTGACAGCATCAACCAATCTTGCACAAGTCGCCGTACTTAGACTGCTGGCGGCAATCAGGGGAGAAATGCCGGCATGAAACAGGGCTTCATTAGCATAAATGTTACCTATGCCGACCACGATATGCTGATTCATGAGTGCTTCTTTGATGCTGACATTGCGCTTTTGTATTTTTTCATGCAGAAACAATCCATTAAAAGTATCACTCAGGGGTTCAGGCCCTAACTTTTGCAATAATGGATGTTGGTGAATATCCTCGTCCCACCACAGTATCGCACCAAACCGTCGAGGATCACGAAAACGCAGCATTTTTTCATTATCCAGCCACAGTTCAAAATGATCATGTAGTAATGACGGCGTTGATACGGGTAGTACACGCAAACTGCCCGACATGCCCAGATGTATGATAAGTGTGCCTTTGCTGCAAGCAAACAGAAGATATTTTGCTCGTCTAGTAATGGTGTTAATTCTTTGACCGGGGAGCAGTGTGATCAATTCAGGCGATACCGGCCAGCGTAAAGCGTAATTTCGTATTTTTACCTGTGTAATGTATCTGCCGGCCAGGTGGGCATCTATTCCACGCCGGGTGACTTCGACTTCAGGCAGTTCCGGCATGATCTGACAAAAATTTGTAGCAAACAGCAGAAACTGGATTGCACGTCATCTGCGTTTGCGGTACCAGCTGATGAAGAGTCCACTTGCAAGAAATATCAGTGGCAGAGCGATGAGAAAACCAGTGGCGATCAGGGTTAATTGTAGCTCACTCAGCTCCAGTCGGCTGTCGATGGTGACACGCGGCTGAATCGAGATAAATGACTCATCTCCGGCGAGCCAATTAATCATATTCATACCTAAATCCAGATTACCGCCGTTACCGAGATAACTGTTGGCCAGAAAATGTCCGCTGCCAACGACGACAACCCGTTGTTCGCGATCTTCTACCACCCGGTTCAATGCGACGGCGATCCCCACCGGACCCGCAACATCATTTTCCTCATCAAAACTGATTTCACCTTCCAGCGGGCCAGTTTCCACCCAACCCTGCGGAGCTGCTTCTGCCAGAGTGACACTGCGCCAATCGGTATTTTCCTCGGGAATGAGCTGGCGAGCAAAAGGAAATACCGTAATGAAATCAAAATTTTCTGTTACAGCATGTGAACCGTAAAGGGTTCCTAGCGCAAACGTTGATGGCACCCTCAGCCGATCTGCCTGGGGATCAACCACAACGCCGGGTGTCAATACAATGCCGAGTTTTTCAGCCAACGGCAGCAATCCATACAAGGGGCCTGTATCTACCAGCCACAGCAAATTTCCACCTTTGGCAAGGTAATCCAGTATCTTTTTTACCTCCCCTTCCAGCAGTTCAGTCTGCGGGGATGCAATAACCAGTATGCCGGTATCTGGAATCTCCGGTTGATCGGCAAAGCTGAAAGATTTGCTTTCAAAGCCGGTTTCCAGCAACTTCTTGTTAAAATTTCCCATATCACGCTGGGCGATACCATCCATTTTTCGCTCGCCATGGCCAGACAATACCTGCAACTGTTTTTTTCCGGTACGCGCCAATCGAACCAATGCGTTCGAAAATGCTTGTTCGTTAATGGTAGCAAGACGCTCTTTGCGTTCCTTGAAACTGATGACAATTTCGCCATTAAGTCTGACACCTGCGCTTTGCGCCTGCTGCGGCTGTTCTACCGGATCAATGAAATTCAGGATCAGATCAGGTTTAATTCGTTGATAAACGCTGACGAAGTTGCTGATGATTCCGCGAATATCGCCCAGTTGCAAATCCTGTTGTGTTGCATAAACGGTAATTTGTACCGGGCCGTCAAACTTTTGCAATATATCGATGCTGGCCTGGCTCAAGCTATTGCGATTATTCTGACTGAGATCCCACTGTGTACGAAACTCCAGCGCGAGATAACCCAGCACGCCCGTTAATACCAGGAACAAGGCAATGAATAGATCGTTTTGCCAGCGGGATCGTAATCCTGATTTTTTGTTAAACGTGGTCATAAAAAACCGGTTGGATCAGAAACTTAGCCATTCAGCCGCTCCCCATCCAGATGGTATATGGTCAGTATCAGAAAGGTGATGGCAAAAAGAAGAAGAAAAGTCAGGCTGAACGTATCAATTAGACCAATATTGAAGTTTTCAAAATGTCTGAACAGGGAAAAATGGCGCACAGCACTTTCTGATTCGATGGTCACGATATCCATTACCCATAAGCACAGCAACACCCCCGAACTGCCCAGCGCGGCAATGGCCGGGTAGGACGTGAGGCTGGAAATATACAGCCCCAGCGAAGCGAAACAACTTGCCAGCAAAATCAGCCCGATTACATTACTGCCCAGCAGCCCGAAATCCAGCATGCCCCCTGTCAATAATGAAATGGATAGCATGACTATTAACAGCGGTATCAGACAGAAAAAAATCATGAGTGCCAGAAACTTGCCCAGCACGATGGCTGGTATGGAAACCGGTGCTGAAATCAGCATGACCAGCGTATGGTTACGGCGCTCTTCTGCGAATAAGCGCATGCTTAGTACAGGGGTTACTGCCAGGAGTACGATGGAAGCTATGGAAAATACCGGTGCTACGATGACTTCAGTTATCCCCGGTGGATTGGCGAGTTGCGCTAGTTGAGACTGTATTTCGAGGAAGGTATTTAGCCGCCCCAGAAATACCCAGGCCAGAACCAGTTGCATCACTGCCAGAAAAACCCACACCAGCGATGATGCGAATAACAACTTGAGTTCCTTACTGGCGATAGTAAACATCGTCATTGCGCCCGTTCCCGGGCAGGTGCATTCTCTGCCGTGAGTTGCGTAAATATCTTTTCCAGGTGCATGTTTCGCCGTTTCAGGTTGTCCAGATTGTCGTCCAGTACCAGCCTGCCCTGGTGCATGATTTGTACGCGGTTACATACACTTTCTACTTCCGAGAGGATGTGGGAGGAAAGAATAATGGCGTGAGTTTTACCGAGTTCGCGAATCAGTGCGCGTACTTTTTGCATTTGGTTTGGATCAAGACCGACAGTTGGTTCATCCATAATAATCAGTTGTGGCCGGTGAATAATTGCCTGGGCAATCGCAACCCGCTGTTGATAGCCTTTCGACAAAATACCAATCAGCCGCTTTCCCACATCACCCAGTTCACATTGTTGTTTTACCTCATCCAGTGCAATTTGTACCGATGTGCTGGCAAGACCATGCAGCCGAGCAGCAAACCGTAAATACTCATCTACCGTCAGTTCTTTATAGAGAGGAGGTATTTCAGGCAGATAACCAATATAACGTTTTGCTTCAAGCGGATTTTTCAGTAAGTCTACCCCGCAAATCCGGACGCTCCCGCTGCTGGGAGCGAGATTACCGGTCAACATCCGCATGGTGGTGCTTTTGCCGGCACCATTTGGGCCCAGAAATCCGAGGACATCCCCACAGTCTAATTTCAGGTTTACCTCGTGCACGACAACACGATGGCCGAAGCAGCGTCTTAAACCATCCGCCTCAATAACTGGATATGTATTATTTGGGGTCACGGCAATATTAATTATCAGATTTGCATATTATATTACTTGCTCTGCCAGATTTTTCGGCTAAAAATAAGATCTTGGCTGACTCTGTAATTGCCGTGTTGTTTATGGAGTGTGTATCGTTAAAAGCGCGCGAAGGTTTGTCCGCATTGAGCTATGTGGTTTGATACAGTGTTGTGCAGAAGATACACTTCGGTTTGACAAAGATAAAAGGATCAACTCATAATCGCTGCCGGTAGTATGCGAGCAATGCTGATCTGATTACGATGGGCGGGAGAGTCGTAACAGTATGAATGATCGTATAAAAAATTGATCGTGGGTGGTTGTGATACAGGTTTTTATACTTAAGAACAAGGACAATAGCATGAAAAAAATGATATTAGCCAGGAAATATCTGATGGGAGCCGTTATTTTGCCCGGATTGCTGGCATCCGGGATTGTAATGGCTGATTTACATGAAGAACAAAGACAAGGCTTCAGCGCGGCAGATAAAGCTGAAGCCTATGCAGTGGATGATAACGGAGTTGTCGCCAGAAACTCAACGGGTCTATGCTGGCGCACCGGCTACTGGACACCTGCCAAGGCCATTTATGAATGTGATCCTGATCTGGTCAAGCAACCGGAGCAAGTTGTTGAGGCCCCGCCACCGGTAGTGCCGGTCGTGACTGAACCTGAGAAAGTATCTTTCTCGGCAGATGCATTGTTTGATTTTGACAAGGCTGTTCTGAAACCAACAGGTATGCAGGCGCTGGATGATTTTTCCAGAAACCTGCAAGGGGTAAATTACGATTTGATCATCGCTGTAGGCTATACTGATCGTATCGGCTCGGAAGCTTATAATAAGAAACTTTCTGTGAGACGCGCAGAAGCCGTCAAAAATTATCTGGTTTCCAAGGGAATCGGTGCCGATCGTATCTTTACCGATGGTAAAGGTAAATCCAACCCGGTTACCGGTGATTCTTGCCAGGGCACTAAAGCAACCAGAACATTGATTAATTGCCTGGCACCGGATCGTCGTGTGGAAATTGAAGTGGCTGGTACGAGAGAAACCATTAACTAAAAGTTATTTCGTATCCAACTTGGATCATCTAAAAGCCCTGCCAGCGCGCAGGGCTTTTTGCTATGAAAGCATGAAAAGTGACTGCCCGCATTAATCATCGATCGTTCAAGCGGATATTGCCGGGTAATCGAGAACTTGTTACCCTGAACAGAGCTGAACTATTCAGGGATGCAGCTGTCGGCAAAAGTATCTTTCCAGTTAAATTTGCAGGTAAATTATTGTATGAAAAATGATGGCATCAACGCAGATCCAATGGAGCTGGAGAAATTCAGTCAACTGGCGCATCACTGGTGGGATCCAAACAGCGAATTCAAACCGTTACATGAAATCAATCCGCTTCGATTGAACTATATTGACGAAATTGCAGGATTAGATGGAAAAACAGTTATCGATGTCGGTTGTGGCGGCGGGATATTATCCGAATCCATGGCGGCACGCGGTGCCAAGGTGACTGGGATTGACCTGAGCGACAAGGCGCTGAAAGTAGCAAAATTGCATCTTCTGGAAAGCGGTCATCAGGTTGATTATCGTAAAATAACTGTGGAAGCGCTTGCGGCTGAGCTTCCTCAGTATTATGACATTGTTACCTGCATGGAAATGCTGGAGCATGTGCCGGATCCTGCCAGCGTAATTCAATCATGTGCCCGCCTTGTAAAAAATGGTGGATGGGTATTTTTCTCGACGCTAAACCGCAATCCAAAAGCGTATCTTTATGCCATCATCGGTGCTGAATACGTTCTTCGATTGCTGCCACGAGGAACGCATGAGTACGCGAAATTTATCAAACCTTCCGAACTGGCGCACATGGCACGTACTGCCGGATTGATGGAATCCGGGATTATCGGCATGACCTACAATCCAATCACAAAAACCTACGCTCTGGAAGCCAATACCAGTGTCAACTACATCATGACATTTCAAGCCTGATGCAATCAAGATACATTAAGTATTATTGATGGCCAGAAAAGCTGTCCTGTTCGATTTCGACGGAACCATTGCGGACACAGCACCGGATCTTGGTCGTGCACTCAACCGACAGCGTATTGCGCGCGATCAACCGCCTTTGCCGATCGAACTGATCCGTACCGTTGCTTCTGCTGGTGCACGCGGGTTGTTGAATCTTGGTTTTGGCCTGAAACCGGATGATCCTGGTTACCAGGTCATGCGGGAGGAATTTCTCTCTTTTTATACCGAACAGCTTTGCCAGGATACTCGCCTGTTTCCAGGTATCCCTGAGTTACTGGAACAACTGGATGATCAGGCCATTCCATGGGGAATCGTCACTAATAAACCGGCAAGATTCACCCGGCCGCTCATACATCTGCTTGGATTACATCACCGTGTGGCCTGTATTATCAGTGGAGATGACACTGCTTACACCAAGCCTCATCCGGAACCATTGCTTACTGCTTGCCGTCAGATAAACACAGTTCCTGATCACTGTATTTATCTGGGAGATGATATTCGTGATGTGCAAGCCAGCCTTGCTGCCGGAGTAAAACCGATCGTGGCGCTTTATGGCTATCTCGGCACCGGTGATCCACCGGAAACATGGGGAGCATTTGAACTAATTAACCACCCGGGTGATCTGCTGCAGTATATTTAATCTGTTACAATTCTCTGGTTGAACTTTCTCATCAACATCAGCTCTTATACGTTACGAATTCATGTTCGGGGGCGATCCGGTTTCGACGTGGGTTGCAAAGCAGTGCAGGGCATACCGAGGTTCAGTACCCTCGTAAAACAGCTGAAAAAAAATAGTCGCAAACGACGAAAACTACGCTTTAGCCGCTTAATCCGGCTAAACTCCACGCCGGTGGGCCTCAACGCCGGGTCTGGCAACAGACAGTGGAGTCACTAACGAGGATCGCGCCTTGCAGGGTTACTTTACAAAGCGCTAAAAAATAGGTAACTCGCCTGTCATCAGCTTGCCGGTTGGCGGATGCCAGGTTAAATTAAACAACATGGCTAAGTATGTAGAACTGTCTGTAGAGGACTTGCGGACGCGGGTTCAATTCCCGCCGCCTCCACCAATTTAGGGTTTGGAGACATCCAAAGAAGTTAGTAAGTTTATGAAAACATAACATTATTAGATCTTTAGTGTCTTAGCAAATCCAGTAACAAGCAGTAGAATCCAGTATAATATGCAGTAACTTTTACAGTAACCACCAGGGTTGCTGCTTTTTCGTAGAAAGTTACTGCATTGTTCTGGAGGCAGCATGAAGCGCCATCTTTTAGCGGATGTAGCTATTCGCAATTCAAAACCTGATGATAAAACTCAGCGGTTATCTGACGGTGCTGGCTTATACCTGTTAATCAAACCCAACAATTCTAAATGGTGGCGGTTTGACTACAGTATAGACGGCAAGCGTAAAACTCTATCTTTGGGTGTTTACCCAACTGTTAGCCTGAAAGCAGCACGTGATAGGGCTGATGCAGCCCGCCAAGATGTTGTTAATGGCATAGACCCCAGTACCAGCCGCAAAGATCACAAAGCCAAACAAGCAACAGAAAGGGAAGCCGATAGGCGTATTGCTGAAGGACTGCCTGCAATAGACTCATTTGAAGATGTTGCCCGTGAATGGTTCAGCAAGTTTTCAACTGAGTAGGCACCGTCTCATGCAGACAAGATTATCCGTCGGCTGGAGCGTGATATTTTCCCTTGGATCGGCAAACAACATATAACAGATGTTAATGCACCTGCGTTGCTGAGCGTATTAGGCAGGATTGAATCACGTGGTGCAAAAGAGACAGCACACAGAGCCTTACAAAATTGTGGGCAAATATTCCGCTACGCAGTAGCCACAGGCCGTGTCGAACTAAACCCCGCTCCTTCATTACGCGACTTTCTCCCCTCCCCCAAACCAGCACACCACGCAGCCATCATTGAGCCGCAAGCGGTTGGTGAGTTACTGCGAGCCATAGATAGTTATCAAGGTTATTTTGTGACTAAGTGCGCGTTACGTATAGCGCCTTATGTTTTTGTTCGTCCGGGTGAATTGCGTAACGCTGAATGGGTTGAGATTAACCTTGATCAAGCTGAATGGGACATACCTGCTGAGCGGATGAAGATGCGTGAGCCTCATCTTGTGCCTCTGGCCACCCAGGTTGTAGAGATATTACGTGAGTTATATGCACTTACCGGGAGTGGTCGTTTTGTGTTTCCGGGTGCTCGTACCACTAGCCGCCCAATGAGTAATAACGCGGTTCTGGCAGCACTGCGGCGGATGGGGTTTGGTAAGGATGAAATGACCGGCCACGGGTTCCGTGCAATGGCTCGGACTATTCTTGATCAAGAGTTACATGTTCGCCCTGACTTTATTGAACACCAGTTAGCCCATGCTGTGCGTGATGCAAACGGACGGGCTTATAACAGAACTACGCACTTACCGGAGCGTAAACAAATGATGCAGGATTGGGCGGATTATCTGGATAAGTTAAAAACTGGTGCTGAGATTATTGCACTACCCAGGAGGATGGCCTAATGCCACGTAAAAAGACTGTCCAGCCTAAACCGCTGGCCATAATCAAATGGCTGGAACCAGATCCATCGTGGGGGATGGGGTATGTGCCCCATATATATGAGCCGTTCAGTGGGTTAGCCGGCCTTGTGCCTGGGGAGGTACGTACGCTGGAGGTCAGGGACGAAACCTGTCGTTTGAGCGGTAGTGGGCTGCATAACCATTACGCTTTTGAGGCCAAAGTGCAGAAGGTATGGGGTTATGTTTTCAAAGATTATTTTGTGCGGGTGCCGGGCGGTGACCTTGAGTGCACAAAGCCTGCAAATGACTATCTGAAAAATGGCTCATCCTTTGTAAAGGAGATACAACTTCGGGGGCTGTGCGGGGTTAATGGTTCTGACGATAGCCGGTGGCGGAAGCAGGTTTACAAAGCTCTGGTAAAAAAGATGGAAACCGCCAGAGACGCGATAAAGAGGAAAGAACTCGATAGGGCGTGGTGGGCACGTTGGAGAAATATAAACGATCAGACAGGTTAAAAGGGGCTGGGAGTGCCCAGGTACGTTTTGCGCCCAACTTTTAGCTATCGGTAGACATAGAATCACTCCATCACAGTTTAAATATGGAGTCTGATATGCAGAAAGATACAACTAACCCTCTGACACAAGAGGGTTTTCTTCGTCTGCCGGAAGTTTTAGCAGTTTTCCCGGTTTGTAGGTCAAGCTGGTACGCAGGCGTTAAGAAGGGTATTTATCCTGCTGGTGTAAAGTTGGGTAAGCGAACGACAGCATGGCGGGTTTCTGACTTACGCAAACTGTTGGAGGGCAAATAAAAATGGCCACCACATCTTCCAATACAGTAGCCACACAAGTCATTGATAATTATAACATTGTAGTTTTAGATTGCAAACCAGCCCACCTGACACTGGTTGGGTGTGTAGCTGATATTGTTGAAATTCGCCCCGACGAGGTGAAGGGTTTGAGTTTGTTTGATACCCACAAAGCGCAGACAGCATCAAGGTTCATCAGTGCGAATGAGTTAGCCAAACTGTGTGTCAGTCCCCGAGTAGGGGCGAAAGAGACGGCGCCGCTTATTACTCCGTTCCACAGTGAGGGCAAGAAACAGCACGATGCTGTAAAGGCAAGGTTCCATGCGCTGGTCATTGACCATGACCACGATGATTTAACTCGGGAGCAGATAGGTGATAAGTATAAAGGGTTGGGGCTGCGGTATATAGCGTTCACTACCTCAAGCCACCAGCAGGGGGTGACCGATAAGGACTCTGGGGAAGTACTGCCACCTGTGAACAAGTGGAAAGTGGTCATTCCGTATAACTGTTCAATCGACTACAAACAGCATGAAGCACTGGCCAAAGGTGCCGCAATAAGTCTGGGCACAGACGCTGCACAGGCGCGCAAACAGCAGGGGTTCTACGCGCCCAACAAGTTAACTGCTGATGCGCCGTTTGAGTCTATAAACCAGCTGCATAAAGGCGAGTGGCTCGACCCTAACAGTGATAGCAAGCTTGTACAAGATGCCAGGGAGCTGTATGAACTCTGGTCAGAGGAAAGAGATGCCCAGGCCCAAAAAGCCACACCCAAGCCAAGGGCAGAAGGTCTTGGTGTTGGGATAATTGGCAAGATTAATAGGCACTATGATATTCGTGAACTGCTGGAAGAACATGATTATGTAGACATGGGCAAATGGCTCTCGCCCAATAGTGAATCAGGCAGCCCAGGTGTACATATTTATCCGGGTGGTGATGGTAAAGAACGGGTTTACTCGCATCATGGGGAAACAGATTTACTGTCTGCGCAGAACCACGGAGGCCATGCCCTTGATACAGCAGATGTACTGTGTTGTCTTAAGTATGGGGGTGACTCTTCCCGGATGATCAGGGAAGAGGCTGGGGAGCTTGATCAGCATGGCCAGAAAGAACGGCAACGAGAGTTCCGAATAGCAGAAGACAGGGCCAGGTTAGACCCGAGCCAAACTGGGGGCATTGATGTACGGCCACCTAACTATGACCTTGATGGGATGTTAGCCAATCTTGTGTATATCTCAGAGCTGGATCGGATAAGCAGCTTAAGCAACCCAAAAATGTCAGTAAGTTTAGCAGGTGCCAGAACCCATTTTGCATCGTGCAAGACTGATGTTGGAGGCGCGGGTGTCATCAAACCAAAGCCCACTATAGATTTATGGAGGGAGCACCCGGCAAGGATAACCCTGGCTACAAAGACATTCCGGGCAGGGGCAGGGCCACTTTGCAAAGACCCGGAAGGGCAAGCAGCCCTCAATTCATGGCGAGATTTTGAATATGATGAGTCATTGGCTGGCGCTGATATTTCCCCTTTCCGTGAGCACGTTGGGTATTTATTTGGTGACGTTGCAGAAACCCATTTGGACTGGCTGGCGCACGCTATACAAAAACCCGGTGAGTTACCACACTATGGCTGGGTGCATATATCACAAGAAACAGGCAAAGGCAGAGGTATGTATGGCGGGTTCCTTGTACAGGGGGTTTTTAGTGGGTACGGGGTTGCAGGTGTGGATCTGACCAGCCTACTGAGCAGTGATTTTAATTCCCCCATTGCCGAAAAAATTATTGCCACTGTTGACGAGGTGAAAACAGGTAGTAAGTGGGAGTATAAAGAAAGATTAAAGTCACTCATCAATGAACAAACCCGGATTATCAACACTAAAGGGGTTAGACAGTATCAGGAGTATAACGCCTGCCGGTGGGTGATTTTCAGTAACCACGAGGACGCAGTAGCCTTAGACCACACTGACCGCAGATTCTGGGTTGTAGTGCATGAGCTAGATACCAAACCGCCTGAGCATTATACGGGCATTATTCCATGGTTCAACGATGGTAGAAACGCTGGAGCTGTGCGGCTGTGGCTACGCGACCGTGACATTAGAGGGTTCAACCCAGGCCAGCGACCACCACTAGATGAAGCAAAATTGAAAGTCATTGAAGCAAACAAATCTGAAGATGTACTGCTAATAGAGGATATTATTAATGATTGGCCCTCAGACGTTATTGGCAATTGTAATATACGAACAGCACTAATCCAACATGATCGTAAGCTGGACAATCGTATGGTCCACGCTCTCAAAGACGCAGGCGCAGCGCGCTTTAACAAAACCATATGGGCGGGCGGAAACCCTGAGCGTGTTTGGATAATACGCAACCACAAAAAATGGTCTAAAGCAGAAGCTAAAGAAATAGCAACTGAACTACTGAGGGGGCGGGAGGAACAGAAGGCACTGAGTCTTTAGCCTATCTGGTGTGTCAGCCTACCACACTGGGTTTCAGACATAACAGACATAACACCTAAATTACAGTGGGGTGTTATGTCTGAAACCCAGTGTTGGTGCGGTTCCCAAGCTGTTCATAACACCTAACACTACTTTTTATATTAATAATAATAATAGTATATACAGGAGCCACACCACAGATAGGCTAGCGTGTGTGTAAATACTGTGTACGGGGCGGAGTGACAAACCTGTGTTAGGTGTTATGAAAACCCCGGAAACCCAATGCCAGAGCCAGTTTCAAGCATAACATGGGTGATACACAGAGCTGTTATGTTTCCTGTTTATGTGCACTCCACGCCTCTAAAAGGGCACTACAAAACCATTGCGCTCCTGAAAACTTAGGGCGCTAGCCCAGACATTAATAAGCCCAGCCTAATATTATTAGGTTTACTAGCGCACTGAGTACTAAATCTCTAACCTGTCTTGTGTGGGGTACCCCTCAGAACTGCTGGTTCCCAAGCTCCCTCTGAACCGCACCAGGGACTCAAACCGCTAAGTGACCCCCGCCCACCCGTGGGCCTGCTGTCCTGAGTTTTCAGGAGTGATAATTCTAATCAAGGGGTGGCTTACCCCTTACCCGCCTAAAAATAATCGCATCTACAGACACAGTGGCCGGGGTAATTCAAAGCCGGACTTAGTGCACTTAGTGGCCGTTCGTTCAGAACATGGTGTAGGAGTGTGGGACTCCTAACTCTACAGGGGGGGGTGGGCACCCGTGGGTCAGCTTGGTGGGTTTATCAGGGGGGAATTAGAAGTCTTTGAAACTAAGGGCAGACCAAACACCAGATCAGGCTAGCAAACATACATTACAGCGCTTCACTCAGCAGCACATATCGCCCTTGTCTGTGCCTTATACCAGCACTGTCGAACTCCCAGCTCCAGTGGGTATCAATCAGACAGCCTTTGTTCCTGAGCTCCATTAATCTACCAGCCGGGTGCATGACCCCTTTGCTTCGTAAGTCTAGTGTACTGGCTGGGCCTGCTCTCAGTACTTCAAGTATTAGCTGCCTCTGTATTTTGTTCGTAGTCATTTGGTGCGGGCCTCCAGCTTAGCCAGTCTGTGTTGTATGGCCTCCATTACTTTGACCAGGCTACCCACCATCCTTATTACCTCGGGGGTAATGTCTTTAGTAACCAGATGGGTAACTGTCTGCACCTTCACCGGGGGTATCACGCGTTCAAGTAATAGCTTACATGCTTCTATGTCACCGCGGCCTGCTGCCTCAGCCAGTACATCCAGACACACAAACGACTTAGCTGCCATCCTCCTGCGAGCCTCTACCACATGTGCTGTTGTGCCGCCCCTTTGGTTACCCAGATAAATTTTATCGGCCTTAGCGGTTTGAGTCATTTAGTCCTGCCCGTAAATGCGAATCTTAATTCATAATCACTAATACACATTTTACCTTATAAAGTATAAAGTTCAAGTAAAACAACAGGTTGAGTGCTATTTACAGGGCCGAATCAAGGTGGTGAGATATGTGAATCTTAACCAAGGGTAGGCTTACCCTCGCCCGCCTGAAAATAATCGCTTAAATCGCTACGGTGCGGGGTGTGTTTTGCTGATAGTGAGTCGGCTGGCGCTAACGTTCCAATAAATTTGGGAGCGTGATATGGAGGTTAGCCAGTCTGTGTTAGATTTCGTTTATTGGGGTAGCTTTTGAAAGTCTGGTTTGATCAAACGGCCAATGGATTTGGAGTGTGGCGGGTATAATTTACTGCTGAAGGGTGATTACCAAGCGCCCAACCAAATATAAATACAGTAACTTTTACAGTAACCCTGGTTATATCTCTTATCTATATCAAGCATTCATGCGGGTTGTAGGCTGCTGTTAAATAGACGCCGCCAATAATGAAACCCCAACCGTTCTCGGTTGGGGTTTTTTCTTGCCCGATCGCACCGGTGTTTCCGCGCGTTGTTGGGGGTTCCTGCGGGAGCCTCTGGACTTCGCCAGCCGCCCGAATTGGCCATTCCCCGCTCCGACCTCGCTCCCCGAAAATGGCCCAAAGTCCACAAAGTCCACAAAGTCCACAAAGTCCACAAAGGCCGCAAAGGCCGCAACGCAGGCCCATACAGATCAGAGGGTTACGCGCGGACAAATCAAGCGCGTTGGATTGCGGCATTGGCTACCGGAGGGAGCAAACTGCCCCAGCGCGAAGCCCTACCGGATCTTCCGTTCAATCTGTTCAAATGGTTTCTGCGCGGCGAGCCTGGCAGTATGTAGTGGTCAGGTGGGTTTCACCGTCCGTGAGGAGCGCTATGTCCTTGATGGCAAAATCCAGGTCGATGATACTTATCTTGGTGGAGAGCGTGCGGGTGGAAAAGCGGGCAGAGGTTCAGAGAATAAGGTGCCCATTATTGCCGTTGACACCCGCTGTGTCTCTGACTGAGGATGATCACCCTTTGCGCGTGAGGCTTACCCAGTCTCGGGATTTACGCTGAAGGTAATTTCAGCCTGGGCAAAGGATTGTCTGGCACCCGGCAGCAGGTATTCTCGGATGCCTTGGCCTGCTTTGGTGCCGTTACAGAAATTGGCTGCAGTCACTATTTTACAGTTATCGCCGGACGCAAACCAAAGGAGACTCCCGAGTTCCGGTGGGTCAACACTATACTCGGTAATCTCAAGACCAGTTTGTCGGGTTGTTCCATGCTTTCAACTTCCGCAAGTATGCCGCTCGCTATCTTGCCGCCTTTGGTTACCGATTCAACTGGCGTTTTGATCTTTGCTCACTGCACGAACGATTGCTGATCGCCGCTGCTTCGACCACTCCGCAGCCCTTGCACTCTATTCAGATGGCTGACATTCGTTGCTAATCAGGTCATTATTTCCCGTTCGGGAAACATCGCTTGCACATAGTCTGGTTGTGGCTGATAATTTCCCGAACGGGAAACTGAGCAAGCCATGACACTCATCCGATCACCACAACAACTAGGGCGTGCACTGCGTGCTGCTCGCAAGCAACTTAGGCTGACACAGCCCCAGTTGGCGCTGGCGGCTGGGGTGGGCGTGCGCTTCATTGTCGATCTTGAAGCAGGCAAGCCCACCTTGCGACTGGAAAACGTGCTGCGGGTCATTGATGCCTTGGGTGGTGAGGTCCATTTGAGCGGATTGCCATCTGTTGCTGCTAACGATCAACGAGAGAGTGACGACCATGGCACATGAGCTGGAAGTCTGGCTTTTCGCCGATCGTGTCGGCATGCTGGCGCTGGTCGATGGCCGCCTGAACTTTTGCTACGCACCTGGCTGGCTGTCGCAACAAAACGCTGTTGCCTTATCCACCTCGCTGCCTCTGCAGGCAGAGCCGTTCGACGATCGCAAAACGCGCCCCTTCTTTGCTGGCCTGCTACCTGAAGGGCAGATGCGCCGGGGCCGTCACGTTCCTTGAGCCGGGGCAAGTGTAGTGGTCAAGTAATTTCAGACCCTGCGATAGGTTCTTTTGCTACAGCATGTAACTCATAATCAACCGGTGTGATATACCCGAGCGTGGAGTG
>NZ_FPBL01000019.1 GCF_900116685.1 Nitrosomonas eutropha
CGTCTCCCGGATGCGATTGATTTGTTTGTGGAAACATAATCTTACGCAAAAAGGCAGGCGCTCACCTCCTCTTTCCTTATCCCGAACTCAGGTTATCCTACGGCATGGTGTAATACACCACAAACTGATGCAGGCGATGTGAGGAACGCTATGTCCTTGATGGCATCCAGGTCAATGATGCTTATCTTGGTGGAGAGCGTACAGGAGGAAAAGCGAGTAGAGGTTCACAGAACAAAGTGCCCATTGTTGCTGCTGTGTCTCTGACTGAGGATGATCACCCTTTGCGCGTGAGGATTACACCAATCTCAGAATTTACGCTGAAGGCAATTACAAAAAACCACACTACCGTTTATATGAATGAAAGCGCGAGCCTATTAGCACTTTTTACCAGCAGTTTTCTTGCCGCAACGTTATTACCAGGAGGATCCGAAGCAGTGCTTGTCGGGGTATTGATCGCCTACCCGGATCTGTTTTGGCCAGCGCTGAATGTTGCCACGCTGGGAAATACATTAGGAGGATTGAGTTCTTACGTGATTGGTCGTTTTCTGCCCGATGAACAGGCTTTGTCAGAAAAACTTGGCCGCCATGTTCATGGACTGAAGTGGACACGTCGCCGTGGGGCACCCATACTATTCCTGTCCTGGTTGCCACTCATCGGCGACATATTATGTGTGGCTGCTGGATGGCTGCGGATCAACTGGGTCTCCGCAGCATTTTTTATTGCTATCGGAAAATTTGCACGCTACTGGGTAATCGCCGCAGCAATCAGTTAGGAATTCACAAGCAAGCGAATTTACTTTTCCAGCAGTTTTTTCAGTTCACCATTCTGAAACATTTCAGCCATGATATCCGATCCACCAACAAACTCCCCGTTGACGTACAACTGAGGGATGGTGGGCCAGCTGGAATAATCCTTGATACCTTGTCGTATTTCCGGATCAGCCAATACATTTACAGCAAAAAAATCTTCAACGCCACAAGCACTCAATATTTGTACAGCATTAGCGGAAAAACCGCACTGTGGCTGCTGCGGAGTACCTTTCATATACAAAACTACCGGGTGCGTTGATACTTGTTGCTCAATAGAATCAGCGATATCCATATTTAATTTCCTCTTTAAATTTATAAAGCAGCTACTTGTTTCCTGAATAACAGACATTTCAACTGGGACAAATTTATACTAAACCTTGGCTAATACCACTCATGCTGTTTGAATCTTTATACCCAGAATAATTTCCAGATGGCGATATAAACTTCTATGCCGGAACCAATCCATACTGCCCCCCCGTTACCCTGTCTATCCCAGCAAGATCTGATTTGGTGAATATATGGAAAAAGCCAGTTTTATCCAACAATCTGCGACAAGTATCAGCCTGATCGTATCCATGTTCAAGCATTAACCACCCGGATTGCTCCAGATAATCTGGAGTCTGAGCAATTATTCTACAAATACAATCCAGACCGTTATTCTGAGCCACCAGTGCGACAGAGGGTTCAAAACGCAAGCCATCAGCTTCAAGATGCGGATCCCCCTCAACTATATAAGGCGGATTAGCCACGATCACATCAAACTTTTCTCTGACAAAACACGAAAACCAGTCAGCTTCAATAAATACTACATTTTCCATGGAATATCTTCTAGCATTTCTGCGCGCCACAGCCAGTGCCAGAGGAGAAAGATCAACTGCTGTCACATAAGCATCAGGACGATGTTTGGCGATTGTAATGGCAACAACCCCGCTTCCGGTTCCCAAATCAAGAATGTTACAGCGCCGATCTAGTGGAATTTTAGACAATGCCATTTCCACCAGCAATTCTGTCTCAGGGCGAGGGATCAGAACTGCTGGAGTCACTTCAAAAACCAGATCGTAAAACCCTCTTTCTCCCGTCAAATATGCAACCGGTTCCCCTGTAACGCGTCTCGCAAGCAGCTGCTGGAAATATACGATCTGTTCCATACTTAGCAATAGTTCTGCATGTGTAATCAGAAAAGCTGCATTCACGTTCAGTACACTTTGCAGCAGCCAGCGTGCATCGACCCGATCTATAACACTTGCAGCACTCTGCAAAAGTTCGCCGATTGTAACGGGCGTGCTCACGCCCTCCTGTTGTGCCGAAACAGGCGTGTTCCCTGTCATCTTTCGATCATGGAAGCCAGCTGTGCAGCTTGATGTTCGGCAGCCAAAGCAGAACATAATTCATCCAGGTCGCCGTCCACAATCTGTTCTATTTTATAGAGTGTAAGGTTGATTCTGTGATCAGTAATTCTCCCCTGCGGGAAATTATAGGTCCGGATCCGCTCTGAACGCTCACCGCTGCCAACCAGTGATTTCCGGGTAGCTGCCTGTTCAGCCTGTTGCGCACGCACCTGCTTGTCGAGAATACGAGCAATCAGCACGCTCATAGCCTGTGCCTTATTCTTATGCTGGGAACGCCCTTCCTGGCACTCAGCCACAATTCCTGTCGGCAAATGGGTAATCCGTACAGCTGAATCTGTCTTGTTAATATGCTGCCCACCCGCTCCAGAAGCGCGAAAGGTATCGATTCTTAAATCAGCCGGATTCAGGGTTACGCCGGAAATTTCATCTGCTTCCGGAAGCACGGCAACAGTACAGGTTGAAGTATGTACACGCCCTTGCGTCTCAGTCACTGGAACACGTTGCACCCGATGCGCACCCGATTCAAATTTAAGCCTGGAATAGGCGCCGTGGCCAATAATCCGGGCAATAATTTCCTTGTATCCGCCCACTTCAGAAGGATTCTGGGAAACAATTTCCACTTGCCATCCCTCACGCTCCGCATACCGGCTATACATGCGAAACAAATCGCCTGAAAACAGAGCAGATTCATCCCCTCCCGTACCCGCCCGTATTTCCAGGAAAATGTTGCGCTCATCATTTGGATCCTTGGGCAACAGCTGCCTGAGTATCTCGGTTTCAATATTTGCCAGCTTCTGCTTGTCCGCATCAATCTCGACTTCAGCAAAATCCCGGAATTGTGGATCCACACTCATTTCCATGGCGGTAGCCAAATCTCGCTCAACCTGCTGGTAAGTGTGATAAAGCCTGGTTACCGGCTCAATTTCAGATCGTTCACGAGAAAGTTTCCGATAATTATCCAGATCAGTCGTGATCTTTTCATTGCTCAATAGCTTGTCCAGTTCCTCCAGTCGTATACTCAGCCGGGTAAGCTGATCCACAATTCCCTTATTCATTGTGGATGACGCAACTGATACAGCCGATTGACAAACTCAACAAGTTGTTCACGCTCATCATTGGTTGCCTGGTTGAGAACAGAAGAAGGAAAATGAAGAAATTTGTTGGTTAATCCGCTGCTGAGTGATTCCAGTACTTCTGCAGGATTTTCTCCCTTGGCCAGTAATTTATGAGCGCGACTCAGCTCATGCTGACGAAATTTCTCGGCCTGATCGCGTAGTGCGCGAATAGTCGGAACGGCCTGCCGCGTGGCGACCCAGTGCATAAAATCCATGACATTTGAATCGATAATTGTTTCTGCCTGAGTGACCGCACCCTGACGACTATCCAGTCCTTCCCTGACAATATCAGCCAAATCGTCTACGTAATATAGAAATACATCGTCCAGCTCGGCTACTTCTGGCTCAACATCTCGTGGCACAGCCAGATCAACAATAAAAATCGGGCGATGTTTGCGCAACTTGACGGCTCGTTCCAGCATCCCTTTGCCAAGTATCGGTAACGGGCTTGCAGTCGAAGTGACAACAATATCATGCAATGCCAGTTGATCCGGTAATTCACCCAGAGAGATGGGGTGCGCGTTAAAACGTCGCGACAGTGCTTCCGCCCGCTCTACAGTACGATTTGCAACCGTTATATGCATGGGGTGTCTGGCAACAAAATGGGCAGCGCACAGCTCAATCATTTCGCCCGCGCCGATAAACAACACTTTTTGCTCACTGATGTTACCAAAAATTCTTTCGGCAAGACGTGCTGCTGCTGCTGCCATTGAAACCGAACAAGTGCCTATTTCTGTAGAGGTGCGCACTTCTTTTGCTACAAAAAATGTGTGCTGAAACATTTTATGTAATAGTAATCCCAGCGTCCCCGCTTGTTCAGCTGATTTCACTGCATTCTTCATCTGCCCCAGTATCTGTGCTTCACCCAGCACCATGGAATCCAGTCCGCTGGCAACACGAAATGCATGCTTTACAGCCTGCTCCCGCAATAATTTGTAAAGGTAGGGCTCAAGGTCTCCAGAGCGGAGATGATGAAAATCAGCCAGCCACCCGACAGCTTTATCGGGTGTATCGGTATTACAATATATTTCAGTACGATTACACGTTGAGATTATAGCCGCCTCTTTAACCAGCTGGTGACCCACCAGATCATGAAGCGCATGTTGCATCGACTCTTCCGTAAAAGCCACATGTTCGCGTATATCTAAAGGTGCAGTATGATGGTTAACACCAAAGGCAAAAAGTTGCATGAAAAATATCCTGATGACGCCAATTCAAAATTGGCTAATTATAACGGAAGTTATACCGCCTCAATCAATGGAAGTTCCATGGCTATACGCCGCACAATATGTATCTCGGCTGTTTTGCCTGCGGGAATCCTTGACACCCGGGCAGAGACATTTCTACCATAGCGGTTTCTTCAGGGAGTCATTGTGTCAATCGAGTCAATCAGAAACGTTATCGCCAAGGATATGGGCGAAGTGGATAACGTTATCCAGCAAAAGCTTCATTCTCAAGTTGTTCTTGTCCGACAGGTCAGCGAATACATCATCCATAGCGGCGGAAAAAGGTTACGACCAGCATTAGTCATCCTTGCCACAGGGTTATTCGACTACAAGGGTACGCATCACTATAATCTCGCTGCTGTCGTCGAATTCATCCATACCGCAACACTATTACATGATGATGTAGTGGATGAATCCCGGCTGCGCCGTAATCAAGCCACAGCCAATGCTTTATTTGGCAACGCTGCCAGTGTTTTGGTAGGTGATTTTCTGTACTCGCGCGCTTTCCAGATGATGGTGGAAGTCGATAACATGCGGGTTATGAAAGTGCTGGCCGACGCAACCAATACCATCGCCGAGGGCGAAGTACTGCAATTACTTAACTGCCGTGATCCAGACGTTGAAGAGGAAGACTATTTACGGGTTATCCGTTTCAAAACCGCCAAGCTTTTTGAAGCAGCTGGCCGGCTGGGGGCGATACTGGGTGGAGCCACTCCGTCTGAAGAAGAAGCACTAGCTGCTTATGGCATGCATTTGGGCACAGCATTCCAGCTGGTAGATGATTTGCTGGATTATTCGGGTAATGATCATGACACCGGTAAAAATCTGGGTGATGATCTGGCAGAAGGAAAGCCAACTCTGCCACTAATCTTCGCCATGCGGGCTGGCACGCCCGACCAGGCAGATACGGTCCGTCACGCCATTGAATCCGGTGGAAAAGACGGGTTTGGATCAGTACTAGAAATCATCCAGAAAACTGGTGCGCTGGATTATGCAAAGCAATGCGCGCAGAAAGAAGCCAACATGGCCACTTCCGTAATCTCTACGCTCCGTGATTCTATCTATAAACAATGTTTGCTAGAATTGGCAGAGTTTGCTGTTTCGAGAAATTATTAATATCTACCGACATTGCCAGCTTCGGCAATTATCATTGGAAATCCTGAATATTTCCTTACCGGTACTGTTTTTCGATAAACTGTTTCATTCGGGGTGTAGCTCAGCCTGGTAGAGTACTGCGTTCGGGACGCAGGAGCCGGAGGTTCAAATCCTCTCACCCCGACCAAATAAGCTGGTAACTCGGCCTGGAAATCACAGCTTATTATAAGGTTTGGCGCTCGTGTTTAAATGATTCCTTCCAAAACAAGTCTCCGCCAAAACAATCTGAAATCGCGATACAATTTTTTGAAGTTCTGGAAACAATTAAAGGTATTGACTATCGAGGTTTTAGTAGAAGAATCTCCCACCTGACTATCTTCTGCAAAATAAACGGACAAAAGGTTAAAACTCGGAAAGTAAGCGCGGATATCCGCTAGTGATCCATCGAAGGTAAAGGCCATTTTTGCCCGGCATATTCAGGAATTCCACGATATCCGCTGAAGAATTGTCACTATCTAAATTAATTGGGTGACGATTGTTAAACTATTTAATTGAGGATATTGGAAATGGAAATTACTTGTTATCGCGATCCTGAAATCAAACGGGAAAAAAGGACGTTACCAGCAACCACCTATAACTTGGCGATCCAGTTATTTGCTCGCTGTGGAGCAAAAAGTCTTTTCATACCCATCCGAAGTATGCAATATCTGGCTATCATCGATCGTGAAGAATTTGTATTTGTTGATGGTCAACGCAAATGCTGGGTAGATATTGCTTGGCAAAATTTCCATTCGCATGAACGTGAGTCACTTGATCAACCCATTGAATATGAAGCAGTTTATTATCAGGAAGATCAAACAGCAGTTATGCGCCGTCTGCAAAGAGAATTTCCACTTGCTTTGTATGCAATGATGGCAAAACAAACCCCTCACAACCCGGCAAAAGTAATCAGGTTCCGATCTAAAGCTTCTGCAGATAACTCGTAGTGATAGAAGCAGGGAATATATTTGTAGTGAGAAAGTCTTCCTGAAGTACGTATATCTATGCCATCAAGGATGTAAAATCACAACTTGTCTGTTGCGTATTTTACTATATGTCGCAGCAGTTACTGCATCAGCCCAGGCATGTGCTTGAACAAAAGGCAGATAGCATCAAGATATTGGAGCGCGCGACCAATGTATGACAATTAAATAACAGTTTTAATAGAAACTTCAGAACATGACTGCTGCTGCGTCAACACTGATCATCCCTGTTGAGAACCAGGTTCGTGAACTGGATGCAAAACTCCTGTTATCTTGCGTGGCTGCCGAACGCGGATTCCCGGTTGTTATCGGTTCTCGTGCCTACATTCATTTTGAAGTTGCTTCGCTGCCACGCGGCATATATCTTGCAAAAAGTATGCGCAGGTTGAGCAATTCCATGTTCCGGATCCTTCGCATGCTTGGCCACGAAATTATTGCCTGGGAAGAGGAAGCACTGGTTCATCCTCCGGCAGATACCTATTTCTCGCTACGGTTATCTCCCGTTACGATGAAAAATGTTTCTCATTTCTTTGCCTGGGGCCAGGAAAATTTTGACTTGATCCAGCAATACCCACAACTCCCAGAAAATCTGCCCATTCACGTAACTGGGAATCCACGCGGCGACATCCTGCGACCAGAAATACGCGCCTACTTTGCTGCAGATGTGGAGCGCCTGCGTGAGACTTATGGCGACTTTATCCTGATTAATACCAATTTTTCCAGCGTAAACCCTTTTATCCCCAGTATCGGCATGTTCATCTCGGGTAAAAATGGAGAAAAAACATCCCGGCGCGGACAGGGTGGGATCGGTTTAAGCGACGAATTCGCCGAAGGGTTGTGGCACCACAAGAAAGCCATACTGGAGAGTTTCAAGCAGCTTATCCCGGCATTGGAACGCGCTTTTCCTGACGTAACTATTGTTGTCCGCCCTCACCCAAGTGAAAATTTACAGGTTTATCACGATATTGCTGCCCAATGTCACCAGGTAAAGGTTGCGAATGAAGGTAATGTTATTCCATGGCTTCTGGCTTCGAAAACAATGATACACAATGGCTGTACAACCGGACTGGAAGCTTATGCCCTGGGCGTACCTGCCATTTCTCATCTGGCTTCTTTCAATGAGTACTACGACTATGACTTCCAGGGGCTGCCTACCAAACTTAGTTATCAGTCGTTTAACTTCGGCGAACTTGAAGAAACCTTATCCCGGATTTTACGTGGTGAATTGGGTGTTGCAGATGGAGAAGAACGTAAGAAACTTATTGATTACTATTTGGCAGCACAACAAGATCGCCTGGCATGCGAGCGTATCGTGGATGTACTGGAGGACAGTGGCTATGGCCAATCTCAGCTAGCAGCAAGTTCTACTGCAAAATACATAGCGGGATGGGCACTTGCCAACCTGAAAACAACATTAACCCAGTTATATATGCGCCGCCCAGGGCCAAATCGACTTTCTTATCACAACCATCGTTTCCCCGAGATTTCAGTTGCCCAAATCGAATAAAAAATTGCACAATTTGGCCATTTACTAAATCGTTTTCAAACGATTAAAGTTAAACAACACTCACGGTATTTGTTCAAAATTAGTGCTTGATAGCTACAAAGAGATAAAAACAACAGTACATTCCCGAAAATTTTCAGTGAACATCACGAGTTAAAAGAACCTGGTTCCAGAAGAGCATCAATACAAGCCCCTCCTCCGCAACAGAGCACACCCAACAACTCAGTCAAGATTCATCACTAAGATCTGTATCCCATCCATTATTCCTTACGATAGTTATTCTCTGTTCATACAAAACAGAATGTCGCTGCTGTAATTCTGGCAGCAAAAGGCTGGGAAGATGTGAGTAAGGCTCCCATGCAGCGTAAACTTCTTCATAAAGAACCTGCATCCGAGACATATCCCATCCCGTGCAGATCTCATTCTCGGGCAATATACCAAAAATCCACGCATCAATTACAATACGCCCCAAAGGAGTCAATCCTCCATCTGCATCTGATCTACCCCCGAGTAACGTTTCTCACTCATAAGCCATCCTCAATCAGATTAACGAGTCAATCCCGCATACAACATAGGCAGTCTCTCCGGCAACCGCATAACATGATCCACCACCATGTAGTTGCACATCCCAAATATTCTGGATACATATTGATCAGCATACGAATCAAAGCTCACGCAAAAGGTTAATATCCCAGAACGCCCTGCTTCCTCTACTGCCTTTTTGGTATCGAACCGCAGATATTGCGGGTCACGCACATCGACGTCCGCCGGTTCACCATTAGCAATAACGAGCAGTAACTTCTTGGCAGAGTGCTGCATTTTCAAGAAATGGCTCGCGTGGCGTATAGCCGCTCCCATACGGGTAGATAGCTGGCCGGTCATGCCGGCAATCCGAACAAAAACCATGGATTGCGAAAGGATCCCCACCCGGTTAATGGCATCTGCCAATAGCACAGTTGCCTGTCCGGTCAAATCCAGTACGGAATATTCATGACCATTCACCTTGTTGTTAGTGGATTCCGACAAATCCAGCAATACTAATACTGATATATCACGCACTTTACGCACGGCACGCATCATGACGCGCGGATCTGGATGCTGCCCCATACGTATATCGGTGAACGAAGAAATCGCTGCATTAATATCGATTTCATCCTCATCCTCCGGCTTGCGAATACGTTGTACACCTTGAGGCTGCATCGCATCAAGCAAGAATTTCATGCGATGAATTTCCTTTTTATACTGAGTAGCAATGTCGTCAATAACCTGAATATCTCCTGGCTTTGGACGTTTTTCCTGAATCGTTGACCATTCAGGTCATTCCAACTGAATCTTGTAATCCCACTCGGAATAATAATGAGGCGAAGCAATCTGTTCCTTATCCCACATGGTGTTATAGGAAATGCCGTTATCTTCATATGGAAAAAGTTCAGAATCCAATATCCATACTTCGTTGGCATCATCGCCAGCAAATTCGCATTCTGTTTCATTAATAAATTCCATCAAACTGACTCGTCTGCAAACCTGCTTCGGCGTGCCACATCCGGCAGCAATCGAGAGCGCTTAAATCAAACTCCTCAAACTCTCAGAAGTAGTGGTTATCATCACATCCGTTCTGATTGAACGGTATCTTCTTGGCCATGATTTCATGAGCAAGCTACACCAATATATTGGCATATCTGGTTATCATCCTGAATCACCCCTAGTTTTGAGGAGGCTCTAACCTTTGAGAAAATAGAGCCATGAATAAACAAAATCAGCTTTCCCTGGAAGTAAAAGAACGGGCAGTCCGGTTGGTGCAGGAGCATCGTCAGGAATATTCCTCACTGTAGGCAGCGGTTGAATCGATTCCACCCAGGATTGGCTGTGTGCCATCTACATTGCTAGATTGGGTCAAGCGTAGTGATGTGGCGCGACGGTGTAACAACCGGTGAACGTGAACGCATCAAAGCCATGGAGCGTGAGATCAAGGAGCTGCGCCGTGCCAACGAGATTCTAAAGACAGTCAGTGCTTTTTTCGCTCAGGCGGCGCTCGACTGCGAACTGAAGAAATAAACGCCTACATTGATCAGCATCGAGCACGATGCGGCCGATCTGAGTGATGCCATGCGAATCCCGGCTTAATCCGGGATAGATAATCTTTTCCATGTTTGCTCCAGTAATGCGGCTGTGCGGCGCGACGACACCTAGGCGCTGCATCCTAACCAAACCT
>NZ_FPBL01000006.1 GCF_900116685.1 Nitrosomonas eutropha
AGTAATGGCTCTATCTCGGCAAACTTCTCTCGGCTGATGTCGCTGGCGTATTTTGGTCTCTTCATCTATTTATTATCAGGGGTGAGAAACAGATTATAAACAGGTTCTTAGTTCAAACTTTTACTGACGACTTCATATACATCCTTGCTCAATTCCCGTTGTGCGAGGGATTCTAATGCTGCACGCATGAGTGTGGCGTGCTCGTCAATAAATTGATGCCAATGTGTTAATGGTGTCAGCAAGCGGGCGGCCATTTGCGGGTTGCGTTGATCAATGTCGGCGATCTGGTCAGCCAGGAATTGATAGGCTTTGCCAGAACGATCGTGAAAACTGGCAAAGTTCTGATTGGCAAAAGCAGCGATCACGGCACGCAATTTATTCGGGTTGCGGGCATCAAATGCTGCATGATTTAAGAGTTTGTGTACTGCCTGCAATACATTGCCCCAAGGTCGGGTGGCCTGTACCTGAAACCACATATTGACTACCAGTGTTTCGTGTTGCCATTGTTGGTAAAAAGCCTGCAGCACTTCTTGTGCGGCTGATTCGGCGTGTTCAGCATGAGCCAGTACCCTTAAAGCAGCGAATTGATCGGTCATGTTGTCTGCCCGGGTAAATTGCTGCTGTGCCAGATTGCGGTAGCGTGCATCATCAATGTGCAGCAAATAGGCTAGCGCACGGTTACGCAAACTGCGTGCTGCCATCGCTGGTGCGGATAACCCTTGCGCTTTGTCCTGCAAAGTCTGATAGCAACCCAGCAGTTCTGGCTGTAACTGCGTGGCAAGCTGCTGTTGTAATTGCGTTCTGGCCTGACTGATCGCTGTCGGGTTGGCTTTATCGTACAAACTGGCCAGATACTGCTCGCTGGGTAAATCCAGCATACAGGCCAATAACGCCGCATCCATGGATGCATGGTCAGCCAGCAATTGTTTGAGCGTATCCACCAGCATAGCTTGTTCTGTATGGTTATCCTTGCCGTCGATGGCTTTGCACAACACCATGCGCATTAGGCTTTGCATGGTATCCCAGCGACAAAAGCCATCGCTATCCAATAGAATCAATTGCTGCAATTGTGCTAACTGATAAGTGTAGAAAATCTTCACTGGTGCTGAAAAGCCGCGTAATAAAGACGGTGCCGGGTTCTCTGTCACCTGCTCAAAGACAATAGTCTGCTGTTCCTGACAAATATCCAGTACGGTTTCTGTGCCTTTGTTCTGTCCATCAATCATCAAAGCAAGTGCACCCCTGCCACCATAGAGAGCGATTTTGAGCGGAATGTGCAGTACTTTTTTCTCTGTTTGTCCGGGTGTTGCGGGCGTATGCTGGCGAACGATCAGGCTGTATTGCTGACGGGCAGCATCATAGCTGTCACTGATATGCAGTTGCGGGGTGCCGGCTTGTGAATACCACAGACGAAACTGGCGTAAATCCTTGCCGGATACTGTTTCCATGCATTGCACAAAGTCATCGCAGGTGACTGCCTGGCCATCGAAGCGGCTGAAATACAAATCAGTGGCGCGACGATACTGTTCCGGCCCCAGAATATTGGCCAGCATGCGCACTACTTCAGCGCCTTTCTCATAAATTGTTACGGTATAGAAATTGGATATTTCCATATAGGAATCCGGCCGTACCGGGTGTGCCATTGGACCGGCATCTTCAACAAATTGCACGCTGCGTATCACATTGGCATCTTCGATGCGCTTGACTGCACGGCTGTTCATGTCTGCTGAAAATTCCGAATCACGATAAACGGTCAAGCCTTCTTTCAGACTCAACTGGAACCAGTCGCGGCAGGTTACGCGGTTGCCGGACCAGTTATGAAAATATTCATGGCCAATCACTCTTTCCACGCGCTGGAAGGCCGCATCGGTAGTGCTGGCCGGGTGCGCCAATACGCAGGAAGTGTTGAATATGTTTAGCCCCTTGTTTTCCATTGCCCCCATATTGAAATCATCCACGGCGACAATCATGAAACGATCCAGATCGTATTCCCGGCCATAGATTTGCTCATCCCAACGCATGGCTTTCTTTAATGACTGCATGGCGAAGTGGCATTTATCGCTGTCTTTTGCTTCGGTATAGATTTGTAGCAAAACCTGACGGCCTGACTGGGTAGAAAAGTGATCTTCCAGACAGACTAAATTACCTGCAACCAGCGCAAACAGATAACTGGGTTTCCTGAAAGGATCGTGCCAGTGAACGATGCGTTTGCCAGTGTGCACGGTATCAGACAGGCAATTACCATTGGACAGCATAGTCGAGAAAGCACCTTCCTCAGCAATGATGACTGTTTCAAATTCGCTCATGACATCAGGGCGATCCAGGTAGTAGGTAATCTTGCGGAAACCTTCCGCTTCGCATTGCGTGCAATACATACCACTTGAGCGATACAACCCCTCCAGAGCGGTATTTTTCTCAGGATAAATACGGGTTTTGCACTGCAGGACAAAGCGTTCTGGCACGTTGTAAACGGTCAGATTTTGTGGAGTGATCTGGTAATCCCCGGAGCCAAGTGGGCGTTCATCAATTGCCAGAGAAAGCAACTCCAGTTGCTCACCATGCAGTACCAGATAGTCAACTTTTGTGCTTTTCGGGTTGTGGACAATGGTTAGCTGGCTGCTGACATCGGTATGGCCTTCATGCAGTTCAAAGGTCAGATGGGTTTTTTCAATCAGGAATTCGGGTACGCGGTAATCAGCGAGGTAAGTAACAGGTGTGGTAGACATGATCAGCCATGAGAAAAAAGTTTTAAACAACTATTAACCCACTTAAAGCCTCTGGTTTCAACCCAAATTATTCATGAATCATTTTGGGTGTTTGGAGGCAAGCTATGAATTTTTGCCCCAATGCTGCAGGGGGAAAAGTTTTCAGTCGGCTTTGGCAGCTGCAAAATAACTGCACGTGGGATGGCCTGCCGGCTTGCCCATGCGAAAACAGTGTGCATGGGTTATTGATCTGCAGTGTGCTGGCCGTGTTTTTTTGATGAGGTCATCCTGACAACCTTGAAAGACAAGCGTATTCTTTACATTAGCGTTGCCTGGCTAATTCAGCCGGCGTTACAAAGTGATTCTGTTGATTTCCAGCACTGGGCATCACAGCAAAAAAGGAATCTTTATGACTCGTCAGCAAGCTTTGAATGTCGTGTGGTGCAAGCTCTTGCTGATTTTTGTTATCTTGCTGACATTGTCCATTGCCCTATCCATGTATGCCAATCCATTTACCGTACCATTTCTTACTTTCATCGCCGGGAATATCGGAGGATATGTCGGGGTGCATCGAAACCTGTCTAGCCTTACTGACATAGAAGTCAGGGAACTATCGACATCGTGGCTTGGGCTGATTGTACCTTCCTTTGTTGGCGGCATTCTGGCATGCGTGCTGTATACGTTATTCGTATCAGGCATCATAAGCGGAGAGCTTTTTCCAAGAATTGTAGTAGATGTTGGAGAGATTCCTCGGGGTTTTGAGGCCGTATTTCACCAGCACGCTGACGGTGCATCTGAGTATGCAAAGCTCTTGTTCTGGTCTTTCGTCGCCGGATTTAATCAGAAGTACGTTGTTGATGTTATCGAATCCATCAAGAGCCGATAGTTGTCTCATCCTGGATGATTATTCTGGCTTCTTTGCACTTAATCCTGTCAATCAACGATGTGCCGATTTGGGTGTCTCCTGTACTGTCGCGAACGACATGCAACTGGTGGGTGACTTTACTCGATCAGGCGCCGCAGGTTAGGGTATTGAGAACACAGACACCATTGGATTGGGCAAAAGTGGAACCATTGGAGCGTTTATTGTGTCGGAATCAGCATCGCTGGCTCTGGTTGGGCTTGGTTTTGTACTGATTGTTGCATATGGAGCAGATAGATGGGAAAAGGGGTAAAAGAAAATTAAGTGCTTATATATCGGCCAGTTAAACTGGATGCATGTACAGTAGTGCAGCTAAATCGTACCGTAAAACATTCAACGCACGAATCAGCTATTCACTACAGACAAGATGACGCTGGATTTATCTGCAACGGAATGAATTATCAATCCGGAACAAATTTCAGGACATTGCCGTTGATGCAATAGCGTTTGTGGCTGGGGGGAGGGCCATCATTGAAAACGTGGCCGAGGTGAATGCCGGAGCTGGCGCTGCGCACTTCAATCCGTTGCAGATAACCGGAATTATCTTCGTGATAGGTGACGGATCCTGCAACGGGTTCAATAAAGCTGGGCCAGCCGGTTCCGCTGTTAAATTTGGTCTGGCTACGAAATAGTGTAGCACCAGTGATCGGATCAACAAACCTGCCCGGACGTTTTTCATCCAAATTGGAGCCAGTAAAAGCGCGCTCGGTCCCCTGCTCGAAAGCAATTTTCTGTTGTTCCGGTGTCAATAATTGAAACCCGAGCCACTGCCAGAATTTTTCCTTTTCTCCGGTATAACCGGTGTAGCGGGCCGCTTCCCTACCTTCCTTGAACAGTACGATCGTGGGTGCGGCAAACAGAGGTTTATCCAGTGCCCAATTGGCAGGCGGGTTGGCATTCATTGTCACGACCATGGGAACGTCTGCCTGCCAGTGGTCGAGGATATCCTGTTTGAACTGTGCGCAAAATTCGCAGTTTTCTGATTCAAACACCACCAGCTGCCGGTCAAAGTTCAGATCCTTGCCATCCAGTGATTGTGCGGGATGGATTGTTGGAGCAGATGATATATCGTCCTGGATAATGTTTTGATCAGAAGCAGGGTATTTCACGCCTGTTCCCCCCAGCCCGCAGTAACCGTCCGGATTTTTCTTCAAATAATTTTGATGGTATTCCTCTGCAGTAATGTAATTTTTCAGTGGCAGGATTTCAGTCGTAATCTGACCGTAACCGGCTGCAATCAGCGCCTGCTGGTAGGCGTCACGTGTGGACAGTGCAATGGCCTTCTGCTCTTCGTTGTGATAGTAGATGGCGCTGCGGTAATTGCTGCCGATGTCGTTGCCCTGACGATCGCCCTGAGTGGGGTTATGGCTTTCCCAGAATTTTGCCAGCACGCCTTCCAGTGATATTTGTTCAGGATCAAACGTCACTTTGACCACTTCGGCATGATTGCGCCCGGCTGCTCTGCCAATACGTAACGCGCGTTCAAAATTCAGAATATCCTGATAACCTGCACCGGCGCGATCACCACCTGCGTAGCCGCTTTCCACATCAACCACCCCGGGCAGTTCTCCCATGCGTTTCTCGGCACCCCAGAAACAACCCATGCCCAGAACAATATAATTTGATTTTGAATCAGTAGTTTGATTTGATTTTACAGGCTTGGATGTCACAGTATTCTCCATTGCAAAGACGGTAATAACCATTGTTATTATCAGGGTGGTTAATGTAGTAATAATTGTTTTCATTTTTTAGTGCGGTTTAACAAATATATTTCTCAGACATCCTGGAGTATCACAGGTTCTGGTTTTATCAGGATGTCATGACAAGTTCGTACTTGCCGGGGTGTCATTACTGTTGTCGCGAAGCGACAGGGGTATTCAATATACCTGTGATTCCAGGGTCATTTCTTATATTATTCAAGCCGGTCAATTTTGATAGCTTTATGGGCGTGGCATAACAGATGATGATTTACTGGGGCGATTTGATCAATTGAGTCAACAACAATAATGCGTGTTCTTTATATCGCGTGCAGTCAGAGTGATGCTGATAGCGTGCAACGTGCATTGGCACAGGAGGCACCTGAGATTAAGTTGGCTACGGTGACGAATATGCAGAGTGCGCTGGCGCTTTTACCCGCTGGCCCGGGACGAACTGCCGATTTCGACGTACTGCTGGTCGATTACTGCCCACCAGGTACGAATGGTCTTGAATTTATCAGGCTGCTGCGCAAAGAGCGAAAACTGGATATTCCTATTGTGCTGCTAACCGAGCAGGATGCCACCGATGCGTCAGGTGCATTACCAGGGGTGGAAGGTTATCTGATCAAGCATAAAGACTATCTCTCCAAGATTCTCGCTACCTTGGAGAAGGCGCAGTGGCTGGCAGAGCTGGCGCGCGAGCGAGTCAACGCAAAACGGGCAAATCTGCGCCTCTCCCATTTGCTGGCAGCCAGCCCAGTTATTCTGTACAACCTGCATTTTACAGGGGATTTGCTGCGACTTGTCTGGGTTAGTGAGAACGTTGAGCAGATACTTGGCTATACCCCGGAAGAAGTATGTGTTCCTGACTGGTGGATTTCACATTTATACCCGGATGATCGGGATCAGGCAGTGGCGCGCCAGTCAATTCTGATGTCCGAGGGACAACTGGTGCATGATTACCGTTTTTATCATCGCGATGGGCGAGTCGTCTGGTTGCTGGATCAGTTACGGCTTATTCAGGATGCCGATGGCAGACCGTATGAAGTTGTCGGTACCTGTCTGGATATCAGTGAACGAAAACGGACTGAACTGATCAGGCAGGCGCAGCAGTCAGCATTGGATCTGATTGTAACCAACCAGCCGTTGCCGGTGATTCTGAAGGATATTGCCAAACAGCTCGAAGCAATCAATCCAAATATGCTGGTTTCCATCTTGCTGCTGGATAAACGTACAGGCCACCTGAGACATGGCACCGGGCCCAGCCTGCCAGATGATTACAATGCGGCAGTTAATGGTCTGGAGATTGGTGAAGGAGCGGGCTCCTGCGGTACAGCTGCCTTCCGGGGTGAAACGGTCATCGTATCTGATATTGATCACCATCCGTACTGGCAGCATTTTCTGGATGTGACACGCAAGGCCGATCTGCATGCTTGCTGGTCCTTGCCGTTCAAGGATGAGCACAACGATGTGCTGGGTACTTTTGCCATCTATCATCATAAGACGTGCGAACCCACTCCTGCTGATCTGGAGTTGATTGAAGAATTTGCTTCCTTTACGGCGCTGGCTGTACAAAAGGTTCATGCAGCAGAAGCTCTGCGGCTTGCCGCCACGGTATTTGCATCTGTTCGCGAAGGAGTAGTGATTACAGATCTGGAACCGCATATTGTTGCGGTCAACCAGGCCTACACCCGGATTACCGGCTACAGTGAAGCACAAGTACTGGGCAGAAATCCCAAGATTATTAAATCAGATCTGCACGACAAGGCGTTTTACCAGGAAATGTGGTCTACCTTGAAGGCAACCGGGCACTGGAGTGGAGAGGTCTGGAACCGGCGCAAAAATGGTGAGATTTATCCACAATGGCTGACGATCAACGTAGTATGTGTCAATCCATCGCATTGTGATGAAAGCCAGCTTTGCAACTATGTCGGTGTATTTACCGATATTTCACAAATGAAACAGTCCGAAGCGCAACTGGCACAACTGGCGCATTACGATCTGTTGACCGGTCTGCCCAACCGCCTGCTGGCGCAGTCACAGCTGCATCATGCCATAGAGCGGGCGCAGCGACATGGCCGGCTGGTTGGCGTGCTCTATATTGATCTTGATCGTTTCAAAAATGTTAATGATAGCCTGGGCCATCCAGTCGGAGATGAGCTGCTGATCAAACTGGCCGAGCGCATGAAGAAGCGGGTGCGTGAAGAAGATACGCTGGCGCGCCTGGGGGGGGATGAGTTTTTGCTGGTGTTGGAAGATGTCCGTGATCCGGGTGATCCAGCATTTGTTGCGCAAAGCCTGATCAATCTGCTTACCTCTCCGTTCGTGCTGCCGAGCGGACATGAGATCTTTATCAATGCCAGCATCGGCATCAGCCTGTTCCCGGAGGATGCGAGCAATGCGACAGAGTTGATTCAGCACTCTGATATGGCCATGTATCAGGCGAAAAAAGAGGGCCGCAATACCTATCGTTACCATACGAAAGCTTTGAGTGTTGCGGCGAACGAGCGATTGATTATGGAAAATCGTTTACGTTACGCCCTCTCAGCCGAGGAGCTTATCTTGCATTATCAGCCACTGGTAGATGCGCGTACCGGCTATGTGGTCGGGGTGGAAGCACTGGTACGCTGGCAACCACCAGGCAAAGCCATGGTGCCACCGGGAAAATTCATACCCATTGCAGAAGAAACAGGGTTGATCGTACCGTTGGGAGAATGGGTGTTGCGCACCGCCTGCAAGCAGGCTCGTGCCTGGATTGATACTGGTTTGTCCCCGCTTGTTATGGCGGTTAACCTGTCAGTACGGCAATTTCAGTCAGAAAATCTGGTCGGCATGGTGCAGCGGATACTGGAAGAAACGCAACTTCCAGCTGATTACCTGGAACTTGAATTGACCGAGAGCATGTTCATGGAGCATGCGGAGCAATCAATTGAAACACTAAACAAGCTGAAGGCACTGGGAGTTCATCTGGCGATCGATGATTTTGGTACGGGCTATTCATCATTGATTTATCTGAAGCGCTTTCCCATCGACAAGTTAAAAATTGATCAGCGTTTTGTGCGCGATCTGGCGGATGATCCCAATGATCGTGAAATTGCTGCAACGATTATCGCCATGGCACGCGGGCTAAAGCTGGGTGTCCTGGCAGAAGGGATTGAATCAGAGCAGCAACTGGCTTTCCTGCGCCAGCATGACTGCGATTATTATCAGGGATATCTATTTCACCGGCCGGTACCGGCAATAGAACTGGAAGCCTGGTTGCGTGAGCATTCAGTGCCCCGATAGATAGGTATTACAGTAAATCTGGTTTTTCCGACATCCTCCGTACTTTCTATAACGAAAGCAGTCGAAGGATACGGAATCCTGATTTGATTACTTCCTCAATGGAATGGCGGTGCGCCACAAGTGCCGCTGCACATCAAGTTCACCAGAGGATATTTCTTGTTATTGACCACCAGCCGGTTGACCCAGTCTTTCAAGTAGATGCCACCAGCACTTTTTTCAGTATAGAAAACACCCGGGGCAAATGCATCCAACAATCCAACGTGGTAGGTTCCTGCGCTGATGTAGTATTTCGAGTTGCCATTGATCAGTGCATTGGCGTTCAATGTAGTCAACATTCGCAGATTCCACTCAACAGCAGTTACAGATCCTACATTCGGCCATTGATTGGGATCATTAATTCCCTGATCTGTTTTTCTCATGATGTTGAGAAATAACGTTTGAACGCCATCCCAGGCGGTCGTGACATATGCAAACTTGCTCTTTGTGAAATGGTGCTCGATACCAGTTGCCAGATTGGTGAAAAAATTAAGGGCGTTATAGTTGCTAATCCGGCTGATGCCTGGTACCCAGGTTGCGAGCGTGTGTTCAGTACCTCATGGACCATCAGGTTTGAAAACCGTGCCTATAAAATTGTTGGTAAGGACCCCTGTCCCTGCGTCGGAGAGGAGTGATATTTTCGTGTTGCCCGGATAAATGCTATGTATCCGGGGAAAATTCATTAAGGCAGCGTAAGCGCCTGCACTGGATCCTGATACCAGCACTTGCTCGGTATTCGATCGATCCGGTCTTTGTTTCAACCATTCACGTACCGCCATAAAATTATCAAAACCACGATGATGTACTACCACATCGTTGCCATTGTTGATAATGCCTGATGGATCTTTATAGATTGCGTCGTTTGAGCCAATATGTATATCCCCGGTGCAATATGGGATGAAAACCATGTTCCAGTCTTTCAGTGGATTGTCTGCTCGGGTGTAATCCATTATCCCGCCCGCTCCTTCAGGGCTATTTTCAGCCGCAAGTGAAGGATTATAGACAGGCCGGGTTGTCGGAGTGATTTGAACGGTCAGCGAAGTCAGACAGGTTGCACCATTCCAGCAGGCACCCCCGCCATTAAAATAAATGAGCGTTTGCGGTTTGGTTCCTTGCCGGTAGTAAAAATGAAACTGCTCCTGTGGATCACTGAATGCACAACCAGGTTGAATATCTTTATAGTTACCGTCATCATCCAGAATGGTTTGTGCGGACACTTTCACTTCTTCCCATCCTGCCGCATATACTCCCGAGGAAAAGAAGACCAATAACACAGAAATCAAGGTGACTCGATTGTATTTCAACATCTTGCCTCCCTGTTTTTAAGTGGATTTGCTGCTTGTATTGCTCTTCACGGCCATAACCTGCCTGACTGCTGATGTTCATAGTAATACAAAGTCATAAATTCCGAAAAGATGTGACAGATCACGAGCCTATTATTCTTTATCCTTGATTGGTGTGCGGAGAGAGTTCCAATCACGGATCATTCTTCTGCATGCAGTTACAAGTATATGGAAAATTGTGCAAGACCAGCGTATCCGCAATAACGAATATAGATTTATTCTGGGGTTCCTTTAAGATTGCCTGTATGTCATCCGGCTAACAGTCGGCACTCCAGTTTATTTTGAAAGAGGAAAATGTAATGAAGCGAGAAACACTTGCCATTCATGGCGGTTTTGCCGGTGATCCACAGACGCATTCGGTCGCAGTTCCTATTTATCAGACCACCAGCTACTATTTTGACGATACCCAGCATGGGGCGGATCTGTTTGATCTCAAGGTGCAAGGGAATATCTACACGCGCATCATGAATCCGACGACTGCTGTGCTGGAAGAAAGAGTGACGTTACTGGAAGGGGGAGTGGGGGCGCTGGCGCTGGCTTCCGGCATGGCGGCCATTACGGCCTGTGTACAGACGCTGGCCAGGGCGGGCGATAACATCATTTCCACCAGCCAGGTGTATGGCGGAACCTACAATTTTTTCTGTCATACACTGCCCAATCAGGGGATTGAAGTACGCATGGTGGATGGTCGTAATCCGGCTGCCTTTGCGGATGCGATTGATGACAAGACCAGGATGGTTTTTTGTGAATCGATTGGTAATCCGGCTGGTAATGTGGTGGATATTGCTGCATTGGCTGAAGCAGCACATGCGGCGGGTGTGCCGCTGGTCGTGGATAACACTGTGGCTTCCCCGGTATTGTGCCGTCCTTTTGAGCATGGCGCCGATATTGTTGTTCATGCACTGACTAAATACATGGGCGGCCACGGTACCAGCATTGGCGGAATCATTGTGGATTCTGGCAAATTTCCCTGGAAAGACAGTCCGCGCTTTCCACAATTCAACAAGCCTGATCCCAGCTATCATGGCGTGGTGTATGTGGATGCATTTGGTCCGGCTGCGTTTATTGGTCGTGCGCGCGTTGTCCCGTTGCGTAACATGGGCGCGGCCATTTCCCCCTTTAATTCTTTCCTGATTCTGCAAGGGATTGAAACGTTGCCACTGCGGATGGAGCGCCACTGTTTCAATGCTTTGGAGATTGCACGCTACTTGAAAGCACACCCAAAAGTTGGCTGGGTTAATTTTGCCGGTCTGGAAGACAGTCGCGACTATGTTTTGGCACAAAAATACATGGATGGTGGTATTCCATCATCAATTCTAAGCTTTGGCATTAAAGGCGGGCTTGAGGCTTGTGCTCGTTTCATGGACAAGCTGGGGCTGATCAAACGGCTGGTGAATATTGGTGACGCTAAGACGCTGGCTTGCCACCCGGCTACCACGACTCACCGTCAGCTCAATGATGAAGAACTGACTAAAGCCGGTGTCAGTATCGATCTGGTGCGTTTGTGCGTCGGTATCGAGCATATTGATGACTTGATTGCCGATATAGAACAGGCCTTTCAGGAAGTGTGAGTATTTGTTTTTGTTGTATTATGTTGCTCGTCTGAAAATGCGTTATGCAAGGTTTTGCTGGCGTCATCGGTTGGTAGGGTTCTGACGACCGGTTTTATACGTGGTGTAGTAAACCCCTTCAATACAATGTAGAGCGCAAACAGGAAGGCAATACTCCAGGTTAATGCAGCTGCCGTCAGTAATATTTCCCGGTAGTTGCTGAAATCTGCCGCCATACGTGTGATTGCGGCGATTGACATGAATCCCGTCATAACCACGATGAACGTGATGCGTGAAGGATATTGTTTGATGTGCAATAGTGTGACACGTACGATGATGTTTGTTGCCAGTGTGCCCAGTGCACCGACGGTAATGGCGTGCGCGGCGGTACTGAAATAGTTACCGTCATTCAGTTTTGTCCACCCCAGCAGGATCAGGCCCAGCGCCAGCCAGCCGTAACCCAGCCCGAGGCAGAGCAGATCCGGTCGTGCCCGACAGTGCCATAATTGCCAGCGGAACAGGCGGATGCCTGCCAGTATTCCGCTGCTGATCAGCAGAGCACCGGAAAGTGACGCTGCAATAGGGGCCAAAATGTATGCGGCGGCAATGGTAAGAATCAACCCGGCTTCGATATTGGGCTGCACTCTCGCAGTCAGCTCCATGCCCTGACGATAGAATTCTCCCGCGGCGGCAGGTGCCAGCATACGGCCGCCGATGAATAACATCAGCAACGCGAACAGTTGTACGCTTTCATCGATTAAATAGCGATGCAGCAGGTATGCATCAAGCCGTCCGGCCAGCAGGATTACGGTTGTGAGGGCGCAGATTAAACTGAGCAAAGGAACAAGCGAGCGGTTACGCCATTTTTTAGCAGCCCACAGGCGGGGAAGTAACTGCCGGGCGAGCAGGATGACAAATAGCGTGTTGAATGCCAAAGTTGGCCAGGCAAAGGGAGCAATCAGGTCAGCAACTCTTGCCAGTAGCCAGAAACCCAGAAACCATACCAGGCGCCTGGCGGGCATGGGGCCCAGTAAGTAGCCGGCAATCAGCGCCGGCGCAAGGCCGAATAACATTTCAAACGCATGCCCTGCCGGCATGACCAGTATAAGCGGCCCGTAACCATACCTGGCCAATATGGTCAGCGGGATGACCAATATCGCATGCAGGCACGCTGCCGTAAAAAACCACTGATGAGCGTATGCCTTGGTTTCTCCTGGAAAAAACCGTGAGAATAGATTCCCTGATTGTGCGCTATTCATTTTCGTATTGGTCGGCTGCTGCAAACTAGTTTGCAGCAAATAGAATACAACAAAAGAAAGAGGTGTCTGTGTCGTGGAGGAGCGATGGATTTATCGTGTTTCAGTCGTTATGCGTTCGTGCTTGGGTGATGCGGCTGCCGGGAGGCACACTGCGTGTCAGCCAGACATTGCCACCAATAGTGGAACCTTTGCCGATAGTGATACGCCCCAGAATGGTTGCTCCCGCATAAATGACAACATCATTTTCAACAATGGGGTGGCGATCGATTCCCTTCACCAGTGAACCGTGTTCATCCACCTGAAAACTTTTTGCACCAAGGGTCACTGCCTGGTACAAGCGCACGTTGTTGCCAATAACTGTGGTTTCACCAATAACGACGCCGGTGCCATGGTCAATAAAGAAGCTTTCACCGATTTGTGCCCCCGGATGGATTTCTATGCCGGTTTGTGAATGGGCGATTTCAGAAATCATGCGTGCGATCAGTGGGGTTCCCAACTGATACAGCTCATGCGCCAATCGATGCCAGGTAATGGCGGCGACACCGGGATAGCACACCAGCACTTCATCGATCCCGCGGGCAGCCGGATCACCTTCATAGGCAGCAAGAACATCATCATCGAGCAGCCGACGGATTACGGGCAGCCGTTTGGCGAACGTTTGGGTGATTTCCGTTGCTTGTGCGTAAGTTTCCTGATCGAGTTCTTCGGTTCCAGAATTGAAGTGCAATTCGTGCTGAATCTGGACCAGCAAGGCGCGTAACGTTGAATTCAGGATATGGCCCACATAATGATCAACACCTTCCACTGCCAGATCGGATGGACCGAGGCGGTTAGGGAATAATGCTGTTCGCAGACCTTCGATAATTCCGGCCAGCACTTTGCGGGAAGGCAGCCGGGGTGGTCTGAGGTGCCCTTGTCGGTTGATAAGCGCAGTGGTGCGTACATCCCGTAATTCGGCTACCACGTCGTTGATCTGCAAATGTGTGCTTTTCAACAGTAAATCACCTGCACCATTGATATCTGTCACAATACAACACCTCCCCGTTTCTTATTGTGGGCACTTCTAAAAATTGGCTTTACAGGCGAATCGCGGTGTTGTACGCCGTGCACCGCCTAGCCTGTTTATTGGATATGTCTCGTTGTTGCGCTCTGTGTGCTTTTACCCTGCACTACCGGATTTTTAGAGATGTTCTTGTGAGCAAAGAGCACCGCTGAATTAATATCCGGATGAGCCTGACCCGTTGACAGCAAAGCTGGAGAAACAGGAGATCTATTGTACCTGTCCGCATTACTTTTTCTACCATGAGATTTCTGGCTTTTTTATGAGCCTGTGTTTCAATGGGGTTGCATGTTTTAATGATCTTGTCATCATTATGTCAGGAGGAAAATAACTGATGGATCGATATCTGTTATACGGCGACATTGGTGGAACCAAAACCCTGCTGCGTTCTGCTGTGATAAAAAATGAGGAAGTTGAGCTTCATTATGAGCATCGTTACGATAGTCGTCAGTACGGTGATTTTGACAGCATTCTGGAAGATTTTTTAAAGCAATCTGGCTGTCAGCCGGTTGTTGTCTGTCTGGCAGTCGCCGGGCCGATTGTTGATCAACAGGTGCACTTGACCAATTTGCCCTGGATGATTAATGCCTCCGCCCTTGCGGAAAAATTTTCAATTTCTGCTGTGAAAATTGTCAATGATTTTGAGGGGATGGCAGCTTCTATCGAAGTACTGCCGCAGGATGATCTGGTTATGCTGCAAGCCGGGGAACCTTCTTCTTCTGCGATGCGTGTTGTACTGGGAGCGGGTACCGGGATGGGAGTTGCCTGGTTGATCAAGCGTGGACGATACTACGAACCGCTTGCCACCGAAGCAGGCCATGTTGATTTTGCGCCGACCAGCGCCATTCAAATTGAATTACTCAGATATCTGATGACAAAGTATCAGCGGGTTTCAATCGAACGATTGCTTTCTGGTCAGGGATTGACTCACATTTTTAATTTTTTGCAGGCCGATATGGCGGCAGGCGCTCACTTGAAAAGTATTGAACTGGATGCTGATGATGGCGCAACCGTTACTCGGCTGGCTTTCGAGCACCAATACCCGATTGCTCTAAAAGCGCTTGATCTGTTTGCCAAGATTTACGGTGCTTATGCAGGTAACCTGGCGCTGACGGGGTTATGCCGGGGCGGCGTCTATATTGCGGGTGGCATTGCGCCGCGCATCATCCAAACTTTGCAACAACCCGGTTTTATCCAGGCATTCTGCAACAAAGGGCGATACAGTGAACTGGTGCGCGAGATTCCGGTTTATGTGGTGATGAATCCAAAAGCTGGTTTGCTGGGTGCCGGGCTGCTCGCGCAGCGTATGCTGCACCAGCCAGCGATATCTCTTGCAGAGTAACTGTGGCTGAATGAACGGCTATGAATCTCTGATCGCTACACTGGCCCTGACCATGGGGAGCTCCTGGGCAAGTGGGATCAATTTGTATGCAGCATTGTTGGTACTCGGTCTGGGCGGTGCCACTGGCAACGTTGCCTTGCCACATGAATTGGCGGTGCTGGAAAATCCCTTTGTTATCGGAGCGGCAGGCGTTATGTATCTCGTTCAGTTTTTTGCTGACAAGATACCGGGCGTGGATAGCATTTCAGATGCCTTGCAGACCTTCGTGCGTATTCCAGCGGGTGCCATGCTGGCAGCGGGAGCGGTGGGGGATGTTTCTCCTGCATTGGAAATTGCAGCGGGCATACTTGGCGGTGGTGCAGCGACAACCAGCCATGCTGCCAAAACCGGTACGCGCCTGATGATCAACACCTCGCCCGAACCCGTATCTAACTGGATTGCCTCGATCAGTGAAGATTTAATAGTGATTGGTGGGCTGTGGACAGCCCTAAATCATCCGATATTATTTCTGATCTTGTTTATTATATTTGTTGGCTTGGCAATCTGGTTGCTGCCAAAACTGTGGAAGCTGATCAGGGCATTGCTGATAAAAACAGCCCGATTTCTGAGGGTCATATCTCCTCCTGTAGTGGCTGATGGTGATACTCGGGAGGACAAAAAGTCTTTTTAGGTTTTTGGGACTTATTGATCAGTTGCCTGTATCTGCTATCTCACCACGAAAAATGAAGTACACCGCACCAAGGATACATAACCCCGCCCAGAGGTAGTCAAGTTTGAGTGGTTCTTTCATGTAGAGCAGGCTGAAAGGCACGAATACAGACAGAGTGATGACTTCCTGCAGGATTTTGAGCTGCCCGAGGGATAAAACACTGAACCCAATGCGGTTTGCCGGTACCTGTAGTATATATTCGAAGAAGGCGATTCCCCAGCTGATAAGAGCTGCCACCAGCCATGGTTTGCTACTTAAATCCTTTAGATGCGCATACCAGGCAAATGTCATGAAGACGTTGCTGATCGATAGCAACCCGATGGTGATCCCAATCTCGCGCATGGTGAAATCCGGTGTTTTGTTAATGGTTATATTTCGTCAAAACGGAGGCAGCCCTGGCGGGCAACAGGTCAAAAGGACTGGGGTCTAGCCTTTTGTAACCCAGGTGGATGATTTATTTCCTTTGAGATAAGTCGATCGTTTGTGTGGCGGCAGCAGATCCAGATCAGGAAACCAGGGCATGTGTAGCGCGGAGAAATTACCGGCAACTCGTATGGCATCAAAAAAATCGCCTTGATAGTATTTTTTGTGATAAATCGCGAAAGTGGTATCAATCGGCGCAGCGTACACTTCCAATTGATCATACTTGAGTGGTTTATTCCAGAACCGCGATTCCCATTGTGATACCGTCACAAATTTTTCGTGAGGAATAATTTTACCCAGACTTCTTGACTTCATCAGGCGATCAGTCAGGCTGTATTTAATCTGGTAAGGCAGGGCAAAACCTGCTTTAAAGCATTTGAAGTGATCACAAACATTGACAAGCTGTTGAATGAAATCTGCCGGTAAGTGTTGATTAAACAGCAAATCCGGATCGGTATAACCGAATATATCCGGCAAGACATCGTAAATTACTTCCTGAAACCCGGTACGTGCACCCATGTTGATTGCAGACCGCACGACAAAGGCTCTTCCTGTCGTGGCGATTTCAGAAAGAGCGGCGAGCGTTCCGGTATCTGTTGACGCGTTGTCGATAATAATCGGTTTAATGAATCGCGCATTGAGCTGCCGTACACAATGATCGACATAAATGCTGTTATTGTAAGATACAACTATTATCGGCACGGCGTTACCCAGAGAATTAACTACCGACCTGATTTGCGTTGCGAGTTTCTGGGCAGGTTTTTTATAAAGGTAGCGATGAAGAAATTTTTTCAACGTTCAATTCGCTTGGTGTTTTGTTAATCCATTTCGAACAATTCTACTGATCTGGATTGCATCAGCTGGACAAACGGTATAGCTGGATCAGGGGATGCAATGAGCTGATCAACCAGTTGTCTTTTTTCTTTCCCTGTAATGACCAAGATGATGCGGCTACTGTTGATAAGCGCGCGCAGGCTCAGGCTGATACGCAAAGAAGGAGCAGCGGGTGGTGTGGCAGGCTGACACAGATTGGCTGAATTCATATCCAGCGTCATGCCAGGAAACAGAGAAGCGATATGTCCATCCTCCCCCATACCAAGGATGATCAGACTGAATGGCAAGGGTAACCTGGATAAGTGCGTATTGAGGTCAGCGACTGCCTGATCAGGATGAGCGTGCTTGGTTTTGAGGGGAATGAAACGAGGTTGTTGCTGCATGTGTTGCAGAAAATGCTCACGTACCAGCCGTTCGTTGGATTGCTCACTGGTTGATTCTACCCAGCGTTCATCGCTCAGCGTTACAAAGACGTGTTGCCAGGGGAGGTTCATTTGTGCCAGCCGGGGAAGGTAAACAGTGGGTGTTCTTCCGCCAGGAACCACCAGACTGGCTTGGCCGTGTTGTGTGATTGCAGTACGCAACGTGATGGCAGCTGATTTTGCCAATGCCTCAGATAATGAGGACAGATCGTTGAAAACGTGACGTTCGATCAAGTGGTTAGTGGACATAGGTCAGGAACAATTTCAACTGATTCCGGAAAGGGGTTGTCATCGCCTGGGCGGACGCGGCCAAGAAATGCAACACCGTTCTGGTGAGCACTTTCATAATCCACCAGCGCATCGCCCACCATCAACACGCGCTCGGGATCAAGTGGGTGGGCTGACAGAATATCCGCTACCAGCGCTTCCTTGAATCGGGGAGAGCCGTGTACTCCAGTAAAGTAGCGTGACAGGCTGCGCCGTTCGACGATCGTACGCAGTTCATTTTCTGGTGTGCCAGAGGCGACGAACAGTGGAATCTGCTCCACCATTCTGTGCAGCAGTACTTCTGCACCCGCGACCGGTTGACAAGCAATGACTGCATTCATGACCAGTTTGGAAAATCGTTGATCCAGTTCCTGCTCTTCTTCCTTAGTAAGGGGCGGGTTATTTAGCAGATTTTGCTGGAAATAATGAAATTTGAGGTAGCGTGACATGCCACCGTTGGTGCGGTGATAATCCACTGCGGCCTGTGCGATCGTTTCACCATGATGGCGATACAGTTCGGCAAAGGCTTGTGCCTTGATATCCCCGGATTCTACGATGACACCATCGAAATCAAAAATAATGGCTTGCCAGTAGTCAATCTGGCGGGTGGTTATGTTCATGCTGGATTATCCGTGGAGGAAGGAGTTGCACTATCTTCTTCGTGGCCATGATCGATCTGCTGGTGAATTTCCTGGATACAGTCGAGCAATCCCTGTCCAAGATCAACATGCTCGTTGAGCACCAGTTTGTGACCAACACGGGGCTGAAATGCATACGGCGTAATCTGGTAATGATGCCCTGGTTTGTCCTGATCCAAATGCAGTGCGACATCCCACGGCATCATTTCCGAGATCATGGTCATGACATCGCGAATGCGCATTTTTTCCTGGCCGGTCAGGATCAGGTGGCGGTTGGCAAATTCCGGAGCAAGCACTTGTACGCTCATGCGGGCAGCGTCTTCGACATGAATATATTCCCGGATGGATTCCCCGCTGCCATGGTAAGTAATGGAATGTTGTTGCACGGCCTCGTGCAGCATACGATAGATGCCGTTGCGTTTGTCCGAGCGTCGGCCATAGAGTGATCCATAGCGCAGAATGGTGTATTCCAGTCCGTAGCGTTCGTGATAGGTTTCGGTGAAGCGCTCGGCGGCCTGTTTACTGGCGCGATAGAACGAGCCGGATTCAGAGTAAACGTAAATGCTACTGGCAAAGATAAAACGTTGTACATCCGTCAGCCGGGCTGATTCGAGTGCATGCATGTTACCGATGACATTGATGCTGGCCGTGGCCAGAGGCTTATCATTGGCCTCATCAATATCAGCGATAGCGGCAAAATTATAGACAACCGCTGCACCCTGAACGGCGCTGGATACCTGGTTGATATCCATCAAATCTCCAATGATCATTTCCTGATCAGGCCGCCGGAACGGGGAGAGATGGCGATCGAACAGACGCACCTGATAGCCTGCATTGGACAGGGCATCGGCAACGTGGCTGCCCAGAAAACCGCCTGCGCCCAGTACAACTGCAATTTGTCCCGGTTGTATTGCTTCACTCATTGATCAGCCCTGCTTCGACCATTCCACGCCACAAATTTTCAGCCGCTTCGATTTCCATGCGCTGCCGTGTTTCTCGCGCAAGTGATCCGATATGAGAAGTCAGTACCGCCTGTTTGCATTCGCGCAGAGGACCCTGGTAGGGCTCCTGCTCGAAGCTATCCAGTGCAGCCGCTTCAATGTGCCCTGAATTGAGCGCTGTGCATAAAGCGGTTTCATCGACTAACCCGCCACGGGCGGCGTTGATGAAAATTGTTCCCGGTTGCATACGCGCAATGGCTTCGGCATCAATTAAATGGTGAACATCCGGAGAGTAGGGTAAGTGGAGTGTCACAATATCAGCCTGTTCAAGCAAAGTATTCAATGAAACGAGTTCAATACCACCGGGTGCCTGTTGCAGATGAGGGTCATGTGCGATGACCTTTGCCTCGAATGCCTGACACAGTTTGGCAACCCGTCGGCCAATATGCCCCAGGCCAACAATGCCTACTGTGCGTGCAGCCAGCAGCCGTCCCTGTGTGCGTGGCCATTCGCCTTCGCGTACGGAACGATCGGTGTGATTGATCTGACGCAGGCAATCAAGCATCAGCCCCAGTGTCAGTTCTGCAACAGCCTGAGCAGGCGCTTCAGGGGTATTGGAAACTTTGATATTTCTTTGCTGAGCAGCTTTCAGGTCAACACTATCCATGCCGGTGCCGCAACGTGCGATGACCCGCAAGGCGCTGGCGCTTGTCAGCACACGTTCTGTCAGTGGTTCAACTCCCGCCAGCAGGGCGACGGTGTCCGTACTGAGTAAATCAATAATTTCATCTTCGGTGAGTTTGCGCCGGTAAGGATTGCCGGTGACGGTGAAGCCTTGTGCCCGCAGTCTCTGTATGGCGGGGTTGTGGTCAAAATCGAAAGAGGAGGTGGAAATGACGATCTTGCTCATAGCGGTGTTCTGATCATGTTCAGGTGAGTACGGCAGAGGGAATCGAGCATGCGGATATCGAGGCTGTATCCCAGAAATGTGAATCCCTGTTTAATCCGTTGCTGCAATGCGGCTAAGTCGGGTTCAACGACATGGATGCCACCTGCTTTGTGATGACGGATACCAGCTTGCAATACTTGCTGAATGGCTGTCTGTACATCGGGATGATCCAGCTCACCCGGTCGCCCCATTGATCCGGATAGATCATAAGGGCCGATGATGTAAGCATCAATACCGGGAGTGGACAGAATGGCATCGATGTTTTCAATAGCTCGGATATGCTCAATCATCACGATAACAACCGCGTTGTTACGTAACCATTGCTGGTATGCCTGGAAACTTGAGCCATAGCCCTGGGCACGTGCCAGCCCTACACCCCGGTTTCCTTCAGGCGGATAATAAACGGCATCGACTGCAGCGCGAGCATCTTCTGCAGATTTGATCATTGGCACCATGATTCCGGTTGCACCGGCATCCATGACGCGCTTGATCTGATCGGGATGATTGGAGGTCAAGCGTACGATTGCTGGACATTGTTGGCCATCCAGCACCTGAATAAGGGCTTGTACTTCGCTTAGCTCCAGTACGCTGTGTTCGGTATCCAGCACTAGCCAGTCAAAACCGGCTTTGGCCATGATCTCAGCAATTGAGGGATGTCCGAGCGTGATCCATGAACCAATGGTCAGTTCACAGCGGGCAAGGCGGGTTTTCAGTGACATAAGCGCTCCAGTCAGGTTCTTTGATATTTGCCCAGTAGGGGATCATTAGCCATCAGCTGTGCAACACGCGCCAGATCTGCCTCGGTATCAACTGCTTGTGTATCGTATTCAGTTTCCACCATCCTGACGTGGCGGCCGTGTTCCAGCAGGCGCAGCATATCAATTGATTCGAGGCGTTCCAGCGGGGTGGGCGGTAACTGGCTGTATTCAAGCAGACAGGTGCGTGTAAAAGGAATGATACAGACCTGCTTGTAAGTAGCAGTTGCTCCAAAGCCACCGGGGGCCAGTGTCGGAATGGGTTGACGGGTCATATATAACGCATTTCCCTGCTGATCCGTGACCACTTTGATGGTATTGGGACTGCGAAAATCGGCTTCATCGTCGATTCGCTTCGTCAGATTGACGCATTCCAGTTTGGGATCATTGTGGAAAGGTGCGACGGCGGTGTCGATCATGGAAGGATGCGTCATTGGCTCATCACCCTGCACCATGACGATCAGATCAGCATCGGTGTGTGCAGCTGCTTCCGCGATGCGGTCACTGGCTCGTTCGTGGCTGTCTGCAGTCATGATGACGGGCGCGCCGAAAGCGATGGCTGCCTGCCGGATGGCTTCGTCACAGGTGGCGATATAAGTTGCGCTCAGCGATTTGCTCATGGCAACACGCTGGTAAACATGCTCCAGCATGGTGCAGTTCAACAGTTGCGCTAACGGTTTTCCGGGAAAACGCGAAGAACCCATGCGTGCCGGAATGATGGCGATTGTTTTCATAGTTATGGGAAAAGTGACTGGCTAAATATGCAGCTATGCAGGAGCGAATAAAATATTTTTTTGCAGTGTGTTGCGGCTGATTTGCCGGATTCATAGATATTATGCACTGTGTATAATGCCACTCTTGCAGGTAACCTTAATCCTTCCTTGTCAATGTTTTGCATAATAACACAGGTTTATTTGACAGCTCTTTCGTCTATCGCTTGGCTGGATATGCTGTTGAACAGTGCAACCATTATGGTAAAAGATCATCCGGGTTCTGTTGTCCTGCGACTGCTGCTGATACATACCGGAGATAGAGGATGATAGATATCAGGAAATTTGAAATACCTGCTGACAAAACAATAGATGTCGTTATTCCGGTTTATAACGCCCCCGATTTGACACGGCACTGTATTGATTCCATTGTCGCGCATCTTAATCAGTCCATTAGACGCATTATCGTTCAGGATGATGCGTCTGGCCACGAAACGAGGGAGATGCTGGATAACCTGCCGTATGATTGTGTTGATGTTTACCATGCGGAGAAAAACCAGGGCTTTGGTTTTTCAGTAAATGTAGCAGTCAACCGATCTGACGCTGACTACGTATTTATCCTTAATTCGGACACCGAAGTCAGTCAGGATTTCCTGCCATTGTTATGCGCAACATTCGCCGCTGACCCTGAATTAGCGGCCATTGTTCCTGCCGGTAACAGTTATGCCCAATATGATCTTGGGCGCTATATGCTGCGGGAAGCAGGCTATATACCCAATTACTATCTTCGCGGACACGCCATACTGATCCGCCGTGATGTTTTTCAGGAAATCGGTGGCTTTGATCCAGCGTTTGGGCGAGGTTATTATGAAGATATTGATCTTGGCCGCCGGCTTGATCTTCATGGATGGCGCTTCGGTATACATTCTGGTGCCTACATTTATCATAAGAAAGGGGGGTCGTTTGGTAATGGACAATCAAAGAAGCAACTCGCACGACGTAACCGTGCCTTGTATCTTTCACGTTATCCTGATGCCCGGCAAAATATCCTGCTGTTTTCGACTAACGGTTCACTTGCAGATTTTCCTTTGCCTATTCTGGTTGCAATGGAGAATGTATTTCGCGAGGGAGGCTATGTACATTGGTTTACTTCGGCGCGATCACCCGCATTGCTATGTCTGCAGATGTATAGTCAGCCGTTGCGTTTAAGTGCAGCAATCTGGATTACCCTTAGGCGCTGGTGGCGCACAGATAGGCGTATCTCTGCTATCTGGATGATGGATGATGTTCCATTTTTATTGCGTACTCTGCTGCTCATCTGGAGCCGTGTGTTCAGACTGGAAGTAAAAGAGCTATTACTTGATGAATCCCCTCTCTCTTGAGTGAGCAATATTGAAGAAGTAACTGCAATATCGTCAGAATAGAGAAGATTTATAAATACGTGGCAAGCTGTTGATTTTAAGGAATATATTTTTAGTGATGGAGCTGTGTTGAGCTGGCGTGAATTGCTGGTGCGGTTTGCACTGGTATTTTTTTGTTTTGCATTATGGCCCAAGGGATTTATATATTGGGGGGTAGGTCTGCTGGTTTTTGTCTGGTTGCTAGACGGAGGATTGTCCAGATTTTTTGACCTGGTAAAGGAGCCTCTGGCCTTGGGTATCTTGGTTTTTTGCGGGGTATGGGTAATCGGCTTGTTGTGGAGTGATCCTGCCGTGGCTTTCCAGGATAGATGGAAGAAATATTTTCTTTTGTTGACGTTTCTCCCTTTATATTCACTTTTGAATAAGGAGCGGCTTCCTTGGGCGATTGGCGGATTGGCTAGTAGCTATTCGGTTATGGTGGTACTGGGTGGCTATAACTGGCTAATACAGGATATGCAGGGAATTCCTTTATTTGGCATGCTCTATTTGCACTACTCGGCAGCTTTGGGAATCGGTGTCATTCTGGCTGTTTTTGGAGGTTGGGTTGCATTAGACAGGGGGGGTAGATTTTTGGCAGTGTTGTTATGGCTGATGGCTTTGTTGTTGTTTCTTCAGTTTAATCAGAGTTCCAGAGGTTTTTTGCTTGCAACATTATTAGCGCTGCTGTTGATGGTTGTTCTGCGGTACCGATCAGAGAGAAAAATGCTCGTGGGTGGTCTGGTTTCGATGATGATTATAGCCGCGCTGTTTGCTGTTAATAGTGATGTTTTCCATGAAAGAGCGCAACAGGTTAGTGCGGATCTGCAATCATTTCAACAGGGGGATTACCAAACCAGCGTGAGTTACCGGTTGGCGATCTGGGATATTGGCTTGCATGGTATTGCTGAGCGTCCGCTGTTAGGGCATGGCTCCGGCATGGCAAAGCAGTATCTTAAAGATGGTTATGTAACTTATAAGCAGGGAATTTACAGAAATTTATCCGAATTTCATGAAGCAAGACATTTTCATAATGAGTTAATCGAAATTGGTGTACATCTGGGATTGCTTGGTATATTGGTTTTTGTATTCTTATTATGGTGCTGGTTCAAAACATTCAGGCAATCCCGGATGACTTTATTGGGCAGTGCAATCGTGTGTTTTATTTTTCTGTCCGGGCTAACTGATACTTTTCTTATAACTAATCGTATTCCACCATTTTTACTCGTAGTGACTGCCATAGCTGTTTGCTGGCAGAGGTATGAAGGAAGCCTTGATCTGATTGATCAAAAGAATCCACAAATTAAGGATGGAATTCGTAAAGTTTCCAGTATTGCTCGATAATGCCAATCCCGCAACCACCTGCTGTTAATAATCCAGATGGATTGATTCCTGTTAATCCGGTGATTGAACATTATATGTACACCCTGACGGAGCAGTTTGATCACCCCACTCTCGATGAAATGGAAGCATTCGCCCGGGAGAAAAATTTTCCGATTGTAGGCAGGCTCGTTGGGATTTCATTGGAAATCCTCGCAAAAATGATAGGTGCACATAGAGTTTTCGAGTTCGGTAGCGGGTACGGGTATTCCGCCTATTGGTTTGGCAAGGCGGTTGGGCCTGATGGTCAAATTGTCTGTACAGATAGCAATCCGGTTAATCAGGAAAGAGCAAAGCAATATCTCGCTGCCGTTGGAATATGGGAGCGGGTGAAGTTTTGCACGGGCTATGCTCAGGATATATTTGCACAGACTGATGGGATATTCGATATCTGCTACAACGATGCGGATAAGGGAGGATATCCGGATATCTGGCGAATAGCCAAAGAACGCATCCGCCCTGGTGGGTTATATATTGCTGATAACGTATTAGGGCGTGGGCGAGTGGCCGTGGATGTCTCTTCAGATATTAAACCAGGCTGGATTGAAGCCATCAGAGAGCATAATCAGCTAATTTGTAAAGATCCGGAGTTTGATGCCTTTATTAATCCGACGCGTGATGGCGTTATCGTGGCGCGCAGAAAAATGGCATAATACAGCTTTGAATTATTTGTCTTTCTATTATTAATCAGTCAGGAGAACTTTTATGCAGATCCATGTGTACGATACCTATGTCAAATCCAAGCGCGGACACACTATGCATTTTGATGTGTTTACTGATGTGAGGGATGATCAGAAGGCGATTGAATTTGCCAAGGAATGGCTTGCTTCGATTGGAGAAGAGGGTGCGGCAGTAACCAGTGAGGAATGCCGTTTTTGCCACAGCCAGAAAGCGCCTGATGAGGTGATTGAGGCGATCAAGCAGAAAGGGTATTACATTTATAAAATGGAAGGGTGTGATTAGCAGATTATCGGCGAGTCGAGGTATTGCGATAATTATGGAGCTTTATACGATGAGATGGATGTTCGCAAAAATACTGATATTGTCAGCTGTTTTTTTTATGACGAGTATTGCAGCACATGCGGTTGAACCAAAATCAATCGGGGAATTTGGTGATTGGATCGCCTATGTGTATATGGAGGAAAGTAACAAGGTTTGTTATATGGTCAGCAAACCCAGTAAGGAGGAAGGTACCTATACCAAGCGCGGGAGTGTTTATGCGCTTATCACCCATCGTCCCGCTGAGAAGAGCAAAAATGTGTTCAGTTTCGTTGCTGGTTACTCATATAAACCAAACAGCGAAGTGACAGTCAGTATCGGCGGCCAGCGTTTCAAATTGTTTACTCAGAATGAAACCGCCTGGACATCTGATTCAGCAACAGATAACAAACTAATGTCAGCAATACGTGGGGGCAATCAGATGGTGGTTAACGGGGTTTCTGCGCAGGGGACGGCAACAACTGATACTTTCGGTTTAAAAGGATCAAGTGCAGCCTATGCTGCCATTTCCAGGGAATGTGGAATTAAATGAGGTGGATGTTATGGGTGATAAAATAACTATTTATCAAAAACCCACCTGCAGCAAATGCCGTGAAGCACTAACTATTCTTAAGGAAAGTGGTAATGAATTTGACAGTATTAATTACTACGATACCCAGTTGACCGTCGGCATGTTGCGCGAGATTGTTCATAAGTTGGGTATTCCGGCAAGAGGGTTGTTGCGTGCAGATGAACCGCTTGCTAAAGGTTCAGAATCAGCGAATGATGAGGAGTTATTACAACTGATGGCAGCCAATCCTGATCTGATTCAGCGCCCAATTGTGATTCGCGGGGATAGTGCAGTACTGGGGCGGCCACCTGAGAAAATAAAGAAGTTACTGGGTGGTTGAAGTTTAATCCATTTCTCAGTCTGTACTTCTCATTGGAGTAGTACGCACTATAAGGTGGATGCACAGAGTGCAGGCAATCAGAATTACCTGCACTTTCAAGTCTGGTAGTTAAATTACTCCACTGCGGCAATACTTTTTTGTTGAACTCTGCGTGCAGGTAATTTCTCCCTGATTCTTGCAGCTTTACCGGTTCTATCTCTCAGGTAATAGAGTTTTGCTCGACGTACTGCGCCACGTCGTTTGACCTCCATGCTTGCAATAAGAGGGGAGTAAGTCTGGAATGTGCGCTCTACTGCTTCCCCACTGGATATTTTTCTCACAATAAATGAAGAATTGAGCCCACGGTTGCGTTTGGCGATAACAACCCCTTCAAAGGCCTGGGTGCGTTTACGATCACCTTCTACGACATTTACGTTGACCACGAGTGTATCGCCCGGCGAAAAATCGGGAATTATTTTCCCCAGCCTTTCTATTTCTTCACGTTCCAGTTGTTCAATCAAGTTCATTTCATTGCTCCTGTTCTTTTATTGTATCTGTCGCCTGGTTGGTAATCGTCAAACATTGTAATTGCTTAAACTCCTCCAGTAATTTCTTTTCCTTGCCAGGGAGGCCTTCTGGATATTTTTTTACTAACAAATCAGGTCTTTTTAGCCAAGTTCTACCAATTGACTGTTGCAGGCGCCAACACTCTATTTTTGCATGGTCACCGGACAGCAGCACTTCTGGTACTAGTTTTTCTTTATAGATATCAGGTCGAGTATAGTGCGGATATTCCAGCAGATGATCAACGTGAGAATCCTGGCTGGCTGATTGCGTATCACCCAATGCGCCAGGTAGTTGCCTGATCACTGCATCAATTAAGACCATGGCCGCCAGTTCTCCACCAGATATTACATAATCTCCGATTGAAACTTCTTCATCTACCTGATCTTCTATTAATCTTTCATCAATTCCTTCGTAACGACCACAGAGCAATATGACTCCAGTTCGTTTGGAAATCTTCAGAATTTTTTCATGATCCAATCGCTTGCCCTGAGGGGAAAGATAAATGACACTGGTTCTGCTAGTTCCATTCCTGGTCTGCCGAATTTTTGCATCTGTGATGGCCCGATCCAGCGGTTCAGCCATCATGACCATGCCAGGGCCTCCACCATAAGGTGCATCATCTACCGTCCGGTAACGGTTTGTGGCGTAGTCGCGCGGGTTCCAGGTGTGCAGATGATATAAATTATTTTTTTTTGCTCTGCCTGTTACTCCGTATTGTGTGACAGCATCAAACATGTCGGGCAACAATGTAATGACGTCAAATTCAAACGGCATAATACAATGCTCAGTAATCCAGTTCCCAATCCACCATGATTTGTCGTGATCCCAGATCTACTTGCCTGACGGCCTGATCTACAAAAGGAATCAATTCTTCTTTGCCGCCAGGGAGCTGAATGCGCAATACATCATTTGCTCCTGTTTCAAATAAGCCGGCTACAGTTCCGATAAATTCGCCTTGCGTGTTAACAACATTGATCCCAATCAAATCTGACCAGTAGTAGCCCTCTTTTCCATCTTCCGATAGTTGAGGGAGTTGACTGCGTGGTACGGCAATTAGTAACCCCTTCAGCTCAGAGGCATTCGTTCGGTCGCTATATTCTTCCAACGTAATAATCAGCAAGCTATCGTGAACAGAGAAAGAGGTCGGATGTACTATTTTCCAGCTTTTTTCATCATTGCTGAGCCACCATGTAGGATATTCCATCAATCCATCAACATACTCGGTGAAAGGAGTAACCTTGATCTGGCCTCTAATCCCGTGTGGAGCAATAACCCGACCCAACACAACCATTGGCTCCTCGCTTATGAGAAGCCCGACTTCACTCTGCTGATTAGGCAGGTTTTTGTTGTCTGCCAAACTGTTTAACGAGCCTGGAGACGGTACTGGATAGCTGTGCTCCTTGAGATTGCCAATGGTTCAGGCGATCCATCTGAATACGCAAACTTTCCTCACCACCCGTAGCCCGAGGGTTGTAGAATCCCACACGTTCTATAAATTTTCCGTCCCGATGGCGACGGGAATCGGCCACTACCATATTGTAAAAAGGACGCTTCTTAGCACCACCTCGTGCCAGTCTTACTACTACCATGTTGCCCCTTGTATAAAGTGGTTATTTGTTAACTAAAACCCGTAATTCTATGGCAATTTTCATATACTTAGCAAGTAATAAATTAAGTTGCCACCCGCTGACTGTGTATATGAAGGGGATCATGGCCGGGTTAAGGTAATCGGTGATATTAATTTAATTATTCAAGTAAAAGTGTATCGTGAGCAATACAATGATTTGATTCTAATGAAATAGCTGTAAAAACCATGAAAAATTCAGATCAGAGTTATTACTTGATTAAGGAGCTGCTTGCAGAGGCCGATCGTTGTGTGGCATGCGGATTGTGTTTGCCGCATTGTCCTACTTATCACCTGACGCATTCCGAAGCGGATTCTCCGCGAGGACGTATTGCACTGATGAGCGGGGTTGCTAATAAGCACATTCCATTGAATGAGAGATTTGTTCAGCATATGGATCGCTGTCTTACTTGTCGTGCCTGCGAGAGAGTGTGTCCAAGTAACGTCGCTTATGGCCGCTTGATTGATAATGCGCGTGTCATGATTCACGAGAACTCATCCTTTATTCAAAAAGAAAATCAAAGTGGAAAGAGTTGGCTGAGGGATTTGCTGGAACAAGAGCTGGTTGTGAAATCTGCTCGATTTGACATGTTGCGGCCAGCATTGCGTCTGTTGGTCGGGAGTGGTTTGCTGTCGTTGTTGTTACGATTGAATGTGCTGAAAAGAAGTGCCTTGACTCAGTCTCTGCTATTTCTGACAACACGTAATCTGCCGGGACAAATATGGCGTGACTCGTACCCAGCCAAGGGTTCTCTGCGCGGCGAGGTGGCGTTGTTTCTGGGTTGTATTGCAAGGCTGATTGATACCGAAACACTGCTTTCAACCATATCCATATTGAACCAGCTGGGCTATACAGTGCATGTGCCAAATGCGCAAACGTGTTGTGGAGCGCTTTATCAACATAGTGGCCAGGTTGATGCGGCAATGTCGCTGGCCCAACAAAATATTCGTGCTTTTGAGGGGATGAATATTCAGGCAGTCATTAGCACTGCTTCCGGTTGTAGTGTTCAATTGACAGAGTATTCGTCACAATTAGAAGATGCCGGGTTTTCTGTGCCGGTAATGGACATCAGTCAATTTCTCGATGCGTGGGAATGGGGTGAAATCAGTTTTGCGCCTTTGTCGCGAAAAATAGCGGTGCATGAACCTTGTACGTTACGCAATACACTGTGTGCTTCAGGCTGTCTGTATTCTGTGCTGCAACATATTCCGGGAATTGAAATGGTGGAACTGCCTGGTAACGATCGGTGCTGTGGTGCGGCCGGTACCTATTTTCTTGATCAGCCCGAATTTGCAGAAGCTTTGCTTGCTGAAAAATTACAAGCTTTTGAACAGACCGGGGCTGATTGCCTGGTGACGGCGAATATCGGTTGTGCCTTGCATATTGCCAACGGGCTGGCGAGAAAAGGAAGAAATATAGAGGTTTTGCATCCGGTAACGTTGCTTGCACGGCAAATGCGTATAAAATGAAAAATAGATTGTTCTGGCGTAAGAATCTGTTCAATATCTCACTGAAGGGTGCATTGCGGTGTTGAAATTGAACTCAAAATGCTCACATACTTCAAGTATGCTCTGCTTTCTCGTTCAATTTTGCCTTGCACTGCATCCCTTGATCGAAACCTTAAACAGGTTCTAAGACGGGCAAAAGAGATTAATGGAGGAATTTTTATGTTGAATGTTGATAAATTGATTATCGGTTTTGATAACGCTCTGCGTACATTGCTGGCTCCTGCGGCTACTTTGCGTCCAATTCCGGGGAAGGATCTGCCTGAGAATGGACTGAGTGAGATTGAAAAACGTGAATCTGCAGCACTGATGCGTATTAATCACGTAGGTGAGGTCTGTGCCCAGGCGCTTTATCAGGGACAGGCACTGACGGCACGCAATGAACAGGTGCGTCAAGCACTGGATCAGGCTGCACGTGAGGAAACGGAACATCTTGCCTGGACAGAGCGCCGAATTGCAGAGCTGGGTGGGCATAAAAGTTTTCTGAATCCGTTGTGGTACGGAGGATCCTTTGCGCTGGGGTTAGTGGCAGGTGCGCTTGGAGATAAATGGAATCTTGGTTTTCTGGCTGAGACAGAACGTCAGGTTGAAGCGCATCTGGCAGATCATTTGCAGCGATTGCCTCATCAGGATGTTCGCAGCCGGGCCATCGTGTCGCAGATGAAAGTCGATGAAGCGTGCCATGCTACCATGGCGGTTTCGTATGGAGGCGGCCCATTGCCTGTGCCGATTAAAGCTGTCATGAAATTCAGCTCTGGAATCATGACACGTACTGCGTACTGGGTATAAGTACGGTAAATTTTTATAGATATCGCAATGCAAGCCATCAACCTGACCGATCATTTTCTGATTGCTATGCCGAGATTGGAGGACTCGTTCTTTGCCAAAACGTTAACCTATATTTGTGAGCATAACGAACAAGGTGCTTTGGGCCTGGTTGTGAATCGACCGACTGATTTATCGGTAGAAAAACTGCTGACGCAATTAGGTATGTCCCCTCAGGATCCCGCTCTTTCCAATCTGTCGGTATTGTTGGGTGGTCCGGTGCAAGTCGATAACGGATTTGTATTGCATGAGCCGGTTGGGGCGTGGAGATTTACGTTGTCTTCTAATGTGACGACTGGTCTAACCGCTTCTATTGATATTTTGCAAGCAGTTGCTGATTGTCAGGGGCCAAAGAAAATCCTGGTTGCGCTCGGTTATTCAGGCTGGGCGGCTGGGCAACTCGAACAGGAGTTGGCGCAGAATGCCTGGCTGACTGTACCCGCTCAATCCCGAATATTGTTTGAACTCTCTTTTGAAGAGCGACTACCCGCTGCCATGAAATTACTGGGGATTGATTTTTTTAATTTATCCAATGAAATTGGTCATGCCTGATTCGGCCGAAGAAACTATAGCTGACGTGGCAAGTGTTATTTTATCTGGTACTGTGCTTGCTTTCGATTTTGGTGTGCGGCGTATAGGGGTGGCTATTGGCGAATATGAATTGCGATTGGCCCATCCTCTGACGACGATTGACCAGGTGATGACTAAACCTCGTTTTGAAAAGATTGCTGAATTAATCGAGGCATGGCAGCCGGTTTTGCTGGTGGTGGGGTTATCGGTTCATGCTGATGGTGCTGAACATGAGATAACCCGATTATGCCAACGTTTTGCGAGGCGGCTGGAAGGGAGATTTGGAATTCCGGTGGCGATGGAAGATGAGCGTTATACGACAGCGATTGCCCGTTTGACGTTGGAAGAAGTAGGCATTACAGGCAAAAAACAGCGGCCAATGCTTGATCAGATTGCAGCACAACATATCCTTCAAACTTTCTTTGATTCATCTCATGCAGCTTCCTGATGCCGAGCAGCTACTGACACTGCTTATCGAAAAAATCCGATTGGATGTCACCGACAATACGACTATTGTGGGTATTCATACCGGAGGGGCTTGGCTGGCCAGGCGTATTCATCAGACATTAAAGATCGCGCAGCCGGTGGGGGTGCTGGATATTTCTTTTTACCGTGATGATTACAGTAAAATTGGCCTGCATCCACAGGTCAGACCCTCCCAACTCCCTTTTGAAGCTGAAAATAGCCATATCATTCTAGTAGATGATGTGCTCTATACAGGTAGAACTATCCGTGCTGCGATAAATGAATTGTTTGATTATGGCCGTCCATCCAGTATCCATCTAGCTGTTCTGGTGGATCGTGGCGGACGGGAGTTGCCGATTGCTGCGCGGTATACGGGAGCCGTACTGGCCTTGCCGGAAAGTAGCATGCTTGAACTGAGGCAGGCAGATGATGGAAAACTGAGCCTGGATTTGCGTAGCATAGCAAGTGAGTAATGTATGTTCTGAGAGTTCACCTGATTACCTTCCTTGTATTTTCATCAACATTGCTGGTCTGCTTTGAATTGCGGATTATGCTGTAGTTATCCAGATGGCCCAGACTGTTTTGTGCGAACGGATTTTATTTGTTGATATTTGAAACAGATATGTATTGTTGTAATTCTTTCAGGATTCCTGCGTAATGAGTATACATCCGCAGTTGAATAAAAATGGGGAGCTGCAGCATCTGCTTACAACAGAGGGGTTGCCTGTTGCGATTTTGCGCCATATCCTTGATACAGCGGAATCATTCATCGGTGTGACAGAGCGGGATGTCAAGAAAATTCCCCTGCTGCGAGGTAAATCGGTATTCAACCTGTTTTTTGAGCCAAGTACCCGCACTCGCACAACTTTCGAAATTGCGGCAAAACGCCTTTCAGCAGATGTAATCAATCTTAATATGGCAGTTTCATCCCAGACCAAAGGGGAAACTTTACTGGATACGGTGGATAACCTGTCTGCCATGCATGCGGATATGTTTGTGGTGCGCCACAACCAGAGTGGTGCAGCGCATTTGATCGCTCGTCATGTCGGTCCGGAAATTCATGTTATCAATGCCGGTGACGGATGGCATGCGCACCCTACGCAGGCATTGCTTGATATGTTTACAATCCGTCGTTACAAACAGGATTTTCATACACTGCGTGTGGCAATTATTGGAGATATTCTGCATTCCCGGGTGGCGCGTTCTCAGATTCACGCACTAACAACACTGGGAGTACCGGAAATCCGTGTGATTGCACCCAAGACTTTGTTGCCGGCCCGGGTTGAGCGGCTTGGTGTACATGTTTACCACAACATGACACAAGGCTTGAAAGATGTGGATGTGCTGATGATACTGCGATTGCAGCATGAACGTATGGAATCGGCGCATTTGCCCAGTACCGAAGAATATTTCAAGTATTACGGACTAACACCGGGAAAACTTTTGTTAGCCAGATCTGATGCAATTGTGATGCACCCTGGCCCGATGAATCGTGGGGTGGAAATTGATTCGGAGGTGGCTGACGGCTCCCAGTCGGTCATTTTACCCCAGGTGGGTTTTGGTATTGCTGTCCGCATGGCGGTCATGTCGATTCTCGCCGGAAATTAACGCTCGTATCCTCTATGCATATTTGTATCCGAAATGGCCGTCTGATTGACCCTGACAGCGGGATGGATCGTATTGGCGATCTGTATCTGGCTGAAGGCAGGATTGTGTCAATTGATTCTCGGCCTGAACACTTTCATGATGATCGAAAGATTGACGCAAGCGGATTGGTTGTATGCCCCGGTCTGGTTGATTTATCAGCACGCTTGCGCGAGCCTGGGCTTGAGTATATGGCCACTCTGGAGTCGGAGTTGGAAGCGGCAGTAGCAGGAGGAGTAACTAGCCTCGCATGCCCCCCAGATACAGATCCACCACTGGATGAACCGGGTCTGGTGGAGATGCTGAAGCATCGTGCGCGCAATCTTGATCGGGCACGAGTCTACCCGGTAGGAGCGCTGACTCAAGGGCTTAAAGGTGAACGATTAACGGAAATGGTTGAGTTGCATGATGCCGGGTGTGTTGCTTTCAGCCAGGCAGATGCACCGATTGCCAACCTGCATGTATTGATGCGAGCCATGCAGTACGCTGCTACTTTCGGTTTCAAGGTCTGGCTGCGTCCTCAGGATATGTATCTGGCCAATCATGGTGTTGCCCATGATGGGGAGGTTGCCACTCGTTTAGGATTGCCGGCAATACCTGTGTGTGCGGAGACAATTGCGCTCACGGATATTTTATCCCTGATGAAAGAAACCGGTGCCAGTGCACATTTATGCCGTATTTCCAGTGCCGAAGGCGTAGCACTGGTACGTACAGCTAAGCAGCAAGGTCTGCCGCTAACCTGTGATGTTTCCATCCATCATGTGCATCTGGTTGATATGGATATTGGCTTTTTTGATGCGAACTGTCATCTCATGCCGCCGCTCAGAGGCCTGGCAGATAGGGATGCATTACGCGCAGGGCTGATGGATGGGGCGATTGATGCGATCTGCTCGGATCATGCGCCCGTGGATGATGATGCCAAGTTGCTGCCCTTTGCCCAGGCCGAAACTGGCGCAACCGGACTGGAGTTATTGCTGCCGCTTACGCTGAAATGGGCAATGGAAAACAGATTGTCGTTACCGGAAGCGCTGGCAAGAATTACGTCGTATCCGGCTCGTATACTGGGAATTGATGCCGGGCAATTGGTGGCTGGTGCTCCAGCCGATTTGTGTATTTTTGATCCTGATGCGTACTGGGTTGTCAGTAATGCTGAGTTGAAAAGTCAAGGTAAGAATACGCCTTTTCTCGGGATGGAGTTATGTGGCCGCACTCGGTTTACGTTGATTGGCGGGCATGTTGTGTATGGCTGGTAGCACTTATCCTGAGACTATAGATTAATAATAAATCCTTGGAATATATAACTGATATGAAGAACCCGTTACTCGATTTTTCCACGTTGCCACATTATGAGGAAATCCGGAATGAACATATTGCACCAGCTATAGATGAGCTGTTGCGTGATTGCCGCGCAGTGATGAATGCGGTCAAGAATACATCAGAAGCTCCGGATTGGCAGGATTTTGTACAGCCAATGGTGGATGTGAATGAGCGTCTATCGCGTGCATGGGGGCAGGTGACACATTTGAACGCAGTCATGAATAATCCGGAATTGCGTGAAATCTATAATACCAATCTGCCGCGTGTTACGCAGTACTATGCCGGGTTATCACAAGACCCGGTATTGTTTGAGAAATTTAAGCAGTTGCGAACAGATCCAGCGTTTAATAATTTGAGTCAGGCGCGCAGGAAAATTGTAGAAAACCAATTGCGGGATTTTCGGTTGGGCGGGGCTGAGTTACCACCTGAAGATAAAGCACGATTTATGCAAATTCAGGAAGAGCTGTCAGCATTGAGTGCAAAATTCAGTGACAACCTGCTTGATGCAACCAATGCATTTTCCCTGTTGATAGAAAATCGAGGTGAGCTGGCCGGAATCCCGGAAGATATATTGCAGGCAGCCAGTGAAGCAGCAGCTAAAGATACCTTAATCACTGTGCCGGGCTGGAAATTCACGCTACATGCTCCATCCTATCTGTCGATTATGCAGTACGCAGATAACCGCAGTTTGCGTGAACAGATGTACCGGGCATATACAACGCGAGCTAGTGAGCTTGAAGTCATTCCAGATCAGACTGGGGAGCGTGACAACATGCCTTTGATCGAACAGATCCTGCGTTTGCGTCAGGAAGAAGCCAGCCTGCTAGGCTATGATTGCTATGCGCAGGTATCCCTTGCCCCCAAGATGGCAGAAACGCCACAGCAGGTGCTGGATTTTTTGAATGAACTGGCTACTAAAGCAAGACCCTATGCGGAAAGAGATCTGGCGGAACTACGTCAGTTTGCAGCTGATAAACTAAAGCTGACCCAACTTGAGGCATGGGATATTGCCTATGTTAGTGAAAAGCTGCGGATCGAACGTTATGCTTTTTCTGATCAGGAAGTTAAGCAATATTTTCCGGAAAATAAGGTGTTGTCCGGTATGTTCGGGTTGGTGGAAACACTGTACGGCATACATATCAGTGAAGCAGAGCAGGCGCGTAATGTTCAGCGTTGGCACCAGGATGTAAGGTTTTTCGATATTGCTGACAGTGAAGGCAATGCGTTGGGGCAATTCTATCTGGATCTTTATGCGCGTCCTGGCAAGCGTGGAGGAGCGTGGATGGATGATGCCGTAACACGGCGACGAATTGAAGTGCCGGAAATCGGTCGTTCTGAAATCCAGGTGCCGGTTGCTTACCTTACTTGTAATTTTTCTGCACCAGTGACGATCAATGGCCATTTGCGCCCTGCGTTGTTTACGCATGATGAGGTCATTACACTGTTTCATGAGTTTGGCCATGGATTGCACCACTTGTTGACACAGATGGATGAACTGGGGGTTTCCGGTATTAACGGCGTCGAGTGGGATGCGGTCGAGCTGCCAAGCCAGTTCATGGAGAACTTCTGCTGGGAATGGGAGGTGTTGCACGATATGGCTGCACATGTGGAAACTGGTGATCCGTTACCACGCACGTTATTCGATAAAATGCTCGCAGCCAAGAATTTTCAGAGCGGTCTTCAAACTTTGCGTCAGATCGAATTTGCCTTGTTTGACATGCATCTGCACACTGATTTTGATCCACTGGGCAATGAGACCGTATTGCAGCGTCTGGATAAAATCCGTCAGCAGGTAGCAGTTATTATTCCGCCAGCCTTCCACCGGTTTCCGAGCAGCTTTGGACATATATTTGCTGGGGGTTATGCAGCCGGCTATTACAGCTATAAATGGGCAGAAGTATTGTCTGCCGATGCTTATAGTCTGTTTGAGGAAAATGGTGTCGGCCAAGTGGTTAATGCGAAGACCGGCGAGCGTTTCTGGCATGAAATTCTTGCTGTAGGCGGTAGCCGTCCTGCGCTTGAGTCATTTGTTGCGTTTCGCGGACGTGAGCCAAAAATTGATGCGCTGTTGCGCCATAATGGGATGGTAGTTTGAGTAATTTTTGTATTTTTGGCGTGTTCAATATTGTTGCCAAATAATCTAGTAAGAAGCTTTGCCGAAAACAGTAGTGCTATTTCTTTGGCAGGTGGCGCGATACTCATGTAAAGGGTGAGTGGTTTCTGGAAAAGCTCCTGTATCTCATGTATAATTAACTATAGCGGTGTGGGGCCAATTCGAGCCGCTTTTTTTCTGTCTGTCTGCATTTTGCTACAAATCATTGGGGAGTCTTGTGTCTAACCGTCCGCGCGCTGTACTCGTTTTGGCTGATGGTACTGTTTTTCATGGAGACTCAATCGGTGCCGAAGGTGTGACTACTGGGGAAGTGGCCTTCAATACGGCCATGACCGGCTACCAGGAAATCCTTACCGATCCATCTTACTGTCGTCAGATTGTTACACTGACTTATCCACATATTGGCAATACCGGTGTTAATGACGAAGATATTGAATCTACGATAGATTCCAGAGTCATTTATGCGGCAGGGTTGGTGATTCGAGATTTACCGCTCATTGCTAGCAGCTGGCGCAGTCGCCAATCATTGCCAGATTTTCTCAAGCAGCATAACGTTCCGGCTATTGCTGAGATCGATACTCGCAAGCTCACACGTATTTTAAGAATCAAGGGTGCTCAGGCGGGTTGCATCATGGCTGGCCATATCGATGAAGTCGAGGCTTTGCAACAGGCACGGGCTTTTCCCGGTCTGGCTGGAATGGATCTGGCGCGCGTGGTTAGCTGTAACCAATCATGGGAATTCAGTGAAGGTGAGTGGGCTCCGGAAACAGGTTGTCGAACTGCAAGTGAGAGTCAATACCAGGTTGCTGTGCTGGATTTTGGTGTCAAGCGTACGATTCTGCGTAAGCTGGTTGAGCGAGGCTGTCACGTTACTATTTATCCTGCCCAGACTAAGGTTGAGGAAATTCTTTCCACCCGGCCTGATGGGGTAGTACTTTCCAATGGCCCGGGTGATCCGGAGGCCTGTGATTATGCGATCATTGCCACACGTGCGTTGCTGGAAAGCGAAATTCCTGTATTTGGAATCTGTCTGGGTCATCAGCTGATTGCTTTAGCGATTGGTGCTAAAACGATCAAGATGCGATTTGGTCATCATGGTGCTAATCACCCAGTGTTGGATGTTGATAGCGGCCGAGTGATGATTACCAGCCAGAATCACGGATTTGCAGTTGCTACTGACACCTTGCCTGCCAATGCGCGCGTTACTCATCGTTCGTTGTTCGACGGGAGTCTTCAGGGTTTTGAGCTGACAGATCATCCTGTTTTCTGTTTTCAAGGACATCCTGAAGCCAGCCCAGGACCTCAGGATGTTGATTATTTATTCAGTCGTTTCGTCAGTTGGATGGCGGAAAACAAGCAATCAGCCTGAGTCATCAGAACAATCTTCTACTTAAATGCCTAAGCGTACCGATCTGAAATCCATCCTCATTATTGGTGCCGGGCCGATTGTTATCGGTCAGGCATGTGAATTTGACTATTCCGGTGTGCAGGCTTGCCGGGCATTACGAGAAGAAGGTTATCGTGTCATTCTGATTAATTCCAATCCGGCGACGATCATGACTGATCCGGAGTTGACCGATGCTACCTATATAGAGCCGATTACCTGGCAGGTAGTGGAAAAAGTAATCGAGATAGAACGACCGGATGCATTGCTGCCGACCATGGGTGGGCAAACTGCGCTCAATTGTGCCTTGGACCTGGTTCGGCATGGCGTGCTGGAAAAATATGGCGTGGTGCTTATTGGCGCTTCCCGTGAAGCCATTGATATGGCGGAGGATCGTGAAAAATTCAAGCAGGCGATGACGCGGATAGGGTTGCAATCGGCGCGTTCAGCTATGGCGCACAGTATGGAAGAGGCTATGCGGGCGCAAGCAGTGATTGGTTACCCGGTTATTATCCGACCTTCTTTTACGTTGGGGGGGAGTGGTGGCGGTATTGCCTATAATCGGGAGGAATTTGTAGAGATCTGTGAGCGTGGCTTGGAGGCTTCACCCACACGGGAATTGCTGATTGAAGAATCTGTTATCGGCTGGAAAGAATTTGAAATGGAAGTTATCCGTGACAAACAGGATAACTGCATCATTGTCTGTGCCATCGAGAATGTTGATCCTATGGGTGTTCATACGGGTGATTCGATCACTGTTGCGCCTGCCCAGACACTGACAGACAAAGAATATCAGCGCATGCGTGATGCTTCCATTGCAGTGCTTAGGGAAATCGGAGTGGAAACGGGTGGTTCCAACGTCCAGTTTGCCATTAATCCTGAAAATGGAAATATGCTTGTGATCGAAATGAATCCACGAGTATCACGTTCATCTGCGCTGGCTTCGAAAGCGACAGGTTTTCCTATTGCCAAGGTTGCAGCCAAGCTGGCGGTTGGCTATACACTTAATGAGCTGGGTAATGATATAGCGGATGGTGTTATTCCGGCCTCGTTTGAGCCAACTATTGATTATGTGGTGACCAAGGTGCCGTGTTTCGCGTTCGAGAAATTTCCACAGGCGAATGATCGTCTGACGACACAAATGAAATCAGTAGGTGAGGTCATGGCGATTGGCCGCACTTTTCAGGAATCACTACAGAAGGCATTGCGTGGGCTGGAAACCGGCGTGGATGGACTAGATGAAAAAACTGCAGATATCGAGATCATTAAGGCTGAATTAAGCCACCCGGGGCCAGAGCGGTTATGGTATGTCGCTGATGCCTTCCGCTGCGATGTTCCTTTTGATGAAGTTCATGCGCTTACCCGAATTGATCCCTGGTTTTTGGTGCAAATTGAAGATCTAGTAAGGCAAGAGCAAGCACTTGCGGATAGGCAGCTGGCTACGCTAGACCGGAGTGAACTGCGCCAATTGAAGCGCAGTGGCTTCTCGGATCGGCGTTTAGCAGTGCTACTTGATACCAGCCAGAGCAAGGTGCGTGCCAGGCGACATCAGCTGGACTTACGCCCGGTCTACAAGCGAGTAGATACTTGTGCGGCCGAATTTGATACGCAGACAGCCTACATGTACTCAACCTATGAGGAGGAGTGCGAATCTCGCCCATCTGACAAAAAGAAAATTATGGTACTGGGTGGTGGGCCTAATCGTATCGGCCAGGGTATTGAATTTGATTATTGTTGTGTACATGCAGCCTTGGCATTGCGTGAAGATCAATATGAAACAATCATGATTAACTGTAATCCAGAAACCGTTTCAACAGATTATGATGTTTCGGATCGGCTATATTTTGAGCCTCTTACACTTGAAGATGTGCTGGAAATTGTGGCAGTAGAGAAGCCGTTTGGTGTCATTGTGCAATATGGTGGTCAGACTCCGCTGAAGCTGGCGCGTGAGCTAGAAGAAAATGAAGTGCCTATTATTGGTACGAGCCCGGATATGATTGACTGTGCAGAGGATCGTGAGCGATTCCAGGCGATGTTGCAGAGTCTTGGACTCAAGCAACCCCCTAATTTTACCGCACGCACGCCAGGAGCAGCTTTAGCAGCAGCGGATAACATTGGTTATCCGCTTGTCGTCAGGCCAAGCTATGTATTGGGTGGGCGCGCTATGGAAATTGTGCATGAGGCGCGTGATCTGGAGCGCTATATGCAGGAGGCTGTGAAGGTATCCAATGATTCACCTGTGTTGTTGGATCATTATCTTAACAATGCGATTGAGGTGGACGTTGATGCAATTTTTGATGGAGAAACCGTTCTGATAGGCGGGATTATGGAACATATTGAGCAGGCTGGCGTTCATTCTGGCGACTCTGCCTGTTCATTACCTCCTTTTAGTCTTTCCACTTCCCTGCAAGATGAGTTACGTAGGCAAACCGGGGCCATGGCACGTGCGCTGAATGTCAGAGGACTGATGAATATACAGTTCGCCATACAGGATAATGTTGTATATGTACTGGAAGTTAACCCCAGAGCATCGCGCACAGTTCCCTTTGTTTCTAAAGCGACGGGTTTGCAGCTGGCTAAAATTGCAGCCCGTTGCATGGCGGGAAGAACATTGGCTGATCAGGGCATTACCAGAGAAGTTCACCCAACCTATTTTTCAGTAAAAGAGGCTGTTTTCCCATTTGTTAAGTTTTCAGGAGTCGATACCATACTTGGGCCGGAGATGAAATCAACTGGTGAGGTAATGGGGATCGGTAAAAACTTTGCAGAAGCATTTTTTAAATCACAGCTTGCAGCAGGTGTTCAATTACCTGTTTCAGGTAATGTGTTTATCAGTGTCAGGGATGGTGACAAGTCGGAGGTTGTTTCGATCGCTGCGAGATTGATCAAATTGGGATTTTTGATTTATGCTACGAAAGGTACGGCATACAGCCTATCTCAAGCTGGATTGTCAGTTGTGACTGTCAATAAAGTGGCTGAGGGTCGGCCGCATATTGTAGATATGATCAAGAATGGTGAAATCTCTCTAATCCTCAATACGGTCTCCAATAAGAGGAGTGCTGTGCGTGATTCGTATTCAATTCGGCGTGCCGCCTTGCAGGCCAGAACGACTTATTACACAACGGTTGCTGGTGCGCGTGCTGCCTGTACAGGCATGGCAAGCTGCCAGGAGTTGCGGGTTTATCGTTTGCAAAATCTTGTCTCCTAGGCAACAATACTTCTTGAAGTTTTACGAATTCCTGCTTAAAGTTATTTCTGGTAATTAATCCCTTACTTCTTCAATCAGATGTGGCTAGGTATTCTTAATTCGTAACATTAAAAAGATTTGTTGTTATTTAACAGATTCTGTTTTTTATTGTTTTTCATAGAAAGAGAAATTAAGTTATGAATGCTATTCCAATTACGCAATCTGGTGCAGAGAAGTTGCGTGCTGAGTTGCATGAAATGAAGACAGTTCATCGTCCTGCAATAATTGCTGCTATTGCAGAAGCTCGTTCCCATGGAGATTTGTCCGAGAATGCTGAATATGATGCTGCAAAAGAAAAACAGGGATTCATAGAAGGGCGTATTGCGGAGTTGGAAAGTAAGCTATCTAATGCCCAGATTATTAATCCTGCAGCATTGAATGCAGATGGTGCATGTGTATTTGGTGCAACTGTTGATCTCGTGGATCTGGATACTAATACGGCAGTTACCTATCAGGTTGTAGGAGATGATGAAGCTGATATCAAGGAAGGTAAGATTTCTATCAGCTCTCCTATTGCACGGGCATTAATTGGTAAATATGCGGGAGATGTGGCTGAAGTTCAAGCTCCTGGTGGCATCCGGGAATATGAAATATTGGATGTTAAATATATTTGAGTATCAATCTCTTGTTAATCCTCAGAAATTAAGGTGGGTATGCCATCTCTGGCTTGAATTGCTGACTCCAGAGCTTGCTGGTTGATTCTGATATTCCGTGTCATTCTACCATCAGTATCCTTGGATGTTCTTTCGAAGAATTCCAAAATTGTGCGATGGATTTCTTGTTTAAAGTCGAGAGGTGCAATATTTTCCTCCTCCAATGGTGGGTGAAGCTCGATGTATAAGAGATCACCCTGCCATCCCAATTTGATCGGCTGATTGACTATTTGTACCGGCGTACCCGTAGGAATAAGATTAAACAGTTCCTCGATATCTTCCGGATATAGACGCATGCAGCCGTGTGTGACACGCATCCCTACACCAAGCGGCTTGTTGGTGCCGTGGATGAGATATCCGGGCAAGCCCAGATAGAGTGCGTATTTCCCGAGAGGGTTGTCCGGTCCGGCTGGAACGACATCCAATAACGGAGGCCTGCCTTCCTCTATTGCCTCTTTCCGGAGTGATTGGGGGGGAGTCCATGTAGGATCTTTTTGTTTTCTGACGATAGTGGTTTTACCCAGCGGTGTGTTCCAATCCATTCTGCCAATACTGACAGGATGAGTAATAATTTCCGGTTTTTGCCCTTTTATTAGTTTGGGGAAATAATAAAGCCGCATTTCCGGTAGATTTATTACAAGCCCGGTACGTTCAGCCTGAGGAATGATAAAGCGCAGTGGCAAAATAACTTTTTCCCCTTCTTCAGGCAGCCAGCGATTTACATTGGGGTTGGCCAGCATCATTTCATCCTGGCCAATGTCATAACGACGTGCCACATCAAGTAATGTTTCAGAACGACTGGCTGTAACTGTCTGAATTTGCCCAAAAATGTCTATGTCATCGGGTGGGCGTACCCAGCTGTCAGCATAAACACAAGGCATAAGTAACAACATCATGAGCAGCAGCAATGAGCTGATCCTAAGTGTCTGTATATTTTGTTGTTTCATTTTATGTCGTGTTGTTTACCTGATGGTCATAGCATCATCAAGTCTATTTCCGTTTTAATAGCAGGTCGGTTATTTTACCTGCGTCTAAATATTTAAAAGTATTAGTTGTAAGAATTTATGACATTGTCTATATGATATTCGCGAGAATACTACAAATGAGTATGTACAGATGTATCTGTTTAACGTTGATGAATCACAGAAAGTATGGCTATTTAAGGAATTTTTAACCAAGTTCTTTGCAAAACACTACAGAAAAATTCTGTGAGGAATGGTCACTATGGACGGATCTGTGATGTTGCGCTTGTTGTGAATTTATTGCCTTCGTGCAGTAGCTGCCCCATCCCGTAGAACACAGTGTGTGACCATTTAGATGAATTGAGTAAGCATGCTGTATAAACGTTTATTTTAGAAGTGACTGTTGCTATAAAGCAACACTAAACTTGGTGTTGTCTTGACAGTTAAACAGCGCTTCTATAAGCTCGCAGCCCATACATATCATGAAGTGAATACGGTGCGTGGAGCAAGGTAGGCTTTTGATTATCTTGGCTAAAACTGATTAACTCTTAATGCGCGCATTTGATCTATTCAGCAAATTGGCCATAAAATATTTCTAGGGGAAGATTTTGAGTTCGATAATAGCCAAGTTGGATGTTCCGCCAGCGCAAGAAGGTAATTCCCTATCTTCCGAAGCAAGTGTTGTTTCGGCAACGCCCACAATTAATTTGTTGAGCCAGAGACGAGCTGATTTTACAACATTGGTGGAGTCGCTTGAGTATGCGGCACAAGGAGAAACCGGACATAACTTCTATGACGCAAAAGGTAATCTCAAGTCTGTACTTACATACAAAGATTTATGCGCCAATGCAAAAATAATTGCAAGACGGCTGTCTGGCCTTGGGTTGGCACGCAACAGCCGCGTTGCTCTTGTTGCCGATACTACTCCGGAGTTTGTTGAGCTGTTTTTTGCCTGTCGGTTTGCGGGCCTTGTTCCATTCGCTATGCCGGTACCCGTTAATCTTGGTAGCCGTGCGATTTATGTACAGCAGTTAAAAGGAATGCTTGAGGGCAGCGGGGCAAGCGTTGCAATAGCTAATCTTGATTTTATTGAGTTTCTCAATGAGGTGGTTGGGAGTCTGGGAAGCAGTGAACTCAAATGGAGTGGCACGCCTGAGCAATTGAATCTACTGCCTGAAGCTGATGTGGCGCTTTCTCCAAATGCCCCGGATGAAACGGCTTATCTGCAATTTACTTCCGGTAGTACTCGTTTGCCGAGAGGAGTAGTCATTACTGAGCGAGCTTTAATGACTAATCTGCGTGGTATTGTTTGCAATGGCCTTGATGTGAGACCCGGTGATCGATGCGCTTCGTGGCTGCCTTTTTACCATGACATGGGTTTGGTTGGCTTAGTGTTGGCTCCTTTGGCTGCCCAGTTATCCGTTGATTATCTGGCAACCCGGGATTTTGCTGTTCGTCCTTTGCAATGGCTTAAATTAATCAGTCGTAATCGCTGTACTATTGCCTTTAGTCAGCCTTTTGGTCTCAAGTTATGCACTTTGCGTGCGCGCGTTTCTGATTTAATAGATCTAGATTTAAGTTGCTGGCGTGCCGCTGGTGTTGGGGCTGAGATGATCCGGCTCGATACATTGAAAAGTTTTTCGGCTAAGTTTTCAGCAGCAGGATTTAATGAAGATGCTTTCTTGCCTTGCTATGGTCTGGCTGAATCTACTTTGGCTGTGTCTTTCCCTGATATCAATCAGGGAGTAAAAAGTTTACGTGTGGATGCCAAGACTTTGATCGAAAAAAAGATAGCAGTAAGAGTTCAGGCAGATGGCAGGAAATTTAATGAGTTTGTGAATTGTGGACGTCCGTTGCCAGGCCATGAAATCAGAGTTGTCGATGACGCTGATCAGGAGGTGCCTCATTTGATGGTGGGTAGTATTCTAGTCAAAGGGGGAAGTGTGATGAACGGCTATTTTAATAATACAGAAGAGACTGCCAGAGCTATCAGATCAGATGGATGGTTAGATACTGGAGATATTGGTTTTTTGTTTGAAGGTGATTTATATATCACAGGGCGACGAACAGATGTCATTATTGTTAATGGTAGAAATATTCGAGCGCAGGATGTGGAAGAGTTGGCTGAACAGCAGCCGGAAGTCAGAACCCGTGAAGCTTCTGCTTTTGGAATCAATAATGAAGATGGCTCGACGTCAGTCGTTTTGGTGGTGGAATGCAGACTGGCTTCAGCAGTAGATCGACAAGCACTCATTAACAGGCTTCAGCAGATGGTATATATGGCATTTGGGGTAAGTTGCCTGGTTGAGCTGGTGTCTCCACATACTTTGCCACGAACATCTTCAGGAAAGTTATCACGCTTTGCGGCACGGCAGGGGTTTTTGCGGCGTACAAATATGGAACAGCCTGCTACTACCAGTTATACAGTCGGCTAATAGCTGGTTCTTCATCAGTAAAATCTGCTTATTTATTTAGGGGAAGGAGTCAAAGGGTTTCTTCTCGCATCCGGTGGCTTTTATGGTTAGAACTGTTGCAGTAACAGGTGCTACAGGATTTATTGGCCGCATACTTATCGCTAAGCTGGTTGAATCTGGATGGAAAATCCGTGCATTAGCAAGACGTACATCTTCACAGAAAGATAGTCCATTCATAGAGTGGATTTCTGGAGATCTTAGTTGCTGTAATGCGTTGCGTGATCTTGTTTCTGGTGCTGAAGCTGTTATACATTGTGCTGGTGTGGTCAAAGGAAAATCCTGGTCTGATTTCTATCAGACTAATGTAATTGGAACGAAAAATATATTACGAGCAGCTTCTGACTCAACTTCTTGCTCAAGATTTTTACACATTTCTTCTCTGGCAGCGCGTGAACCACTTCTTTCCTGGTATGCACGAAGCAAATTTGAGGCCGAAGAACAGATCCCAAGATTTTCTGGACGGTTAGCATCTGTTATATACAGGCCGGCTGCAGTTTACGGCCCTGGTGATAAAGCAATGCTACCTTTTTTTCGATCTATGCGATACGGTATACTCCCTGTTCCTGGAGATCCGGATAATCGTTTCGGCTTGATACATGTTGATGATTTGGTTGCTGCTATTTATTACTGGCTTGAGACAACCTGTCCCGTGGGTGGTATTTATGCAATTGATGACGGTACATCAGATGGGTACAACTATACGTCGATAGCCATGATCGCACAGCAAGCTCTGGGAAAACCGGTGCGTTGTTTCCAGATACCGGCAAGCAGTATATGTATGTTGGCTCGTTTTAATTTGTGGCTGGCCCATCTTTTGAATTACACTCCAATGCTGACACCAGGGAAAGTGATGGAACTTCAACATTCTGATTGGACCTGTGATATTTCTTTCCTGAGAAAAGAGCTAGTTGGCTGGCATCCGACAATTAAATTACAAACAGTATTGCCATCACTTGTCAAAATGTAACAATATTTATTCCTGAAGCATTTGAAAACACCTCATGCGACAATATATAGCCTTTATGTACCTTGATTTTGTTCAGGCTTCTTGCGTCTTCATGTTTCTCGATCCGGAAATAAATTTGTCGATATACACTGTTCCGGGATTGATCTCATGTCTAAAATAACCCAAACACAAATTACTGAACTGCTTTGTCAGCGTCTGGCTTGTTTTACAGATGTTGAAGCGGAGATATCTCCAGAAACTAATCTCATTACACATCTTGCGATTGATTCGGTCAAACTGCTGAATCTCATAATGGAAATTGAAGATCAGTTTGATATATCAGTTCCGTTGAATGCGCTTGTGGACGTCCTGACGGTTCAGGATCTTGCCAATCTGATTTATAAAATCAAATTATCATCATAATGAATCTGCTGGAAAAACTTGATGCAGCTGCAGCAGCAAGGAAAGCACAATTACCTGAGGGTCTCGCTGCTTTTGGTATCCCCATAGATGAATCCTACTCTGCGACGGAAGCCAGAATCGGGGAGCGTCGAGTATTAATGCTGGGTACGAACAACTACCTTGGGCTCAGCTTTTCTGCTGAATGCAGAGAGGCTGCTCATAAGGCTATTGATCAGGAAGGTACTGGCACCACCGGTTCACGTATGGCCAATGGTAATTATTACGGGCATCGGGCGCTGGAACGTGAGTTGGCAGAGTTTTATCACTGCCGCGAATGTATTGTTTTTACAACAGGCTACCAAGCTAATCTGGGAACCATTTCCGGGTTGGCGGGGGCTGGTGATGTTGTGCTGATTGATGGGGATGCACATGCCAGTATCTATGATGGATGTATTTTGAGTGGAGCGGATGTTATCCGTTTTCGCCATAATGATGTAATCGATCTTGAGAAACGCCTTCGCAGGCTGGGTGATCGCAGCCGTGATACACTGATCATTATTGAAGGTATTTACAGCATGCTGGGTGATCAGGCTCCTCTGGCAGAGATTGTGAAATTGAAAAATGTCTACCAGAGCACTTTGTTACTTGATGAGGCGCATTCACTTGGTGTTCTTGGAGAAACCGGGCAAGGGTTGGTGGAAAAATCCAGGATGATTAACGAAGTTGATTTTATAACCGGAACTTTTAGTAAAAGTCTGTGTGGTATCGGTGGCTTTTGTGTCAGTAATCATCCTCAGCTTAACCAGCTTCGGTATGTAAGTCATCCGTACATATTTACAGCTTCCCCTTCCCCAGCAACAATTGCTTCTACACGTGCTGCCTTGCAGTTATTGCGTGATGGGTCTTCATTACGTGAACAGCTATGGAAGAATGCTTACCAGCTTTATTCCTGCCTAAAAGAAACCGGGTATTGTCTGGGACCGGAGCCCGGACCTATAGTAGCCGTTTTACTTGATAGCCCTAAACGGGCGTTGACCCTGTGGAACGGATTGATGGCGCACGATATCTATGTAAATCTAGTATTGCCTCCTGCTGCTCCGGAAGGAAAGTCATTGGTACGTTGCAGCATTAATGCAGCGCATACTACTGAACAAATTAGCCGGGTTTGTGAGACCTTCTCTAAACTGTATCCCACTGTGACACAGTGAGTGGATGCGATTACTAAATTTAAATCCTGTATTTGTTAAGAGTAGTTGAATGACAAGAATTCTTGGTTAATGATTGACAGGATTGTACCGGATTGGCCTTCTCCCGCAAATGTTTGCGCCATGTTTACTACTCGTAATACTGGGGCGGCTGTGACCGAAAGAGGAGCTTATACTGGCCTAAATCTGGCGGTTCATGTCGATGATGATCCACACGCTGTTCAACTAAATCGAAACCAGTTGCGCCAATATTTACCAGATCATCCCCGCTGGCTGACCCAGGTTCATGGTTCCAGGGCAATTTGGGTAGATTCTGATAGTGAAGCGCTTGAGGGGGATGCTGCAATGAGCCGATATCCCGGAGTGGTGTGTGCAGTTCTGGTGGCAGATTGTCTTCCAGTATTGTTGTGTGACATGGCAGGTAGTGTAGTGGGCGTTGCCCATGCTGGGTGGCGTGGGCTGGCCAAGGGAATTATCGAAAGCACAGTTCAGGCATTACGCGAATTCAGTCATAGTGATCAAATAATCGCGTGGTTTGGTCCGGCAATCAGTTCACAGCACTTCGAAGTTGGTGACGAGGTGCGAACGATATTTACCGAGTATGATTTTCAGGCAGCACGGGCATTTTTCCCAGGAAAAGAAAAAGGAAAATGGTATGCGGATCTTTCTGATCTGGCACGCCAAAGACTGTCTCATGCCGGGGTCTCCCAAATTTATGGTGGTAATTTATGTACGTACAGCAATCCTGAAAAGTTTTATTCGTACCGTCGTGATCGTAAAACAGGAAGGATGGCTGGTTTATTGTGGATGACGCAGTTTCCTGATAAGTAATTCTTGTTTAATACTCGCCAAGATGGGGGCATGTGAAGTACCCGCTTGTTTTACAGTTCCTGAGCATGGATTTGGCCTGAAAAATCTTGACGAATTTCCTTCCTCCTTACTGATGCTCGATTGCACATAAATCCGTGAGCGATATAGTGTGCCCGTTCTGCATATTTCTGACCCATCTGGAAACATAATTTATGTCAGTGTTAACCTGGATTGTGCTTGCCAGCGTAGCAAGTGGTTTACTGAGCATTGGACTTGCAGCATTATTTGCTTTAAATGTCCGTAGTGATAAGTGGATCAATATACTAATTTCATATGCTATCGGCGCGCTTCTTGGAGCAGCATTTCTGAATGCGTTACCTGAAGCATTGGAGCTCACTGATACGCCGAAACAACTGACGTTTATTTTGTTACTTGGTATTCTTGTTTTTTTTATTCTGGAAAAACTTTTGTTATGGCGCCATTGCCATTTATCAGAATGTGAAGCACATGAACCCACATCGCAGGTGGTTTCTGCAGCTGGCAGAGGGGTGGTAGGTGTTCATGATCACGGCCGCAGTGGCATGATGATTATACTGGGTGACACTTTTCATAATTTTGTAGATGGTATCCTGATTGCAACAGCCTTTATGGCTGATATTCAACTGGGAATGGTTACGGCTATTGCGATTACTGCACATGAGATTCCACAAGAAGCAGGGGATTTTATTATTTTGCTCAATTCAGGGTTTACACGAGCGGGAGCACTCTGGTCCAATCTGCTATCCGGTACAGCAACTGTGTTTGGAGGGTTACTGGGGTATTTTATGCTGCATCAATTGGATCATCTGATTGCCCCAATACTTGCTCTTGCTGCAGCAAGCATGATTTATGTGGCAATGTCTGATCTGATCCCTAGCTTGCATAAGCGCCCTGAGATCGGTGCAACTGTTCAACAGGTCACACTTATCGTTATGGGAATCAGCACGATATGGTTGATAGGGCTATTTTTTGGCCATAATCACTAAAGCAGCTACCTGTTTTCTACAGAAACAGGTATTGATGATGAAGTGAGATTGCCACGATAGCCTTCTGCAGTACGATAATAAAGAGTGCGCAATAAAACACCATCATACCGATAGATTTCACGAGTATTCACACTTCCGGATTTTATCAGCATTCTTTCAAAATCTCCTTCGGCTGAGCCTGATTCCAATGCCTGCCGTTTCATCCCGATCAGCAGAATGGGCCGGTTAGTAGGGGATTCGGACGGGTACCAGAAACTGTACATGGCGGCGTGTTCGCCAAATAGATTGCGAGATCGGATATCAAGAGTAGGGTGATTATTGTTGTAAAACGCAAGCGCACTGGCTATTGACCATTTGCTCATGCCAACCACAATTGGTGCTTCTCCTGTTGTTTGCCTGATTTCATCAGCAATTTTTTCGACTTCTGCTGTGGTTTCCCTCCAGAAATAATGCTCGCTCAGAAATTGATAAGGGAGTCCAGGTATTCCCAGCGTGACATAATGCAAAATGAAAGCGTAGGTCAGTAATGATACGGTGATCATTGGCTGCCAGGCAGTGCTCAGCCATCCCGAGATATTCTTGAATATATTCTTTTGTCCGATCATCCAGGCCATGGTGGGTATCAACGCCAACCAGAGTGGGCCGGTCCAGTGGAAGCGCAGAGAACCAAAAGTGCTGGCTATCAGAAAAACTATTAGTGGGACTCCAGTGAATATGCCAATGAAAAGAGATTTACGGGCTGTCTGGGGATAGCTCAGAAACACTGAACGCAATGCGAGTATCGCTGCGACCAGTCCGACTGGCGTAAGCATAATTGCAATTTGCAGCATTAACTTAGGCGTTGCAAATTCGTGATGTGCCTTGCCGACCCTGTTGGTCTGAAACAAGAAGGAAGCCCAGTCATTTTCCATATTCCAGATGATCACGGGGCTGAACAGTATCAGCGCAATTAATACAGCTACATAGGGATGTGGGCGCAACAGCCAGCGGCGCGCAACCGGATCCAGGATAGCGAAAACCAGTGCAGCGATGCCAAGCAGTCCAAGTGTGTATTTGGACAGAATCCCAAGACCGAAAGCAATACCTACCCCGAGCCATGCCCGGTTCTGATTTGCGAGCAAGGCCCGCTCCATGTAGTAAAGTGTGGCAGCCCAAGCAGCAACCAGTGGTGCATCTGGTGTCATTGCCAGTCCTGCTGCAAAGCCAAAGGGTACGATGGCAAGCAGTAATACTGAGCGCATAGCGGTAGATTTATCGTAGAGGTTGCGTGCAAGGGCGTATAAATAAGCCATTGCGATCAACCCGCACAAGAAGGCGCCGATTCTTACTCCAAATTCATTCTGGCCAGCCAGTGTGGTTCCCAGCCAGATCAACCACGCCACCATCGGCGGATGATCAAAGAAGCTCAAATCCATATGTTGTGCGTATTGCCAGTAATAAGCTTCATCTGGGATCAGCTGCGCCACACTCATGTAAACTAGACGCAGCAGGATGACGAAACAGACAATACCTACGGCAGCAATGCGCCATCGTGTATCGGTAGAAACAGCGGGCTTGGTTCGTGGAAATACGTAAAAAGCGGATCCAAGGTAATTTACAATAGCTGTTGCGATAATCGCAGGGAAAATAGCCCATTCACTTGATATATTCCAGGTATAGACCAGCCAGGCCAGAACGGCTCCTCTCAGGAGCATTGCAAATATTCCAACGATCAGGAAGCGAGAGAACTGGCTCCAATGTAAATGTCCCGAATGATGCAGCCGGAATGACCATTTGGTATTCAAAGCATAATTGAAGCTGGCTGCTGCGATGAAGCTGGAAATATGTGCGGTTGCCAGACTGATGCCCTGCCCGGTCATCCATTGAAAAATCAATACATCAACAAAGACACCCAGAAATCCAACCATGGCAAAGCGGCTTGCTGTGTAGAAAGAGACAGTGCCACCAGCCAGTGTGATGAGTTGCTGCAGATAAGTAAGATGATGTGAAAGGGAGAGCTTGGAGCTTCCGTGCAGTCGATTGTGGAAGTGGATTGGGATTTCTTTTACACGCAGTTGTTCACGCCCTGTCATCAGCAGTTCCAGCAGGATTTTATAGCCGCGAGCATTTTCTGTAATGTTTTTGATCAACTCTCTTCGGAAAGCAAAAAAACCCGAAGTTGCGTCATTTACATCACAAATAGTGCGTGCAAGCCAGCCCCCTGCCCGGGATAGCCAGAGACGATAGAAAGGCCAGCCGATAGTATCGCCACCAGCTATGTAACGACTGCCGATCGTTATGTCGTGAGTGTCATCCAGAATCGGCTGGATTAGTGAGGCCAATCGTTCTGGTGGATGGCTCAAATCAGCATCCATGACTGCAATAACTTCATACTTGGCGGCTGCTGTTCCGTCAAGAATGGAAGCGGTTAGATCGGGTCGTGCATGTCTTTCAATCAAGCGTACGTTATGAGTGTCTTGCCATTTTTTGACTTTGTCAGGAGTGCCATCCGTGGAACTGTCATCCACGATAATGACTTCAAACTGATCTCCCAGGTTATCAAGAGAGAAAATACTCGTTAGTAGGGGGTCGATATTTCCAGCTTCGTTCAGGGTAGGAATAATGAGTGAAAATCGCATGTTAAGCTCAAGTTATTCCCGGGGCCTGTTGACATGGGTTTAGAGTTGGCTTCCCGGGGGTGACAACGTATTAGAGAAAGATCATCTTGATTCAGGATCAGGATATTCTATGGACGATTTTTCTGGTATTTCAGAACAGCACGGTTATGTTCTTCAAGTGTAGATGAGAAGTGCGAAGTTCCGTCACCTTTGGCAACAAAGTAGAGCTTATCAGTAATAGCAGGGTTAAAAGCTGCCCGGATGGAGGCCAGTCCCGGCATGGCAATGGGGGTAGGGGGTAGGCCGATCCGGGTATAGGTATTGTATGCATGATCGGTCTGCAGATCGATTTTTCGCAGATTCCCATCGAATTTATCTCCCATGCCATAAATTACTGTTGGATCAGTCTGGAGCTTCATGCTGTGGCGTAAACGATTGACAAACACACCTGCAATCCAGGCGCGCTCATTGTCTTTTCCCGTTTCTTTCTCTATGATCGAAGCAAGAATCAGACCTTCATATTGATTCTTCAACGGGAGTAATTTTTGTCTTGAAATCCATTCTGTTTCAAGGTGTCTCTGCATGGCATGGTAAGCACGTTTCAGAATTGTCAGATCGCTGCTGTTTTTGGTAAAAAAATAAGTATCCGGGAAAAAAATACCCTCAACGCCCGGTTCTTTTGCTCCGATCAGCTCCAGTAGTTTTAAATTACTGAATTCGCTTGATACATGATGGATAGCCGGGTGCTCATCCAGTATTTTTCTAAATTGCGAGAAAGTCCATCCCTCAAGAAAAGTAACAGTATGTTGCTTGACTCTTCCCTGAGTGAGGTATTCCAGCAGATCCAGTGGCGATAAGTTTTTGGTAAGCTCGTATTCGCCTGCTTTGAGCGATGCGTTATATCCTGTCATGTGTGCAAGGAGTATGAAAGACCATGCATTGGGGAGAATATCCGCATCGGTTAATTGTTGAGCGATATTACGCAGACTACCTCGGGGTTCGATCGAAAATTCATAGGGTATGACTGGAAGTTTTACCGGTGTTGTGACCAAGCGGTAGAACCATATGGAAAATAGTGTGCTGACAACCAGAATGACTAAAAGAACGAAACTCAGAAAACGTAGTGAACGTGTCGATTCAGGCATGTCAGCACACTCAGGTATTCGGTTAACTGATCATGCCAGATATTTCTCCGGAAAGCGTAATCAGTTATTTTCATATGTATTTCGATTACTCCTAAATATCACATCCCGGAAATACGGGAAATGATATTTAGGTTTTTCGAAAGACTAATGTACCGTTAGTTCCACCAAATCCGAATGAGTTTGACAGCGCGGCATCAATTTTCATTTCTCTGGCAGTGTTAGGTACATAATCCAGATTACATTCGGGATCAGGATCATCAAGATTAATGGTGGGTGGAGCAATCTGATAGAAAATAGCCAGAGTAGAGAAAATTGCTTCCACACCTCCTGCCGCACCTAGCAAATGTCCGGTCATCGACTTGGTGGAGCTGATTGCCAGATTTTCGGCGTGTGCTCCAAAGCAACGCTTGACCGCAACTGTTTCTGCAATGTCACCCAAAGGCGTTGATGTTCCATGTGCATTGATATAGTGGATATCTTCCAGATTCAACTGCGCATCAGATAATGCGTTCTTCATGCAGCGAGCAGCACCTTCACCGTCTTCACAGGGGGCTGTCATATGATAAGCATCCGCACTCATACCGAATCCGGCCAACTCTGCATAAATCTTTGCACCACGTTTTTTGGCGTGTTCCATCTCTTCCAGGACTAGGATACCTGCGCCTTCTCCCAGGACAAATCCATCTCTTTCGAGATCCCACGGCCGGCTTGCTGCCGCCGGATCGTCGTTGTTTGATGACAGGGCGCGGGCGGAGGCAAATCCCCCAACAGCCAGCGGAGTTATGCTTGATTCAGCGCCACCACAGATCATAATATCCGCGTCACCATGCTCAATCATTCTGGCAGAGCTGCCAATGCAGTGTGTGGCAGTGGTGCAGGCAGTAACAATGGCAAGATTGGGTCCTTTATACCCAAACATGATGGATAAATTACCGGCCACCATGTTGATAATGGTACTGGGGATAAAGAAGGGAGATATTTTTCGGGGACCACCCGCATGATAGGCTGCATCGGTATTCTCAATCATGGGCAGGCCGCCGATTCCGGAACCGATATTAACACCGATACGCTCAGCATCGAATTTGGTTACATCACTGATTCCGGCATCCTTAACAGCCTGAATGGCCGCTGCCATCCCGTACTGGATAAAAATATCCATACGGCGCGCCTCCTTAGCAGAGAGATACTCTGTTATCTCGAATCCTTTGACCTCCCCAGCAATTTTTGAGGAAAAGTCCGATATATCAAAACGTGTGATTTGTGTAATACCAGATTTCCCGGCAATTACGTTTCCCCATGCTTCGGGAACCGTATTGCCGACAGGAGAGACAATTCCTAACCCGGTAATGGCTATTTTACGCTTGGACAAAACAACCCCGCTGAATCATTGAAAAATTATTCTTACTGAGTTGAATTAGCAGCTACGAAATCAATGGCTTCTTGAACCGTATTGATTTTTTCGGCTTGTTCATCAGGAATTTCGCATTCAAATTCTTCTTCCAGTGCCATGACGAGCTCAACTGTATCAAGTGAATCCGCTCCCAGATCGTTGACGAAAGAGGATTCGTTCTTAACTTCTGACTCGTTAACACCTAACTGCTCGGCTACAATTTTCTTGATACGCTGTTCTATTTCAGTAATATCCATTGATATACCCATCCTTATCAGGTAAAAAACTCTCGCAAGTTTAACAAATTTCAAACAACCGGCAAAATCTGCCCGGTCATGTAGGCCAGATGCCATTTATTGCTACAAAAAATATTGAATGTTCCATGGTTTTGAAAGGGTTTGCTAGAAATATCAGAAATCAGGTCATTCCATATACATTCCACCGTTTACATGTAGTGTGGCTCCAGTAATATAATCTGCAGCCGGGGAAGCCAGGAAAACGACAGCCGCAGCAACATCTTCCGGGCGACCTAATCTCCCAAGAGGAATATGCTGGATAAGTGACTGCTGCAGATCTGATGAGAGTGAGCGGGTCATATCGGTATCTATAAACCCAGGGGCTACACAGTTTACAGTGATATTTCTGCTGCCAATTTCTTTTGCAAGCGATTTGCTGAAACCTATCATTCCCGCCTTGGCCGCTGCATAATTGGTCTGTCCGGGATTCCCGATAGTACCGACTACTGACGAGATATTAATAATGCGGCCACTGCGTGCTTTCATCATGGCGCGCAGGACAGTGCGGCTTAAACAAAACACGGATTTCAAGTTGGTCTGCAAGACACTATCCCATTCGTCGTCCTTCATACGGGCAAGCAGGTTGTCACGCGTAATGCCGGCGTTGTTGACCAGTATTGCAACATTACCCAACGATTTTTGTATGGTTTCAATGCCATTACTAATATGCTCGATATTGCTGACATCCATAACCAGACCCATGCCTGATACATGGGCCTCACTCAGATACTGATTGATATAGTCAACTCCGCTTTCAGAGGTTGCAGTGCCAATAACAGTTGCTCCGTGCTTTCCCAGTTCCAGGGCGATAGCTTTGCCGATGCCGCGACTCGCTCCTGTTACCAGTGCAATTTTATGTTCCAGTATCATTCCGGGAGTTTATGAATTGATGAGAAAACTATTTCTGATGATGCATTACTGACGTACTATTTCAATACTTCTACCGTTTTGAGAAAGGAGTGGGAATCAGTTAGCGCAACATTCTCCAGATTTTTATCAATGCGTCGCGTCAGACCGGATAGTACTTTGCCTGGACCACACTCCACAACATGTCTTACACCTAGTGCTGCAATGGCTTGAATTGTCTCTGTCCAGCGAACTGGATTATCAAGCTGGCGCGCAAGTATCTCGCGAATAGAAGCTGTTTCGGGGTGCTGCTGGACATCGACGTTGTGCAAGACAGGAATCCGAGGAGGTTGGAATGTGGTTTTTCCCAGCAGAAGTGCAAATTTCTCGGCTGCCGGTTGCATGAGTGAGCAGTGTGAAGGAATACTCATCGGCAGTATAACTGCTAATTTTGCTCCTTTTGATTTTGCGAGTGTCACTGCTTGTGCAATTGCCTGAGAATGGCCAGCGATGACGACCTGGCCAGGGGCATTGAAGTTCGCAGGCTCCAGTGATGTATCTGGCAGCATATTTATTACTTCAGCGCATACTGAAGAAACAGTATCATCATCCAGCCCGACAATGGCTGCCATGCCTCCTGTTCCTTCAGGAACAGTTTCCTGCATGACTTCTGCGCGATAACGAACCAGTTTCAGAGCATCACCCAAACCAAGCGATTCGGCAGCTACCAGCGCAGCATATTCGCCAAGACTATGGCCAGCCAGATAATGTGGTCGGGCACCTCCTGCCTGTTGCCAGGCCCGGTAGATGGCCACGTCAGCAGTTAACATGACAGGCTGGGTGTTGGTTGTGAGATTCAAACTGTCTGCTGGTCCGTTGCTGGCTAACGACCACAGATCCTGCTGCAGAATATCTGATGCTTCATTGAACGTCTCACGTATTGATGGAAGTTCAGAATAACCATCCATCATGCCGACTGACTGAGATCCCTGTCCGGGAAAAATAAAAGCAATCTTCATGTTTTACCAGCGTACCAGAACTGATCCCCAGGTGAATCCACCTCCCACACCTTCCAGCACAACATGCTGGCCTGACTGGACACGTCCGTCGCGTACTGCCTGATCCAGTGCCAGCGGCACAGAAGCAGCTGAAGTATTGCCGTGTTGTGTGACAGTCACTACTACCTTCTCTTCGGGTATACCCAGCTTTTTTGCTGTTGAGGTGATAATACGGATATTGGCCTGATGAGGGATCAGCCAGTCGATATCGGAAGGTTGTAGATCATTCGCACGCAATGCTTCCAGTACCGCCTCTTCCAGGACTTTAACGGCAAATTTGAATACCGTACCGCCTTCCATCGTGATGAAGGGTGTGCCTTGTATCTTTCCGGAATGAATAGAAGCGGGGGCTGAAAGAACCTGACTATAGCTTCCATCCGCGTGTAAATGGGATGAGAGAATTCCCGGCTTCTGATCTCGGGTAAGAACTACTGCGCCTGCGCCATCCCCGAATAGAACACAAGTGCTGCGGTCGTTCCAATCCATAATCCGGGAATACACTTCACTGCCAACTATCAGTGCATTACGGGATTTTCCAGAGCTGACGAACATGTCCGCCGTAGCCAAGGCATAAATAAATCCACTGCAGACGGCCTGAACATCAAATGCAGGGCTGCCGGATATGCCGAGTTTACTTTGCAGAATACAAGCTGTGCTTGGGAAAATCATATCCGGCGTTGTGGTTGCAACAATTACCAGATCAATATCACTTGCCTGTATACCTGCAGCCTTGATGGCATTTCGACTGGCCTCCAAAGCAAGGTCGCTGGCCATCTGGCCCGGTGCAGCAATATGACGTTGTTTGATGCCAGTCCGTGTCTGTATCCATTCATCGCTGGTATCAACCATGGACTCAAGCTCCAGGTTGGTCAGGATTTTTTCCGGCAGATAACTGCCAGTACCAATTATGCGTGAATACATAGCCATGTTCAGTTGCTCACTCTACTGATGCCGGTTGTGTAATGTTTTGCTCGATGTTGTATCGCAGTGTTTCAATATGTTCGACTATGTGTCGTAATGTGCCGCCGCGTATTTCATCTACAGCGCGTTTGATAGCGCAGCGAAATGCAAAACTGTCGGCTGATCCATGGCTCTTTATGACAGTACCACGCAATCCCAGCAGGCTAGCGCCATTGTACTGTCGATGATCGACGCGACGCCTGAAGGCATTGATCACCGGCAGAGCTACCAACCCTGCCAGCTTGCTGAATAAAGAGCGCCTGAATTCCTCACGCAGATAACTGGCCAGCATCTGAGCCAATCCTTCCGAAGTCTTGAGCGCGACATTGCCAACGAAACCATCGCATACTACGACGTTGGTCGTCCCACGGTAAATATCATCCCCCTCAATGTTGCCGTAAAAATTCAGGCCGCTGCTACGGAATAACCCCGCTGCCTGTTTGACAACATCATTACCCTTGATATCTTCCTCACCAATATTTAAGAGTCCAATACTTGGATTAGGCTTGTTCTCGACAGATGAAACTAGTGTTGCACCCATTACACCAAACTGGAACAGGTGTTCAGCTGTGCAGTTGACATTGGCCCCCAGATCCAGCACATAGGTATGTCCTGAAATAGTAGGCAGAACGACTGCCAATGCGGGCCGATCTATTCCCGGGATAGTTTTGAGTACAAAACGCGAGGTTGCCAGCAATGCTCCCGTATTTCCCGCGCTGATGCATGCTTGCGCCTCACCGTTTTTGACCAGGTTAAGCGCTACACGCATGGAAGAGTCTTTTTTGTTGCGCAGGGCGATAGCCGGATGTTCATCCATACTGACGATCTCGCTTGCCGGATACAGCCTGAGTCGCGAGTCAGGCGATATGTTAAGCGCATTCAATTCCTTCGTGAGGATCTCTGGTCTGCCAACCAGGATAATGTTGGTGTCGCGGTCATGACGCAGATATTCAACAGCCGACGGGACTGTGACATGCGGGCCGTGATCACCACCCATACAATCAATTGCTACTGTTATGCTCACGTGTCAAAAAGGGGTGGACGGCAGATATGATGAAGAACCAGCTGGGGTCATTAATCGTCGTTTTTAGTTTTAATTATTTTTTTCCCACGGTAAAAACCATTTGGGCTGATGTGATGCCGTAAATGTGTTTCTCCGGTAGTCGATTCGATCGCGAGTGGCGGGTTGGTTAATGCATCATGGGAACGGTGCATCCCACGCTTGGAAGGAGATTTCTTATTTTGTTGTACAGCCATAATTTAACTCCAAAAAATATCAATTCAGTGTGTTCGTTTCAACGATGCCAATACAGTAAAAGGATGCTCCTTTGTGGCGGTTGCATGTATTCCGGTTTCGGTTGACAGACAACACCCGGTATCCTGATGACGGGGAGATATCGGCAGGCCAAGAATAACTTCATCCTCTACCAGGGTCAGAACACTCAGCTCGTTCGAGGCATAAATCGCATCCACGAAAATATCTTCGTCATAACGTGACAGCTCATCTTCACTTCTGGCCAGAAGCAGTCCTGTTTCCAAGTCAAGCTCATATTCCATTTTTCCCAGGCAGCGCTGGCAATTTAAACCAATGCTTCCACTGATTGATATTTTCAGCATCGGCCTATTACGCTCATCAAACAGCCCGGAGATCAGATAGACTAGCTCTCCTGATGTATTTACCAGATAACTGCACAGTCGTTCAAGGTTAATTAAAGGGATACTTCCTTGAAGTAATCTGCTGCTGCGGACAAAATCCAGCGTATCTATAACAAGTTGGTCGGACATAAGGCGCGCATGTTATATTTTTTATGGAAAAGTGTCAAAATTACAATTCAGTATACTACTATAATATTTTGAAAAGTCGCACTATTTACCCCCGGCTTGTGCTAGGTTCCAGCTCGGTTTACCGGCGTGAACTGCTTCAGCATTTACAAATCCCTTTTGAAACTGCAAATCCGGCCATTGATGAGTCTGCCTTGCCTGAAGAGACGCCGGATGCGACAGCACTGCGCCTGGCAAAAGAAAAGGCGCATGCATTGGTAAAGCAGTTTCCTGATGCACTCATTATCACGGCAGATCAGGTTGCTACGCTGGATAAAATACAATTGGGCAAACCACTGAATCATGAAAATGCTGTTCGGCAACTGCGCTTGATGCGTGGCAGGGAGGTTGTTTTTCATACAGCGCTATGTTTATTTAACAGTCGTACAGCTTGTCTGCAAGCGCGTATTATTTCTTGCTCGGTGAAGTATCGCGAGTTGAATGATGATCAAATTGAGCGTTATCTCGCGAGAGAACAGCCTTACCATTGTGCGGGTAGCGCAAAAGCAGAAGGATTGGGTATTGCCCTGATCGAACGTATAACCGGGGAAGATCCCAATGCGTTGATCGGGTTGCCGTTAATAGCGCTGGTGGAGATGTTAATGATGGAAGGCGTGGAGATACTGTAACTACTTGGGCTCTTACTTGAGAAAGTCGAATGGTTTTTCTGGTTTTCTATTGTTAATCGTGAGATGACGAATGCTCGAATTTACGTGTTATGTTATATTTACCAGCTGCTAATTGATGGTTGCCGATGTTTTTCAAATGAATAAACCTCTTGCTGCCAGATTCATTGTTCTGACATTTCTTGTCAGTATGCTGGCAAATACATTTGGATGGTCATTCAACAGTAAGATATTCACACACGAACTGGCTCATCTGCATCACGGGGAGTTGTTTCTGATGTACCCCGATAAACATCTTGAATTACATCAAACGCTTGATAGCACCATAGATTGGGATGCTGCTACCCATTTGTGCCTGCATGCTGCCGGCCAGTTTCAACCTTTCTATTTGCACTCAGCTTTGCAGATAGTCACTATTGCCACCAGGGAAGTGATGGTAGAAAGTGTGGTCAACGCTTTCCCGGAATCGGCTCCTGATCCCTTTTTTCGTCCTCCCCGCTTTTTCTCCTGAGTCAATTTTTTACCGGTATGGCGGTTTCGGCATGCCGGATGATTATCTGGATGCCGTCCGACGCTGTTGCAGAAATAGCCTTGTATTTTGAATATTGAGGTTGTTTTCGTGATATCCGGTGTGTACTTACGGCATGACTGTTCATGGAGAATAATCGTGATTGAGTATCAGACAGCGAAGGCAATATTGCGACAACTTCGCACAAGGCAGATGGTGCTTATCTTTGTATCATTCTTTGCGGGAATTATACCTATCTTGGGGCATGGCATGGCTTATGCCGATACCCATCCAGTCATCAATATATCGGCTGAGAAAGGTGGAGATCTGACCTTGCGTCAGGCGTTGCAGCAGGTTTTGCAGAATAATCCTGAACTGGCAGCTTTTTCCAGAGAAGTGGCTGCTTATGAAGGGACAAAATTACAGGCCGGTTTGCTGAAAAATCCTGAATTCAGTGTTGGGGCAGAAAGTATTGATTCCTCCAACCCGAATATAGAAAGGTTTACAACTTTCCGTATCAGTCAGTTGATTGAGCTTGGTGGTAAGCGATCTGCCCGGGTGAATGTGGCAACACTGGGGCAGGAGCTAGCCGATCAGGCTTATGCCGCCAAACGGTTGGAAGTTGTTGCCCGTACTGCTAATACTTTTATTGATGTGCTGGAAAATCAGGTGCATGTAAGAGTGATGGACGACACTTTGCGTCTGATGCAAAAGGCAATGAAAACAGTTGTTAAACGGGTCGAAGCGGGGAAAGCGCCGCCTATTGAAGCTACTCGTTCAAAGGTGGCATTATCCGCTGCGAGTATTGAACTGGAACAGGGTAGACGCAATTTGTCAGCGGCGCGGGCAAAGTTGGCCCTTCTCTGGGGAGAGGCGGAGCCGCGCTTTGGCCAGGCTCTGGGAGAGCTGGAATCATTTGTTGAGATACCGGAATTTGATCAGCTGATAAAACGTCTTGAAGAAAACCCAATCATGCTGCAAAGCCTTAAAAATATCGCGCAGCGTGAGGCGATAGTCGAGTTGCAAAAAGCGAATAAAATTCCGGATGTAACAGTTGGTGCAGGTATTCAGCGCTATTTCAGTCTAGACAAGACTACTGCTGTGCTGGATATATCTATTCCTATTCCAATTTTCGATCGTAATCAGGGAAATGAACTGGAAGCCCGCCAACGCCTGAATAAAGCAATGGATGAACGCGCCTCAGTTGAATTGCAACTTAGAACTGAATTTGCGCGTAACTACGAGAATCTGCTGGCTGCCCGGAATGAAATCCAGGTATTGCATGATGAGGTGTTGCCAGGTGCGCAGAATGCCTTTGAGATTACCAATCGGGGTTATCAGCTGGGTAAATTCAGTTTTCTGGAAATGCTGGATGCCCAACGTGCCTTTTTTCAAAATCGCATTCTTTATGTGCGGGCACTGGCCAGCTACCAGCGTCTGGTCAATATCATCGAGCAGTTGATTGCAGCGCCGCTTGCTGATTCAGCTGCAGATTATACGAGGCTCAATACTCAAGGGAAGGAGCGTAATCAATGAACGTTAGCGGACGATTACCCATTGTGGCGGTTATTCTGGTTGGCATTTTGCTGGGAGCGTTGCTGCTGATCCAGGATAAATCCAGGCTACCGGATGCCGAGGAATCGCCTCATTCTGTTGGGAGCGTTGCTGAACATCAATCAGTGATCGGGCCGAAGGGCGGGGAGCTGTTCTCGGAAGATGATTTAAGTCTTGAGTTGACTATTCATGAGAGTGGCACGTTTCCACAATTCAGGCTTTATCCCTATCGACAAAAACAACCATTGGCACCGGCTGAAGTAAAGGTAACGATTGCATTGTCCCGTCTTGGCAGGCCGGTGCAACTGTTTCACTTCAGGACGGAAAGTGACTATCTGGTTAGTGATCAGGAAGTGGAAGAACCTCATTCTTTCGAGATGGTAATTGTCGCTGAGTATCAGGACAAAACCTATCGTTGGCATCACAGCGAGGTTGAAGCGCGTGTGGAAATGTCCGATACGGCGATGCAAAGCAACGGTATTGAACTGGCCACGGCTGGTCCCGCCATCATTCACTCTAAAATTACTCTGCCGGGTGAAATCATTTTCAATGAACATCATATCGTGCATGTTGTGCCGCGTTTACCCGGCATGGTGGTGTCGATTAAACGCCATCACGGACAAAGAGTGAAAAAGGGAGAGGTGCTTGCGATCATGGAAAGTGCCATGCTGGCCGATTTGCGCAGTCAATACCTGCTTACCCGCAAGCGCCTGGTGCTGGCACAAACAATCTATGATCGGGAAGAGCAATTGTGGAGGGAAAAAATTACAGCAAAACAGGATTATCTTGTAGCACAACAGCAACGGGAAGAAGCCAGCATAGCAACCCAGCTGGCAGCTGAGCGCTTGCGGGCGCTGGGCGTACAGCCAGAATCCGGATTATCTTGGGAAAATATTGCGCATTATGAAATCCGTTCTCCTATTTCCGGAATTGTCATTGATGAAGCAATCGTTACAGGAGAGGTCGTCAAGGAAGATAAGACTGCGTATATCGTTGCTGACATTTCCACAGTCTGGGCGGCTGTCAGGGTATTCCCCCGGAATCTGCACCAGGTTCATACAGGCCAGCGTGCTGTTATCCGCGCGAATACCTATGATTTGACGCAGGAAGGTAAGGTGATTTATGTGACGACATTGCTTGATGAACAGACACGCACAGCCATTGCCCGAGTACAGCTCGATAATCGGGATGAACAATGGCGTCCTGGTATGTTCGTCAAGGCCGATTTGCAGATCGAAGCAGTCGAAGTCCCGGTAGCTGTATCGCTGGAAGCAATACAGACACTGGATAACCAGTCGGTGGTGTTTGGTCGCTATGGTGATTTCTTTGAAATGCGCCCGCTAAAACTGGGGCGCAGCGATAGCCAAATGGTCGAAGTGATTGAAGGCTTGTTTGCTGGAGAGCACTACGCTGCGGGCAACAGCTTCATCATCAAATCGGAGCTGGGCAAGACAGGGGCCACTCATGAACACTGAGAAGGTGTCAGTTAATTGTTTATGTCACCTGGCTATTTTTTTTGATGCCTTGATTGCTGCATATATATTTTCTATTTTCAGAAATAGTCGCAGGTTGATTGGGAGATTCTTTCATGTTTGAACGAATTCTTCAGGTTGTCATCCGGCATCGCGGGCTGGTACTGCTGGCTGTCTTGGCGATGGCTATACTGGGTTTGCATAGCTACCAGCGATTGCCGATTGATGCCGTGCCGGACATTACCAATGTGCAGGTACAGATCAATACGGCCGCACCTGGCTATTCACCCATGGAAGTCGAGCAGCGGATCACCTTTCCGGTCGAGACCATCATGGCAGGGTTGCCCGGGCTGGATTACACACGCTCATTGTCGCGCTATGGGTTATCCCAGGTGACAGTTGTATTCCAGGAAGGGACAGATATTTATTTTGCCCGCCAGCTGGTTAGCCAGCGTATTCAGGAAGCGCAAGGACAACTGCCTGCTAGTGTTAAGCCTTCAATGGGGCCGATTTCCACTGGTTTAGGGGAAATATTCATGTGGACGGTCGAAAGTACTCCGGATGCACGCAAGCCGGATGGCACCGCCTACACTGCTGCAGATCTGCGCGAAATAGAAGATTGGATCATCCGGCCACAATTGCTCATGGTGAAAGGGGTAACGGAGATCAACACCATCGGCGGATTCGTCAAGCAATATCACGTCACACCCTATCCGGAAAAGCTCATCGCCTATGGGTTGACCCTGCAGGAAATCGTGGCGGCGCTTGAGCGCAACAATCTTAACCTGGGGGCGGGTTACATCGAGAAACGGGGCGAACAGTATCTGGTACGTTTGCCGGGGCAAGTCACTAATCTGGATGAGATTGGCGAGATTACGCTGGGTAGCAGGCAGGGCACACCGTTACGCATCAAGGATGTAGCTGACATTCTGATTGGCAAGGAGCTACGTACAGGCGCGGCTACCCGCAATGGTGAAGAGGTGGTGCTGGGAACTGCTCTCATGCTGATCGGTGAGAACAGTCGTGCCGTAGCACATACTGTTGCCAATAAGCTGATAGAAATCAATCGTTCGCTGCCTGACGGGGTGGTGACTGTCCCGGTGTACGATCGGACTACTCTGATTGATGGCACGATCCATACCGTGGCCAGTAATCTGGTCGAGGGAGCCGCTCTCGTCATCGTGACCTTGTTCCTGTTTCTGGGCAATATCCGTGCGGCGATAATTGCCGCACTCGTTATCCCGTTGTCGATGCTGTTTACATTCAGCGGTATGGTTGCCAATCATGTCAGCGCTAATCTGATGAGTCTGGGTGCGCTGGATTTTGGCATTATTGTGGATGGCGTGATTGTCATTATTGAGAACAGTATTCGTTGTTTTTCCCATGAACAGGCCAGACTGGGGCGGACATTAAACCGGGAAGAACGGCTGAAACTGGTTTTTACAGCCACTCAGCAGGTCAGGCGTGCGCTGATTTACGGGCAGGTGATCATCATGATCGTCTATCTGCCGATTTTTGCCTTGTCTGGTGTTGAAGGCAAAATGTTTCATCCCATGGCGTTTACTGTGGTGGCAGCATTGTTAGGTGCATTGATTTTGTCGGTTACCTTTGTGCCAGCAGCGATTGCCCTGTTTCTGACTGGTAAAGTGACAGAAAAGGAAAGCTGGATCGTTGTGTGGTGCAAACGTATCTACCAGCCAATGCTCGTGTCGGTCATGCGTAATCAGGGATTGACGATAACGGTTGCAGTGGTCGTAATGTTGCTGTCGGTATTGCTGGTAACCCGGCTTGGCAGCGAATTTGTGCCTAATCTGAATGAAGGTGATATTGCGTTGCACGCGATCCGGATTCCCGGGACGAGCCTTTCTACTTCTGTCGCCATGCAGGAAGAGCTGGAGAAAACTATCCTGTCGTTTTCTGAAGTGGAGCAGGTATTCAGCAAGATTGGGACGGCCGAGGTCGCAACAGATCCGATGCCACCCAGTGTGGCCGATATTTTTGTCATGCTGAGGCCACCATCGGAATGGTCTGGCCGCTATCGAACCAAGGATGAGCTGATTGCGGCAATGGAAAAAGCTGTACTACAGGTGCCAGGCAACAATTACGAATTTACCCAACCAATTGAGATGCGTTTTAATGAATTGATCGCCGGGGTGAGGGCGGATGTGGCGATCAAGGTATTTGGTGACGATCTGGATCAATTGCTCGCTGTGGGAAGGCGTATTGAAGCGCTGGTAGCAACTGTGCCGGGTGCTGCGGATGTAAAAGTGGAACAGGTAACCGGGTTGCCGATGTTATCCATTCAAGCTGATCGCGCAAATATTTCACGTTATGGGCTGAATGTGGCCGATGTGCAAGATACCGTGGCCATTGCAGTCGGCGGTAAAAGTGCAGGATTGATTTTTGAAGGTGATCGTCGCTTTGAGTTACAGGTGCGGCTGCCCGAATCGTTACGCACCGACATCGAAGCATTACGCTACCTGCCGATTGGTCTGCCGGTTCAGTCTGGAGTACAGGAGGGGATTCTGGCTGGCCAGATGCCATCAGCAGGATCGGCTGCCTTTGTGACGCTGGGCGAGGTGGCTGATTTTGAAGTTGCGCAGGGACCGAACCAGATCAGCCGTGAGAACGGGAAACGCCGGGTAGTGGTATCTGCCAATGTACGCGGGCGTGATCTTGGTTCTTTCGTCAAGGAAGTGCAGGCACTGGTAAATGAAAAAGTACAAACACCTCCGGGTTACTGGCTGGCGTGGGGCGGGCAGTTTGAACAAATGATTTCGGCGGCGGAACGTCTGCAAATTGTGATACCGGTCGCGTTGGTACTGATTTTCATCGTGCTCTACACCATGTTTGGTAATTTTCGGGATGGTGTGCTGGTTTTTACCGGCGTGCCATTCGCATTAACAGGCGGGATACTTGCCTTATGGTTGCGGGATATCCCTCTGTCCGTTTCTGCTGGAGTCGGATTTATTGCGCTGTCGGGAATCGCCGTGATGAACGGGCTGGTGATGTTGACATTCATCCGGGAACTGCGCCAGGATGGGTTTGCCCTGATGGAGGCCATACAGGCTGGCGCGTTGACACGGTTGCGGCCAGTGCTGATGACCGCGCTCACTGATGCAGTCGGATTTATTCCTATGGCACTGGCAACCGGTTTGGGTGCAGAGGTGCAGCGTCCACTGGCTACAGTGGTGATTGGCGGCATCCTTTCCTCGACGATTCTGACCTTGCTGGTATTGCCCGTGCTGTACTATGTGTTTTACAAACACCGGGAAGCGGATCATCAGCTAAAAACAGAAATGCTGCTGGCTGCAAAAGTCGGGTGAGGTTATTTCCAACTGATCTATTGTTGAGACAAGTTGCTATTTTTTGAAACATTCGAGTGTCGAATTTTTTTACATTCCAGTGAGCCAGGAATTTTTTAGATGGGTAAGTAAAGCTATCTTTTTGTTTTCCCTGATATAAAAAATACTATTTGGATATGGCATGAGATATGCTTGTTAATAGAATTAAGGACATATTAAGAACCTATTTTTTGCTGGCTATTGTTATACTGGCAACTGATCTTTCCTGAAATTTTGCATGAGAGGTGACTGAACATGTCGGAAAAAAATATACCGGAACAATTGAAACAGGATGCAGTTGGTGAACAGACGACGGCTGTTTCTCCTCCTCAACCGACCCGCAGACGGTTACTCAAAAGTACCGTTACCATTCCAGTCATCATGACCTTACATAGTGGGGCGGCACTGGCACGGACGAGTAATCTGGTAGGCGCGGTTACAGATCTGGATTCGGCGGCCAAGAAGATGAATGATCTGGAACAAGCACGAATCGTGTGCGTCAATCCCGGAGATGGTCTTATTGAAGAAAGTAGCTCCACTTATGATTTAGGCATGAATCCGACAGCAGTCTTGGGTGAAGCATCGCAAGATTTGGAAACACAGGCACAGAATTGTCAAGCAGGCGGCGGCATTTTGATTTCAGCGACTGCATTTACTTCCCTTCAAGGCAGAGGATTTTTCACCGATCTATAATAATTGGCGGTGATGGTAGACTGAATGAATAGCTGGTATTCATCTCGTTTTTCACTACTGCGTATAGAAAGTTGGGAGAGTGAATTTACCGTGTTCCAACCGGAATCCGAGAAAACCCATTTTCTGAATGAAATGGGGTTGCAGATTCTTGTAATGCTTGATCAATCCCCTACCTCGCTTGAGGTACTTTGCCGGAAACTGTCGGAATATTTTACATTACAGCCTGATGCGCAATTTCTCAGGCAAGTTGCCCAGATCTTACAGCGTTATGAGGCGCTGGGGCTAATCGAAAGAGTAAAAGAAAGCGAGTGAAAGTCGGGCAGCTGTCGCTGGATGAATTTCATGCATTGCTTATTGGACAAGGTCTGCGGGTAAAGATGGGCCCGTTCAATCTGTCTGTTCAAACCCGGTTACCATTACTTATTCGTCAGCTTCACCAGATGTATTCTCACTATTCGCTGGCGGAAGAGGACGAGATTGTTGAATTTCATGTCCGAGTCATTCCCAAACATTCGATCAGACAGCCATTGGCGCGATTGATCCGATTCGAAGTTGATGGCCGCTCCCCATTTCCGCCTGTGCCCGTGGAGCAGGCGCTGGCGACCCTGGAATGGGGGGTGAATCTTGTCATTGCCATGCGCATCAATCATTTGTTGCTGTTTCATTCCGCCACAGTGGAACGTAATGGCCATGTGCTGCTGCTGCCAGCCTGGCCGGGCAGCGGCAAGACAACCTTGAGCGCTATGCTCATGCACCGTGGTTATCGTCTGTTTTCTGATGAATTCGGATTGATGGCTCCTGAAACCGGTGATTTTTTCCCACTTCCCCGGCTGATGCCACTCAAAAATCAATCTATTGAAATTATTCGTCATTATCTGCCGGAAGCTGTGCTGGGGCCGGAAATACCTGGCACGCTGAAGGGCACGGTTGCGCATATACGCCCACCGCAAGCAAGTATTGAGCGGGCAGATGAGGCTGCCCAACCCCGCTGGATTGTTTTCCCAAAATGGGTAGCTGGTGCTGCCTTGCGGCTGGAGTCTTTGCCACAATCCGAGGCGTTTCTGTTGCTTGCAACAAATGCATTTAACTACGAAGTGCTGGGAGAAGCTGCATTTGATGCGGTGACGCGCCTGGTTCGGGGTTGCGAGTGTCGCAAACTGGTGTATTCCGATTTTGACAGTGCATTGGTTGCACTGGATGAACTGACCGATGGCTGAGTTTAAGGTTGATGTCAGGCTAGATCATCACCAGTTACTGCTGGAAGCAATTATCCGGCCTGCTACCCTGGTTAATTACAGTCATTTGCAATGGGAGTTGCTGTTGCGCGTGGCAAGACGCGCAAGGTTACTTGGTTACCTTGCTGCCCGGCTGGAAAAAAATGGATCACTGGATAAAATTCCGCAGCGGGCTGCCAACTTGTTGCGCTCCAGTTTGATTCAGGCTAAAAAACAGCAGCAATCGGTAAATTGGGAGTTGAATCGAGTGCTGTGGGCGCTGGATGGCCGAGAGATCCGGATCATTGTACTTAAAGGCATGGCGTATCAGCTGCAAGATTTTCCGAACGCGGCCGGGCGCATCTTTGCTGATCTGGATTTATTGGTATCGAAGGAGGCTCTCGGTCAGATTGAATCCATGCTGTCGAAAAAAGGCTGGCAGCGCCACGTGCTCACCGATTATGACGAACGCTATTACCGTGAGTGGAGCCATGAAATTCCTGCGTTGGTGCATCCTGAGCGCGGGGTTGAGGTAGATGTGCATCACACGCTTTCCTCGCCGCTGGGCAATCTGAAAATTGATCCACTGCCGTTTCGGGAAGCGGCAATCAAAGTGAAGGATAAAGGTGTTTATGTTCTGAGCCCGGAAGACATGCTGCTACATTGCGCAGTCAATCTGTTTCAGAACAACGAATTGGCTGATGATCTGCGCCATTTGCTGGATTTTCATGAAATTCTGCAATTTTTCAGCCAGCAACAGTTGTCTTTCCGGGAGAAGCTGATCGACCGTGCCAACCGGCTTGGACTGGGTAGGCCACTTTTTTACAGCCTCTATTTCAGTCGTTTATTACTGCACTCATCGGCTCCGGAGCAGCTGGAAAAACAGTTAAATCATCAACCTGGCTGGCTGACATTGCGCATCATGCATGATTGTGTGCCGCTGGCGCTGCTGCCGCAACATCCTGATCAACCATCAAAATGGGTAGAACTCGCACGTTTGTTGCTCTACTTGCGCAGCCACTGGCTGCGCATGCCGTTGTATCGCCTGTTGCCACATCTGGCCTACAAGTTTTATCTGTCAGTATTTCCGGGCAAGAGCGCTCGTGCTAAGCAGAACGGGTGATTCTGGAAAATTACAGCAAAAAAAGTGTTGCCAGCCCCAGAAAAATGAAAAATCCTCCACTATCGGTGACGGCAGTAATCATGACGCTGGAACCAAGCGCCGGATCGCGTCCGAACTTCCGGCGTGTTAACGGGATGAGTACCCCGACAAATGCAGCGAGAAGAAGGTTTAGCAGCATGGCAAGCGACATTACCAGGCCAAGCTGTATATTCTGATAGATGGCATAGGTAAATAACCCCACGAGCCCTCCCCAGACAATGCCATTGACGATACTGACGCTGATTTCCTTGGTAATCAGTTTGAGGGTGCTGTCCTGGCTGACTTGCCCCAGCGCGAGGGCGCGCACAATCATGGTAATGGTCTGGTTGCCGGAGTTACCGCCAACACCGGCAACGATAGGCATGAGCGCAGCGAGTGCTACCAGCTTCTCGATTGAGTTTTCAAAAAGTCCGATCACGCGCGAAGCAATAAATGCCGTCACCAGATTAATCGCCAGCCAGGCCCAACGGTTGCGGACACTCTTCCAGACGGGTGCGAATAAATCTTCCTCTTCACTTAATCCAGCCTGATTGCGCGTTTCAAGATCAGCTTTTTCGCGCATGAAATCAATGACCGCATTGACAGTTACCCTGCCCAACAGTTTTCCTTCCGGAGAAACAACTGCTGCTGTTACCAGATCGTAACGTTCAAATGCATGTGTAGCCTGCTCAGCCTTGTCGTCCGGTAGAAATTTGACTGTTTTGCGTGTCATGACTTCCGTTACCGTAGTGTCCGGATCGCTAACCAGCAATCGGTTCAACAACAGAGTCCCTTGCAGGTGTTCATTGCGATCCACTACAAACAGCTGATCGGTGTGATCCGGTAATTCACCCAACCGGCGCAAGTAGCGCAGAACAACTTCGATGCGCACATCTCCGCGCACGGTAATAACATCAAAATCCATCAGCGCGCCCACTGCATCTTCGGAGTAGGACATGGCTGCGCGTAGTTGTTCACGCTCTTCCATGGGTAGTGCCCGGAAAACATCATCCATGACATCGCTGGGCAAATCTGGCGCCAGATCGGCAATTTCGTTTGCATCCAGCTGTTCTGCCGCAGCAACCAGCTCCTCGCTGTCCATATCCTCAATCAGCGTCTGGCGAACAGCATCAGAGACTTCAAGCAGCACTTCACCATCATGCTCAGCCTTGACCAATCCCCAGATAATCAGGCGATCTTCAAGTGGAAGCATCTCCAGAATACGGGCGATATCTGCCGGGTGCAGCTTATCCAGTGCCTCCCGCAGATTGGCGAGATTCTGTTTTTGTATGATCGATTCAATCAACTCCGGCTCTGGAGTATCCTGCAGCCGAACAAAACCTTCTACCAGTTTGTATTTCTGCAGTAGGTAGATAATTTTCTGCAGTTTGCTTTCCAGGTTTTCATCCTGATTTTCGTGGTGTTCTTCCGTCATGGCTGAATCAGTAGTCGTGTTTGTTGGCTGGAAGCCATTATAAGAATCAGTGAAGTACGTGCATCCGCTGCATGATTATCTGATATCGGAAATATCAGTTGAGAAATGGGCAGGGAAAAATGACTCCGTGAAATTTTTCGGGATGTTCGGAATGCTATCGGCAGTAAAGATAAACAATCCCTGTTTCTACCCTCATTATTGTTGCAGTCAGGTACCAGTGGCAAAAATACCGGGTTTTCTCGTGAATGCAATAACTATTGCAGCGCAAAACACATAAGCTGCGAGGTGCGGAGAAGACAGGGAAGCTGGCATTATTCGGGCCCGATAGCACGCCCGTAACTGCTTTTTATTTTAGCATGGAATTTTTACGGGATCGTTACACAACAGGCAGCGTGATTTGTTACTGCTGTATTTTTTCTTGAGCTTGCCTCAAATGACAATTCAATAAATTGCGGCTGCCGGCAAGCAGTCTTGCAGGAGCGGATGATTTTCTCACTTTTGATTATTTGGCAATGGTGATACCGGGAACGCTGGTGTGTGGCAGGTCGGTAACTGTCATCTGAAATAGCAGATACAGCATCTGGAAAGCATCGCGATTCCAGCGAGTATGGGGTTGCTGATTATTCACTGCGTAATATTTACCATACGAACGGATTGAGAGATCAGCGTTTGGTGGTGGGGCGTTTGTCACGAGAAGAGCCATCGTGGCATCTGGATTTTCGTCACGGAGGATGGGGGGGGTGCGTGGATCTTTTTCCACATGACGCTCCGGTTCATCACCCAGCGAACGTCCGAGCGCACTGATGATTGCATGGAAGCTTCGCAGCCGGAAGATACCTCTCATTGGCCATTTCTCGCCTGTTCCACCAGGGCGAATATCGAATGCAACATCATTGGGATCCCATTTCATTGCTTCTTCACTTAATTGTTCGCGTTCTTCCTCAGATAATCTGCCGGGATCGTAGTTGGTAATGAGGATCGGTCCCTGCTTTTTCTGACGAAGAATAAATAGTCCCTTTTTTTGATCATGATGGATAGAAAACTTCTTTTCCAGCGTATGAAATCCTTCGGCAGATACGGATGCTACAGGCAACGTCCAATCATGTTCCAGACTGAGAGGCTCAGCCTGGAGTTGATTTTGATCCTGAATCGCTGATAGGTGCAGTACCGCTTTGCGAAACATCTCATAGCCTGTCGTGTCGGATGGATCATTACGATAGATTGTTGGTGACGGATAATCATGGATACGCACTTCCTGTGCCATCAGCCGCAGCAACAAGTCGATATCGAAACGCTGACGCAAGAGAAGCATGAATTTACTCTGCTGGAAAGGGGTCAGTAATCGCCGGGTGAATTCTTCACCTTCGATCGGGACAATGCTGATAGTGGGGTTTTCTGCCACACTACCGCCAAATATCGGCATCAGTGTGTTTCCAGATAGTCCGCCCAGCGCAGGAGTGACACCGGCACTGAAGCGAAAATCGAAGGTGGCTGCTACGTTTGAGACGCCGGTAAAGTGTATTGGCTGATGGTGGTGTGCACGAGCGATGTTCGTCAATAGTTGTCTGGAAATCGCATTGGTAGTGGCCTCGTCGTAGGTGCTGACTGCGTGTTGCAGTGTGATCGGTGACAGGCAGCCTTGCAGTATGGGGAGCAAGCATGGAAGCAGCAACCATAGCGGGTATCGGTGTGTGTGTTTCGTATCAGGCGAGGTTGTTCGTTCAGCCTGGTTCGTGATGGCTGGCAGTATTGCGTGTGTCATAACTTTGTTCCTGTTTTTTTACGGGATTTTTGCTGTCGGCAGGCGTGACAGAATGATCCGGGCTTTTTTGAGCAATCTGGGTGATTGGCGATGCATATCATAAAAACGCGGGTTGGAGATGATTGACGCCAGCCAGGCGGATTGTTCAGGTGCAAGAGATGATGCAGGCATTCCAAAGTAGTGGTGCGCTGCAGCTTCGATACCGAATACACCTTCTCCCCATTCAATGACATTCAGGTAGATTTCCAGAATACGCCGTTTGTTCAGAAATTCTTCCAGCATCAGTGTGATAAGGGTCTCCTGCAATTTACGCCATACGGTTTTTTCACTCGATAAAAACAGATTTTTAGCAAGTTGCTGGCTGATGGTTGAGCCGCCAGCAGCCAGTTTGCGTTGCTTCAGGTTCTTTTTCCAGGCTACTTCAATTGCCTTGTAGTCAAATCCCTGGTGTTGCATAAAACGAGCATCTTCAGTGGCGATGACTGCTCGTTTGAGATGATTGGAAATCTGCTCGTAATCTATCCAGCGATGCTGTAATTTTGCAGCCGGGTTTTGCCGGCGCATGGTTTCCAGGCGATCTTGCATGAATGCGCTGGTGGTTGGGTGGTATGTGCGCCAGTAGACGATGTGCAGCAGAAACCAGGATTGATACAGTAACGCAATTGTCAGGAGCAGCAGCAGCGGGCGTAATAGCCAGGTGCTGATTAACCCTGGTTTAGGTGTGGCCGGCCGGGATGCTTTGGTCAGTTTCACGAGGCATGGGGGTGCAATTCATCTCTGAGTTGTCGGATGACGATCTGTGTTTCAGGGCGGATGCCGTGCCAAAGCAGAAAGGATTCGGCAGCTTGTTCGACCAGCATACCGGTGCCATCAGCCAGATTAGTAACCCCCTGCGTGCTGGCAAATTCCAGAAATGGTGTCAACTTGCTGCTGTACAGCATATCGTAGGCAAGCGCAGTGCCATGGAACAGATCTGCGGGGATGGGAGGGAGTGCGTTGTGCAGACTGGCTGAAGTGGCGTTGATAATGAGATCAAATTGTTGCCCGATAAAATCCTGATAATGTCCACCAGTAATATTTCCATGATTCACAAATTGCTGTTGCAATGCGATTGCTTTGTTAGGTGTGCGATTGGCGATAGCCAGCAGGCCGGGTTCTTGTTGCAGCAGTGGCAGAATGACACCACTGGCAGCGCCACCGGCGCCCATCAGCAGAACATGTTTACCCGCCAAAGCAAAATCCAGGTTGATTTCAATATCACGCACCAAACCGACACCATCGGTATTGTCCCCGAGTATTTCATTCTTCCGTCCGAATCTGAAAGTATTAACTGCATGCGCGGCCCGGGCGCGATCCGTCAGCCGGGTAGCCAGTGCATAAGCCTCAAACTTGAAGGGAACAGTGATGTTTAAGCCCTTGCCACCATTTTCTCGGAAAGTGGTGACAGTGCGTTCAAATTCATCCAATGGTGCCAGCAGGGTGGTATAGCGCATGCTGCGTCCAGTCTGCTGCGCAAACTGGGTATGAATAAACGGTGATTTGCTGTGTGCGATCGGGTTGCCTATGACTGCGTAAGTATCCATTGCGACTGATTTTAAGTATTTCTGAGAATTTTGCTATTCACTTAGCAGCTTATCCGAGCGGGAAAATACCCAGGTACGGGTGATATGCAGGATATCGGTATCCCGGCTGATATCAGGCGGGAAGGGAGAAAATCCGTTACGTGCGGCCAGTCGGACAATCCGAATGGCGGCATCATCCAGTATCTGGGTGCCGGAAGAGCGATCAATCCCGATTGATTCCAGGCTGCCATCAGAGCGTACACCTACGGTCAGCTGCAGGCTGCCGTACAGTTTTTTTCTTCTGGCTTCTTCCGGGTAATTCAGGTTGCCAATGCGTTCCACCTTGAGTCTCCAGTCTTCCAGGTAGCGGGCAAAACGATATTCGCGTGTACGTGCGCCGATAAACCTGCGTTTCGGGCGTTTCTGATAGGCTTCGTGGTCTTTTGCGATCTGTGCTTCCAGGCGGGCGATCTCCAGGCTGCGCTGCAGTAAATCGCTATAGTTATCTGGATTGGTGGTGGCAGGTTGACTCTGCTTGGGTTTATCCGGTTCCGGTTTTGCCTGCGGAAGCGGTTGTGTGACATGGGCTTTGCTTTCGGCAACGGTCAGCAGTTTTTTGACTTTGCTTTCCAGTTGTTTTGTTTTTTGAGTGGCTGCGGTGAGATCCGTCATCGGCTTTACTCCAGGCAAAACTGGCAGAGGGGTTTTGGCCTGGCGATCTTCCGCTACATTGCCGCCACCATCCAGATTGGTCTGGGCGAATACCTTGGTATCTATGGGTTTGGTTGGGGATTTGCTGTTGACCAGCACCACATCTATTGATTTGGTGATCTTGGTCTGCTTTTGCGCAGGCGGATTGAGTGATATGCCGGCAACAATTGCCATATGCAGCAGCAGCGAAATCAGTAGTGCCAGGGAAATTTTGCGATCGGGTTGCATGGAGAAACCGGGAACTACCGTGTGCTGCATTGATTATCAGTCTTCACGCTTGCCAAGAAAGCTGGCATTGAGCGTGCGATCCAGCAGATCAATCTGCGAAATGCCGACGGTAACGAATGTGCCCGGGGAGAGATCGGGCAGTGAAGGTACCCGGGCTATCAGTGGCAGGCGATCCAGTTTAATCAGATTTTCCTTCACAACGACCGCACCGGTTGTATGGATGTTTTCCTGCAATAGCCAGCGCAGGCACCAATAGCGTTCCATTCCGCGCTGAAATTCTGCGTAGGTTGCATAGGCCATTTCAAAATCCCGCATGGTGATCAGCAACGCATCATCTTCCCGGGTATAGGCGGGTGGATTACCCGATACCAGCGCAATCAACTGACGCTGGTTGATAAGATCCACGTAACGTCGCATGGGGGAGCTGCTCCAGGTGTATTGTGATACCCCCAGTCCCTGATGCGGCGCGGGAGAAAGGCTCATCTTCACCTTGCCATTTCCCTGGCTGCGATAAATCCCGGCGAAGCCGGCATCTGCAAGTTGCTTGCCCCATTCGGCATTGGCAAAAATCATCAGTTCTGACACGACTTTATCGATGGGTGCGCCTCGGCGCCGTTCAGAAATTGAAACACGATCTTGTTCAATAGCAAAACTGTAATCCACTTTTTCACTATTTATATCCTGATCCTTGCCGCGTAATTTCTCCATTTTGCTGGAAAAATCCCAGAGCACTCTTAATTCGTGAGCGAAAGGATAATTTGCCTGATTTTCACGCAGGGTAGTTTCGTTAAACTGTTGTTCCAGTACATCGAGGCGTAAGTTGGTAGAAACTTCGATGGTTTCTATCCGGCTGAATGTGCTGGTGACAGTAAAGTCATCCGCCACGTCCAGATATAACGAGAGTACCGGGCGACGGCGCGTTTCGCTCAGTGTGAAATGTTGAATCACACTTTCCGGAAGCATGGTGATTTTGCGGCCAGGCAGATAAACTGTTGACAGGCGTTTTGCTGCAAATTTATCAAGAAGTGAGTCCGGTGCAACACCCAGCGCGGGCGTGGCAATATGTATTCCAATGCGGAAACTACCAAATGTCAGCGGCGTTACAGAAAAGGCATCATCGATTTCTGTTGTGGCAGCATCATCAATACTGAACGCTGTGACTGCAGCCAGCGGAAAATCTTCCGGATCCGCGCGGTGGAAATCAGGCAGGAGGGAATCCGTGCCGGTTCCTTCCGGGAAGTGTTCGTATAAAAACTGGTTGAAATGGTAATCATGCGTTGAAGGAATGGCGCCGCATTGCTCCAGCAATCTGGGGACACTCAGCCTGGTGGCTGCACAGGCTGCTTCCAGTGCTTTCCATTCAATTGTGTTTTTATCCGGTTTGTACAATAGATCATCCAGCAATGGCCTGAATGTATCAGGTAACTCGAATGCCACCAGTTGCTGCACATAACCAGCCTGTTTTTCCTCGGCTAATCGTTTTTTTTCGCGGCTGGCCAGTGCGGCTCGCAAAATTTCGGGGGGGGCGGCCTTGTAGCGGCCGGTTCCTTTTTTATGGAAATAGATTGGATTCTGGCTCAGCAAGATTGTGATAGCAGCGATTTCAACAGAGTTGGGCGTATGGCCAAAATAATCGTTCGCCAGTTCCTGCCCGGTGAATTCATTGTTCTCTTCGCAGCATTCCCATAAAAAATTCACATCAATGTCAGCAGCCATTTCCTGTGCCTGCTGCATGAATTCGTGTATGGGTGGATTTTCAAAGCGCAGCAGAACCGATCCAGTCTTGATCTTGGAGCGTTTTCCATGGATGGATTCAATTTGCAGCGAGGTGGTGTTGTCAGCCAGGATATTGCCGACTTTGAGAGTCCCTGCTTCCTCGTAAAAAACGTTTACCAAATCAATCCTCAGCTCAACCCAGAAAGCGTGCGAAAAAAAACATTTTCTAATGTTATCCGATTCAACGGGTGACGAATAATGAAGCAAATAAGCGGATTACACCTGCAGGATTGATGGTCGAAGTTAGTAGATGCCAGGATAATCGAACCATCCGGAGAGACAGGGAAATGCGCCGTTCATGGTAACATAATGGCATCGTTATCAAAAAAACAAAGGCTGCGGGAAAGAGCATTTTGTTACCAGTCTTCTTGCGCTCCAGCTCAAAAAAATATTTCAACCAGAGAAATTGGCAAGGATTTCCGGGTATGGAAACAGCCGCGTAAACGGTTGTGTATACAACTTCTAATTTTAGTCAGATGGTAAAAACACGTTTTGCTCCCAGTCCAACCGGTTATCTGCATATTGGCGGTGCGCGCACTGCACTTTTTTCCTGGGCGTTTGCCCGGAAACAAGGTGGAAAATTTATTCTGAGAATCGAGGATACTGATCTTGAGCGTTCTACCCAGCAATCCGTGCAGGCGATTCTCGATGGAATGGCCTGGCTGGGGCTTGATTATGATGAGGGGCCGTACTACCAGATGCAACGGTTGAGCCGCTACCAGGAAGTTGCGGAGCTATTGCTCAAGCAGGGACTTGCTTATCGCTGTTATGCCAGCAAGGAAGAGCTGGATGTGTTGCGTGAGCAGCAGCGTTTGGCTGGGCTGAAGCCGCGTTATGACGGCCGCTGGCGCGATAGCAAGCAGACTCCACCAGCTGGTGTCACGCCGGTAGTACGCTTTAAAACACCGCGTGAGGGGTATGCGGTATTTGATGATCTGGTTAAGGGTCGGATCGCGGTAGCCAATCATGAGCTGGATGATCTGGTGTTAATGCGAAGTGACGGCACGCCTACCTACAATTTTGGAGTAGTGCTGGATGATCTCGATATGGGTGTTACACACGTTATCCGTGGGGATGATCATGTCAACAATACTCCTCGTCAAATCAATATCCTCAAGTCACTGGGTGCGACTATTCCACAATACGCACATGTGCCGATGATTCTTGGTGCAGATGGTGAGCGTTTATCCAAACGGCATGGCGCGGTATCCGTGATGCATTACCGGGATCAGGGATATCTGCCGGAAGCCTTGATCAACTATCTGGCGCGACTCGGGTGGTCACACGGGGATGAGGAAATTTTTAGCCAGGAACAATTAGTTGAATGGTTTGATCTGGCAGCAATCAATCGTTCACCGGCGAAATTCAATCCGGAAAAATTGACCTGGCTGAACCAGCATTACCTGAAAGTTGCCGATGATGTCCGGTTGATGGAACTGGTTACACCCTTTTTGCTGGGAAGAAAATACAGCCTGCCGGGAGAAGAGAATCTGTTTAAGATTATCAGCCTGCTGAAGGAGCGTGTTAGCACGATAGAAGAGCTGGCCGACGCATCTGCTTATTTTTTTCAAACCATCGAACCTGCCGAAACGCTCAGAATACAGTATTTTACCGCTGAAATTCGTCCGGTTCTGGAATACCTGATTGATCGTCTGGCGCGGATTGAATGGAAGCGGGAAGCGATTCATCAAGAAATCAAGCAGACCGTTTCTTCACATAAGCTGAAGTTTCCCCATTTGGCGATGCCGCTGCGTGTCATGGTCACGGGTGAAGCACAAACTCCGGCGATTGATGCAGTGCTGGAGCTGATTGGTAAAGAAGAAACCCTGCACCGTTTGCGTAACCGACTGGACGCATTTCCGCAGTGAGCACGCACAGCTGCCGTGTTTATTTTGACTAAAAATTCCTGTTTAAAGAGCTGTTATGACAATGCCTGATCGTGCTGATTTGCTGAAGCAATTACTTGCCGAACGTATCCTGATGCTGGATGGTGCCATGGGTACGATGATCCAGAGTTACAAGCTGAGTGAGTCGGATTACCGGGGTGAGCGTTTTGCTGATTTTCCGCATGACCTCAAAGGCAATAACGATCTGCTTTGCCTGACCAAACCGGAAGTGATCCGTGCTATTCATCGCGCTTATCTTGAAGCTGGATCCGATATTATCGAAACCAACACGTTCAACTCGAATGCACCGTCGATGGCGGATTACCACATGCAGGATCTGGTGTATGAGTTGAATGTGGCAGGTGCGCGTCTGGCGTGTGAAGAAGCGCGTGCTATGGAAGCAAAACAGCCCGACAAACCTCGCTTTGTTGCTGGTGTGATTGGACCTACGACTAAAACAGCCTCGCTCTCGCCGGATGTCAATGATCCTGGTTTTCGTGCCATCACATTTGATGATTTAGTTGAAAGTTACACCGAATCGGTGAGCGGACTGGTTGACGGGGGGGCCGATATCCTGCTGGTCGAAACCATCTTCGATACCCTGAACGCCAAGGCTGCACTGTTTGCCATTGAACAGTATTTTGAGACGCACGGATTGCGTCTGCCGGTAATGATATCGGTCACAATTACCGATGCGTCGGGACGTAATCTTTCCGGGCAGACTCCGGAAGCCTTCTGGAATTCGGTGCGACATGCACGCCCGCTGTCAGTGGGAATCAACTGCGCGCTGGGAGCAGAACTGATGCGCCCTTATGTGCAAGAGTTGTCGAATGTCTCCGAGGTTTATACCAGCGCTCATCCCAATGCTGGCCTGCCCAACCCACTGGCTGAAACCGGTTATGACGAAACCCCGGAATATACCGCCCGGTTGATCAAGGATTTTGCACAATCAGGGTTTGTCAATATTGTCGGCGGGTGTTGTGGTACGACACCGGAACATATTGCCGCTATCGTAGAAGCAGTGCAGAACATCCCGCCACGTAAGCTGCCTGATATTCCCAAGAAGTTGAGGCTCTCCGGCCTTGAGCCACTCAGCATTGATGAGAGCTCTTTGTTTGTAAACGTGGGAGAACGTACCAATGTCACTGGTTCCAAAGCGTTTGCCCGACTGGTGCTTAGTGGCAATTATGCAGAAGGACTGGTGGTCGCACGCAACCAGGTGGAGAACGGTGCGCAAATCATCGATATCAACATGGATGAAGGCATGCTGGATTCGCAAAAGGCGATGGTGACTTTTCTGAATCTGGTCGCATCCGAACCGGATATCAGTCGCTTACCGATCATGGTTGATTCCAGCAGGTGGTCAGTGATTGAAGCTGGCCTGAAATGTATTCAGGGTAAGGCAATCATTAATTCCATCAGTCTTAAGGAAGGTGAAGAGGAATTTCTGCTGCATGCCAAGCTGGCGCGCCGCTACGGGGCGGCGGTGATTGTCATGGCGTTTGATGAAAGTGGCCAGGCGGATACCTTGCAGCGTAAGGTGGATATTTGCACCCGCAGTTACCATACCCTGATTGAACAGGCCGATTTTCCACCTGAGGATATCATTTTCGATCCGAATATTTTTGCCATTGCCACAGGTATCGAGGAACACAGCAACTACGCAGTTGATTTTATCGAAGCCACCCGCCTCATCCGGGAAGCGCTGCCCTACGCCAAGATCAGTGGTGGTGTGTCCAATGTTTCATTCTCGTTTCGTGGTAACGAACCTATCCGCGAGGCCATTCATACTGCATTTTTGTATCACGCGGTCAAGGCCGGCATGACCATGGGGATCGTCAATGCTGGCCAGTTAGGGGTTTATTCGGATATCTCCCCTGATCTGCTGGAGCATGTTGAAGATGTGCTGCTCAACCGGCGACCTGATGCAACCGAACGCCTGGTAGAGTTCGCAGAAAATTTCAAGGGTCAGAAAAAAGAGCAGGTTGAAGATCTTGCCTGGCGGGATGAACCGGTACGACAACGCCTGATTCATGCACTGGTCAGAGGGATCAATACCTATATCGTTGAGGATACGGAGCTGATCCGGCAGGAGATTGACAGTCAGGGCGGCAAGCCGATCGAGGTGATCGAAGGCCCGCTCATGGATGGCATGAATGTAGTGGGTGACCTGTTTGGTGCAGGAAAAATGTTTTTGCCGCAGGTAGTCAAGTCAGCACGGGTGATGAAGCAGGCGGTTGCCTATCTGTTGCCGTACATTGAGGCAGAGAAAAAGATTTCCGGCGACAATAAACCCAAGGGCAAACTGGTGATTGCCACCGTCAAGGGAGATGTACACGACATCGGCAAGAATATTGTTTCAGTAGTGCTGCAGTGCAATAACTTTGAGGTTGTTAATCTGGGTGTCATGGTTCCCAGTGCGCAAATTCTGGAAACAGCACGTCGTGAGCAGGCCGATATGATCGGTGTATCCGGTTTAATCACACCTTCGCTGGAGGAAATGGCGCATGTCGCCAGAGAAATGGAGCGCGAGCAGTTCACCATTCCCTTATTGATAGGAGGTGCCACTACTTCACGTGTGCATACAGCAGTCAAGATAGCGCCCCATTACAGCGGGGTGACTGTATGGGTACCCGATGCCAGCCGGGCGGTCGGCGTATGCAGTAATCTGATGTCACAGGATATGCGTGATGGCTACATCCAACAGGTCAAAGCCGAGCAGGAAAAGAACCGGGAGCAGCACAAAAATAAGAAAGGGCCTTCCAAATTGCTGATTTTCGAGGAAGCTCGGGCCAATGCATTCAAAACCGACTGGAACCGTTATACACCGCCTGCTCCGGGTTTTCTCGGATTGCGCACACTTAACAACTATCCGCTGGAAACACTGGTTCCGTACATTGACTGGACGCCTTTTTTCCAGGCATGGGAATTGCATGGGCGCTATCCGGCAATCCTGCAGGATAAGGTCGTCGGAGAAGCAGCCAGCAACCTGTTCCGGGATGCACAGGTGATGCTCAGAAAAATTATCGAGCAGAAATGGCTTGCAGCCAACGCTGTTATCGGTCTGTTTCCAGCCAATACCGTCAACGGGGATGATATCGAGATTTATGCCGACCGCAGTCGCAACAAAGTGATCATGACCTGGCATTCCTTGCGGCAACAGACGGCAAAACCCTCGGGGCGTCCCAATCTGGCACTGGCCGATTTTATTGCGCCACGAGAGACCGGGATAGATGACACCATCGGTTTGTTTGCTGTCAGCTCCGGTTTCGGTATTGATGAGCGCGTACGTGCTTTTGAAGCTGAGAATGATGACTACAGCGCGATTATATTGAAAGCATTGGCTGATCGTCTGGCTGAAGCGTTTGCGGAACATATGCATGCACGGGTACGACGGGAATTCTGGGGATATATGAAAGATGAAAGCCTCGACAATGAACAGTTGATCGACGAGCAATATCTGGGAATCCGTCCGGCACCGGGCTATCCTGCCTGTCCTGATCATACCGAGAAGGGACCGTTGTTTGCTGTGCTTGAAGCGGAAAAACGGAGTGGGATTATCGTGACGGAATCCTTTGCCATGGTACCGACTGCTGCTGTGTCTGGTTTTTACATTTCCCATCCCGAATCCAAGTATTTTGCGGTTGGCAAAATCGGCAAGGATCAGGTTGAAGATTACGCAAGACGCAAGGGGTGGACGCTGGAAAAAGCAGAGCGATGGCTGGCGCCTGCTCTGGCGTATGAACGCTGATTACTGTCTGTAGCAACACATTTTTACCCTTCCAGGATTATTTCAGAAATGGTGTGTAATCTTTCCCTAAATCTGTGAAATTTTGCGATGATTATCGGTGCAATGCAGGGGATGTGGTGGCCGATTTTTTTTGTGCGATTGCCTGGGATATTATTTACTGAGGGGAATGGAAAATGAAATACAGCAGTATCGAGGAATTCAAGAATTATGTTTCTGAAAGGAATCCGGGGCAGCCGGAATTCCTGCAGGCTGTTTCAGAAGTCATTGAAAGTTTGTGGCCTTTTATCGTTGATCATTCCCGCTACGCTGAGCAGGGGTTGCTGGACCGGCTGATCGAACCGGAACGCATGATTGTATTTCGTGTAGCGTGGGTGGATGACCGGGGCGAAGTCAGAGTCAATCGGGGATATCGCATTCAATATAACTCCGCAATCGGGCCATACAAAGGGGGCACGCGGTTTCACCCGTCAGTTAATCTTTCCATTCTCAAGTTTCTTGCTTTTGAGCAGACCTTTAAAAACGCATTGACAACTTTACCCATGGGTGGAGGTAAAGGTGGATCGGATTTTGATCCCAAGGGTAAAAGTCCCGGAGAAATCATGCGCTTCTGTCAGGCATATGCAACTGAACTGTTCCGGCATGTCGGGGCGGATACAGATGTGCCCGCCGGGGATATTGGCGTGGGTGGCAGGGAAGTTGGTTATATGGCCGGCATGGTCAAGAAACTGACTAACCGGGCGGATTGCGTGTTTACCGGCAAAGGATTGAGTTTTGGTGGATCCTTGCTGCGGCCGGAAGCAACTGGGTATGGGCTGGTCTATTTTGCTGAAGAGATGCTAAATCATGTCGGCCGTTCATTGAAGGACATGCGCGTGGCCGTGTCCGGTTCCGGAAATGTAGCACAGTTTGCCATTGACAAAGCGATGTCGCTGGGAGCCAAGGTGATCACTGTTTCCGACTCAAGTGGCACGGTGGTGGATGAAGCCGGCTTTACGCCGGAGAAACTGGCGATTCTGGCTGAAGTCAAGAATCGCTTTTACGGGCGTGTAAACGAGTATGCCGAAAGAGTGGGCGCGCAATTCCTTTCATGCGAAAAACCGTGGAATGTACCGGTGGATGTCGCTTTGCCATGTGCGACGCAGAACGAGTTGAATGATAATGATGCTGCGATACTGGTCAAGAATGGGGTGAGTTGTGTGGCTGAGGGTGCAAATATGCCTTGTACTGCAGGGGCGATAGAACGATTCCAATATGCAAAAATACTGTTTGCACCCGGTAAGGCAAGCAATGCCGGAGGGGTAGCCACTTCAGGTCTGGAGATGAGCCAACAGGCCATGCGGCTTTCCTGGACAAGTGGCGAGGTGGATATGCGCCTGCATGAAATTATGCGCGCCATTCACCGTTCTTGTATCGGGTACGGCAAGAAGAATGACGGCGTGGTTAATTATGTGGATGGCGCGAATATAGCCGGATTTTTGAAAGTGGCGGAAGCAATGCTGGCACAAGGCGTTATCTGATCACGAAAAGTACTGCGCATCTTTTTGAGTGGATTGGTTCTGGCAATAATAGATGAACGATGCTCCTTCTTATTGTGACATGAATGTGTTGTTTCCTCTGTAGGCTGGGTTGGCTGCAATCGGTTTGTAAATAGATCGGCTGATTGCACTATCGGATTCAATCTTGATCATGGTTTTAAATGGATGGGTAGGTCATGAGTAAAGTGCTTGCCGGGTTATTGCTGGTGTTCTGGACGCAACTGCTTATTGCAGGAGGGGATGAGGATTACCTGAAAATACGGGAAGCATTCCGGATGGGTAATGCGGCGCGGGTTGCCGAATATGCCGAGCATATGAAGCGCCATGTGTTGTCACCTTATGCCGAATATTTCCAGCTGCGACTATCATTGACTACAGTGGATACAGGCACAATCAGGGCTTTTCTTGCTCGTTACGATGGCAGTTTTGTGGCAGACAGATTGCGGGGAGACTGGCTGCAGATTCTCGGCAAACGTCAGCAGTGGACGACGTTTGCCGAGGAATACCCAAAGCTGGTCAACCGGGAAGACAGTTTGCAATGTTATGCATTGCAACACCGGCTCGCCACGGGAGATAAAACAGCGAGCACAGAGGTTCGCTCACTCTGGTTTACCGGGCGCGATATGCCAGCCAGTTGCGTGACTGTATTCGATTCATTAATTGGAGCCGGCGCAATCTCGGCGGAGGATGTCTGGACTCGGATCAGGTTGGCTTTCGAAGCCGGCAATACCGGCGTGGCCAAAAGCATAAACAAATACCTGCCACGTCAGCAGGCGCTTGATTTACAGAAACTGGGTGCTGCTGCCAAAGATGCCAGACGTTTCCTTGATCGACAGGCAACGTTTAAATCCCGCGCGGATCGGGAAATCGTATTGTTCGCATTGTTACGCCTGCTGCGCAGCGAGACCAATCAGGCATTTGCCCGCTGGCATAAAATTCGCGGACAGTTTCCTGAAGCAGATCAATCTTACTTCATGGGAAATCTTGCCTACTGGGCTGCAATCAGGCAGGATGCGCGCGCTCTGAACTGGTTCATGGAGGCCGCCCGGGGCAGGCATGCCTATCCACTGTCTGAAACCCGACATGCATGGAAAGCACGGATAGCACTGCGTGAAGGAAACTGGAAGATCTTACTGAACAGCATCAGCCAAATGCCTGCCGCCATGCAGCAGGAAGATGTCTGGCGTTACTGGCGTGCGCGTGCGCTGAAAATCAGCAAAAAGAATGTGGAAGCCAATGCTTTGCTGATTCCCTTGAGTCATGAACACAGTTTCTATGGACAGATGGCTAGGGAAGAGTTGGGTGAGATGCTCAGCGTCCCGGCCACCGAATATCAGGTCAAGCCTCGGGAAATTCATCGCATGGAACAAAATCCAGGGATCCGTCGAGCTTTGGCACTGTATCGGATGAACCAGCGAGTGGAGGCGAACCGCGAGTGGATCTGGACAGTGCAGCATTTCAGTGATGCGCAGCTGCTGGCAGCGGCCAAAGTGGCCCAGCGTTATGGTATTTATGACCGTGCAATCAATACTGCAATCAAAACGGTTAGCCATCATGATTTCAACTTGCGCTATCTGGCGCCTTATCGTGAGCAGATGCGCCCTGTTCTGCAACAGCAGCAACTGGATGAGGCGTTTGTATACGGGCTGATACGACAGGAGAGCCGCTTTATCGCGGATATTAAATCCGGCGCTGGTGCAATCGGCCTGATGCAGCTGATGCCGGCCACTGCCAAGTGGGTAGCCGGCAAACTGGGGGTGCGTGATTTTCATACCAGTCTGGTCACGGACATCAATACCAACCTCCAGTTAGGCACCTATTATCTGAAGCATGTGCTGGATCAGCTGGATGATCAACCACTGCTGGCTGCAGCTGCCTATAACGCCGGACCTGGCCGGGCAAAGCAATGGAAGGATACGCACCCTCTGGAAGGGGCAATTTATGCCGAAACCATTCCGTTCAATGAAACACGCGACTATGTCAAAGTGGTATTGAGCAATTCGATGTACTATGCCAGTAATTTTGAACAACTTGATCGGCCAACTCTGAAACAACGGCTCGGGATCGTTGCACCGAAGCGCTGATGTATCGGACATGAAGATTTATCGGGTAGGAGGCTCAGTACGTGATGAACTGCTGGGCTTACCTGTCAAGGATCAGGATTATGTGGTGGTGGGTGCTACGCCGGAAGATATGACCCGCCTGGGCTATCGTCCGGTAGGTAAGGATTTCCCGGTATTCCTGCATCCTGAAACACACGAACAGTACGCGCTGGCGCGGACTGAACGAAAAATCGCCCGAGGGTACAAGGGTTTTGCGATTTACGCCACGCCCGAAGTGACGCTGCAGGAAGACCTGGCCCGGCGCGATTTAACAATCAATGCCATAGCAAAAGATGAAGCCGGCAATATTATTGATCCGTTTGGCGGGATTGCCGATTTGCAGGCAGGTATCCTGCGTCATATTGGTCCGGCATTTGTTGAAGATCCCGTGAGAGTGCTACGGGTTGCTCGGTTTGCTGCCCGCTTTGGTTTTCAGGTCGCACCGGAAACGTTTGAACTGATGAAAGAGATTGTTCATACCGGTGAGACGGAGGCGCTGGTCGCGGAGCGGGTTTGGCAGGAAATAGCCAATGGCCTGATGGAGCAGCATCCTTCGCGTATGTTCCACGTTTTGCGGGAATGTCGTGCCCTTGCCCGTATTTTGCCCGAGATAGATGCGTTATTCGGCGTGCCGCAGCCCGCACATGCGCATCCTGAAATTGATACTAGCATTCACGTCATGATGGTTATTGATTATGCCGCATCGCAGCAATACCCCCTTGAGGTGCGTTTTGCCGGATTAACCCATGATCTGGGGAAAGGCACGACACCTCCTGATGAATGGCCGCGTCATATCGGCCACGAAGCGCGCAGTGTGGAACTGGTCATGGACTTGTGTGAGCGTGTCCGGGTGCCGCGAGAATCCAGGGATCTGGCGCTACTGGTGGCACGTTTTCATGGCGACGTTCATCGGGCACTGGAATTACGCCCCGGCACCATTGCCGATATGTTGCAGGCAACCGATGCCTATCGCAAAAAAGCGCGCTTCAAGGCTTTTCTGCAGGCATGTGCCAGCGATTTTCACGGCCGATCAGGTTTTGCTGATCAACCCTATCCGCAGGCGGAGCATTTAAGCAAGGCACTACAGGCTGCAAATAGCGTCGATGCAGGTGCTATTGCCATGCAGCTCAGTCAATCACATGCTGGAGATACGGATTTGCCGATGCGGATCAAGCGTCAGGTCTATGCTATACGAGTTGATCGGATCAAATCCCTTCTTTCAAATCCGTAACAGCGGGCAGGCCGCTGTCCGACAATAATTCTGCTTTGCCATTCGAGACAATGAATACCCGGCTTGCTGCGTTAATCACAGCAGGCTGATGGGAAACAGCGATGATCGTGAATTCATTTGATAGATTTTGCAGTGTTGTGCAGATAATACGTTCGCTTTCCGGGTCCAGTGCACTGGTGGGCTCATCCAGCAATAACAGTTTCGGTTGATGCGCCAGTGCCCTGGCAATGGCAATGCGTTGTCGTTGTCCTCCGGACAGCATGCCGCCGCGTTCTCCGACAATAGTATGAATCCCATCGGGAAGTGAATTGACGAAATCCCACGCACCAGCCTGTCTGAGCGCGCGTTCCGCATCCTCAGTGCTGATAGCGGAATCACCCACGAGAATATTGCTCAGGATAGTGTCATGTAGCAATACCGTATCCTGGGAAACATAGCCGATCATATGCCGCCAACGACGCAGATCAATGTTGTGCAAGGATACGCCATCAATCAGGATTTCACCGGATTCCGGTTCTGCCAGTCCGCAGAGCAGATCAAGCAATGTGCTTTTGCCTGCACCTGAAGAACCAATGAGAGCGGTGAACGAATGAACCGGGATTTCTATATTCAAATCACTGAATATGGTTTTTCGTTCATAGCTGAAGGCAATATGTCGCAGATACAGACCCTGTTCCAGGGTCGGTATCAATGTACCAGTTGATCTTTCTGCCTCCATGCGCGCTTCTTCAGCAGCACTGCGCAAGGCCCAGTAGGCACTTTCCTGTGCCACAAGCTGCTGATAGCGGCGCTGGGTTTTATTCAGTAATCCCAGCACCCGGGTCAGCAGAAATACCATGACCATGACTTCCGGCAGGGACAATTTCCAGATGACCAGTGCGAGGTAGAGGCCACTTGCGGTCAGAGCTGCCAGAATGGGTTCCTGCAAGGCTAGCAGAGCTGCACGGTTGGTCACTTCTTTACGCGTGGCTTTTTCCAGCAACCGGGTTTGTTCGCGGAGAATAACGTCGGCCACATTATCACGTGCCATTGCTTTCAGAGATTTCACCGAGCCGAGCACATCAGATAGATAGGTCAGCAAATGACGCAGTAGATGAGTCTGCTTATTACCGGCGCGTTTGGTTGCCCTGACCAGCCGGTGCAATACCACAAACAGGATTGCTCCGATGATCAGCGATCCCAGCGTCGCCTCCCAGGAAATGAACAAGGCCACGATGCTGTATACCAGTGCCTCAATTGCCAGCGCCAGTACATTAACACTGTGCTCAAAACCGTTGGCGGCACGATAGGCTTCGGTAGCAATTGAATTTGCCAGTGCCCCGGCGGGCTGGCGCAGATAGTATTGCCAGCGGCTGGCAAGCAGCGCTTTGATCAGATCCAGTCGTAGCGCGGTAGCAACATGGGCGACGGTATGACCGACCTGCTGGTTGGTCAGCAGCAGAATGGCACCCTTGAGGAACATGCCACCAACGATAACCAGCAGAATGGTTTCCAGCGTAGGTTCCAGCCTGATCTCATGTAGCATATTGACAACCAGCTGCCCCATTTTGGAATCAATCGATTCTCCTACTGCGATGGATAGCAGGGGAAGCAGCGCAGTCAGGCTGAGGGCTTCAGCGGCACCCGCCAGCAGCAGCGCAACCAGCACGAATGCACTGCGCCTTGGAAAGACCATGATGTAGGTGATCAGTGTGCGCATGATAGAACAAGGAGGTGTTTACAGATCAATTGTGCCTTCAAATACGGTAACAGCCGACCCGGTCATCCAGACCGGGTGATTTTCTCCTTCCCAGCAGATACGAAGATAGCCGCCACGCATGGCTACCTGCACCTCGGGATCCAGTAAACCGCGTGCAATACCGCAAACTACTGCAGCACAGGCGCCTGTTCCACAAGCCAGGGTCTCTCCGACTCCTCTTTCAAAAACGCGCAACCGGATATGTGTGCGATCCACAATTTGCATATAGCCAGCATTAACCTTTTCAGGAAAAAGTGGATGTGATTCGATGAAAGGACCTTCGCTTGTAACTGGCGCCGAATCGATGTCGGATACGATCTGTACAGCATGCGGATTGCCCATTGAAACGACAGAAATTTTGATTTCCCTGTCATTGATGTGCAACGGATAGGTGAGGGCACGCTGCTGCGTAATAAAAGGAATTTGCGCCGGATCGAACCGGGGAATCCCCATATTGACGGAAACTTCACCATTATTTTCGATCGTCGGCGTGATAATGCCGCGTGCGGTTTCCACGCGAATTGTATTTTTGTCAGTCAGGCTGTAGTCACGCACAAAACGGGCAAAGCAGCGGGCGCCATTGCCACATTGTTCAACTTCTCCACCATCGGCATTGAAGATACGATAGCGAAAATCTCCTCCTTCCCTGGCCTGCTCCACAATCAGCAGTTGATCGAATCCAATGCCGAAATGACGATCCGCCAGCCGGCGGATCGTGGTGGGATCCAGGGAAGTGAGGGAGGTTGGCTGGCTGATTGCATCAATGACAATGAAATCATTTCCCAGCCCGTGCATTTTCGTAAACTGTAATTTCATCTGTAGAGTCTTTCAGGTTTATCGGAAAGTGTGTAGACGTTCCGAGTGAGCTGATGGATGTAATTTAATCCCGGGAACAAATGTCATATTTTCCTGCTTGACCATGATGGAACGCAACTCTACTATATTAAGCACAAAAATGTCAGAACCTGGCTGTGATAATGGGGGGTGCGCTTCCATTCCCGATTGTCATTAAATGCGGGGATGAGAAAGGTTGCAAGGATAGTATTATGCTACTGTCATCGCTTTACATCATGCAACTTCCGGTTTTGTGTTGGTAACCCGTTAAATTTGCTGGTATCCCCGATTTTCAGATCACGTTTCTTTTGCTTGTCTGTGTGCTTGTTTACGCTCTTCCGGAGAGTTTTCCGGAAAAATCCAAATTCAAGGATCATCGAAATATGAAGCATGTATCAAACATCCGGTTGCGTGTGGTTTATGAACGCGGATTCACCTTGCTCGAATTGCTGGTTGTCATGGTGATTATTGGCCTGCTGGCGGCTTATGTTGGCCCCAAGTATTTTTCACAGGTGGGTAAATCTGAAGTCAAAATGGCCCAGGCACAGATAGATTCTCTGGAAAAGGCACTGCATCAGTATCGGCTGGATGTCGGAACATATCCCACCACCGAGCAGGGGTTAAACGCACTACTCGCTGCGCCCGCCAACGAACCGAAATGGCAGGGGCCCTATTTGAGTAAACGTTTGCCACCAGATCCATGGGGCAAGCCTTATCAGTATAAATATCCGGGTACACAGAGTGATTTTGATTTGTTCTCGTTTGGTAAGGATGGTCAGCCAGGTGGTAGCGGTGAAGATGCGGATATCACCAACTGGTAGCCGTATTCAATCCCGTTGATGCGCTACACGGTAAAAGCTTTACTGGCTGGAAAGGGCGCTGTGTTGCTTGAGCTTGAGGCAGCCAGCGAAGCTGATGTTCGCAATCAGATCAGCGCTCAGGGTGGCGTAGTACTGAATATCCGGCGGAATTTCTCAGGTTTGCTTTCCAGGCCGCGTTCGCGGTTTCCATTATCCAATTTCTCCCAGGAACTGCTTGCCTTGCTGACAGCCGGCCTGAATCTGGTAGAAGGAATTGAAACCCTGGTTGAAAAAGAAGAAGACAGTACGGTGCGCGAATTGCAGCAGCAGATATTGGTGCGATTGCATGAAGGGATGACACTCTCACGTGCGCTGGAATCTCATCCGCAAGCATTTCCGCCGCTGTACGTCGCCACGATTCGCGCCAGCGAGCAAACGGGAGATCTGGCAGAAGCATTGACACGTTATCTCATTTACCAGTCGCAAATGGATCTGGTTCGCAAGAAGCTGGTGGGTGCATCCATCTATCCGGTTTTGCTGTTGGTGCTGGGGGGGCTGGTGGCCATTTTTCTGTTGGTGTTTGTCGTGCCAAAATTCAGTGCCATCTATGAAGATATGGGTACGGATCTACCCTGGATGTCCATGCTGTTAATCGAATGGGGGCATCTGGTGCAAAAGAATGGCTGGATGTTAGCAGGCGCTGTAACGGTTATGCTGACCGCAGTGCTTTACACACTTTCGCAACCGCAGGTTCGAGCACACCTGCTGCAAGCGCTATGGCGCATTCCGGCAATTGGCGAGCGGATGCGGGTTTACCAGCTTGCCCGTTTCTATAAAACATTGGGCATGCTGCTGCGTGGTGGGATTCCCGTGACACAGGCGCTGGAAATGGTCAGTGATCTGTTGCAACCGCATTTTCGTCCCCGTGTAAAAATTGCTGCAACACTGATTCGTGAAGGTAGCACGATTTCCAGTGCGATGCAGCGTGCAGAACTGACTACTGCAGTGGGCAGCCGTATGTTGCGGGTGGGTGAGCGTACCGGCATGATGGGCGACATGATGGAGCGTATCGGCAATTTTCACGATGAGGAAATTGGGCGCTGGGTTGAGTGGACCACCAAGTTGATCGAGCCGCTGTTGATGGCAGTAATCGGAACCGTCATCGGCGGCATCATCATTCTCATGTATCTGCCGATTTTTGAGCTGGCCGGGAGTATCAATTGACGCAGACGCAGGTCGCCCTGCCAGATCAACTGGTAATTGATACAACCCAACTCCGCCAGGCACAGGAACAGGCTGTCATCCATGGCACGTCGCTGATCAAGGTGCTGGAAGAAACCTGGCAGAGCACACCGGATGAACTGATAGCTGCACTAAGTAGAGCGCTGCGTATGCCGGTGCTCTCCATGAGCGATTTGCATGCGTTATACCCGGCTTTTGACAAGTTGCCTTTTGCTCAGGCGGTCAAGCATGAGTGTGTATTGTTGCAAAAACCGGATCAATTATATCTGCTTGCCGTCAGTGATCCGTTTCGGCCGGGTCTGCGTGACTGGGTGGAAGAATATGTGCCGGTCAATGCGCTGTGGTATCTGGTACATCCGGCAGATCTGGCTGCCTTTTTCGCTCAGCAGGAGCAGAACATGCGGGCGATGGACAATGTTCTGTCTTCTACCCGGGAAAACCTGATTCAAACCGGGATTGAGGAGTTGTCGCTCAAAACGATACATGAAGGTACCAGCCAGGTGGTGCGCCTGGTGCATTCAACCCTGTACGATGCACATAAATCGCAGGCCAGTGACATTCATCTTGAAACCACACCGGGTGCGCTGTCTATCAAATACCGGATTGATGGTGTATTGACCAGCATCGGTACGATGCAGGGGGCGGATCTGGCTGAACAGGTGATTTCCCGCATCAAGGTAATGTCGGATCTGGATATTGCCGAACGCCGCATTCCTCAGGATGGCCGCTTCAAAGTTTCCATCCAGGGCAGGGAAATTGATTTTCGCGTGTCGATCATGCCCAGCATTTTTGGGGAAGATGCGGTGCTGCGAATTCTGGATCGTCAGGCACTGACCGATCATGTTGAAGGGCTGACACTGAATCAGCTGGGATTCAATGCCACTGCTATTGCCAGCATACGCCGCCTCAGCGCGGAACCGTATGGCATGCTGCTGGTAACCGGGCCGACCGGCAGCGGCAAAACAACTTCGCTCTATGCTGCCATTTCAGAAGTTAACCACGGCCAGGACAAAATCATCACCATCGAAGATCCGATTGAATATCAGTTACCTGGTGTGCTGCAGATACCGGTTAACGAAAAAAAAGGGTTAACGTTTGCCCGAGGGCTGCGTTCAATTTTGCGGCATGACCCCGACAAGATCATGGTGGGAGAAATCCGTGATGCTGAAACCGCACAGATTGCCATTCAGGCCGCGTTGACGGGGCACTTGGTGTTTACCACAGTGCATGCCAACAATGTGTTTGACGTAATTGGCCGGTTTGCGCACATGGGGGTAGATCCCTACAGCTTTGTTTCGGCGCTGAACGGTATCGTGGCACAGCGGCTGGTACGTTTGTTATGTCCAAATTGCATGGTTTCTGAGCAGCCGGATCATCAGATGATCGAAGAATCAGGAATTCCCCTGGAACAGGCAGAGCAGTTTGATTTCAACTCTGCAAAAGGTTGCGGGCACTGCCGGGGGAGCGGTTATCGCGGGCGCAGCGCCATTGCCGAGATCTTGCTGTTGAACGATGAAATCCGCGAGCTAATTATCGCGCAGGCACCCATCCGCCGGATCAAGGAAGCTGCCCGGTTGAATGGCACCCATTTTTTGCGTGAAGCAGCGCTGGATATGGTGAAATCCGGGCAAACCAGCTTACAGGAGGCTAATCGTGTCACGGTTGTGGCGTAACCGTATGCAGGTTTTCTTGGCACCCGGCCGGGTCAATCTGGTGGGTTTTGCCCGTGGGATTAAACCCATACAGCGCTTCAGGCAGTCAGGTACCTGTGGTCAGGCGAATGCTGTAAGCCAGTGGCAGGTCCCCTTGCAAATGCTGGAGCAGATGATCGGGCAGGTGGATGACAGTTTCAGACGAGGTGCTGAACTGCGCATCACGCTATCCAATTACTTTGTTCGTTATGGTGTTATTGCACCACAGCCTTCACTGGCGAATCCGGATGAGCTGATGGCTTATGCTGGTTTCCAGATGCGTGAAATCTATGGTGAGCATGTTGATAACTGGGCGCTTAGCCTTGGCACATGGGATCCCCACGGCGGGACATTGTGCGCGGCCATTGCCCGTGATTTGCAAGTAGAACTGGAAACACTGGCACGGCGTCATGAAACGCTACTTGTGCACATAGAGCCCTATCTTGCTGCGGCACTGGATCACTGGTCAAAGCAGCTGAATGACAAGCAGATATGGTTTGTTCTGGTGGAATCGGGGCGTTTCTGCCTGGTTTCATCGCTTGATGGCGTGTGGCGCGGTGTACGCAATCAGAGAATAGTGGAGAATCTGGAGGAAGAACTGTTATCGGCACTGGCACAGGAGTCGATCATGTCCGGTTCAGGTCAACTGACAGAGCAGGTTTATGTGTTTGCTCCCGAACTGGTCGGGCCACTTCCTGATGGGCATGGTTCTCGCTGGCAATTTGTGCACTTGCCGGATGAAAGCTATCCTGCACCTGCACATTTCCCGTGGATAAAAAGGGTGGATGACAGGCAGCATCATGCGTAGTCTGAAGCTGAATTTCCCCTATCACGGACAGCGGTTCCCGGTGGTCGGTTATATATTGCTGTTGTTAGGCGTTGCATTGCTGCTGAGCGCGGTTTATCAGCTTAAGCAAACCATGTCGAAGATCACTTACTGGGAAGCGCGTGAGGTACGTATTACCCAGCAGCAGAAGCATACCAGGCAACCCAGAACGCCAATAGCGCGTATCAACAAAGCTACACAGCAGGAACTCAAACAGGTAAATGATATTCTGCGTCAGCTCAATTTTCCCTGGGAAGCGTTGTTTGATTCACTGGAGCTGGCCGCCAGTAAGGAAGTTGCACTGCTGTCGCTGCAGCCCAATGTATCCGGGCGTGCTATCCGTATTTCAGGCGAAGCGAGAAATCTTGCTGGCCTGGTGGAATATGTTCAGGCACTGGAACAGGAGCCGGTATTTAGGAATACGTATCTGGCCAGTTATAAAACCAGGCAGGATGATCCGTATCACCCTATTGTTTTTTCAATCATGGCAACGTGGTACGAATTATTTTAGAAAACTGGCTGATCAGGATACGCTGGCACGTTACCTGTCTGGGTGCTGTCGGCAAGACAGGAGCGGGACTGCTTGTGCTGACGCTGGTGTTTTTTATGGCGGCCGTATTGCCACAACAGCAGACCTTGAGGGAACTGAAAAACAGGGTGCAAACGGTACAACAACAGGAGCGACCTGATTCTGTGAAGCAGGCAGGGTTGAGTGATAGCCAAGCCTTGCAGGTTTTTTATGATTTTCTTCCGCGCAGTGATTCCTCCCCGTACTGGATCAGTGAACTTGACAGGATTGCGCGAGACGGTGGGGTGGAATTGAACAGCAGCGATTACCGGCTGACAATGGAAAAAGAATCCAAACTGATCCGTTATGAGATTCAGTTACCATTGCGCGGAACTTACCCTGGGATTCGTGCGTTTATTGCGGAAGCGTTGCAGGTGATACCAACACTGGCGCTGGCGGATATCACGATTAAACGTGAAACCGTACAGACTGGCCGCGTGGAGGCACGCTTGAATATGTACCTTTATCTGAATGACTATTAGGAAGGCGCTGATTAAATGGCTGCTTGGATGAGCTGCAGCATTGTGCGGTGCTTACAGCCTCGCTTATCTACAGGATGTATCTTGTCAGTTGCTGAATCTGATTGTGGGATCTGATATGGCCAGCACGGCTTATCGGAAATGGATGCTCTGGGGTGCTCTGGCGGCTACTGTACTAGCAGCATTGCTGGTTGATGATGAGAGTGAGCAGGTTGTGAATGATGTCGCACAGGCAGTACAGCCGGTATCTGGTTCTTCAGGCGACAAGCGCACTGTTGGGCAAACCCGTGAAACACTGCCGGTCGATCAATTGGGGAAACGAAAATTTAGTGCCAGGGCAGATGATATATTTGCTGTGACATCTTGGGCGCCGAAACGTACTGCTACAGATAGCATTTTTACCCCGCAAATTCTCCAATCCAGGCAGGAAGAAATCAGGCGGCAGCCACCGGCGCCCTCTGCGCCACCATTACAGTTTGAATATCTGGGTCGAGTGGTTGCGGAAGGAAAAACCCGAGTATTTTTGGCCCAGGCAGATCAAAATTATGTTGCCGGTGTGGGGGAAAGGATCAATGCGGAATACCGGGTTGACCGGATTCAGGAAGATGCAGTTGAACTGATTTATCTTCCTTTGGGTGTCAGGCAAACACTGCTTATCAATTAGAGCTGTCCATAAAGGGTGTCATGAATAGAGGGAGAAATTTTTTTGTGCTGCTGTTGTTTGCATTGATCACTGGTTGTGCAACACAAATGACACGAAATCTCTCCTTTCTGGAAGGAAAACAACTGATCGCAGAAGGTCGGCTGGAAGCAGGACTGAGCAAGCTGGAGCAAGCTGCACGTGAGGAACCAGATAACAGGGAAGTGGGCGCGACTCTGGCTAGAGAACGTGATTCCATCATTGGCCAGATTTTATTCGAGGCAGATAGCTTCCGGCTGGCAGGCAATCTGGAGCAGGCGGAACTGGATTATCAACGAGTCCTGGGTGTCAGTGTCAATAATGAACGTGCCCGGGAAGGATTGGAAGCAGTTGAGCTGGAGCGCCGTCATATTGTGCTGGTGAATCAGGCAAAAGAAGCGCTTGCGCATCATGACGTGGAAGGTGCGGAAAAAATTGTAAGGGGGGTGCTGGCAAATAATCCCATGCAATCCGAAGCCAGGCAGCTGATCAAGGCGCTCAGTGAACGGATTGCACGGGCCGAGACGTCCGAGTTATCCCTGATCTCCGAGTTCAGCAAGCCGATTACCATGGAGTTTCGTGACACACCACTGAAAGCCATATTTGAACTTATTTCCCGCACGGCCGGTATCAATTTTGTGTTTGATCGCAATGTTCAGCAGGAAGCAACGGCTTCGATGTTTGTACGGGACAATTCCATTGAAGATGTGCTGAAATTGTTGCTCCTGACCAACCAGCTCGCCTACAAGGTGTTAAACAGCAATACGCTGTTAATTTATCCGGATACGCCGGCCAAACAAAAGGACTATCAGGAGCTGGTAGTGCGCAGCTTCCACGTTGCCAATACTGATGTCAAACAGATGGTGGCTATGATCCGTGGGCTGGTCAAGGCGCGTGATATCTACGTTAACGAAAAACTCAACCTGTTTGTGATCAGAGATACGCTGGAGATGATCCGGTTAGTGGAACGCCTGGTTGCAATCAATGATTTCCCTGATCCCGAGGTGATGCTGGATGTGGTTGTATTGGAAGTGAAGCGTGACAACACACTGGAGCTGGGGCCGAATATGCCTACTTCAGTGACATTTAGCGCCATCCCCGGAGCGGGTGCACCTGCCCAGGTGGCCGCTGATTCAGTGGTGAAAATGAGCATGATCAAGAATGCGGGATTCGAAGGTCTGCGGAGTTTCACCATCAGTAACCAGGCAAAAATTGATTTTGGCAGGACACTGACTAATGCAGATGTGCTGGCCAACCCCCGCATTCGCGTTAAAAGTCGGGAAAAAGCAAAAATCCATATCGGCAACAAGGAGCCGGTGTTCACCGTGACCAATACTGCTAATGTCGGGTCAGCTGCTTCAGCGACTTATATTGATGTCGGATTGAAGTTTGAGGTTGAACCAGTTGTCAGGACTAACAATGAGGTAACGCTGAAAGCATTACTGGAGGTCAGCAGTAATCTGGGCGAGAAGAGATCCGGAGGGGGAGATAATGCGGCCACAGCTATTGTCATCGGTACGCGCACTGCAGAAACGGTGCTGGAACTGCGCGATGGGGAAACACAGGTACTTGCCGGATTAATTCAGGACGATCTGAGTCGGGTAAAATCGGGTATTGCCGGATTGACCGAGATCCCGATACTGGGGGATATTTTTTCCAAACAGGTCAGAAAACATAATAAAACCGAAATAATTTTGCTGATCACGCCGCATATTATCCGTAATGTCGTCCAGCCCAACCATTTTGAGAGTGAATTTTATTCCGGCACAGCCAGTGCTGCCGGAAAACTTCCCGTTACTATCCGGAAAACAGCTCCGCAATCACTGGCCATGGAATCCTCGGGCAGTGCATCAGCTGGTGGCTATGCTGCGTTTGGCCAAGCAGTACGATCTGCCGGATTACCTGGAACGGAATCTGATCCGTTTGAAGAAGCTATCGCCCAGGCAGGAAGTGTTGCGTCACCTTCACTGACATTACGGGCACCGGAAAGCGTGGCAATGGGGCGGGAATTTACCGCCACTGTCAGGCTGGTGACATTGAATTCCATGCTATCTGGTGAGTTGAACCTGATCTATGATCCGGAGGCGCTGGAGCTGATAGATGGCGGAGAAAAATCCGGCATGCGCAACCTGAAATTTGGACGGGATCAACCTACTGGAATGACAGCAGTATTACGTTTCAAGGTGATCAGTACAAATCCGGGTTCAACTGAAATCACGTTACAGAATCTGCAGGTGCGAGATGAAACCGGGCATGCGGTTGAAGTAGATGTGCCACCGACAGCAACCATCCGGATTCAATAAAGATATCGTTGAAAACGATCGTGCAAAAAATATTTCTGGGAAGTCGTCATTTTTGGGTTTGTCGAGGTTTTACGCTGATCGAAATGATGGTCGTGGTGGCGATCATGGGAATCCTGGCTTCTGCTGCAATGCCGCTAGGTGAAATGGTCGCTAAGCGGGAAAAGGAGCAGGCGCTGCGTACCGCGTTGCGCCAGATTCGTACAGCGATTGATGTCTACAAGCAGGCGGCGGATGAAGGGCGGGTGGAGAAGAAAGCTGATGAAACCGGTTATCCCCGCAAACTGGAAGATCTGGAGATAGGAGTAGACGATACCAAGGACCCGGACAAGAAAAAAATCTTTTTTATGCGCCGGCTGCCGCGTGATCCCCTGTTTCCTGATTCTGATGTAATGGCTGCTGAAACCTGGGGTAAGCGCAGTTACGCCAGCTCACCCGATCATCCCGAAGAAGGAGACGATGTTTACGATATTTATTCATTGTCGGAAAAGGTGGGGTTGAACGGGATTCCTTATAACCAATGGTAAAATTTTCCGATGAGTTTGTCATAAATCGTTCAAAGCTGTTTTTTAGTGGTCATAATCTGGTTTATACAGATCAGCCTGACGGACATTTTATGCGGTTGCGTGAGCGTGGGTTTACACTGATTGAGCTGCTGGTTGTCATGACAATTATTGCCATTTTGCTCACCATTGTGTCGCCACGTTACTTTACATCCGTTGATCGGGCGAAGGAAACGGTGCTCAGACAGAATCTCGGTATTTTGCGTGATGCTATCGATAAATATTATGCCGATACTGGCAAATATCCGGCTGATTTGAATCAGCTGGTTGAGGATCGCTATATTCGTGCGGTACCGGTTGACCCGATTACTGAGGAAAATGTCTGGGCGGAAATACCGCCTCCTGATCCTGAAATGGAAGGCGTATTTGATGTACATACCATTTCTGACAAGCAGGCGCTGGACGGGACGTTTTATGAAAAATGGTGATGAAACAGACCAGAGAAGAGCAGGGATATATTTATATCTGGATGTTGTTTGCTGTTATGCTGGCGGGCGTGATGCTGGCTGCAGCCGGATTGGTCTGGCAAACAGAGGCCAGGCGGGAGAAGGAGCAGGAATTACTGTTTGTGGGAGGTCAGTTTAGGCGGGCGATTGAATCTTATTACAACGATTCCCAAACTACCGGGGGAGGTGCCGGGCGCTACCCGGAATCGTTGGAACAATTACTTAAAGATGAGCGCTCTCCGGTTGTTAAACGACATCTTAGAAAAATTTACTATGATCCGATGACCGGCAGCCACAACTGGGGTCTGATCAGGCAGGAGGGCGGAGGAATCATCGGTATTTACAGTTTTTCGACAGATGTACCAATCAAGCGGGCCGGTTTCCCGGCGGATTATGCTGCGTTTGAAAATGCCGAGAGTTATCAGAGCTGGAAATTTACCCTGGCTGCCAGTGGCACCGGAGGACAGGGAGCGCAACAGACCGGTGATCTAAAAAATGTGCCGGGCAGTATGCCTTGATGCCAGAATTTCCAAGTGTTTCACTTAATCCATTTACGCACGATCAGCCTGCTCCGGATATAAACACCCATCCGTCACCGCAAAATTTTGTGGATCAACCGGCTGATCAGTAATCATCTTTTTAAGTAAATAATATTGAAACCGGCTGAATATGCCGTAATCACAAGAACCAGGCTTGTTGCTTGAAAGTCTTAGTATAGATAAATAGTTGCCGAAGGCCGATACGAGATGAATGTTATTTTGACGATGTTATTAGCAACGTTGCTGGGCGTGGCGGGATGTACCCAGCTTCCCAAGACAGGAAATAAAGTTGTGGGTGATTCCGGGGTGCCCGAGAATGCAGCGCCCGCTACTGAACTCACTGCCGATCTTCTTTTTGATTTTCTGCAGGGAGAGATTGCTTTGCAGCGAAATCAGCCAAGCGTTGCGGTGGAAAGTTTTATCCGGATGGCAAAGGAAACACGTGACCCGGGAATCGCAGAGCATGCGACTGATATCGCACTGCGAGCGCGACGTTTCGATGAAGCGCGGGAAGCTATCGATTTATGGGCAACACTGGAACCAAACTCCATACAGGCGCATCAGGCAGCTGTAGCGCTGTTTGTTGCAACTAACCAACTGAATAAAGTGCGCCCTCATATTGAACGGCTGCTTGTGCTTGAGCCGGAAACCGTCGATAAAGCTTTTATGCAGCTTAACAAGCTTCTGTTTCACCATCCAGACAAGGAGGCAGTGCTAAAGCTCATTCGACAGCTTGCAGCACCGTACCCTGATCTGCCAGAAGCCCATTTTGCTGTTTCACAGGCTGCATGGGTTGCCAATCAGTTCAAATTGGCATCAGAAGCCATGAACCAGGCGCTCAAGCTGCGACCGGAATGGGAAATGGCCGCCGTACACCAGGGACAGATTCTGCAGAAAATTGATACGGGCAAAGCACAGGCTTTTTACAACCAGTATCTTGATCGGTTTCCCAGAGCTAATGATATGCGAATTGCTTATATTCGCATGCTGATGGAGAAAAAGGAATTTGATCGGGGGCGTGAGCAATTTCAGAAACTGGAGCAGGCCAATCCATCCAATCCGGATATCGCGCTGGCAATCGGTCTGTTATCCGCCGAGCTGGATGATCTGGAAAACGCCGAAAAGTATTTCAAACGCGCCTTGCAACTGGGGTTCGAGGATGCTGATACGATTCATTTCAATCTGGGACGTGTCTATGAGATCTCGCAGCGTGATGCGCAAGCAATGGATACTTACCGAAAGGTGACAAGTGGAGATCGTTATATTTCGGCGCATGTGCGCTATGCCTATTTGCTGGCAAAACGGGATGGCGTGGCAGCTGCCAGACGCTATCTGAAGACGATCCAGGTTTCGGATGAGCAGCAACGTACACAGTTGCTGATCTCCGAAGCACAGTTGCTGCGAGACAATAATGATTTCCGGGGGGCGTATGATTTGCTGGATGCCTATCTCCGGAAATATCCAGAACAGGTCGAGCTGCTTTATGATCGCGCCTTGATGGCAGACAAGATCGGCAAACCGGATGTGCTGGAACGGGATCTGCGTAAATTAATCCAGCTGAAACCAGATAATGCCCATGCCTACAATGCACTGGGTTACAGCCTGGCTGAGCGAGGAGAGCAGTTGCCGGAAGCACTGGCGCTGGTCCAGAAGGCAATTGAGCTCTCCCCTGATGATCCTTATATTCTGGATAGCCTGGGCTGGGTGTATTACCGGATGGGCGATCCGAAAAAAGGGATTAAGTATATAAAACTTGCTTTTGATACACGCTCTGACCCCGAGATTGCAGCACATTACGGAGAATTACTCTGGGTATCTGGTGCCAAACAGGATGCTGAAAAAATCTGGCAAACAGCACTGGAAGAACACCCTGAAAACGAGTTATTGCTAGATACCGTCAGACGATTAATAGGCCACTGAGAACTGAGAAGTGTAGCAAAGACGATCAAATGGATAGTACTGATGTGTGGTGACCAGGATACATCAATGAAATAGGCGGGAGAGGCAGAGTATCCTGTGACACTTACCCTTGGGTTTTACAGGGGCTTTTCAACAACCAGTTAACCAAACCGCACTTTACGATTACACACAAGATGTTGGTTGATCTGTTACAAAGTTATAAGACATTAGATATAGACAGGGTTACCAGACAAAATGTCTTGTACATTACGTTACACATCGTAATGAACCGAGGATAATCATGCACTTGGCTGAATATCGCGCTTCTTCTTTGGAACGGCAACGAACTGCAGACCTTCTTCGTCTAATGCCAATGGCAGGAAGAAATGCGTTGGACATAGGGGCCCGAGACGGGCATTTCTCACTATTGATGGCGGATCGTTTTGAAACGGTCGTTGCACTTGATCTAACTGAACCAAATATTTTCCATCCAAGAGTTCAGTGTATTCAGGGAAACGCAACAGAAATACAGTTCTCCGACAATTCATTTGATTTTGTGTTTTGTGCAGAGGTTCTGGAGCACGTGCCGACGCCGGTTCTGCATAAAGTCTGTCAAGAGATTGAAAGGGTTGCCAGTCATCAAATACTGATTGGCGTTCCCTACAAACAAGACATCAGAGTAGGGCGAACGACCTGTTACTCTTGTGGGGGGAAAAATCCACCTTGGGGTCATGTAAATTCCTTTGATGAGGAGCGGATCACGGAATTGTTCCGAAGTTGCGCAGTTGAAGCCATTTCCTTTTGCGGTGTAACCACTTCGCAGACAAATTCGCTCTCGACTGCCCTCATGGATTTCGCAGGTAATCCATATGGTACCTATGACCAGGAAGAAGCATGTATCCATTGTGGGCATCGCTTGCTTCTACCACCGAGGAGAAATGTTGCTCAGCGTATTGCTACAAAGCTTGCATTCTTTTCACACAAGGCAACTGAGTTGTTTGAGAAATCGCGGGGAAACTGGGTGCACGTAGTCCTTCGCAAGGTCAACGACGTATAAACTTCTCGTTCCAGCTGGCCACCTACAGCGGCTGAATTCAGGGCGTGTATGCTAGATGTGGCACGTTACTTCATGGATACAAATCCCATCATGGCCAAGTATTTCCGAACACCCTGTTTTCAAGCTATGAAAGAAGCATTCGGCAGGTGCATTATGCTAGATTCTGCCTTCTTGCCTGTCGGCTCATGTTCTGCAACACGTTGATCTGTTGATCCGCTTGCGAGGCTAGATCCAGAATATCGGTGGATGCACAGCTGGTGTAAGTGAGAATCGATTGCCCGACTGTCTTGCTCATATGTAGCAAACTGTCAAATTGATTTTCTATCATTCTTCTGGCCAACGTACGGCAAATTGTTCCAGCAGAATATTCTTCAATTCATCGGGTGTTACGCGGTGTGCTGTAACGCGGCCATCCGGATAGCGGTGTTTGAATTCTCCATCCAGTAGTGAAAGACGTCCACCGTCCGGTAAAGCACGCGCTACCATGATCTGCTTCGTAAAACTTGAATCCGGGTATGTGCTGGTGTACCAGTTAGCTACTTTCTGGTCACTGATCGGCATTTGCTCGCCCCCAAATTCATATATGTCCAGCCAGCGATCATCCACCCAAACCTGATGGAACCAGCGTCCGGATTCATGGATCAGCCGACGACGATCATGTAATGTATCCTGCTCCAGATTTTCCTGCCACAGCAGAGCTCGTGTCAGCGAATAACCCCCTACACCGACATCGGTTATCCATTGCTGACCATTCAGATCGATACCGATCAACAAGTGGGTACGCGCTGGCATCTCTGAACGATCGGTCACTCGCAGGCGTACCCGTGCCGCCAGTGGGCGTGCATTGAATCCAAGCTGCAACAGTATCTGTAAGAACAGACCATTTTGCTCGAAACAATACCCACCACGTTTTGCCAGCACTAATTTATTGAACAACGCTCCTGTTTCCAGATGGATCGGTTTTTTCAGATATACGTCCAGGTTTTCAAACGGGATGGTCTGCGTATGTGCACGGGTCAGTGCATGCAATACTTCCAGTGTATTTTCTGCCACACCCTGATAGCCAATTCGTTCAAAGTATTGTGATAGGCAGATAGATGATTTTTTAGTCATTATTATCCACTAGAAAATTCTTTGTTTGCTGCTTTATCGCCAATCTATCAACCTGTGGGAATCGATACAATGATTGCACAGTACGGGAGAGTTTTATTGTGTGAGATACAAGCTAACCAGTTAGTTGCCGATAGAGTGCCGGAATAATTTTGATGAGTCGTTCCGGCCGATTGATGATGGCGTAGCCACCACAGCCGAACAGATAAGGAAAATAAGCTTGTGCTTCATGGTCGATGGTGATACCAAACAGTTTCAACCCTTGCCGCCGGGCTTCGATAACCGCCTGGCGCGTATCTTCAACGCCGTAGCGACCTTCATAATGATCCAGATCGTTGGGTTTGCCATCAGTCAGCAATAGAATCAGGCGGTGACGTTCTGGTCGTTGCGCCAGTAACTGGCTGACATGGCGCAATGCTGTGCCCATCCGGGTGTAGTACCCTGGCCGTAATGCTGCAATGCAGCGCAATGTCCGGCTGCTGAAAGGTTCGTTAAAATCTTTCACAGTCGTTATTTGCACAAAATGGCGCTGGCGTGAGGTAAAGGTATGAATCGAGAAACGATCCTGACAAGCGGCAATGCCGGTGGCCAGCGCAACCAGTGCTTCTTTCTCGATATCCAGCACCCGCCGTCCGCCAATCCAGCTGTCTGTGGAGAGAGAAACATCCACCAGCACTGCGACCGCCAGATCCCGTGCTTGTTCACGTGCAGCAAGATAGAGCCGATCTGTACCCATGCCATAAGCGGCCTGATCCGCCTGGGCGCGTACTAGTGCATCCAAATCCAGTTCTGCGCCATCCGGCTGGCCGCGTAAAATTTCCCTACGGGGGCGTAATGCTTCGAACTGGCGGCGAATTCGGCGAAACTGCCGCCGAGCACCATCACTGGGTTCCCATTGCTCTCCGGTTTCACTGGCTATTTGGCACAGCACTCGACAATGGTCAGCGTGATACTGCTTGCGACGGTAATCCCATTCCGGATAAGTCAGTTCCGCAAGGAGATTGGCCGGATCGGTATCTTCCGGTGCCAAATCGAGATCAAATTTCAACACCGTGGCAGCACGCTGCCGATGGGAGGTAACGGCCAGTTCTTCCATTGAATCCGCCACCTCCCGTGCAGTCGATTCATCCTCCTCCTCCACCGGTCGGTTGACATTCACCATTTCCGACCAGGTGATCAGTTTTTCAAAGCGATTCAGTAACAAGGGATCATCCCGCTCGCTCTGGTCAAATTTTCTCCGTTGGGCTTTTCTGCTACGATGATCTTCCTGATTGGCAGCATGATCAGCTCGATCTTCATCAGCGGGCAACGTCCGGGCAGTGCTTGATGGTGAGCCCGCTTCTATCGCACCCCATAATGGTACCGGCAGGAGCGAGTGATAGCCTTTGTCCGCGCGTAGATCGCTAAAATCCAGTTCAGGTTGCTGGATACGTGTAAGCAAGTTGATTGCTGCCGGATCAAGACACGGCTGCCCAAGCAGGACAAGTACGATGGATTCTACAACGTGCTCTTGTGCCGGGAGTGAGCGGAGTGGACGTGTTCTCAGTAAATGAGAACACAATATTTGATAGGTTTTCTTCAGTCCGGGATAGCGTTGGCAGATAGCAAGACTGGTTAACCAGGCACGCTGGAGAAAATAAAGATCCGCTTGGAGTGGATCATCTTCTGGCATGACAGATTTATCCATCACCGCAAAGAAAGCGACTAACCAGAAGTAGAGTTGCCGGTTGAGTGATGCTTCCGGGAACAAGCCAATCTTGTCTGGGAGGTGTAATCGTTCCGGACGAAGTACTGCCAACGGTAATTTTTCCTGATGATGCCCCAGGCGCTGTTTCCAGCTCAAGCGATGGCGTGCCGTTTGTGGCATTGTGGCGCTCAGTAACAAGCCATGATCACCACCCATACCATGAAAAAATGTGCGCAACGCTGCATGAATGGATTCCAGCGAAACGGCGGCTGAAGGGTAGTGTGGATAACTACTCTCAGATTGGCCAACCAGTCGGTGCCAGAGACGGCCGATTTGTTCTTCCAGCTCCAGCCATTGCCACATGGCGCTTAACCGAAAGTAGCGTGGATCAGTTCAAACAAACCTTGTTGCACTTCCGGTTCATCACTTAATGGTTCGATCAGTGCAGCTTGTGCTGCCTGCAGAGGATCCAGCCCGGCCGCCATCAGCGTGGCGCAGTACACCAGCAACCGGGTGGAAACACTTTCTTCCAGATCAATTTCTTTCAGCCGTCGCAGTTGGGTGGCCAGATTGACCAGTGCAGTGCAATGTTCTCTGGCGAGGCCGCTCTCACTGGTGATAATTTCCAGTTCGATTTCCGGTGGAGGGAAGTCAAAGGACAGGGCGATAAACCGCTGCCGTGTACTGGGTTTGAGTGATTTAAGAATGTTCTGATAGCCGGGATTATAGGAGATGACCAGCATGAAGCTATCTGGTGCCTGCAATACTTCATTAGTACGTTCCAACGGCAACATGCGCCGGTCATCTGTCAGGGGGTGCAGTACGACTGTTACATCCTTGCGTGCTTCCACAACTTCATCCAGATAACAGATGCCGCCTTCGCGGATGGCGCTGGTCAACGGTCCGTCCACCCAAACTGTTTCTCCGCCCTTGATCAGGAAACGGCCAGTCAGATCAGCTGCGGTCAGATCATCATGGCAAGAGATCGTAAAAAGCGGCCGCTGTAGCCGGGCAGCCATGTGAGTGACAAAGCGGGTTTTGCCACAGCCGGTTGGCCCTTTCAGTAACAGTGGCAAGCGTTGCCGGTAGGCGGTTTCAAACAACTCACATTCATTGCCGATCGGGACATAAAATGGAAAATCTGTTGTCGTAGCAGCTGTCACAGCTATATTCCCGGAGTAGCTAACAACTGTTTCATTTGTTGGCTGCCCGCAAGTTTAGGGAGGGTGACACCTGGTTTTTGACAGGCCCCAACGCGGCGTAAATGTACAGGATTACGCCGATAACGAAGACGATACCGGACAGCAACCGCATCCAGTAGAACAAATCCAGTTGCTGCTGAATTTCCATGAATCCCAGTCCCATAACCCGTTGTAAATGCGTTTGCAGTACCCCGGCAAACGTCAGGGTGAAGGTCATGAACGCCATGGAAGCAGTCATCACCCAGAAACTCCACATATTTAAAATCTGGTTATATGGTTGCACGTTGCGCAATTGTGGCAGGGCATAGGTGAAGAAAGCCAGGTTAAGCATGACGTAGGCACCATAAAACGCCATGTGTCCGTGAGCAGCGGTGATTTGCGTACCGTGACTGTAAAAATTTATGAACGAGAAACTGTGCATTAGTCCCCATACCCCTGCACCGAAAAAAGCCATTACTGGACAGCCCAAGCTCCAGAGCATGGCGGCCTTGTTGGGGTGATTGCGTCCGCTGCGATACACCATGTGGAAACACCATAACACCATGGCGAAGAAGGGTAGTACTTCCAGAATCGAGAACAGACTGCCGATCCACTGCCAATAACCAGGTGTGCCGATCCAGTAGTAGTGATGGCCAGTACCCAGCAATCCGCTGAACAACGCCAGGCCGACAATCACATACAGCCATTTTTCAATCACTTCGCGATCCACGCCAGTCATCTTGATCAGCAAAAAAGCAAGCATGGAGGCCATGATCAACTCCCATATGCCTTCCACCCAGAGATGCACGACATACCACCAATACATTTTGTCGAGCGCGAGGTTGTCCGGATTATAGAAGGCAAATAGAAATAACAGTGCCGCTCCCCACATGCCAAGTAGCAGAACTGTGGAGACAACGGTTTTTCGTCCCTTGAGGACTGTCATAGAGACGTTGTACAGAAATAACAGGAACGCAACTACTAACAACACCTTGACCCATAAAGGCTGTTCCAGAAACTCCCGGCCTTCATGTATCCCCATCAGATAACTCACCACGGCAGCCAGTGCAGCGAAGACAAAGATAAACAATTGCAGCCAGGCAATTTTCGGGCTGTGAATATCGCGTTCACTTTCTTCGGGAATCAGAAAATAAGCTGCCCCGAAGTAACCCAGCAGCAGCCAGACCAGCAGGGCATTAGTGTGAATCATGCGAATAATGTGGAATGGCAGACTTTCTGCCATTAAGTTGGGCAAGGTATAAGCGGTACCGGCGAGTACACCAGCTAATACCTGAACAGCGAACAGTGCCAGTGCGGCGATGAAATATGGATAAGCAAGCTTCTGGGTTGAATATTTCATGAGCATTTCCCTTCGTGTGATAGTAATTCAGGTGGGTTAGCCTGCAGTATTTGGAGGCCATCCTTGTGTATCAATACGACTGACCCACTCAAGAAAATCGATCAGATCATCCAGCTCCTGCTCGCTTAAATTGAATTGCGGCATTTGGCGACGGCCAGGCACACCAGTTGGCTGGGCCCTCATCCAGGCCTTCAATCCCATTCTTGCACCTTCTGGATGTTCACGTCCGCCATAACGTACCCAGACATTACCCAGTTCTGGCGCAAAATAAGCCCCTTCACCCAGTAGCGAATGGCAATTGATGCAGGCATTGTGCTCCCATACCCGTTTTCCTTGCGCAACAGAGGGCGTGAGTGTTGCCTGATCAGTCGAACTGTTGACGATATATAGATGGGTGTGGATTGAAAGTGCAATGAAAAGTAGCAGGAAGAAAGCCGTCCCGCCGTAGAAAATATTACGAGCGGCCGATTTGGTAAGCCTTTCACTCATCACTATTCTCCTTGTTCAAATATTTCGGGTAATTACAGTTGTGGCCGGGTTGCTGGTATTTTAGGGCTGCAGAGTATAGCCAACCTGTCGGCATTTGTCTGATGACTCAAAACCTGCGTGGAGGCCCTTGTACATCGCCATATTTGCTTGCCTAGATCATTCCTGCAACTACACCTCAACTACCTGCTGCTTTATCGCCTGGAGCGGATGCATTGCGCTAAATAATACCGTGTTACAGCTCGACCTGTATGCCGAGCTCGATCACGTGCTCTGGCGGCAGATGGTAGAACGCCGTTGGCCAGGCGCTGTTGCGTGACATAAATGCAAACAGGCGATCTCGCCAGAGCGCCATTCCGGGGCGTTCGTCGGTGGGGATCAACGAGGCACGGCTAAGATAATAGGTCGTGGTGTCGAGATCAATCTTCAATCCCAATGTTTCACATGCTCGCAGCGCCACCGGAACATTCGGACTTTGCATGAATCCATAGTGCACAATGATGCGGTGAAAACCGGAAGACAGCTCCATGACTTCAAGGCGCTCTGCTGCCGGCACACGCGGCACCTCCTCGGTAATTACGGTAACCAGGACCACTTGCTCGTGCAAGACTTTGTTGTGAGTCAACTGGTAGAGTAACGCTGGCGGTGTATCGTGCTGGTGGATAGTGAGGAAAACCGCTGTTCCGGACACACGCAGAGGAGGATCAATCACGATACGCTGGAGAAAATCTTGGAACGACTCGGTTTCCTTGTGTATCCGCTGCACGAGAAGCTGGCGTCCCTGCTGCCAGGTGATCATTAGGGTAAATATAAACACGGCTATGACCAGCGGGAACCAGCCACCATCCGTAATTTTGAGTAGATTTGAACTGAAGAAGGCTAGGTCAATTATCAGGAACCCCACCGTCACTGCTACTGCGGTCAGGATGTTCCAGTGCCAGCGTTCGCGCATCACAAAAAATGCCAGAATGGTAGTGATCACCATAGTACCTGATACCGCGATACCAAAGGCACCCGCGAGATTATCCGAGGAACGGAAGTGTAGTACCAGCCATACGGCAGCAATCATCATGAACCAGTTTGCTGCAGGCACGTAGACCTGGCCGATTTCCTCCGAGGAGGTTTGCACCAATGTCAGCCGTGGACTCTGCCCAAGCTGAATCGCTTGCCGGGTCAGCGAGAATACACCTGAAATGATCGCCTGAGAGGCAATGATAGTGGCGAGCGTTGCCAGGCCCACCAGGGAATATAGGAATGATGGCGGCGCTAAGCGAAAAAACGGTTGCGCCTCATGCGGATCGAGCAATAGTAGCGCCCCCTGCCCGAAATAATTAAATAACAAGGCTGGCAGTACCAGGGCAAACCACATTAGCCGGATCGGTGCTCGCCCAACATGTCCCATGTCTGCGTAGAGAGCTTCGGCGCCGGTCAGGGCGAGAAACACGCCGCCAAGGACTCGGAAAGCGATCCAGCCGTTGTCAATGAAGAAATCCACCCCATAACAGGGGTTGACCGCGATCAACACCTGCGGGTAGCGAATGATCCCACTCAATCCGAGCAAGGCGATTACTGCAAACCATACCAGCATGATTGGGCCGAAGACTCTGCCGATGCGTGCGGTACCTCGCTTCTGTACCAAAAACAGCAGCACCAGAATAACGGTGGTCGCCGGGATTATGTAGGATGTCAGTTGTGGTGCTGCCACTTCCAGCCCTTCCATGGCGCTGAGTACCGAAATCGCCGGTGTGATCATGCCGTCGCCATAGAGCAGCGCCGCCCCAAACAATCCAAGGACAATCAGTACGTTGCGCTGGTGTTGTGACGATCCGCGCCAGGGGCGCAACAGTGCCAGCAGAGCCAGAATACCGCCTTCGCCGTGGTTGTCTGCGCGCATGATAATTAGTAGATACTTGATCGAAACGAGAATAATCAATGCCCAGAAAATCAATGACAGGATACCCAGGATACTTTCAGGCGTTCTTGAGTCGGACGCCATATTGTGCAGCGCTTCGCGAAACGCGTATAGAGGGCTGGTAGCGATATCACCGTAGACCACACCCAGGGCAGTTAGGCATAAAGCAGCAGTGAGGCGGGGGGGTGTGTCCTGCTCGTTACGTGATCCTTGCCTGTTACCGGCAGATGATTCCGAATCGAGTGTCATGTTTGATCTTCTTTTTCGATGTGGGGAGACTCAGGGAGATTACTGCTTAAACTACCCCTCATGCAAACCCACCTGTAAACCGCGAACCGCAGCGTATCTGATGAAGCATTGGATTACACACACAAATGTTGGCCCAGCCTGATTCGTTATGCTCACGCCGACTGTCTGCCAGCCGATAACAATCCGATGGAAAACGTTATTTATTCCACCGTCATTGGCAAGAAAAACTGATTTTATCGACATGCAAATGGCAGACCTGGCATGACAGCTGATTGCTATATGGGTGTCATGCGCTCGGCAAGATTGGCCATGATCCAGATGGTGCCAGCCACCATGATGATCAGTAATGAAGTAGAAAACAAGACCAATAGCAGATCCTCACGCTTGCGCTTGCGGCCGAGGTGCAGGAAGAAGCGAAAGTGCACCACGGTCTGCACCATTGCCAGCACTGCGATGATTATTAACAACGAGCCACGTGTCGTGGCTTGCCACTGCACCAGCGCAAAAGGCACCAGTGTGAGAATAAGCGCCAGGCCAAATCCCCACACATAAGACATGAAATCACGTCGCTTATTAGTCATGAGCGCGTTAGTCGCAGGTATCCGGGTAACAGGTTTACTCATGCCAATCCCCCCAGATAAACTACCGAAAAAATAAAGATCCAGACAATGTCCAGAAAATGCCAGAACAGTGCCAGTCTGAGTAGCCCCAGCTTAGTTTCGCTATCCAGGCCATGAACGGCGATTTGCCCCAGCATGCAAACCAGCCAAATGCAGCCTGCCGTCACATGCAAGCCGTGCAGTGGCACGAGACCAAAGAAACCCGATAAAAAGCCACTTTGCGTGGGCAAGCCGCCAGCAGCAAACATGGTGCGGAAATCATCCAGCTCCATCCCCAGAAAAATTACGCCAAGCACCAGTGTGACCAGCAGCCAGCCGACCAGATGCGATGTCGGGTGCTTGTATTTCATGGCGATTGACGCCATACCGAACGTAAAGCTGCTCGTCAGTAACAGCAGCGTTTCGATGAAGATGGGGCCCAAGTGGTACAGCTCGCGCGGGCCGGGGCTGCCGGCAGTGCCTTGCAGCAAGGTAGCGTAGGTGGCAAAAGCCATTCCGAAAATAATGGCGTCACTCATCAGGAACACCCAGAAGCCAAATACAGTTGCTTCGGCCTGGGTATGCACATTCGAATGTTCAGCTCCGAGGTTCAGACCCGGGTAGATAAAGATCTCCTTGTTCTGACGTGCGTCAAGGTAAAACTCCACGCGCTTGAAAAGCTCTGAGATCATGTGGACACCTCTACGGTTTCAAGCGCGGCGCGCCCTTTGTTCGCGGCCGTATGCTCTTGGCTGCGCTTGATCGGCTGCGCCGAGCGTGCGGCCTGAATCCAGTGCCGATGTGCCCGACAGACGGTTTCTGCCGGGATAATTTTCAGGGTGTCACGCTGAAAGCCACGCACCACCAGGGTGCCAATCGTTACTAACCCTGTCAGGATCACGAGCCACCAGATTTGCCACACCAGCCCGAATGCCAACAAGAAGCTGGTGCCACCAAATACCGGGCCCATTGCGCTGTTTTGCGGTATTTCGATATTGACGTATGTATCGGGCTCCTGGTAGCCGACGCCAAATTCCTTGGCAGCCGTGAAAGCATCGCGATCATTGATGCTGGGAACAACCGGAAAATTGTACTCCGGCGGTGGTGCTGATGTGGCCCATTCAAGGCTGCGACCGTCCCATGGATCGCCTACAAAAACACGGTTTTCTTCACGATGCTTGATTGAAACCCATAACTGAATGACAAGCGCCATGAGCGCTGCCGCAACCAGCAAAGCGCCCACAAATGCCACGATTTCCAGTGGCACGTAGCTAGCCTGTTCGTAAGCAACACTGCGGCGCGGTAGCCCCATCAACCCCAGAATGTACAGCGGGAAGAACGCCCCCATCCAGCCAAAAATCCAGCAATACGCTGAAATTCTCCCCCAGCGCTCGTCCAGGCGGAACCCGAATGCTTTGGGAAACCAGAAGGTATAACCCGCCAGCATGCCAAATAGCACGCCTGGTACGGCCATATTGTGGAAATGTGCCACCAGAAAAACAGTATTGTGTACCTGATAATCCAGGATGGGATTGGCCAGCATGATGCCGGTGATGCCGCCAATCACGAACAGAAAGATGAACGCTAACGAATAAATCATGGGGACACTGAAGCGTACGCGACCGCGAAGCATGGTCCACATCCAGTCGTAGATTTTGACTCCGGTAGGAATGCCGATCAGCATGGAGGCAATTCCGAATACCGCGTTGATGTGGCCCGATTGGCCCATGGTGAAAAAATGGTGCAGCCATACCAAGAATGACAGGAATGCAATCGACATGGTTGCCCACACCAATGATTTATAGCCAAACAGAACTTTGCCGGAGAAGGTTGAGAAGATCTCGGAATAGACACCGAAGGCAGGCAAAATCAGGATGTAGACTTCAGGGTGGCCAAAGAGCCAGAACATGTTGAGGAAGTTCATCTGATTGCCACCCAGACCATTGGTGAAGAAATGAAAGTCGAGATAGCGATCCAGCGCCAGCTGTAGCGTCACTACGGTGAGTGGTGGCATGGCAAAAATCATCATGATAGCGGTGCACAGCGCGGTCCAGGTGAAGAGTGGCATGTAATAAAGTTTCATGCCGGGTGCACGTTTTTTGTAAATCGTGACAGCAATATTGATGCCGGTGAGCGTTGAGCCCAAAGATGCCAGTGTGAGTGACCAGATCCAGTAATCAACCCCGACGCCCGGGTTGTACAAGGTTCCGGTATAGGGTGGGTAGCCAAACCAGCCACCGGTAGAAAAAACTCCGACGACAAGTGAAGTCATCACCAGCGCAGCACCTGCTACGGTTAGCCACAGGCTGATGGAATTGAGTATCGGGAAAGCAACGTCGCGTGCGCCGATTTGTAGCGGTACAACATAGTTGATGAGCCCCGTGAGAAACGGCATCGCCATGAAGAAGATCATGATCGTGCCGTGCGTGCTGAAAAGCTGGGCGAAGTGATCGGATGAAAGAAAGCCACCATCCAATCCGACTGCGCCCTGCGCGCGCATCAAGACCGCCTCGGCAATGGCGCGCACCAGCATCACCAGTGCCAGCACAACATACATGATCCCAATCTTCTTGTGATCAGCGCTGGTGAGCCAATCGAACCACAAAGTGCGCCAGGCGCGGTAGCGCGTCAGCAATGCTACTACTACCATCACGCTGATGACTACGAGCGCGGCTGCAAAACTGCCTAGAAGCCCATTGATAAAAATATCGCTATCATCGCTGCCAAGCATGGCCAGAAACGGAAACGAGTCCGCATCCAGAAGCCCGAGGGGATGATTGAGAGTGGTAGACCAGCTCATAGCTATTGACCCTTGGTGATCGCGGGTGCCAGCGCAGTTGATGGCAATGGTTTGTCGTCCATGACTGACATCACTAAATCGGTGAAAAAATTGGCTTTCGCGCCAGTGAAATAAATATTGCTATCGAAGGCCGGTGCTGCTGGCGCCAGTACCGTGCGCAGCTGTGCCTTGGTTCCTTGCATTGCAATGGCGTTCAAGGCGGTCGCATCGAACGGGATTCCGGTAGCGCGTACTTGTTGCACCCAGGCATCAAAATCCGCCTGCGTCATCGCCACTGCAGCAAATTTTTGCTGGTGGAAGCCATCGCCGCTATACATGGTGTTCTCACCGAGGAAGCGGCCTGGCCGGTCAGCTTGCAGATTAAGCTGCGTCACCATGCCGCCCATGGCATAAATCTGGCTGCCCAGTGCCGGAATAAAAAATGACTGCATCACCGTGGCTGAAGTCAGCTCCATGGTTAGCGGCTGTCCAGCAGGAAACGCCAGCATGCCAACGCTGGCAATGCCTTGCTCGGGATAAACAAACAGCCATTTCCAATCGTAGCCAATTACCTGGACATGGGTTGCTGGTGTGCTGGATGTAAGGGGGCGATAAGGGTCGAAGCGTTCTGTGTCTTCCCACACTAAGATACTTAAAAAAATAACAATAGTGATTGGGATGCCCCAACTGAAATATTCAAGTGGCTTGAAGATTTTCCATCGCGGCACATATTTGGATTTGGTGGCGCCGTAGCGGTAGCGCCAGGCAATCCACACTGTACCGATAAATACTGGCAGCGCAATCAGAATGAAGAGGATAGCCACGACCAACCAGAAGTGTTCACTTTGAGCTGTCGCAATTGGGCCTTGTGGATTGAGGAAGCTCAAATGCTCAGTGCTGTTACATCCCGAGAGCAACACGAGCGCAACACATTGAACAGACAAAGTGACAGCTTGTTGCGAGCCACAGCCGTGCATCTGTAGCACTGACACTGACATTATGGACTTGGGCATCACTATTCTCATTTGGCTCTGCGTTGGTAATAAATTACATGCAACCAGATCTAATTGGACATTTATGCATATCGGCCAGTTCAAAAAACGGCTTGCAGCATGGCTCATCTACCAGAGCAATTTATTGCTTCGTACTGATCGGGATTCAATTTTTTGCATCTATTCATAATACAACTATGCCGGTTTCATCATAGGAAAATCAGTGCTGATCGGGTATCCTTGTTTGAATTTAAACAAAAATAGTCTTCTGTCATGAGTGTGGTAAAAAAAGCTGTATTTCCAATTGCGGGTCTTGGTACTCGTTTTCTACCTGCAACCAAGGCATCTGCCAAAGAAATGCTGCCAGTGGTAGATAAGCCGTTAATTCAATATGCCGTTGAAGAAGCGTATGCTGCCGGAATCCGACATATGATTTTTGTGACGGGTCGCACCAAGCGTAGTGTCGAGGATCATTTTGATACAGCTTACGAGCTGGAAAATGAACTGGAACTGGCAGGTAAAACTGCGTTGCTGGATGTGGCGCGCAGTATTGCTCCTGATGACATGATTTGTACCTATGTGCGCCAATCTCGTGCGATGGGGCTTGGCCATGCGGTGTTGTGTTCGAAAGAGCTGGTGGGTAATGAGCCTTTTGCGGTATTGCTCGCAGATGATCTGATGATTGGGAAGCCCGCGATAATAGCGCAGATGGTTGAACAATTTGTCGAAAGGCAAGCCAGTATCCTGGCCGTACAGGATGTGCCGCGTGAACATACCAGGCGTTACGGAATTGTCAGTGGGCAGAATGTGATGCCAGGCCTGGTGGATGTCAGTGGAATTATTGAAAAACCGTCTCCAGATGTTGCACCTACGACGCTTGCTGTTGCTGGCCGCTATGTCCTGACCCCGGGTATTTTCAGGGAGCTGGAAAATATGCCGCACGGTGTGGGGGGCGAAATCCAGCTCACTGACGGTATTGCCCGGCTCATGCAGCATGAAAAAGTTTTTGCTTATCGCTACGCAGGGGTTCGTTACGATTGTGGAAGCAAGCTGGGATTTTTACAGGCAACGGTAGATCTGGGCGAACGTCACAGTGAAGTGGGTGATAGATTTTCAGCATGGCTGCAGCAACGCGGCACGCACTTGACAACTAACGATTGATCGTTTGAAGCGGCTGTCCAGACGGGATCTACTTTCAAACGATGCCTGATATTTTTTGTCCCGGTTAAATCCTTGTATTTCATGCTGGCTTTGTAACTTTATGATTTTACGTGTTGTAATATAAATGTAGTGGTTTGTTTCTGAAATTTAATCTGAACCGTTAAGGGACTCCCATGAACCTGAAATCACTTCTGAATCAGCTTAATCACCATCAAAATGATCTGGCCATCAGCATTTTATTACCTACCCATCGGACTTTTCCGGATAACAAACAAGATGCGATCACGCTGAAAAATCTGGTCAAAGAAGCTGAGGATCGATTAAACAATCAGCTTGATAAGCGCGAGGTTGAGGGGATTATTGATGCAATCAATAAAAAGATTGAGACGCTTGATCATAATTACAACCTTGACAGCCTGGGCATTTTTGCCAGCCGTCACAGCGTAACGGTTATGCGTTTTCCATTTACAGCTGAAGCACGGGTAATTATTGATGATACTTTCGCCGTACGTGATCTCGTGCGGGAAATTAATGATGCTGTTCATTATCATGTACTGGTTATTTCGCGCACATCCGCGCGCCTGATCGAGGCGTTTAATGATCGTCCGATCCATGAGTTTGATTCACAAACTGTATTGCGGACGGGCAGTTTTCCGATGGAGAGTCCATTTTTATTTGCAGCAAAAGGATTGGATCGCGCCCAAATACCAAATGAAGCCAGTAACCTCAAAGAATTCTTTAACCGCGCAGATAAAAGCCTGCAGGAGATTCAGAACAATCCTGAAAATGATCGTCTGCCGGTTATTGTTGTGGGTGACGCGCGCAATGTTGCTTTTTTCAAAGAAGTTTGTGATCAGCCAACCGATATTGTCGGCGCGATCACTTCTGTGCCTGATTTGAAGGTACCTGCTGAAAGAATTATTCTGGAAGTGCAGGCCATACTGGTTGAATATCGCCTCAACCGGGCAAAAACAGCTCTGCAACATCTTGCCCAGGCGCGGAATGCACATCAATTACTAACTGATTTCTCCACTATTTTCCGGGCTGTAACTGAAGGTAATGCAGCACGTTTGTTTGTGCGTCAAGGGTATATTCAACCCGGAATCATTGATTTTGACCAGAAAATCGTTACCGTTCACGATGATGCTACTGCATTGGATGTGACAGATGATGTGGTGGATACATTTATCGAACTGGTCATGCAACAGGGTGGGGAAATCTGCTTTTTGTCAGCTGAACAACTGGGAGAGGAAAAGCCGCTTAGCTTGCAGACAAGATATTAATTGGTTTGTAGTTTGTAAAGAGAGTCATGATTCTGACAACAAACCCTGCAACCGGAAAAATGCTGCGAACGTACACGCGCTATTCCGAAACGATGATCTTCAGTGCGCTGGAACATGCGCATGCGGCTCATCTGGCATGGCGGCAGACGCCTCTGTCTGAACGGGCAGGAGTGCTGCTGAAACTGGCAGAAGTTCTGCGAAAAAAATCCGAACAATATGCCCGACTGATGTCAGAGGAAATGGGCAAAACCATTCGCGCAGCACGGGCGGAAATCGAAAAATGTGCCTGGTGCTGCGAAGTGTATGCAGCTAACGCTGCAACCTGGCTGGCTGAGGAAGAGGTTGCAGCAGATGGCCGAAAACATCGTATCGTTATTGAGCCGCTGGGGGTCATTCTGGCGGTTATGCCCTGGAACTTTCCGTTCTGGCAGGTGATTCGTTTTCTGGTTCCGACACTGCTGACAGGCAATGGTGCTTTGTTGAAACATGCCGCCAATGTCACGGGATCTGCCCTGAATATTCAGGAGGCAGTAAGTGAAGCCGGGTTTCCACAAGGGCTGTTCAGTACGATTCTCGCTTCTCATGAACAGGTCGAACAGATTATTGCTCATCCGTTATGTCAGGGTGTTTCACTGACTGGCAGCGCTGAAGCGGGCAAAATTATTGCTGCCACAGCCGGAAAATACCTGAAGAAAATCGTACTGGAACTGGGGGGTTCTGATCCCCTGGTTGTACTGGCGGATGCAGATATTACCGCTGCGGCAAAGGCAGCGGTAACTGGGCGGTTTCAGAATAACGGGCAAAGCTGTATTGCTGCGAAACGCATCATTGTTCTGCAGGAGGTGCAGGAAGCATTTACTACAGCGTTACTGGCTGAAGTTGAAAAACTGGTGGTGGGGGATCCGCTCGATGAAAAAACGGACATTGGCCCGCTGGTAAACGAACAGGCCGCAGAAAAAATGGAACAATTCGTGGCGGATGCATTTGCGAAAGGTGCGGTGGTACAAACAGGCGGCAAACGTCAGGGCGCTTATTTTTCCCCGACTGTGTTGACCAATGTAGCTCCGGATATGGAAGTGCTTGCCGAGGAAGTATTTGGCCCGGTCGCGCCGGTCATCGTCGTTCAAACCGTGGATGAAGTTGTTGCATTGGCTAACAGTACCCGGTTTGGCTTGGGTGCGAGCGTATGGAGTCGTGATCTGGTGTATGGCGAACAGGTCGCACGCAAACTGGAAGCAGGCGCCGTGTTTGTCAACAGCATCACCAAATCGGATCCACGTATGCCTTTTGGCGGCATCAAGGAAAGTGGTCTGGGGCGTGAGCTTTCCCGGTGGGGATTGAGAGAATTTGCCAATATCAAGACCATTAACGTTTATGATAGCTAAAGATAAAAACCATACAGGAGAGACTCACATGCCTATTTCAAAATTCATATTGGTCGGCTGTATGCTGACAGTTGCCGGGATTCCCAGTGCATTTGCGCATACCGATCACGAGGTTCCCGCCGGATATGATCAGGGATCTGAAATACCAATAGCGGATCAACCCGTATCCGATAAGCAGCCTGCTGCCTGGTTGATGAACCTCGGGACACACGTTTTTCCCGTTACGACGCAGAATGAGCGTGCCCAGCTGTTTATTAATCAAGGTGTCAATCTTGCTTATGGTTTCAATCACGCCGAGGCCGGCCGTGCATTCCAGGAAGCTGCCCGGCTGGATCCCGCATTGGCGATGGCTTATTGGGGGCAGGCGCTGGTGCTGGGTCCCAATATCAATGCGGCGATGGATGCAGGTGAAGAACCGTTGGCGGTGAAGCTGATCAATCAGGCCAAATCACTCATGACCACAGCATCGCCGAAAGAGCAGGCGCTGATACAAGCACTGGAAAAACGCTATTCAGGCATAGCCGAAGCACGTAAAGTCAATGATAAAGCGTATGCAGGTGCCATGCGCGAGGTTCATCATCAGTTCCCGGATGATCCGGATATCGCCGTGCTTTATGTGGAATCGACGATGAATCTTCGTCCTTGGGGTTACTGGATGCGGGATGGTTATCCGTATGAAGGGACGGATGAAATCGTGGCGCTGACTGAAGATGTATTACGCCGCTATCCGGATCATCCTGGTGCGTTGCATATGTACATTCACCTGATGGAGCCCACATCTGCGCCGGAGCGTGCCGAAAAGGCGGCTGATACGCTACTGAAGCTGATGCCGGAAGCTGGACATATGATCCATATGGCTTCACATATTTTTCAGCGGGTGGGCCGTTATGCAGACGCCGCAAAAAGCAATCAGATGGCAATCAAGGCTGACGAGGCTTATATCGCGCAATCCAAGGCCCAGGGTTTGTACCCGATTGTGTATTACCCGCATAACATTCATTTTCTCTGGTTTGCTGCCTCAGCCAGCGGCCAGTACGCGCTAGCGCTGGAAAGTGCGCGCGAAACTGCCAGTAAAGTAGATGATGCGTTACTGAGCCAGATGCCTTTTACTGCGACCTTCCGTGTACTACCCTACTGGACGCTTGCCCGGTTTGGACAATGGCAGGCAGTACTTGCAGAACCCGCTCCTCCCGCCACCAGTGCGTTTCTCCGTGGTGGCTGGCATTATGTGCGTGGCCTGGCTTATGTAGCGACTGGGCAATTGCAACAGGCTGAAAAAGAATTGGCACAGTTACGCAAAACGCTGAAAGACCCATCACTTGACAGCCGGTTAGTTTCCCAGAATACGGCGTACAGTGTATTGCGAATCGCCCCTGAAGTACTGGCAGGCGAACTCGCCGCCGCACATGGAAAATTTGATGCTGCCATTGCCCACCTGGAACGGGCAGTCCGACTTGAAGATGGTCTGGTTTATACGGAACCATTCGAATGGCATTACCCGCCACGCCTGGCATTGGGAGCGATTCTGCTGGAAGCGGGCCGCCCGGATGAGGCAGAAACCGTGTACTGGGAAGACCTGCGGCGCAACCGCGACAATGGCTGGGCACTGTTTGGCTTACAGCAGGCTTTACGTGCTCAAAACAAAACAGCAGAAGCGGAGGTGATTGAAGCGCGCTTCAAAAAAGCATGGGAACATGCAGATATTCCGCTTTCTGCATCACGCATGGGGCGATGATGCGGGTTGACGATAGTGTGGCGGCATAGCTCACATTGTGAATAGCGGATAACGAGTTTATTTATATAATCACCCGGGGTGGGACATTGTTTCTATCCCGGTGTTTTCATTCCATTCTTGCTGGTTTCGGCTTTATGCTCCATGCCCGCACGGGCAGTAGTTATTACTGCCTGATCCCATTCAATAGCCTGCTTTCACGGCGATCGTTATACAAGTGGCGTTATAATCTGCTATTTTTAAAGAAGGACAGAGCATTGTCCCGAGTAGCTTATGCCTGTTAAACCTGAATTGTTTCAAAGAACACCCGTGCTGGGCGGCGATGATGTCGAAGCCAAGCGTGAGGAATTGCGTGCCTATTTTCATACGACGCTGGATTGGTACGAGCAGTTGTTCAAAACCCTGCGCAGTAATGAAGCCTATTACATCAAACCAATTTCTTTGCGCCATCCCCTAATTTTTTATTTGGGCCATACCGCCACTTTCTTTATCAACAAACTGATTTTGGCTGGCGTGCTGACGGAGCGTATCAACCCGAGGTTGGAATCCATTTTTGCCGTGGGCGTGGATGAGATGAGCTGGGATGATCTGGATGCCACGCATTATGACTGGCCGAGTGTTGAGGAAGTGATGGCATATCGTCGCACCATGCGTCAGAAGATAGATGCCCTCATCAGCTCATTACCACTAACACTGCCGATTACATGGGAAAGCCCATGGTGGGCGATTGTGATGGGAGTGGAGCATGAGCGTATTCACCTGGAAACGTCTTCTGTACTGATCCGCCAGCACAAACTTGATTATGTGCAGCCTCATTCTGCCTGGCAGCCTTGCCACGAGAGCGGCAGTGCGCCAGAAAACGGGATGGTTACGGTTCCGGCCGGGAAAGTGGTGCTAGGCAAGCGCAAGATCGATCTTGTTTACGGGTGGGATAACGAATATGGCCATCATGAGGCGGAGCTGCCTGATTTCCAGGCCAGTCGCTATCTGGTCAGCAACCAGGAATTTCTCGTTTTTGTTGAAGCGCAAGGCTACAAAACAGATGATTATTGGGAAGAGGAAGGGCTGGCATGGCGAAAATTTAGCGGCGCGGCTCATCCGACGTTCTGGGTGCAGCAGAGGGATCAATGGTTATTGCGCCTGATGACGGAAGAGGCACCGATGCCGTGGAACTGGCCGGTAGAGGTCAATTACCATGAAGCTAAGGCATTCTGTAACTGGAAAGCGAAAACAACCGGCCAGCCGGTGCGTTTACCCACCGAAGATGAATGGTATCGTTTATACGATGTTGCCGGATTGAGCGAAATCCCCCGTACTGAACAGGCACAGGGCAATATCCATCTGGATTACTATGCTTCCAGTTGCCCGGTGAATAAATTTCAGCAGGGTGAATTTTTTGATGTGGTCGGCAATGTCTGGCAATGGACAGAAACGCCTATGCATCCATTTCCCGGCTTTGAAGTCCACCCGCTGTACGATGATTTCACCACACCCACTTTTGATGATCAGCATAATCTCATCAAAGGGGGATCATGGATTGCGTGTGGTAATGAATCCATCCGCACATCACGCTATGCGTTTCGCAGACATTTTTTTCAGCATGCTGGTTTTCGCTATGTGATTTCTGCTGCCTCTGCTGAACACCACAGTTCACATTACGAAACAGACAAGCTGCTGTCGGAGTATGCAGAATTTCACTACGGTGATACTTACTTTGATGTGCCTAATTTCCCGACAGCATTGGTAAAATTGGCTATTGCTGCAATGGGGAATCGTCCTGCACGTAAAGCGCTTGATCTGGGGTGTGCTTCCGGACGGGCAACATTCGAGCTGGCGCGCCATTTTGATCATGTCACCGGCGTTGATTTTTCTGCACGCTTTATTAATCAGGGGGTGATGCTGTCAGAGCATGGCATTCTGCGTTATACCCTGACAGACGAAGGGGAGCTGGTTTCTTACCGGGAATGCAGCCTTGCCGGGCTTGGCCTGAAAGAGATCAGGCACAAGGTTGAGTTCTTCCAGGGGGATGCCTGTAATCTCAAACCGATATTGACCGGCTACGATCTGATTCTGGCAGCCAACCTGATTGATCGTTTGTACGAACCTGCCAAATTCCTGACCACGGTGCATGAACGGCTTAACCAGGGTGGGTTGTTATTGTTGGCCTCACCCTATACCTGGCTGGAGGAACACACCAAACGGGAGCACTGGGTGGGCGGTTTTAAACGTGACGGTGAGAATTTCACCACGTTGGACGGTCTGAAAGAAGTGCTCGGCAGCCATTTTCGTTTGCTGGGAGAATCGCAGCAAGTGCCGTTTGTGATTCGTGAAACCCGGCACAAATTCCAGCATACGCTGTCGGAAGTCACCTTCTGGGAGAAGATTGCTTGAGTAACGATTTTGATCGTGAAATTGACCGGAGCGGAACATTCAGCACCAAATATGATGGCCGCGAGGTAACGTTCGGTCGTCCGGATGTTATGCCGCTGTGGGTGGCCGATATGGATTTTGCCGCCCCGGCTGCCGTCACCGAGGCGCTGGTTGCGCGAGCCAGGCATCCTGTTTATGGCTACACACAATTTCCGGACAGCCTGTATGAATCACTGATTCTCTGGCTGAAATTACGCCATGGCTGGCAGATAGCACGCGAATGGATCGTTTTCTGTCCAGGCGTAGTGCCTTCGCTGAGTGTATTTATTCTTGCGCTGAGCAAACCGGGTGAAGCTGTCATAGTTCAGCCGCCGGTGTATTACCCATTTTTCTCGGTAGTCAAAAAAACGGGCAGAACGCTGCTGAACAATGCCTTGCAACAGGAACAGGGGCACTACAGCATGGATTTTGCTGATTTGGCCCGGCAAGCGGCTGCTGCACGTATGTTGTTATTTTGCTCCCCGCATAATCCGGTTGGTCGGGTATGGAGCAGGCCGGAGCTGGAAAAGCTGCTGGAAATAGCTAGACAGCATAACCTGGTTATTGTCTCCGATGAAATCCATGCTGATCTGATTTATCCGGGGAACAAGCATCATATATTGGCTAGCCTGGCAGATTCCCCGGAAGCAGTTATCACTGCGGTAGCACCGAGCAAAACCTTCAATATTCCCGGCCTCAATCTGTCCGCACTGATTATTCCCGATCCGCAACATCGGGCAGCCATTCGTCATCAACTGGAGATGATGCATGTCAGTGCCGCCAATCCATTCAGCATCGTGGCGTTTGAAGCAGCCTATCATGCAGGCGGTGAATGGCTGGATGCACTGATGGCCTATCTGGAAGCTTCGCGCGAGATGGTTCAGCACTATCTGGCCGAGTATCTGCCGTCAATCCGGCTGATTCCTTCACAGGGCACCTATCTGTTGTGGCTGGATTGTCGCGCGCTGGGCATGACTGATGATGAACTTAAATATTTTTTCATAGTTGAAGCCGGAATCGGACTGAATGCCGGTATTTCCTATGGCAGAGAAGGCAGCGGCTTTATGCGTATGAACATCGGTACCCCTCGCCAGCGGATCAAACAGGCACTGGACAGCATTCGCAATGCGCTTGAACAGCGTAGCAACAAATCTTCCTGAGAACCCTGTTCAATATCTCACTGAAGGACGCATTACGGCGTTGAAATTGAACTGCATCTCATCTCTTGATTGAGATGTTGAACAGGCTCTGAGAAAAATAATTGGCAGTCTCTTTTCATGCCAAGGGAGACTGGCCGTTATGCAAGCAATTTTGTTGAGTTAACATTCTGATTTTCATATTCTGGAATTCCCGCCATGCCCTGTATCCCTCGCCAGGAATCATTACTCGATTCCGCCGATAACAGTGAGCTCACCGTTACCGATGTTGTGAAACGCACACCACCGCAAACTAAACAACAGGCAACTTTTCAGCGGCTGGTTCAGCAAATTGATAGCCAGCGCGTGCAGCTTAAAGCGTGGCACGCTTATAGCGAGCGTTACAATCAGCGTGTAGGTGGTGAATTACTGCCCTTGTTTGCGCAACTGCGTGAAAAACGCATTGCCATGCTGCGTTTGTTTGATACGCAATTTCATCAGCGCGATGTGGTTCGCGGCAGGCAGCAACGTGCCAAGTTATGCGACATTATTCTCAACCTGGCACGCGATCTGTTGCTTGAGCAGCGCGATGAGGAAATTGTGGCGTTGCATGATAGCTATAACGATCTTGGCTATGACGAGCAAGCCGAGCTTGATAAAGTATTCTCGCAAGATATAGTTGAAAAACTGTTTGGTGTGCGCCTGGAGGATGACGATACGGGTGGCAGCATGGAGGAGATGCTTGCAAAAGCCATGCACAAACGGCAGGAGGAAGCAGCCAAAAGTGGCACCGAGCAAGGTTCGCGCCGGCGCAAATCAGCTAAACAGGCAGCTGCCGAGGAGAAGCGTGCTGCAGCACAAAAAGAGATCAGCCAGTCAGTGCGTGAAGTCTATCGCAAACTGGCCAGCAGCCTGCATCCTGATCGTGCAAGCGCTGATCTGACAGCAGATGAAAAAACCATCCTGATGCAGCGCGTCAACCAGGCTTATGATCAAGGCGATTTACTGGAACTGCTGAATATTCAGCTTGAAATTGAACAGATCAGTGCAGATTATCTGGCTGATCTGCCCGCTGAACGGGTGGAGCATTATATCCAGGTGTTGCGCGAACAGCAGGCAGAGCTCAAGGCGGAGCTGGCATCGTTATTGGCTCCTTATCGGGCACTGGTATCGTTGACTCCGAAACTCAAGCCGGATCGTGTTGATAAAGCGGTAGATGCTGAAGTCGCCCGTTTGGAGATGAATTTGCGGCAGGCTGATATTGATCTGATTGCATTTCAGGATGGCAAACAGCTTGCTGCCTTTATCAAGCAGTATCAGGTAAATAACGAACCCGACGAGTTCGATGAGTTACAGATGCTGGATGATTTTCTGGGCGGTTTTTCTGAACCGCCACCACCACCTGCTCGCCGCCGCAAGCGCTGAACATCAATGCGGGTAAACCTCAATAGCCAGGGTAAGAAATCTGGCTCCAAACATAAAAAATGCCGTCTTTGCGACTGCGAGCGTAGAGAAGCAGGAAGCAAGCCAGTGGTGAGGGTGATGAGGGAGCTGGATCACTACGGCCAGGGTCTTGCGATGAGGGGGTGAAGGTAACGGAGGTTCGGATTGTTGCGTCGACCTGTGGCCTCCTCGCAATGCTCCAACAGAACTGTCCGGCTTCATGGTCAGGTTGGAAAAGGGCGATTTGCATTGCGAGCAGCCTTGATGGTCAAAGACGAACTGAAATTTATTCACGTCTGTTTTTTCCCGCTTCCGTTAGACTTGTCCAATGAATCACGATCACGGATATAAACTGCTATTTTCCCACGCTGAAATGGTGGCAGACCTACTGCGTGGCTTTGTGAAAGAAGACTGGGTTAATGAACTTGACTTTTCCACACTGGAGAAAATCAACGGCAGCTATATCAGCGATGACTTAAGAGAGCGCCAGGACGACATCATCTGGCGTTTGCGCCGCAAGCAAGGCAA
>NZ_FPBL01000030.1 GCF_900116685.1 Nitrosomonas eutropha
CATGTGGATCATGGTAAAACGACGCTAACGGCAGCGATCACAACAATACTGACCAAGCAATTTGGCGGAGAAGCCAAGTCATATGCTCAGATAGATTCGGCTCCCGAGGAGCGTGCGCGTGGGATTACTATTAACACATCCCATGTTGAATACGAAACGGATAAGCGCCATTACGCACACGTTGATTGCCCGGGTCACGCCGACTATGTGAAGAACATGATCACAGGAGCGGCGCAGATGGATGGCGCTATTCTGGTGGTGTCAGCAGCTGATGGGCCCATGCCACAGACGCGCGAGCATATTCTGCTGGCGCGGCAGGTGGGAGTGCCTTATATCATTGTCTTCATGAATAAGGCTGACATGGTAGACGACGCCGAATTGCTTGAACTCGTCGAAATGGAAATACGCGAACTGTTATCCAAGTATGATTTTCCGGGGGATGATACGCCTATTATCATTGGTTCGGCACTGAAGGCGCTGGAAGGGGATAAAAGTGACATCGGTGAAGCGGCCATCCTGAAGCTGGCGGAAGTACTGGATTCATACATCCCAGAGCCACAAAGAGCGATTGATGGGGCTTTTATTATGCCTGTTGAGGATGTGTTCTCGATCTCTGGGCGTGGAACTGTTGTGACAGGGCGTGTAGAGCGCGGTATAGTTAAGGTTGGTGATGAGATAGAAATCGTGGGGTTGCGGCCTACAATCAAAACGATATGTACCGGTGTCGAGATGTTTCGGAAATTGCTGGATCAAGGGCAGGCTGGAGACAACGTTGGCATCTTATTAAGAGGTACCAAGCGAGAAGAGGTAGAACGTGGTCAGGTTCTGGCTAAACCGGGCAGCATACTGCCACACACCAAATTTTCTGCAGAGATATATGTATTGAGTAAAGAAGAGGGTGGTCGACATACACCCTTTTTTGCAGGGTATCGCCCACAGTTTTATTTCAGGACAACTGATGTGACAGGTTCCATTGAATTGCCGGCAGGCGTTGAAATGGTGATGCCAGGTGACAATATATCGGTTAACGTCAATTTGATTGCACCGATAGCAATGAGTGAAGGATTGCGTTTTGCTATTCGTGAAGGTGGGCGTACCGTTGGCGCCGGTGTGGTCGCCAAAGTAA
>NZ_FPBL01000005.1 GCF_900116685.1 Nitrosomonas eutropha
GCACCGTCGATATGTCCGCCTGTACCGGCCCAATCAGCAGCAGGCCCGCACATAGCAGCATCCCCTTCAAATACTCCCCTAGTCTCATCTCTCTCCTCCGTAATCTACCTGTCGGTATTCACAATGTACAAACAATAACCAGTTACCCCAATCCCTCCCAGGCAACCAGCCAAAATCACTTCTATACACCACAGCGCCCCAAGACTACTTTCTCATCAGGGACAAGTCAAGATTTTAAGAAGCCAGTGCTGGAGCAAAAATCCTGAATACGCACTACTAAGCATTGTCCCGAGTATCCAGGCACAAGATAAAGACCTCATAATTTATCGCTAGCCCGGAAGCAAGGTAGAATTGCCACATATGTTTCTTCAGCTGATGGAATGAATAAATCACGTGTAGTTGTAGGTATGTCTGGCGGAGTGGATTCGTCCGTTGCAGCCTTGTTACTTAAGCAGCAAGGCTATGATGTAATGGGCCTTTTCATGAAAAATTGGGAAGGTGATGATACCGATGAATATTGCTCCTCCCGCCAGGATTTTCTTGATGCCGCTTCTGTAGCAGATATCCTTGATATACCGCTGGAAGTGGTAAATTTTTCAGCCGAGTATCGGGAGCGGGTTTTCAGCCTATTTTTAGCAGAATACCAAGCAGGGCGTACGCCCAATCCGGATGTGCTGTGCAACAGCGAGATCAAGTTCAAAGCCTTTCTCGATCACGCGCTGGCGTTGGGCGCTGATTGGATTGCAACCGGCCACTATGCACAGGCACATGAAATCAACGGCCAGTTTCAGTTGCTCAAAGGAGAAGATGGCAACAAGGATCAGAGCTATTTTCTCTACCGATTGAATCAGCAACAACTGTCACGCACGATTTTCCCTATTGGCCACCTCTACAAGCGAGAGGTACGCAAAATTGCACTCGAGCACAGACTGCCCAATTCAACCAAAAAAGATAGCACTGGAATTTGTTTCATTGGCGAACGCCCTTTCCGTGAGTTTCTTAACCGATATTTACCAGTCAACCCAGGTGAAATTCATACGCTGGACGGTCAGATCGTTGGAGAGCACCAGGGATTAATGTATTACACCATCGGGCAAAGGCAGGGGCTGGGTATTGGCGGTACTCGCGCAGGCAATGAGCAACCTTGGTTTGTGTCAGAAAAAGATATGCAAGCAAACGTGTTATATGTCGTGCAGGGACACGATCATCCTGCACTGTTGCGCTCTTCACTGACTGCTGTTGATCTCTCCTGGATCAGCGGTGCATCGCCCCATCAAAGCTGGGTTTATGCAGCCAAAATCCGCTATCGGCAGACGGATGCACCCTGCGCAATCACCCGTCTTGAGCATGATTCCTGCCAGATCGGCTTTGCAGCGCCACAATGGGGAGTCACACCCGGGCAATCTGTAGTGATTTATGAAAGCAAAGTCTGTCTGGGAGGAGGAATCATTACCGACAATGTGTAATCAGGTAATGGTTAAATTTTGGATATTCGTCTCTGCATGTGCAAGTTTTGCTTCTGCTCCGTTTAGTTTGATTTGCAGTCGCAGTTCATTCATGGAATCAGCATTACGTAATGCATCTTCGTAGGAAATTACACCACTCTCGTAAAGTTCAAATAGCGCCATATCAAAGGTCTGCATCCCCAGTTCACCTGATTTTTTCATGATTTCCTTGATTTCATGTACATTTCCCTTGAATATCAGATCAGAAATCAACGGAGAATTGAGCATTATCTCGATTGCCGCAGCCCGCCCGCTGCCTGATTTTTTGGGAATCAACCTTTGTGCAACCAATGCCCGCATATTCAGCGATAAATCCATCAGTAACTGCGCACGCCGCTCTTCCGGAAAGAAGTTAATAATGCGATCTAACGCCTGATTAGCACTGTTTGCGTGCAAGGTACCCATGCACAAATGCCCGGTCTCGGCAAAGGCAATCGCATGCTCCATTGTTTCTCGATCCCGGATTTCGCCAATCAAAATAACATCAGGCGCCTGCCGTAACGTATTCTTCAGCGCAGCTTCCCACGATTCTGTATCAACTCCGACTTCCCGCTGGGTAATGACGCAGTTGATATGCTCATGCACAAACTCGACCGGATCTTCAATGGTAATGATGTGCCCATAGCTGCTTTTGTTGCGATAACCGATCAGTGCCGCCATTGAGGTGGATTTTCCCGAACCGGTTCCACCGACAAAAACCACCAGGCCACGTTTGCTCATGACAACCTCTTTCAGAACTGATGGTAACCCGAGATCATCGAAATCCGGAATCTTGGTGGTAATCGTCCGTAAAACGATGCCTGTTCGCTGTTGCTGGACAAAAGCATTGACACGAAAACGCCCGATCCCCTCAGGATTAATCGCAAAATTACATTCCTTACTGGTCTCAAACTCCGCCGCCTGCTTATCATTCATGATGGCCTGCGCCAGCGCTGCGGTATGCATGGGAGAAAGTGCCTGTTGCGTGACTGGTGTCATTTTTCCATCTATCTTCATCGCCGGAGGATAGCCTGCTGTGATGAACAAGTCTGAGGCCTTCTTGCTGAGCATCAATCGCAATAAATCATGCATGAATTTAAGTGCCTGTTCTTTTTCCATCATGTTCTACCCTTAACCCCGGAAATTATCTTTGTTCATCGCTTTGGTGCGCGCTTCCGCTGTTGAAACAACACCGCGCTTCACCAGATCTGTCAGATTCTGATCCAGCGTCTGCATCCCGACTCCCTGCCCGGTCTGGATGGCTGAATACATCTGCGCCACTTTCCCTTCCCGGATAAGGTTGCGGATCGCCGGTGTACCGATCATGATCTCGTGCGCAGCCACTCGTCCTTTGCCATCCTTTGTCTTCAGCAGTGCCTGGGAAATAACTGCACGCAACGATTCGGACAACATCGCACGTACCATTTCCTTTTCTTCAGCAGGAAACACGTCAATAATCCGGTCAATCGTCTTGGCAGCCGAACTGGTATGGAGCGTACCGAAAACCAGATGACCGGTTTCTGCAGCAGTCATCGCCAGGCGGATAGTCTCCAGATCCCGCATTTCCCCCACCAGAATAATATCCGGATCTTCCCGTAAGGCAGAGCGCAATGCGTTGCTGAAACTGTGCGTATCTCGTCCGACTTCACGCTGGTTAATCAGACATTTTTTGCTTTCATGCACAAATTCGATCGGATCTTCCAGAGTCAGAATGTGACCATACTGATTTTCGTTAATGTCATTGATCATGGCTGCAAGCGTGGTTGATTTACCAGATCCAGTTGGCCCCGTAACCAACACCACACCACGCGGCTGTTGCGCAATCTCGGCAAATATCTTGGGCGCCTTCAGCTCTTCAAGCGACAGTACTTTGGATGGAATGGTGCGCAGCACCGAGGCTGCCCCCCGCTGGGTATTGAAGGCATTAACACGAAAACGAGCCAGACCAGGAATAGCAAATGAAAAATCACATTCCAGATGCTCCTCGTAAGCTTTACGCTGACTATCATTCATGATGTCGTACACCATGTCATGCACATCTTTGTGTTCCAGTGCAGGAAGATTGATACGCCGAATCTCTCCATGCACCCGGATCATGGGTGGCATGCCGGCAGATAAATGCAGATCAGAAGCGCTATTCTTGACCACAAATGAGAGTAGTTCTACTATGTTCATCCGATGTGTTCCTTCTGCCTCGTGGAATATTGGTTGGTCAATGACAACCATTGGATGTCATTTCCGGCCACACCGGGCCGATCTGATCTAGAACGGATCAAACCGGGCAGAATTAAATATATTTCGGGAACATTGGCCAAACTTTCCCTGTAATATCCATCGTATTTGTCAACTCATTCAGATCACTACTTGCTATGACTACAATTGCCTCACGCCTGCAGAATGTTAAAAATCGTATTATTGAGGCTGCCAAAAATGCGGGGCGCGACCCGGCAACCATTCAGTTACTGGCAGCCAGCAAAACCAATACGCCGGATAAATTGAGAGAAGCCTGGGAAGCGGGGCAAACCGTGTTCGGAGAAAATTATCTGCAGGAAGGCCTGGTTAAAATTCGTGCATTGGCCGATTTACCAATCGAATGGCACTTTATCGGCCCGATTCAAAGCAACAAAACCAAACTGATTGCTGAGAATTTTTCCTGGGTACATGGCATTGATCGTGAAAAAATCGCAACCCGTCTTTCAGCAGCAAGATCGGAATCATTACCTCCCCTGCAAGTCTGTGTACAGGTCAATGTAAGTGGAGAGATTACCAAGAGTGGAATAGATCCGGAAAAAGCTGCGGAACTGGCTGCCTTTGTCAGCGAACTGCCACGACTGCAATTGCGTGGAATCATGGCCGTTCCGGAACTGACTGCTGTCACCGCACTGCAACGCGAACAATTTCAGATGATGCGAGAGGTTTACGAGCAACTCAAACAGAAAGGCTTTAACCTGGATACGCTGTCAATGGGCATGTCAGAAGATCTGGAGAACGCCATTGCGGAAGGGGCCACAATGGTCAGAATAGGTACAGCAATTTTTGGTCAGCGACGTTACGCTATCCCCGAGGAACTCGGTTCGCGTCAGTAGTCAGAAAATGATACTTCTCTATCAGCTGCTCATGATCCTCAACCCGGTCCGGATCAACAATAATGCAGCTGACCGGACAAACTTCCACGCACTGCGGTGTAGTGTAATGCCCGACACATTCTGTACACAAATCCGGGTTGATCTCGTAAATTTCCTCTCCCTGTGAAATTGCCCGGTTAGGGCATTCAGGTTCACACACATCGCAATTGATGCATTCGTCAGTAATGATCAGTGCCATTTTTATTACTCTCCATTATTCATTTCTATCTTTTTCTGACGTAACCGCTTGATCACAAGAGGATGCACAAATTTGCTTGCATCTCCTCCCAAGCGGGCAATTTCACGCACGATCGTGGCAGAGATAAACATATATTGCTCAGATGGCGTCAGAAAAATGGTCTCCACATCCGGATACAAGCCGCGATTCATACCTGCCAGTTGAAATTCATACTCAAAATCAGATACGGCACGCAGACCGCGAATAATGATATGAGCATCCTGTTGCCGCGCAAATTCCATCAGCAAACCAGAGAATCCTGTTACTTCAACATTGGAATATCCAGCCAGTACATCTCTGGCTATTTCCACCCGTTCTTCTAGTGAAAAAAAAGGAGCTTTGCCACTGCTAGCAGCAACCGCCACAATTACCTTGTCAAATAATCTCGACGCGCGATATACCAGATCCTCATGCCCATGGGTAATCGGATCAAACGTACCCGGGTAAATGACTTTATCCATTAAGATTTAGAGTCAACAAGTAGTAATAAACATAGCTTGCTCGCCCCTGTTTGCAGATCGTCCAAGTGTTATCGGGCAATAACTTGTCACTGTTTTCAGCATAAACCACCCCGTTTTCCCCCAGCCTCGCAAATAACAATGGCAATACTTCGGTCAGCAACCCGGATTGATACGGGGGATCAACAAAAATAATATCGTAGCGTTCAGAACTAGATTTAAGAAATGTCCGGGCATCAGTATGTTCAAGTTTCACCTGTGAAGCAGCCAGCTCCTCAATAACGTCGCGTAGATTGCGCACCGTCTTTACGTTTTGCTCAATCATGGTGACCTGTTTTGCTCCACGCGAAGCTGCTTCAAATCCCAGTACACCGCTGCCAGCAAACAAATCCAGGCAAGTTTTTCCAGTCAAATCCTGTCCTAGCCAGTTGAACAATGTTTCTCGCACACGATCCGGCGTCGGTCTCAGCAACTTATCATCAGAAAACTGGAGTAATCTACTACGCCATTGCCCGCCAATAATACGAATTTTACCCATTAAGCAACATAAAAATAAGGAATCTACTCCGCCCCCACGACTACCGTCACCATCCCCGTTGGATCAATCCGACGCTGAAATGCATCCTTGATCTGCGCCACAGTCACTTTTTCTACTGCTTTCACATAATCTTCTAGATAAGTCAGCGGCAAGTCATAAAACCCGATCACCCCCAAGTAGCCGAGTATTTTCCGGTTACTGTCAATACGCAAGGGAAATCCACCTATAATATTCTGCCGGGCAGCCTGTAATTCTTTCTTAGTTGGCCCCTGTTCAACAAAGTCACTGAGTGTTTTTCGCGTTAATTGCAAAGCCTGTTCTGCCTGTTCTTTCTTCGTCTGCAAACCGATTTCAAAAGGCCCTTTCTCTTGGTACGGCATAAAAGCACTGTAAACGCTGTATGCCAACCCTCGTGTTTCACGAATTTCCTTCATCAAGCGAGATACAAATCCACCCCCACCCAGAATGTAATTGCCAACTAGTAAAGGAAAATAATCAGGATCCTTGCGGCTCAACCCCGGGTAAGCCAATTGGATATGGCTTTGTGTCGCCGGATGCGCAATTTTTCGGGTTATTGGCTCCGGTTTTTCAACGGCTGGCAAACTATTGCCTGTTTTTCCGCTGGGTAAATTCTCAGTCAACATCTCCGCAATATGATTCGCTTCATCACGCTTGATATCACCAATGATTGCAACAACTGCATTACCGGCCGTATAGCGTGCACGATAAAAATCAACCAGGTCCTGACGTTTCAGCGTGGTGAGCGTATCCGGCTCTCCGGATTCACGCAAACCATAGGGATGCTTGCCATACAATAATTTCATCAGCGTCCGGTCTGCAATAACTTCCGGCTTAGTATCTGCCTCCTTGAGCGCAGAAATGATGCGCGTACGTTCCCGTTCCAGGATTTGTTCAGAAAATTCCGGGCGCTGGATGATTTGCGCCAGTATATCCAGCGCACGAGTGCGCTCCTGCTGATGGCTCAATGTCCGCAATGACAAACCCGCCCGATCCAGATCAAATGCCCCCCCCAGCTCTGCCCCAACATCCGCCAACGTTTCAGCAATCTGATCTTCCGACAAACTACCTGCGCCCATCCCCATCAGCCGTTGCACCAGCCTGGCGCGCCCGGATGTTGCAGCAGTATCAGTACTGCTGCCCGCTGGAAACTCAATACTGAGATCTAGAATCGGCAAATCATGGTTCTCAACGAAATAAACCCGTACCCCGTTCGCTGTCTGCCACTGTTGAATTGGTAGAAAAGCCAGCACCCACTGCGCATGAATACCCAACCAGAGCACGATCAAAAACTGTAGAAATCGCATATACCTCTTTCCCGGTAAATTTATAGAGAAACACTAACTTATTCCGTCACCTAGATGCTTCCTGCTTCATTACATTCGCAATCGCAATGACGTTTACCACTTTAACCAGCCTTTCCTTAGCGTTAAATGCATCAAACATTGTATGCCAATGCTGGCAGAAGTTCCCAGTTACAGAATCAGAAAAACAAACTCATCCCTGTTCGTAAGATGGCCAATAACGCCTGGTTTCACGTTGAACTGGATACACGCCGCCCACTAGAAAAACAATATTTTTCATAAAAAATACTTCATTCATGTAACTGGGTGTTTTGTACCGAAGCTGCCGCGTTAACACCTTACTTTTTCATGTACCTCATCGAGCAATTTCTTGGCTAACAGCATTGTCGTGGCTGTTGTTAAAGATTGCTCTCTTAAAGTCGTCACCAGGCTCAAAGATGTTAAATCATTTTGTTAGACGTGCACCACCAATTAAAGGAAGAACCATGAAGATTTATCAAGCAATTACTATTTGCACTTCCATAATCACTGTTTCCGGCTGCTTCAATCTTCCAACTCAATCTTCACAAATTACAGGCACATATGTGAGTGGCCTGAAGTATGAAGAGTTCGGCTGCGGTCGACTTACAGCAGAGGTTGACAGTTTGGCACGAAGAGAAAGCCAGCTTGTCATTGCCCAAGATCAGCGGCTCAAATCAAGCAAAGTTCAAGCTTTTTGGCTCGGTTACGGGCAAGGTGATGACATTGAGGCACGGAGCTCGCGAATGTCCGCGGTGAGCGCGAGGCGGTAAGAAAGGCCATGGAAGTTAAGCAATGCGCTAGAGCAATACCGAGTCAACAAGGACGGATGCAGTACGAGCCAAAGCTTTAATCTTATCAGGCGCACATCTAACAATTCATTCAAACCGATGCCGCTACGCGGCGCAGATTAATTAAGATATTAGCCTTCTCCGAACTGAGTCCTTGAATCAAGAAAGCCAAAGAAGATTGACATGGCAAATAAAATTGAACTGCTTGGAACAAGCATTATGATTCCTGAAGTTATGCATATTTCAAAACATGGTTTTAATTCCCTTAGTTCCAACAAGCAGCCACAGATCAAATTTCTGAAGCTCAAGCACAATCCTATTTTCCTGCTTCCAAAGTTCGCGTTGCCCAGTATTTACTCATTTAGTCAGTGTCGCTCCCGTGTGACTAACAGATTAATCTTCGATTCCTTTGGTAGCTTGTATATAGATACTGAACACGCAGCGCGCTTTAGCTGTAAAGTCACAGATCGCAGCAGGAATCAGTCAGCAACGCTTCAAGGATTATCCAGACTGAAGATGTGCTTCTCGTCATCGTATGAGAAGATTTCTGCATAACGCCCCAGGGTGATGATGGTTCGCAGGGTTCGCTCGGCAGCTGCCTGTGGCATGTAATCTTCCAGTTCATCTGAAAATCGGTTCCAGGGCGCGCGGTGTGTTGGTCGTTCGTCCAGCACGCGCCGGATATGTGCTGCCAGTGCAACATAAGTCAGCAGATGCCAGGCAAACAGGCGTTTGCGCTGATCAGTATCAAATTCCAAGAACTGCAGACCTTCCGTGGTCAGTTTGATATCACCCCCGGCTACTTCGGCAAAACGCAGCATCTGCAGTGTTTCCGCTACTGGAAATAAATCATCAATTTCCATACGCAAGGAAGATGCAATGACAGGAAGATCCGCTTCGCCGTTATAGGGCGGAGCTGCTACGGCTTCAATCAAACCGGAAAGTGAGTTCGAGGTTACAGATGGCAGATTCGTCCCGATTCCCGTGCCGGGGAAATATTCTGTGCGTTTGCCGGCAGATGTTGAAACCGCGCGGGTTGTCATTTCCACATAAATGTGCTCGACCAGATCGCGGAAGGTTGGATCAAGACGGGCGCGCGGGTGCGTCAGTTCAACTTTGATCTCATTTATAATCCGGCCGGGATTATTGCCAAAAATGAAGATGCGATCACACATCAGCACAGCTTCCTCAATATTGTGGGTAACGAGGATCACACCCTTAATGGGAAGCTGGCCTTCCGACCAGAGATCAAGAAAATCAGTACGCAGTGTTTCTGCTGTCAGCACATCGAGTGCTGAGAAGGGTTCATCCATGAGCAGGATATTAGGGTGAACTACCAGCGCGCGTGCAAAGCCGACACGTTGCCGCATACCGCCCGACAATTCACGCGGATAGGCTGATTCAAACCCATCAAGCCCGATCAGATCAATCGCTTTGATAGCACGCTGGCGCAACTCATTGATCGGCAGCCCCAGTGCCTCCAGACCAAGTTGCACGTTTTCCAGCACGGTAAGCCAGGGAAACAGGGCCGAATTTTGGAAAACCATCGCCACACCAGGTGGAGGGGCAGTCACTTCGTTGCCAAGATAGATAATCGAACCTGCCGACGGCGATGCAAGTCCAGCGATCAAGCGTAACAACGTGGATTTACCTGAGCCTGAACGACCCAGCAAACCGATAATTTCACCTTTATTAACAGCAAGATTGATGCCATCAAGTACGAGCAACTCACTGCCATCCGGCTTGTGAAATGATTTATGAATCTCGCGAATATCCAGCAACACGGTATCGATGTGATTCTCCTTTCATCCCAAGCGGAATTTACGTTCGGCCAGCACATACAGCGGACGCCAGAACAGGCGGTTGATCATGACAACAAACGCACTCATGACGGCAATCCCGAGTACAACACGATGAAAATCTCCGGCAACAGTGGCCTCCGTAATATAGGCACCCAGGCCATGCGCTTGCAGCGTGGTATTTCCCCAACTGACTATTTCGGCAACGATGCTGGCGTTCCATGATCCGCCAGAGGCAGTAATAACACCTGTCATGTAAAAGGGAAATACTGCTGGCAGTGCAATGCGTCGCCACCATAACCAGCCCCGGACACCAAGGTTGGCGCTGATATCGCGCAACTCACCGGGAATAGTGGATGCACCCGCAATGACATTGAACAGGATATACCACTGCGTCCCCAGGATCATCAGTGGACTCAACCAGATATCCGGATCAAGCTGCAGCGTCACGATTCCATATACCGCCAGCGGGAACAGCAGATTAGCCGGGAATGCCGCCATGAATTGGGCAATTGGCTGGGCAATACGTGCTGCGCCTGGGCGTAATCCAAGCCAGACACCCACCGGCACCCAAATAACACTGGCAACCGTGATCAGCACAAAAACACGTATCATGGTTATAAAACCCAGGAACACTGCTGTCCCCACTTCCGCCAGCGCCACTTCCTGCAAAACAAAGAACGTAATTTTCCATGAAATAGCCACACAAACTACGGCAATCATGCCGTACCACAGCCAATCTACCCATGGTTTCAGGTTTACCTCAGTTTTCTTCCAGCTAAATCCCGCTTTCCAGGCTGGTTGTTGCGATCTCTGGTAAGTCCAACACCAAATTTTGGCAAACAGGGCCGTTGTAAACGCCACCCATTGCGAACGGCGCAGCACTGTCAGTACCCAGGAGTGCGGCGGTGGCACGCCGGCTTCTTGCTCAAAACGGAAACGATCTGCCCAGGCCACCAGTGGTCGGAACAGGAGCTGATCGTAAATCAGGATTACGATCAACATGACTGCAATTGCCCAGCCAACCGCGCCAAGATCACGCTGATCAATCGCCAGCGCAATATAAGAACCGATCCCCGGCAGCGTGACGATCGTATCACCCACACTGATTGCTTCGGAGGCCACGACAAAAAACCAGCTGCCTGACATGGACATCATCATGTTCCAGATGAGCGCTGGCATGGCAAAGGGTACTTCCAGCTTCCAGAAGCGCATCCAGGGACTGAGCCGAAACGAGCGTGATACTTCATCCAGTTCTCTCGGAACGGTATGCAGCGATTGATAAAAGCTGAACGCCATGTTCCAGGCTTGACTGGTAAAGATAGCAAAGATTGAGGCCAGTTCAGCCCCCAGCATTTTTCCAGGTGCAAAGGACAGGAAGAACACCACCGTAATCGAGATAAAACCCAATATCGGTACTGACTGAAGGATATCAAGCAACGGGATGAGGATTTGCTCGGCGCGCCGACTCTTGGCCGCCCAGGTTGCATAGGTAAAGGTAAAAAGCAGCGATAACACCATTGCCAGCAACATTCTGAGCGATGTTCGCAACGCATACTCCGGTAAAGCAGATGGATCAAGACTGATGACATCGTGCTCTGATTCCACCAGAGGCTGCATAAAGTCACTGCTGGCCTGGGCGAGAAAAACGATCAGACCGAGCACCAGCAGCGCTGCAACACCATCCCAGAATAGTGCTGAGAAACGACGTGACCATTTGCTGACAGATAAACGTTGCATCATTTCTGGTTGATCTTAAACAACCTGCCCCGGTTGAAAAACAAAATTACTAAACAACAGAAACGTACATTTACGTACCATTTCATCTCTTTTATTTGATGAATGAAGATGACCATCCTTACTGTAAGTGCAGTACGCACCAATTTGTATCAGCTAATTGATCAAGTCACCGAATCATACCGATCAATCTACATTACCGGAAAACCAACAAATGCCGTTCTTCTTTCGGCTGAGGCTCGGGAGGTAATCCAGGAAACACTACACTTCCTTTCCCTAGCATAAAACTCACCATCATATGAGAAACTGGTGAGCAATCTTGCCGGTAACTCATGGCGCATCAATATTCAACGTCGCTTGGTCTATACAGTTTTCTCGGGGTTCTGCGCATATGGATGCATATGAGTAAAGATTGTCACTTTATCGAGCCTGCACGATAATCGTAATTCTGAATAGCATATACCTATGTCGCCAAAAACAAGTTTTCTGTTGGGAAGCATCATCACAGCCCTTTTGCTCATAGCAGGCATGCAGCTTTGGCATAGCTCCCCTTCTCAGCCTGAAAGTAAGGACAGTTATCGGCCACTTGATTTTGAAGAACCTCCATATTCCCGGTTTGTTGAGGAATACATGAAAGCAAGCAGCAGTAACAATTACTGGATCAAAGATCCAATTGCTCTAGCTTTGTACTTGGCTGGTTTTCCGAATCCCGATGGCACTGTCCCTGATAAGGTTCATGTCTTTTTTGCGAATCCTGCAACCGCTACTGTAATAGTTGCTACCGATAATTTAGAAGATGACTCTGTTCTAGCGCAAGAGATCAGGGCAGATCTGATCAAGAATAACGATATATGGCAAGTTGTATGGGCAGGTAATCGCTGGCGTTGCCGGAGAAACGCTGCTACCAACTGGTGGACAACTTCGCTTTGCCCATAAGCGACCTGATCACCAATAACGGCAATATGCATTGTTGCGGGATTCTCTTATGTAGATCCGGAAAGCTGAAATGAGCTGCTTTACCTTTCCGCTGCCATTACCGTAGAGATCATCGCCACGTCATTGCTCAAATCCAGCGAGGGATTCACTCGTTTATGGCCATCCTTGATTGTCATCATCGGCTATGGCTGTGCCTTTTTCTTCCTTTCACTCACGTTGCGAACTATCCCCGTTGGCGTGGCCTATGCAATCTGGTCCGGGGCGGGAATCGTTCTGGTAACACTGATTGCCTGGCTGGTTTTTGGGCAAAGGATTGATCTGCCAGGTTTAGCAGGAATCGGGATGATCGTAGCCGGTGTCATCATACTGAACCTGTTTTCCAAAACAGGTGGGTATTGACTGTGTTGTTGCTCAATAGATAACCGGGACAGGGTCCAGACTTCTCCATAGATACCAGGTCGCAACGGATCGCCAGGGTTGCCAGTTTTCGGCAATGACACGAATCGCGTGTTTGTTGATTGGCTGACTGGCGTGGTAATGCATACTGACAGCGCGTTGTAGACCAGCATCATCCAACGGCAGCACATCCGGACGATGCAAATGAAAAATCAGGAACATCTCTGCTGTCCACCGGCCAATGCCTTTTACTTCAATCAGCTTGCGGATCAGGGTTTCATCATCCAGTTCATGCCAATTTACTGTTACCAGTGTTCCTTTCAAGAAGTGATGGGACAAATCCCGCAAATAATCCACTTTTCGCGCGGACAACCCACAAGTTCTCAATACATCGGTTTCTGTGGAAATCAGTTCTTTCGGAGTAAATTCCGGGATTGAAGTGGTTACTTTCTGCCAGACACTGGCTGCTGCCTTGACTGATATCTGCTGACCCACAATTGCGCGTGCCAGTGTGGTAAAAGCATCGCCCCGCTCTTCAGGCATTGAATTGCTGTAACACTGAATGATTCGGTGCATCACCGGATCACGTGCCGACAAGTCATTAACTGCCTGCTCCCAAAATACCAAAGCCATATCAGTCTGATTCTAAATATTTTCCCAATTTATACCATGCCGCATTCAAATCCAGAAATAAACCGTCTTTATGGGGTAGTTTTATTTGAAATGATTACCGGAAAAATCTGTTAAGTAATTGTCACAACAATACAAAAATTCCTCCTGACTTGACCCTGAAAATTTTATTGAGTAAAGTGGTAAAAAGTGGTGAAATATGTGAAATTGTGGATGCCAGTGGAGTAAATACGATTCAAATATTAAACAGACACCTCCATTGAAATCAAAAGGGATGAAATGTTTCGTGGCTCCACTCAATTAAGTCTCGATAGTAAGGGAAGACTTGCGATTCCCGCCAAATATCGGAATGAATTATTTGCCAATTGTGGAGGCAACATCGTCGTGACCGCTGATCCCTCCAGGTGCCTGCTGATATACCCTCAATCCGTATGGGAACCAATTGAAAAAAAACTAAGCGGCTTTTCCAGCTTCAACCCACAAATTCGAAGTTTGCAAAGACTTATTATTGGTAATGCCTGTGACGTGGAAATGGATGGCTCCGGTCGCATTCTGATCGGCACTCCCTTGCGGCAGTTTGCCGGTTTGCAGAAAGAAGTCGTGCTCGCGGGACAAGGCGAGAAATTTGAACTCTGGGATATGGTGAAATGGGATCTGGAAATCGACACAGCAACTGCTTACAAGGATGGAGATATTCCTCCCGAACTGGAAGGATTCTCACTGTAATGTGCCGGTAAAGCCGTGCACATATCCGTTCTGCTGGAAGAAGCTGTAGATGCGCTGAATATTCAAAAAGACGGCATCTATGTGGATGGAACGTATGGCCGGGGCGGCCACGGTCGTCTGATCCTGTCGCGACTGGGCAAGTCAGGTCAGTTAATCACATTTGACAAGGATCCGGCAGCCATTTCCGAAGCTCGATCCATCCTGGATGAAAGATTTCAGGCAGTACACAGCAGTTATACCGAAATGTACGCAGCACTCCAGTCGCTGGGCATAAACCGGGTTGACGGTATCTTGCTGGACCTCGGTGTATCGTCGATGCAACTGGATGAAGCCTCACGTGGATTCAGCTTTCGTCATGATGGCCCCCTGGATATGCGTATGGATTCCAGCCGAGGCAAAACAGCAGCAGAGTGGCTGACTGTAGCGTCAGAAGCAGAATTAAAGGAAATAATCAGAACCTACGGTGAAGAACGGTACGCAGGGCAGATTGCGAGTGCAATTATTATGGAGCAGGCACGCCAGCCCATCAGCACCACGCTTCGGCTTGCCGAGATCGTTGCAACAGTTGTGCGCAAGCGCGGCCACCGAGACGATCGACAGCATCCGGCGACACGTACTTTTCAGGCGATACGGATTCACCTTAACCAGGAGCTTGAAGAACTATCAATGACATTGCCACAATGTGTGGAGTTGCTGAATACAGGCGGTCGGTTGGTGGTGATCAGCTTCCATTCGTTAGAAGATCGCATCGTCAAGCGTTTCATGCGTATGCAGACCGGCACTGATACCCTGCCGCGAAGATTGCCTGTCAGGGAGGAGGAAAGCCGTTTATACAACCGGCAGAAATTAAGAATTATCGGTAAAAAAATTCGCCCGGGATCGGATGAAGTGTCCGCCAATCCACGGGCACGCAGCGCTGTCATGCGGGTGGCAGAAAAACTGGAAACCAGCAACGCGATAAGCAGATGATCAAGCTGAATATTTTTCTATTCGTAATATTGATTATCTGTGGATTGGGTATTGTGACCGCACGGTATGAGGCACGCAAACTTTTCATGGAACAGGAAAAGGAACAAAAATTAACTGAACAGCTGGAAACCGAGTGGAGTCAGCTACAACTGGAGCAAAGCACACTGGCCATGCCTGCGCGTGTAGAAAAAATCGCCCGGAAAGAACTTGGCATGGTTACGCCGCCTGCTACCGGCAATATTCTGGCTATTCATTCTGATTACACTCCGGGCACAACCGAATGAAAGTTTTGTTCAATCCTTCCCGTAAAACAACCTCCCCTGTCCCGGAATGGCGTTCACGCCTGGTGCTGGGACTTTTACTGACGTGCCTGATCGTACTGATCTCCCGGTCAATTTATTTACAGGCACTGAACAAGGATTTCCTGCAGCAACAAGGGCAGTCGCGTCACGAACGGGTTATTGAACAAAATATGCAGCGCGGCAATATCAAGGATCGCAATGGCGAAATCCTTGCCGTTAGCGCACCTGTCAGATCTGTATGGATTGAACCTCAAAGAGTGAACGCAACACCGGAACAAATCAGACAATTAGCCGGTTTGACGGGCGTAGAAGAAGCAGTCATCCAGCAGCGTATCCTCAGCGGAAAGAAATTTGTATACCTAAGACGGCAGCTCCCTCCAGAATTGGCAGAAAAGGTGGCTGAACTCAATATAAAAGGAGTAAATCTCAAGCACGAGTTCTATCGTTACTATCCGGCACGCGAGCTGGCTGCGCATATTCTGGGCTTCACTGATATAGATGGACGGGGGCAGGAAGGAATGGAGCTGGCGTGGCAGGACATGCTGACCGGCGAGGATGGTAAACGGCGCGTGATTAAGGATCGGATCGGACGTATTGTGGAAGATGTCGAGCAGATTCAATCCCCGAAACCGGGTCAGGATGTCGTTCTGTCAATTGACAGCAAAATACAATACCTCGCTTACCGGGAATTAGCGCGCACAGTAAAAGAACAGCATGCTAAAGCGGGTAGCATCGTAGCGCTGGATGTACAAACCGGTGAAGTACTGGCTATGGCGAACTACCCGGCTTTCAATCCCAATCAGCGTGCCAGCATGAATAATGAAGTAATTCGCAACCGCGTGCTGGTCGATACATTCGAACCCGGTTCAACACTAAAACCATTCGTCGTGGCTGTGGCAATGGAAACCGGCCGAATCAAATCGGATACGCTGATGGAAACTGCCGGGGGTAAACTGAAAATAGGCAGAGCTGTCATACATGACGTGCGTGACAAGGGCAACCTGACCGTTTCCCAGGTTATTCAGGCTTCCAGTAATGTTGGTGCTGCAAAAATTGCTTTGTTGCTCCCGCCAAAAACTTTCTGGGAAATGCTCAACCGCTCAGGTTTCGGGACTGAAACCGGTATTGGATTTCCCGGCGAAGCAAGCGGGCGGTTACGTGCATATAACACCTGGCGACCGATCGAACAGGCCACCATGTCCTATGGCCATGGCATTTCAGCCAGTTTAATGCAGCTGGCGCGTGCTTATACGCTGTTCGCCACTGATGGAGAATTAAAGCCTGTCACACTGCTAAAGCGTGATATACCTGCCGTTGGCCAGAAAGTTATTTCGCGCGAAACTGCACAATCGGTCAGAAAAATGCTGGAGCTCGCTGTTCAGCCTGAAGGCACAGGTAATAGTGCACGCATCAGCGGCTACCGTGTTGCAGGGAAAACCGGTACAGCACACAAACGCCTGAAAGGTCAGAAAGGTTATGCCAAAGATCGTTATATCTCTTCATTTGTCGGCTTCGCTCCGGCATCTGATCCGCGCGTAATCATCGCCATCATGATTGACGAGCCCTCAAGCGGAAATTATTACGGCGGTACAGTAGCCGCCCCCGTCTTCAGTCGGGTAATGGAAGGTACGTTGCGTATATTGAACGTGCCGTTTGATGGGCCACTGGGCAATCTGGTTATATCACCTGTTCCCGCAGAGCTGGAAGATAAGGGATGAGCACTTCGTCCAGCTTTGGATCAGATGAAACTTATCTCGCTTGCTTGCTGGATCGGCTGAGCGTCAAGATACAGCGTCTGGTGGCAGACAGCCGGAAACTGAAATCGGGCGATACCTTCCTGGCTTGTGCTGGCGAACAGCATGATGCACGCAACGATATTCCACAAGCAATTGCATTGGGCGTCAATGCAATTATCTGGGAAAAACAGGGGTTTTCCTGGAAACCGGAGTGGAAGATACCCAATCTGGGTATCACCAGATTACGCCATGAGGCCGGAAAAATTGCCAGCCAGGTGTACGGCCATCCATCCAGACATTTACGGTTGGTTGGAATCACGGGCACCAACGGAAAAACCACGTGCAGCCACTGGTATGCTCAGGCCATGATGGCACTGGGGGAAAAGACAGCCATCATCGGCACGCTGGGACATGGCTTCCCGAGAGCGTTGAATCATGCCAACCACACAACGCCGGATGCAGTATATCTGCAGCAGCTGATGGCCGGCTATTTACAGCAAGGCGCTCGCTCCCTGGTGATGGAAGCCTCTTCGCATGGTCTTTCTCAAGACAGGTTGACCGGCTCAGAATTTTCGATTGCCGTACTGACCAATCTGACGCGTGACCATCTGGATTATCACGGCAGCATGGATGCCTATGCCGCTGCCAAGGCAAAACTCTTTTTCTGGGAAGGGCTGCAACACGCTGTTCTTAATCTGGACGAAGTACTGGGCGTGGAACTATTACAACAGCTGGCCTGGAAAGATGTGTCAATCCTGGGTTACGGTTTCAGGCAACCTGATCCATCAACCCGTACAACCGGTAACCAAAAAATACTCTATGGAAGCAACCTGCGATTTACTACACAGCATATTGGCTTCGATGTTGAATTTTGTAATCGACACGCCAGTCTGCAATGTAATGTAACCGGTCGTTATAACGCATATAACCTGTTGGCTGTACTAGCCACTTTACTCGCCAGTAATGTTGATCTTGATGATGCAATAACTGCCTTGCAACAAGTGCAACCAGTTCCAGGGCGAATGGAAAAACTGGGAGGAGGCGATCAGCCCATCGTAATCGTTGATTATGCGCATACACCCGATGCATTAAGCGAAGTATTAACCGGCTTGCGCGAAACACTGGCTGGCACGCGCATGAAAAAACGGATACGGAAAAACCAGGCAAAACTGGTTTGTGTGATTGGTTGTGGGGGAGATAGAGATCGCGGCAAGCGCCCGTTGATCGGAGAGATTGCTTCACACCTGGCTGATGAAGTCATCATTACCAGCGATAATCCGCGCAATGAAAATCCGGCAGATATTATCAATGAAATCATGCTTGGAGCCAGTGGCAAGCACTGCACGGCTGAAGCGGATCGCACTGCAGCCATTTACCGGGCCATTCATGGGGCGCGCAAGGGCGATATTGTATTGATCGCCGGCAAAGGTGCAGAAACTCATCAGGAAGTACAAGGAAAAAAATATCCATTCGATGATCGCGAGGTAGTGCGACAGGTGTTGCATGACCTGGCTGGCCCGAAATTGCAGGTACAGGGATGATGAGCGTACAGGAGGCTGCACTGGCTCTGCATACAAATTGGTCTGGTGGCAACCCGGTATTCACTGGGGTCAGCACAGACAGTCGCACCCTGAAACCAGGTGATCTTTTCATCGCGTTATCCGGCGAGCAGTTTGACGGCCATCGCTTCATTTCTGCTGTCATCGAAAAAGGTGCCGTTGCCGCAATGGTTTCGACCGATACGGCCATCATCCCGACAACATCTGATTTCGGCTGGATCAAAGTAAACGATACCCGTCTTGGCTTCGGCCAATTGGCAGCAAACTGGCGTCAGCACTTTACACTTCCGCTGGTTGCCGTGACAGGCAGCAATGGCAAAACCACTGTCAAGGAAATGATTGCAGCCATTTTCAGACACGAATTCGGATCAGAAAACGTTCTCGCAACAACCGGCAACCTGAATAACGACATTGGTGTTCCGCAAATGCTGTTGCAGCTCAATACCAGGCATACCTGCGCAGTGATTGAAATGGGCATGAACCACACTGGCGAAATTGCCTATCTCAGCCAACTGGCTGCGCCCACGATTGCCGTCATCACCAACGCTGGTACCGCACATATCGAACACCTGGGCACAACCGAAGCGATTGCCTGCGCCAAGGGAGAAATCTTCACAGGACTGGAAGTACAGGGCGTTGCAGTCATCAACGCGGATGATACTTACGCCCAGCTGTGGCGACAGCTGGCAGGAAGCAGACGAATTCTGGATTTTGGTATAACGAATCCTGCTGCAATCAGTGCGCAACAAACCTCCAGCTCATCAGAAGCTGCATGGTTGTTGCAACTACCAGACGACAAAGTTGAAATAACGCTGCAGGTGCCAGGCCGTCACAATATTTACAACGCACTGGCTGCAGCGGCAGCTGCTACGGCCGCCGGTATCAGCACAACCTCCATTGCCGAGGGTCTGCATAATTTCATGGGTACTCCTGGACGTTTGCAGAAAAAAGCGGGATTACATCAATCTATTCTGATTGATGACACCTACAATGCCAACCCGGATTCCATGCAGGCAGCACTGAATGTTCTGGCAGAGATGCCCGGCAAAAAAATCCTAATTTTGGGGGATATGGGGGAACTTGGTACGGATGCTGCAAGATTCCACTATACCATCGGCCAACAGGCTGCAAAAGCTGGCGTGGATGCGCTACTGGCGCTGGGAGAATTAAGCCAGCAAACCGTTGCAGGGTTTGGCAGTGGGGCACAGCATTTTGCCGATCTGGATACATTGCTGAAAAAAGCACAAGACTATCTGGGAAAGAATGTTTCTGTTCTGGTCAAAGGCTCGCGATTCATGCGAATGGAGCGTGTGATCGAGCAACTGCAGGATAGATATGTTAAGTAGGAACACGGGGGATTGTCTAATTAAAACTGTTTTTCATGTCTGCGACCGGACATTGCAACGGGAACCGTAGAATGTTATTGGCGCTTTTTCAGTGGATTGCGGAAGATATCCGTGCTTTCAATGTATTCAGTTACATCACGTTGCGTACCATGCTGGCAGCGCTGACTGCATTGAGCATCTCCTTTTTGATCGGTCCGGCCATGATACGCAGCCTGACTGCGCGTAAAGTTGGCCAGTCCGTGCGTAGTGATGGTCCCCAATCCCATCTGGCAAAAGCAGGCACTCCGACCATGGGTGGCGCACTGATTCTGATGGCAGTCATTATTACGACACTGCTGTGGGCAGATCTGAGTAATCGTTATATCTGGCTCGTACTACTAACAACCCTGGGTTTTGGTGCAATTGGCTGGGTAGATGATTATCGCAAGGTCGTACAACATAATTCCAAAGGACTTCCAGCTTCAGCCAAGTTTTTCTGGCAATCAATTATTGCGTTACTGGTCGCAGTGTATCTTGCCATGACGGCTGAACTTCCTCAGCATACTGATATGATCGTGCCATTTTTTAAGGAAATCGCCATTCCATTGGGATCATTTCTGTTCATCATTTTGACCTATCTGGTTATCGTTGGCAGCAGTAATGCAGTCAACCTGACGGACGGATTAGATGGCTTGGCCATTATGCCCACTGTCATGATCAGTGGCGCGCTGGCTATCTTTGCCTATGTTGCCGGCCACGCCATATTTGCCAAATATCTTGGTATCCCACATATTCCCAGTGCAGGTGAACTGGCCGTTTTCTGTGGTGCGCTGGCTGGCGCCGGACTGGCATTTTTATGGTTTAACGCCAATCCGGCAGAAGTGTTTATGGGCGATGTTGGTGCTCTGGCGCTAGGAGCGGCATTGGGAGTGATAACAGTCATTGTTCGACAGGAAATAGTACTGGTCATCATGGGAGGGGTGTTCGTCATGGAGGCGTTATCGGTCATGATCCAGGTCGCCTCCTTCAAGTTATTCGGGCGGCGTGTTTTCCGCATGGCACCGCTGCATCATCATTACGAGCTCAAGGGATGGAAGGAGAACCAGGTTGTGGTGAGGTTCTGGATTATTACCATCATTCTGGTGCTGATCGGCTTATCAACACTGAAACTGCGATGAATTACGCCGACAAAAATGTGCTGGTTCTGGGTATGGGTAAAACCGGTATGTCCATGGTTAAGTGGCTTTCCCGTGCCGGAGCCCGGGTGTCCGTAGCCGATACTCGTGCCACTCCGCCAAATCTTGAACTGTTGAATCAAATGGTACCGCGTGAAGCCATTTTCTGTGGTCCGTTCAAGGCGGGGCTGCTCAAGGGAATTGATGCAATTGCTATCAGCCCCGGTGTGGCAGTTGCCGAACCACTGGTACAGGCAGCGTTGCAACTGGGCATGTCAGTCATCGGAGATATCGAGCTATTTGCCATTGCACTTGATCAGCACGCGCCACCAGGCACGAAAATTCTGGCGATCACCGGATCCAATGGAAAAACCACTGTTGCCACCATGGTGGGTGAAATGGCAGGGAATACCGGATGGGACGTCGAAGTAGCGGGTAATATCGGCCTGGCGGCATTAGATGCGCTGATGCAGCGAATGGATACAGGAAAATGGCCGCATTTATGGGTACTTGAACTGTCAAGCTTTCAGTTGGAAACTACCAACAGTCTGCATCCCAATGCTGCCGTTGTATTAAACCTCAGCGAAGATCATCTGGATCGCTACCGCACTATCGAGGAATACGCAGCTGCAAAAGCAAAGATATTTCCCGATCCACACAACAGCTGCGTACAGGTACTCAATCGGGATGACACTCGGGTATACGCCATGGCCCGCGAAAACAACAAACAATTAACTTTCGGTTTGTCTGCACCGGCATTTGACGATGAATTCGGCGTGCTACCCAGCGGATCGGATTTGTGGCTGGCACAAGGCACCACCCGCTTGATGAAAGTCAGCGAACTTGCTGTCGCAGGATTACATAACGCGGCCAACGCACTAGCAGCACTGGCATTATGCCGGGCGATTGATCTGCCTTTTGAACCGTTGTTGCATGCCTTGCACATCTTCAGGGGATTGCCGCATCGCATGCAGAAAATTGCCGAGTTCAATGGCGTGACTTTTTATGATGATTCCAAAAGCACCAACGTGGGTTCCGCCGTTGCCGCACTGAATGGTTTCCGTAAAAACGTGATTCTGATTGCAGGCGGAGATGGCAAAGGGCAGGATTTTTCACCTCTGGAACGGTCTATCAACAAACATACACGCAGCATTGTGCTGTTGGGAAGAGATGCTGAGAAAATTTCACAGGCAATCCAGGGCTGCAATGTGCCGGTACATCGCGTGGCAACCATGGACGAAGCTGTCCGGGTAAGTTTTTTGCTGGCAGAGCGTGGCGATGTCGTTCTGCTCTCCCCGGCCTGTGCTAGTCTTGATATGTTCAATAACTACATCCATCGCGCCGAGGTTTTTACAGCTGCTGTCCAGGGAATCGAACGCAAATTTGTGCTCACGGCACAGACATGTCACTAACCGTATGATAAACCCATCCACTACACATAATCAGCCAATCCAGCCCAAACTGGATCTGCATCTGCTTTCAGCTGTTCTGCTATTGCTGGGCCTGGGGCTAGTCATGGTGTATTCCGCTTCGATTGCAATTGCCGAATCAAAATATGGTGAGGGCGGTACTTATTATTTTCTTGTCCGGCAAGCTCTTTCCATCTTATTGGGAATATTTGCCGGGATGATCGCTTTCCAGGTTTCGTTACGCCAGTGGCAAACTTATTCTCACTATCTGCTTGCAGTAGGTATCGTGCTGCTGCTCGTAGTGCTGATCCCGGGTATCGGCCTTGAAATCAATGGCAGCCGTCGCTGGCTTCCTCTGGTGATATTTAACTTCCAGCCTTCCGAACTGATGAAGTTACTCATTCTGATTTTCACAGCAGATTACGTTGTACGCAAAACCGCTTACAAAGATCATTTTTTCAAAGGTTTTCTGCCCATTCTTACATTACTGGCTATTGTTTCCCTGCTTTTGCTGATGGAACCGGATCTGGGGGCTACAGTGATCATAGCTGCCATCGTGCTATCCGTCATGTTCATCAACGGAATGAGCCTAAAAATGTTTCTGGGGCTGTTATGCCTGATACCAATTCCGCTAATTCTGCTAATTATATTCGAGCCTTATCGCATGGATCGGATCAACGCTATTTTTGATCCCTGGAATGATCCATTCAACAAAGGCTACCAACTCACCCATGCATTGATCGCATTCGGGCTCGGTGAATGGTGGGGAGTGGGGCTTGGAGGCAGTGTAGAAAAATTAAATTATCTGCCCGAGGCCCACACTGATTTCATGTTTGCGGTACTGGCCGAAGAACTTGGTTTTGCAGGCGTGGCCACTGTTATATCGCTGTTTTTCTTTCTGCTGATCCGCACATTCAGAATCGGCCGTGCGGCAGCCACCCTGGGAGATCAATTTGGGGCACTGGTCGCGCAGGGTATCGGGGTCTGGCTGGGTTTTCAGGCTTTCATTAATATGGGTGTCAATATGGGCCTGATCCCTACCAAAGGCTTGACATTGCCATTCATGAGCTATGGCGGCAGCAGTATCGTTATCAACAGTATTGCAATTGCCATATTGCTGCGGATTGATTGGGAAAACCGACAAAAACGCAGAGGACTGGCTGTATGAATAAACACCTGCAATCTGGTTCATGGCATACACCACATGTGGAGTTCACAGCTTGTCCCGCACAATCATGATTATGGCGGGGGGAACCGGCGGACATGTATTTCCCGGGCTTGCGGTAGCTCGTGCCATGCAGGCTGAGGGCTGGCGAGTCATCTGGCTGGGTACTCGTAATGGCATGGAGGCCACACTGGTACCACAACATGGTTTTACTATTGAACTGATCAATTTTTCCGGGCTGCGCGGCAAAAAACTGGTCAGCTATTTGTTGCTCCCCTGGAGATTGGCAAAAGCCTGCTGGCAAAGTTTCCGCATCTTGCGTCGCCAACGCCCGCAAGTTGTACTCGGGATGGGGGGTTATCCGGCGCTTCCTGGAGGAATAATGGCTGTTTTGTCTGGCAAGCCACTGCTGATTCATGAGCAAAACAGAATCGCAGGACTAACCAACAAAATACTGGCAAAAATTGCCAGCCGTATCCTGTTGGCATTTCCCGGCACCATTACGGACCAGGCAGACAAGATTCAGGTTACTGGCAATCCGGTACGAGCAGAGATCGCACAGCTCCCGTCACCGGAAGTACGTTACGCAAAACGGACAGGCAAGCTGAACATCCTGGTGGTGGGTGGCAGCCTTGGTGCACAGGCATTGAATACCGTGCTGCCGCAGGCTTTGAGCATGATTCCTGGAAATCAACGGCCATTTGTTACCCACCAGTCCGGAAAAGTTCATCTGGCTACGCTGCAACAGGCTTACGTTGAGCATGGTGTCACAGGTAATTTGGTCGCATTCATTGAGAATATGGCCGTGCATTACCAGAATTGTGATCTGGTAATCTGTCGCGCCGGCGCACTGACGATCGCCGAACTGGCTGCTGCAGGGGTAGCCAGTATTCTGGTGCCCTACCCTTACGCAGTGGATGATCATCAGACGGCTAATGCGCGATTTCTGAGTGAACACAATGCGGCTGTTTTATGGCCTCAATCCGAACTGACCGCAAACTCACTTGCACAATGGCTGATGACTTGTACACGCATACAACTGCAAACAATGGCAACCAATGCACGCACACTGGCCATGCCTGAAGCTGCACAAAGAGTAGTCAAAGTTTGTCAACAACTTATTGATGAGACAAACCCATGAAACATAAAATCAAACGCATTCATTTTGTAGGGATTGGTGGCTCGGGAATGGGCGGAATTGCTGAGGTGCTGATCAACCAGGGCTTCCAGATCAGCGGCTCGGATCTGAATGGCAATTCAACCACCAGACGCCTGCAATGCCTGGGTGCTGTCATTCATCACACCCATGCGGCTGAAAACATCCAGTCTGCGGATGCCGTCGTCATTTCAACTGCTATCCAGCCGGATAACCCGGAAGTTATTGCAGCACGTGAACGCCGTATACCCGTGGTACCTCGGGCTATGATGCTGGCTGAGTTGTTACGCCTGCACCAGGGCATTGCAATCGCAGGCACTCACGGTAAAACCACCACCACAAGTCTGGTTGCCAGTATTCTGGCGGAAGCAGGCCAAGATCCAACGTTTGTAATAGGTGGCAGACTTAAAACAGTCGATAGTCACGCCAGGCTGGGCAAAGGAGAATTCATTGTGGTTGAGGCGGATGAATCCGACGCTTCGTTCCTCTATCTGCAACCAGTGCTGACCGTGGTGACCAATATCGATGCAGATCACATGAGCACTTACGAGCATGATTTCAACCGGCTCAAACAGACTTTTGTCGAATTCATTGAACACCTGCCTTTTTATGGCATGGCGGTACTTTGTGCAGATGATCCACATGTGCGCGCCATCATACCGATGATTTCCAAGCAAGTAACCACGTATGGCATTACATCTGAAAATGCACAAATACGTGCTACCGATATTCGCCACGATCAATGCAAGATGCATTTCTGTGCCCATATTGGCGTCAATGGCTCGGCACGAACGCTGGACATCACATTAAATCTGCCAGGTAAACACAATGTTCTGAATGCGTTGGCAGCCATTGCGGTTGGCAACGAACTGAATGTACCGGATGAAGCAATGGTAAAAGCACTGGCAACCTTTGGCGGAGTCGATAGAAGATTTCAGCAGTATGGTGAGATACGCCTGCCGGATCGAAGATCTTTTACCCTCATTGATGATTATGGCCATCATCCGGCTGAAATCGCTGTCACGATAGCAGCTGCCCGCAACGCTTTTCCCGATCGCCGCCTGGTTCTGGTGTTTCAACCACATCGCTACAGTCGTACACGAGATTTATTCGAGGATTTTGTCCGGGTGTTATCCAGCGCGGATGCACTGTTGCTGACTGAAATATATTCAGCCGGGGAAGAATCAATCATTGCTGCCGACAGCAAATCCCTGGCTCGGGCGATCCGGGTGCAGGGAAAGGTTGAACCTATCTATATTGAGCACATCGACGAGCTGAAATCCGCCGTTCATACCGTTGTACAGGAGGGTGACGTAGTACTCATTATGGGGGCCGGATCCATTGGAAAAGTCGCACCCGACCTGGCAGAACCAACGATGAAACTGACACTGATAACAGGCTGATTGAAAAATATGCAGACAGAAGCCCGACTGCCAGTCGATATAAATGTTCCGAGCTTGCAACCCCCTACGCCCGGTATCGACACACGTCTGCTACGCAGCGAATTACGTCAGCATGAACCCATGAAGCAGCATGTTTCCTGGCGCGCCGGTGGACACGCTGCCTGTTTTTACCAACCGGCAGATCTGGAAGATTTGGTTGTATTTTTACGCCTCTGGCCGAAAGACGAACCTGTCGTGATGATTGGCCTTGGCAGCAATTTGCTGGTTCGGGATGGTGGATTACCGGGAGTAATCATTGCATTGCATGCAAAACTTAACGATCTGCTACTGGTTGAACAAGATAAGGATAGTGGCCTGATTTATGTCGGAGCGGGGGTACCCTGCGCCAAGCTGGCCAGGTTTGCTTCATTACATAACCTGGCCGGTGCAGAATTTCTGGCCGGTATTCCCGGTACGGTCGGCGGCGCACTGGCGATGAATGCAGGGTGTTACGGCTCTGAAACATGGGAACGGGTAGAGCGGGTCAAAACCATTGATCGCGACGGTACATTGCATGAGCGAACACCTGGGGATTACCGTATCGGCTACCGTCAGGTCGAATTACATGAGGCCATGCCGCCCGATACGTCTTGCGGCTGGTTTGTCGGCGGCTGGTTCAGACTTCGTCCTGGTCAGCAGGAATCTTCCCGTCAGGCGGTCAAAGCGTTACTTGGCACACGTATCAAAACGCAACCCTTGGGATTTCCCAGCGCAGGATCGGTTTTTCGCAATCCGCCAGGAGATTACGCCGCCCGGTTAGTTGAACAATGTGATCTGAAGGGGTTCCGTATCGGTGATGCCATGATTTCTACGTTACATGCCAATTTTATTATTAACTGTGGACACGCTACTGCTACCGAAATCGAAACAGTGATTAATACTGCGCAGGCTATCGTTTACAAGAAAACTGGAATCAGGCTAGTCACGGAAGTACGCATTATCGGGCAACACAAAGGAAATGAACCGTGAACATTCGCGACCTTGGAAAAGTAGCTGTATTGCTGGGTGGACGTTCCGCTGAACGTGAAATCTCACTTAAAAGTGGCCATGCCGTACTGGCAGCACTACAGCGAAGCCAGGTTGATGCGCACGCATTTGATCCGGTCGGGCAGCCTCTGGAAAATCTTTTAAAACAGGGCTTTGACCGGGTATTTATCGCGCTGCATGGCCGTTATGGTGAAGATGGCTCTGTCCAGGGGGCGCTGGAGCTGATGGATCTGCCTTATACCGGCAGCGGCATACTCGCCAGCGCACTGGCAATGGATAAATGGCGCACAAAAATGATCTGGCAGGCGGCAGGTATCAGCACACCTGACTACGTCATGCTGGATGCTGACAGCAATTTCCAGGAAGTGACTGATAGACTGGGATTGCCACTCATCATAAAACCTGCCCGGGAAGGTTCAACTATCGGGTTGAGCAAAGTGGATCACGAACAGGATATGCAATCTGCCTATCAGATTGCCGCACAACACGATTCACTTGTAATGGCAGAGCAGTTCATTCAAGGAGTTGAGCTGACGGCAGCCATTCTGGATGATATGCCCCTTCCACTGGTACGCATCGATGTGACAGAAGGTCTATATGATTATCAGGCTAAATATTTTTCTGAAAGCACACGCTACACTTGTCCAAGCGGGTTGTCGGAAACATTGACAACCCACATCCAGGAACAGGCTTTATATGCTCATCGGATACTGGGATGTACCGGCTGGAGCAGAGTGGATCTGATTCTGGATAAAAATAGACACCCTTTTTTCCTTGAGGCCAATACTTCACCAGGAATGACTGATCACAGTCTTGTACCGATGGCGGCACAGGCTGCAGGCATTTCCTTTGATGAACTCGTGATACAAATTCTGGAGTTGAGTTGTGAGCGTGCCTAAAGACAGAAATCCGGATCAAGGTGATCAAGGCAAATTGATACTGTAACCAGGACATATGTGGAACGATCATCAATCCTTGAATCTTCTGGCAAATATACTGCTGACAGGTGTCTTGCTGGCCATGATCTACGCAGTAGGAATCAGGGTACTGGCATTGCCGTTTTTTTCATTACGCGAGGTTCGGGTAGAGGCGGTGGATAAGAGCCAGACAAGCGATACGCGCCTGGCGCACATCACCCGGGACCAGATTGAACAGGTTATACACAACTCGGCGAATGGTAATTTCATAATGATCGATCTAAAGATTTTACAAAAAGCTTTCATGGAGCTGCCATGGGTACGTTCAGTTAAAATTTTGCGCGATTGGCCACCTGCATTGGACATATTACTCGAAGAGCATAAACCGCTTGCATCTTGGGGAGAGGCGGCACTGGTCAATACGAATGGAGAAATATTTCACGCGATAATGGATAATGCGCGTCTTCCGATGTTTACAGGTCCCGATAAAAGCAATCATTTGATTACACGCCAGTATCATATTTTTAACAAACTGCTGCAGCCGACTGGGTACATGGTCACGGAAATCGCCCTGACACCACGGCATGCATGGCACATACGACTGAACACTGGAACCTGGCTTAAACTGGGAAGAAAACAGATGGAACAACGTTTAAAACGTTATGTGGCAGTTCATACGCAATATAACGAAAGTCTGGATTGGTACGGCAACTCCACTTATGTAGATTTGCGTTATGCCAACGGGTTTGCTGTTCGCATACACTGAGTTTGTGTATTCAATTCAAGGCAAACAGAGCACCATAACTATGAAATCGGGGGATTTTCAAATGAGTAAAGTCAAGGAAGGCAAGAACATGATTGTCGGTCTTGATATCGGCACATCGAAAATCGTGGCTATTGTCGCCGAAATAAAGCCCGAGGGTGGTTTCGAGATTATTGGTCTGGGTAGTCATCCCTCGCGAGGTCTGAAAAAAGGCGTAGTGGTCAATATTGAAGCAACCGTCAACGCCATTCAGCGTGCACTTGAAGAAGTTGAACTGATGGCGGGTTGCCGGATTAGCGAAGTATATGCCGGGATTGCCGGTAGCCATATCAAGAGCTTTAATTCACACGGCATGGTGGCGATCAAAGATAAGGAAGTCACCCAAGCGGATGTGGATAAAGTAATGGAAACCGCCAAAGCGGTCAATATTCCGACTGATCAGCAAATACTGCACATTCTGCAACAGGAATTTATTATCGATGGCCAGGAAGATGTGCGCGAACCAGTCGGGATGAGTGGTATCCGGCTGGAAGTCAAAGTTCACATCGTAACCGGAGCAGTATCCGCCGCCCAGAATATTGCCAAATGCATCAATCGTTGCGGATTGGACGTGCGGGATCTTATCCTGCAACCGCTGGCTTCGGCTACAGCCGTGCTTTCCGAGGACGAAAAGGATTTGGGTGTATGTCTGGTCGATATCGGTGGCGGAACGACTGATATTGCTGTTTTTACAGATGGCTCCATACGGCACACTGCAGTGATCCCGGTGGCTGGCGATCAGATCACTAATGACATTGCCATGGCGTTGCGCACTCCGACAAAAGATGCAGAGGATATCAAATGCCGTTATGGCACTGCCTTACGCACGCTGGCTGATATCCGAGAAATGGTTGAAGTCCCGGATGTGGGCAATCGTGGCGCCCGCCCATTATCACGACAAACCCTGGCCGAAGTTATCGAACCACGTGTAGAAGAGCTCTATTTACTGATTCAGGCAGAGTTGAGGCGTAGCGGGTTTGAGCAGCTGCTTTCATCGGGCATTGTTATCACTGGTGGCAGCAGTTCCATGCTGGGTATGGTTGAACTGGGAGAAGAGATTTTTCATATGCCCGTTCGGCTCGGGCTGCCCGTCTATAACGGCAGCCTGGAAGAAGTTGTACGGACACCAAGATACTCGACTGCCATCGGCCTGGTGATGACAGGTATGGAAGATCATCTTCACCATCATCAGGCAAAACTGAAAAGTGGTTCCACCAGACAGATTTTGGCAAAAATGAAAGGCTGGTTTCAGGAAAATTTCTAAATTGGATTTAAAGAGTTCTGTTAGCAAAATATTGTTTGAAAATTCACCATGCAAGAGGAGAAATGTAATGTTTGAGATCACAAATAGCGAATCCCTGGAAGCTGTCATCAAAGTCATAGGTATTGGCGGATGTGGTGGCAACGCCGTGGATCATATGATTCGCAACGAGGTTAAAGGTGTCGAATTTATTTGCATGAATACTGATGCACAAGCATTGCAAGGCAGCCTTGCACAAACCGCAATACAACTGGGTACAAGCGTTACCCGGGGGCTGGGCGCTGGTGCCAATCCGGATATTGGTAAGGAGGCTGCACTGGAAGATCGGGATCGTATCGCCGAAATCGTTCAAGGTGCCGACATGCTGTTCATTACTGCCGGAATGGGAGGTGGTACCGGTACAGGCGCTGCTCCGGTTGTTGCTCAAATTGCCAAGGAAATGGGTATTTTGACCGTTGCAGTCGTCAGCAAACCATTCTCTTTTGAGGGTAAACGTTTGAAAGCTGCGCAGGCTGGAATGGAAGCATTGGCAGAACACGTTGATTCACTGATCGTTATTCCGAATGACAAGCTGATGAAAGTACTGGGAAATGATATCAGCATGCTGGATGCCTTCAAGGCGGCAAATGATGTGTTGTATGGTGCTGTAGCAGGAATCGCAGAAGTTATTAATTGCCCGGGGCTGGTTAACGTGGACTTTGCCGACGTTAAAACCGTCATGTCCGAAATGGGTATGGCCATGATGGGTTCTGCAGCTGCCGGCGGTGTTGATCGTGCACGCATGGCCGCAGAAGAGGCTGTTGCCAGTCCACTGCTCGAAGAAATCACTTTAACGGGAGCACGCGGAGTACTGGTCAACATCACCGCCAGTTCAGCCATGAAAATGCGTGAAGTACAGGAAGTTATGGATACCGTCAAAAAAATGACGGCTGAAGATGCAACCGTAATTGTTGGTACAGTTATTGACGAGAATATGGGTGACAGTCTGCGTGTCACACTCGTTGCAACGGGACTTGGCAATATTTCCCAGCAATCCCAGAGACCCATGACCATCATCCATACCCGTACCGGTACTGATGACAGAGTATCCTCTCATCAGGTAGATGAGCCCGCTGTAATGAGAACCGGAAGAAGAAGCAACGCCGCTGTAACTGCCATGCAGCAAGCAGGAATGGATCCGATGGATATTCCTGCCTTCCTTAGAAAACAGGCTGACTAAAGATCCTCTAATAGAGATATTTCAACTATAAGCAATCTGCATTTTTATATTTTATGACGCTTGTCGGGCTGCCTCTTCGGAGACGGCCTGGTAGCATCTTCAATGCTGCCAGTAGACAGGCATCAATCAGATTGATCGATAAATCAGTTTTCTCGGGGAAATAGACGTTCGTGGATTTCTTTCAGTTTGTCCAACTCCAGGATAACTTCAAATGAAAAACCAGCTCGATCTCGCCCTTTTTCTGTAACCAGCAATTTCTCCAGATAAAGAGAAAATTCTGCGTAACCCCACAATAGCTTGAGCTGATCCGCAACCCTTGGATAGTCTCTGTCAAGAATTGATTCCTGGCTACCCAGAAAAGCGGCAAATTCTTTTAGAGTGCTTTTCAGCGTCATAAACGTACTCCTTTCAAACTTCCAACAAGGTGGTTATTTTGCAGTATCGGCTTGAGCCTATTACGGGTTTAGCCGTTTGTAACTGAATATGTCATACACCTGCGAAGTAACTCGCAGTACCAGCTGGTAATATCAACCGCTATTTTGTTCTTCATTTTCATATTTTCATCAAATTGTAATAATTGGTTTCTAAAATTAAAATAAATTTCTTCAACATAACCGGCTTGCTATTTCATGGTTAGAGTGCCTGTTCCAGCTATCAGTCATCCACCCAAAAGTCTACGTCGCAACCACAAACGCCATCTGAAAGAGCGAATAATAGAGCTGCTGCTGTTTTTAGCAGCTTCCTTTTCTGTTTTTATTACGTTCGCGATTATTTACCTGCTGATCTCAGAGTCACTGGTATTTTTCGAGCATGTTTCCCTCTGGGATTTTTTGACCGATACGCAATGGACACCGCTGTTTGACGATGCTCATTACGGAATTCTTCCTCTCGTTTCCGGAACAGCCGTCAGTTCGCTGGTCGCGCTTGCTATTGCCCTTCCTTTCGGCACGATCATTGCCATCTATCTCTCAGAATTTGCCCCCTTTGCGGTGAGGGAGATCGCCAAGCCATTTCTTGAGCTGCTTGGCGGTATTCCAACAGTCGTTTACGGATATTTTGCGTTACTGTTCGTTACTCCCATGCTGCAAACCATCTTTCCGAATCTGCCTGGTTTCAGTCTTTTATCTGCAGGGCTGGTGATGGGAATTATGATTATCCCCTACGTCAGCTCAATGACGGAAGATGCCATGCGTTCTGTACCCATGCATCTGCGAGAGGGTTCCTATGCTATCGGTGCCACACGCTTCCAAACAGCTGCCAAGGTGGTAATGCCCGCTTCACTATCCGGCATTGCTGCCGCCTATATCCTTGGTATTTCCCGCGCAGTCGGGGAAACCATGGTGGTTGCAATCGCAGCAGGTATGCAGCCGAATCTGGTATGGAATCCCATGGAACCCGCTGCGACCATTACCACTTACATCGTGCAGGTCAGTCTGGGTGATCTGCCGCATGGCAGCGTAGGGTATCAAACCATTTTTGCTGCGGGATTAACGCTGCTCTTGTTAACGCTGATTTTCAATATCCTGGGGCATCTGCTGCGTAAGCGATTCCGGGAAGTTTATTGATACGCCATGATTCATTCACAGTCGCTACCAGGTACTGACAGCGCATGCAGAATGATTTAATTCACTGACACCCATGAATAACACAAACAATATTAATGAAATTCGCACCATTATTGCCCGCCACAAACGCTGGGATCTGCTGGCGCTGGTAGCAGGTATCATCGCACTGATGATCGCTGTTCTGACATTTATTGCATTGTTTGGCAACATGGTGATCGACGGAATGCCTCGTCTGACTTGGGAATTTTTCACCTCTTTTCCATCTCGCAAGCCAGAAATTGCTGGGATTCTTTCTGCATGGGTCGGTACGACACTGGTCATGCTGGTAACGGCAGTAGCCGCTGTTCCCCTTGGCGTAGCAGCCGGTGTCTATCTTGAGGAGTACGCACCGAAAAATTTTATTACCGAAATTATTGAAATTAATGTTACCAATCTGGCAGGGGTACCTTCCATCATTTACGGCTTGCTGGCACTGGGATTATTCGTTTATCAGCTTGGACTTGGGCAGAGTATCCTTGCAGCCGGATTAACGCTTGCGCTGCTGATCCTGCCAATTGTCATTGTGGCAACACGTGAAGCGATCCGATCCATCCCTGTGACTATTCGTGAAGGCGCTTATGCGCTGGGCGCAACCAAATGGCAAACGGTTGCAGATCATGTATTGCCCTATTCTGCCGCTGGCATTCTGACTGGTATCATTATCGGACTGGCGCGGGCGATCGGAGAAACAGCGCCGATCATCACTATCGGTGCACTGACATTTATCGCTTTTCTGCCTCCATCCCCTGTTCAGGATCAATTTCCGTTTCTGTCCTTCGAGTGGTTAATGGAGCCGTTTACAGTCATGCCCATCCAAATGTTCAACTGGATCTCAAGACCCCAGGAAGCTTTCCAGCATAATGCTGCTGCAGCCGGCTTGGTGCTGGTCCTCATGACATTATTGATGAACGGGTTGGCTATCTATCTGCGCTACCATCTGCGTAAAAAAATTAAGTGGTAAATCAAAGTTATGCAAATATTTAAACCCGCCAATGCTGCTTCTCCAACTGCTCAAAAGGCAGCAGTTAATAAACTGAACTTCTATTACGGAGGTTATCAGGCACTTAAGAATATTAATATGGTGGTTCATGAAAAGCAGGTAACTGCCTTGATCGGGCCATCAGGCTGTGGCAAATCAACTTTTCTGCGGTGCTTTAACCGCATGCATGATCTTTACCCACATAACCATTACGAAGGTGAGATTCTCCTGTACCCGGACAACGAAAATATTCTCTCACCCGAGGTTGATCCAATCGAAGTCAGAATGCGGATCAGTATGGTATTTCAAAAACCTAATCCCTTCCCTAAATCAATTTTTGAAAATGTAGCCTATGGCCTCAGGATAAGAGGCGTCAAGCGTCGCTCAATTCTGGAAGAAAGAGTAGAAAATGCGCTACGTAATGCCGCCTTATGGGGGGAAGTCAAAGATCGGCTGGGAGATCTCGCATTTAATCTTTCAGGGGGTCAGCAACAACGATTGTGCATCGCACGCGCACTAGCAACCGATCCAGAAATTCTGTTGTTCGATGAACCCACTTCTGCACTGGATCCAATCGCAACTGCCAGTATCGAAGAATTGATTTCAGATATCAGAAATAAAGTAACGATTCTGATTGTGACTCATAACATGCAGCAGGCAGCCAGAGTTTCGGACTACACTGCCTACATGTATATGGGGGAATTAATTGAATTTGGCGCTACTGACAATATCTTTATCAAGCCAAAAAACAAACAGACAGAGGATTACATAACCGGTCGGTTCGGTTAGGGAAATTCCTATTTTTTATGTCCGTGATATTTCTTTGAAGTTTTATCAACTTTCTGGAGCATTCACAAAGGTTGAATCAGCTGATACTGATGCTACCGCAACTTCGATAATCTGGCTTCAAGCATTCTCCTGTAACCAGCTGGCAACTACCGGCGCAAAATAAGTCAAGATCGCATCGGCACCAGCACGTTTGCACGCCAGCAGTGCTTCGGTAACACAGGCTTTTTCATCCAGCCACCCGTTCATTGCCGCTGCTTTCAGCATGGAATATTCACCACTTACCTGATAAACAAAAGTGGGTACACCCAGCTTATCCTTCACTCTGCGTACGATATCGAGATAAGGCATACCGGGTTTGACCATGATCATATCTGCGCCTTCCTGGATATCCAACCCTGCTTCCCATAATGCTTCATCTGAATTGGCCGGATCCATCTGGTAGGTATATTTATTGCCTACCCCCAGCATAGCAGCCGAACCAACCGCATCCCGGAACGGGCCATAAAAACTGGAGGCATATTTGGCTGAGTAAGCCAGTATTCGCGTATGAATGAGGCGATCACGATCCAGTATCGATCGGATCGCTGCGATCCGACCATCCATCATGTCAGAAGGTGCCACGACATCCGCCCCGGCTTGGGCGTGCATTAACGCCTGCCGCTCCAGCACACTGACAGTTTCATCATTCAACACATAACCATTTGCATCAATCAGACCATCCTGACCATGACTAGTATACGGATCAAGTGCCACATCGGTAATTACACCCAATTCTGGAAAGTGTTTTTTCAACTCCCTTACGGCGCGAGGCACCAGGCCATCAGGATTATAGGCTTCATCAGCGGTCAGGCTTTTCAGGGAAGCATCGATAACCGGAAAAATTGCCAGCGCAGGGATTCCCAAATGCAGACATTTCTCTGCCTGAAACAAAAGCAGATCAACACTCTGCCGGACAATGCCGGGCATTGATGCTACTTGCTCTTCGCGCTTATGGCCATCCAGTACAAATACTGGGTAGATCAGATCATCCGCCCGCAAGTGATTTTCCCGAACCAGGCGACGAGAAAAATTATCTCGGCGATTACGACGCATTCTTTTTTGTGGAAACTGGCTGAAAAATGTCATGTTTATATCTGAAAATAAAAAAATTGATGCATCACGGAACTAACTCCAATTAGTTCTCTCTTATTAAATAGGTGGTTGTTGATAACTGCCTCTCGCCTTCCCTCCCTGAGGCGAGGCCTTACAAGCAAGGCGATTCTCCCCGGCTTAATCCCCTTTAGCCGGGGTTTTTTTTTGATCACTGATTTTACCGTTATTCAACCGCTGTATTCCAGCCCCTCCCTCATCAAACCAGTCTTGCAACAACCTGGAAGCCTCTTCTGCTCCCTCAGAGGTTGAACTGGAAAAAATTTGAACTGTACAGCCAGAGTAACTAACAGATAAGAACTGCCTGACCTCATCCAATACCGCGAGCGCCTTACTCCGGCTTAGCTTGTCAGCTTTGGTCAGCAGAACATGCACCAATTTCCCCGTTTGCGCAAACCATTCCAGCATCTGTAAATCCAGCTTGGTCAGCGGATGGCGTATATCCATGATCAGTATCATACCGTACAACGCCTGACGAGTTTGCAGGTAGGTGCTCAGCAAATGTACCCAGTGCTGACGAATGGCTAGAGGTACTTGTGCATAACCGTATCCTGGAAGATCAACCATGAAACGCTCCTCTCCGAGCCGGAAAAAATTAATATGTTGCGTCCGGCCAGGTGTTTTGCTGGTAAAAGCAAACCGCCCTCTCCCCACCAACGTATTGATCGCGCTTGATTTTCCTGCATTTGAACGACCGACAAAAGCAATCTCAACACCAGTCGCTTGCGGTAAGTCCTTGAGATGGTTGACTGTCGTGTAGAATTCAGCGTACCTAAAAAGCGGGTGTACCATAATGCGTTGTCCTGATGTTTATTTTTTGTTGTAACCGGGATTGCCCGATTTCGCAATAATAGCCAGCCCCTCCAGCACCAGGCTATCGACAATCTGGTGAGGAATGTGAATATGCTGATCCAGCAGCGCAGCACCGCCTCCCGTCATGATAACTTCCATCAAGGTTTGGTTTTCCGAATAGCTGGAAAGCAGATGATACATTCGCTCCAGCGCACCGCTTAATGCCTGAATCATGCCGCTGTACAACGCATTTTCAGTATTAATCGGAAAATTCTGGAAGCAGCCGGAAACAGATACTGCTAATGTCCCAGCACGGCCTGTCAGTGCCTGTTTCATCGCATCCGGCCCAGGTACGATAATACCCCCCAGAAATTCACCCGTGGAGGACAGCGCATCGACTGTCATGGCAGTACCCACATCCACAACCAGGCACGCCCGTTGCACCCTGTACCAAGCGGCAATCAATGCTGCCCAGCGATCACAGCCCAGCTGCTCCGGTTTGGCATAACGGCTGGTTACACCACATTGACTGGCACTTGCCGTGATCCACTGCGGCTGTACATACCATGGTTTTAACAACGCTGTTAGATCGTCTGCAGCCTGTAATCCGGCCACATTGGAAATCAGCACTGATGCAGGTGCTGGTAGTACCGCCCAAGCTCGTTTCAGTACCATGCGTTCACTTTGCAGTGCACTGCCACGCACCAGCCACTGATCACCCGTGTGCAACCCCCATTTGATAGCAGTATTACCGGAATCAATCGCCAGCAGAAAAGAGGATACGTTCATTCAATTAGGGAATCTCTGATACCCGTATCAGATCAGCCCGCGCAGAGAAACTTCTCCGCTTCTCAACTGCACAACACCTGCCGGGGTATTGATCTGCAAGGCGCCATCGGGCGCAACACCGATTGCGATGCCATTTTTGATGGCACCATCTGGCAAACTAATCCGCACAGCCTTATCCTGATAAGCATGATAACGCTCCCATTCCTCCGCAAAAGGCTCGAAACCATGCTGCTCAAATGTATCAAGTATCTTGACCAGCTCTTTCAACAAAATAGCCAACAGCCGATTTCTGTCCGGCATTTGCCCTGCAACACTGGCGACATCAGTTACCTTTTGATCAATCTGAGCTTTTGTAACGTTAGAGAGTCTAAGATTCAGCCCGATACCAATAATCACGGTACCCGGACTCAACATATCTCCATGCAGCTCGATCAGCACTCCTGCCAGCTTGTTGTAATCGGATAGCACATCATTCGGCCATTTCAGTGCAATGTCACGAATTCCGAATAATGTCAGTGCACGAACAATCGCCACACCCACCGCCAGGCTCAACCCGGAAAGAACATTGACTGCACATTGTGATGGCCATAAAACGGAGAAAGTCAGGCTGTCTCCCAACCCTGATATCCATGTACGTCCGCGCCGCCCGCGTCCTTGCGTCTGTAACTCCGTAGCCAGAACCTGCTTTAATCTGCCAGCAGAAGCGCCCTGATCAATCACGCGCTGCAATAGTAGTGAATTAGTAGATTCAACAACTTCCACGATTTCTATTTGTATGGAATCCGCATATTCGGCAAGATAGTGGCGTATTTGTTCACTGTCCAGCCATTGCGCTGGATTCAACCAGCGATACCCTCGACCACGAATCCTGTGTATTACTAACCCGTAGCAATCCAGATCACTCAGCGCATTGGATATGCTGGTGCGGGAAACATTCAGTGCTTGGCCCAGTGCTGTACCGGAATGATAGTTTCCATCACTCAGCATTCTCAGGATGGTAAATGCAAACGGATTCATATTAAATTTCCGGCCAACAACATCTCGTAGACACTACTGATTCATTCACTTCGAGCAATCTTGCTGTTGTAGCTTTCCTGATCAGATATACCATAACAAAAAAAGCGGATTACTCCGCTTTTTTTGCTGCTCGACATGCCTCCGGCAAAACTTATCAGCGGCACACCCCTCCTTGTAAATAAATCCGACTTAACGCTCAGAAGCACGCAAGTGTTCGATAGCCTTCTGCACGCGTTTGGTAGCAACATCAACATGGCCTTCCTCAGCATGTTTGATGGCATCTTCCAGATATTTAATTCCATGAACAACATGCGCATTGGCCTCACCACTCTCACCAGCAGCCTTGGCGTGGGCCAAACTTTCTTTTGCATGTTCCAGCAGTACGCTGGTATGTCCTTCTTTCCCATGTATCACGGCTTCATCAGCATGCTTCAGCGCCTCATCCACATGAACGGTATGTGAATCTGCATATACCTGCATGCTCAAGAACAATGCAGCAGCAAAGACTGTGATCATACTTATCAGAGTTCTTTTCATAATAGCCTCTCCTCTTATGTAAGCTGACGTGCTTTCTATAAAATACATCAGAGGCAGCACGTCAGCTTTTCAATTTTCCGATATGATTTTAATGTCCGGAATGTTCATGTTCAGAAGGCTCGGAAGCACGCATGTGATCGACAGCTTCCTGAGCATGTTTGGTGGCAACATCAACATGTCCCTCTTCAGCATGCTTGATAGCGTCTTCCATATGTTTAATACCGTGATCGGTATGCGTATTACCTTCACCAGCCGCTCTGGCAGCTTTGGCATGTATCAGACTTTCCTTTGCATGCTCAAGTAATTCTTTAACATGACCTTCTTTACCATGTACTACAGCTTCTTCGGCATGTTCCAATGCTTCATCCAAATGGGTTGGCGCAGCTGCATATACTTGCATACTCATAAACAATGCTGTTGCAAAAGCTGCGATCAAATTTATCAGAGTCCTTTTCATAATAGCTTCTCCTCTTGTATTGGTTGGTCAAGATGTATGAATTTTCTATAACAATACGACAATAAGTAGGGAGTAAAGCCAACTAATGTTACAGACCGAACCCCGCCACACTTTGTGCAGAATTCACACGATTATTTTTATACCACAGATCACTACTAACAGATAGCATTCACCGATCCTAATAATCAGATACCGCGCAATAATTCATTAATCCCGGTTTTAGAACGGGTCTTTGCATCGACCTGCTTCACAATCACCGCACAATACAGACTGTAGCGGCCATTATCAGCTGGCAGGCTCCCGGAAACCACTACTGATCCTGAAGGAATCCGGCCATAGGTAACCTCCCCGGTTTCACGATTGTAAATCCTGGTGCTTTGGCCAATGTATACACCCATTGAGATGACTGAATTTTCGCCAACAATGACGCCTTCAACAATTTCAGAACGTGCGCCAATAAAGCAGTTATCCTCAATAATAGTAGGGCTGGCCTGCACCGGTTCCAGTACACCACCAATACCGACGCCACCGGACAGATGAACGTTTTTACCCACTTGCGCACAAGAGCCTACAGTTGCCCAAGTATCCACCATAGTACCTTCGTCAACATACGCACCAATATTCACATAAGACGGCATCAGTACCACGTTATTCGCGATAAAAGCTCCTTTACGAACAGCAGCTGGTGGGACCACACGAAATCCGCCATCACGAAAATCACGTGAGCTGTAATCAGCAAATTTGGATGGAATCTTGTCAAAATAATTAGAGAACCCGCCCTTGATAAAGTAATTATCTTCCATACGAAAAGACAACAAAACAGCCTTTTTAACCCACTGATGGGTTACCCATTCGCCGTTAATTTTCTCGGCAACTCGCAACTTGCCCGTATCCAGCATATTGATAACCTGGGCAACCGACTCCTTGAGATTGGCCTCAACATTACGAGGGGTAATTTCAGAACGCCTTTCAAAAGCATCCTCAATGACAGCTTGTAATTGCTCCATGTGACTCCTAACTAAAAAATAATCAGATCAAAACTTTCTAGCAATATCCCTGATTCGCTCCATTGCCTCCATGCACTCTACCACCGGCGCAACCAGCGCAATCCGCACAAAATGCTCACCAGGGTTAATGCCGTGCGCCTCTCGCGCCAGATAGCTACCGGGCAACACGGTAACACTTCCTTCCCGATACAAACGCCTGGAAAATTCGATACCACTGACAGGCGCTTTTAACCATAAATAAAACCCGGCATCCGGCATGCTAACAGGCAGGGTATCTCCCAGTATACGCATGGCACCGGCAAATTTTTCACGATACAGTCGCCGGTTTTCAATCACATGCTGCTCATCGCCCCATGTAACGGTGCTGGCTGCCTGCACCGCCGGATTCATAGCACTGCCGTGATAAGTCCGGTAAAGCAAAAATTTTTTGAGAATAGCAGCATCCCCTGCTACAAAACCGGAACGCATGCCCGGTACATTAGAGCGCTTGGAAAGGCTGCTGAACACAACTAGACGGGGAAAGCCGCTGCGGCCTAACTTTTCCGCCGCCTCCAACGCCCCCAGAGGAGGGTGATCCTCATCGAAATAGATTTCTGAATAGCATTCATCCGCTGCAATTACAAATCCATAACGATCAGACAAATCAAACAGATGTTGCCATTCATCCAGCGTCAGTACCTTACCAGTCGGATTGTTGGGTGAACAGATATAAGTCAGCTGAGTACGTTCCCACACCGAATCAGGCAACTGAGCGGTATCTACTGAAAAACCATTTTCTGGAAGCTGATTCAGAAAATAGGGTTTGGCACCAGCCAGCAATGCAGCACCTTCATAGATTTGATAAAAAGGATTTTGGCAAACTTCTACAGGTTGCGTAACCTCACGCGCATCGACATCAATAACTGCTTGGGCAAATGAAAACAATGCTTCCCGACTGCCGTTGACCGGGATAATCTCGGTATCCGGATTGATGGCAACCAAGCGATAGCGCTGTGTCAGCCAGTTCGCAATGCTGATCCGCAACTGGCTGGTTCCAAGTACTGTGGGATAATGTGCCAGCCCTTCAAGATTATTCACCAGCTCTTGCCTGATAAACTCAGGCGTATTGTGTCTTGGCTCTCCAATATGCAAACCAATGGGAGTCAGAGAGGCATCATTCAGCGTGAGATCCTCAAACAGTCTGGTAAGTTTTTGAAACGGGTATAACTGAAGGTTTTCCAGTGAAGGGTTCATACTTTTCAGGATTGTCCACAAATGTTGGGCTTGTGGAACAGGTTAGGGGCAGCAAAAATGTTAAGTAGCAATTATAAAGGGCACTGGCAACGTTGACCAAACAAAAAAAATTATTGCCGATAGCCAGTATATTGCTGGGCGCTTCCGCTTGGGGAGTAGCCTGGTATCCTTACCGTCTACTGGAACAGGCCGGTATGCAGGGCGAATTATCCACTGCGCTGGCTTACTCCATTGCATTGTTGATCAGCCTGGCTTTGTTCAGGAAACAGATCCGGATCTCTGAAGTACTTAATACGACAGCCTGGATTCTGCTCTGGATCAATCTGGGTGCAGGCTGGACCAGTATCGCCTATGTGCTCGGGATTATTCACGGCGAAGTCATGCGGGTCCTGCTCCTGTTCTATCTGGCACCGCTATGGACCATTTTGTTTTCCCGCATCCTGCTGCAAGAGCGTCTAAGCAGACAAGGTTACCTAATCATTTTGTTATCTCTAACGGGAGCCTTACTTCTGCTCTGGCAACCGAAAGGCGGATTACCTTTGCCAACTTCCTACGGTGACTGGATGGGGCTATCGGGTGGATTCGCTTTTGCGCTGACCAATGTTCTGATCCGCAAAGATCAGCAGCACGGCATCCACATAAAGCTGCTGGCGGTACTCTCTGGCGCCGCCTTGACCGGATTTGCCGCCACCCTGTTCATGGGAAATACTTCTGATATCACCCATCTGCCTGCCAGCGTATGGCTGATATTGCTCGGTACGGGCGGGTTGGTTTTTTTCCTCAGTATATTGCTGCAGTACGGAATGACTCATGTACCGGCCAATCAGGCTATTGTAATCATGCTGTTTGAGCTGGTGGTCGCAGCTGTAGCTGCCTATTTTCTGACCGACGAACACCTGACAAACAGAGATTGGGCGGGGGGATTCATGATTGCATCTGCCAGCCTGTTTTCTGCCCGGATCAATCGAAACTAGAATCTATGGCCGGGAAAGATTACACGCCATACAAGCCTGCAAACAGCTTGTGAAGCAAGCGTGACGATAAGATTGCAAATGGTGAATGTACGATCGATTGCCTGAAACAACTCAGCGTCCGGCTATCCCGGCAGTGTTGCGCAATCTACAGGAAGCACACAACAATGACATCTGATCGCATTTCAGCGGTGTGTCCAACAACTCTGTAGAATCTCCAGGACAAGCAACTTTCCCCTCCAGTAAATCAGGACAGACAGAGCAGATTACTTCTGCTCCGGTTGTTCTTTATCCTTCGCTTTTGATCAGGGTTCCTACTCCCTCATCAGTCAGTATTTCAAGCAAAAGAGCATGTTGTACACGTCCATCGATGATATGGCAGGATTTGACACCATTCTTTACAGCATCCAGCGCTGATTTGATTTTGGGCAGCATTCCGCCGGAGATGGTGCCGTCGGCAAATAGCTCATCTACTCGGCTGGCAGTCAGGCCTGTGAGCAGATTGCCATTTTTATCCAGTACACCAGGTGTATTGGTCATTAATATCAGCTTTTCAGCTTTGAGTGTTTCCGCCAGGCGGCCTGCAACAAGATCAGCATTGATATTGTAGGATTCACCTTCTTCACCGACACCGATAGGGGCTATTACAGGAATGAAGTCGCGGGCGTCCAGTAGCTTGATCAGCGAGGGATCGATGTACTCTATTTCGCCAACCTGGCCAATATTGATCCACTTATCGGCATCTTCTTTGTCCTTAATCAGCATTCTCTTCGCGCGAATAAACATTCCGTCTTTGCCGGTCAATCCTACTGCCTGCCCGCCATGACGGTTGATAAGATTGACAATTTCTTTGTTGATAAGCCCGCCAAGTATCATCTCGACGATATCCATAGTTTCGGCATCTGTAACTCGCATTCCTTGTATGAAGACGCCTTCCTTGCCGATGCGCTTCAGCATGTTGTCTATTTGCGGGCCGCCGCCGTGGACGATGACCGGGTTCATACCGACCAGTTTCAGCAACACCACATCTTTAGCAAAGCTCTGTTTAAGTATTTCCTCGGTCATGGCATTGCCACCGTATTTGATTACGATGGTTTTATTATGGAAACGTCGTATGTATGGTAGCGCCTCAGCGAGGATTTCGACTTTTTCGTTAACGGCAAGGGAAGATTGCATGTTGGAAAGAGATTCTATTGTTTATGGTGAAATCGTGTGCGAGTGCCCAGGACAATTTAACTGCTTGCTTGAAGGAAGGATTTGAGCTGTACCAGTGTTGGTAAGTTCAGCATGCGCCAAAGTCTGTTCTGGCGGTCATTGTATACATCGGCGATGACGGATCGCTTGTCCTCATGATCTGGCTGGCGAGTAAATTCCATCAAATCCCGGATACCAAGAACACTTTCAGCTAATATGGCATAGCCTGTTCCCGGACGGGAAGCCGTCAGGAAAATTCTGGTTTTCACATTAATGCGGGTTGGCTTCTTATCCAGGTAATAAGCCAGATCACATAAACCGTAAATATTGCCGCGTACATTGATAATGCCCAGAAACCATAGATGTGTCAGAAAAACCGGTGTTATTTTTGGGACCAGTAATATTTCACTGATGTCATTCATTGGAATCAGCCAGCGATCTTCACCAATCGTGACCCCCAATACGGGGATGGTAAGTGGAATTTCCTGAGTTTTATTATTGATTTGTTCAACCAGCATGGTATTCAGCGTGATCTGTTTTTAAACATTAACCCAATCTGGCAATTTTTTGCAGTAATTCTGCAACCACAACCGGCTTGGTAATGTAATCTTGCGCACCTTGCCGCAGCCCCCAGATTTTATCGGTTTGCTGATCTTTGGTTGTACACAGGATGACAGGAATATGGCGAGTTGCACTATCTCGCGCAAGCATGCGTGTTGCTTGATAGCCGTTGATTCCAGGCATTACTACATCCATCAAAACCAGATCAGGCCAAGTCTCTCTGGCCTTGGTAACACCCTCCTCACCACTTTCAGCCACACCTACCTGATACCCATTTTGGGTTAGTATGCTGGAAATAATATGGCGATCTGTCGGTGAGTCATCGACTACCAATATCGTCCTGACTGTCATGCGAGATTCTCAGTAAAATTTGTATTTATTCACACGGTATCCAAATAAACCCGGGCAGAAATAACAACTTTGTATTTTAAGGCTTTGTCTGCAGACAATAAAGCGCAGCGGTTAATCATCAGTATAGGTTAAAGCGGTGTTAGACTATGTGCTTTGTATTTTCGTACGATTTTGCTGCCAGTTCAATGACTTGTGCCCGAGCGTTTTCAGACTTTTATTTTGGGTAGATAGATTAAGTTTATTTTACGTTTAAATCATTATGCAAAACACTTTCATCAGATTGATATTGTGGATACAGGCTTTATTGTTCCTTCTACCAGGTTGTGCGCCAATGATCTTAACAGGCGTGGGGGTTGGTGCGGGAGCCGGAGCGTTAATGGTAGAAGATCGCCGTAGTAGTGGAATGTACATAGATGACGAGGGAATTGAACTTAAAACCAGTCGCAGAATTGGCGAACGATTGGGCGACAGAGTGCATGTCAATGTCACCAGTTTTAACCGTAACGTTTTGCTGACTGGTGAGGCCCCCGATGAATTCACCAAAAAAGAGATTGAGAAATTGGCAATGAGCATTGAAAACGTACAAAATATTTCCAATGAAATTACTATTGCTCCCAAGAGCTCGTTATCTTCTCGCAGTAATGATGCTTTAATTACTTCCAAGGTAAAGGCCCGTTTCATTAATAACAAGGTGTTCCAGATGAACCACATAAAAGTTGTTACAGAAAACGGTGTGGTGTATTTACTGGGGCTGGTTACCAGAAAAGAGGGGGACACCGCTACACGTATTGCCAGTACGACGGAAAGTGTATTAAAGGTGGTTAAGGTATTTGAATATCTTGATTAGTAAGTACCTTTTCAGAACATCTTCAGGCATCAATAAATGCTGCTGCCCGCTGAGTTTATTCAGTTACTACAGAATCTGATTCCATCCGACCGTCTCTATCTTGATCCGGTTGATTGTTACGCTTACGCCTACGATAACAGCAGGAAGTATTTTCCGCCTGAGTGTGTCATTTTCCCTTTGACGACTGACGAAGTCGTGAAGACAATCCGGTTATGTAATCGATTCAAGATTCCCTTAACACCGCGTGGACGAGGTACCGGTACTGCTGGCGGCAGTCTCGCCGAGCAGGGAGGTGCTTCACTTTCGTTGGAACGCATGACGCGGATCGTATCGATCGACACGGCCAATCGAGTACTCGTTGCAGAACCGGGTGTTTTAAATGAATCTGTCCAGACGGCTGTCAAGCCTTCTGGTTTTTTTTGGCCACCAGATCCTTCCAGTGCTGCTTTTTCAAGTATCGGTGGCAATCTTGCCACCTGTGCAGGGGGGCCACATGCTGTTAAATATGGCACAACCCGCGATCATGTATTAGGGCTGACTGCAGTAACAGGGCAGGGCAATGTTATTAAAACGGGGAGCTATACCACCAAGGGGGTTGTCGGATACGATCTCACCCGGCTGTTAATTGGATCAGAAGGCACACTTGCCGTTATAACCGAAGCAACGCTTAAGTTAACCCCGTTACCTGCAGCAAGAAGCGGACTGGTTGCTCATTATCAGAATGCTGTGAGTTGCGCATCAGCGATAGCAACTATTATGAAAGAGCCGCAAGGACCCAGCGCGCTTGAATTTCTGGATTCCGGCGCACTTGATCTTATTCGTTCCAGGAATCCCGGGATATTGCCGGACAATTCTCGTGCCATGCTAATGATAGAGGTCGATGGTACAGAACACGCAATTTTGGAAATAACAACCAAGCTCCTAGCTGCTTGCCAAAATTCCGGGCTGTTAAAGGCATTACCCGTTCAAAATACTGCAGATTTGTGGAAGGCCAGAAAAACGTTATCACCCTTACTAAGAGATATCGCGCCGAAGAAAATAAATGAAGATATTGTAGTGCCCGTTGATAAAATTCCCCAATTGTTAACTGGGTTATCTTCATTATGTCAGCAATATCAGATACCCAACGTAAATTTTGGCCATGCTGGCAATGGAAATATTCATGTTAATCTGCTGATTGACCCGGATAATCCTGGAGAGAGTGAACGTGCATATAAATGCTTGAATCAGATATTTGATCTGGTGATCAACCTTAATGGAACACTTTCTGGTGAGCATGGTATCGGCTCTGAAAAACGTCCTTATATCGATAAAGAACTCAATGAGGCTACTCTAACTTTAATGAAACAGATCAAATTAACATTTGATCCTTGTAATATCTTGAACCCAGGAAAATTATTTCCTTGAATATTTTTCAACGAGATAAACAAAAAGCAGCCTGATAAAGATGTAATCTTTATCAGGCTGCTTTTTGTTTGGTTTTAGTGAATCCGCTTATTTCTGGTATCAGAAATAAAAGTAGTGATCCACCAGTAACGCAGTAAACAGCAATGCCAGATAAATTATAGAGTAACGGAAAGCTTCTCTGGCAATTTGGTCAGTGTAGTGCAAATAGATCCTGACAGCGTAATAAAGAAATACTGCATCAAGAATCAGCACACTTGCAAGATAAATCAAACCACTCATCTGGGTGAGATAAGGCAAAATTGTTGCGATACAAAGAATAATTGTATAGAGCAATACATGCAGGCGAGTAAACTCTTCACCGTGTGTTACTGGGAGCATTGGCATCCCAATTTTTGCATAATCTGATTTACGGTAAAGCGCCAATGCCCAGAAATGTGGGGGTGTCCAGGCAAAAATGATAAGGAACAGTAGCAAGGCATCAGCCGAAATTTCTCCTGTAACTGCTGTCCATCCTAATACGGGTGGCATAGCGCCAGATGCGCCTCCAATGACAATGTTCTGTGGTGTGAGTGGTTTGAGTATTACCGTGTATATAATTGCATACCCCACAAATGTGCCGAGAGTTAGCCACATGGTCAAAGGGTTTATCCATTGGTGGAGAATGAAGAGCCCAAGCCCACCAACCATTACCAGAAAGAACAGCGTTTCAGGAACACTTACTTTTCCCTGGGGTAAGGGTCGTCCCTTTGTTCTAGCCATGATTGCATCAAACTTATACTCAACCAGGCAATTAAGCGCAGCAGCTGCACCGGCAACAAGTGATATTCCAATCGTACCCAGGAGCAACTTGTCTAGGGGCACCGCGCCAGGGACCGATAAAAACATACCAATCACAGCAGTGAAAACGATTAGAGAAACTACTCGTGGTTTGGTAAGTCGGTAAAACTGCTGAATACGCGCAGTCGCCTGTTGCCAGACTAATGGATTTGTTGACATCACTCACTCCTTATGAAACTAATTCATAGTTACAGATGTTATAACACCTGTTTGCTTTTTTTCGCTAATATGCCATGTGAGAATCTTCAGCTAATACTCGGGATGTGAGAGTTTTAGCAATCTTTTCAAATCTCCAATCATCTTTTTTGGATCTGGATCCTTGGGATATCTCATCATTAAATTCCCCATCGGATCGATAACATAGATGTGGTCATCCTGTCTGTTCATAAAGGGGAATTCATCCAATAGATTTCTTCCCTGTGCAAGAACCAATCTAGTACCTTCATATTTATCCACTATTTCAGGATCAGGTTTGATATCGTCATTAATTAACCATATTCGCTGAACCTTATCCTTATCAACATTCTGGGCTAAGCGAATTTGTCTCATTATGTAAAGTTTTTCCTGACAATATCCATCACACTTTCCCGAGTCAATAATCAATAAACTCCAGATACCTTTTAATTGACGACTTCGGAAGATCGTGTTGTCTTTGAGATTTGTTGCTGTCCCTTGTAATGGTTTGATTTCCAGTAGCTCACCATAATTTACGGTATGATCCGGACGGAAATCCCACCGATGCAAGACGGATGAGATTACGATTGGCGATAATATCACCAGTATTAATATAATTAGAGTAAGTCGACTACGCGTTACTTTTTCGTTTGACATTTAATACAATGTAGATGATAAAAGTCATTGCGGCGAATGAGAACCACTGAAGAGCGTAACCTGTATTTCTTGAAGAGCCAGAATCCGGATTTCCCCATTGCCTAATTAAACCATCGTCTGTTGCATCATTTTGCTGCAATAGTAACAAGGGTTGCAAGGTAAGACCGGTCATGCCTTGATAAGTATCCAGGTCAAAATTTTGCCAAACGTTACCTTTAATATCATCGTCTGAAAGCGATAGCGCTTTGATTGATGGTGATACTACGATTCCGAGGATATGAACCAATCCTCCTGGAGTGCGAATATTAGGCAAAACTGATCGGTCATTACCTACAGCTACCCAGCCTCGATTGACCAATATATCTATTGAGCTGTTCGCTAACCGTAGGGGCGTAAGTACATGATAGCCCGCAATTCCCTGATGAATTTTGTTATCAAGAAATATACTCCGCTCCGAATCAAAATACCCATCAACTTCAACTCGACGATATAAATAATCGCTCAGCTTTACAAGTGATTCTGGAATTATAACGGGTGGTTGCTGGGCATAGTATTCTATAAGAGAAAAACGATTATCTTTTTCCTCTGCTCTGGATAATTGCCAAAAACCTAGTTTCAAAAAGACAGCGATCGCAAATACAGTAACTATTGTTGACCATAGCGATGGCTTGAATTGTTGTAGAAAACCAGGCATCAGATAGCCTTGTACACAACCATATAAACTTTTTAAGGTTCGATTCTCTTTATCTGACAGAATCGAACCTTTTCTCCGTTATTTACTTCTTCGTGTTACAGTAAATAGACAAATATAAACAATGCCAACCAGACAACGTCAACGAAGTGCCAGTACCAAGCTACCCCTTCAAATCCAAAATGGTGTTCCGGCGTAAAATGGCCATTTAAACTTCTGAAGAAGATCGCGATCAACATAATTGTGCCAACCGTCACGTGGAATCCATGGAATCCCGTTAACATGAAGAAAGTTGATCCATATGCACCACTGGTCATCTTGAGATTCAGGTCAGCATATGCATGTCCATATTCATATATCTGGAAACCAAGGAACGTGATACCCAATGCTATAGTCGCAAATAACCACAGCTTTAAAGCACCGCGGTCATTCTTTTTTAATGCCCAATGTGCAAGAGTGATGGTAATACCAGAAGTCAGCAACAGTGTCGTATTGATGGCAGGGATTCCCCAAGCTCCCATAGGAGTAAATTTTTCATCAAATCCTGGGCCGGCTGTTGGCCATACCCCAGAAAAATCGGGCCAGAGCAGCTCTTGTTCGGAACCAGCAAGCCAAGGTATTGAAAGAACACGCATATAAAACAGCGCACCAAAAAATGATGCAAAGAACATAACTTCGGAGAAAATAAACCATCCCATACTCCATCTGAAGGATTTATCTTCTTGAACCTTATACTTGCCTGCTTCACTTTCAAGAGCAACTTCTCGAAACCAACCATAAATCAGGAAGGCGAGTATAGCCAACCCAGTGAGCAGCATGCCATATCCAAGAGGCAATTTACTCATAGTAAACGCCGCTCCAAACGCCATGAAAAAGAGAGCCGTTGTTCCTACGATCGGCCACTTGGATGGAGAGGGCACATAATAACCCGTTCCTTGACTCATATAATCTTCCTCCTCGTTATTAAACTTAACCTGCTACAAGCCCAACTATTGATAATTAATTCAAAATAAAACTGCATGATGCTATGCAAAGTTACTGATTATTGCTGATCTTGGTATAAATAAAGCCAGACAACTTCTGTAACTTGAAATAGAAGAGTACCCTTAATAATACTTTTATCTGTGCACTCCCTGTTTAATTCGCTTTAACTTTGAAAAAGGTATATGAAATTGTTGCGGTATGAATATCGTCAGGCATTTCTGGATCTATCAAAAATCTGACTGGCAATTGCCTGGTCTCCTTACCACGGAGTTCTTGCTGTGAAAAACAAAAACATTCAACTTTTTTCAAATATCTTTCAAGGTTTTTGGGGCTGTAACTTGGAATGGCCTGCCCAATTTGGGGCTCTTCAGATTCGTTACTGATTTCATACATAACTTCTGTAAGTTTACCAGGATGTAAACGAATATGAGATTGCAGTGGCTTAAATTTCCAGGGAAGTCCACGTATATTTGCATCTAATTGTAAATTGATCTCCCTCGTAATATCTACTTTGATCTTTTTAGATACTGTGTCCGGACGTTCTAGCTCGTATATACCGGTTACTTCACAGAATTTCTTGTATATAGGTACAAGTGCGTAACCAAAACCAAACATAACCACACTAAAAATAAGTAACTTTTTTAATATATCTATGTTATTGGCCTTGGTCACGTCTTGTTTTATTCCTATTTAAATACAGCTGTTACTATAAAAACTACTATTACCAAGATGACTAGAATTGATGCAGTACGTAATTTTCTGCGTTGTAATTCTGTATCCTTATTTTCAGCCATTGCTTATACCTGCTTATTTAACGACAGGTGGTGTTTCAAAGCTATGGTAAGGGGCCGGTGAGGGCAAATGTGTCCATTCCAGAGTATGTGCTCCTTCCCATGTTTTATCTTTAGCTTTTTCTCCACCACGCACACATTTAACAACAATGTATACAAACAGTAGCTGTGTCAATCCGAATCCAAATGCACCGATACTGGAAATCATGTTGAAGTCAGCAAACTGGAGTGCGTAGTCCGGGATTCTACGAGGCATTCCAGCTAATCCAAGGAAATGCTGAACAAAGAATGCTACGTTAAAGAAAATCATTGACAGCCAGAAATGCCATTTGCCTAATGTTTCGTTGTACATATGGCCGGTCCATTTAGGTAACCAGTAGTATGCGCCTGAAAATAATGCAAATAATGCCCCAGAAACTAACACGTAATGGAAGTGTGCAATAACATAGTATGTATCTTGTACTTGCACATCGATCGGGACTATTGCGCAAACAACACCGCTAAATCCACCAATAACAAACAGAACGATAAACCCTATTGAAAACAACATCGGTGTTTCAAAGGTCAAAGAGCCTCGCCACATGGTTGCGGTCCAGTTAAAGACCTTAACGCCGGTTGGTACAGCAATCAACATCGTTGCGTACATGAAAAACAGTTGTCCAGTAACAGGCATACCTACGGTAAACATATGATGTGCCCATACAAAGCAAGATAACAATGCAATTGCGGCAATCGCATAAACCATTGATGTATAACCAAACAAAGGCTTACGTGAAAATGTTGTAATAACCTCGGAAACCACACCAAACGCCGGTAATATCATGATGTATACCTCTGGGTGTCCGAAGAACCAGAAGATGTGCTGAAACATAACCGGATCACCGCCGCCAGCAGCATTGAAGAAGCTTGTACCAAAGTTACGATCTGTAAGTACCATTGTCACAGCCCCAGCTAATACCGGCATTACCAATACAAGCAGGTATGCAGTAATTAACCAGCTCCACACGAACATTGGCATCTTCATCAATGTCATGCCTGGTGCACGCATATTCAAGATGGTCGTAATGATGTTGATAGAACCCATAATTGAAGACATTCCAAAGACATGAACTGCGAACAACATCATGTCTGTTCCCATACCACCTTGTGTGGATAGTGGTGGGTAGAATGTCCAGCCACCGGCTGCAGCCCCGCCGGGTACAAAAAATGAAGTTATTAATAACAATGCTGCAATCGGCAATAACCAGAAGCTCCAGTTATTCAGACGAGCAAACGCCATATCTGGAGCACCTATCATTAATGGTATCTGCCAATTCGCAAATCCCACCCATGCTGGCATTACGGCACCAAATACCATAATCAGGCCATGCAATGTGGTAAATGAATTAAATACTTCTGGTTCCAATATCTGAATACCAGGCATAAAAAGTTCTGCTCTGATACCCATGGCCAGAAAACCACCCACGAACAACATAGCCAGACTGAAACACAAATAAAGTGTTCCGATATCTTTATGGTTGGTAGTGGTTAACCAACGCATTATACCGGTCGGATGATCATGTGTATGGCCATGTACGTCTTGTATTACCGCCATTATCTTCTCCTTTTTTAATCTAATTGATCTATATCCCGACTAACCATATCTGGATATATCAGTTTTTACTCGCCCCATTTTTAACGAGCGCTGTATTCACAACTGCAGCTGATGCGGCCTTTTGTCTCTCCACAACCCACCGACTGTATTTTTCCTGTTCCATTACCTCTACGACTACTGGCATAAATCCATGTTCTTTGCCGCAAAGCTCTGCACACTGGCCGCGATAGATACCCGGTTTTTCGACTTTAAACCATGCATCACGAATAAATCCAGGTATAGCGTCTTGTTTTACGCCAAGTGCAGGTACCCACCAAGCATGAATGACATCATTGGCTGTCATGAGTACTCTAATTTTCTTTCCAGTCGGTACTACCACACGATTATCCACTTCCAGCAAATAATTTTCCCCCTTAGGTGCCTGATTACGGATCTGATCCTGGGAAGTAGCTAATTGACTGTAAAAACTGATTCCCTCACCTTCTCCTTGAATGTAGTCATATCCCCACATCCACTGATACCCGGTAGCCTTGATAGTAATGTCTGCTTCGCTCGTATCTTTCATCGCAATAATTGTTTTGGTTGCTGGCCATGATATTGCGATTAAGATCAATACAGGGATAACTGTCCATATCAGCTCAACGATCGTGCTGTGATGAAAATTTGCTGCTTTATAGCCAACCGATTTACGGTGCTTAACAATGGAATAACCCATCACACCGAATACACCAATAAATATTACCAGGCAGATCCATAGAGCCATTATGTGCTGATCATATATCTCCTGTGCAATCGGAGTCTGTGGTTCAGGCAGGTTATACTTGCTCGATATCGCCAACCCTGAATAAGAACCAAGAACTACAAAATTTGATAGCAACGCCATCAACTTACTACCCTTCATATCTTACCCCCCACATTAATTACCAAATCAATTTCAGCAGCTCGCCTGTGATCCTGCAATGTTTCTCCACGCCTCACAAAATTAGCTGCTCATGAGAATATTTGCCTAGCCGTTCAACCGGATCAACAAACAGAAGCAGGAGCCGGATGACGATTTTTTGGGGCAATCTTAGCATTCGGACGCTGCTTGCACAAGAAGGAAGATGCATGATTTTTATAGAAAAAATATCCTTGTTAGTATCATGGATATTGTTCTTTTTATCTTCTTGTACTCAAATGCCTTTTGCTGCCTTGGGATATTTTTTATTTTGTCATTTTATACAGAGCCTGTTCACCAGAAAATATAGGGAATTTGATAAATAATTCACCAAAACCTTTGTATCAAAGTGGATATGTGTGATGGCTTAAAAATCGAATTGCAACTTTTGTCTCCTCAAGGTAGCCTAAGTTGCTTACATTTATTTATTTAATTTTTGAGGGGAAATAAAGGATATGCAATCTGATTCCAAATATGCGGCTCCTGTATTAGGGGCATTAAGTCCAAGTATACGTAACAAGGTATTGAGAAATACTTATTTGATGCTTGCATTAACCATGATTCCAACCATAGCTGGCTCGGCTATCGGTATTAATACGGACTTTTCATTCTTGGCACAATCCCCAATTATGGGTTCACTTATAATGCTGGCCGTAATGGTTGGTTTAATGTTTGCTGTCAGTGCTACACGCAACAGCATTGGGGGCGTAATTCTTCTTTTCTTGTTTACCTTTGTTGCTGGGTGGTGGTTAGGCCCCCTGCTTCAGTACGCTCTGCAGTTTAACAATGGTACCCAGCTGATTGGTTTTGCTGCTGCAGGAACCGGTATCATCTTTTTTACATTAGCAAGTGTAGCGACGGTAACTCGCAAGGATTTCGGATTCCTTGGTAATTTTTTGCTGACCGGACTGATATTAGTTATTTTAGCTTCTCTAGTTAATTTGTTTCTGGCAATCCCGGCGATTTCACTGATCATTTCAGCTGCAGCAATACTGGTTTTCTCGGGATTTATCCTGTTTGATGTAAGCCGGATTGTAAATGGCGGTGAAACCAACTACGTTATGGCGACACTGGGTATTTATCTCAGTCTGTATAATTTATTTATAAGTCTGATACAGTTATTGCTTGCATTACTTGGTGAAAGAGACTGAAGTTAATCACTTGATGAAAAATAATAAACTGTCTTCATTAATTCCTGAAGAGTTATTTGTTGAGAGGATAAGGTTTGTGTCCGCATGCGCCCTAAAATAACCTATCAAGAGTTACCTAGGGGCGCATGTGATCTTAATTTAGCCGTATCAGCACTCATCAGTTCAATACTGTTAAAAATTCTGGCAAGTAAGAACTTTGCTCATTTTATCTTTTAGTAAGAGGAATTTTTTATGCTAACGACTATTGTTCATATCAAGGGAATGACTTGTGGAGGATGCGTCAGCAGTGTCAAGACTGTATTAGAAAAGATTCCCGGGGTAAGCAATGTTGAGGTATCTCTTAATGATGGACAAGCAATCGTTCAGCACGATGGCTCACGCGAAGATATAATTTTTTGCCAGGCAATAGAAGGCGCTGGATTTGAAGTGATCAGACAGTAACTGTCATAATAATAAAGGTAATTGGCTTTCGGTGCTGCATGCCCGTTCGGTTCTTTTAGACATCAATGGGTGGTATAGGTTAATCCTGTATCATCGCGCTTTTTCACTTCTTTCAACCTTATCAATCTGCATGAAAAACGTCTTTCTAGACTTTGAAAAAGGCATTGAGGAATTTGAGGCAAAAATAGAGCAATTGCGCTTTGCCCAGGATAATTCTGCATTGGACATCTCGGCTGAAATCACCCGCTTACAAGCAAAAAGCCAAGGGTTGACCAAAAGTGTTTATGCAAAACTGACACCTTGGCAGATTTCACAAGTGGCACGCCATCCTCTACGTCCGTCTACGCTTGATTACATAAAACATTTGTTTACGGATTTTGAAGAACTGCATGGCGATAGAAATTTTGCGGATGACCGGGCTATTGTTGGTGGACTGGCGCACTTTAATGGCCAGACTGTTATGCTGATCGGGCACCAGAAAGGACACGACACCAAGGAAAAAATTTATCGTAATTTTGGTATGCCCAAGCCGGAGGGATATCGCAAAGCACTCCGGCTCATGCGTCTTGCAGAGAAATTCTCGATTCCATTGATTACCTTTGTCGATACACCAGGCGCCTATCCAGGTATAGATGCCGAAGAGCGCGGGCAATCTGAGGCCATTGGTAAAAATCTTTATGTTATGGCAGGACTGAGAATCCCTATTATTTGTATTATTATCGGCGAAGGTGGATCAGGGGGGGCATTGGCTATTGCTGTGGGTGATACCAGTCTAATGTTGCAATATTCAGTCTATTCAGTAATCTCGCCGGAAGGATGTGCCTCTATTTTATGGAAAAGCGCAGATAAGGCATCCGATGCAGCTGAGATACTGGGTATTACTGCCGACCGACTCAAAGAAATGGCTCTAATCGATGCCGTCATTCCCGAGCCTGTTGGTGGTGCACACCGTGACTACCCGGCTGTGATGCAATCTGTCAGACAGGCATTGCAAGAATCACTACGGAAATTGCAGGATATTCCCTTGGAAACATTACTGCAGAAACGCCTTGATCGGCTGCTTGGATATGGTAGATTCAAAATTAACAAACCCGACTGATGATATAACCAGCTGTTTTTTCCATAACCTGAATGCACAAATCCGACCTGGTGATTGTCTGGCAGTTGCTCTGAGTGGAGGTGTGGATTCTGTGGTGTTGCTACACCTGCTTATAAAGTTTTCCAAATCAATGCAACTGGATATGTCCGCAATTCATGTTGAACATGGTATCAGCACATATTCAGGTCAATGGAGCGCTTTCTGCCAAACACTTTGCGACAGTGTCGCTATTCCCTTATCAATCCATCGATTAAAGATCAGCAGGCAGCCACAAGAAAGCCTGGAAGCGGTTGCTAGAGAGGCCCGTTATCAAATATTCAGGCAAATTCAGGCAGATTATGTCTTGTTGGCGCAACATCAGGATGATCAGGTTGAGACATTGATGTTGCAATTATTGCGCGGTGCGGGCGTTAAAGGACTCAGTGCTATGCCGACAGTCAGATTATTTGAATCAGGCAAAGTCATCAAATTACTCAGACCCTTACTCAACATTCCGCGCTCAGAAATCATGAAATATGCAAAGTTGCATGGTTTGTCATGGGTAACTGATGAAAGCAATCTGGATATTTCTTATGACCGTAATTATTTACGGCACCGGATTTTACCCTTAATAGAACAGCGCTACCCCTCCTATCGCAAAATATTGTCCCGATCTGTCCGACATCTTGGTGAAGCAGCCCATTTACTGGATGAACTGGCAAAAATAGACGCTAAAAATACTATGATTGCAGATAAATTGAGCTTGCGAGGGTTGCGTGAGCTCGATCTCTCCCGTGCCAGAAATTTGCTGCGTTATTTGTTAGCACAGCAAATGGTGCGGTTGCCAAGTTCCGCAAAACTGGAAGAGATTTTACGTCAGCTGTACAACATACAAACTGATTCCCATTTTCGGTTCAAGGTAGATACTTTGGAAATTCGCTGCTACCGTGGGCTAATCGAATTTCTGCCTGCTGATTTCTTGTCAGAATCAATATCACCTGTTGTCTGGCAAGGCGAGCAACGTTTGGCTATTGAATCATTAAAAAGTGTACTTGAATTTACTTGGCAAGACGATGCGGGAATTGATCTAGCCAAATTGGATCAGCAGATCGTTACAATCCGTTCAAGATCCGGTGGAGAACGATTTCAGCCAGATTGTAAGCGTCCTCGTCGCAACCTGAAAAAAATTCTGCAGGAAGCCTCCCTTCCTCCGTGGAAGCGCGACATATTACCGTTACTCTTCTGCGGAGATCAGCTTGTCTGGGTAGCTGGAATCGGTATCGACTGTAACTTTCAGGCACCAATGGGAGGAGCTGGGCTGGTTGTAACATGGCGCTCCGATCAGACCAATCAATCTTCAATTCACTGATATATGTCAACAATCTTGATCACCGGCGGCGCCGGCTTTATAGGAATAAATTTCATACTGGATTGGGTCAAGAGTACGGATGAAAATATTGTTAATCTTGACAAATTAACCTACGCCGGGAATTTGCATAATCTTGTTTCACTCACCGATAATCCTCAACATATTTTTGTGCATGGGGATATCTGCGATAGCGAGAGAATATCCATTCTCCTTGAACGCTACCAACCTCGTGCCATTATTCACATGGCAGCAGAAAGCCATGTGGATCGATCTATCCATGGCCCCGAAGATTTTATTCAGACCAACATCACTGGCACATTCCAGTTGCTGGAAGCAGCTCGTCATTACTGGGGAAATTTATCTGTCTCACGCAAGGAAAATTTCCGATTCCTTCATGTTTCTACAGATGAGGTTTTCGGCACATTAGCTAAGGATGCTCCCACATTTACTGAAAATCACTGCTTCCAACCTAACAGCCCTTATTCAGCCAGCAAGGCCTCCAGTGACTGCCTTGTCCGTGCCTACCACCATACTTATGGCCTGCCGGTACTGACTACACATTGTTCCAACAACTATGGGGCATATCAGTTTCCTGAGAAACTGATTCCTCTGATAATCGTTAATGCTCTAGCAGGCAAACCGCTGCCTGTTTATGGGGATGGCCAGCAGATCCGCGACTGGCTTTATGTAAATGATCACTGCCAGGCTATTCGTGTTGTTCTGGAAAAAGGACAACCAGGGGAAACCTACAATATTGGAGGCTGGAATGAAAAAAGTAATCTTGAAATCATACACACCATTTGCGACGTACTTCAGCAATTTCAACAAAGAGATTATCGCGCACTGATTACTCATGTGGCTGATCGCCCCGGCCACGATCGTCGCTATGCGATCAACGCACATAAAATCGAACGAGAACTTGGCTGGAAGCCGCTGGAAACATTTGAGACTGGTATCCGTAAAACTATTCAATGGTATCTGGAAAATCATGACTGGGTTGCAGAAGTACAATCGGGCGACTACCGGCAATGGGTTGAAATTAACTATACCGGGCGATCACAGTGAAAATACTGCTCTTTGGTAAAAATGGCCAGGTCGGTTGGGAGCTACAGCGTAGCCTGGCTCCGTTGGGCAAATTGATTGCACTGGATCGACGGGATTTGCACTATTGCGGCGATCTGACAGATCTGGCAGGAATGACACATACACTGCGGGCTATTCGCCCTGACGTTATCGTCAATGCAGCAGCGTATACCGCAGTTGATCAGGCAGAAAATGAGCCAGAACTAGCTTTTCGCATCAATACCGAGGCTCCTGAATTACTAGCGCAACTGGCTGAACAAATTGGTGCCTGGCTGATTCATTATTCTACCGATTATGTATTCGATGGCAGTAGTAAGCGCCCATGGTTGGAAACAGATCCAACTTTACCCGTTAATATTTATGGCCAGAGTAAATTACGGGGTGAAGAATCAATCCGGAAATCAAACTGCAAGCACCTGATTTTGCGCACCAGTTGGGTCTACGCAGCTCGCGGAAATAATTTCATAAGAACCATTTTGCGACTCGCGCAAGAAAAAGAGCAGCTGACAATTATTGATGACCAGATCGGAGCGCCTACGGGTGCGGAACTACTGGCTGATGTAACAGCTCAGGCCATTCCACAATTACTGAGGTGTCCTGAAAAATCAGGTATCTATCATGTTACGGCTAATGGAGAAGTTTCCTGGTGCAGCTACGCACAATTTTTGCTGAACTTTGCTGGTGAACACAATCTTCCAGTCAAGGTTCGCCCAAGTGCAGTCATTCCGATTCACAGTAAGGCTTTTGTAACATCTGCCAAACGCCCTTTAAATTCGCGTTTGAATACAGATAAGTTGCGCAATACTTTCAATCTCTATCTTCCACACTGGCAAACCGGAGTGACTCGTATGCTAAGTGAAATTTACTTACAATAAAACCAGGATTCAGCGGATAAGCCATGAAAATCTGGTATCCGTCAGTAAATCTGTTGCGACCCGGCCAAACCGCTTGGCGAAGCGTTCTGTAATTCCTTCCTGAACAGTATAATCAACGACACGTTCTGCCTGAATCACTTCGCGAGCAACATAATCCGCGCTGCCCAAGGCATCGGCCAGACCCAGTTCTATGCTTTTGGCTCCTGTCCAGACCATGCCGCTAAAAATTTCAGGGTTGTCTTTCAAGCGATCCCCTCTACCATCCTGAACAACTTGAATAAATTGCTGATGAATTTCCGCCAACATTTTCTTGGCGCGTTCTCTCTGTCCAGGGTCGGAAGGTGAAAAAGGATCAAGAAACCCCTTGTTTTCTCCAGCTGTCAACAAGCGACGTTCTATCCCCAATTTTTCAAGCGTCCCGGTAAATCCGAATCCATCCATAAGTACGCCAATTGATCCTATAATACTGGCCTTATCTACGAAAATCTTGTCCGCTGCAACAGCGATGTAATAACCTCCAGACGCGCAAATATCTTCAACTACAGCGTATAAGGGAATATCAGGATGCTGTGTACGCAACCGATGAATTTCATCGTTAATAGAGCCAGCCTGAACCGGGCTGCCACCAGGGCTATTAATCCGTAATATCACAGCAGCTGTATTTTTATCTTCAAATGCTTTCTTCAGTCCGGTATTAATATTTACTGCGCTGTTTACACCATCCGAAGTAATTTCACCGCGCAAATCAACCAGTGCAGTGTGCTTGCCAAAACCACCTGTTGCTTCGGTATCCAACCAACCTAACCCCCAAAAAAGTAGCGTAAATAAATAAGAAAAGGTTAGCAAGCGGAAAAAAATACTCCAGTTGCGTGCTTTTTTCTGCTCCTTCAGAGAGGAAAACACCAAATCTCGCAGTGTTTCTCTCTCCCATTTTTCCTTATTGGTATTTTCTGTGTCAGCCATAAATATTAGTCATTCGCCTCGGTCAATTTATTGAACTGATCCGCCCTGTGTTTCCGAAACATAGATCTCTACCCTGCGATTTCTTGCTCGACCTGCGACAGTATCATTTGAAGCAACCGGTTGATACGAGCCGCGGCCATCAATCTGGATTCTCTGAAATGGGACGCCACGACCTGCCAGGTATTCACGTGTACTAGCCGCACGATTTACGGATAGAGGGTTGTTAACAGCATCGCTACCGGTATTGTCGGTGTGCCCGACAATCGTTACGTGAGTGCTGGGATTATTTAACAAGCTGGTTGCAAAACTGTCTAAAATTGGACGAAAACCTGGTTTGATCTGGGCACTCCCTGTATCAAATGAAATATCACTGGGGATATTTAACATCAGTCGGTTATCCGCTGTTTGCGACACCATTACACCTGTACCGGCAGTGGCGTTTTCCATCTGAATTTTTTGCTCTTCCATTCTTTTCGACCACAGATAACCGGCGCCAGCTCCTAATGCAGCACCAGCACCAGCACCAATCGCGGCACCTTTCCCCCCCCCGGCCAATGCTCCTATTGCTGCGCCTGTGCCTGCGCCAAGCAATGCACCCGTGCCGGACCCCCGCTGGGTTGCGGTCATGTCGGCACATCCAGAAATAATAAATCCAGCCAATGATGCTGTTATTACTATTGTTTTATACATGAGCCCACCTCTCTTTTTGAAAGAATATCTGACTGTACTGTAACAGAAGTAATTAGAAAAATAATTAACAATCATTTTTTCTTTAGGCCTGATTATTTGAACCGGAATTACTAAAGCAAAGTCACCGATTCGAGGCTCTCATCATCTATTATCCAGAGTGGTACTGTTCAAATAAAAAATCTGTATTTGGAGAGATATCTATTTTTCAAAATTCCGATCATTGATCTGTATATCCACTGATAGACTCCGAATCCAGCCGGACAGATTATCTTTAGTTTGTACATGAAGCCAGTTACCGTGGTAGGCAGTGGCGGTTAAAGGTGTGTTTTTTTTCAGCAGGCCGATCACCTTGGAGTGGCTGTCTGGATCTGCTCGCAGACTGCCAGCCTGGACGACAAGCAAGAGAATTGGAGCGCGAAAAGGTAATGCAGCATCTTGTGACTCCAGATTTCTTCTTGTCGAACTAGTTATAGCATCAATAAATTCACCAGATTGGGCTGCGTGATTCATTGCGTTGCTGTAATCTTTTTGTTTATAGGCTCCCATCGCCGCATCCAGCAAGCGCTGTGCCAGGAATTGGAAAGCGACATCAGCTTCACTTAACCCGGTTTGTTTAAGTACAGCCATGGCCACCTCCACTTCAGCTATTTTTGAGGCAGTTTCTGGTTGTGTCGCCAGTCTGTGCAGCTTGTTCTTGGCACGACTGATTTCACTGGCTGTTTCCTGCAAAGCCTGCGCCTGATCCAGCTCGCGGGCGCTTAGATTCCTGATGAGCTCGTTTCTTTCTGCAAGCGTCTGTTTCAAAAAAACAATTTCATCCTGATACAATCGGTGACAGGGTAATTTTTCCGGGATCGGAATAATTTCTATTTTCTCTGTTTTTTCTGCATTTGCAGATTTAAGATCAATAGATTGTCTTGATACAAAAGGTTTTTGCTGCGAATGAGATGCACACCCTCCCAGCCCCGATCCCACGGATATCAGAATTAATACAGTTAGTAATTGTTTGTCTTGGGAATGACAAAACCTTGGCATCTTTGCTTGATCTCTTTAAATTGATAGATAACGAAAAGCGCTGATGAATCCACTTACCTGAATCGGCTATCTGAAGTTAAACTTTAGCGAGAAAATAGAAAATATTTCTAACTCGAGTTAGGGCAAGTTTCTCGATCACTTTAAGCGAAGAAATGGAATCACTTGACCGAGACCATTTCCTGACACATAGGGATACATAGCGATTTCAATAGTTTGACATAAATATTATTTGTATAAAGTTTGCCGTGTTTTTTCAGGTGACATATCAATTTTTATCATCATTCTAATTTTTAACCACTGCAGCTCGAAATGCGCCATCAGATAGTTCGCTGGATATTAATCCAGCTTGTCTCGGTATTGATGATTGTTATTGCTGTAATTATCATGCTGGGCGAGATTGTGACTGGATCAGCACCTACTGCCGTGGAGACCTTGCTACCAGATTTTCCGGTGGAAGCGATCCAGATCCCTGTGAATAATGATTATGCTGTACACGGCTGGCTGGCACGTGGGATAAACAGGCATGGTGCCGTTTTGCTTGTACACTCTATGCGCAGCAATCGGCTTGAAATGCTTGGTCGTGCGATATTTCTCAATAGCCTGGGCTACCATATACTCATGATCGATCTGCAGGCACACGGCGAGACGCCGGGGGATCGCATCACCTTCGGTGCGCGTGAGTCAGCAGATGTTGCTGCTGCAGTAACCTACCTCCGGGATATTTTTCCGCATGATCGCATCAGCGCCATTGGCGCGACACTTGGTGCAGCAGCTATTGTATTGGCTGATCCCCCTCTAAAACTCGATGCCATGATTCTAGAATCATTACACCCCACTTTTGCGGAAGCAGTTGCAAATCGGCTTAGATTGCATTTGGGTAAATTTGGGGAAAACCTTCAATTTCTGTTGCTTCCTTATTTTTCCTTTCTGCTTGAGCTGCCAGTGGATAACTTAAATCCCGTCGAACGAATTGGTAACCTCGCCGTTCCCGTGTTGTTCATCACAGGAACGCTTGACAAACATACAACCCAATTTGAGGCAAGAAGGCTGTATGACGCAGCGCTGCCTCCCAAGGAGCTTTGGATTGTCGAGGGTGCGGGTCACTATAATATGCATACCTATGCAGGCGAAAGTTACGAAGAGCATATCGCTGATTTTCTTTCGATTTATCTGCAAAGACGATAATTCTTAACTTTGTTTTATTAACTTGTCAGGAAAATCATGTCCGTTTACCAACATATTTTACTTGCCGTAGATTTTTCACCACAGGACAGCCAGGTTGCACAGAAAGCCCGGAGTCTGGCGCTGCAAACTGGAGCAAAGCTCAGTCTTATTCATGTTCTAGATAATATTCCTATGCCTGATACGCCTTACGGCACCGTGATTCCATTAGATACCAAAATATCTTATGCAATGCTGGAGGCAGAGAAACAGAAATTGAATGAAATAGGTGATGAGCTGGAAATCAATCCTGGTTACCGCTGGCTGATTTGGGGGGAACCCAGACAGGAAATTATTCGTATTGCCGAACAGGAAAAGATTGATCTGATCGTGGTTGGTTCGCGTGGAAGACACGGGCTCGCATTGTTATTGGGCTCCACTGCTAACAAGGTGCTTTATCATGCAAAATGTGATGTGCTTGCCGTGCGTTTACAGGACGATTAATCGTCATTAGTGAGGCTGTTATTTGAGGTACTAAGTCTCTAAGAATCTATGTGATGGTTATCAACCTGCTGGTTATGAAGATCTGGCAACGCGAATTGCTCTAGCTAGCTCAAAAACAGACATAGCGTAAAAAATGCTGCGGTTGTAGCGTGTGATCACATAAAAATTTCTGAGTCCCAGCCAGAATTGGCGGTTACCTTGGTTGTTCAATTCCAGTAAGGCTGACAGGGTATTGTCTGTGACTGAATCAAGTGGGATGATGCCAGCTTCGCGTAATTTTTTAACTGAATGCAACGGTTCTATGCCCGCATCCAGAAACTTCTGAAAATTTTCTGATCTGATCCGCGCACGAACAGCAATCGGCTTGCCTGCTTCCCATCCGTATTCCTTCAGATAATTGCCTACACTGCCAATCGCATCGGCAGCGCTCCCGGATAAATCAATTTTCCCGTCATGATTAAAATCAACCGCGTAGCGCCTGTAGCTTCCGGGCATAAATTGAGGGATGCCAATTGCCCCGGCATAAGAGCCTTTGATGTCCAGTAAACTAAATTTTTGCTCCCTTGCCAGCAATAAATACTGCTCCAGCTCTTCACGAAAATAGTCTGCTCTTCTGGGAAAATCGAAAGCCAGTGTTGTCAATGTATCTATGATGCGGTAGGTGCCGGTTGATGAACCATAAGCAGTCTCAATACCGATAATCGCGACGATGATTTCCTCAGGAACTCCATAGATTTTTCTTGCCTGTTCTAATTCGCTGGCATACTTGTTCCAGAAATTAATTCCGCCCCTAATACGCTGCATGTTGACGAATCGTTTCCGGTATTCATCCCAAGTAATTGCTGAGGCCGGAGTAGAGATCAGTTTGAGAATATCGGGCCGAAAATCTGCCTGAGAAAAAACTCTTTCCAATTCGTTCATTTCATATTGGTGCTGATCCACCATATACGTTATAAAATTTCTGACTTCTGGGCGCGAAATGGGAGTTGGTTGTGCGGCCCAACAAGATGCAGAATAAGTAATCAGAATTATTGGTATCAATAAAAACAGGCGATCAGGAAAATAACTGGAATTCATCAGCCTGAATAGATTTTTAACCAGGAAGATCAGGAATGCCGGATGGATTGAGCAGAAATCGTAGTTCATTTGTAAAAAAATCCTGATAGATGTTTCAGAATGCCGAGAATTGGTTCGAAGTATTTGTCCTGATCGGCTAAAGCGAAGTATTTCATAGAAAGTTGTCGGCTTGAAATCAGGTTTTCATATTGATTAATCAAGTGCACAAGCATAACGAATAAAGGTACGATTTACAGGCTTGCGATATTATTGGGCTTATTACAGATTCAAAGTCTGTTTGTGTCGGTAATTCCCGGGATTGTCCTGTGCTGAAATGCTCGCATAAAATTCAGAAATGTTGACAAATTTATTGATTTGACTGTTATTGTAAGTATAATATAAAAATATTCAGATCTTTTAGTGTTGCCTTACGGTTGCAGTAAAAGCTACATGTTTAAAAAACAGTAACAAAAACACTACATCGTTTACTTATCACCTGCCCGTTCTTTCTGTAGTATACAAATATAGAATCATTTTCGAATTCATGTTGTCTTTAATGGCTGTTTGGGACACTATGATTCGAGTTCAGTTAATTGGTCAATTGCAATAGACTGCGACTGCCATCAGCGTTCACTTTGATCCAGCAAACTTTAAAAGAGGACTTCATGAGCCAACACATCCATTATGTTACAGATGCAACTTTTGAGGCAGAGGTATTGCAATGCCCCCTCCCGGTGCTTGTCGATTATTGGGCTGAATGGTGCGGACCATGCAGAATGATTGCACCCATCCTGGATGAGATTGCAAACGAATATAATGGTCGCCTTAAAGTAGCTAAACTTAATATTGATGAAAATCAAGCAACTCCACAGAAGTATGGTATTCGTGGAATTCCGACCTTGATGCTGTTCAAGAACGGGAATATTGAGGCCACAAAGGTTGGGGCCTTATCAAAATCGCAGTTGACAACGTTTGTTGATGGCCATCTGTAAAACCAGATTTCAAGTACTGATACAGGCCGAATGAGTTACGTGCAATCTTTACGCTCGGCTGACTCCGTTTCATGAGAGCGTGTGCGGGCTTTATAAATTGTGATTTTTATCATCCGGCATTGAGTAAGTCGGCAATAATTTCATACATCTCATAGCACGCTCTGAATATTCCCTCCATCCACCCGCACTTTTTTTGATCTTCAAGAGTCACTTTCATGCGTTTATCTGATTTAAAGAGCATTCATGTTTCAGAGTTGGTAAAAATGGCTATCACGAATGATATTGAGGGTGCCAACCGAATGCGCAAGCAAGATCTCGTTTTTGCTCTCCTGAAAAATCAGGCGCGTAAGGGTGAGAGCATATTCGGAGAGGGCACATTGGAGATCCTGCAGGATGGCTTCGGGTTTTTACGCTCTCCAGACACATCCTACCTTGCCGGGCCTGACGATATTTACATCTCCCCCAGTCAGATCCGTCGTTTTAATTTACATACAGGGGATTCAGTCGATGGTGAAATAAGGCCCCCGAAAGAAGGAGAGCGTTATTTTGCACTGGTCAAGATAGATAAGGTCAATAATGAGCCACCTGAAAACTCCAAGCGCAAAATACTGTTTGAAAATCTGACACCACTTTTTCCAACTGAGCGCCTGACGTTGGAGCGCGATAATAAATCCGAGGAAAATATTACAGGTCGGATTATTGATTTAATTGCGCCAATCGGGAAAGGTCAGCGCGGGCTATTGGTGGCCAGTCCAAAATCAGGTAAAACTGTGATGCTTCAGCACATCGCACATTCTATTGCAGCCAATTATCCGGATGTAGTATTAATGGTGCTCTTGATTGACGAGCGTCCTGAGGAAGTTACGGAAATGGTACGTTCTGTGAGGGGAGAAGTCATATCATCAACTTTTGATGAATCGGCTGCTCGTCATGTCCAGGTAGCGGATATGGTGATTGAAAAGGCTAAACGACTGGTTGAGCACAAGAAAGATGTCGTCATCCTGCTTGATTCAATTACCCGTCTTGCACGTGCATATAATATGATCGTACCCGCATCTGGCAAAGTACTGACTGGTGGGGTGGATGCAAACGCATTACAACGCCCCAAACGATTCTTTGGTGCTGCACGTAATATTGAAGAAGGGGGGTCACTTACCATTATCGCCACTGCGCTGGTGGATACCGGTTCACGTATGGATGATGTGATCTATGAAGAGTTCAAAGGAACCGGTAACATGGAAATCCATCTTGATCGTCGCATGGCAGAAAAGCGTATTTACCCTGCCATCAATGTGAATCGTTCAGGGACTCGTCGAGAGGAACTGCTGATATCCTCGGAAATTCTGCAAAAAATATGGATTCTGCGCAAATTGCTTTACCCGATGGACGAGATGGATGCAATGTCATTCCTGCTGGATAAAATTAAAGCCACAAAAAACAACGCTGATTTTTTTGACTCCATGCGGCGTGTGTAATATCGCGTTGACCAATTAAATTTGAAAAAAATTTAATACCCTGATGCTTGCGGCGAGGTTTTTGTTTCAGTTAACGCTGCTAGTTGCAGCCATACTTATCTTAAGTGATAATAGCTGCCTTTTTATTTAGCTCTTACAAGATAAAATAAGGATATCAAATGAAAGCAGGCATCCACCCAGAGTACCATGAAATAATCGTAACATGCAGCTGTGGCAGTGAGTTCGAGACGAGATCTGTTTTGAGCAGACCTTTGCATATTGAGGTTTGTTCGGCCTGTCACCCGTTTTACACAGGTAAACAGAAAATCGTAGATACAGCAGGCAGGGTTGAGAAATTCAATCAGAAATATGGAAGATACTTACAGAAGTAATATCAGGGAAAAGCAGCAAAGTATTTTTCCTGCCGGATTGTCTAGCTGCGAGTTTTTTCTGTTTAAGATAACCTACCGTACCGGCTAAATATCATTAGCCGGGGGCAGTATTTCTAGTTGTTGCCCGCACTAGCGGGTCACTATACATCTATCAAAAAATATTATTAATCTATTAGATATAGTCTGCAGCCGTTGCTGGTTCAGATCATGAGTTCCCCTGTCTTTTTCTACTTATGACAAGATTTGGATTGTAAATATAATTGACGGTGCTCCACACAACAAAAATGCTGACCATCTCCAACGACACCTTCGCTCTCCGGAAGGTGTACGCCGCAATACATACAACGCACCATATCTTCGATTGCTCCCGGGGTCGTATCCACTGAGTGTTTTTGTTTTCGTCGGAATGGCTTGAGTAACCAGAAAACTAAAAAACCAAGCGTAATTAGAATTACCCATTTGAAGATCATGAATCTTCACCTTCGTGCTGTTTTACTGCAATAAATACCAAGTTAATTATGACGAGATGTTTACTTGTTCTCGTACTCCACTACATGAAAAAACAGTTCATTTTTGCGAATCATTCCTAGCTCACTTCTTGCAAGCTCTTCGATTGCATCAAGCCCTTTTTTTAAATTATTAACTTCTGCTTCCAACACCGTGTTTCTATTCTGAAGGCTCTGGTTGGTTTCATGCAATGCAGTGATTTGTTCATGCATTTCCATAATCTCCAACCAGCCGCCCTTGCCGAACCATAATGGGTATTGCGTCAACGCAATCATAAAAACCAATAGTCCGGTTGTGACTTTCATGGTTTCAACTGGTAAAACGCTGATCTTCCAGCATATTGTGCGATATCACCTAAATCCTCCTCAATACGTAACAACTGGTTGTACTTGGCCAGTCGATCCGATCTCGAAAGTGAACCTGTTTTGATCTGTAAGGCATTAGTGCCTACTGCTATATCAGCAATCGTTGTATCCTCTGTTTCACCGGAACGATGGGAAACTATGGCAGTATAGCCTGCACACTTTGCCATTTCGATGGCATTCAGCGTTTCAGTAAGTGTACCAATCTGATTGATCTTGATCAGGATCGAGTTGGCGATATTATGATTGATACCTTTCTTCAAAATTTTTGTATTGGTGACAAATATGTCATCACCGACTAGCTGAACCGTTTGCCCAAGTCTTTCAGTCAGCAGTTTCCAGCCATCCCAATCTTGCTCACTCATGCCATCTTCAATGCTGATGATCGGATATTTTTCGACCCAGGTCGCCAGATAATCCACGAATTGAGCTGAAGTAAGACTGAGGCCATCTACATCAAGATGATATTTGCCATCCCGAAAAAATTCTGAGCTGGCACAATCCACTCCGATTGCCACCTCTGAGCCAGGCTGATAACCTGCTTCGTCTATGGCCTGCACAATCAAACCCAATGCTTCTTCATTGTGTGCAAAACCAGGTGCAAATCCACCCTCATCACCAACTGTCGTTGGTAAGTTTTTTTTATGGAGCAACGTTCTGAGTTTGCTGAATACCTCTGCACCACAACGCACAGCTTCCCGCAGGCTTGGCAAACCCAGCGGTATAATCATGAATTCCTGCATATCCAAGCGATTATTTGCGTGTACACCACCATTAATCAGATTCATCATTGGAACAGGCAACCACTTAGAGTTAATCCCGCCCAGATAGCGATAAAGGGGAAGGTTGGATTCTGCTGCTGCTGCTTTTGCTACTGCGAGTGAAACAGCAAGGATTGCATTGGCGCCAAGTCTGGATTTATTTTCACTGCCATCAAGCTCAATTAGCGTTTTATCAACAAAACATTGTTCCATGGCGTCCAGCCCCATGACTTCTTCAGAAATTTCACCGTTAACGTTTTCAACCGCTTTTAATACACCTTTTCCATAATAGCGTTGTGTATCACCATCACGCAGCTCGACAGCCTCTCGTGTCCCGACAGATGCGCCGGAGGGTACTGAAGCACGCCCGAGCACACCCGATTCTAGCAATACATCGGCCTCTATAGTCGGGTTGCCACGAGAATCGATAATTTCACGGGCGATTACATCTACGATTGCACTCATGCTGCTTTCCTTGTGTTATTCATTGGTGATGGAAGAATTTTTAGAATATGCAAACTACCTTGCTGCTATATGTTCCGGGAGTGTCGTCATTACGCGTACTTCATAATTTTTCGAACTCTCACAAAACGACAGCATAATCGCGTTTATTTTACTTATCTTGCTTGCTGTCAGAAACAGGCTATTTCATTTAATTGAGGAATAAGGTTGATGGGTTATTGTTACTTATCTGTTTAAGATAAAAGGGTTTATCAGAATAAAATGTTCATGAAGCCATTTCCTTTGATGAATCAATGTGTGCTGTCTGTTGTGGCACTTTCCTGTATGTTATGGTCACGAAGTTTTGTATGGCCAGATTTATCGGCAAAACTGATGGCAGCCCGAACATAGTCGTTAAATAGAGGATGGCCGTTTCTGGGAGTGGAAGTGAACTCCGGATGGAACTGGCAGGCAACAAACCAAGGGTGCCTGGATTGTGGTAACTCAATCATCTCACAAAGATTTTCATCAGCAGATAGGCCGCTTATCTGCAGACCAGCTCGTTCCAGTTGCGGAATAAATTCCGCATTAACCTCATAGCGATGCCGGTGACGCTCAATAATTTTATCCGCCCCGTAGATTTTGCGTACCAGGGTTTGTGGTTTTAACAAACATTCCTGCCCTCCCAGGCGCATGGTTCCCCCCAGATCCGTCTGGGCAGAACGTTTCTCGATTCGCCCGCGACGATCACGCCATTCAGTGATCAAACCAAGAACGGGATAGGGTGTATCCGGGTTGAATTCAGTGCTATGAGCATTTTCAAGCTGCAGGCAATTGCGGGCAAATTCGATAACCGCAAGCTGCATTCCGAGGCAAATGCCCAGATAAGGAATTTGATGATTGCGGGCATGGCTGATTGCCATGATTTTACCTTCCACCCCACGTTTACCAAATCCCCCAGGCACCAGGATTGCATCCATGTTTGCCAGGCAGCCAGTTCCATGTCGTTCGATATTTTCCGAATCAATGTAATGAATATTTATTTTGCAGCGTGTATGGATCCCGGCATGGATCAATGCTTCCGACAGCGACTTATACGATTCGGTCAAATCAACATATTTTCCGACTAGCGCTATAGAAACTTCATGTTCCGGATGTTCCAGCGCATGGATCAATTTTTTCCAGGTTGTCAGATTGGCCGGTTTTGCCAGGATACCCAGCCTATGACACACAATTTCATCCAGCATTTGTTCGTGCAATAGCGCTGGAATTTTGTAGATATTATCTACGTCAATGGCAGAAATGACCGATTCCTCGCGAACATTGGTAAACAGTGCGATTTTTCGCCGCTCTTCCAGTGGAAGCGGGCGATCGGAGCGGCAAAGCAGCACATCCGGCTGAATACCGATTTCCCGGAGTTCCTTGACCGAGTGCTGAGTAGGTTTGGTTTTAAGTTCGCCGGCCGAGCTGATGTAAGGCAGGAGTGTCAGGTGAATGAAGCAGGTATCATGATGCGGAAGTTGGACTGACATTTGTCGGATTGCTTCCAGAAACGGCAGAGACTCAATGTCACCAACTGTGCCGCCAATTTCTACAATTGCAACTTGTGCATCGGAAACACCGTTGCGAATAAACAGTTTGATTTCATCCGTAATGTGCGGAATCACCTGTACAGTCCCACCAAGATAATCTCCTCGACGCTCCTTGCGGATTACACTTTCATAAATCTGCCCGGTAGTGAAATTATTACGCCGGGTCATTTTGGTACTGATGAAGCGTTCGTAATGTCCCAGATCCAAGTCGGTTTCAGCACCATCATCTGTTACAAACACCTCTCCGTGCTGAAACGGATTCATGGTCCCGGGATCAACATTGATATAAGGATCCAGCTTGAGTATGGTTACCCGGATACCACGGGTTTCAAGCAATGCTGCCAGAGAAGCGGCAGCAATTCCCTTACCCAGGGAAGACACCACGCCACCAGTCACAAAGACAAATTTAGTCATGGGAGGCTATTTTAACGTAATTGATATATCGAAACAATGCGCACACCAGCTCTGGCAAAGGTAAATTTCCAGCTGACAGGTTAAGTTGTCTGCCGGCATGGAACGGATTAAACTAGAAAACTTGAGTAGCTGCTGGGGTTATCCACCCACCGATAAATTTATCTGGTCCGATTGGTTATTTATGGAAACTCAATATCCGGCGAGACGACGCCCCAAGTATCTGAACCTGTTTAAAATCAGAGAACCTCTCCCCGCCATCGTTTCCATTCTGCATCGCATTAGCGGCGTATTGCTTTTTTTTCCGGGAATCCCGTTATTTCTCTACGGGCTGCAAATGATGTTGGAATCACCCGAGAGTTTTGCCCGCTTGCAATCAATTCTGATTCATCCGCTGAGTAAGCTGCTTCTGCTGTTTGCAACCTGGTTTTTCCTGCATCATCTGCTTACTGGTATTCGTCATCTGGGGCTTGATATGCATTACGGCTTGCAATTACAGCACGCTCGCCTGAGTAGCAAACTGGTACTGATTTTTGGGGCAATTTTAACAGTATTGGCGGGGATATGGTTATGGTAAAACCTGTAAATCGTATTATAACCGGGGCACATTACGGTTTAAGAGACTGGCTTATGCAGCGAATTACCGCTGTAATGATGGCAGTCTATACTGGATCGTTGATTGTGCTTGTGGCTGTTTACCGACCTGAAGGTTACGAAGGATTCAAATCACTATTTTCCATTCAGTGGGTAAAAATTGCTTCATTGCTTTGTTTTGCTGGTCTATGCTGGCATGCTTGGGTGGGCGTGCGCAATGTCTTGATGGATTATGTTCACCCGATGTTTATTCGTCTGACACTGCAAGTCATGTGTATCGTGGCATTATTGGGCTACCTGATATGGTTCTTGGATATTTTGTGGGACTGACGTGAAAGTTAAACAAAGGAAATTTGATGTGGTCATCGTCGGCGCAGGTGGAGCAGGTATGCGTGCCGCATTGCAGTTGTCCGAAGCTGGATTCAAGGTTGCGGTTTTATCCAAGGTTTTCCCGACCCGGTCACATACCGTGGCAGCACAAGGAGGGATTGCCGCAGCATTGGGCAATATAACTGAAGATGACTGGCGGTGGCACATGTATGATACCGTCAAGGGCTCAGATTACCTCGGTGATCAGGATGCGATTGAATTTATGTGTCGCCACGCTTCTGAAGTCGTATATGAGCTGGAACATTTCGGGATGCCATTTGACAGATTGGCGAACGGCAAAATCTATCAACGACCGTTTGGCGGGCAATCCCTGCATTTTGGGGAAGAGCAGGCTAGCCGTTCCTGTGCAGTCGCTGATCGTACTGGCCATGCCATGCTGCATACTCTGTATCAGCGTAATGTCAGCTCCAATACCCAGTTTTTCGTGGAATGGCTGGGACTGGACCTGATCCGCGATCACGAAGGTAAAGTACTGGGAATCACGGCACTGGAAATGGAAACCGGTGAAATCATGATCTTGCAGGCTCGTGCAACGCTACTGGCCACGGGAGGAGCTTGTCGCATTTTTGAGGCCAGCACCAATGCGCTCATTAATACGGGTGATGGTTTGGGAATGGCTGCGCGTGCAGGTATTCCACTGGAAGACATGGAATTCTGGCAATTTCACCCAACAGGTGTGTACGGTGCAGGCATGCTGATCAGTGAAGCAGTGCGCGGAGAAGGTGGTTATCTGCTGAATGCTGAGGGTGAACGTTTTATGGAGCGTTATGCGCCCCATGCCAAGGATCTGGCCAGTCGGGATGTCGTGTCTCGTGCGTTGGTTACAGAAATTATGCAAGGGAGAGGATGCGGGCCGGACGGTGATCACTTGCTGTTGAAGCTGGACCATCTGGGTGCAGAAACCATTCAATCTAAACTTCCCGGCATCCGGGAAATCTCACTCAGGTTTGCGCATATCGATCCTGTTGAGGCACCCATTCCGGTTGTCCCGACTGCACATTACATGATGGGGGGTATTCCCACTAATTACCATGGCCAGGTGGTCGCTCCCTATAAAACCAGTCCGGAGGAAGTCGTACCGGGGCTTTATGCCGTCGGCGAATGCGCCTGTGTGTCAGTGCATGGTGCAAACCGGCTGGGTACAAATTCGTTGCTGGATATTGTCGTGTTTGGACGCGCTGCCGGTAATCAGATTATTGAAGATCTGACCAAAAATAACCATCACAAACCATTGCCACAGGATGCAGCAGAACAGACATTGACACGGCTTTCACGTCTGGAAACTCAGAAGGATGGAGAAAGTGTTGCGGCAACGAATGCGGCACTGCGTAAAACCATGCAGACACATTGCGGTGTCTTCCGCTTTCCTGACATATTGAAAGAAGGTGTGGAAAAAATTAACGAAATCGCCGAACGGGTTAAATACACTGAAATTCAGGACAAAAGCAGAGTGTTCAATACAGCCAGAGTGGAGGCATTTGAGCTGGATAACTTGATTGAAGTAGCGGTAGCTACCATGATTTCAGCGGAAGCGCGCCATGAAAGTCGGGGAGCGCATGCGCGTGATGATTTTCCTGAGCGGGATGACCAGAAATGGCTCAAACACTCTCTTTTTTTCAGCAAGGACAAACATCTGGACTATAAACCGGTGCGACTAAAGCCGCTGACCGTTGAATCCTTCCCGCCCAAAGCGAGAACCTATTGAGCAACCGCTCTCTGAAAAGCGGCCTCTACTTATTTATCAACAAAGCCTATTTCTTTATAAAAACGCCAATATTCAAATGAAATCAACGGAAAACATGTTATTTTCTGCCGTATTGAAACAATCTTGCCTGGCAGGCATTGCAGCTTTATTCCTTCTCCTGCCAATCCCGCATGCATATGCTGATACTGACAAGGACGCAGATTTTCTCAAGGCGGCTTTGACGGGAGATGTCGCAGGTGTGGAGAAAATGCTGAGCGAAGGCATCAAAACAGATCTGCAATCTCCCGAGGGTTTTACTGCATTATCAGTTGCGGCACAGAATGGCCATCAGGAGGTCGTCAAGCTACTGCTGGAACGAAAGGCTGCGGTTGACCTGGCCAATATCCAGGGCGGAACACCTTTGCTGCTGGCCAGTAAGAATGGCCATCAGGAGGTCGTCGATATGCTGTTGACAAAAGGAGCCAATCCCAATCTTCAGGATAAGAACAAGCTCACTCCTCTTATGTTCGCAGCTGCCAAAGGCTATACCGGTATCGCCAAATCCCTGCTTGATCACCAGGCTCAACCGGATCTGCAAAGTGATGCCCAGGCTACGGCATTACAGATGGCGGCCATGAATGATCATGCAGACATCGTTGACATGCTGCTGGCAAAAGGTGCAAAAGTTGATCTGCAAGACGCTAATGGTGCCTCCGCATTGATTCTGGCTTCATTATCCGGTCATTTGGCAATTGTCCAAAAATTGCTGGATCAGGGGGCGCAACCGGATCTGAAAGCTTCCAACGACTTTACCGCGCTGATCCTGGCGGCGCAGAATGATCAAAATCAGGTTGTCGAGGCACTGTTGGAAAAAGGTGCTCATATCGATTTTCAAAACAAGGATGGAATGACTGCACTGATGTCGGCCGTATTGAATGAAAATATCGACATAGTCAAATTGCTGCTGGAAAAAGGGGCGGATACGCAACTTAAAACTGCCACTGATAAAACTGTGTTGGATATTGCCAAACTTCCCGCCATTATTGAATTGCTCAAAGCTACCAAAAATTGATTTTTTGTATTCGGAATTGAATAAATCTTGATTCAATCCCCAGGAGCAGATGGTATACAGAAAAATCATAAAACCACCCACAATTATCCATATTGGTGCCGCTGTTAAAACATTCAGAAAATCGTTCTCATAGCGGCACCATTTTTTCTGCGGCACATAAAAACACAGCTGGTTTTGTGAACCGGTCTGAATTTTGAAGTTAAAGATGACGTACACATGAGTTTTGTGGATAAACCAATGGCGAAAAAAGTCGCCAGCAATCCTTTGCCACCTAGAACCAGCCGATTGTTACGTGAAGCAGTTTCTCTGGTGCTGGGTGGAGTCGCACTTTACCTCGCCCTGATTCTGATCAGCTTTGATCGTACCGATTCAGGCTGGTCGCATAGCGGTACATTCCAGCAGATCAGCAATGCAGGAGGTAGTGCAGGTGCATGGCTGGCAGACATGATGCTTTATTTTTTCGGCATTTCAGCATGGTGGTGGGTAATATTTTTCTTCGCCACTGTCTGGTGGGGTTATCGCCGCATTGATATTGCCAGCGTATATGATCCGCGTGTGCTCATGCTATCCTTTACAGGATTTATCACTTTGCTGATCACCAGCAGTGGAATTGAGGCACTACGTTTTCATACGTTGCGCCTATCACTTCCGCTGGCTCCCGGTGGCCTGCTGGGAGAAGTGCTCAGCAAACAACTATCGTTATTGCTCGGTTTTACCGGCGCGACACTGGTTCTGATGATTATTTTTGCAATCGGGCTCAGTTTGTTTTCCGGACTGTCATGGGTGCGCCTGTCCGAAAAAATCGGTGGTGCAGTCGAGGCTGCCTGTTTTTCTGTCAGGGATGCATGTGTAAGGTGGTTGGATCACCGGGCTGATAAGATTTTATCCGGTGAGCTGGAGTTTCAAACTGGCGAGATCAGAAAGCAATCTCCCCCCCCCGTTCCGCTGCATATTGAAATGCCTGAAACCGCTATTCCTAAATCTCAACGGGTCAGCAGCAAGGAAAAACAGATCCCGTTGTTTTCCAATTCACCTGATGCGATTCTCCCTCCGCTTTATTTACTGGATGAGCCGCAGGATAACGTTGAAGTATTATCCAGTGACAAACTGGAGCACACCTCTCGCCTAATTGAACGCAGGCTGATGGAGTTTGGGGTTGAAGTCAAGGTGGTAGCTGCCTACCCCGGCCCGGTCATTACACGTTATGAAATCGAACCGGCCGTTGGCGTCAAAGGTAATCAGATTGTCAATCTGGTTAGGGATCTGGCACGTGCCTTGACGGTCGCCAGTATTCGTGTCGTGGAAACAATTCCGGGTAAAACCGTCATGGGACTGGAAATTCCCAATCCGAAACGCCAGATGGTTCGTCTGCATGAGATTCTTGCATCCAAAGTCTATGCAGATAACTCGTCGCCTCTGACAATCGCGCTTGGCAAGGATATCAGTGGACGCCCCGTGGTGTCTGATCTGGCTAAAATGCCACATGCCCTGGTGGCTGGCACGACCGGTTCCGGTAAATCTGTCGCAATCAACGCCGTCATTCTGAGTTTGGTCTATAAAGCCTCACCGGATAATATCCGCCTGATTCTGATTGACCCGAAAATGCTGGAATTATCCGTCTATGAAGGTATTCCGCATCTATTGACTCCAGTAGTTACCGATATGCGTGATGCTGCCAGTGCGCTCAACTGGTGCGTAGCTGAAATGGAGCGACGCTACAAGTTGATGTCGGCTCTGGGCGTGCGAAACCTAGCCGGTTACAACCAGAAAGTGCGAGAAGCGGCAAAGAATGAGGAGCCGCTGACCAATCCACTCAGTTCAGTACCCGATTCTCCCGAACTGCTGGAAGAAATGCCTTTGATCGTAGTGGTGATTGATGAGCTTGCTGATCTGATGATGATTGTGGGCAAGAAAGTCGAAAAACTGATTGCACGGCTTGCCCAGAAAGCACGCGCTGCCGGCATCCATCTGCTGCTTGCAACACAACGCCCGTCGGTGGATGTGATTACCGGCTTGATCAAGGCCAATATCCCGACACGTATCGCATTCCAGGTTTCCAGTAAGATTGATTCCCGGACCATTCTTGATCAAATGGGCGCGGAAGCGCTGCTTGGACAAGGTGACATGCTTTATCTTCCACCTGGCAGCGGCTATCCTCAGCGTGTACATGGTGCATTTGTGGCAGATCATGAAGTGCACAAGGTGGTGGAATACCTTAAACAGCATGGTGAAGCAAACTACGTTAAGGAAATTCTTCAGGCTGGTGAGGAGGGAGGAGGCGCTGATGAAAATGGCGGCGATAACGGCAAATCTGCTGGTGGAGAAACGGATCCGCTCTATGATGAAGCAGTCGGTATCGTGATCAAATCCCGTCGTGCCTCGATTTCACTGGTGCAACGGCAGTTGCGTATCGGGTATAACCGTGCCGCCCGGTTGATTGAAGAAATGGAGCGTACCGGTCTCGTTACCAGCATGCAAAGTAATGGTAACCGGGAAGTACTGGTTCCCGAGCGGAATGAATAAATAAAATCCGGTTCATACAGTTTCGTTTCCGATCAATCAACTCAAACAGATAATTTATCATGTCCCGTTTACTGTTCGTTTTCGCATTATCAATCTGTCTGTTACCCGTGCCAGCAAAGGCAAGTGCCGTTGAAAGCCTGAAAACTTTCGTCAATAAAGCACTGACCTTCCGAGCTGATTTTTCCCAGACGCTACTCGACAAAAACTTCCAGGTCGTTAAAAAAGCCAGCGGCAGCATGATGTTCGAGCGCCCCGGTAAATTTCGCTGGGTGTACGACCAGCCCTATCAGCAATTGATCGTCGGCGACGGTAAGCAGGTGTGGTTTTATGACCAAGATCTTGCCCAGGTTACCGTGCATCGGCTTGATCAAGCCTTGGGGAGCACCCCAGCAGCATTGCTCGCAGGCGGAAATACTATCGAACGTGATTTCAATCTGCAGGAAATCGATGTACAGGGAGAAACAGAATGGCTGGAGGCAATTCCCAAAAACCAGGAAAGTGCATTTGAGCTGATCCGGCTGGGTTTCTCACAAACAGGCATGTTGCGTGAAATGATTCTGCGCGACAGTTTTGATCAGGTGACATGGTTAATTTTTTCCGGAACAGAACAAAATCCAGTACTCACACCTGACTTATTCCAGTTTACACCGCCTGAAGGGGTGGACGTGATCAGTGACTGATTCTTGTTCTGCACATAATCCGATAGCTCCACTGGCAGAAAGGTTGCGCCCGCAGATCTTGGATGATGTTATCGGGCAACCTCACCTGTTGGGCCCCGGCAAGCCTCTGCGACTTGCTTTTGTATCCGGCAAACCACATTCTATGATTCTCTGGGGACCGCCTGGCAGTGGTAAAACCACGCTGGCGCGACTCATGGCACGAGCATTTGATACCGAGTTCATTGCTATTTCTGCGGTATTGTCGGGTGTTAAGGATATTCGGGAAGCAATCGAGCATGCCCGGTTTACATTGCAGCATACTGGCAGATCGACATTGTTGTTTGTGGATGAAGTCCACCGATTCAACAAGGCCCAGCAGGATGCCTTTTTGCCCCATGTGGAACAGGGATTGATTACGTTTATTGGTGCAACCACCGAAAACCCTTCGTTTGAAGTCAACGGCGCGTTGTTGTCCCGTGCCCAGGTATACACACTGAATGCATTGACTGACCCAGAATTGCATCAATTGTTTGAGCGAGCCTGCAAGATCGCAATCTCTAATTTACAGTTTGACCCGGATGCTGTTGAATTATTGGTTAAATTTGCAGATGGTGATGCGCGCCGCCTGCTGAATATGCTGGAGCAGGTAGAGAATGCTGCAGATGCTGAAAAAATTATAAAAATTAATGCTGCCTACTTAAACAGAGTACTTACGCGCAATGTACGCCGGTTCGATAAAGAGGGGGATGCATTTTACGATCAAATTTCGGCGCTACATAAATCTATTCGCGGCTCTTCTCCCGATGCCACACTGTACTGGCTGTGTCGCATGCTCGATGGCGGCGCTGATCCACGTTATATCGGCAGAAGACTGGTTCGCACGGCTACCGAAGATATCGGGCTGGCGGATCCGCGTGCATTAACGCTGGCACTGAATGCCTGTGAGGTGTTTGAGCGACTGGGCAGCCCCGAAGGTGAATTGGCATTGGCTGAAACAGCGCTTTATCTGGCTTGTGCGCCGAAAAGCAATGCTGTCTACATTGCTTATAAACAGGCCAGGGGCTTCATAAAAGAGAACAGCTCCCATCCTGTTCCGATCCATTTGCGTAATGCACCTGCCAAATTAATGAAAGAGCTGGGTTATGGGCGTGAGTACCGCTATGCCCACGATGAGCCGGAATCCTATGCTGCCGGTGAAAACTATTTCCCTGATAATATGTCCGCCGTTCAGTTCTACCGGCCTACTGCTCATGGCCTGGAAGCCAGAATAAGCGAGAAGCTTGCCTACTTGCGCTCACTCGACGAGAAGGCGAGGAAAACACAGGATTGACGTAAGAATTACTGCAGATTCTATTGCAGCGCACCATCCACCAAATGTAATACTCGATCTGCCCGGCTGGCTAGCTGAGTATCATGGGTAACGATCACCAGTCCTGCATTGGCTTCGTGGTTGAGTTCCAGCATGAGATTAAATACCGCCCCGGCTGTGTGTCGATCGAGATTGCCAGTTGGTTCATCAGCCAGTACACAGGCTGGTCGGGTAACCAGTGCACGTGCAACAGCTGCCCGCTGGCGTTCGCCTCCGGACAATTCCCCCGGGGTATGGGTCAGCCGGTGACCCAGACCCACCCGTTGCAGTATCTCGGCTGCCTGCTCCATTGCTGCTTTTTTGTCCACGCGGCGGATGAACAGCGGCATGGCTACATTTTCCTGAGCGCTGAATTCGGGTAGCAGATGATGAAATTGGTAAACGAAACCAAGTGCATGGTTGCGCAGTGTGCTTCGTTCTGCTTCGCTGATCGCGGCAAATTCCCTGCCCAGTAAGAGTACCTCCCCGCGCGTTGGCTTATCCAGCCCGCCCAGCAAATGTAGCAAGGTACTCTTTCCCGAGCCGGAAGCACCAACAATGGCAACCATTTCGCCTTCATTCACTTGTAGATTAATACCGTGCAGAACAGGTACTTCAAGATCACCCTGATAGTAACTTTTATACAGGTCGCGACAAACGATGATGATTTTACTCATAGCGCAGTGCCTCGGCCGGATTGACTTTTGATGCCCGGTAGCTGGGATAGAGCGTGGCCAGCAGGGTTAAAATCAGGGAAACGATTGCAACGGTTGCGATATCGGCCAATTGTGGATCAGAAGGAATCTTGCTGATGTAATAGACTTCCTGTGATAAAAACTGGGTACTGGATATATGTTCGATGAATGCAACAACATCCCCCACGTTATAGGCCAGCAGCACACCTCCCAGTAATCCCAGCAAGGTTCCCAGAATACCGATCAGTGCGCCCTGGATGATGAATATTTTCATGACACTGCCAGAGCTTGCTCCCAGTGTACGCAAGATCGCGATATCCGATTGTTTATCGGTCACTGCCATCACCAGCGTGGAAACAATATTGAATGCCGCCACCGCGATGATCAACGCAAGAATCAGCGATAGCATGCGTTTTTCAATCTGGATAGCCCGGAAATAGTTGGCATGTTGTTGTGTCCAGTCAGTGAAATAGAGATCGGAGGGCAATATCTCGGCTAGGTCCCGGATGACTTGTGGTGCGTCAAACATATCGTGCAATTTGAGCCGGATGCCGGAAACCTGATTGGGTGCCATGCGGTAAAGTTTTTGTGCATCTGACAGGTGAATCAATGCCAGCCCGGAATCGTATTCAAAGTGTCCAACTTCAAAAATGCCTGTGACAGTAAACTGTTTCAGGCGTGGGAGTATTCCAGCTGGTGTGATTTGTCCCTGTGGCGAGATCAGTACGATTTTGTCACCTGGAAAAGCGTTTAAGTTGCGTGCCAGCTCCCGACCAATAACGATGCCAAACCCTCCTGGCACCAGTTGATCTAGCTTGCCCATGATCATTTTGTCGCCAAAGTCAGCAACCTTGTTTTCATCAGCTGGTAAAATACCGCGTACCATTACCCCGTGCACCATATTGTCGTGGGAAAGCATGCCCTGTGCATCAATGTAAGGTGCCGTCGCCATAACCTGTGGATTCCTGACGACGACTTCCCCGATTTTTTCCCAATCGTACAGACTCCCTTCATAACTGCTAATCTGGGCGTGTGATGCAACGCCAAGAATTCGGGCACGCACCTCCTGATGAAAGCCATTCATGACCGACATGACGGTGATCAGTGCCGTCATGCCCAGTGTCATCCCCAGTAATGAAATTAATGAAATGAAGGAAATAAAATGATTGCGGCGCTTGGCGCGTGTATAGCGTAAGCCGATCAGGAATTCATAGCTGGCCACGAAAAAATACTCCTCCGAAACAGAGTAAGGTAAAGAAGGAGTATGACATATCTTTCAAGCAGATTTGTGTCATTGACCCGGCAGATATGTCTGATGCATATCTGCTGGTATTTGAATATTGGTACAGTTAAATCAGTTTCAGGTACTGCGGCGGCGCGCCCATAGCAATAGCATACTGCCCAGCCCGATCAGTAAAATGCTACCAGGCTCGGGGATGGCGCTAGTTGCAGTTCCGCCAGCTTCTCCAGATGTGCCTGTGTTGGGGTAACTCGGATTATCATTTCCTGTAATGGGAGGGTGTGGCTGGGTATCTGGCGAGCTGGAACCGATCGGCTTGTCATCGTGATCGTTGTCACTAGGCCCATCACTTTTTTCTGAATTATCCTTATCATTTTGGCCTGGATCAGAATCCCTTGTATTTGGCGGTGGATTGTCCCTGTTATTACGGTCACCACCATTGGGTGCGCTACCTGGGTCAGAATTGTTTTTATCTGCAATATTGTCCTGATGCGGATTGGCACCGGCACTCGTGCCAGGAGCGTTACCAGGGTATTCTTTGCCGGTATTGTCATTGCTGTCCATATTTTTTCCATCTTTCCCAGTGTGGGGAGCAGTACCTCCACCTATACTACTTCCTCCTCCACCTGGAAAAAAGCTGCCACCATTTCCTGGAGGTGAATCCGCTGCTCTGCGACCAGTACCTGCTCCGATGCCCACACTTGCGCCTGAACTGGCATGGTTGGAGTTATTACTGTTGCGGCCGGAACTACCCGTAGCTTTCTCACTGTCTCCGGCATAATAAATATTATTGACATAATCATTGCCGATAAAGTCATCTTCATTCTCATGGGCAGAATCTTCACCAGTAAAGGCAATAGTGTCACTTTCAACAGCAGAGTTGCTTATGCTGTCACCAATATCGGCTATTTCCACATCATTATTGGAACTCAACCTGTTTCTGCTATAGTCATCAGCGATAGTACTGCCAGTGAGGTCGGCGCGAGCGTCAGCCTGATTGCTAGCAGTGATTTGATTCTCCATAAACATTTTTTGTCCGAGGGCCAGTGCAGCAGCCAGAAATATTCCGGCACAGACTATTCTGGTAATTGTTTTCTTCATTTCAGAATTTCCATAAAAAATACAATAAATATCGATAAAGCATTTTTAATGCCCTGCTGCTGACCCGTCCGGTATTTACCGGCAACCTGTCGGCTTCGACAGGTACCACAGCAACACTGAAATAACCTGGTAGCGTTCTGATGAGGTGCCTAGATTTTCCTTTGCTGCTATCGCAACAATAGTGAGGAATTAACACCTGATACATTAATCAAGCAATTTATATGCCACTAATAGTATCTATCTGATTTAAAATAAGTAACAATGGAATGACCTTTACCATCTTGAGCACTATGTAAGAAAAACCGACAAATTATTCGGGCAACTCCAAATCTCTGCCTGGTACGGAAGCTTCACTCGTTTAAATTGCAGCCGTAGAATGATTGATGATATATGCGCTGCAGTGACCTGATTTTTATGAACAACCTGGAAATTTGCTCCGCTCTGATGTTATGTGATGCAACTAAAGCTGGCAGAAGCTAACGCAGATCAGATTTGCAGATGAAGGCGTTTATGGAGCAGAGTCAGGATTGGGATAAAGAGGACAAAATATGCGGTGGATTCTACTGATACGGCACAACGCAGAGTTAAAGATGGCAGATGCCTCTGGGACGGATCGTGTGACCGTATCCGCCCACAGGTCAAAAATCCGGCTTTTTATTACCCGGACAGGTTATGTCTTTGAGGAATTTTGCTTATGCTGAAAATTAATCATGACGTAACCAGAACGGAAGCTCAATGAGTGATATTCTTTACTCCTTCTTTGATCAGGAATAATACCTGCCTGGCGAAGACTTTACTTCCTGCTTTACCGAATATCTGTTGTACTACACCGCTGACAGGTGCTTTGATTGTGAATTCCATTTTCATTGATTCCAATACAGCCAGGTCATCCCCCGCACTCACGTGCCGTCCTTCGCTCACCAGCAATTTCCACACAATCCCGGTTAAGTGTGTGTTGACTGCACAGGTTCCTGCAGGGACAGCGATATTATCAGGCACCAAGTTGTTTTCCGGAGTTTCACTGGTCGTGTAATTTTCCTGACCTTCCGCTTTCCAGCGCTCACGCTCGGCTATGTAGGCAGCTTTCTGCTTTATTTTGAAGGCATCAATCGATGTGGCATGTTCTTTCAGGAAGTTGTTGTATTGCTTTAGATTGAAACGATCTTCTTCAATGCGCAGGCTAAATCTTCCATTCGGAAAATCTCTGCGCATTTCGGCCAGCTCTGCCTCTGTCACGGGGTAGAAGCGCACCTGATCAAAGAAACGCAGCAGCCAGGGTTTGCCCTCTTTAAAATCTTTTGTCTGAACATGGCTGTTCCACATCTGTACCGTACGGCCAACCAATTGATAACCACCCGGACTTTCCATGCCATAGACACACATGTAAGCGCCGCCAATCCCTACTGCATTCTCTGGCGTCCAGGTACGTGCCGGGTTGTATTTAGTGGTGACCAGGCGATGTCTCGGATCGACAGGCGTGCCTAGTGGCGCACCCAGATAGACATCCCCCAGTCCCATCACCAGATAGCTGGCATCAAAAACAATACGTTTGACGTCATCAATACTGTCCAATCCATTGATTCGTCGTATAAATTCTATATTATCCGGATTCCATGGTGCATCCTTACGCACAGATTGCATGTATTTCTTCATCGCCAGCTGAACGGATGAATCGTTCCAGGAGAGCGGCAGATGCACGATTCGTGTTGCTACTTCCATATTCTCAACGGAAGGCAGTTTTTTCTCTGCGAAAATCAGTGTATCCAGCAATCTGCTGCGTGGCAATATCCTGGAATCAAAGCGGATATGCAGTGAGCGGATACCGGGGGTTAAATCCACGATTCCCGGCAGGTCACCGCCCTCCACAGCCTGCTGTAACCATTCCATGAGCGCATGAATACGAAAACGCAGGTTGAAATCAAGCGTCATTGAGCCATATTCTACCAGCAGATTTTTGTCTCCCCCCTGCCGGTACACAACCTGCACTTGCTCGCCACTTTCAGGAATAGTGTGCAAAATCGGAGTATCAACTGCTATTGTTGTTTTTGTTTTGACCAATACCGGAGGCATTTCAACCGGGCGTAACTCGCTGATAAGGTTGTCTTGTGCCATTTCCAGTGCTGTTGCCTCATCCGCTGAAATACGATGGAAGGTAATGTAATCACCGGGTCGGAGCTGTCCCATTTTCCACTGCTCAGCATATGCAACCGTTACCAGACAGACAAACCCCCCCAGGCTGGGACCATCCGGTCCAAGGATAACCGGCAGATCTCCGGTAAAATCCACCGCGCCAATTGAATAGGGAACATCGTGCACATTGGAGGGATGCAGTCCAGCCTCTCCACCATCTGTCCTTGCCCATTCTGGTTTCGGGCCAATCAGGCGCACGCCGGTACGATCGGAGTTATGATGTACCACCCATTCAGCAGTAAAGAAACCCGTGACGCTTTTTTCTGTAAAGAAATCTGGCGCGCCATGCGGGCCATACAGCACTGCGATTTTCCAGTGGTGGGTATATTGCGGTACAGCTGCTTGCGGCAGTTCATGCGGAACATACTCTGCATGGGGGTCTGCTGCGATATTCAACATATCGCCTGCCTGCAGGATACGACCCTCATGTCCGCCAAACTGGCCCAGCATGAAGGTGGATTTACTGCCGAGATAATCCGGGACGTCAATGCCACCCCGTATTGCCAGGTAAACCCGACTGCCCTGATCCAGCACATCACCAAAAACGAGTAATGTCCCTGCTTCTACCTCGTGCGATTTCCATTGCGCTAATGGCTTTCCGTTCAATGTTACTTCGACGGGTGCGCCCGTCACTGCGATAACACTGTCGCAATGAATGCGCAGAGTCGGCCCCGCAAAAGTGATTTCAATAGCAGCCTGTCCTTCTTCATTTCCCACCAGGCGATTAGCGAGCCTGAATGCCAGACTATCCATCGGCCCGGAAGGTGGTACACCGATATTCCAGTAACCTCGCCTTCCGGGATAGTCCTGTATCGTGGTTTGTATTCCCGGTGTGACTACTTCAATAACAGGTTTGGCTGCTTTACTCGTACTTAACGTTTTATCGGACATTCTGTTCTCCATGCTCGGTAATGTCTGGTTCAAGGGCAAGGTTCAGCTGTTGTTACATTCTTGGCCAGATCAGCAGACGGATAGGGGTGGGGTTGTAGGCATTACACGGATTATTTAGCTGCGGGCAATTTGAAATCAATACCACCACATCCATTTCGGCGCGCATTTCCACATATTTTCCAGGTGCTGATACGCCATCGGCAAACTCCAGATTACCTTCTTCAGTCACTGGAACATTCATAAAGAAATTGATGTTGGCGGGGATATCGCGTTTGCTCATACCGAGTCGTTCACACACCGGATCATGCGCCAGGGCGTGCAGAAAACTATCCCGACAGCTGTGCATTGGGTATTTATCCGGCGCATAGCGAGTGGTATTGCTTTCAGCCGCGCAGGCGCCGCCCACCGTATCATGTCGTCCACAGGTATCCGCTGTAATGGTGAGCATGACATTACCAAAATTGGAATATAGCTTGCTGCCGGTTGTCAGGTACAGACTATGTTGCCGGCGTATGGTATCGGATGCACTGTAACGTTCCATTGCATCCTGTGCGTTGTAAAAAAGCGTATCGACCGCCTGATTGCCTTCAAGATCAACGATGCGGAATGTTTGCCCTTTTTTTATTTCCTTGACCCACGGCTCGCCTGCAGCACAGATTTCGTTGACGACTGCAAGATCGGGATTCAATGTGCTTTTAACCAGGTTTTCTGTGCTCATTTTTCACCTCCATAAGCATAAAGACGTCGAGTGTTTTCCAGTGCGCGTGCATTCTCCGCAATGTGGGTGCATGCATTTTCTGCGGCGGATGGCGATGGGAATACTGCCAGATCAATCGCGCCAGGGTGATAGGTTTCTGCCGGATCAAGCGGATGCGGGGCTGCAGATAACACGACCAGTGTGTCCATTACAAAGACCAGATCCACATAGTCTCTTGCTTTGCTGTGATTGACATGAAATTGCAATTCTCCAGACGGGCCGGCAGTTACCTTGCTGAAAAAGTTGATGTTGGGTACTACGTCACGCCTGCCCAGCCCCCACTTTCCCAGCTCAACCAGCATGCCGTCAAGTCCGCTGCGATACATGTCGTTACGCAGTTCCTGATATCGGCCAAGGCCGAATTTCTGGTGTATCAGCTCAGCATCACTCAGACCGCAGACTGTATCATTCCAGCCTGCAGTATCTTCAGTGATGCAACAAAAAACCCGTCCCATATCGGAATGGCAGGCATGGCCTTTGGTTAAGTGGAATGTATGCTGTGTTTTAAGCGTATCTGCCATGTTGTAACGCTCCAGTTTTTCTTCCAGGTTGTAAAACAGAACAGCGGCATTGGCACCTCCTGCCGCGTCTGTCAAGCGCAACGTGGTTCCTCGACGTACAATTCCCGACCAGTGACACCCGCCGGGAATATGTGTTTCCCAAAGATACTGAGTAATCTGATTCATACCTTCACTCCTCGTTACAGTGTATTTCTGTCAACCTGCTTCCGGATACCACCCGGAGCAGTAATGCCCAAAACCTTTTTTATCGCGCGCTTATACCCCGTTTGCACATGCAACGTTGTCAGAATCAACAGGGTACCCAGCACGAGTGGCACCGCCCAGAGCTGCCACCAGCTTGCCCCCGGAGCGGCTATATAATCGCGTGGCCAGCCGATGTTGATCAGCTCGAATAACGCCCAGATAAAAGCCACGACATTGATCGCCAGCCCCCATCTTCCCAGCCGAAGTGCGCCCAGTGCGGGATTCCATCGGCCAGTGAGCCGCGCATACAAACCCACCCCCGTTGTCATAGAAAACATGGCGTACAGCCCTCCTGTCCCGAAAGCAATAATGGTTGCTACAGCACCATCATTTAGTCCAAAGAGCAGACCGAGCCCGGCCATCAGTACGGTTCCGGCGATTGCATTGCGAGGCAGTTGTGTTTTTCTTGTGACACGCGAAAAAAAAGCAGGCAGATTACCTTCACGCGCCATCGAGAAAACAATGCGTGAGGCGTAATTAACTACTGATGATCCGCAGGAAAGAAAGGCCATCATCACAATCACCAGAAACGGCTTGGCAGCCCAGGCTCCGATTGTGCTGGCAATAATTGGTGAGATGGGGTCGGAAGTAGCACTGGCCTCAATCAGCGTAGCGTGATTAACCGACAACATCAGTGCAGAAGAATTGAAAAGTACCACACTCCCCACCGCTAGCAAGGACAGAAAGATGGCGCGTGGAATAACTCTCTCAGGATTATGCGCTTCTTCAGCAATAGTGGAGCAGGAATCAAATCCGATAAATGCCCAGCCCGCAATGGCCAGTGCCGCCAGGAAAGCAGTCATGCTGGTGGGTGCAAGCCCCGTTCCCAAATGCTGGAACAATTCGGAAATGGGGTTGATACGGAAGAAGAAAAACAGGATTAGTGCTACACATATCGAGCCCAGTACTTCAGCACTGACGCCGAGTAAGTTGATTATCTTGTAAATTCGCTGATTAACAATATTAACCAGCGTGCAAATCAACAGGAACACACCACCCCAGATAACTGCTGAAGTACCTTGTGTATCTCCACCCATGACTACCGCAGAAAGCCACATCCCTCCTGTATAGGCAGTCGTGGTCAGCATGGCAATCACCGAACTGACATAAATGATTCCAGCATATTGGCCTGTCTTTGGACCTATCAAATGCCTGGACCATTTGTAGGCACCACCGGCGATGGGAAACTGTGATGAAAGCTCGGCATAGACAGTTGCTACCGTAAGCTGCATGAATAGACTCAGGATAAGTGCGGCAATCCATCCTCCGCCTGTTACCAGATTCTCTACACCAAAAATAGCGTATAACCCTACTACCGGCGATACGACCGAGAACCCCAGTGTGCAACAGTTCCAGACACTCATGCAGCGACGAAGCTGTCCTGTTTCGTGGGTGTTTCCGTATTCTGTTTCAGTTCCGTCAGCCGACCTGCTATCTGCCGCAGAAAATAAGTTGTTCTCTTTTACTGCTGTCATATAGTTCTTCTCTTGAAGGTTAAGGGCATTATGTGCTACTGGAGACAACAAAATTTACTGCCGGGAAATTAATTGCAGCTGCGGAAGCCCGCAACCTGGGAGTATCTGAACAGGGAAAACTGATATGCAATCGCACGCAAACCGCCCAATAATATAGTCAGCGGTTAATGCAAAAGGATAAATGAATGAAGGATTTGAATATTGAACAGTAGTACGTGAGTGCGATAACTTTTCCATTGTAGGTTCCGGGAGTTAATGTAAGAACATAACCTCCCGGGCTTTTATCCCTCCGTGGAACCCTCTTGAAAGGGCCCGAAACCCTCGGACCAGTCACTTTCCTTGGAAAGCCGGAACCCTAGTTTCGTAAAGTAGCTGTACCTCTGATTACTTTACTTGCTGTGAGAGAATCCGGATTAGATTCAGTCACTACACGCAAAAATATAGTTTCATTATATACATCAAAATTTTTGAAATACAAGAAGAATATTGTGTGTTTTAGTAGAGATAATTAGGTGATTCATCACACATAGCCTCAGTTTATTGATATTTCAAAGAAATTAAGAGAAATATTGTGATTTCAGGAAAGATTCGCTACTCTTGACGTTGCATTTTTATTTCAACGAGTGGAGCAAAGTTGCTGCTATGAATTTTGTACTGGCTGGTTGAAATTATTTTGGGCTAGGGTTCCGGCTTTCCAAGGGAAGTGACTGGTCCGGGAGCCCGAGGCTTCTCCACAACGAAGCGCCACGGAGGGACAAAAGCCCGGGAGATTACATAATGCCGTGCATTATTGGTTTCGGTTATTTTCCGATTATCTGGAGATTTGTTATATGTATCACCTGCTTTTTTTACCTTTCTTTTCAATAACTCGCCCATTTACCTGATGATCAGGCATTTTTAGATTACCTTGATAGCACCAGTATTTATTTTGTTGACATAGTCAGCATGTGCCGTGATATGGCTTGTTTAATCATGTGGAGCCTACAGTAGGAGAACCTGTGTTTACAAAAATTCTGATTGCCAATCGTGGCGCTATCGCCTGTCGTGTTATTCGTACCTTGCGCCGTATGAAAATCGGCAGCGTGGCTGTTTTTACGAAAGCCGATGCGTTGTCGCGACACGTGCTGGATGCCGATGAAAGTATTTGTATTGGTGAAGGACTGGCCAGTGAAAGTTATCTGCGCACCGACAAAATACTGGATGCTGCACACCAGACAGGCGCCCAGGCGATCCATCCAGGGTACGGATTTCTGAGCGAAAACGCTCAGTTTGCCGAGCAATGTTCGGCACAAGGAATTTGTTTTCTGGGCCCCACACCCGAGCAGATGCGTACGTTTGGCCTGAAGCATACTGCCCGTATGCTGGCACAGCAGTTTAATGTGCCGATGCTGCCGGGTACCGGATTGCTGGAGAATATCGAAGCAGCCTGCCAGGAAGCACAGCAGATTGGCTACCCAGTCATGCTAAAGAGTACGGCAGGGGGGGGCGGGATTGGTATGCGCTTGTGCCGCAACCAACAGGAACTGATTAACACCTACGAATCCGTCAAGAATCTGGCACAAAGCAACTTTAGCAATGCCGGTTTGTTTCTGGAAAAATATATTGATCAGGCCCGTCATATTGAAGTGCAGATTTTCGGTGATGGCCAGGGGAAAGTAATTGCGTTGGGAGAGCGTGATTGCTCCATGCAGCGGCGCAATCAGAAGGTAATCGAAGAAACACCTGCGCCAGGTCTGTCGCCAGCAACTCGCACAGCACTGCAGGAAACAGCTATGCGCCTGGGTGAATCGGTTCAATACCAGTCCGCTGGCACAGTGGAGTATGTTTACGATGCCGTCGCCGACCAGTTTTATTTCCTGGAGGTTAATACCCGGCTACAGGTGGAACATGGTGTGACCGAGATGGTGACCGGTATTGATCTGGTTGAATGGATGATTCTGCTTGGCGCTAATGCATTACCGCCGCTGGAATCATTTGACATTCGACCACAAGGGATTTCCATGCAGGCGCGTGTATACGCGGAAAACCCGGCGAAAGATTTCCAGCCATCCAGTGGTTTGTTGAGTGCAGTTGAATTTCCGGAATCTGCACGAGTTGAAACCTGGGTGGATGCAGGCTGTGAAGTACCGGCCTTTTATGATCCAATGCTGGCCAAAATCATCGTGCATGCCGCAGATCGTGATCAGGCCATTAATCGTTTGGTCGCTGCACTGGATAAAACTATCCTCTATGGTATTGAAACTAATCTGGATTACCTCAGACAGGTGTTATCCGGAACAGTATTTCGCAGTGGACAAGTCAGCACGCAATACCTTGCCGGGTTTCGCTACCAGCCGCATTCCCTGGATGTGCTGAACGCCGGTGTACAAACGACGGTACAGGATTATCCTGGCAGAACTGGTTATTGGAACGTAGGTGTACCGCCCTCCGGGCCGATGGACAGCCTAGCTTTTCGTTTGGCTAATCGGCTGGTCGGCAATCCGGATAGTGCTGCAGGACTGGAAATTACTCTGTCTGGACCCACACTGCGCTTCAACTGTAACAGTCTCATTACAGTATGCGGTGCGCCGATCGATGTCTGGCTGAATAGTGAGCCGCTGCAGTTGTGGCAATCCCATTTTATTCAAGCAGGTTCATTGCTGCGGTTTGGCAAAATCCGCCAATCTGGTAGCCGCTCCTATCTGGCTGTTCAAAGAGGAATTCAGGTACCGGATTACCTGGGCAGCAAGTCCACCTTTACGTTGGGACAGTTCGGCGGGCATGCCGGACGTGCGCTGCGGGCCGGAGATGTGTTGCATATCCTGCCCGCAGAAGAAACTGTACCCAGTGTGCTGCCGTCCAAGTGCATTCCGCGTTACACCGATCATTGGGAAATTGGCGTGCTGTACGGCCCGCATGGCGCACCGGATTTCTTTACTGAAGCAGACATTGATATATTTTTTGCGACGGACTGGAAGGTACATCACAATTCCAGCCGTACCGGCGTGCGCCTGATTGGCCCCAAACCACAATGGGCGCGCAAGGACGGAGGGGAAGCTGGGCTGCATCCATCGAATATCCATGACAATGCCTACGCGATCGGCACGATTGATTTTACTGGCGATATGCCTATCATTCTCGGCCCGGATGGCCCCAGTCTGGGTGGATTTGTCTGCCCAGCTGTGATCGTACAGGCAGAATTATGGAAAATTGGCCAACTTAATCCGGGCGACAGTGTACGTTTTTACCCGCTGACAGCGGAACATGCACTACTGCTGGAAAAACAGCAAGACAGCATGATTCAGGAACCGGATACTTTCACACTTGCAGCGTCTGATGCGCCTGTGCACACGGTTAATCGGGGCGATCCTGTATTACACCGGATTTCTGCAAGTCACGAGCAGGTACAAGTAGTGTACCGACAGTCCGGAGACAAATATCTGCTGATTGAATATGGCGAACCGGTACTTGATATTGCATTGCATCTCCGCGCACATGCTCTGATGACCTGGCTGCAACAACATATCGATCAAGGGAATTTGTCCGGAATTCTTGATATTACGCCTGGCATTCGCTCTTTACAGATCCATTTTGATTCACGACTGCTGGCACGTGATCAGCTCCTGGAGAGACTCATTGCTGCCGAGCAGAATTTGCCGGCCATTGATAATATAGAAATCCCCTCGCGTATCGTGCATCTGCCGCTTTCCTGGGATGATGCTGCCACACGGCTTGCAATTGAGAAATATATGCAATCCGTCCGGCAAGATGCTCCCTGGTGTCCAAGTAATATTGAATTTATCCGGCGTATCAACGGGTTGGACAGTATTGATGAGGTCAAACGTATTGTTTTTGATGCCAGCTATCTGGTTCTGGGGCTGGGAGATGTTTACCTGGGTGCGCCAGTTGCTACACCAGTTGATCCACGCCATCGGCTCGTCACCACCAAATACAATCCGGCACGTACCTGGACGCCGGAAAATGCAGTCGGAATCGGGGGAGCCTATCTGTGTATTTATGGCATGGAGGGCCCGGGCGGGTATCAGTTTGTCGGGAGAACGGTGCAGATGTGGAACCGTTATCGTCAAACACGCGATTTTACTGCCGGTAAACCATGGTTGCTGCGTTTTTTTGACCAGATCCGGTTTTATCCTGTTTCAGAGCGTAAGCTGCTTGAATTACGTCAGGATTTTATTACGGGCCGTTTCACGCTGCGTACCGAGGATACGACCTTCAATCTACGCGCTTACCAGACATTTCTACAGCAGCACGCAGACAGTATCAAGACATTCAAATCTCAGCAGCAAAAAGCGTTTGAGGCTGAGCGCAAACGCTGGCAGACAGAGAATATAAAGGATGATATTGGCGAAGATATATCCGATAGCACTCACGCAGAAAAAGAGATCAGCTTGCCGGATGGTGCATATGCTGTCAGTTCGGATGTGACCGGCACTGTATGGAAGCTGTTGATTGAAACCAGGCAATCAGTCAATATTGGAGATCCGATTATCGTCATTGAATCCATGAAAATGGAAATCACCCTGAGTGCGCCTGTCAGCGGGATCGTGCAACAAGTCAGCTGCAAGCAGGGAGATTATGTATGTTCCGGTCAGCTGTTGCTGATTGTTCAGGAGGAATAAGGGCTATTGAAGGGCGCGGTCAGCTTGAGCGTCAATTTCTGCCCAATAGAAAGCCGGTCGCTCCCCTTGTTCCATGAACGAACAGTGTTGATATCAATTCCATAGCGCCTGGCAATCGCCTGAAGTGTATCTCCCTTTCTGACGGTGTATACGAAGTGTTCTGTCCGGGAAGGCTTCGCTGATGTCTTGAGCAGGTTGTGCGCCAGATAGGTTCTTTCCCTGATGCTGTTACCGTCACGTGGCACCAGCAGTGTCTGCCCTTTTTTCAGCACGGCTCGCTCGGAGATACCATTGGTCTCAGCCAGCTTTGCAACCGGGATACGATACCGATTGGATAAATCCTGCAAGGTATCTGCTGGCTGAGCCTGATAAACACGCCACGAAACCAGTGCTTTATCATAATTTTCAAGATTATCTACAAAAGTTTTGACCTTGGTGATGGGCAACAGCAAGGCGCGTGGAGATCCTTCTGCCTTGATGACAGGCCGGTGATATGCCGGATTCAAGGCATTAAATTCATTTTCTGAAATTCCGGCAAGCCTGGCAGCCAGTTGAACGTCAATCTGCTGGGTGATTGTAATTTGCTCGAAGTAAGGCCGGTTTGGGATGGGTTTTAGCTTGATGCCGTAACGGTGAGGATGGGCAATGATATTTTTGATGGCAATCAGCTTGGAGACATAGTTTCTGGTTTCGGCGGGAAGGTCAATATGCTGGTAGCTGATCGATTTATTCCCACCGTGATTTTCGTCAATCGCTTTTTTCAGAGATCCTTGGCCCCAGTTATATGCAGCTAGTGCCAGCTTCCAGTTACCAAACATTTTGTGGAGCATCTGCAGGTAATCCAGCGCTGCCTGAGTGGCGGCGATGATATCGCGTCGTTCGTCATGCCACCAGTTTTGTTCCAATCCAAATGCTTTTGCCGTCGAGGGGATAAATTGCCACAATCCTGCTGCATGTCTGTGAGAGTAGGCATCCGGATCAAAAGCACTTTCAATGATCGGCAGTAACGCAATCTCGGCCGGCATATGTCGCCGCTCCACTTCTTCGATGATATAAAACAGATAGCGCTGACTGCGCTCAACGACATGATCTATAAACCGCTGGTTTTTACTGAAATTGCTTTCGTGGAGTCGGACTTCCTGGCTTTGTGTATTGGTCAGAGAGAATCCAGCCCGTACGCGCATCCATAGATCATCTTGCTGTTTGTGTGATTGTGCCTGATACGACTTTGTTTCCAGAACGGTAATACCGTTATTATTTTCTAAAGATCTGTTGGCTTGCGCCGTAACAGGAGGGGACGACGTTAATACTACTGCGGCAATCAATGCCAGTAAGGTATTCGATTTTGTCTTCATCCGGAATAAAATGAACGGTTCGCTCGCATAATTGTTTTTCTGAAAATAAAAAAGGCTGGTCACCTCTATTTTTGAATTTTAAAGTGAACCAGCCGGCCCGTCCAATATTCTACACCATTTTTTAATCGACAATCGATTGATCAGTATTTTAATCCCAGCTTAATACGCCTCCCGTCTGGTATTCAATTACGCGGGTTTCAAAGAAGTTTTTTTCTTTTTTCAAATCAACCATTTCTGACATCCACGGGAAAGGGTTGCCTGCTTCGGGAAATAATGGATCAAGCCCGATCTGATGGCTACGGCGATTGATAATGAAGCGCAGATATTCCTTGAACATGGGTGCATTCAATCCCAGTACGCCGCGCGGCATGGTATCTTCCGCGTAACGGTACTCCAGCTCCACCGCCTTGCGCATGAGCGCACTGATTTCTTCCCGAAACTCGCGCGTCCATAAATGCGGGTTTTCCAGCTTTATCTGGTTGATGACATCGATGCCAAAATTACAATGCATGGATTCATCACGCAAAATGTACTGATACTGCTCGGCAGCCCCGGTCATCTTATTTTGCCGGCCCAGCGACAGAATCTGCACAAATCCAACATAGAAAAACAGCCCTTCCATAATGCAGGCAAACACAATCAGACTTTTCAGCAGTTGCTGATCAGTTTCCAGCGTGCCTGTCTGAAATGTGGGATTCGTTAATGTGTCGATGAATGGAATCAGAAACTCGTCCTTGTCCCGAATGGTTTTTATCTCATTGTACGAATTAAATATTTCACCCTCATCCAGACCAATTGATTCGACAATATATTGATAAGCGTGCGTGTGAATTGCTTCCTCGAAAGCCTGACGCAATAAATACTGGCGGCATTCGGGATTGGTAATGTGCCGGTAGGTTCCCAGCACGATATTGTTGGCCGCCAGTGAATCAGCCGTGACGAAAAAACCGAGATTACGCTTTACTATGAGGCGCTCATCCTCTGTCAGGCCATTGGGATCTTTCCACAGGGCAATATCACGCGTCATGTTGATTTCTTGCGGCATCCAGTGGTTAGCACAGGCTGACAGATATTTTTCCCAGGCCCATTTGTATTTAAACGGCACCAGCTGATTAACATCCGCCTTGCAATTGATAATGCGCTTGTCTTCCACGGAAACCCGGCGATGACTTTCTGCTGGTATTTCTTCGTGCAGCTCTTGCTGTTCAGTGGTTATTTTTTGTGTGTGGGCACTTGCCGGGATATTTCCCGGCTGAAATATTTCATCTTCAAAGGTCAACATAACTCTGCTCCATCCATTAATCTAGGGAAATTTTTCAATACTTACTGGCATGCTTCGCATTCAGGATCGTCGATCGCACACTGTTTTGTGGCTGAATGGATTTGCCCTGAATTGTCCATATGTTCATTTTGCTGGGTAGGGACTGCGTTTAGCGTGCCGGTATGCACCGTTGATTTTTCTGCAGTAGTTGCTCCCATGGAACGCAGATAATAAGTTGTCTTGAGGCCACGCAACCAGGCAAGCCGGTACAGATCATCCATTTTTTTACCGGAAGCGCCTGCCATGTACAGATTCAGTGATTGCGCCTGATCAATCCATTTTTGTCTTCTGGCAGCTGCCTCAACCAGCCATCGGGGATCAATCTCAAATGCGGTAGCGTAAAGAGCACGCAGATTTTCAGGAATCCGGTCAATTTTGCTGGCGGCGCCATCGTAGTGTTTAAGATCTGCGATCATGACTTCATCCCATAAATCCTGCTTCTTGAGATCATTGACCAGCGATTGATTAACGACTGTAAATTCGCCGGAAAGATTAGATTTGACATACAGATTCTGGTAGGTGGGTTCGATGCTGGCAGAAACACCAATAATATTGGAAATCGTTGCGGTGGGGGCAATCGCCAGGCAATTGGAATTGCGCATGCCGTACTGTTTGATCCGCTCACGTAAAGGGGTCCAATCCAGCGTGGACGAGGTATCGGCCTCCACATGGCCACCACGTTCCTCCTGCAACAACGTCAGCGAATCCTGTGGCAAGATACCGCGCTCCCACAAACTGCCGTGATAGGTGGCATAGGTGCCGCGCTCTTCAGCCAGTTCAGTAGATGCCCAGTAGGTGTGATAGGCAACTGCTTCCATTGAGCTATCAGCAAATTCAACCGCTTCGCGGGATGCATAGGAAATCCCCAGTTTATGCAGGCAATCCTGAAATCCCATGATGCCCAGCCCGACCGGTCGATGGCGTAAATTGGCATTGCGTGCTTTTGCCACTGCGTAGAAATTGATGTCGATCACATTGTCCAGCATGCGCATGGCCGTGGCGACTGTCTGCTTGAGCTTGGTCAGATCCAGTTTGCCATCCACAATATGTGCCGGCAGATTGATCGACCCCAGGTTGCATACGGCAATTTCCTTTTCATTGGTATTCAGCGTAATCTCGGTACACAGGTTGGAGCTGTGCACCACACCGACATGATTTTGCGGCGAGCGGATATTGCATGGATCCTTGAATGTGATCCACGGATGGCCGGTTTCAAACAGCATCGTCAGCATCTTGCGCCACAGTTGCCGGGCCGGGATACGCTTATGCAGCGCCAATCTGCCCTGCGCCGCCTGCTCTTCATAAGCAATATAGGCTTCTTCAAATGCCTTGCCATATTTCTCGTGCAGATCCGGTGTGTCAGAAGGTGAAAACAGTGTCCATTCCTGATCCTCCAGCATGCGCTTCATGAATAGATCCGGCACCCAGACAGCGGTATTCATGTCATGCGTCCGCCGCCGATCATCGCCAGTATTTTTGCGCAACTCCAGAAATTCTTCGATATCAAGATGCCAGGTTTCCAGGTAGGCACAAACCGCTCCTTTGCGCTTGCCACCTTGATTAACGGCCACCGCCGTATCAGAAACCACCTTGAGAAAAGGTACTACGCCTTGCGATTTGCCGTTGGTACCCTTGATGCGCGCCCCCATTGCCCGGACTGGTGTCCAGTCATTACCCAGCCCACCCGCGAACTTGGACAGCAAGGCGTTCTCCTTAATGGCTTCGTAGATACCATCCAGACTGTCCGGCACCGTGCTCAGATAGCACGAGGATAGTTGCGAGCGTCGTGTGCCGGAGTTAAACAATGTTGGTGTTGAACTCATGAAATCAAATTTCGACAGCAGATGATAAAACTCGATGGCACGTGCTTCGCGATCAATTTCATTCAGCGCCAGTCCCATGGCCACACGCATGAAGAATGCCTGTGGCAGCTCAATACGCCGTTCAGAAATATGCAAAAAATACCGGTCATACAAAGTTTGCAGGCCGAGGTAGCCAAATTGCAGATCTCGATCCGCCACCAGTGTTTCTGACAACCGTGTCAGATCAAATTGACCCAGCCGCTCATCCAGCAGTCCGGCTTCCATCCCTTGTCGGATAAAACCTGGAAAGTAATCGGCATAGCGTGACTGCATGGCCTCATGGGAAACATCTTCACCCAGCACTTCATGGCGAATATTGTCCAGCAGCAGTCTGGCTGTCACAAAGCTATAGGCGGGTTCTTTTTCGATCAGTGCGCGCGCAGATAAAATGGCAGATTTTCTGACTTCTTCCGCAGGTACGCCATCATATAAATCTCTCAGCATTGCTTTGACAATCAACCCTGCATTGACGACATTCCCCAAGTGCTGGCAAGCCGATTCAATGCGTGCTGTCAGTCGGGCTGGATCCAATGGAATTCTTTGCCCATTTTCCACAACATGCAGCACCGCTGTCTGGGTAGAAGTCGGCTGTTCTTTCTGTTGTCTTGCCCGTTCACGCGCCCGCTCCTCGCGGTACAGCACATAGGCGCGCGCAACGTCATGATCACCCGAGCGCATCAGCGCCAGTTCTACCTGATCCTGAATATCCTCGATATGAAACGTGCCTCCCCCCGGGCGGCGGCCGGTCAGTGCATGCACCACTTCGCCGGTCAGCTGTGCCACGATCTCGCGCATACTGGAGGAAGCTGCGCTTTGTCCACCGCGTACCGCGATAAACGCTTTGGTCATCGCAATGGAAATTTTGCCCGGTTCAAACGCCACTACGGCACCATTGCGGCGGATCACTTTGTATTGGGAATAATCCTGCCGGATTGCCGGCAAATCAGTCATCTCTTCCAGAAAATTTTTCTGAAGAATAGAGGAGGATGAAGGGGTGTCTGTGGCGAGCTGCATGATCTATTTCTCCTATTCAATCCGGGTGTGCTGTTAATTGAAAAAATGACTAAAAACAAGTGATTGCAATGAAAATGACAATAACTGTCAAATGGTTTGAACCACAATATATTGTGGTACGGAAGGTTAAATAATGGTACCTGTTGTGCATGTCGATTGTCAACAGCAGATGACGCCGTATTAGACGCTATGGTTTCCGGGGAGAGTTCCCTATAATCGAAAGATCACTATCCGAGAAGGTTTGCCATGCATTCAAGTCAGTGGAAACTGCTTTCAAGCAGACGTTTTTTACCTTTTTTTGCTACTCAATTTTTGGGTGCGTTTAATGACAACGTCTTCAAAAATGCGCTGGTGATTCTGATTACCTATACCGCTATGGATAATGCGGGTTTGGGTCCGCAGATCATGGTCACATTGGCAGCCGGTATTTTCATCCTGCCGTTTTTCATTTTTTCTGCGGTTGCCGGTCAACTGGCGGATAAATGGGACAAGGCGCAGCTGATCCGCTATGTCAAATTCGTCGAAATTATTCTGATGGGCGGAGCTGCCGCCGGGTTTTATCTGGACAGCGTCATGCTGCTGATGGCGATCCTGTTTTTAATGGGCACACACTCTGCCTTTTTCGGGCCGTTGAAATACAGCATCCTGCCAGATCAGTTGCAAGAAGATGAATTGATCGGCGGCAATGCGCTGGTTAGTGCCGGAACATTTATTGCCATCCTGCTCGGTACAATCATAGGTGGATTACTTATTCTGGCTGAACAAGGGGGATGGATTGTATCCGGTATCGTAATTGGCGCGGCATTGGCAGGCTGGTTATTCAGCCTGTTTATTCCCCCGGTTCAACCGGCTGCAGCGGATACAACAGTCAGCTGGCATCTTCTCCAAGACACGCGCACAATCATTCAGCAAGCTCGGCAGAACAGCACAGTGTTTCACGCCATTCTCGGGATATCGTGGTTCTGGCTGTTTGGTGCTACATTTTTGTCGCAGTTTCCCACCTTCGCCAAGGAAATTATCGGTGGGAATGAACAGGTTGTTACGCTGTTCTTAACGCTCTTTTCGGTGGGGATCGGCATCGGTGCCCTGCTGTGCGACAAGTTGCTCAAGGGGAAAGTGGCTGCCACTTATGTGCCTTTGGGTGTGCTGGGCATGACGTTCTTCACAACTGATCTGTATTTTGCCAGCACGTCACTTGCACCTGCGGCAGGCGGGGAACTCATCAGCGCGCTGAGTTTTCTGGAATCATTCGCTCACTGGCGAATCCTGCTGGATCTGCTGGTCATCTCGATCAGTGGCGGGCTTTACATCGTGCCGTTGTATGCCATTGTGCAGAACTACGCGGAAGCCTCCCACCGATCACGTGCCATTGCCGCCAATAACATCATGAATGCGCTGTTCATGGTGGTTTCCACCCTGGGAATCAGCGTGATGCTGGCACTAGATTTTACTGTTCCCGAGGTATTCCTGACGATTGCACTGCTCAATGGTCTGGTGGCAATCTACATTGCAAAATTGTTGCCGTACGAATTGGCCAAATCCATTTTGCAGTGGGCCTTTCATACCTTTTACCGCCTGAAAATCAAGGGACTGGAACATTACCAGCAGGCGGGAGAAAGGGTATTGATCGTTGCCAATCACCTGTCATTTCTGGATGCTGCGCTGCTGAGCATTTGTTTTCCGGAACGCCTGTGTTTTGCCATCAACTCCAATATCGCCCGGAAGTGGTGGGTTCGACCATTCCTGTTTCTGGCTGATACGGTGACGGTGGATCCCGTCAATCCTCTTTCTACACGCCTGCTGATTGAACGGGTTAAAAAAGGTGACAGAGTGGTAATTTTCCCAGAAGGACGGCTGACAATGACCGGAGCACTCATGAAAATCTATGAAGGCCCGGCCATGATTGCGGATAAAGCCGGCGCAAAATTGTTGCCAGTCAGCCTGTCAGGTCCGCAATACACACCTTTTTCCCGCTTGAAAGGCAAAGTGAGAATACGCTGGTTTCCCGGCATCACCATCACCGTCATGCCACCGGAAAGTTTTGGTTTGCCGGATTCTATCCGGGGTAAACGCCGTCGTCGCGCTGCCGGATTGAAACTGTATGACATCATGACCACAACTGTCTTTCAGAGTAATGCCCTGCGGCAAACTCTGTTTCAATCCTTGCTCGATGCAGCCGCCACACATGGCAGAAAGCATGTTATCGCAGAGGATATTGAACGCCGCCCACTGAATTATTCGCAATTAATCACATGCAGCTTCATTCTGGGAACTGTTTTGCGCCGCCATACGCACACACAGGAAAATGTGGGGATCATGCTGCCCAACATGGTGAATAACCTGATCTGTTTTTTCTCGCTGCATGCGTTCGGGCGCGTGCCCGCCATGCTGAATTTTTCTGCCAGTTCCAGAAATCTGGTGATGGCTTGCCGGATTGCACAGATCCGGACAGTCATTACCGCACGCAGATTTATTGAAGTAGCAAAACTGAGCGGACAGATTGACAGCCTGAAAGCGCAGCGGATCAACCTGATTTATCTGGATGATCTGCCGCGCCAGGTGCACTGGTGGCAGAAGCTGATGGGACTGGTGGCAGGCTGGCTACCCGGAATATGTTATCGTCTGACGGATTCCCGGCGCGATCCGGATGCACCGGCTGTGGTTCTGTTTACTTCCGGCTCCGAAGATACGCCCAAGGGGGTTGTACTCAGCCATACCAATCTACAGGCAAATCGCTTTCAGGTATCTGCCCGGATTGATTTCGGCCCGAGCGATCTGGTATTCAATGCCTTGCCGATCTTTCACTCTTTTGGCTTGACGGGTGGCACATTGCTGCCAGTGTTGTCCGGTATCCGGGTCTTTTTGTATCCATCACCGCTGCATTACCGGATTATCCCCGAGCTGATCTATGATACCAACGCCACCCTGATGTTTGGCACGGATACCTTTCTTGCCGGCTATGCGCGCTATGCCAATGCTTACGATTTTTACAGCATTCGTTATGTATTCGCCGGTGCTGAAAAATTGCGGGAAAGCACACGCAGACTCTGGTCAGAAAATTTTGGTGTACGTATTTTTGAAGGCTACGGCACGACGGAGACTGCCCCTATCCTCAGTTTAAATACGCCGATGCATAACCATCCCGGCTCAGTGGGTCGCCTGTTGCCAGGTATTCGCAGCAGACTGGAACCCGTTGCGGGAATCAGCCAGGGTGGCAGATTGTTGGTATCTGGCCCGAATGTGATGCTGGGCTATTATCTGGCCGCCAATCCCGGCATGATCGTACCGCCCGCCGAAGGCTGGCATGATACCGGTGACATCGTTGCAGTTAACGAAGAAGGCTATATTTTCATCAAAGGACGCGCCAAGCGGTTTGCCAAAATCGGTGGAGAAATGATTTCATTGACAGCGGTAGAGGAAGCCATCAATCGGCTATGGCCAGGTTATGGCCATGCTGTAATCCAGCTTCCTGATGCGAAGAAAGGTGAGCAGATCGTGCTAATTACCACCCGCCAGCAAGCAGATCGAAGCGAAATCATCACTTATTTCAGCAAAAATGATCTGGGAGAACTGGGAATCCCACGGAACATTTTGTACATCGACAAACTGCCGTTACTGGCAACGGGTAAAATCGATTACGTACTGTTACACGAATGGGTGCAGCAGCCAGACAAAAATCCTGGTTAGCGATTATTAATAAAACAGATCGCCCTTTCATTATGCGGTACGCCTGGATCATCTGGGATATAGCGGTTTTATAGCAGATCGTGCCATAAACAGCAGATAACTGGCCAATTATGGCCGTACTACCTGCTCTTCAGACAAGTGGTATTTGTTTCAGCTTGTTTGAGCGCTATAATCAGCGGCTTGAAAAAATCCTGGCCGGACAGAGTGCAGCCAGCGTTGCTTGCTTACAGTGTTATACAGCAACGAAATGAAGGCTTGGCAACTTGACCGGCGACACGCCTTCCTGTCTTTACACTCTACAAAAGCTACATAGCAAGCGGATAACGAATTTCGTACTGCAAAGAGCTTGCTGGTTCTGCTGACCAAGTAAAAGAAAAGGGAGTTATATCCATGAATCCTATGATTACCGTTACATCCATACCATCCACCGTTAAGCGCAGTGCCACGGGTTTGCATTTGATTGGTGATTTATACGGTTGTTCGTGCGATGAACGCTTGATGCTGGATGCTGACTTTCTGGAAACGTTCTGCAAGCAATGCGTAACCGTAGCTGGCTTAACCATCGTTGGTAGTCTTTTTCACAGTTTTGGTGAAGGAGGCGGTGTGACAGGGGTGGTGGTACTGGCAGAATCCCATTTATCCATTCATACCTGGCCAGAATCCGGTTATGTGACCCTGGATGTGTATGTCTGTAACTATTCGTCCGACAATCGCCCCAAAGCACAGCAACTGTTCGACAGCATTCTGGAAGCCTTCAATCCGGCTGATCCGCATCTGCACCGGGTTGAGCGTGCGTGATGGAAGAATCCGGCAATGCTTATGAAGCGCGTTATGTAGCAGAGCGTCTGAGCCCGGATTTTGGTTTTTATCTGCGTGCAAGCCGACAACTGGCAAAGGTAAACTCGGCCTGGCAAAAAATTGAGATTTTTGAGAATCCACTGTTTGGCCGGGTGATGCGCATTGATGGCTGTTTCATGACCTCGGAGCGTGATGAATTTTTTTATCATGAACCAATGGTGCATTTGCCCGCCATTAGCCATGGCGCACCACGCCACGCTCTGATTGTCGGTGGGGGCGATGGCGGCGCAGCAGAAGAGCTACTCAAATATCCTGGGTTGCAGCGCCTGGTACTGGCTGAACTAGATGGCGAAGTGATCCGGATGGCGCGAGAATGGTTATCAACCATTCATCGCGGTGCATTTGATGATCCGCGCCTGGAGCTGCGCCTGGGCGATGCGCTGCCTTTTATTGAAAGTGGCACTGAACGCTTCGATCAGATTATTCTCGACTTGACTGACCCGTTCGGACCGGCAACCGAACTTTACACAGTTGAATTTTATCGTGCTTGCCAAAAGCTGTTGAATCCCGGTGGGGTAATTTCGCTGCATATCGGATCGCCCATTCATTTGCAGACACCCATGGCAAGAATTGCCGCTTCGTTACGGGAAGTGTTTACCATCGTTCGCCCCTATTTGCAGTATGTTCCGCTCTACGGCACGTTATGGTGCATGGCCATGGCTTCCGATACGGTTGATCCCCTCCTCCTGAACCCGGAAGAAGTTAATGCACGCCTGGATAAACAAGGGTTGCAGGATTTGCAACTCTACAACGGAGCGACTCACCACGCCCTGCTCGCACAACCCAATTTTGTACGCGAGATCCTGCAGCGGCCGGTTAAATCAATTCACCGGGGTGAAATACTTGAAGGAATCAACGATCCCGAATCATTGCCTGGCGTTACCGTCATCCCGGCCTGAGAACCTGTTCAAAGAATACTGGACGCGCTGCTGTACATCATTACCAGAGCAACAGTAGCAGAATCAATCTTTGCTGTTTTTCGCGGGTGGAATGTGCTTCACCCTCTGCATAGCCGTCAGGTAAGCAATAATTTCCTCCAGCACCTTCTCCCGCTCCGGTATTGCTGCAGCCAGCGCTGGCATGGGCGTGTTGTAGCGCAGGCTGGCCGGATCATCAATCCAACGTTTCAGGTATTCCGGTTTGAAGTATTCGGTTACGCTGATGGGGTAATTTAATTCAGGTGCTTTTCCCCCGCCTTGTCCGTTGATGGTATGGCACACCATGCAATACTTGCGGAAATGCAGAAAACCACGTTTGACTTCGGCAGAAACACGCGCTGGCGGAAACATCCCCGGGAAACGGGTGGCAAAAGAAGCGAGCTCAATGCCAATGATCTGATACGGCATATCGGCAGCGCCTTCCTCAAGCAGGATGGGGAATTTCAGGTTATCCCATACCAGATAAACCGGCCCCAGTTCCACCACTTCATGATTTTGCAGTGTGTTATTCAGTATAAAAGGGGAACCATCTGCGCTGGCAACAGCAAGATAGGCGTCGTAAGCGAGAAACTTCGCAACCGGAATACTGGGCTGATAGCCATCTTTGCAGCTAAAGACAATCTCGTCTGCAGCTCTCCAGCCTTGTCCAAAAATCTGATCCAAAACGGGCCGCACAGGATAAGCCTTATATTGGCGCTCCCTGTGCTCGTGCACTTCAAAAACATTCAATATTGTCCACCTGCTAAAGGTATCAAGCTCCTCTGGTTTTAGCGATTGGGCGATGCTGTCCTGATTTTTGAATTTGATGAGGGTATCAATTGCATCAGCTTGTGCATGCGCCGGATGGATAAGGCCAATCATCAAACACACACTCAGTATCAAGTATCTGCAATAGAGCGTAATGCGAATATGTTGATTGCAATACCGATTAAGAAAATGTTTGCGATCTTGTTCCATTTATTCAACCAGAAATCCATTTGTCTGCCGGGTCCACAATTGGGTGTAAGCGCCATTGGCAGCCAGCAGTTTGGCATGGCTGCCGTCTTCAATAATACGCCCGTGGCGGAACACCAGAATGCGATCCAAGTGTGCAATGGTAGAAAGGCGGTGCGCAACCACGATAACAGTCTTGTTTTGCATGAGTGTATCCAGGCTGTTCTGGATGGCTTGTTCAGTCACGGAATCCAGGCTGGAAGTAGCTTCATCCATGATCAGAATCGGCGCATTCTTTACGATCACCCGGGCGATGGAGATACGCTGCCGCTGGCCACCAGAGAGCTTTACACCACGCTCGCCCACCAGTGATTCATACTGACTGGGCATGCGCTCGATAAATTCATGCGCATCCGCGCCGCGTGCCGCCAGTTCAATCTCTTCCTGATTAGCATCGGGGCGACCATAACGGATGTTCTCCAGCAGTGTGCGGTGAAACAGTCCCGGATCTTGCGGAATTAGGCTGATTTGTGCATGCAGGGATTGCTGGGTAATGTTCCGGATATCCTGGCCATCAATCAGAATACTGCCTTGCTGGGGATCGTACAGCCGCAAAATCAGGTTCAGCAAGGTGGATTTACCGGAACCGGAATATCCCACCAGCCCAACACGTTGCCCGCCTTCAATCCGCAAATTGAGATTTTCAAATACCGGGCTGCCAGGAACATAACTGAAGGTAACATCACGCAATTCAATACAACCCCGGGTAACCTGCAGCGGTTTTGCTCCAGGGGGATCGGTAATTTCGTGTTCGCGCACGATGGTATACACCCCGTTGGTAATATTGCCAATGTATTCAAACAGATCAATGAAACGACGACTGATGTTGCGCACTTCATTGATGATCAGCAATGAAAGGCTGATGCTCATCACAAAATCAGCGACTGATATTTGATCCTGCTGCCACAGCCATAACGCAAACAGCAATGTCCCCACTTTGAGAATTAGTGCTAGCGAATATTGAAACCATAGGATTCTCTCGTTGGACCAAAGCCAGCGTCGCGCCGCAGTAATTTCATTATTCAGAAAATTTTTCAGATAACTGCGCTCGAAGCCCAGCATGGCAAACAATCGCACACTGGCAAGATTGGTAACGGCATCTACCACTTTGCCAATTGTAATACTGCGTGCCTCGGCCGATTTATGCGCCAATGGCCGGCAACGTCGCGCCAGCCGGTAAGAAACACTCAGAAAGAGTAATGCCCATACCAGCGTAAACAAGGCCAGCGGAATGCTGGCATACCACAGCAGAGCAACTGATACCGTCAGTGTGACGACAATCGGCAGAAAATCAAATACCAGCGTCCACAATGTCATGTTAACGCTGGTGGAAGTTTCTGAAATGCGACTGGCCAGCGCACCAGCAAAATTATTGCTGAGAAAACGATGTGAATGATGTTGCAGGTATGCATACAGCTCGCTGGTTACCTGTGCACGCAAACGCGGGGCAACAACAATCCGGCAAGAGGCGCTGGCACGGCTGAACAGCACTTCACTCAGGTTAAGCACGATATAGAGCCCGAGTGGAAAGGCAACGGCGGCAAAGATCTGTTCCCGCACATTGATCGCATCCGTTACCCCGCCGACAATCTGGCCGATGGCATACGGCGTCAGAATACCGCTGGCCGAAGAACCGATTTCCAACAGCACAACCAGCGCACACCAGCCGGTGTAATGCCTGAAAAAATGCAGCAGAAAAGGAACCGGTTCGCCCGGCAACGCTGGGGCGTGCGGGGAAGAGTGTGTTTCATTCATTAATCAGGAACAACAGGAAAAGAGTGTTTGTGCCTCATGGTAATGAGATGAGATGAGGTTTGTACAACTGACAAAGCAAGATAGCGATGTGCAGGTTGCGATGGTCAAACCAACTGGCACGTGGGACAGCGCGTAGAAGATAAAAATCAGAGTCTGGACAGGCGATAAGCTTGTCCAGGCTTGCTTGTGTTTACCTGATAGGTAGTCCCTAAAACGGAATATCGTCTTCCATATCATCGAAACCCGTGTTACTGCCAGTGGTACCTGCTTTGGCGGGCGGCTTGCTTGAGTATTCGTTACTCTGATCGGCCGGGGGTTCATAGTTGCCGCCACTGCTGCCACCCGAACGGCCACCGAGCATCTGCATGCGGTCGGCGACGATTTCGGTGGTATAACGTTCCACATTGGATTTATCCGTCCATTTCCGCGTTTGCAGCCGGCCTTCGATATAAATCTGTGAGCCTTTTTTCAGATATTCTCCGGCGATTTCAGCCTGTTTGCCGAACATGACCACCCGGTGCCATTCGGTGCGATCCTGCTTCTCGCCGCCCTTGTCTTTCCAGGTATCAGTAGTAGCGATATTCAGGTTCGCTATCGCATCACCGCTGGGCATGTAACGGATTTCCGGATCACGACCAAGATTACCGATCAACATAACTTTGTTTAATGAAGCCATTTATATATTTCCTTCCAGTAACTGAACCACTTTTTCTTCATCAAAACCCTTGAGATCAACCTTCAGGTAAGCCACCTGTTCATTGGCCAGTACAAGCGCCTCATACACTCCCGGCAAGGCCGCCAGTTCGCGTGATAAGTCATTGGCCTGTTCGGAATTCATTTTTCCAACCTGATACATTTTGGAACGGACAGCTGCTGGTGCCTGCATGGTGACGGCCAGTATCAACCAGATAATCAATAACCCGCTGCACATGATCGCCATGGCGTAAAAGCCAAAATGCTGGAACAAGTAACCGCCCAAGGCGGAGCCAACAAATGCCCCTAAAAACTGGGTGCTGCTGTAAACGCCGATGGCAGTTCCCTTGGCACCAACGGGTGCAATTTTAGAGATCAGTGAGGGCAGTGTTGCTTCGAGCAGATTGAACGCGGTGAAAAAGACCAGTAAGGCGAAAACCAGTCCCCAAAAGGAAGTGTTGAAGATCGCCAGTAACACCTGTGCCAGCAACAATAACGCTACGGCAGCGATGAAAACCGGTTTCATCCGCGCTTTTTTCTCGGCATAAATAATGGCGGGCACCATCAATATCACGGCACCCACCATGACGGGTAAATAAACCTGCCAATGATGATCAGCGGCCAGCCCGGTCTCCCGCAGGGATACTGGTACCACCAGCCAGAGCGCCATCAGGACCGCATGCAGGGCAAAAATGCCGTAGTTCAGTCGCAGCAGTTGTGGATCGCGCAGCACGTTACTGAAGCGGCTGGTAGTAACCTCGGTATCGGAATGAAAGCGGCTGATCGCTGGGTCAGGTACTACCTTATACATGACCAGCATCGCCAGTATAGCCAGACAGCCGGTAAGGGCGAAAATACCCGGCACGCCGATCCATTGATTCAGGATTGGCGCAGAGATCAGTGACAAGGCAAATACTGCGCCGATACTGATCCCGATCATCGCCATCGCCTTGGTGCGATGTTCTTCCCGTGTCAAATCAGCTGCCAGTGCCATGACCGCGGCTGAAATAGCCCCGGCGCCCTGGATAACGCGCCCGAAAATGACCCAGTAAATATCGGTTGCTGATGCTGCGACAAAGCTGCCAATAGCAAACAGGATCAGGCCGAGATAAATAACCGGCTTGCGCCCGATGCGATCAGACAGCCAGCCGAATGGGATCTGCAGAATCGCCTGCGTTAATCCATAAGCACCCAGCGCGATACCGATCAGCGTGTAACTGTCTCCTCCTGGCAGGTCTTTGGCAAAAAAAGTAAAAACTGGAAGAATAATGAACAGGCCGAACATGCGAAGTGCATAGACACCCGCCAGGCTGATGGAGGCGCGCAGCTCCACCCGGGACATTTTTTCAGGAAGTTTGGTTGCTGTTCTGGATGCAGGTGTTGCGGACATGAAGCGTAATCTTGAATTGTGATAAAAGCGGGAAGTTGGGTATATTATCAGGTTGACTCTTTCTTAGGTAGCCGATGGAATTCATCAGGATCCGTGGTGCACGGACACATAATCTTAAAAACGTAGACCTTGATCTGCCACGCAACCGGCTAATTGTGATCACCGGGTTATCCGGCTCCGGCAAATCTTCACTGGCTTTCGATACGCTGTATGCGGAAGGCCAGCGGCGTTATGTTGAATCACTTTCTGCGTATGCACGGCAGTTTTTGCAATTAATGGAAAAGCCGGATGTTGATCTGATCGAAGGGTTATCACCCGCCATTTCAATCGAGCAAAAAGCCACTTCGCATAACCCGCGCTCCACTGTGGGAACAGTCACCGAAATACATGATTATCTGCGCTTGCTGTTTGCCCGGACGGGGGAGCCGCACTGCCCGGAGCATGGCATTGCGCTGGCGGCACAAAGTGTTTCGCAAATGGTTGACCAGGTGATGGAATTACCGGCCGATACCCGGTTGATGATTCTTGCGCCAGTGGTAACCGGGCGTAAGGGTGAGCAGCTGGAATTGTTTGATCAGCTGCGTTCGCAAGGATTTGTGCGCGTCCGACTGGATGGGGAAGTGCATGATATCGATGCCCTGCCGAAGTTGCAGAAAAACAGGAAACATACGATTGAAGTGGTGATTGATCGTCTCAAAATTTCACCAGAGATCAAGCAGCGCCTGGCAGAATCTTTTGAAACGGCCTTGCACTATGCTGAAGGCAAGGCGGTGGCGGTAGAAATGGATACCGGTAAGGAATACCTATTCTCTGCCAGATTCAGTTGTCCGGTATGTAGCTATGCCTTATCCGAGCTTGAACCACGTCTGTTTTCTTTCAACAACCCCGCTGGCGCGTGCCATCGCTGTGACGGGCTGGGGCAGATCACTTTTTTTGATCCGGCGCGGGTGGTGGCTTTTCCGTATTTATCACTGGCTACGGGCGCCATCAAAAGCTGGGATCGGCGTAATCAATTCTATTTCCAGATGTTGCAGGCAGTAGCAACGCATTACCACTTCAATCTTGAAGTTCCGTTCGAGCAATTGAGCGAGGCTGCACAACAGGTTGTGCTGTATGGTTCCGGCAAGGAAAAAGTCACATTTACTTACTTCAACGAGCAAGGCAAAACCAATCAGCAAACGCATGTGTTCGAGGGCATTATCCCCAGCCTGGAGCGCCGTTATCGGGAAACTGAATCCCAAACTGTGCGGGAAGAGCTGGCCAAATTTATCAATGCACGCGTCTGTCCGGAATGTGAAGGTACGCGCCTGCGCCGTGAGGCCCGTCACGTTACGGTGGGTGGTGAGACGATTTTTGCGATCAGCGCCTGGCCGCTGCGGCAAGCCAAACAGTTTTTTGATGAAATGAAGCTGGAAGGCCATAAACAGGCCATTGCAGAACGTATTGTTAAGGAAATATCCAGCCGCCTGCAGTTTCTTAACAATGTCGGGCTGGATTATCTTTCACTCAACCGATCTGCCGATACGCTTTCTGGCGGGGAAGCACAGCGTATTCGCCTCGCCAGTCAGATCGGCTCCGGCTTGACCGGTGTTATGTATGTGCTGGACGAACCTTCGATTGGCCTGCATCAGCGTGATAATGAACGTTTGCTGGAAACCCTCAAGCATCTGCGTGATCTCGGCAATAGCGTTATCGTGGTGGAGCATGATCAGGACGCCATCCTGCTGGCAGATTATGTCGTCGATATGGGCCCCGGCGCCGGTGAACATGGCGGGTGTGTGGTTGCGGAAGGCACGCCTGCTGCTATTCAGGCAAATCCTGCCTCACTCACCGGGCAATTTCTTTCCGGCCAGCGTTCCATTGCCATCCCGGCTGCGCGCACCTCTCCTGATCCAGAGAGAATACTGACCATACGCGGAGCAAGTGGTAATAATCTCAAACAGGTCGCACTTGATTTGCCGGTCGGACTGCTGGTATGTGTGACGGGGGTTTCAGGTTCAGGGAAATCCACCCTGATCAACGACACGCTGTATCGTGCTGTGGCGCGGCATTTGTACGGCAGTCTGACTGATCCGGCGGCTTATCAGGAAATTGACGGGCTGGGCTTTTTCGATAAGGTGATCGACATCAACCAAAGCCCGATCGGACGTACGCCCCGTTCCAATCCTGCCACGTACACTGGCCTGTTTACCCCTGTACGTGAGTTGTTTGCTGGTGTGCCACAAGCCAGGGAACGCGGTTATCTGCCCGGCCGATTTTCGTTTAACGTCAAGGGCGGGCGCTGTGAAGCCTGCCAGGGCGATGGTGTTATCAAGGTGGAAATGCATTTTTTGCCGGATATCTATGTCGCCTGCGATGTGTGCCATGGGCAGCGTTACAACCGGGAAACACTGGAGATTCAATACAAAGGCAAAAATATCCACGAAATCCTGCAAATGACCGTTGAAAATGCGCATGTATTTTTTGAAGCGGTGCCGGTGATTGCCCGCAAACTGCAAACCCTGCTGGATGTGGGGCTGGGCTATATCACGCTGGGACAATCCGCCACCACGCTATCTGGGGGCGAGGCGCAGCGCGTTAAACTTTCTCTGGAATTATCCAAGCGCGATACCGGTCGCACGCTCTACATTCTGGATGAACCTACCACCGGCCTGCATTTTCAGGACATCGACCTGTTGCTCAAAGTGCTGCATCGCTTGCGTGATAATGGCAATACCGTAGTGATCATCGAACATAATCTGGATGTCATTAAAACGGCAGACTGGATTATTGATCTTGGCCCGGAAGGCGGTGCCGGGGGTGGCAGAATCATCGCCGAAGGTACGCCGGAAGCCGTGGCAGCAATGCCCGACAGCTTTACCGGCCAGTTTCTCCGGCCATTGCTTTTCAGTACCACCCAAACCTCTTCATGAATCCGCGCGAACTTCTGCTTGATAGCTTTCATGCTGCTGTTGATGCCGCTGATCCGCTGAAAATTGTGCCCTGTCATCTGCCTGAACCGCCACGTGGGAACACGCTGGTGGTCGGTGCTGGCAAAGCGGCTGCCGCCATGGCGCGCGCAGTGGAAGAGAATTGGCCGGCAGATCATCCCCTGGAAGGGATTGTGGTGACGCCTTATGGTCATGGATGGGCAACGAGCAGCATCATGGTGATTGAAGCCAGTCACCCGGTACCGGACACGCAAGGTGAAATGGCCACCCGCGCCATGCTGGAATCGGCACGCATACTCACGCCGAATGATCTGCTGCTGGGATTGTTCAGCGGCGGGGGCTCCAGTCTACTATCTGCGCCCATTCCCGGAGTAACACTGGATGAACTGAAATCAATCACTCGTCAGCTATTGCGTTGTGGCGCTGCAATCCAGGAAATCAATATCGTGCGCAAGCATTTATCTGTCGTGCTGGGTGGCAGATTGGCAGCGGCCAGCCGGGCGCCGGTACACAGTCTCATCATCTCGGATGTCACCGATAACGATCCCTCCTCCATCGCATCCGGACCCTGTGCGCCGGATCCTTCCTCCTGGCAGGACATGCTGGCACTGATTGAGCGCTACGCTATCACCGTTTCTCCACAAACCCTGCGGGCTTTGCAGGAAAATAACCGTGCAGGACAAAATGAAACTCCCAAGCCGGGAGATCCGGTTTTCAGAAACGTAAAAAACAGGATCATCGCCACAGCACGACAATCACTCACGGCTGCCGCACAATTTTTTCGCGCACAAGGTATTACACCACTGATTCTCGGTGATACCGTAACCGGAGAGGCAAAGGAAATCGCCAAAATGCACGCCGCCATCGCACGGGAAGTACGACATTACAGCAATCCGTTTAAACCACCCGTCGCCCTGATCTCCGGCGGAGAAACCACGGTAACGGTAAAAGGTTCCGGCAGAGGTGGGCGCAATGCCGAGTTTCTGCTCTCGCTCGCCACCGCACTCAATGGATTGGAGGAAGTTTACGCATTGGCCTGCGATACTGACGGAATCGATGGCAGCGAAACCAACGCCGGCGCTGTGATCACACCAAACACCCTCAGCCGAGCAGAACAGGCTGACATTGATCCGGTCGCGTTACTGGGCGATAACAACGCCTGGACTTTCTTTAACCAACTGGGGGATCTGATTATCACCGGCCCAACCCGCACCAATGTTAATGACTACCGGGTAATTCTGGTTTTGTAGTTTTTAAGTTGACGAGCTTTCCAGTGGGCTGGATACCCAGTTCATCAGATCCTGTGGATACGCATCCTTGTTTTCAAGCAATTTAAGCATAAGCCTTTCTCAATACGTACTGCAAAATACCACCGTGGCGGTAGTAATCCACTTCGATTGCGGTATCAATGCGGCAGAGTAATTTAACTTCCTGGCGGGAGCCATCCTGTTTGTGAATAACCAGTGTAACTTCCTGTTGCGGATGGAGATTGCCCAGCTCCAGAATATCAAACCGTTCATCTCCCTGGATGCCAAGTGAAGCTGCACTATTGCCTTCCTTGAATTGTAGAGGCAGTACGCCCATGCCAATCAGGTTACTGCGGTGGATACGTTCATAGCTTTGTGCAATTACTGCTTTTACTCCCAGCAGTTGTGTACCTTTGGCGGCCCAGTCACGGCTTGAGCCGGTACCGTATTCCTTGCCGGCAAATACCACAGTCGGCATACCATCCTGAATATACTGCATAGCTGCATCGAAGATGCTCATCTGCTTGCCATTACGCTCATCATCGCTGCGGTACAACGTCACACCGCCTTCGCTGCCGGGCACCATCAGATTTCTGATGCGTACATTGGCAAACGTGCCGCGCATCATGACATGATGATTACCCCGACGCGAGCCATAGCTGTTGAAATCCGCCCGGTTAACGCCGTGTTCCAGCAGATATTGCCCGGCTGGTGAAGATTCCTTGATAGCACCTGCGGGGCTAATGTGGTCGGTTGTGACTGAATCGCCAAACACTGCCAGTGCACGTGCACCCTGAATAGCATCTGCTATTTTGACCTGGCTAATTTCCAGGGAAAAATCCTCAAAAAACGGGGGCTCAGCAATGTAGGTGGAGGCCGGCCAGTCATACGATTTGCCGGTGGCCGAAGTGATATTGTTCCAGAGAGTATGATCTGTTGTGAAATCACCGTACAACCTGCGGAAAGTGTCCGCCTGGGTGGCAAATTTCATCATAGATTCGATTTCTGCGCTGCCTGGCCAGATGTCGCGCAGCCACACAGGGTTACCATCCTTACCTGTGCCTAACGGCTCATGTGTTGGATCTTTCAGTACCGATCCAGCAATAGCATAAGCCACCACCAACGGGGGAGATGCCAGGAAATTGGCGCGAATGTTGGGGTGAATCCTTGCCTCGAAATTACGGTTACCGGATAACACCGCCGCACAAACCAGGTCATCCTTGACCACCGTTTCTTCAACCACTTTCGGCAAAGGCCCGGAGTTTCCGATACAGGTCGTACAACCATAACCAGCCAGGCTGAAACCAAGCTGCTCCAGATAGGGCATCAAACCGGCAGCACGGAGATATTCCGTGACGACACGTGAGCCGGGAGCCAGCGATGTCTTAATATGTTTCTTGACTGTCAACCCTTTCTCTACTGCTTTTTTAGCCAGTAAACCGGCAGCAATCAGCACGCTCGGGTTGGAGGTATTGGTGCAGGAGGTAATGGCGGCAATCAGGATGTCACCATGACGCAGTTCAATAGATTGTATTGGACTGCCGTTAGCAGCAGTTTGCGGGGTAGGGCGGTTATTGGTCATCTCGGCCACATTGCGCGCACTTCCGGGTAGCAATGCAGATTCATTTTGACTGCTGTCGGGAGCAACGCAAAGGTTGGATTGCGCATGGCTGTCGCGGGTGGTGTAAGTGTTTCCTAATACTTCTGCTGCTTTGCCGTAGCCATTTTCTTTGACAGGTTTGCTAAATAACCCGGCAAAGGTAGATTTCAGATCTTTGAGTGCAATTCGATCTTGCGGACGTTTTGGTCCGGCTAGAGAAGATTCAATCGTACTCAGGTTCAGTGTGAGTTCCTGGCTGTAGTCAATTGTGCCCTGGCGAGGAATGCCAAACAATCCTTGTTCCCGGAAATAACGTTCAAAGGCATCGATTTCCTCTGTGGTGCGGCCGGTATAACGGAAGTAGGCAAGTGTCACCTCATCCACCGGGAAAAAGCCCATGGTGGCGCCGTATTCAGGTGCCATGTTGGCAATCGTGGCACGATCCGGCAAACTCAGCGAAGCAATACCTTCACCGAAAAATTCGACAAATTTTCCGACTACGTTGGCCTTGCGCAGCATTTCTGTCACCGTCAACACCAGATCAGTGGCAGTGACGCCTTCTTGCAGATGACCAACCAGATTGACGCCGACTACATCTGGCGTCAGGAAGTAGACCGGTTGTCCCAGCATCCCGGCTTCAGCTTCAATTCCGCCTACACCCCATCCCACCACGCCAATGCTGTTGATCATCGTGGTGTGTGAATCGGTACCTACCAGGGTATCCGGATAAATCAATCCCTCCTTTTGATGCACGCCGCGCGCAAGATATTCCAGATTGACCTGATGCACGATCCCGATTCCCGGTGGAACCACGCCGAACGTATCAAACGCCTGCATCCCCCATTTAATGAACTGGTAGCGTTCGTGATTGCGCTGGAATTCAATTTCCATATTGCGCGCCAGTGCCTGGCTGTCACCGTAATAATCCACTTGTATTGAATGATCCACCACCAGATCCACCGGTACCAGCGGCTCAATCAATTCAGCATTTTTGCCCAGCCGCTTGGCTGCGCTGCGCATCGCGGCCAGATCAACCAGCAATGGCACGCCGGTGAAATCCTGCAGTACGATTCGCGCGACGACAAACGGGATTTCCTGCGTGCGTTCGGCGTTGGACTGCCAGCCGGCAAGCTGTCTGACATGGGTTTCAGTAATTTTTTTGTCATCGTAATTGCGCAAAATAGATTCCAGTACGATCCGGATAGAGACCGGCAGGCGAGAGATGGCTCCCAACCCGGCGGCCTCCAGTGCGGGCAGAGAATAAAACCGGGCTGTTTCACCGTTAGACAGGGATAACGTGCTTAAACTATTGAATAAATTGTGGGTCATGATGGCTCCTTAAATAAGAGACGACGGGCATTTTGTATTTATGCGGTAACCGTTTGAGTTTATCATTCGGCACTGGCTGCGGCCAAATACTTGACCTGACACCGATGGTTGCAGTTTTTTTGTATTTTTAAACGGGAGAATGATGAATATCGAGCAACTAAATCAAAAATACGGAATTGGGGAGCAGGTAGTTTTTAAAGAAGGGGAAGGCGGTTTACCCTTTATTCATATCAAGAATGAAAAGGCCAATGCGCTGATCTCGATTTACGGCGGACAGGTGCTTGCATTCCGACCAATACATGCGCAAGATGATCTTCTGTTTTTAAGCAAGCGTGCCTATTATCAACAGGGTAAGGCAATCAAAGGCGGTGTGCCGATTTGCTGGCCATGGTTCGGCCCGGATCCGGAAGGTAAAGGGCGATCAGCACATGGTTTTATGCGCAATCGCATGTGGGATGTCATCGAAACATCCACAACCCCGGACAGCGGCACTCGAATCGTACTGGGATCTGCAGACACGAAAGAAACGCAATCCATCTGGCCCCGTTCATTCATGCTGAGATTGGAAATTACCATCAGTAATACGCTTAATCTGGAGCTGATCACCCGCAACCCGGGTTCACAGACATGTACAATCACACAGGCTTTTCATACCTACTTCAGCGTGGGGGATATTCGGCAAACGCATGTATCCAGCCTGGAAAACACGCGCTATATCGATAAAGTGAACGATAACCTGGAAAAAAACCAGATCGGCGTTGTCACCATTGAGGCGGAAGTAGACCGAATTTACCAGTCAGTCGATAGCAATCTCATCATTCATGATACAGCCCGCAAACGCCGTATCCGCATTACTTCCAAAGGAAACAGAACCGCCGTCGTGTGGAATCCCTGGGCAAAAATCTCGACAAAAATGGCAGATCTGGAAGATGACGATTACCTGCGTTTTATTTGCGTGGAAACCACCAATGCCGCGACAGATCGGGTCCATATCCAGCCCGGCAGTGAGTTCCGGTTGGTTGCCAATTATCGGATTGAGCAGGATTGACAGAAATCTCCAGAATTTTCTGTTTGAAAACAAGGAAAAACAATGGCTTTAAAACTTCACATTATCACCTGTAGTACTCGTCCCGGACGTGTCGGGCCCCATGTCGCACAATGGTTCTGCGAAGCCGCTGCCCAGCACGGCAAATTTGAAGCGGTACCAGTAGACCTGGCAGAATTCAACCTGCCGGTGTACAACGAGCCAGAACACCCGGTGCGCCAGCAATATCAGCATGCGCATACCAAAGACTGGGCAGCCAGCGTCCACGCAGCTGATGCCTATGTATTCGTAACCCCGGAATACAATTTTGGCCCGCCGCCCTCACTGCTCAACGCGCTTAACTACGTTTACAAGGAATGGAATTACAAACCTGCCGGGATTGTGAGTTATGGCGGTGTATCCGGTGGATTGCGTGCTGCCCAGATTCTGAAACAAACACTGACTACCCTGAAAATCATGCCGATAGTGGAAGCCGTCACCATTCAGAATGTTTTCACGCTCATTGATGAAAACAAACACTTCACCCCAATTGATTCTCACCTCCGTGCTGCAACAACCCTGCTGGATGAACTGTATAAATGGGCACAGGCGCTTAAAACACTGCGGTAATACTGCTTGCTGCCAGCAGTCTCTGTTCAGGGTGGCCCTGATCTGCCCTGAATAACCTCGAATAACTGGCTGGATGCGCAGCAGCGTAGTGATGAATCTCCCTCGACATCGTCGTCAACCTTCCATTTTGGGAATATCTCAGCTCGCTTCTCACGCCAACCCAAAATACCGCTCGAAGAAGGCTGCCAGCCTGTCGAGCACCGTCCGCTTTTTGGCCGCGTGGCCGTTGTTCTTGGTGAATCGCGATACCGGCGGCAGAATCCTCGTGATAGCCGTGCCCGAGGTCGGGATGCTCCCGTCGCGGAAGGCGTTGTCGATGAAACTGCGCGCGCCCTCGGCGTTGAGGTTCTCCTCGGCGATGATGCGCTCCAGTTCCTCCACCTTCTTCGCCGCCACGAAGGCCTGCCACTGCGCATCCACCTTGGCCTTGGTGTTCACCGAATCGACGAACTGTTCGATCAGGTCTTTCTTGTTACGCAAGGACGGGCTGGAATTGATGGCGCGCTCGATGGTGGCACGGATTTCCTTGTCGTCGCCCGTGCCTTTTTTCTTCAGATACTGCTCGACCAGCAGCAGGATGTAATCGACGTTGATTTCCACCTGCTTGATGAGCTCGATCTCGAACACCACATCGTCGTTGATCGATTCCTTCTCAGCAGCCGACGTGGCGCGAAACTCCGCGTACAGGTTCAGGTACAGACTCTGGTAATCCTGAAACTCGCGCTCGGTCAGGATTTCGTGCCCGGCAAAATCGTCGAAGGCCGTGAGGATGTTTTTCAGCCGCAAGATCGAGCCGAACAACTTGATGAACGCCTTCTGCGCCGCCTCGCCGACGATGGCTTTGCCAAGAGGGAAGCCTGCCACCAGCTCACCCACGTGCTTCTCGTAGTCCTTGTAGTACTCGGCGTAGGGCTTGAGCAGCACGATCCCCTTGGCGTCCTTGTTGCCGAACAGGGCAAGCGCGTCGTTGGTCTCCTGCTCCAGATTGCGGAAGGAAACGATGTTGCCGTAGGTCTTGACCGAATTGAGGATGCGGTTGGTGCGCGAATAGGCCTGTATCAAGCCGTGGGCCTTCAGGTTCTTGTCCACCCACAGGGTGTTGAGCGTGGTGGCGTCAAAGCCAGTCAGGAACATGTTGACCACGATGACGATGTCCAGCTCACGTTTTTTCAGGCGCTGCGACAAATCCTTGTAGTAGTTCTGGAACTTGTCTGCCGAGGTGTCGAAGGAGGTAGAGAACAGCCCGTTGTAGTCCTGGATCGCGGCTTCCAGAAAATCGCGCGAGCTGGCATCCAGTCCATCGGTTTCAAACGCCTCCTCGCCGAGTAGGCCATCGGCTTCTCCCTCGTTGGCGGCAAAGCTGTAGATCAGGCTGATCTTGAGCTGTTGCGCCTCGGGCAACTCTTTCTGCTGTACCGCGAATTCCGCGTAATAGCGCTTGGCCGCATCGATGCTCACTGTGGCGAACAGCGAATTGAACCCCGCCAGCCGTCTGCCGTCGTGGCGGTAGCTGCTGGCACGCTTGGTTTTCTGGTCGAAGTGCTCGCGGATGTAGCCCGCGATCTGTGTGATGCGCTCCGGTGCCAGCAGTGCCCGTTCGGTGTCGATGGCTGACACCTGCTTGTCCTCGATCCCAGCAGGCAGTTTGATCGTGTTGATGTAGTCGATCCGGAACGGCAGCACGTTCTTGTCGTTGATCGCATCGACGATGGTGTAGGTGTGCAGCTTGTCGCCAAACGCCTGCTGCGTGGTGCGCCGCCGTGGGTCGCCACCCGCGCCCGAGTTCTCGGCAAAGATGGGCGTGCCGGTAAAGCCGAACAGGTGGTAGCGCTGGAATACCCGGGTGATTTCGGCGTGCATATCGCCGAACTGGCTGCGGTGACACTCGTCGAAGATCACCACCACATGGGCCTCATACACCGGGTGCTTCTTGTTCCTGGCGACGAAGCGGGAGAGCTTCTGGATGGTGGTGATGATGATGCGGGCGTTGGGGTCTTCCAACTGCCGTTGCAGCACCGCCGTAGAGGTGTTCGAGTTGGCCGCGCCTTTCTCGAAGCGCTCGTACTCGCGCATGGTCTGATAGTCCAGATCCTTGCGATCCACCACGAACAGCACCTTGTCGATGTCCGGCAAGCCCCGGGCCAACTGCGCCGCCTTGAAGCTGGTCAGCGTCTTGCCGCTGCCCGTGGTGTGCCAGATATAGCCACCCGCCGCCACGGTGCCGAGCTGCTTGTGGTTGGTGGCCGTGCCGATGCGCTGCAGGATGCGCTCGGCGGCGACGATCTGGTAGGGCCGCATCACCAGCAGCTTGCGATCCACATCGAACACGCAGTATTTGGTGAGGACGTTCAGCAGCGAATGCCTGGCGAAGAAGGTCTTGGTAAAGCCCTTCAGCTCGGTGATGGCCCTGTTCGTCGCGTCGGCCCACCAACTGGTGAAGGCAAAGCTGTTGGAGGTCTTGCTCTTGCCGCGCCTAGTGGTCTGCTCCTTCAAATGCCCATCGCGCACGGTGTTGCTGTAGTACTTGGTCAGCGTGCCGTTGCTGATAACGAACAGCTGCACGTACTCGAACAAGCCCAAGCCCGCCCAGAAGCTGTCGCGCTGGTAGCGATTAATTTGGTTGAAGGCCTCGCGGATATCCACGCCCCGGCGCTTCAACTCGATATGCACCATCGGCAGGCCGTTGACCAGCACCGTCACGTCATAGCGCGTGGCGCGCGCTCCTTCCGATTCATACTGGTTGATGACCTGCAAGGCGTTGTTGTGGATGTTGGCCTTGTCTACAAGATAGATGTTCTTGGTGCTGCCGTCGTCGCGCTTGAGCACCTGGATGTGGTCTTCCTGGATGCGTGCGGTCTTTTCGAGGATGCCATCGTTGGCTCCGGCGATGCTGGCGGTGAAAAACCGCTCCCACTCTGCGTCGGAGAATGTGATCTTGTTGAGCCTTTCCAACTGACAGCGCAGGTTGACCAGCAGTTCGACTTCCGAGGTGATGGTCAGGTAGTCATACGCCTGCATCTGCAACTGCTGGATGAAGGCCTTTTCCAGCTCGGCTTCGGACTGGTAGGCCCCGTCATGCACGCCGAGCGCATCGGGCAGAAACTCGGCGACAACGGTGCTCTCGTTGGACAGCGCAATCGGCTCGTAGCGGAAGGATTTGAGGTCTTCGCTCATGCGGCTTCCTTGAAGGTGAGCAGCCGGTTGCGGTAATGCGCATATTGCTGACGGCGGGCCTTGATCTCGGCGGGAAGGCCCGAACTGATGTCATTCACCAGTGCATCGAAGTGGTCGAGAATATTTGCGATGCGCACTTGTTCATCGTGGGGTGGAATGGGAATTGGGTATGACTTGATGATTCCGATATTCAAGTCAGAACGATTCCCTTGGCCGCGTGATCGCAAGTCTTCGTATTGGTTGACAAGCCAGTGATAGACGTATCGGTAGTGAGCAAGATCCGGATCGACCTCCAAATTACAACAGTGCTGGTTCGTCGTTAGCCGGATTTTGTTGACCGCAACACGTCCACGCGTAACCCCCGCACCCGAGATGGCAACAATGACACTGTTCTCGGGAACCCATTTGGCAGATGAGTTACGCAACCCCTCTTCTGTGATGGTGACACTAGTCGTAGAGATATCTGCGTAATCGACTTCCTGTGTGCGCAACCACGGAATATCACCTCCGTAATATTCGGCACGAGTCGATAGTGGAGTTCCTCCGGACGATGCGTTTAGGCAGATGTCATTCATCGTCATCCACCGTATACTTGCTTGCTTGCTTGCTTGCTTGCTTGCTTGCTTGCTTGCTTGCGTCAGCGTCCGTGCGCTCGCCGAACGTCAAGAGCGCGTCGCGGTAGTGCTTGTACTGCCGCCGACGCGCCTCCAACTCCGCCTCCAACTTGGTGAATTTATCCAGCACGTCAACTATTTCGCGTTGGATTTTGAGGGGCGGGACGGGAATGCGGATTTTCGCCAGACTCTTTGCCGAAACGTCAATAACCTTCGTGCCGGTCGCGTGCTTTCTTTTTTCAGAGAAGAACTCAGGTGTTTGCAGATAGTACGAAAGGTATTTGGGATCTTGGTCGTGCTTCAGCACCGTAGCATGACCACCGGTTACAATCTGACTACTTCCAAGCCAAGCGACGGCTTTGCAAACATCCTCAATGTTTTCGCTGGTATTTGTTATGATCAGGTCGCCCTGCTCGACCTTGGCAAGGCGCGCAGCTTTCTCTGGTGCGACAAAGGAAATCGTTTCTGTTGTCCAGATGCCGTAGTAAGTATAAATCTGTCCGTAGTGAATGCAGCCTGTGCCAAATTCCACGAAATCGGACTTCGGCATTCCGTTGCCACGCACCAATTCCCCGAAATCCCCAATAGCTCTAAACTCCACCCCATCCGGGCAAAGCTCCGCAATCAACTCTTCAATCCGGCTCATTGCTTCTTCCCTTCGATCTTCTTCTGCGCCTTCTTGACGGTTTCCAGAAACACCGCTTCCACCTCGGAAGGCTGCGCGGCCAGCTGGGTGCGGAATTTGGCGTATTCGGCTTGGGCGTGGGCCAGCGCGTCCTGGTGGCTGACCTTGCCTGCGCCTTGCAGGGTTTTTCCGCCCATGGCGGCGATCAATTGCTCCAGATGTGCCAGCCAATCCTTCATGTAGGTCGGCTCATGGTTCATGGCGCGGAATTCGGCGGCATCGAAGTACGCCGACACCAGCGTGTTCAAGCGCTTGAGTTCGTTCGCATCGAGGTAGTTCTTGGCATTGCCCGCTTCAGCCTTGGTGGGCTGAGGGCCTGAGAAAGACAGCAGGCCCATGAAGGGTTTGCCCGCGTCGGCACGCCGGGCAATCACTTCGGCGGCCGTCCGGCCGTGGGCGGCGTAGTGCAGCTTGTTTTGCACGGCCTTGAAGAACAGCGCGCTGGCGTCGGCCTTTGGGTCGTAATCGACACTGGTGGCGTACAGGTCGAGTACCTGCCGGTAAAGCACTTTTTCGCTGGAGCGGATGTCGCGGATGCGCTCCAGCAACTCTTTCCAGTAGCTGCCGCCGCCCAGGTTTTTCAGGCGGGCGTCGTCCATGGCGAAGCCCTTGACCAGGTACTCACGCAGGCGCTCGGTGGCCCAGATGCGGAACTGGGTGGCGATGGCGGATTTGACGCGGTAGCCCAGCGAGATGATGAGGTCAAGGTTGTAGAAGGGCAGCGTTCGCGCAACCTGGCGGGTGCCCTCGGTGCGAACCTGTCGGAATTCCCGACAGGTTGCCGCCTGGCTCAATTCGCCTTCGGCGTAGATGTTGGCGATGTGCTCCAGGACGTTGGTGCGCGATGTCTGAAACAGATCGGCCAGTTGCTGCTGGCTCAGCCAGACCGTGTCGCCATCGAGCTGGACATCGATGGCAGGCGCATCGCCGCGCTGGTAGAGGACGATTTCACCTGCAGGCTGCTCGTTCATGCCTGCCCTCCTTCCAGATCCGCCACGATGGCATCAATGGCCGTACGCAGTTCGGCCTGCCGCGCCACGATGTGGGCAATCTTGGCGTTGAGTGCCTGGATATCAACCACCTCGCGGGTATCTTCCTGTTCCACGTAGCTGCTGACCGCGATGTTGTAGCCGTTGGCGGCGATGTCGCCGTTCTCGACCAGCCGCGCGAAGTGCTCAACGCTCTGGCGGTCGGTGAAAGCACCGAGGATTTTTTGCTGATGTTCGGACAGCAGCTTGTTCTTGTTGCCGCCGCGCACGAAGCAGGCAGAGGCGTCGATGAACAGCGTGGCGTTGTCGCGCTTGGACTTCTTCAGCACGATGATGCAGGTGGCAATGGTGGTGCCGAAGAACAGGTCGGGCGGCAGCTGGATGACGGTGTCGACGTAGTTGTTGTCGATCAGGTACTGGCGAATCTTCTGCTCCGCACCGCCGCGATAGAGCACGCCGGGGAATTCGACGATGGCCGCCGTGCCGTTGACCGCCAGCCACGCGAGGATGTGCAGGGTGAAGGCCAGATCGGCCTTGCTCTTGGGGGCCAGTACACCCGCTGGGGCAAAGCGCGGGTCGTTGATCAGCAGAGGGTTGGCATCGCCGTCCCATTTGATGGAGTACGGCGGATTGGAGACGATGGCCTCGAAGGGTTCATCGTCCCAGTGCGCCGGATCGGTCAGCGTGTCGCCGTGGGCGATGTGGAACTTTTCGTAGTTCACATCGTGCAGGAACATGTTGATGCGGCACAGGTTGTAGGTGGTGAGGTTGATCTCCTGGCCGTAGAAGCCCTGCCGCACCGCATCGTGGCCCAGCACCTTGACGAAGTTGAGCAGCAGCGAGCCCGAGCCACAGGCCGGGTCATAGACCTTGTTGACCTCGGTCTTCCCCGCCACGGTGATGCGCGCCAAGAGTTCGGAGACTTCCTGCGGGGTGTAGAACTCGCCGCCGGACTTGCCCGCCGTGGAGGCGTACATCTGCATCAGGTATTCGTAGGCGTCGCCGAACAGATCGATGGTGTTGCCCGTGAACCCGCCGCCGTTGGACAGCGGCAGGTCGCCGATGGCGTCGAGCAGCTTGACCAGCTTTTCGTTGCGCTTGACCACGGTGGGGCCGAGCTTGCTGCTGTTCACATCGAGATCGTCGAACAGGCCCTTGATGTCATCCTCGGAATCACTGCCTGTGGCCGAGCCTTCAATGTCGGCAAAGAGGTTGCTCAGTGTCTCGTTGAGGTTGGCGTCATGCCGGGCGCGGGCCCGCACGTTGGCGAACAGCTCCGAAGGCAGGATGTAGAAGCCCTTTTCCTTCACCGTCTCCAAGCGGCCGAACTCGGCATCGGCATCGCTCAACTTGGCGTAGTCGAAGTCGGCGCTGCCCGCACGGCGCTCCTGCTCGTTGAGGTAGCTGGTCAGGTTCTCCGAGATGAAGCGGTAGAACAACATCCCGAGCACGTAGGTCTTGAAGTCCCAACCATCGACGCTGCCGCGCAGGTCATTGGCGATGCGCCAGATGGTTTTGTGCAGCTCGGCACGTTCGGTTTCTTTGGTGTTGTTATTCATGGAGCCGGATTTACAGATTATGAGCAATTTTGCTGTCAGGGATCATGCCCGCCATTGTGCTTATTTTTCTTCGCAGGGCAGACAGGTGGAGCAGGTTACCCGGACAACGCCGGGTATTCTGTGTATTTGTGCAACGATATCATACCAATTGCATGAAAACTGCAGGCGATCTACCGTCTTTTCGGCTTGACCGGCTTTCAGAGGGGATTATTTATCCCGCAGGCGAGTTCTTAAACGCGAGATGGCCTGGGTGTGAAGCTGGCAGATGCGTGATTCGCTGACGCCCAGCACATCGCCGATTTCGCGCAGGTTCATTTCCTGCTCGTAGTACATACCCATGACCAGTTTTTCCTTGGCGGGCAGTTTTTCGATGGCGGCGACCAGCAGTTCTCTCAGATTTTTTTCCAGCAGTTGATCCAGTGGTTCGTTACCCTGGTCATTACACAGATGATCAAGAAAATGATCTTCTTCATCTACCTGAAAATCTTCGTAATAGATCAGTTGCCCGCCCCCTGCTTCTTGCAGCATTTCCTGATACTCGGCCAGTGGCAGGTTAAGTTCATCCGCAATTTCCTGTTCGTTAGGCGGACAGCCAAGGCGTTGTTCCAGTGTGCGCATAGCGGTTTCGATCTGACGCATTTTCCTACGCAAGCTGCGGGGCAGCCAGTCCGCCTCCCGCAGTTCGTCTAGCATCGAGCCACGGATACGCTGGGCGGCGTAGCTTTCAAACTGACGTCCGTAGGAACCTTCATAACGATTGATGGCATCCAGTAGCCCGATCATTCCCGCCTGGATCAGATCATCCACCTGAACGCTGGCTGGCAGCCTGGCCATCATATGGTAGGCAATCCGCTTGACCAGTGGTGTAAATTCAGTAATAAACTGGTCTTTATCAATGGTTCCTGCTTCGGTATACATAGGTTCACTCACACCGTAAAATCTGCCGTATCAAGATGACTGGTTCGTATCAGTCTGCGCATGAAATTTTCCACGCCGTCGTTATCTGTCCAGGCTCCCGTGCATTGCATCAGTTTCTCAGCCAGTTGCCGGTAACCTGCAGCTGATCTGGATGCCGGAAAAATTTCCACTACCGGCTGGCAAAGCTGGGTGGAACGGTGCAGTTTGTCATCCAGCAGAATGCATCCCATCCACTCCAGTCTGACGGCCAGGTTCTTTTGGGCAACGCTGGCAATGTTGTCGAAAATATCGCGCCCGATGTTTTCTGATTCCACTTTGTTGACCAGCACCAGGAAATTGCGCCGGGCATATTCCTGACTGATGAGCTTGATCAGTGCATACGCATCGGTAATGGCGGTACCAGAACCGGAGAGTACGATCAGCACCTGTTGGGAAGCCAGGCTCAGTGGCACAACCCGGCTGCTTTTCCCGATGGCGGTATCGATCAGCACAATATCCACCGACTGGGAAAGTTCACTGAAGCATTGAATAAACCGTTCCTGATCAGCGAGTGAAAGTTTTGCCAGCGAGTGAATGCCACGCATTGCTGTTAAAACCATTACACCTTCCGGCCCTTGTGTCATCACCTGTTCAAGCGTTTTATCCTGATTGATAACGTGCAGTAAATCGTAACGCGCATTCAGACCAAGATTGGCGTTGACGTCTTTGTGGCGCGGATTTTCATCCAGAATCAGCACATGTTTGCCTGTTTTTGCCAATGCTGCAGCCAAATTAATGACTGTACAGGTTTTGCCGACACCCGTTCGTCCACCGGCGACAGCAAACACGCGCACCCCGGTATTGGAGGCCAGCGCAGATAGCTCGCGCAGGCCGGATGCCTGGTCTTTCCTAACCTCAGCCATGATCTGCCTCGGCACGTTCCGGTTGTCTGATAGCTGGTTGATCACCGGCACTGCTCGCCATAATCAATGCAAATTCCGGGTCTTGTAATGAGAAGGGGGAATTTTCTGGAGAAGGCTTGAAAATACGGTGCAACAGGTAGCGGGAACTGGCTTCATGCAGATCTTCCGGAACCTTCTGGCCATTGGTGACGTAATGCAGCACCAGTTTGCGCCGGATGATTGCATCCAATGCAATGCCTAAACTGGCTGATTCATCCACCTTGGTAATGATGCAGCCATGAATACTATGTTTTTGGTAGGCGGAAATAACTTCGTCCAGCGTATCGCCGCTGCTGGTTGCATTGAGTAACAGCAGGTGCTTTATTTTTGTACCACATTGGCTCAGCATGGCGATCTGTTCGGCCAGCATCTGATCGCGCTGGCTCATACCAACGGTATCAATCAGTACCATGTGTTTGCCGCGCAGTTCGTGCAGCATTAACTGCAGATCCTCAATATCCTTGATGCTGCGTACCGATACCCCCAGCAGCTTGCCGTAAATGCGCAGTTGTTCGTGTCCACCGATACGGTAGCTGTCAGTGGTCAGCAGTGCCACTTTGTCAGCACCGTGCCGGATAACAGCGCGTGCAGCCAGTTTTGCCGTAGTGGTAGTTTTACCGACACCGGTTGGCCCGATCAGTGCATACACGCCGCCTTGTTCAATGATTTCGTCACCGGTTGCGGTGCGTAAATTAAGCGTGAGCAGTGAGATGGTTTTTTTCAGGCTTTGCTCGAAATCACGGTCAGCCGGCAATTTTTCCAGCAAGTGACGTGACAGTAGCGGGCTGAAGCCTGCACTTAACAGCGTGCGTAGCACTTTCATGCCACCCGGATCCCGTTGTGAAAAATTACTCCAACCCATGGTGGTCAGTTGCTCTTCCAGCATTTGCCGCATGGCCTGGATTTCCTGGATGATGTGCGCGCCCGGGCTGTCCGCCGCAGGCGGTTGTGTTTCCGGCTGTTTGTGGATAGTCGCTGTCTGCTCTGTTCCGGAAGCAGATTTGTGCCGGGGGGAAGCAGTTGGCCTAACCGCTGAAGAAGGCGCAGTCACCTCGTGCGGCGTATCGCTGGTGAGCATGGATATATCCTTGCCGGCCAGCGCCATGATTTCAATCCCGCCTGGTACTTGTTTGTTTGACAAAATCACGGCATCCGCGCCGAGCTCTTCCTTGACCTTGCGTAACACCTCATGGGAGGTGGCGGCTAGAAATTTTCTTACTTTCATTTTTTGTTACCTCCAATGATCGATATGAATTTTATTTTTCTGGTATCCGAGATCTCGGAATGAGCCAGCACCCTTAATTGAGGCAGCGATCGACGCAGGAAACGAGACAACAGCAGGCGGATTGCGTCCGGTACTACCAGCACAACCGGTAATCCGAGCTGTTCCAGCCGCTTGACCGAGCTGCTGGCTTCACGTGTCAGGGTGTCGGCCAGGCCAGGTTCGATGCCGCCGTCTGCCACTGGATCGGATTGCACCACCTGTATCAGGATATTTTCCAGTTCAGGGTGCAAACTCATGACCTGCATTTCGGCGTCAGACGGGAAACATTGCTCCACGATCATCCGGCCCAACGCTACTCTCACCAGCGCCAGCAGTTCACTGACATCCTGGGTGCGCCCTGCATGTTCGGTCAACGTGTCAATAATGGTGCGCATATCGCGGATATTCACACCTTCTTCCAGCAGGTGTTGCAATATTTTTTGTACCGTTGCCAGTGGCAGCAATTTGGGAATCAGATCATCCGTCAGCTTGGGAATTCTTTGCCCCAGATGATCAAGCAACTTCTGCAATTCTTCCCGTCCGAGCAGTTCGGAGGCATGCATACGGATCAGATGATTCAGGTGTGTTGTAACGACCGTGCTGGCATCAACTACGGTATAGCCGCTGGTTTGTGCCAGTTCACGCTGTTCTGTTTCGATCCAGACGGCGGGCAGCCCGAATGCCGGATCTTCAGTACGGTTACCCGGCAACACCATGGTGACCTCGCCGGGATTAATCGCCAGATGCATGCCGTTGTAGGATTCTCCCTGGCCGATTACCGAACCTTTCATGGTGATGCGGTAGCCATTGGGGCGTAATTCCAGGTTATCCCGAATATGTACTACTGGCGGGAGAAAGCCGATTTCCTGGGCAAATTTCTTGCGGATGCTGTTGATGCGTTTCAGCAGATCACCCTGGCGGTGTTTATCCACCAGCGGGATGAGACGATAGCCTACTTCCAGCCCGAGCGTATCAACCTGAACCACATCTTCCCAACTGGCATCCTGTGTTTCAGTGGTAACGACTTCCGGCTCTTCCAGTTTGGCATCCGACGAAGTGGCACGGCTGGATACATAATAGGCAAGCGTACCGATCATTCCAGCCAGCAGCAGAAAAACAAAATTCGGCATACCAGGCACCAGGCCCAGCGCGCCGAGGATACCCGCTGTCAGCCATAGTGCCCGTGGCTTGTTGAATAGCTGGCTCACAAATTGTTGACCGAGGTCTTCATCGGTGCTAACCCGGCTGACCACCAGACCAGCGGCAGTAGAAATGATGAGTGCAGGAATCTGTGCTACCAGTCCGTCGCCGATGGTCAGCAGCGTGTAGTTTTTGGCGGCATCCCCCATGTTCATATCATGTTGCAGCACGCCCACGATCAGGCCACCGATAATGGTGATCAGCATGATCAGAATGCCGGCAATCGCATCGCCTCGCACGAATTTGCTGGCACCATCCATTGAACCGTAGAAATTAGCTTCCTGCGCAACCCGTTCGCGCCGCGTACGCGCTTCATCTTCCCGAATCAGCCCGGCATTGAGATCAGCATCAATTGCCATTTGTTTTCCGGGGATGGCATCCAGGGTGAAGCGGGCGCTGACTTCTGCAATACGCCCGGCCCCCTTGGTAATGACGACGAAATTGATCACAATCAGAATGATGAACACCACCAGACCCACTGCATAGTTCCCACCCACCAGAAAATGGCCGAATGCCTCGATAACCTTGCCAGCGGCGTCCGGGCCGTTATGACCATGCATCAGCACTACCCTGGTTGAGGCGACATTGAGTGAAAGTCGCAACAGTGTCGTGATCAGCAAAACGGTGGGGAAAACTGCAAATTCGAGTGCATCACGCGAATAAAGGCTCACCAGCAGCACGATCACTGCCAGCGCGATGTTGAACGTAAACAGCACATCCAGGACGAATGGTGGCAGTGGCAGCACCATCATCGACAGGATCATGATGATCAGCATCGGCCCGGCCAGGCTACGCATTTGGCCGTCTCGTACCAGGGTTGCTAAAGCTAGAATATTATTCATTCAGCATTCATTCCAATAATAGGTATTTATTCACCTGTAAATCTGTTTCAGGCATGATCCAGTTCCACTGGCACCGCTATCTCCGGTGATAGTTGTGGCGCGGTACCACCCGCCGTCTGATATCTTCTCAGCTGGAAAACGTAGGCCAACACATGCGCTACCGCGGTATAGAGCGTCTCGGGAATCTCGGTATCCAGTTCCACGTGGTGATACAGTGCCCGTGCCAGCGGCGGCACTTCCAGCACCGGAATATGGTGTTCATCTGCCAATTCACGAATGCGGGCGGCGATCAGTTGCGACCCTTTTGCCACTACTTTCGGTGCACGCATTGAGTGATCCTGATACTTCAATGCGACGGCGTAGTGCGTCGGGTTGGTCACCACGACATCTGCCCTGGGTACTTCTGCCATCATGCGTCGGCGTGCCATTTCACGCTGCATACTGCGGATGCGCGCCTTGACCTGGGGATCACCTTCATCCTCCTTGGCTTCCTTGCGCAGATCTTCTTTGGACATCCGTAACTGGCGTGCGTGATTCCAAAGCTGAAAAGGCACATCAATCACGACGAGCAGCAGCATGGCACCAACAATCAGCATAAAGGTCAGGCCAATCAGTCTGCCCATGCTGGTTAGCCCTGTGTCCAGCGGCATACCAATCAGATCAAGCACATCTTGTTTGTAACTCCAGATAATCCCGGCTGCAACGCCACCAATGACTGCAACCTTGGCTATTGCCTTGACCAGTTCAATCAGGCCGTGTGATGAAAATATCCTTTTAAAGCCATTAACTGGATTGAGACGTTTGAAGTCGGGAAACAACGCCTTGGAGCTGAACAGCCATCCGCTTAACAGCATGGGCGATACCAGCGCCACAATCACCAGCCATCCCAGTAAAGGCGCGATGGCCAATAGCCCATCAAGCGCCAGTTGAAACAACCTCGGCAACAATAACGCTGGATTGAACGCAATTTCCCGTTCTATTTGCAGGCCGCTTTCCAACAGGGCAGACAATTTCTGAATGATAAGCGAACCGATTATCCACAAGCTGCCGGAAGCTGCCATCAGCATTGTGAACGTGGTTAATTCCTGCGAACGCGCTACCTGCCCCTCCTCCCGGGCTTTTTCCAGACGCCTGGGGGAAGCGGGTTCAGTACGTTCAAGATCGTTATCGTCTGCCATAGCGGATTCCTCTCGATGAACCGGGATTATCCGTGTTCACTCTGAAATCGATGTCGTAAACAAGCAACGATTTAGGCGGCTAATCAGATAATCCTGGAGAGAAAGCCGGGTGAGAGAATGTTGAGAGCCTGTTTATCGTTGGAGCTGTTTGGGAACAGGGAAAACAAATCGGGGGAAAGGCAGCAGGTGAATTAAATCATCTGCTGCCCAAGTGGTTTTTTAATGTGGATTGGGTTGATTCTGTTGGTAAATTAGCTCGCTGTCTGAAACATCAGGCCAGCGTGTTCGCGCATCTTGTGGAAGCGGATACCAGGCCAGTTTTCTTCAGCCACGCTGATTTCAGCAGAAAACGAGGCAAGGAAAGTAGGGGCATCTACCGCATCGTAAGCAATACGGTGCGCGTTGGTATCGATGAAGCGCTGTAATTCCCGTGAGGTTTCAGCGGTCACCCATCTTGCCAGCTGGTATTTGGCAGGGGCAATACGTGTCTCGACGCCATATTCATGCTTGAGACGGTGAGTGACGACTTCAAACTGCAGCTGACCCACCGCGCCCAACAACAGGATGCTGCCCAGATGCGGACGGAACACCTGGATGGCGCCTTCTTCACCCAGTTGAGTCAATCCCAGCTTGAGCTGCTTGCTGCGTAATGGATCGGCAATTTCGACTGTCTGGAAAATTTCGGGGGCAAAAAATGGCAAGCCGGTGAATTGCAGATTGTCTCCCTCGGTCAGGGTATCGGCTAGTTGTAGCGTCCCATGATTGGGGATGCCGATAATATCGCCTGCGTAAGCTGTTTCCAGCAATTCACGCCGTTGTGAAAGAAAGGAAACTACCGTGCTGGTGCGCACATCCTTACCGCTGCGTACTACTTTGAGACTCATTCCGCGCCTGAATTCACCTGAGCAGATACGCACAAAGGCAATGCGGTCTCGATGAGCAGGATTCATGTTTGCCTGAATCTTGAAAACCACCCCGGAAAATTTCTTTTCAGTCGGCAGGATTTCTCGCTGAATGGCCTTGCGTGTACCGGGTGGTGGCGCCAGATCAACCAGTGTATCCAGCACTTCCTGTACGCCGAAATTGTTGATTGCCGAGCCAAAAAATACGGGTGTTTGCTGTCCGGCAAGAAACGCTGCCTGATCAAATTCCGGTGCTGCACCATTGATCAGATCAATTTCCTGCCGAGCCTGTTCCAGGTTTGTTCCGAAGCGTTTTGTAACTGCCGGATCGCTCAGATCGGTAATGAGGGTTGTATCTTCCTGCTCGGTATGATCCATGCCGGGCCGAAAGACGCGCATTAGTTTGTGCCGTAGATCGTACACGCCGTGAAAGAGTTTACCCGAGCCGACTGGCCAGGTGAACGGAACTACGTCCATTCCCAGCGTGCGTTCGATTTCATCAATCAGATCGAGTGGTTCGCGCACTTCCCGATCCAGTTTGTTGACGAAGGTAATGATCGGGGTGTTGCGGGCGCGGCAGACCTGCAGCAAACGCAAGGTTTGTGATTCCACGCCGTTGGCGGCGTCGATGACCATTAGTGCCGCATCGACAGCAGTCAGCACGCGGTAGGTGTCTTCGGAAAAATCCTGGTGGCCTGGCGTATCCAGCAAGTTGATGACACAACCCCGATACTCCATCTGCATGACAGAGCTGGCAACAGAGATACCGCGCTGTTTTTCGATTTCCATCCAGTCAGAAGTGGCATGGCGGCTGGCTTTGCGCGCCTTGACACTACCAGCAATGTGAATGGCGCCGGCAAACAGCAGTAATTTTTCCGTCAGCGTGGTTTTACCGGCGTCCGGATGGGAAATAATGGCAAACGTCCGACGACGTTTAACCTCATGATCGATCGTCATTGAAAATCCTGTGGTTCCTGAGAAACTGAGTGATAAAGATGGCAATAAGTGGTGTGGGTAGCGCTGAACCGGCTGACTGCGGGATAAACTTCCCGGCAGATCGGCATGACATGCGGACAACGCGGATGAAAATAACAACCTTGCGGTACATCGGCTGGTGAAGGTGGTTCACCTTGCAAGCGTATGACTTCACGTTGGGTACCAGGTTCATATATTGGCACCGCAGACAACAGCGCCTGGGTGTAGGGATGTTTGGGGGCATCCAGCACTTCTTCAGTGCGCCCGTTTTCTACAATTCTGCCCAGATACATGACGGCTACTTCATCCGCAAGATAATCCACGACAGCTATATTATGGGTGATCAGCAGATAAGCAAGTTTTCGTTCCTGTTGTAGTGTTTTCAACAGATTGAGGATTTGTGCCTGTACCGAAACATCCAGTGCACTGGTTGGTTCATCACAGATCAGCAGCTGTGGATTAACTGCCAGCGCACGTGCAATGGCAATCCGCTGACGTTGGCCACCGGAAAATTCGTGCGGATAGCGCCATTTGGCTTCCGCAGGTAAACCCACCTGCATCAGCAGGGTATCAATGTTGTGTTCATTCTTTTTGCGTGTGGCTAATTTATCCGAGTACCGGCCAAGTGCCTGCATGCCTTCTTCGATAATCTCAATAATGCGCATGCGCGGATTAAGTGATGAATAAGGATCCTGGAAGATGATCTGGAATTCGGAGCGCTTTTTTAGCAATTGCTTGCGATTCAGTTCCGATAGCTCTTCATCCTGTACGCGGATGCTGCCTGATGTAACCGGGATGAGTTGCATAATACCTTTACCCACCGTGGTTTTGCCGCAACCGGATTCTCCCACCAGTGCCAGTGTTTTGCCGTGATTAATTTGCAGTGACACACCATCAACCGCTTTGATATAGCCTGCTGCTCGCTTGAATAACCCCTTGTGCACCGGGAAATGCACTTTCAGATCATTCACGTTCAACAGAAGGTTGTCTGAACTCAAACCAGGGGCATCAACACTGACTGGAAGATTGTCAGTTGTTACATGAGCGATGTTGGGCAATGATTCCACGGAATGTTCCGGATAAAGATGACATCGGACACGGTGTTGAGGTGAAATCTCCACCCAGGGTGGAATAATCTTGTGACATTTTTCCCAGGCATAATCGCAACGATCAGCAAAGCGGCAGCCGGTAAAAATATGCGAAAGGGCTGGCACGCTTCCCCGAATGACGACCAGTTTCTGATTGCGTTTTTTTCTCGTTGGCAACGCAGCGAATAATTTATGGGAATAAGGATGGGCCGGTGATTGAAAAAAACTTTCCCGGTCTGCGGTTTCAATGATTTCTCCGGCGTACATCACGGCAATGCGCTGCGCCATTTCTGCGACCACGCCCAGATCATGGGTGATCAGAAGAATGGCCATGTTCTCCTGTCGCTGCAAATTGCGCATGAGATCCAGTACCTGTGCCTGAATCGTGACATCCAGTGCAGTTGTGGGTTCATCCGCAATCAGCAGCTCTGGTTTGCTTGCCAGTGCCATAGCAATCATGACGCGCTGTTTCATGCCGCCCGAGAACTGGAACGGATATTCCTTGATACGACGCGCTGGATCGGGAATACCAACCTGACGCAGGAGCTCCAGAATGCGAGTTTGTGCCGCTGTGCCATGCAGATTGGAATGTTGCAGTAACACTTCTTCAATTTGTGCGCCGGTGGTCATGACCGGGTTCAGGCTCAACATCGGTTCCTGGAAAATCATGCCGATACGATTGCCGCGCACCTCGCGCATGGCGGATTCCGGCAAAGCCAGCAGTTCATCACTATTCAAGCGGATACTGCCATGCGTGATTTCTCCAGCTTCCGGCAACAGGCGCATGATAGCTAGAGCAGTCATGGATTTTCCACAACCGGATTCTCCCAATAATGCAAATGTTTCGCCCGGCTGAATGGCAAGTGATAATCCATCCACGGCACGTACCGGCTGCTGACCGGTATGTAACCGCACTTTAAGCGCGTTAATTTCAAGTAATGCACTCATGTGCGAGATGCATTTTTGTCTGAGGATGTCGTTTCTTCTGTTTCATCCTGATTCTTGAGATATCTGGCTGAATCATCGCGGAGGGTTCGGCGGTGCGGATTGAATGCATTTTGTACCGCATCTGAAAAAAGATTGGCGCTCAATACCAGTGCGAGCATGAAGGTGAATGCTGCAAATAATGTCCACCAGACCATCGGTTCACGCGCCATCTCCAGCCTGGAGGCATTGATCATTGTTCCAAAGCTGATGGTGGAGGGATCTACACCCACACCGACATAGGAAAGAACGGCCTCGGCCAGTACCAGACTGCTGAAATCCATTACGGTGGTAATCAATACAATATGGACGACATTCGGCAAAATATGGCGAGTGATAATGCGCCAATGAGAGACACCAAACGCATGTGCTGCCTGGATATATTCCATTTCACGCAATTTAAGTGTCTCACCGCGCAATACTCTGCACAGCCCCGTCCAGCTGGTGATACCCAGGATAATACAAAGAAACAGCAGGCGCAGATCAGCGCGTGCGGCGGTTGTATCGAGCAAATCAGCATGCGTTTCAATATAAACCTGCATCATCAACACGGCGGCTGCAATCAGCAATACGCTGGGGATGGAGCTAAGCGTGGTGTAAACGTACTGGATAACATCATCGACCCAACCGCGAAAATAACCTGCTGCAATTCCCAGCAGCAGGGCGAACGGCAGCATGATCAGGGTTGTCAGCGTTCCGATGATAAGCCCGGTGCGGATACTTTTAAGTGACAGGTACAAAACATCTTGACCTACCTTGTCTGTTCCCAGGACATGGTAGTGTGTAATCAGTGCTGCGACAGCGCCACCCATGGCCAGAATAACAGCCAGCGTGATCAATATGGCGCGCCAGGGAACTTCAGTTGCACCGTGCCATATCGCTGTTTGTATACGAAAAAATGAAGTGCGATAACGCTTTGCCTGCATACTGCCCAAGCCGAGAATTAACCCGGCCCAGATCAGCAATCCTGCCCCCGCTCCCGAAACAGATCGCCACCAGATATCGCCGGTCAGTTCCGTTTTGGGATCATTCAAATGTGCACCGCCAAAGGTTAATCGGGCAAAATCCCATACTTGCTCCCCTTCAGTGGTGATGATCATCTGTTTTGTGTAAAGGTAGGCAGACAGGGGGGCGGAGTAGGTTTTTTCCATCTGTGACCGTAGCGGAGCGGACAATAGATCGAACAAACTGAGTACTTCAGCACTATAAATATTTTCCCCGGTGGCGCGGGTTTGTTCCAGAACCGGGCGAAAATGAATCGTGTCGAGCAATCCGATCAGGATGAAGCATAGCAGGATAGTCAGCGCAGACATTCCGCTGGCGCTGTGTATAACCTTACGCCAGGAAGCCAGCATGTGCTCATGCCGCCTGGCATAAATACCAAGAATAATACCTGTTGCCAGCAGCAGATAAATCAGAGCGTCTGTCCAGAGTATAACGGGATGGAAAGGCATTATGACAAGGATCAAAGTTCAAGCTGTAATAATGCGGTATTGTAGCGTAGTGACAACAGACAATCGCATCGAAGAAAAAAATGGAATATCGCAACGATAAATATCGTCCGGTTGACCAGAATATTTATTCTTCGGGCCGTTTTCATTTGTAATGACACAACGCAACTATGCCGTTACCAAAAATGACAAAAAAATATTCCGGTTTTACTAAAGTTCCGGGATGGATAGCCGTTAGACGAGCGTAACATATGCGAATATTTATTTTAGAAGGAATTCCGTCGTGAAAATAAATCAGATATCTCCGGGACGTACAGAGCTTGCTGCCGGGGTAGCTCAAAAAAAAGTGGACAGAACGGATAATGCCAAAGTGAGTGCTGCAGGTAAAAATGACAGCGTACATATCAGCACACTTTCAACGGGGACTCAGGTATCGGATGCTGGTAACGAAGCTGTTAATGCTGCGAAAGTTGCTGAAATCAAGCAAGCCATCAGCGAAGGTCGTTTCAAGGTGAATCCCGATGTGGTTGCGGATCGCTTGCTGGAAACTGTGAAAGAACTGATTCAAAGCAAACGTTCAACCTGAAATGGACGGCAATCCTCAGGCAATTCTGCAGAAAGGTGATACGCCAGCATCTACTTTGCGACTTCAGTTGGAAAGCACTCACTTATTTCTTGCACTTCTTGAACATGAACGAAATCTGCTAGCTTCAGGAAGCATTGATGATCTAGCCTCGCTGGTCGCCGACAAAGACCGGGTTGTGAATCAGCTCTCACGATTGGATGCACAGCTTAACCAGCTTCTGGCTGCGGCTGGTTTCTCTGGTGGTACGTTAGAAATAAACGCCTGGCTGACTGCCAATCATTCAGAATCAGCTGTTACCCGCGACTGGGAAGAGCTGCTTAACCTCACCCGTCTTGCTCGTCAGCATAATCAAACGAATGCAAATATTATTTCCACCTGGTTACAATACACACGACAGACACTCTATGCACTGCATAGTGCGGCAGGGCATATCACACTTTATGACCCCAAAGGCCAGATGGCTTGACATCTCCTAAAGGCACCTCCAAAACTGATTTTTAGATGAATCGTGGCCGTGTAATATTCACTGTCGCGTCTATCCGTTTGGTATACCAGGCTGCTTCATTCCGCACACGGAATTTTTAGAGGCGCTCATAACGTGCTTACCGCAAAGATGTTTCACGTGAAACATCTTTGAATTGCCACCTTGCCTTTACTTCACATCCGTCAACTCAGCATTGTCTTGCAGTCACTGCTGGGTAGGTGATCATGCTGAAAATCCTGATTAACGGCATATTGGTGTCAGTCTGATCAATTTCATATAAAATACCGCTAATTCCACAAGCAATCTTCACCATACGGCTGTCTAAATCTGTTTAGACGTGCTGCGCAACTGGCAATCCATATTTATGCATTTTTCAAGAGATTTTGACATTATCGTTGTTGGTGGCGGACATGCCGGAACGGAAGCAGCTCTGGCAGCTGCACGCACAGGTCAAAAAACATTACTACTGACACAAAATCTGGACACATTAGGGCAGATGTCGTGCAATCCATCCATTGGAGGAATCGGCAAAGGCCATCTGGTTAAGGAAATTGATGCGCTGGGGGGGGCTATGGCTGCAGCAATTGATGAAGCAGGCATCCAGTTTCGCACACTCAATTCAAGCAAAGGCCCAGCGGTTCGAGCAACACGCGCCCAGGCCGATCGTGTACTGTACCGTCAGGCCATACGCAAACGGCTGGAAGCACAACCTAATCTGCTGATATTGCAATCTACTGTTGATGATCTGCTGCTGCAGGGTGACAAGATTACAGGCGTTGTCACCCATCTTGGAATTACCTTCTCGGCGCGCGCTGTAGTGTTGACGGTTGGTACCTTTTTGGGCGGCCTGGCGCATGTCGGCGACCAGAATTTTCAGGCAGGCAGGGCGGGTGATCCTGCATCAATCAGGCTTGCGCACCGCTTGCGTGAAATGAATCTGTCGGTGGGAAGACTTAAAACCGGCACGCCGCCCCGTATTGATGCACGCACTATTGATTTCCAGTTGCTACGCGAGCAGCCAGGAGATGAACCAATACCAATATTTTCGTTCCTGGGAAATACTGCGCAACACCCGCGACAGGTGTCATGCTGGATGACACGCACCAATGAAAAAACGCATGAAATCATTCGTACCGGGCTGGATCGCTCCCCCTTGTATACTGGGAAAATAGAAGGAATCGGGCCGCGCTACTGTCCATCGATCGAAGATAAGGTAGTACGTTTTTCTGACAGAGACTCGCATACCGTTTTTTTGGAGCCGGAAGGGCTGGAAACCAGCGAAATTTATCCGAATGGAATTTCAACGAGCCTTCCTTTTGATGTGCAGGTCGAGCTGGTGCGTTCAATTGCCGGCCTGGAAAATGCACACATAACCCGGCCGGGTTACGCAATTGAATATGATTATTTCGATCCACGGGCACTCAAGAAATCCTTGGAGACAAAAGCGATCGACGGACTGTTTTTTGCCGGGCAGATCAATGGCACCACTGGCTATGAAGAAGCAGCCGCCCAGGGCCTGCTCGCCGGTTTAAATGCCAGTCTCAAGATAAAGGAACAGGAACCCTGGTGTCCGAGCCGTGATGAGGCTTACCTTGGTGTGCTAGTGGATGATCTGGTTACCCGTGGTGTAACAGAGCCTTACCGTATGTTTACCAGCCGTGCTGAATTCCGCTTGCAATTAAGGGAAGACAATGCCGATATGCGACTGACAGAAGCCGGGCATCAATTTGGTCTTGTTGATGAGAAACGTTGGCAGATTTTTGCTGCCAGACGGGAAGCAATCGAGATTGAAAAAGCAAGATTGCGGCGTACCTGGGTGCCCGCTAGGGTCTTGCACAAATTGCAAACACCGCAAACATCCGATCAATCTGATGACCGTTCTTATTCATTGTATGAGCTGTTACGACGCCCTGGAATCAGTTATACAGAACTGGTGTCATTGCCTGAAGTTGAACAACCTTTGATTGACGGCCAGATCGCCCAACAGTTGGAAATTGATGTCAAATATGAAGGTTACGTAGAACGACAAAGACAGGAAGTGGTTCGTCATGCACAGCATGAAGCCATGGTTTTACCAAAAAACCTGGATTACAGCGCCGTGAGAGGCCTTTCCAACGAAGTCATACAAAAATTAAATCAGCATCAACCGGAAACAATCGGTCAGGCGACACGGATTTCCGGGATTACACCGGCAGCCATATCCTTATTGCTGGTACATCTAAAGCGTGGTATGGCACGCCAGGCAGCCAAACAGGAAAAAACGCATGAATCTGGAAAAACAGTTGCATGAAGGCCTGGAAGCAATTTCAGAATTGTCCGCTGATGTAACGCATTTAAGCAGTCGGCTGTTGCGCTACATTGAGCTCATCACAAAGTGGAACGGTACTCATAATCTGACTTCGGTGAGAAATCCCGAATCGATGATTACTCGTCATATGCTGGACAGTCTGATCGTATTACCGCATATCAGTGGGCCTAATATTGTTGATGTCGGTAGTGGTGCCGGCTTGCCGGGTATTCCAATTGCGCTGGCACGTCCCGAATGGCAGATGGTATTGGTAGAAAGCAACCAGAAGAAAGCTACTTTTCTGCAACAGGTTGTGGTTGAACTGGGTTTGCAGAATGTTTCAATCAGACAAGAACGTGTGGAAAAAATAAAACCGGAAAACAAGGTAGATACTGTTATCTCACGCGCGTTTTCCAGTCTCGAGCGCTTCATGCGCCTGTCGAAACATCTGTGTGAAAACAACGTTGATCATTGTCGCTTCATTGCCATGAAAGGAGCGTTCCCGGATATGGAGTTGATGCAACTCCCTCCGGAATTTCCCGTCGAGCAGATTATTCCCGTTGCGGTTCCCGGTCTGAGAGCCAAGCGTCATCTGGTCGTGATGCGGTGTCACCCCGAATGAGGTTTATTGAGTGGGACATAAGCATATTCCCTAATCTTCTTGCCAGAACAAAAACGTAATTTAATGGCCAGGATACTTGCCATTGCCAACCAGAAGGGAGGGGTGGGTAAAACAACGACCAGTATTAATCTGGCTGCCAGTTTGGTAAATACCGGCAAACGGGTATTGCTTGTTGACCTGGATCCACAGGGTAATACCACGATGGGAAGCGGCGTAGACAAACGCCTGCTGGATCGTACCGTTTACCAAATACTGCTGGGCGAACAAACTATCGCCGAGGTTCGTTTATCGACAAAACCGGGGAAATATGACCTGCTTCCGGCCAATCAGGAACTGGCAGGCGCAGAAGTAGAAATGGTGTCGCTGGAACAGCGCGAATCCCGCCTGAAGGAGGCTTTGCAGACAATACAGACAGATTATGATTTTATTCTGATTGATTGTCCTCCGGCCCTTAACCTGCTGACATTAAACGGATTATGCGCAGCACACGCCGTTATCATTCCCATGCAATGTGAGTATTATGCGCTGGAAGGCCTGAGTGATCTGGTCAACACGATCAAAAGGGTGCGGACGGGCTTTAATCCATCCATCAGGATAGAAGGCCTGCTGCGAACCATGTTTGATCCGCGCAATCTGCTGGCACAGCAAGTGTCCGATCAATTGAAGCAACACTTTGGCAACAAGGTTTATCAGACCATCATTCCGCGTAATATCCGGTTGGCAGAAGCACCCGGGTTTGGATTACCGGTGCTTTATCACGATCGGCAATCTCGGGGTGCCCGAGCTTATCTTGAATTGGCCAACGAAATTCTGGCAACAGCTAGCTAATTCCATTCCCAAATCAAAAATGACACGAAGGCGAGCCGCAGACAGTATAAATAATACGACCAGGCGAAGCCGACAAAGTTAGTTTTGATTTAGAAATGGAATAACTGACGATCTGGCCAGAAATCCATAATATTTTTGATTAGGTACAGTGACTATGGCAAAACCTAGAGGATTAGGGCGAGGTTTAGACGCGCTACTGGCGGACAATTCCCAGGAAACGGATTCACTGCAAAATCTTGCTGTAGATTTATTGCAAGCCGGGAAATATCAGCCCCGGACGAGGATGGATGAAGCATCCCTGCATGATCTGGCAGAATCGATCAAGGCGCAGGGGGTGATGCAGCCAATACTGGTACGACCGCTTGTGGCAGGCGGCTATGAAATTATTGCCGGAGAACGCCGCTGGCGTGCCGCCCGGATTGCTGGACTGGAGCAAATTCCGGCCATTGTGCGCGAAGTGCCGGATGAATCCGCGCTTGCGCTTTCTCTGATCGAAAATATTCAGCGTGAGGATCTTAATCCTCTGGAAGCTGCGGCGGGAATTCAACGTCTGATCGAAGAATTTGGTATGACGCATCAAACAGCTGGTCAGGCATTGGGTTATTCACGCAGTACGATCTCAAATTTGTTGCGCCTGCTTAATCTGGCTGCACCGGTACAGGATCTGATTATGCAGGGAGAAATTGATATGGGGCACGGACGTGCCCTACTCGCACTGGATGCCGGGAAACAGCTGGAAATTGCGCATCTGATTATGCAAAGGCAGCTATCCGTACGTGAAACCGAAAATCTGCTCAAACGAATGAGTCAGACATCCTCTATAAAAAAACCATCATTTCCGGATCGGGATCTGCTGCGCCTGCAGGAAGATATGTCAGCCCGGCTGGGTGCCAATGTTGTAATCAAACAGGGGAAAAAAGGGGCTGGTAATGTTGTTATTCATTACGCCAGCCTGGAACAGTTGGATGGAATTCTTGCAAAATTCTGAAGAACCTTGTGGCAATCGATCCGCTGAGATTATTTTGATCGCGTAATTTCTCCAAGAACCTGCTCAAGATCTCGATCAAGGGATACAGTGCAAGGCAAAATTGAACGAGAAAGCAGAGCATACTTGAAGTATGTGAGCATTTTGAGTTCAATTTCAACGCCGTAATACATAATGCGCCCTTCAGCGAGATATTGAACAAATTCTTAACAGAATGTATGTTGTAATGAGGCGAAACCATAACTTCATGGAGTAAGTCATGTGAATACATTACGTGAAGCCGGAGTATGGAAGGCACTGCATTCACACTATCTGTCTTTCCAAAAGATACATTTGCGCGGGCTGTTTGCACGAAATAAGAAACGTGCTGAACGTTACACCGTAGAAGCAGCAGGCTGGCGTCTGGATTATTCCAAGCATCGTATCAACGACAAAACCCTGAAATTGTTATTTGAGCTGGCACGTGAGTGTGGCCTGGAATCGCGGCGTGACGCCATGTTCTCGGGCGAAGAAGTCAACACCACCGAGCAGCGCGCCGCCCTGCACATCGCGCTACGTGCCCCTGCTGATTCAGTAATAAATGTGGCAGGCGTGAATGTAATACCTGAAGTACAGGCAATGCTCAAGCGCATGGCTGAATGCGCCGAGTTGATCCGCGCGGGAGAATGGAAAGGCTACAGTGGCCGCCCAATCCGTAACATCGTTAACATTGGTATTGGCGGGTCGGATCTGGGCCCGGTAATGGCCTGCGAAGCGCTGCGACATTATGTCGAACGCAAGTTGAGATTGCGCTTTGTTTCCAATGTGGATGGAACGGATTTTGTAGAGGCAGTACGCGGATTGAGGCCGGATGAAACCTTGTTCATTATAGCTTCCAAAACGTTTACCACACTCGAAACTATGACTAACGCGCACACTGCGCGTAATTGGCTGCAAGCCGCTGCAGGACGTGACAGGAAAGCCATCACACCCCACTTTGTAGCACTCTCGACCAATGAGAAAGCTGTCAATGATTTTGGTATCCCCTCCAAACAGATGTTTGGTTTCCCGGAATGGGTAGGCGGGCGTTATTCCATGGATTCTGCTATTGGTTTGTCCATTATGATTGCTATCGGGTCGGAGGCTTTCCGTGAAATGCTTGTCGGTTTTCACGCCATGGACGAACATTTCCACAGTGCGCCACTTGAACAGAATCTGCCTGTCATCATGGGACTACTAAACGTGTGGTACGCAGACTTCTTTGATGCAGGTACCGTCGCAGTATTACCCTATGCACATTCTCTCAAGTGGTTTTCTGCATATCTGCGGCAGCTCACCATGGAATCCAACGGCAAGCATGTGACACTTGACGGAAAAAATGTGGATTACCATACCGGCTCTGTGTTCTGGGGTGAACCAGGTACTAATGGACAGCATTCGTTTTATCAGCTGATTCATCAGGGCACACATTTGATTCCTTGTGATTTCATTGCCTTTGCCGAAGCGCTCAATCCGATTGGACGGCACCAGGATCTGCTATTCGCCAATGCAATTGCGCAAGCCGAAGCGCTTGCCATGGGCAAGACGCTTGCAGAAGTGCAAAAGGAAGGGATATCGGCTGAACTGGCACCTCATAAGGTCATGAAAGGTAACCAGCCGTCGAGTCTATTGTTTGCCAAACAACTTACACCAACATCACTGGGAGCACTGGTAGCGCTTTATGAGCACAGTGTATTTACACAGGCCGCAATATGGAATATCAACCCCTTTGATCAATGGGGGGTGGAATTGGGCAAACAGCTTGCAGCGCGCATTGCAGAGGAAATAGAAGCACCGGATGAAACGCTGACACACGATGCTTCAACTAATGCTTCAATTCGCTGGTATTGCCGCATGCGTGGGCAGGATAATATCCAGGAAAAACAGAAAAAACGCTGTGTACTAGTGCTGGATGTGGGCGGTAGTAACGTCAAGGCGAGAATAAGCGGCGAGAAATTGAAAATTAAAATCCCATCTGGTTCGGACATGACACCAGAACTTATGCTCACGCAACTGGATAAATGTTTACACGGATGGCATTACGATGCAGTAAGTGTCGGTTTTCCAGCATTGGTTGTACACGGACGTATTGCGAACGAACCAGCCAATCTTGGCGCTGGTTGGGTAGGGTTCGATTTTGCCAAGGCATTTAGCTGCCCAGTCAAGATCACGAATGACGCTGCCATGCAGGCACTTGGCAGTTACGAAGGTGGATACATGCTGTTCCTTGGCCTTGGCACCGGTCTTGGTTCCACTGTTATTGTGGACGGGCGGATTGAGCCAATGGAGCTTGCACACCTTCCATACAAACAACATACCTATGAATATTACGTCGGTAAACATGCACTCCAACGCTTGGGAAAACGTAAATGGCGAGCTGAAGTGTACGCAGAAGTTGAAATGCTGCACATTGCGCTTGAACCTGATTACATCGTACTGGGTGGTGGTAACGCACGACTTTTGAAAAGATTACCAGCCGGTGTTCGCCGTGGGAAAAACGCTAATGCATTCACTGGTGGTTTTCGCCTGTGGGAGGATGAAGTATGAATGATTCGACAAATGCTGATCACACGATACAACTCGGTTTTATCGGCTTGGGGCGCATGGGCCTCAATATGGTGGAGCGGTTGCAGAAAACCGGTATAGGTTGCGTGGTATTTGATACCAACCCTGAAGCACGTATTGCCGCTACAAAATCGGGAGCAGAAGCAGCGATCTCGCTCGATGATCTGGTTGATAAGCTTGCCTTGCCTCGTGCAGTATGGCTCATGCTGCCCACCGCAGTAGTAGACAAAGTGCTCGAAGCGTTGACACCCATGCTCAATGCCGGGGATGTCGTGATTGATGGAGGAAATTCGCACTATGTGGCAGATCTACGCCGTGCTGCATCACTCGCAACCAGACAAATTCATTACCTGGATGTAGGTGTCAGCGGCGGTGTGTGGGGGCGAGAACGCGGCTATTGCCAGATGATCGGTGGCCCTGATGCGGCCTATCAACGGCTTGAGCCTGTATTTCGCGCATTGGCGCCTGGTGTGGAAGCTGCGACACGCTCGCCGGGCCGCAACGGTAAACCAACACCTGCCGAACATGGCTATTTGCATTGCGGACCGAATGGCGCCGGACATTTCGTCAAGATGGTACACAACGGCATAGAATATGGATTAATGGCAGCCTATGCTGAGGGGTTGAATATCCTGCATCAGGCAAACGCTGGAAATGTCCAGCAGGAAATAAATGCTGAAACTGCGCCACTCGAACATCCCGAACGCTATCAGTACAATTTCCCGCTCAATGACGTGGTGGAATTGTGGCGCCGTGGCAGTGTGATCGGTTCCTGGTTGCTGGATTTGACAGCCATTGAAATGAATGAGGATATGACACTTTCACGTTATACCGGACGTGTATCTGATTCTGGTGAAGGCCGCTGGACGACGCTCGCGGCAGTTGAAGAAGGCGTCCCGGTTCCAGTGCTTGCCGCAGCACTTTTTGGTCGCTTTGCATCACGCGGGCATGATGAGTTTGCCGATAAGGTAATGTCTGCGATGCGCCATGGATTTGGAGGGCATGATGAAAAGGTTACTCCGGATAACAAGTAAAAGGAAGTGTCATGGCTAATACAAACCTTGTGATTCTTGGTGCAACCGGAGATCTGACGCAACGTTTGCTCATGCCGGCATTGTATCGCCTGTACCAGTCGGGATATACGCGTGGTCTTAAGATTACGGGCTATGCCATTGAGGACTGGAGCAAGGAGCATTTTCGCGATCATATTCAAGAGGCATTACGTACATTTGTATCGGATTACAAGGTTGAGGATAAGTGTCAAACAGAATTTTGCGCGAGTTTGGATTACATTACTGGTGGTCTTGAAGCCGGGCAGATGAAAGAAATTGGACGTCGCGTAAAAGGATCAATACTTTTTTACCTGGCGTTGCCTCCACCCTTGTTCGGTGCTGCAGCTGTAGCGCTAGGTGAAGCAGGACTTGCACAAACTTCCGAAGGCTGGCGGCGCTTAGTAGTCGAAAAACCTTTTGGTACCGATCTCGCCAGCGCTGAAATGTTGCGTAAACAGATTCACAGTCAATGGACCGAGGAGAATGTGTTGCGTATTGACCATTTCCTGGGCAAGGAAACTACGCAGAATCTGATGGTATTCCGCTTTGCCAACCGTTTTCTCGAACCGCTCTGGAACAGTGCGCATATCGCGCAAGTACAGATCAGTTGCCCGGAAACTTTGGGCGTAGAACACCGTGCCGCCTATTACGACCACGCAGGGGCACTGCGCGACATGCTGCAAAATCACCTGATGCAATTATTCTGCCTCACCGCCATGGAGCCACCATCGAGCTGGGATGCTGAAGTGCTGCGTGATCACAAGGTTGAAGTATTGCGTGCAGTAGTGCCGTTCAATGAACACACAGTGCGTAGCCGGGCTGCGCGCGGTCAATATACTGCTGGCAGCGTTGACAGTAAAAATGTACCTGCTTATCGCCAGGAACCTGGTATCCCTGTTAACTCAACCACCGAAACTTTTGCGGCACTGCGTTTTGAAATTAACAACTGGCGCTGGCAAGGGGTTCCCTTCTATCTGCGCAGCGGCAAACGCATGGCCAGTGGTTACTCAGAGATCGCGATACAGTTCAGGCAAGTGCCAGATGCACTGCCTGATGGTAGCGTTGCGCCGAACAACTGGATGATATTCCGCCTGCAACCACAGGAAAGTCTCAACCTGGTAGCAACGGCCAAAAAGCCCGGCATGGAATTTGCCACGCATACGGTAGTGCTTACCGCACCCTATGCACAAGAAGGCGCCAAAGAATTTTCAGCGTATGAACAGTTGCTGATGGACACAATCAATGGTAATTGTTCGCACTTCCTGCGTTTTGATGAGGTTGAATGGTCATGGCGTTTGCTTGATCCGGTGTTGCATGCGTGGTGTACAGGCAATCCCGAAGAATATACTTCCGGTTCGGAAGGGCCTACATCACAGAACCAGTTGCTTACTGCAGGCCACAGCTGGCGACCAGTACGGATGCATTTGGAAAATTGACTATAAATACACTTGATTGATCAGAATTCTGATCAATCAAGTACGAATGCTATTATTGATTTATTGCGTGATGAATGGGTAAATCGGGTTGGATTTTGCAAATATCATCCTGAGCACGCCTATTCCTGGTTGCGTACATTTTCGGCATGAGCCGCTGTTGGCCGCGTCGTAAATATTGTTTACGTGTTGTGCGTGGACTGTTTACCAAAAGTGCGGGTCTTGAACGCCAGACTCACAAGCAGGATGCCAAAAATAATGGCATAAGCACCAATCAGCCAAAGTAAGGCAAGAGCACCGGCTGCTGGTTGCGCCATGAGGAGAATGCCAAAGACAAGTGATGCAAGGCCACCCAGAATGAGCAACCATTCGCCCGCCATTTCTTTGCGCAAGCGAATCGCAGCTACGATCTGAAGAGTACCAGTGGCAATTGCCCAGATTGCAATATAAAACAGTAGCGCTAATGCAGTGATACCAGGAATCACAAATGTCAGAACTCCTACACCAACACCAATAAATCCCCAAAGGAGCAATACCCACCAATGCTCGTGCATCTTACGCCCGATGACTGCAGTCCAGATGCCAAGGATACCGTCCATCAGAGTAAAGATCCCAAAGAGCAATAACATTGCTACCAGTGAAATCTCGGGTTGAAGCCAAAGCAAGATGCCAAATAGGATAGCGATGATGCCACGCAGTAATAATATCCACCAACTATGGGAAAAAATAGTGGTTAGTTGATTTTCTGCGATATTCATTGTCAGTTCTCCTTTCAGGTGAAGGTCAAGGTTGATTGGTTGGTTGGAGTTGATTGATAAAGTTATTTTGTCGAATGGTTTTATGTTAAAAGCGAAACCGTATCGAACTATCTATAGCTCATATGGAATTTGGCTACTGGCTTATAGTCTTTTATCTATCTTCTATAATGGCTATGGGTAAAGAGTAAGGTGCACGTTACGTGGTAACAAGATATATCAAATGAGTAGGCGAGGCAGTGAGTACCGTGATTCACTTAGAAAACCTGCCCGTTACACTTCGTACATTGATCACTTTGACACAGAGTCTATCTAAATAATTCAAAGAATAGAGATTATTCCCCGAATAAGGAAATGTTTGAATATGGATATTCCTGGCTTGATCCAATCGTACGGTTACCTGGCTGTTGCCGTGGGAACTTTTCTTGAAGGTGAAAGTGTGTTGTTAACCGCCGGCGCGGCAGCCTTTCATGGTTATCTCTGGATGCCTGCTGTCATTTTGATAGCAGCTTTATCGGGTTTCCTGGGCGATCAAATCTCTTTTTGTGTGGGACGCAGATACGGCAATAGATTACTGGCGAAATTCCCTTCCTTGCAGCCGCGCGCCGCACATGTAAGTGCGTTACTGGAGCGTCATAACGTGCTGTTTATCCTTGCTGTTCGTTTTATGTACGGATTACGTGTTGCTGGGCCCATGGCGATGGGCATGAGTGGTATTTACTGGTCTCGGTTTCTGGTTCTGAACCTGGTGGGAGCAATTATCTGGGCAATTACGATCGCCAGTATTGGCTATGGACTTGGCCAAGGTTTTGTCTATCTGCTCGCTCATTTTGACGCTGAAGAAATCTGGTTACTGGTCGCTCTCCTGCTTCCGGCGACTATCTGGAGATTGATTGTACGCAGGAAACACTCGATACGTTCAAAACATTCTTGAATTTGAGCGATACCCAGTTGCAGTCGCATCTAGGTGAGTATTTGTTATAAAGGGGTATGAAAATCGAGGTAGGTATAAGACCCTATCGGTGTCTGTGTCCTGATAGCAAATCCTTGATATTGCTCGATATTTTTGTAACCACATCTTTCTGTGCAGGATGACTGTCAGAATTTACTGATGGCATAACAAATTAGTACAAACGAACTGAATTCATAATACGCATGCTGTTTTATCCCGCTTTATTCTGCAACAGCATCAGAGATTTTCACCCATCCTGGTTTGTAATGGTGATGGCTACCGGTATTGTATCCATTGCCTTTGATGTGCTTGATTTCACGGTCATAGCAAAGTCTTTGTTTGTTCTGAACTTATCGCTTTATTCCATATTTTGCTTGTTGTTTATCGCACGGATTGTATTTTTCCCGCGTGATCTGCTAGCAGAACTTCGTATTTTGTCTCGAAGCTGGCTGTTTCTGGCTTTCGTGGCAGGAACCAATACGGTCGGAGTGCAGCTGATCTTGTTCACTCAGGCAGATGGTCTGGCGAACGTACTTTGGTGTAGTGCGTTCTTTGCCTGGCTTGTATTGATCAGCTTTATTATTTTTAATATCTTAAGTCTGCCACGAGAAAGTGTTGTCAATTCTATCTGTGGAGGAACACTTCTTCTGACTGTAAGTACCGTATCGATCGTTCTACTGGGGAGTTATCTGCTCGATGTAACGAATGAGAATACGTGGAATTTCCTGATGCTCTGGGGGATATGGATATTGGGTTGCGTTCTATATTTGTTTGTAATTTATTTGATCATCCGCCGGCTGTTCTTTAACTACTTTATCCCGGAGAACTGGCAACCATCTTACTGGATTTGCATGGGAGCGCCTGCCATTATCACCCTTGCCGGTTCAGAGTACTTGACTCACCTATCCCGCTCTCTCTGTGACGACCTGGGGCAGGTGACGTTGGAGATGAGTCTCCTCGCGTGGGCACTTGGTACTTTATGGATACCTTATTTGCTGGTCATGGATATACGGAAATTTACTGGAGGATTGGATTCAACAGCGGCCTGGATAAAAATCTTTCCTTGGGCAAGATTGGCATGCAAAGGAAAGTATCGTACTTATGATATCGAGGCATGGAGCAGAGTATTTCCGGCAGGAATGTATACCGCATGCACCTTCTCCCTGGCGAAAGTAAGTGGTTATTACTTTCTTGAATCTATTTCCTTTTACTGGTGCTGGTTTGCGCTGTTGATCTGGTTGCTCACCTTGATCGGCACATTCAGATCACTGATAAATTACAGATAAGCTATCTGTTCTGGCTGTTCTGCGTCACTTTTCAGCATTTCCCAAAATAGAAAAATCTGTGTAGCAGGTGCGCTTTCTGAATCATTCTATATTCTGAATCTGCTCGCGCAGTTGTTCGATCAGAACTTTCATTTCTACTGATATACGTGTAATTTCTCTGGCAACTGACTTGGATGCCAATGTATTGGCTTCCCGGTTGAGTTCCTGGGTCAGAAAATCAAGCCGTTTTCCGACAACGCCACCAGTCAGCACGATATGTTCAAATTCATTTAGGTGTCCCTGCAGGCGCGATAATTCTTCATCCACATCAATTTTATTGGCAAATAAGGTGAACTCCTGGCGGATACGCTCATCATTTTCATCAAGACCGGCTGTCTTTAGGCAATTTAGTAGTCTTTCCTGAAAACCAGCCAGAATGGTGGGCAGACTGGGTAACAGATCTTGTACCAGTTGACGTAATTGTTGTACACGCTCCAGCAACAGGTTTTGCAGTTTTTCTCCTTCACGTCTGCGAGCCAAAATCAGCTCTTGTAAAGCAGTCTGCAGCAGTGTCATGCAAGGGGTGCGCAATTCATCGACTAAAATCCGATCACTATCGAATACCCCAGGCCAGCGCAAAATTTCGGCAACAGAAAGATCATGCGCTGCAGGAAAGATTGCCTTGATGTCACGACTCATTTCCAGCAGATCATTCAATAGACCATGATTGAGTCGTTGTTGACGGGAGGTGCCTGAATAGATAGAAAAAGTAAGGCGACAATCCACTTTTCCCCGCATTATGCCCGTACCCAGAAAATCTCGCATTTCAGATTCCAGTACACGAAACTCGTCGGGGAGCTTGAATTGCAGATCAAGATAGCGATTGTTGACTGAACGCAGTTCCAAAGCCAGCGATCCCTGCGGGATTTCTGCTGAAATTGCCGCATAACCTGTCATGCTTGTAATCATGAACTTTTCCATCTAGCGGGTAGTCCAGAGCAATTGGGGATGATGCTATACTCAGCCCCTAAATTATATTTTTGATTCATGGAGATAAGCATAATGAGAATATTAACATTTCTGGCTTTGGCATTGCTTGCTTTTAGCTTGACGGCGTTGGATGCCGAAGCCCGGCGTATGGGCGGTGGCAGCAGCCTTGGGAAACAGCGCCAATCACTCAACCTTAACCGACAGCAGCAACAGACTGCTCCCCAGCAAGCCCAACGTCCCGGGCAATCTGCAACCCCCGCTGCAGCAACAGGAGCTAGTAAATGGCTGGGGCCACTGGCCGGATTAGCTGCTGGTGGATTGCTGGCCTCACTGCTTATGGGGGGAGCTTTTGATGGAATCAATATGATGGATATTCTAATACTGGCAGGCATAGCTGCTGCCATATTCTTCGGGATACGTATGATGCGTAGATCTTCCGGAGGCGGACAAGCCGCGCGACCTATGCAATATTCTGGTGCGGGAGCCGGGCATGGTATGGGAGGAATGCCATTTCCTCGTCAGGACGCGGCAACCCCTTCGGGAGGAGCAGCTTCCGGGGGCAGTGGTCAGTCTGCCAATGCGGATGCTCTCGATATTCCTGCTGGTTTCGATGTGGATTCCTTTCTTAAAAATGCCAAAGGTTCATTCATTACGTTGCAATTAGCGCATGACTCCGGTGATCTGGAAGAGATTCGCGCATTTACAACGCCTGAATTGTTTGCAGAAATCAGTAAACAGATTACTGAGCGCGGTAATGCTACCCAGCAGACTGATGTGACCCATGTTAACGCAGCTTTGCTGGATATAACTACTCAGGATAATCATGCGGTTGCCAGCGTCCGGTTTACCGGTGAGCTGCGGGAAGCTCCCGGAGCACAGTTGGAGACTTTCGACGAGATCTGGCACGTTGAAAAAGATCTGGTTGCCTCTGATTCCGCCTGGCTGCTGTCCGGTATTCAGCAGGCATCTGATCTGAAGCATTAACCATATGGACGTGCTCTGGCCAGATCGGTTTGTCAGCTGTTATGGCGAATTATCCGCTGTGTCAGGACTTGATAGCCAGAACACGTCCGTTAAGCACCTGAATTAAATCTTAATGCTATCTCTGCCAGCAATCGGTAAAAATCAGTGGTCACTGATTGCTGGTAATACACTACTTAAACATCCATAAAATGGATTTCGAAATACTGGAAAAAACCATCTGCTTTCAGGGGTTTTTCCGTCTGGAGCGATACCGCTTGTGCCACCGTAAATTCAACGGAGAATGGGGACGCCCAATCACGCGTGAATTGTTTGAGCGGGGACATGCAGCAGCAGTATTACCTTACGATCCGCATACCGATGAAATTTTACTGATTGAACAGTTTCGTGCAGGTGCCATGTCTGCACCGAGTGGTCCCTGGTTGCTGGAAATTGTGGCAGGCATAATCGAAACTGATGAAACACCAGAACAGGTGGTTGCAAGAGAATCTATCGAGGAAGCGGATTGTCAGATCAGTAACCTAATCCCGCTATATGATTATCTGGTCAGCCCCGGTGGTACAACTGAGCGAATTGTATTGTTCTGTGGTCAGGTTGATATGAAAACGATTGATGGGGGTAGTATTCATGGCAATGGTGAAGAAGACGAGGATATTAAGGTGCACGTCATGTCTTTTCATGATGCGTTGAAACTATTGAATACCGGTCGGATTAATTCTGCCAGTGCCATTATTGCATTACAGTGGCTTGCCTTGAACCGCAATGCTGTTCAGCAGCGCTGGCTGTCAAAATAGGAGTGCACGCATGTGTGCCAGTAAATCCACGAGATTTTACCGGGCACAATACAGTTTTCTGCTGGTTGTTTTTCTATGGACCGGCCTGCTGTTTGCACAACCTCCCAATACGGCAAATGGTGCAACTAATGGCATTGCTGTCTGGCTGGATATTAACGACGCCATCAGTCCAGCCATGTACGACTACATTCATCGTGGACTCTCCAGAGCGGCCGAACAGCAGGCACAGATCGTTATTCTTCAAATGGATACACCCGGCGGGCTGGATGTATCCATGCGCAAGATCATCCAGGAAATTATTGCCTCTCCGATCCCAGTAGCAAGTTTTGTGGCTCCCGGCGGCGCGCGTGCAGCCAGTGCCGGCACCTATATTCTTTACGCCAGCCATATCGCGGCCATGGCACCCGCAACCAATCTGGGTGCTGCCACACCAGTAAAGATAGGGGCCCAGTCACAAGAGATAAAGACACCCGGGCATAAACCGGAAAATGGAAGAATCAGCCCAACCAGTTCATCTGGCACGCAGGATGTCATGACGACGAAAGTCATCAACGATGCGGCCGCTTATATCCGTGGACTTGCCCGAATGCGCAGTCGCAATGCAGACTGGGCAGAGCAGGCGGTACGGGAAGGTGTCAGTCTGACATCTGCAGAAGCGCTTGATAACAATGTGATTGATCTGATAGCAGATGACCTGGGTGATCTGCTGACAAAAATAGATGGACGTGTAGTCGATTTGGCCGGACAAAAAGTAGCGTTATCTACCCAATCTTTGACACTGGAACACTTTGAGCAGGACTGGCGAACTCGCCTGCTAGCCGTGATTGCCGACCCCAACATTGCTTACATCCTGATGTTGATCGGTTTTTACGGCCTGATTCTGGAATTTGCAAATCCCGGAACGATTGTTGCCGGCGTGGTTGGCGCAATCAGTCTGTTGCTGGCATTGTTTGCGTTTCAGGTACTGCCGATCAACTATGCCGGGCTGATGCTGATTTTACTTGGCATTATTTTTATGCTGGCAGAAGCGCTCATACCAAGTACAGGCGCGCTGGGTATTGGTGGCGTTGCGGCTTTTGTCATCGGATCGATTATGTTGATTGATACGGAAATACCAGGGTACGGTATTTCGATTCCATTGATCGTTACATTTGCACTGATATCAGCCGGATTTTTTATGGTGGTGCTCGGCATGGCGCTCAAATCCAGGGAAAAGCCAGTTGTCACAGGTAGTGAACAACTTATTCGCAGCACGGGTGAAGTAGTGGATGGCTTTGATCAGGAAGGCTGGATCCGGATTCATGGCGAATTGTGGCGCGCCAGATCCAACATCCCATTAAAACCTGGACAACAGGTCAGTGTAATAGCCATACATGGACTAATGCTTGAAGTGGAGCCTTACCAACCGAATCTTACAATCAACACAATAGAGGATTGATATGCACACGGATATCGTATCGATTATTACACCAATACTGATTTTTTCCATCTTTTTTCTGGCCAGTGCGCTTAAGGTATTGAAAGAATACGAGCGCGGTGTCGTGTTCATGTTAGGGCGCTTCTGGCGAGTCAAGGGGCCAGGTCTCATCGTTGTCATTCCGGTTATACAAACTATGGTGCGGGTTGATCTGCGCACGATTGTGATGGATGTACCCGCTCAGGATGTTATTTCGCGTGACAATGTTTCGGTAAAAGTGAATGCTGTGCTGTATTTTCGTGTGGTTGATCCGGAAAAAGCCATTATTCAAGTTGAAGATTACAATATGGCGACCAGTCAGCTGGCACAGACAACACTACGCTCCGTGCTGGGACAACATGAGCTGGATGAAATGCTGGCCAGCCGCGACAAGCTCAATACGGATATCCAGTTGATTCTGGATGAGCAGACTGAAGCATGGGGTATCAAGGTATCGAATGTCGAGCTCAAACACGTTGATCTCAATGAAACAATGGTTCGGGCAATTGCCAGACAGGCCGAAGCTGAACGGGAGCGCCGTGCCAAAATCATTCATGCAGAAGGAGAATTGCAGGCATCGCACCATTTGCTTGAAGCCTCGCAAATTCTGGCGAAGCAGCCTCAAGCTTTACAACTGCGCTATCTGCAAACACTGACAGAAATAGCGGGAGAGAAAAGTTCTACGATTGTTTTTCCGTTACCGCTAGAGTTGTTGTCTGTTCTACAAAAAATATCAGAGAGAACATCTGACAGTGATAATCAGATCAAGTAACCACAAACGATGGATGATGATTAGTGATTCACCATTGGATGTACACCGGCTTTGAGCGCACGGATGGCTTCTTCAGGAGAACCCACCACCAAACCACGGGGACAGAAATAAAATTTGGCCAGTTCCCGCTGTGCCTGTAACTGGGTAACCATTTCAAGTGGTTGCCATTCAGAAATACTGGCACGCACCCAGCTGCGGGTTTCATTGTTGCCAGTTGCATAGCGTTTTCGTTCGCGTGTTTCGCAGCGTATTCCTTCATATGAAACATTGCTCGCACCTTGTCCGGATTGGGCCACCATACTGTAGCGGATCACACGTTTCTCATCGACACTGATTGATTTGGCATCAATAAAATAACGCAATCTTGCCGTAGGACCGGCATCAAATTCCAGCAGGCTTTCCGGTTGTGGATAGGCAGGCAGACTGGATTGAATAGCTTCCCAGTCTTTTTTGTAATCAAACGTATCGAAAAATTTGCTTTGGCTGATGCAGGCAGCAACGAACAAGATCAGTGTCAGACTCAATACAGTCTTTATCCACCTATTGAGTTTTCGGTACACAGCCTTGTGGAAAATCAGAAAAAAATCAGCAGCTACCATCATTGTGTAAATGGTTGGTCTGGAGAAACCGACCGGGACATCTCCTTAGAACCTGTTCAATATCTCACTGAAGGGCGCATTACGGCGTTGAAATTGAACTCAAAATGCTCACATACTTTAAGTATGCTCCGCTTTCTCGCTCAATTTTGCCTTGCACTGCATCCCTTGATCGAAACCTTGAACAGGTTCTTAGAGGAAAAATATCGCTGCAGCCGGTTGAAAGCAGAATTGTGCAGAAGATTTTAGATCTTGCCAACCAGATCAATAGATGGCTTCAGCGTAGCAGCACCATCAGTCCATCTGGCAGGGCAAACTTCGCCCGAGTGAGTAGAAACGTATTGTGCAGCCTTGACCTTGCGCAGTAATTCAGCAGCATTACGACCAATACTGAGATCCTGAACTTCGAATGCTTTAATCTGACCTTCTGGATTGATAATAAAACTTCCACGTAAGGCCAATCCTTCTTCTTCAATGAGCACGTCAAAGTCGCGTGCCAGCTGTCTGGTTGGATCCCCTATCATGGGATATTGAACCTTGCGCACTACGCTGGAGCTGTCGTGCCATGCCTTGTGTGTGAAATGTGTGTCGGTAGAAACCGTATAGACCTCAACGCCTGCTTTCTGGAACTCAGCATAATTATCTGCCAGATCCTCCAGCTCAGTTGGGCATACAAAAGTAAAGTCGGCCGGATAGAAAACGATAACCGACCATTTGCCCTTTAATGTTTTGTCGGATACCTCAACAAAATCGCCATTGTGGTATGCAGTTGCCTTGAACGGTTTAATAGTGGTGTTAATCAGTGACATTGCCGCTTCCTTTTATGTAGTTGACTCAGAATAATAAGCTTTGACAGAAGTGTAGAGCGCTGTATCAAATTAGTCTAGTCCACAATGAATGTGGTCAGCAGTCTTTATAACATATATTGCAGGGGTTGCTGAGTCGTACAGCGAAACTGAAAGCCTGTCTGATCCCAAATGATTATATAGATAAAACCCGTTATCTCCTGCTCATGACGCGAACAATTACGAAAAAGCTGAAAAACGATAATTGCTCTGCATCAAATGCATTATCTACCAGCAAAACGTCAAAATCTACGCCAGTATTAGACCATACCTGCTTTGATAATATGAATTTGCTCGGGTGTCATATTAAGTCCGCGCTTCGTGCCAGGCCGCTTCCCACCCGTCTTTAGCAAATAAGGCTTTGAAGCTAGACCAAGTGTATCTCTGAGTGCTTTATTTAGCTTGGCATTCTTTTCTTGAAAGAACTGCACATCCATACCACCGGCAAGTTGTTTCTTGGTATTATCGTAATCTTCGGAATCATCTCCATAGATATCAAGAAATGAACCAGCATCTGCGGCAAGCCAGGTCGTATAGGGCCGTTTTTGCTTAGCCTGCATGGCCCACCAGGTCAGCCAGGCAAGTAGTTGTGGTTGTATAGTAATCTATGACAACTTTTTACAAATTCGTTAGCTCGAGCGAACTGACTTTCGAGCCATTCAATAAGATATTTTTATTATTAATCAATTAAAATGGTGGCTTGATCTATTCAAGTTTACATATTTGTTTGTTGTTTTTCTTCTCTATATGGTTTTCTAAGCTGTCACGAAAAAGTGTCAGCGTCACAAATGTGCCCATCAAAATGGAAAAGTTAAGCGCAAACGGTAAGCGCAACACAGTTTTCAACAGTGCACGCAGCAGCTTTGAGAATCTGGTCATAAATCCAGATTCTGCCAGAACACCTTTCGGCAATAGCAGGATAATCCTGAAAAATGCACGCAAGACGATGGTCTTTTCTGCATCTTTCGAATCGTATTCACGCAATGCTGTGATATCCATAAAAGTAATGGCACAGCAAAAACGCAGAAAGTGGTCAGGCTTGGCAGACACAGGCTGTAGAGGGGAAGAGAATATTTATTATGTTAATTCCCCATTCTATTTCTTCATGAATATCCCACAACTCAAGTACATCAGACAGCCACAGTTTGAACTGCTCATGCACCAGGTTTGTCATCGGGATGACGGTGACATCGAAACTGGCAGCTTCCAGCTTGCGACACATGCTGGCCACACCAACCGGGCTGATTGAATGCAGCAGCACCGGAATTTCGTAACTGATACGGGTGACAAGCGTGTTGACGACATCTGTACCACTGAGCGAAAGTTCACCTGGGTTCACAACCTGTTGTTGCAGATCATGATCCAGCATAATCAAAAGGATCACTGCGCTGCAGAATACCGATTGCGCGCCCTGCGCTGGCAGCCGTAACCAGCACCATGTTCTCCGGAACCCATTGGCGAAACTGCTCAATGCGTGCATGACTGTCCTCGATCAATAACAAACGGGGAATCCGTTGCAAGATATTCATTCGTTTTCCAATATAGAATCGGGCAAGAAAAACCCCAGCCGATAAGAGTTGGGTTTTTAGGTATCGGTGGGATGGTACCCGTATCAAAAGACTATTGAAAGTACGCAATCGAAGCACTGCGGGCTGCTACGAACCATTGTGAACTCATTCCATTTCTAAATCAAAACTAACTTTATCGGCTTCGCCTGGCCGTATTATTTATACTGTCTGCAGCTCGTCTTCGTGTCATTTTTGATTTGGGAATGGAATCAATCGAAAAGCCTGCCGGATTGTAGACCTGCCAGCAGATTTTCTGGTCATGCCGGTTGCGGGAACAGGCATCAAACTCGTCTGCTCTCCGGGGTCAATTCAATTCCAAAAATCCGGAATCGAACCCGTGTCCGTATAGTGGTTCAGACAGAAGGTTCGGCAACTGTGTCATTTTCGGTGGCGGGGTCGGTGAGCCGCTGAATCGTCAGGGCGCAGCGTTGTTTAATCAATGTATTGATTTGCTCAACCACGGCGTTGCCGGCAAAGCCTCGTTCAGGGGCAGACTGGAGCTTGTGCGCCGTGGCTGGCAGTAACTTTGCCAATTCCAGAATGCGCCGTTTGGCCTGGGCTTTGGTAAAGCCTGTGCTTTCTGCAAACTGCTCCCAGTGCCGTACCTGGATTTCGCTGAACTTGTATTTGCTGCCGATTTTCATCGCCATCTTCGGCGTCAGTGTTGGATACACCGCTGTCGAGAGCGTGTCGTAGAATGGTGCCAGAACGGGGGCCTTGCCTGCCTCTTTGTGTAAGTACAGCAGAGAGAAATTTTTGGCGTGCGCGTCATGATTGCCGATCAGCGCATTGAAGATCACGTAGTCGAGCAGTCGCAGAACCTGCGGCGCACTGGGGCGCGTTGCACGGCGCACCAGATCAAAGCATTGAGCCAGATCGGGGCCACCTTCATTCTGGTATTTCATTTTTGGCACCACACCCAGCGCCTGGCAGAAATCTTCCTGATGCAGGCGTTGCCGCTGCCCCTGGGCATCGATCAGTCGGTCGTAGCGCTTAACCAGCAGGAACGAGCGATCCAACACTTGGTGAACTTTTGATTTCGCAGGCGCAAGCTGCGTGGCCTCAGCCAATGCCATACAGAATCCTTCGTTGATCACGCTGTCTTCAACGGTGCGGATGGCAGGTTTCAGGATGTGGGAGCTCGGCGTGCCATTGAGGGGCAGCCCAATGCGAGCGCCATCGAATACCACCGGTAGTTTGTCCTGGGCTCCCGCCAAGGAAAGCCGCAAGCCGTCTTTGCCCGCCAGCATGGGGCGAAGCGGTAACTCATCCAGGATGGCAACGACTTCCTCGTCACTCAGCCATTGAACGTCGTCGTTGCGGATCGGCACAGGCAAAGCCTGTGTAGTGGTCTAATTTAAACAGACACCTTGATAGGTGGATTAAATCCACTTTAAGAGGACATATTAATGAAAGCACGCAGGAAATTTGACACCCAATTTAAATTGGAAGTTGTTCACATGATCAAGGATCACGACCTTAGTGTGAGCGAGATCTCCAAAATGATGGGGGTGGGGGAAACAGCGATTCGTCGTTGGGTTGCGCAGTATCAGGCGGATCTTAACGGTCAACGCGGCATCGGTAAGCCGTTGACACTTGAGCAGCAACGTATTCGAGCCTTGGAGGCAGAGGTTCGACAATTGCGCTCTGATAACGATTTGTTAAAAAAAGC
>NZ_FPBL01000025.1 GCF_900116685.1 Nitrosomonas eutropha
TTTTTTCTTTTTTACTTTTTGAGAAGAAGAAGTATCCGGCACCTATAATAACGATCAATAAAGGCCAGAGGAACATATTCAACTTGATTTTACCCCCCGTGCCTACAGCAAAAGGGAAACGTGATACATGTTCTGTTCCATTGTCGTTAACTGTGACCAGTCCTACAAAATTTCCTTCTTCAGGAAATGTATGTTCAAACGTTACTGATCCATTCGAGTACACTTTTGCAGGGATGTGCATTACGGTAATCTCTTCAAGATTTCCTTCTTCCCCCGGCTCTGCACCTGTATCACGAATAATACGTACTTCGGTCGTCAATGGTCTCAGTGCTTCATCAATGTAATCCAGTGCTACTACTGTACGGCCTGTATTGGGTATGTCTTCACAGAATTCCTGTTCTTGCGAGCTTTCAGGCTGATAGCCTGTAAAGTGCATGGTATAAGGCCCAATTGTGAGCTTGCACACGTCCTCTGCCATAGACAGCCCACCATGAGCATAAGCCTGCATCCAGCAGGCCATGCCCAGTAACATTCCAACCAGCCATTTAATGCCAGTTATTGTCCATCTTTTTGTCATCTATCTATCCTCCCTATCTTTTATATTTTGTTGCAAATCATGTCAGCATACGAAGATGCCTGAATTTAATCGTCTTCGGATTTAAACCAGCTTCTCAAGCGGCCGGATTGTATCAGCTTATACAGCAGCCAACTCAGGAACAGGAGTGCAATTGCCGGGCCTGCCCAGGTGCGTGCAAGCTTGCCATAGTCAATCATTTCAACTCGCAGCTGGTAATAATAATTTAGGGGAGGAACTCCTTCCGCCGTTACTATTACTGAATATAATCCTTTATCCAGCCTGCCTATTCCATTAATGACTCCATCTGGGTGATGAGCTGCATTGACCTGGATGATCGCATCTCCTTCCTTTTCTTCGCCTCTGAATACTTTCATACCCACTGGCATATCGCGCAAAGCCAGGTCTATCAGATCCACAACCAGATAGGTATCTCCAGCCATTGGAATCTCTGTGCAATAATGCCCGCCCCGATCGAATTGAGGCTGATAGGTGTTCAAATGCACCATGTTTTCACCTATCTGGCGCACGCAGGTATCTTCCTCCAGCGATACACGACCATGCCCCAAGGCTGTGTTCGTGTAGCACACGATGGCAAGAACACAAGTCATAAAAGCCAGTTGTACCGATCGCTTCAACATGACGATTCCTTGCTCCTGTCTTAATAAAAAACCACTTTTCTGCTTTTCCAACAGATGCTCTCTTCCCATTTTTATAATTCCTTTCAATTCAGTATTCAAGATACCGAATTTGACAGGCTGTCTGATGCTTCGTCAAAATCAGAGTCGTAATAAAAAACCGGTACACCTCTGTCTTGCGACAGGCGATGTACCGGGTTCTTATTAACTAATACGCAGTACCTCGGTACTGTCTATTAGAGCTTGGTAAAGACTGGAATCACCGGACCAGCAATACTGTTGATATGGCGATTACCTTCTGAATCCCAAGACATTAACAGTCCACCAAAACGGCTTTCCGGGTCACCCAGCAACGCCATCAGACGTTGGATTTCCCACAGAGCATCTTTGGCTTCCATTCTTAGTTGCTTGGTCTCGCCTGGTTGAATTGCACCCTCATCATCAAAATTCAAACCGACTGCGACCAGTTCACGAGGATACTGTGGATCCAGGTACTTGCGGCCGGTAGTATTGACGAAACGAATACCTGCTGTGGTAAATTCACCAAATGTGACTGGTGCATCACCGTTGTTGGTTACTTCCATCGATACACGCAGTGCACGTCCCGGTACGTCATAGTTAGCATCTGTAATTTTGATTGCTACCGGATTTGGTGCTACCGGCAATGGTGCAACTTTGGATTGACCAGCCTGGATAGGTACTGTGTATGGATGCTTGGTTTCTGTATAGCGGTATCCACCCCATACTATAGCCAAGGTCAGGATTGCAAGTGCCCAGGTGATTTTCTTGTCCATCGGATCCAGCAACAGATCATCACCATAAGCGAGCAATACCCGGCTGCGTGGCAGGAACATCGGACGTGCTACAAAAATACCAATCCAGAAAACAGCAATTGACATCCAGAGAACATGCCAGAAAATACCGTTTGACAGGTTGAATGTTTCTGAGTCAATGGTCTCGCCTGTTAACAACTTGAGCGGATTAGTGAAGTCATCCCAGCTTCCGGTAATGTTCATCCACGCACCCGGCCCTGCAATTGGACCTGCATCTTTAACGTTTAACATAGCATGCATGTGATGGCGTCCTGGAATACGTGCTCTCAGATTAACTTCGAACGCGTAGTCACGACCAATTTGCAGCGGACCCGAAATAAACCATGGGTGGCCATTAATCTTCGTACTTAAACGCACGTATACCGAGCTTGGGCTACCTACGTTAAAGAATGAAAAGTCCGGGCTTGCTGCTGCACGCGGCCAGTCTTCTGCCAAATGAAACTTACCGGTAATTTGGGCATTCTCATTGACTTTGGTTACTTCCGGACCCCATTTGATGTCATACCATTGTACTGTACGCATCCGAAGAAACGGCTCCTGAGATCGTTCTCCATGGGCTTCTACTGTTGAGACATCTAGTGTCACTGTCATGGTCAGTGCCGCCATTGCATACACAGCAACGCCACAAAGTCCCATCATTCCACGTTTATAAAGGTTCTTGATACCCATTTTATTTGATCCCCTCTGGAAACCCTTCTTCACCAAATGCTGTAACGTCATTGCGCTGTACGATGCGTCCTCTTTTACCTTTAACGTAGAAGAAGGCTGTGCAGTAAACTTTTCCAAGATACCACCAGACTGAAAACATCAGCATGGATACAAACGCAGCGAAGAACGCTGCAATAACCGTGGTGTGGCCACCAAAGGTACGTAATGAACCTTGTTCAATATGACGAACGTACTCAGGTGTACCCGTACGAACATACAGGTGACCCATGTAGTCAGCCATCGACAACAGTGTTCCTTCTACAACGATTGGCAGATGGGTCGGGCCAAAGATTGGCCAGTTACCTGGGTAAAACAGCAGACCAAAGAATCCACCTCCAACCAATGCGGTCACCAGCCAGTTACGCGTCAGATACATCGTGAAATCCAACATCAATGCACCTGGGAGCATGATACCCGGGGTTACAAAATTGAGTGGGTAGTGTGACCACCAGTAGAAGCCCCAGTAACGCGTCAGCCACTCACCTATCAGCAAACACACTACGCACAGAGTCGCACCGAATGGTTGACGGTAGTTGACCCACAGGTAATACATGATTGCTGAGCAATAGGTAATGCCCACAATAGGTGTTACTACAGGCCACCATTGACGATCTTTCCAGTCCATCCAGAAATCCCAGTCACCTGCCAGCAACATGAAATGCATATGGTAGGTGCCTACCAGCAAAACAACCAGAATCGGAAAATAAACTGCATCAATCAGGCGTGACATATGGACCGCTTCCGGCGGCATCTTGGCCGCTTTCAGGATCTCTTCTGTTCTAAATATACTCACCCTATCCTCCCCTCTTATAATTTAAAATTAACATCACGATTCCTCTTTTTCTTTAAGGTACCGCATTCCGATTACCGGCTGGCCAAACGCTAATTTCTTAACGCCAGCCAGCATTTCTTTTTCCATATACCCCTTGAAATGTAGTTTCCCAGATTTCAAGGGGTATTCCGGACTAAGCTACAACCCGGTTATTCAGAATTTCTTTGCTTTGATTATTCCAAACTACGTCAGTCAGGTTGGAATAACGGGTAATGATCTGGGCAGCAACTCCACCCTGGAATAATCCAGCCCAACCGAGCACTACAAAACCCCAATGCAGCGGTGCGCTGAACAGTTCTTCCATGAACCAGAAAGCATGACCCCATTCATTCAGACCAACGTTTGGCAGAATCATCAGAGGACCTGCAATTGCCATCACCAGTGGGAAAGAAGTTCCACGATGAAACAGCGGCAGACGGGTCATTGCATACAGGTAGGTTGCAACTCCGCAGACGATGTACATCGGGAATGATCCATAAAACACAACTACGTGACTTGGTGTAAAGCTGGTGTCACGAATAATCACTTGGTGCCAGGAGGCATCTTGCTCCGTAAAGAAGCTACCACCCCAGTAAACACCAAAAATGTACACACCCAGCCACATCATGTAGTAGAAGTAGCGTTTGATTTCCAGTTTCGGATCCAGGTTATTCAATTGCTCTTCTGTATCACGTGTTTTCCAGATCCAGCCCCAGGTTACCAGTGCAAACAGCGGCATAATGGCCATGTGTACACGCCACAGCCCCATCCATACACGGTCAAATTCTGGTTCCATTGAATCCATTCCGTGTGAATAGGCAAAGTAACGTTGATACCATACCCAGAATACCGCTACTATTAACATGGTTATTAAGCCAAATTTATAAAATTTGGAGTCATACCACAGTGACATGTCATAGCCTCTTGATGAGACCGATGAGGCACTGCTCGTTCCTAACGTAGTTGCCATCTCTTTATCCTCCTTTACACCACATTTTGTTAAAACCAGTGATGAAAATCAGAGCTTTTCATCACCGTCCATCGCAAATAACCACATTGAAATCGCGGTCTCCGCTTGATTTTTGACTCTGTATTTCTCGTTTTGTTCCGGGAAGGCTTCTATACCGACACCAGATACATCCGAAAGGCTAGTCACCTTGGCTCTTTTAGTCAAGCATTTTTTTATTCACATCGCCGCAAGGTTTGTTTAGTTAACACAAAATCAATTGATTACAATAATCCTCACAGCAAAAACCACTCCACAAAAACCAGATCATCCCTCAAAATAAAATAAACCATGAAATGATT
>NZ_FPBL01000023.1 GCF_900116685.1 Nitrosomonas eutropha
TTGCCTTGCTTGCGGCGCAAACGCCAGATGATGTCGTCCTGGCGCTCTCTTAAGTCATCGCTGATATAGCTGCCGTTGATTTTCTCCAGTGTGGAGAAATCAAGTTCATTAACCCAGTCTTCTTTCACAAAGCCACGCAGCAGGTCTGCCACCATTTCAGCGTGGGAAAACAGCAGTTTATATCCGTGATCGTGATTCATTGGACAAGTCTAACGGAAGCGGAAAAATAAAACAGGCGTGAATAAATTCCAGCTCATTTTCGCGAAACGGTGTCACCAGCGCAGCGATCCAGTGCCTTCGCTACCCTTCCTACTGGATTACTTCAACCCGTTGGGTTTCGCAATGTCGAATTCCAAATTTCTATTTGAACGAAATTTCATCAAATCCGGATGATTGTGTCACTGTAGCGAGCAATAACTGCATCATGCGTTAGCAACCGCATCGGCTCAATCAGCGCCTGTACAACCAGCATCCGATCAAATGGATCCTGATGGCAGGAGGGCAGCTCCTCCACAGCTATCACATGCTCTGTTTCAATAGACAGTAGTTGATAGCCTGATTCACGAAAATATAACGCGGCATCCTGACTGGAAACCGGCATCTCGCCCCGGTTCAATGCATGCCTGATTGCAATCTCCCACAAACTGACCACATTTACCCAAACACTTGTTTTAGACGACTCGATCAAGGTTTTTGCGCTTGACGACAACCCGGGATGATCTGTAATCGCCCATAAAGCAACATGCGTATCCAATAACAGATTCAAGGCGTCATTCTCCCGTAAATAACTGTGCAATTTCTTCATTGCACGTATCAATACTATCCGGCACTTCAAACTTGCCTTTGGCGATACCGATACGCGGGCCAGAAGATGTTTCTTTAATTGCAACCAGGCGAGCAGCCGGACGACCATTGCGGGCGATGATAATTTCACGCTCCCGTCCCTGTTCGATGGCATCTACCAAACGAGACAGTGAAGACTTTGCTTCCAGCATATTGACAGATTGCATCTTGAACTCCTCAAATCCAATAAAATTGAGTATTAGTCAAGCCTGGCTAATGTGCTTTTGCAAGCTGAAATGAATCTGATATTTTCAGCAAAAATACTTTCTGGCTGATAGAACAACTTTATCAAAGCAATTTAATCCAGAACCTGATTGGTCAATATGCTATTACCTGTTACATTCTTGTCTTAATGGAAGAATGCAGAAGATAAAATATTGTCAGAATAATCCGGAACCTGGTTCTCAAATTAATTCGTTTATGAATATGCAAATAAATATATTCATATAATTACAGCCATGACTGAAAGAATAATCAAAATTTTATTACTATTCATGACTTTGTTGGTGACCACACCTGTCACAGCGGTGGATGCCGTACCACGCATCAGTGATCGCGAAATCATCGAGTCACTGGTAGGGCAAAAGGCGCTGGAAGAAAAAATAGAGCTGCGCTTCATTATCACGCAAGAGCAAATGGATCAACGTTTCGATACTATCGGCCAGCATTTTGATACCACACAAAAACAGATTGATTATCGTTCTGAAGCCATTTTCTGAAGCCATTGATAAACAACTGGATTTCATCGAGCACCTGATGCTGGTGACGATTGCTGGCATATTCGGTCTGATTGGCTTTATCGTATGGGATCGTTTTCAACATTGCGCCCAATGGATACTCGCCTTAAACGTCTGGAGCAAGATCTGAAACGTGATCTGGAGCTGCAATCTCCTGAAGGATCAAAGCTTACGCGGCTGATTCATGCCTTGCACGAGCTCGCCAAGGAAGATAAAAGAGTTGAGGCGATTTTGCGCAGTTTTTCATTGCTGTAGATCAGTAACTATCCATTTTTCCTCAAAAGATGACGCTTGGCTCTACCTTGGAAACCTCTTCGCCGCACCATGTTTAAACTTGCATTACGTAATATTTTTCGACAGAAAATACACACACTCATGACGCTGGCTGCAGTCATCACCGGGATTGCCGGCATCATTCTGGCTGGGGGGTGGGTGCAGGATATCTACGTGCAGCTGGGTGAAGCACTCATTCACTCACAAAGCGGGCATTTACAGGTTTATCGTCAAGGATATTTTGCAGCCGGTTCCCGTTCTCCAGAAAAATTTCTAATGGATTCACCCGATACGCTTAAACAACACATTACCAACAATCCCGAAGTTAAGCAGGTAATGGCGCGGCTCAATTTTTCCGGCTTGCTGAATAATGGCAGGAGCGATTTGCCGATTATTGGTGAGGGTGTGGAGCCTGAGCTGGAAGCGGAATTGGGCAGTTCTGTACGTATCACAGCAGGACGGCAGCTGAATGACAGCGATGCATTCGGCATTCTGCTGGGAAAGGGTGTCGCACAGGCACTACAGCTAAAACCGGGAGACCCTGTAACACTTCTGGTCAACACACTTGATGGTGCGCTCAACAGCCTGGATTTCCAGGTGACCGGTATTTTTCAGAGTTTCTCCAATGATTTTGATGCGCGCGCAATCAGAATTCCCCTTGCTGCTGCACAGGAGTTGCTCGGCACTGGAGGGGTCAATGCACTCGTTATTTCACTGCAACATACTGAAGAAACTGATCAGGTTGCGGCAAAATTGAAGCAATGGCTGGATTCATCCCGGCTGGAAATCAAAACCTGGGTGGAACTGAACGATTTCTACGAAAAAACGGTGGAATTGTACAAGGGACAATTTGGTGTGCTGCAGCTCATCATTCTGGTTATGGTGCTGCTCAGTGTTGCCAATAGTGTCAACATGAGTATTTTTGAGCGTGTCGGAGAATTCGGCACGATGATGGCATTGGGAAATCGCAGCAATCAGGTATTCTGGCTGATTATCAGCGAAAATTTGCTGCTAGGATTAATCGGTGGCGGGCTGGGGACTTGTGTGGGAATACTGTTGGCCATGATTATTTCTGCCATTGGTATCCCCATGCCCCCTCCTCCCAATGCAGACATTGGCTATATTGCCCACATCCTGATCGTACCTTCCGTTCTGCTGCTTGCATTAGGCACTGGTTTTATTGCTACCGTGCTGGCGGCAATACTTCCGGCCAGGCATGTCTCACACGTACCAGTCGTTGATGCGTTACGGCAAAATATATAAGTGTAAAATTTTTCGACAAGATTTTACGCTCCCCTACTAGATTGTTGCTGGATCACCGCGTCGGCCATGCCTCCTCGTGAGGACGAAGTATGGTGTGTCGTCTTTGCGAACGCCAGCGGCGTGAAGTAATTCAGTCAGCCATTCGGTCGAAAAGTCACTGCAACAGGAATTACCAATCAGAAAGAGAAGCGCAGTTCGGTATACACCCTATCGCTGTTATCAAACCGGCCAAGCAATCCGGTGGGAGGGCCGTTGAAAATATCCGCCCCTACTGCCATCTTCCAGTTTTTGGCAAAGCTCCAGGTGAGGCGAGGGCGCAGCATCCACTCATCACGATTCAGGCTGTGGATCATCAGCATCTGCCCTTGAAAATCACGCCATAAATCTCCCTGCAGAAGAATACTGCCGCCACTTTCCCATTTATCCTGAAAGATAGCGCGATCATAGTCTAAATAAACGCGCTGAAAAAACTGCAGATTCAAGCGGATATCCCGTGGCAAAGTAAAATCCAGTCCCAGTGCATAATCGAGGGTATCCTGTCGCACCAGCCCATCCAATGCTGTCGGACGTGTCACATTAAAACGGCGTCCGTACGTGTAGACAAACTCCCCCTTAAGCACTGCCGGCCCCAGATCTTTAGTTACAGTGCCACCTGCCTGATCTATTTCACCATGCCGAGCCTGAAATAATAGAGGCTCCCAGGGTTGATTGACCCGGTAAAAAGTGGGGGTGGCGTCGAGGCTGTGATAATAAAATGCTGAGACATCCCAGCCATGCATTAATTGAGAAAGTCGGATTCCATAATTTGATCTGGAAATATTGCGACCGGAGCGATCTTCTTTCAAAAAGCTGACTGGTGCAGCAACGGGGAGCTTGAACGGATAAAAATCGGCTCCCGGCCGGCCAATTTCATCCAGGCTGGCAAACGGAATCCAGACAAAATCAGCATGAAAATCATTTTTGGTATATTCGGTGCGCACTGCCCATTGTGGAATACGCAAGATATCGAAATCAGGCAACACAAATTCGCGCATATCCTTGGCAGAAACGACGTCCGCAAAAAACAGACCGACCATTTCTCCCCAGACGATATGCTGGCGGCCAATACGAACGTCAAAATCAGCGATGGATACATCCAGATAGTTTTCCCGCAGAAACAGTTCCAGCCGCTGATCGCGACGTACCTGACGCGAGTAAAAATTGGATATGTCGTAGATGGCATCATAATCAAGACGGGCACTCAGCTTCCAGTTTATATTCGGACTCAGGTGTCCCAGATTGGATAACTCAGTACGCAAGCGCAGTTTTGAAGCATGCCGGGGACTGGCAACAATATCGGCGAACTCCAGTTGCGAAAACCCGCGCCAGGAAGACGTTTGCCGGAATGATTGCTGAGGTTCATTGGTATCTGCAGCATCATTCTCAAATAAATCATCCAGCGTGGAGACTTGTGCTATCTGGATAGTATCCAGTTGTGCTGGAGAAGCTGCTGTGGGGATCGACAAGGATACAGCCTTACCAGTGGCGGCGCAGATACCGGCACTATACCATGTCATCAATGACAACAGAAACAGTATCATCACCTTTCTGCATGTCAAGAACAGCAGCGGCATCTGGTCAGGCAACCATATCCTCTTCAACTAGCTGGCCATCTTCAATACGCACCAAACGTTCTGCCATTGCCATTACTTTGGCATCATGCGTTGAGAAGATAAAGGTAGTGCTGCTGTTGTGATTGATTTGTTTCATTAGCTGCAAAATATCTTCGCCTGTCTTGTGATCCAGGTTGGCCGTCGGTTCATCCGCCAGGATGATTTTTGGATGAGTGGCAAGTGCCCGGGCAATCGCGACACGCTGACGCTGCCCCCCACTCAGCTGATTAGGCCGATGCCGTGCAAACTCTCGCAATCCGACAATGTCGAGAAATTTTACAACCCGTTCACGGCGCTCGACGGCACTTAACTCTTTGAATTGTAGTAGAGGATATTCAACGTTCTCTTCTGCCGACAAAACTGAAAAAAGATTAAATGTCTGAAAAATAAAGCCGATAGTTCTAGCTCTCAGTTCTGATAACTGATCTGGTGTTTGTCCACTGGTATCCCGGCCATCAATATAAATCTTTCCGGAAGAAGGTGTATCAATGCAACCAATCAGATTGAGCAATGTTGATTTACCACTACCTGAAGGCCCAGCAATAGCGAGAAACTCCCCCAACTTGATTTGCAAGTTGATCTCTCTAAGTGCCTGAACCTGGCTGGTACCCAGGGTATATTTCTTGAATACGTTTTCGACACAGACAATTTCAGGGTAGTCTAACCCGGACACTTTATTCATGGAGATTGAAAATGAGGCAATATTCCTTGTTACTTTCATTAATAGCCGGTTTTTTCCTGTTGGCTTGGGGAGAAATATCATTTTCTTCCTCGGAAGACACAGTAAAAACCGACATTTCGGCCCAAAGTATACTGGAGAAAGCGGATGAAATTCGCTTTCCACAGGAGAGTTTCCAAGTCAATGTTGCTATCCGCACAACCTCCCCCGATCATGCAGAAGATCTCTATCGTTACCAGGTACTCTCTAAGGGAAACGAAAACAGCATCGTCAGAATTACCGAGCCCGCATCCGAGCGTGGCCAGACTATTCTCATGAAAGGGCGCGATCTGTGGATTTTTATGCCCAGTGTCTCGCAGCCAATCCGGCTGTCTCTTTCCCAACGGTTGACAGGTCAGGTTGCCAACGGTGATATTGCCCGCGCCAATTTTACTGGCGACTATCATCCACAGCTGTTGCGTAACGAATCTATTGATGGCGAGGATTACCATGTGCTTGAGCTCATCGGAGTAGATCGTTCAGTCACCTATCAAAAAGTTTTATTGTGGGTCAATCAATCCAGCTTCAGGCCCTATAAAGCAGAATTCTATTCAGTTTCAGGCCGCTTGCTTAAAACCAGTCGTTACGAAAATTTCGATGACATTCTCGGCGAGATGCGCCCTACTCGCATCGTGATGGAAGATGCGTTGAAATCAGATGAAGTTTCTATCCTTGATTATTCGGATATGAAACTGCGCGATCTGCCGGACAAGCTATTTACCAAAGATTACCTGAAAAGACTTGAATAAGTTAGCAGGTTAATTGAACCAGAGAGCAAGAGATTAGTGGCATAAACAGACGATATTTTCTCTGTTTGAGCAGTAAAAAGCCAATCTCTTGAAAAATTTCAGTCAATTTCCAAAAATGAGCAATCATGTTTACCCAGGAAACCACCCATTTAGGCACGTCTTTCAAGCAATATTTTGAAATCGTCCCTGCGCTTACTGAAGAATTAAAACGCGAAGCCTATCGCGTCCGCCATTCCGTTTATTGTGAAGATCTGCAATTTGAATTTTCACGACCTGATAAATTTGAAATTGATGAATATGATGCTCATTCGCTACATCTTCTGATTCGTAGTATCCACAATGATGCCTTTATTGGTTGCACTCGTATCATCCGTCCTCCGTCAAATAGTAATGACAGACGCTTACCATTTGAAAAGACTTGTGCCCAGACGCTCGATTACTCCATCATAGATCCATCAAAACTACCCGAAGACAAAATTGGTGAGGTTTCACGACTGGCCGTTATTGCAGCTTTTCGCCGACGGAAAGGTGAAAAAAATCACCCCATCAATATCTCTAAAGAGGACTTTGGTACAGGCCCAATGATGCGTTTTCCCTATATTCCGCTTGGGCTTTATATCGGAACAATTGAATTGGCGCGCCTATACGATATCAGAGTACTTTTTATGCTGACCGAAGAACGGCTGGCTAGCCATTTCAGCAGACTGGGTGCTCAATTGGAATCTATTGGTGCACCTATTGAGCATCATGGCCTGCGCTTTCCATCCATGGTAGAAATCAGCAATATTGTCAGCAGCATGCGGCCGATCTTTCGCCCGCTCTATCGGGAAATTGCACAGGACATCAAAGCTGGGATGAGTCGAGTAAACCAGCAATCAATAAATCCTGTGCCAATCAGTACCCACACACCAAGCCACGCATCAACCTGATACGCAAAAGCTATAACGCAATTCCATTCTCTTCATTATGCAGTCCGTTCTACCACTCATCCTTCAGCATTAATCTTCCTGCACCAGGCGGTCGATCTTCTGACCGGCTGCAGGAGTCCTGTCCGGATTCAGATATTTTTTCGTAATTTCTGTAACAAAACTGTCACCAGGCTGTCACTCGCCTGTCACTCGCTATCAAGATAATTCCGACGACTGTATCAATACATCTTCACGGTTTTTGAAACAGTCCACAAGAATAATTTTAATTACTATTCTCAGTCATGGTGATCGACGTATATTTCTATACTTTAATAACAGGATAAAAATTAAACAAATGATGGCAAAAATTACAAGTATCAGGTCATTTGCACTGCTCACATTTCTTGTATTACCCACCTTGTCTGTTCCGCTTCCGGTCTGTGCAGAAAAACTTATCCTCTACATGGATACCGTCACCAAACAACTTTATGCAGAGCCGGGTGAAAACAGGATCAAGCTGGGCATATTCCAGCAGGTGGAAGAAACGGTATCCAAATCCCCAGCCGAAGAAAAGTCCAGACCGGATGAATCACCCACCAGACATGCTGAAACCAGATCCGCACAAGATAGCGAACAGCGCGTAGAGACGCAGTCTAAACAAACAAACGAACAAATCAAACATGCATCGGGAACCCCTGTACCCTCTGCAGAAAAACCCAAGGAAGAAAAAAAATGGTACGAAAGAATCAGCATCAAGGGTTATACACAATTCCGCTACGGAAAAAGTCTGTGGGGAGACAATGATGGCGCATCCTACTGGCAGGACAAATCTGCCGGACCGGATAAATCATCCTTCTTGATCAAAAGAGCGCGCCTGGCTCTTTCCGGGGATATTACCGATTATCTCTATTTTTACTTACAGGCAGATCTTGCCAGTAGCGCCATCTTAAGGGATGCTTATGGTGACCTATTTTTCGATAAAGGCAAGGAATATCGGGTTAGGGTCGGACAATCAAAAATTCCGCTCGGCTTCGAAAGCTTACAATCCAGTTCAGAGCGTCTCGCACTTGACCGCACCGATGCAATGGACTGTTGTAATGAGCGAGACATCGGTGCATTCTTTATGTGGACGCCCACCCATGTACAAGAGCGGTTCAAAGCAGCGAAGAAACTGAAAGGCACGGGTGACTACGGTATGTTTTCCTTTGGTACTTTTGGTGGCCAGGGGCCCAACAATGTTGACCTGAATAACGGAGTGCATATAGTAGGCCGTCTCACCTATCCATTCCAGTTTGGAAACGGCCAGCTTATTGAAGTAGGTGCATCCGCTTACCACGGTCGTTATGTTCCGAAATATGATAAAACCAAGATTACGGGTGTACCTGAAAAAGGTATCAGAGATGAACGTGTCGGGGTGCACGCTATACTTTATCCGCAACCCTTTGGCTTGCAAGCTGAATGGAACTGGGGAAATGGCCCCAGCCTAAGTGACGATAAGAAAACGATTACCAACCATTCCCTCAACGGCGGCTATGTTCAGGCAATGTATAAATACGATGGATTTCGTTGGGGAACCTTACTTCCATTCGTCAAATGGCAACGCTATAACGGTGCACTGAGACTCCAGGATAATACCCCCCAGGATCGTGTAAAAGATTGGGAATTTGGGGTAGAGTGGCAGATCTCACCGGCAGTTGAACTTACAGCGGAATATCATATGATGAACCGTACTGACATAAAAAATAACGAACGATTCAAAAGTGATGTCGTGAGATTTCAGGTGCAGTGGAATTATTTCTAACCTGAGTTCGGGATAAGCCCTCAAGCTTTGACCAAGGTATTGACTCTGGTGAGATTCAAGGTTGGTTTGTTATCGGACAAACAGTAAGCGACGATA
>NZ_FPBL01000001.1 GCF_900116685.1 Nitrosomonas eutropha
CAGCGAACATCGGTTGAATACTCAACCTCACCATCAGGATCAACCCTGAACACACGACCATCATTGAGGACAGGTAAATCGCCACCGATATAATCTTGGCGGATGGTCGCGTAGTCGATGAAAACCGGAGAGATTTCCATGACTAAAAACGACCAAAAGTCTCAACAGTGAGACTAACTTTACGTGTTACTGGAACGTAAAGTCTTTTTCGCCCATCGCGCCCCCTTCCCTCAATCGTCGCTAAAGCTCCTCTTTCGGTCTGGAATCGCTCAGTCTCATAATAGAAATCAAGAACGGTAAGAAGGTTAAATATCTGGCCGGGCGGCAGCGAGTTTGTATCGTCAAGCGCAGAGAGGTAGCAGCGGGCGGCGAAGTGATTACCGGGTTTGGTGATGTTGCGCAGCAGAAAGCCGAAAATACTGTACTGCAATGACAATTGATTAAGTGCCGGATATGGCGTAATGCTTGATTCTATTGACATTTCCCCTTCCCATAATAACCTTGTTGCAAACGAGGCTATTGTTTGATGTAGAATAAACAGTTGGTAATTAAACAGTTAATATTCAAACTGTTCTCGGGGAAAATACCAGTTAAAATTCAAACTGTCAAAGAGAAAAGAAAGTGGACATCAAAACATATATAGAAATAGGTGAGAAAAAGGCCGGAAAGCAAATAGAACTGGCTCGAATACTGGGAGTAAGGGACAGTACGCTAAGACTTGCAAAGACAGGGCACGCTGGACTACCAGCAGCAATTTGCTACCAATTAGCGGAATACATCGGGGAAGAAATCGGAAACGTAGTCGCAGCCAGCAACCTAGTTACCGAAAAAGACGAGAAAAGAAGAAAAGTGTTTGAAGACTACCTGAAGAAATCAGGAGAAAACGCAGCAAGGATGATCGTAGGCGGACTTGTCATTTCCATATTGTCAATGACGCCGCAAGGCCCAGCAGAAGCGGCTTCAAACGGAAAAATTTACGAGAATGTAAATTATACGAAATTGTATGTCCATGTTGCTGGCATAAAAACACCGGAGGATTTTCGTTATGTTAAGTCCAAATTGATTGCTGTTTTCTTGATTCTTGGCTGCTCCGAATAGAACAGGATTATTTGGAGCAGCTTGAGAAATATTTGATTATTCAGAGTTTATTTTACACGACTGCGATATTCGCGTGTACGGGTATCAATTTCGATCTTGTCACCGATTTCACAAAACAACGGTACCGGCAATTCGAAGCCAGTGACAATTTTAGCTGATTTCATTACCTTACCTGATGTATCACCTTTGATTGCGGGTTCAGTGTAGATAATTTCGCGTACGACAGAATTCGGCATCTCAACCGAAATAGGTTTGTCGTTATAAAACACAACTTCGCACGGCATGCCGTCTTCCAGAAAACTGAGTACATCACTCATGGTTTCTTCTTCAACTTCATACTGATTGAACTCGGCGTCCATAAACACATACATGGGGCTGGCATAATACGAGTAGCTCACTTCTTTTTTCTCCAGCACGACAATATCAAATTTATCGTCTGCCTTGTACGCTGCTTCACCAGGCGATTCTGTCAGCAGATTTTTGTATTTCATTTTCACAACCGAGGAATTACGCCCGGATTTGGTGAATTCAGTTTTCAGCACAACCATAGGGTCTTTGCCGAGCATAAACACATTGCCTACACGAAGTTCTTGAGCTGTTTTCATCTATTCTAATCAATATAAGTCAAGGAAAAAAAAGGATATTATACTTTGACTTCCTTGGTGCAATGAAGAAATAACTACCGGTTTCTGCAAAAATTCACTAGATTGGAAGCCAAATCAGGGGCCTGAGCAAGCTGTTCAGCCCAGGCTATAGCATGTTGCTGCAACGCCTTGTGATATCGCCAGAAATTATCCCAGTCCAGCTGTTCATTATTATTCCAACCTTGATGCAGTGCTCGCAGCGCCTTAGCTGCCTCTTGGACCAATCCCTGACAATAAAGATTCAGAAAAGCCTCAAGTTTGGGAAGATGCGCATCTTCCTGCTGCAGATAAATTTGCCAGATTACCGGCCGTGCTGCCCATTGCGCACGCATAAAAGAATCCTCGCCCCGCACAAAATTACAATCGCACCCCCACAATAAACGGTCATAATTTTCTTGTGACATAAAAGGAATCACCTGCAACACTAGATTACCGCGCTGCACGCTATCCCCTGCTATCAGGTGTGATTTTCCTGCCCATGTGGCCGCTTGTCGCGAGGCCACACCTTCCGGCAACAAACATCGCACAGGTGAAGTTGAAGTAACCCATGCTTCCAACAAATGGCCAACTGGCGCATGGTCATAGCAAAATAGGGAAACGATAGTTTCGTCAGAAGCAGGAACAGGAATACCCAGTTCATACCACAGTTTTTTCGGATCAGATTGCAGGGAATCGCGTTGTGTAAACAACCCTGCCTCCCGTATCACCCCCCCAGTTGCCGCAGCAAAACCAGGAAAAAAGAAATATTTGGTCAATGGCAGACGCGGATGTGGTGAAGCCAGCCTGTGGCAGCCTTCCACCCATGATTCAGCAGATAAGTACTCCAGGTTGATCCACATGCACTCCGCCCTCTCTTTCGTATCCGCAGAATCTGCAGCCTGGGATGGAGCCGCAGCCATCGCCGTCACATAATTGGCTGGTAATTCACAGCCGAACGCCTCAATCACGACATCTGCCGGAACAAGATCCGGAAACGGCTTAGCCCAATGTAGAATCTGTATGTTCCGGATATGCTGAACTGTCAGATTGCTATCAATCTCCGGATAAATTCGCTGTAATGACCCTAAATCATCCACCAGCAAACGCACTGTCATGCCAAATTCTGTAGCCAACTGACATGCTAGGCGCCAGCAAACGCCAACATCGCCATAGTTATCAACGACATGACAGAAAATATCCCAGCGCACCATTTTACTTTTCTTCAACCAGATAAGTTGCAGCATTACCTTGTTTGACATTCCGGAAATTTCCCGATACGTTCAGTTTTCATCAAACGAATCACCCCTTACCTTCCATTTATCTTGCTGTTTCTGCCGGAAATATGCCAATGAAAATTACCTTTTTCAGCACCCAACCGTATGACCGTGAATCATTCCTCAAACATCAAGCCGATTCGCGCCTTGAACTTGTTTTTCTGGAAGAAAAATTGACCGAGCACACTGTATCTCTCGCCAGAGGAAGTGAGGTGGTTTGTGTTTTCGTCAATGATATACTCAATGAAAATGTCATTCGCCAGCTTTCTCAATTGAATATCCAGCTCATCGCCCTGCGCTGTGCCGGCTTTAATAACGTGGATCTCAAAGCAGCTCGGGCGTGTAATATCAAGGTAGTACGGGTTCCGGCTTACTCCCCTCACGCTGTGGCAGAACATGCACTGGCAATGATCATGACGCTTAACCGTAAAACGCACAAAGCGTATAACCGTGTCCGCGAACATAATTTTTCGTTGAACGGCTTGCTTGGTTTCGATCTCTACAAAAAAACAGTAGGCGTTATTGGTACCGGCCATATCGGGGAAGTATTTTGCCGCATCCTGCACGGCCTGGGCTGCAACATCCTGGCCTGTGATCCGATAAAAAAATCTGCTGTGGAAGCAATGGGCATTCCGTATGTCTCCACGAGCGAGCTCTTCCCCCAATGCGATATTCTCTCGCTGCACTGCCCACTGAATGAAGCAACGCGCTATCTCATCAACAGCGAAACAATTGCACAAATGAAAGCAGGTATCATGCTGATCAACACCAGCCGTGGCGGGTTGATCGACACCAAAACCGTGATCGCCGGGTTAAAAACAGGAAAAATCGGTTATCTGGGTATTGATGTCTACGAACAGGAAGCCGATCTGTTTTTCCAGAACCTCTCTGAACAGATCCTCCATGATGACACTATCGCCCGGCTCATGACCTTTCCCAACGTCCTGATCACTGCACACCAAGGGTTTTTCACCCAGGAAGCACTGGATCAGATTGCCCTCACAACACTGGATAACGTAAGGCAGTTTATAGAGGGAGAGGTGCTAATTAATGAAGTCGGTAAAAATAATGGATAACTTTTCAATATCCGCCTATGGTTTGTATGGGAGTCAATATACTGCAAGGCTTCGAATGCCATCGGCCTGCAACTTGATTAGAAATTGTGGTATCAAAAAAATGGATAAAAAATTTCCAATTACAATAGCCGGAAAGACAGCGCTGCAATGAGGGTAGGCAGCAATGCAAACAGCAGTAATCTGAATGGGTGCACTGCTTCATCATCGAAGTAGTTGCGCAGAATAGTTACCCCTGCCGGGTTCGGGGCATTGGCAATGACAGTTAAACCGCCTCCTGTCACTGCTCCACTGGCCAGGGCATATTTATGGCTGTCGGATAACCCTTCAACCAGTGAACCCAGATAGGTCAGCGCAGCGTTGTCAGTAAAAGCGGTCAGAATGGTTGCACCCAGAAACATCTGATCACTGGTCATACTCATCAATACCGGCTGCAGCCACCATTGCTGCTGGCCACCCAGTACCACCAGCCCAGCCAGAAAAAAAGCCACCAGTAATCCTTCACGCAAGATTAAACGATCCTGATAATGCTGATAGGCATGAGCAATTCCCAGAAAAAAGAGGAACAGCCCCATAAACATCGCGGGATGGTGAGAAAAAATCACGATACCTACGAGAAAAGCCAGATGGATACATGTCAGGGCAAACGGAACAGTATCACTACGGTTACTTTCTGTTTCTGGCAGCAATCGCAGTTCTTCGCGGAACAGCAGTGTCGTACATAAGGCATTTATAACAACGGCAACAACTGCTTTCCAGCCGAATGTTGACAGCATGAACATGGTATCCCAGCCCCATTTTCCGGCTACCATCAGAATCGGAGGAGCGGCAAAGTGTGTGAGTGTGCCACCAATAGAAATATTCACAAATAGCACGGCCAACGTGGCGTACTTCATATGTGTGGTAATACCCTTCACGAAGATACGTTCTGCCAGGATCAGTGCAGCCAGTGTCATGGCCGCCGGCTCGGTAATGAATGAGCCGAGCAAAGGAACCAGTGTTAACACGGTAAAGTAAAATCCCATGCTACCCGGCAAGGGTATGATACGGGCGAAAAAATCCACAGCAATCGTTGCTGTCCGCAGGATTGGGCGAGTTCCAGCGACCACCATAATGGCAAACACGAACATCGGCTCAGTGAAATTGCGTGAATCAATGTAATGTATTGCTGCTTTTTCACTATCGGCAATAAACAGCATGACAACCAGTACCATCGCCCAGAAGCCAAACACCACTTCCACTTCACCCAGCAAATGCCACAGCCCGGCGTGAGTCGGCTGGATAGAGGCCAATCGCTTGAAAAAACCGGTAGTAAACGTGTGCAAAATAGCCAGGACAAACAATATCGTACCCATCAACTCCACAGCAGTCGGTGTCATCATTTTCGTATCATGGGCGTTATACGCCTTGCTTTAAACTGGCTTCGATAAACACATCTAAATCCCCATCCAGCACTGCCTGGGTATTGCCAATCTCGATATTGGTGCGCAAATCCTTGATGCGGGATTGATCCAGAACATAGGAGCGAATCTGGTGCCCCCAGCCGATGTCAGTTTTGGAATCTTCGACGGCCTGCTTGGTTTCATTGCGCTTTCTCAATTCCGCTTCATACAGGCGGGATTTCAACACTGTCATAGCATCGGCACGGTTCCGATGCTGAGAGCGTCCGCTCTGGCATTGAACAACGATCCCGGTTGGAATATGCGTGATTCTGACAGCTGAATCAGTTTTGTTGATGTGCTGCCCACCCGCCCCGGAAGCGCGATAGGTATCCACTCGCAGATCCGCCGGGTTGATATCGATTTCTATACTGTCATCTACTTCCGGATAGACAAATACACTGGCAAAGGAAGTATGCCGACGATTTCCTGAATCAAAAGGAGATTTACGTACCAGCCGGTGAACACCGGTTTCCGTGCGCAAGTAACCATACGCATATTCACCGCTTACTTTAATTGTCGCACTCTTGATACCGGCCACATCACCGGGAGATTCTTCCAGCAATTCCACTGCCAGGCCACGTCGTTCACAATAATGTAAATACATTCTTTCCAGCATCGATGCCCAGTCCTGTGCTTCGGTTCCACCAGAACCGGATTGAATATCAATGAAACAGTTATTGGGATCCATCGGATCTGAAAACATCCGGTGAAACTCCATTTCTTCCACAGTTCTGGCAAGTCCCGCTACATCCTCGGAAATACTGTGCAAAGTTTCATCATCGCTTTCTTCCTGAGCGATCTGCAGCAATTCATGCGCATCCTGTAACTGGCGATCAATCGATTGCAGGGTAAATACGATATTTTCCAGGGATTTTTTTTCTCGCCCTAATTCCTGGGCACGTGCCGGGTCATTCCAGATGGCAGGATCTTCAGATTGACGCTCAAGCTCTGTCAGTCGTACTTGCTTGGCATCAAAGTCAAAGATACCTCCGTAAAATTTCACCCCTGTGCTTTAAATCATCCACCTGTCCGGTCAGAGCATTAATGTGTTCAGCTTCCATGGCAGTATCTCACCCAAAACCGTTGATTATACTGCAAGTCGAATTGGTACATAAATCAAGGATAAGCTTCCTTGGCTCTTTTAGAGATAACCCATAATTTTGAGCAAGTTTAACTTCTGGCTCCAACCAGAATTTTGCTTCCCCGTTTTGTCCATGAACATGGATCTGTATTCTGGGCTCCTCTCTGGAAAAGAAATAAAACTGGAATCAATAACATTTGACGGTTTGCTCTTAATTTTACAAGACTATTATAAAGACCTATAATTTGGTCTTGTTATTCCTCTTAATCTTCTGATCAAAGCCATGCCAAATAAAATACTTACTGAAATTGCAGCCAGTATCTCCGAACTTAAAGCCAACCCGATGAAGGTCGTGGCCAGCGGCAAAGGCATGCCCATCGCTGTGCTAAACCACAACGAACCCGCTTTTTACTGCATACCTGCCGCTGCCTACGAAGCAATGATAGAACTACTCGATGACATCGAACTACTAAAAATTGTGAAAGAGCGTATAGACGAACCCAGCGTTAAAGTCTCGCTCGATGACCTATAAACTGGAATTTAAAAAATCTGCCCTTAAGGAATGGAAAAAGCTCGATCGTACTACCAAAGAACAATTCAAGAAAAAACTCAAGGAAAGATTGGAAAATCCTCATATACATTCGGCAGCTTTGTCTGGAGCCAAAAACATATACAAAATCAAATTGCGGCGACTTGGCTACCGCCTCGTGTATACCGTTGAAGATCAAACGATTACAGTAACTGTCATCGCTATTGGCAAACGCGACCGCAATGAAATTTACGCTATCGCTTTATCACGATTGCGTAGCAAATACTGAAATGCAAGCATAGGATGACGGTAAAAAGATCCCGTCTTTGTGGAGTAACTTGTCATTGCGAGGAAGCATAGCTGACGTGGCAACCCAGTAGTTGGGAAGCAATCCAGCACAACTATTACAACAGAGAAAATCAGTAATTTTGCGCATTATTATTACCGTGGTTTTCAAATCATTGCGCTGCTAATGGTTTAAAACCAAGGAAGCTGGAATTAGTTAACATCTCTGATAGCCTATTTATTCAAGATCTGGCCCCGGTTTCCGCACTTTTCAGCGAAATATTAAAGGGCTCGTGGAGATTCTTTAATACAGCTGGTGAATGGCAGAAAGTGCGAAAGCAACACCCGGAAATGCTTTTAGCAGCTTGCCATCCATTGTTACCAGCTTTGCGCCCAATTTCATCGCCAGCGCGACAAATTCACAGTAATAAGCTGAACATTCGCTGTCACGCACCAACTCCAAAACGCTGAATGAATCTACCTCATACTCGGCCCCAGCGAGTAAATCTTCTGCCTCGCGCTGGAGATGATATGCCTGTGAGAATGTCAAACTTCCACGCCTGAGATACCCGGTCAAAATGTTTCTGAATTCACTTCGCCATAAAACCGGCGCTGCCCAATCAGCGTCATGTTCAAATAACGCTTCTGCAGTGGCAGTGTATTCGCCGGGCAGGTAAAAATACGCCAGCACATTTGAATCCACGACGATCATGGGCGTCCCTGCTTTTTCATGATGTCAATATCGTCTGCTTGAAATTCTTCAACATTCAACTTGGCGCGTAACTGACGAGCGCGTGCCAATCGCTCTTTCGAAGAAATCCTGGTTGACATGAGCACAGTCTCAAGGCACATGATAATTTCACTGTTGAGGCTGCGACGATTCGCCTTTGCGACAACTTTGAGCCGCTCATACACCTCATCCGGAATATTTTTCAACGTTAAGGTTGTAGACATAGCACTTTAAATTCCATCATTAAAATAAAACCATAATGGTTCCATTCTATATTCAACCTACTGATTCCACAAGTAAACAACTGGCATTAAACCACCTGATTTCCGTAAAAACCTGTTCAATATCTCACTAAAGGGCGCATTACGACGTTGAAATCGAACTCAAAATGCTCACATACTTCAACAAGTATGCTCCGCTTTTTTGTTCAATTTTATCTTGCACTGCATCCCTTGATCGAGACCTTGAACAAATTCTTAGGCACTCGATATTTATTCGCACCATCAAGCAGTAAATACTTCCTTGTAAATGGAGATATAACAAAACCCATTATTCAGTAAGATTTGAATTAAACAACTTCATGAATAAAATATTGTAATCTTCCATTCTGATTACGCCTTGCTTACCCAATCTCAATCAGTTTCTTTCAAATTTCAGAAATAAGGTTTCGAGCACTTTGCTGGTGTTATAGCTGAATCGCCACATTGCTTTGCTCCTCACGAGAATGGAAAAAAGTCGTCCTTGCGAGAAGGCGCAGCCGACGAAGCAATCCAGAATGATTAAAGATGCACCGATCGGCACTACAGACATATCTTGGCTGAGGAAGGGAAAACGTGATGTAAACCGCAGAAATTATCAGATTATTCAGATCTGAGCACCGGTTCTTCAGTCCAACTTCAAAGTAGATTAAAAAGCAGTTTCCAGAGAACCCGGAGCCGGGTCTGTTCAACAATCGGTTCATATCGTGGGTTGCTTCGCGATCACGGCATAACTGTTCTCATCAGAATGAAGCAGCAAGCCAGTCAGGAAACCGTGGCTTCTCTCCTCTTGTTTCCCGCTTTCCTTACGAATGCTTGAGATCGCGATAGAAATTTTCGTGCGGCCCGACTGCTTCGAGATACACCAGATACACAGCCTCATCGATACTGTAGCCGAGCAGATATAACTGATTTTGGCTGTGGAATTTATAGACCAGGAGCTCCGCCAGATCCCCTTTTTTGCGCTCACCTATTGCCGGCCTGGCTGCCACGACCTCAATCGCGGCATCAACGTTCCGTGCGACATTACCGTGTAATTTCTTATAGGCGCGGGCGAATCTCCGGGTTTGCTTAACCCCGTAGCTCATCAGCGGCCGACCGGGGTACAAAATCTGTAGCCTCGCTGCGAGGCTCGGCCATCGAAGCCAGCGATTCAGCGATAAAACTCACCGGTAGATCAGGATTATCCAGTGCAACACGCCCCACCCTGGCCCAGTACTCGATCTGACCGGCGATGGTACGGTGCTCAACCAGAGCCTCGCTGCGTGCCTGTTCATACAACGTCTGATCGATGCGAATAGATATTGAAGTATTCATAATAACCTCCATGTTTGCCAAAATACTCACTATCATCATCTTACTACAAATGTGGAAAAGCTAAGTTTGGAGGCTGGATTGCTCCGCACTTTTGGCATATCGCAATGATAAAACGGCTATCTTTCAATCTTTCAATCTTTCAAAGTCAGATCCGGGATCAATAATACTTGTTATATTTATTTTCTTGATTCGCGACCTGGCCCCGATCTCCACTATCGGGCCTTTGCGTATGTAATAAACTCGATAGCAGGGGCCATGATCACAACACGACTTTAATCGTCAAGCATGTGCCAATGGCTGAATTTTCGCAATTTCGCTCTCTATCGTCCGCGCAGCATCCCACAGATCCACTGCGCCTTGTGCGTTAATCCAAAATTCTGCCGAATTACCAAAAAATCGCGCTAACCGAAGCGCCATTTCAGGACTAACAGCACGCCGTTTACGCAGGAGTTCATTCACAGATTGGCGTGACACCCCAAGCTCTTTTGCCAAAGCCGAAACCGACAAATTGTAGTCCGGAAGAAAATCCTCACGTAGCATTTCACCCGGATGAGTCGGCCTGCGCTTCATCTTGATTGAATTTGGAACACTCATGGTTTCTTCCTTTCAGTGATAGTCGCAAACCTCGACATCGTAAGCATCACCTTCCACGAATCGGAAGCAAATATGCCACTGATTATTTATTGAAATTGAATATTGCCCTTTCCGATCACCACCAAGTACATGGAGGTGATCGCTCGGTGGAACTCGCAAATCTTCGAGGCAAGTCGCCAACTCTAGCTTCCGACTTGCGCGCTTCACGCATAGCCGACGAAGCAATCCAGCTCAACTGTTACAACAAGGGGAATCAGTAATTTTGTGTATTATTATTACCGTGGTTTTTGAATCACTGCACCGCTGATGACTTAAAAACCAGGAAAACTGGAATCAATAGTATTTGGCAACTTGTTTTCTTCATTCAAGATCTGGCCCTGGTTTTCTATGCAGGTGCTAGAGGATGCGCAAATCGGCGCATCAGGCAGGTTAATTCACATGAGCAGGCTTAATATGAAATTTCAAGTCAAGCGCTTGATAACCTTAATAACTGTAGAAAATTCCGGATTGCCGTCAGGAGATAAAGCCTTATAAAGTCCCTCACGAGTCAGGCCAGTTTCACGAGCAAGCCAAGTCATTCCACGGGCACGTGCAATATCACCTAATGCAGCACGAATGAGACTACCATCCCCCGGATCTTCTTCCGCACAGGCTTCAAAATATAACTTTATATCTTCATCTGTTTTGAGCAGCTCCACCACATCCCAGCGGGAAAAATTTTCAGCCATAAATTACTCCTTCCACTCTTTCGCAATTGTGATCGCACGCACAATATCTGCATCCTGGGTAGATTTATCACCACCAGTCAGCAGCACGATAACTATTGGACCTTTACGCATGTAATAAACTCGACGATTCAGGGAAAATCGCAAAAAGCTGTCCTTGCGACTGCGAGCGTAACGTGGCAGGAAGTAACTGTGGTTTCTGAATCAGATTGATACCACGATCCGCACTGAAAATGTCCTAAACCTGATGACAGGGTAACCAGATGCACTATTCAGTGGAAGCGTGCGAAATTAAACCAGTACGATCTATTAATGGAAATTGTTCCGGATGCAAGAGAGATTCAACAGCCAGATCTATATCCAGATCAGGCCAATAAAGATGGTGTGGTGAAGGAAGCTCAACATTTAGTAATTTTCCGATCGAGGCTTCCCTAAACCAGGGAAACTCTTTAAATGGCACAAATATTTCCTGATCAAATATCAGCAACCAGAAACCGTGCTTTGAAACATTGGTCACCTCAACTGTGGAAGTGTCTGCGCCAGGCTGTATGGATGTCATATTCATATTCCTTAATCAAGGATAAAGCTTCGCTCAGCTCTTTTGGAGATAGCCCATAATTTTGAGCAAGTTTAACCTCTGGCTCCAGCCAGAATTTTGCTTCCCCGTTTTGTCCATGAACATGGACATGTATCCTGGGCTCCTCTCTGGAAAAGAAATAAAACCGGAAGCCACCTTCTCGAAATATAGTTGGACTCATAAAAATGATACAACGTTTGCGTGTTTTTGACGATCCAGAATCAGAAAACTGGAATCAATAACATCTGGCTGCTTGTCTTCTTGACTCAAGAACTAGCCCCAGTTCTCTAAATCTTTTTATGTAATGTAACCAAGTGCGCGCCACTTTGTTACGATTTTTTCAATCCCGTCGATATAATAAATATTGCAAGTTTCTATTACATCTTCGGTTCCTGTCCAATTTAGGAAGATGTACGTCATGATATTCCTCGCGAAAGCGGCAAAAAACCGTCCTTGCGAGGAAGTATGACCGACGAAGCAATCCAGCTTTTTTGTTGCTGTTACTGTTTGTTTCTGGATCACCACAGCCTTGTCAGGCTTCGTGATGACGGTAAAAAGACCCCGTCTTTGCGGAGTAACTTGTCCTTGCGAGGAAGCGTGGCTGACGTGACAACCCAGTAGTTGAGGAGTAATCCACAATGATTGAAGATGCGCCGATCGGCGTTACAGCCATACTCGGCTGAGAATGGGAAAAACGTAATATAAACCGCAGGAAATTATCGAGTTATGCATATCTGAAACCGGCAGCAGTGCTTTCCGGTGAAAATACCGGGCTTCCAGCCCAGCTCCAAGGCCGATCACAAAAACCCGGCTCCTGGTTTGCTCAACAACCGGCTCATGTCGTGGTTCACTTCGCGATCATGATATAACCCTAATCATTAGACTTCGTGCTTACCATCCAAATGCATTTGGCAAAACTGCAAGGATGGGCCTGCCATTCGATCCAATAGTTTTTGGTGATCTTTAAGAAAATTAAGAAGTGATTGTGCTTTTTGGTGGTGATACTTGAAGATGAAGTGGGGGTCTATATTGTCACGATACAACGCAAGTGCCTCACAGTAGAGACATGTCAGTTTGTGAAGTCTCACCGTTGCGAGTTTAAATTCCTTTGGATTGATGTAGTTTGGTTCAAGGATTCCCCAGACTACGTCTCCAAACTCAACTGTTTCTCCGGATTTCAAGGCAGCGAGCTCACGCTCAAGCCAATGCATGATCTCATCGTCTGCTTTAGTAACATGCGCTAGCAGATCTCGCTTTAGCATTTCATGCTGCACACCAGATAGCTGTTCACTCTGTAGATGAATTGTGTAAACCAGAAGAAGAATGCTGATGAAAGCAAGAAGTGCGCTAGAAACTCCACCAAAGTAATCTCCGAACTGACCCCAGTCTTCGCCGCTCGTTGAGAACGGTTTATCAAATCCAACGTAAGCATAGTAGATACCACCCACAGTAGCGATAAGCAGCAGACCAACGATAAGGACGAGGAGAATTCTTGACATGAAGCCCAAGCCGAAGGTCAGGGGCACGCACTATAAACGATACGTCCCCTGGAGTGAAGAGTTATGCTGTAATAGCAAGTTTTGGACGCTGATCCATGGCGTATCCCGAAGGATCAGCTCGGCGACCGCAGTTTGGACACCGTTTGCTAGCTAACCAAAGATCCGTTGGAAGTTTGCCAAAACGAGCTTCGTAGAGAACGCGCGAATCACCCCATGCCGCTTTCAGGTTTTCTTCATCCTCCTTACCACGCATTCCGAAATACGGAAAATGGTGAAGAAAGTAACCAAAATAATTTTGGCAATCTTCCTGATACTTTTGTGTATCCAAGATATGGAAATGCCAGAAATCGTCCACTGAAGACGATGGGATGACAGCTACATCTGGATTTTCTTTGCAAAGAATTAAATATTTTTCGTACTCAGATGCTACCCGTCTTGTGAAATCAAGAGACCAGCCCAAGCCTTCTTCCTTATCCATGACCTTGACCATGATTGGTTCCAAGTCCAGATCGGTTAAAGATTTTTCATTCATCATTTTACCTCACGGTTGGTTAAATAAATTTCATAACATAATGTTATACAACATCAAATATCCAGTTTGTTGTCACATCACCTTGTATAAGAAGATTTAACAATCTAATTTTTCACTAACAAATTCTTAAACATTCCATCCACACCGAAAATCAGGACATATGCATTATTAAAAATCTACTGAATCAGATATGTAATGAAATCCATTCAGGCACAATGGTATCGAAATTGTTTTATTTTCCTGATTAACGAGCTGTTTAAGAGCTTTATCCAGCTGAGTCGGGTAGTAGAATAAATTTGTTATAACTACATAACGGGAGCCTAGTGCAAAGCTTTAGTCTCATTCGCCACTTGTTATAAAGCCTTACGGTTTTACTATTGCGGTACTTTTGTATCACTCTGGCGAAGAGAAAACTGTCTTTGCGAGGAAGCGCAGCCGACGAAGCAATCCAGTGCCTTTGTTACCATTGCTGCTGGATTGCTTCACGCTGCGCGTTCGCAATGACGGTTTTTAACCAATTGCCCAAACAACTGCTGATTTCTCCTTCAGTTCCAGTCTTCACTGGTTAAAAAAGAAAAGTTGTTTTTCTATTTATTCCTCTAAACCTTTCCTTACGCGGTCCGTTACTGCTCTCAACGGCGGTTGAATATTCTGCACACAGATGCAGATCAGGGCCGGAAAACGATGGTGGGCTCGCTATTAAAGAGCACCACGATACTTTAAAAAGTACTTCTCGGAAGGAGAAACAAAAATGCCACAAGTTATCAATACCAATATCGCCTCACTCAATTCACAGCGCAACCTCAATTCTTCCCAAAATGCGCTGAATACTGCCTTGAATCGTTTATCCAGCGGGCTGCGCATCAACAGCGCCAAGGATGATGCTGCTGGCCTAGCAATTTCCGAGCGCATGACTTCACAAATTCGCGGGCTCAACCAAGCAGCGCGCAACGCCAATGATGGTATTTCATTGGCACAAACGGCAGAAGGTGCGTTGAGTGAAATCGGCAACAACTTGCAGCGTATCCGTGAACTGGCCGTACAATCGCGTAATGCTACTAACTCCAACGATGATCGTGCTGCACTGCAAAAAGAAGCCGCACAATTAAAGGCAGAGATTAACCGGGTTGCTAGCCAGACCAGCTTTAACGGCACCAAGCTGCTGGATGGCAGTTTCTCCAACAAGGTTTTCCAAGTTGGTGCTAACGTTGGTGAAACGATCAGCATTGCCAGCATTACAAATGCCACGAGCGCTAATCTCGGTACTTCCAGCGTAGCCCAGGTAACAGGAGTTGCTGCTACTGCATTTACCGCAATTACTGCCGGTGACCTGACCATCAATGGGGTAAGCGTCGGTGCCATTGCTGCTGATACCAATGCTGCAAACCGCGCCTCGAATATTATGAACGCTATTAACTCTTATTCCTCCCAAACTGGCGTTTATGCAACGATTTTATCCTCCGCTCCGGAGCAGTTGGTATTAACCAACTCTGGCTCTGTGACTGCTACACCGAACATCGTGATCGCTGGTGCTGCGACCGCGGCGACGACTGGCCTGACCGCCGGAACCACTGCTCCTACAACCTCAACAGGTTTTGCTGCATTGGATGTTTCCAGTGAAGCGGGGGCTGATACAGCAATCACAACAATGGATGCGGCATTGAAGGCGGTCAACTCTGCTCGCGCTGATCTGGGAGCCATTCAGAATCGCTTTGGCTCAGTTGTAACCAATTTACAAACGGCTAGCGAAAACCTGTCTGCTTCCCGCAGCCGCATTCAGGATACTGACTTCGCGGCTGAAACGGCTGCACTGACTCGTGCGCAGATTATGCAGCAGGCTGGTGTCGCGATGCTGGCGCAGGCCAATGCGCTGCCTAACAACGTGTTGTCCCTGTTGAGATAAGCCCCTCGCCCGTCATCGCTAATGCCACGGGCATGAAGTAATCCAGTAACGCAGATTGTTGCTGGATTGCTTCGCACTGAAGTGCTCGCAAAGACGGCACACTCCGTCATCGCGAAGCCTGACAAGGCTGCGGCGATCCAGCAGCAACGCCAGGATGGTGTTTTTTGTCAGCAATAGGTAAAGATGAAGGATCCGTGTGTTTATATCATGGCTAGCAAGCGTAATGATACGTTGTACACGGGGGTAACTTCTGATCTTGTACAACGCGCCTGGCAGCACAGGGAAAGCGTGGTGGAAGGGTTTACCAAGAAATACCAGTGCAAGTTGCTGGTCTGGTATGAGCAGCATGGGTCAATGGAAAGTGCGATTTTGCGGGAGAAGCAGATCAAGGCCGGTAGCCGCGCCAGGAAACTTGCCTTGATTGAAGCGCAAAACCCGGATTGGCGAGATTTGTATGAGGAAATTGTGTGAGCAGTGGTTATGGGAATGAAAGGGCCGGATTGTTCCGTAACGTTTCTGGGTTGCCACGTTGCTTACGCAACTCGCAAAGACGGCATACTCCGTCATCGCGAAGCCTGACAAGGCTGTGACGATCCAGCAACAACGCTGGCAGAATGCGCAAAATTGCCAATTCTCTTCGTTGTGGTGGTTGTACTGGATTTCCTGGGTTGCCACGTCAGCCTGCGGCTTCCTCGCAATGACAGCATTGCTCTCGTCATCACGAGGAGCAACGTGACGCGGTCATCCAGTATGCAGGTAGTTACCGGATTGCTGTTAATGGTGACGATGGTTACTGGATTGCTTCGTCAGCTATGCTTCCTCGCAAAGACGGGGTGGGTGGCTTCGCACCAGTGCTCGCAATGGCAGTTTTTTTCCGTCAAGTGCTTGGCAAAGACGGCATACTCCGTGTCAGCTGAGGCTTCCGTGCAATGATGAGTCAGTTTACAAACAGTAATTAAAAGGAGATTGGTATGGATATCAACGCAGTTGCTACTGATATGCTGCGGGCGATAGCACCCGTTCAGCCGGCTGTGCCAGTTACCCGGACGGGGGAGCAGGAAACGGCCGCCGCTCACCAGCCTCCGGCTGAAATCAGCGAAAGCGAAATTAAACCGGAGCAGGTGGTAGAGGCAGTTAACCAGATTCAGCAGTTTACGCAAACGCTCTCACAGAACCTGAAATTCTCGATCGATGAGGATACCGGCAAGACCGTGGTCAAAATTGTGGATGTGCAAACACAGGAGGTGATCCGCCAGATTCCTTCGGAAGAAGCCATCCGAATTGCGGGGGCGCTGGGAAAAATTCAGGGATTGTTATTCAATGGCGAGGCCTGATGATGGAATAATCATGCGGAACTATCCTTACAAACGCTGCCAGACGTCAAACATCAGGGTAAAAACCGGCTGGCGGCAATAATCAGCCTCACCGTAAACCACTAAGCCTCGCTATTCACGGATCAATAAACAACTTCGCAGCAATACCTCGTCTGTTTTTGTGCATTGACGTTTAACGCTTGACGTTATATTGTTGCAAACATGATCAGAACTTTCGCTACAAAAGAAACCGCAGCATTATTTGCCAACGAAAAGGTCAAACGCTTGCCACCGGAAATCCTTCAGATTGCTCGTCGGAAACTGGTGCAGCTGCATCGCGTCTCTTCCATAGAAGAATTGCGCATCCCTCCCGGGAACAGGCTTGAGAAATTATCTTCTGATCGGACTGGACAATGGAGTATTCGTATTAATAACCAATGGCGAATCTGTTTCCGGTTTGAAGCCGGTGATGCGTTTGATGTTGAAATTATTGATTACCATTGAGGAAGGAGTGTCTATTTTATGACGATTCGATTCGAAGACCTGGAGCACATGGATTTCAGTGACATTGCTGAAGGTGAAAAATTACCCCCTGTTCATCCTGGTGAAATTCTGCGAGAAGAATTTCTTGTGCCCTTGCAGATGACGCCTCATGCGCTTTCCCTTGCTTTGCAAATTCCAGCTACGCGTATTAATGATATTGTGCTGGAACGCCGCGCAATTACGACTGATACTGCATTGAGGCTGGCCTGCTATTTCGGTAATACCGCCGAATTCTGGATGGGGCTGCAAATGGATTATGATATGGCAATTGCCCGCCACTCTTTGCGAGATGCGTTAAGTAGAATTCAACGCTTTACGCCTGCTAATGCGGAGCAATGAATAGCAGAATGCCGTCAGGCATTGCGGATTTTGTGATCAAACAATGGATAAAATAACATTGCAGCGCTGGAACAGTTCCCGAGACTGAATGGACGATATTATTCCATTTCTAAATCAAAACTAACTTTGTCGGCTTCGCCTGGCCGTATTATTTATACTGTCTGCGACTCGCCTTCGTGTCATTTTTGATTTGGGAATGGAATTACTTATCGCGCAAGGTCTGCATGGTTCTGCGGGCAAAACAGAGGTCTTCCCATGCCTTGGCCTTGTCCGTCAGCGAACGTAACAGATAGGCCGGGTGGTAGGTCGCAATTAGGGGAATACCTGCAAATTCATGCAATCTGCCACGCAAGCTGGCAATGCTGTCGCCCGTTGCCAGCAGATTCTGGGCGGCCACCTTGCCCAAGGTTACGATCAACCTGGGTTGAATCAGTGCAATCTGGCGCAGCAAATAGGGACGGCACTGCTGTGCTTCTATTTCTAGCGGGTTGCGATTATCCGGTGGGCGGCATTTAACGACATTGGTAATATAAACACCTTGTTCGCGCCCGAGATTAATCGCCTGCAGCATGCTGTCGAGCAGCTTCCCGGCCTGGCCGACAAACGGTTCACCCAGCGCGTCTTCCCGGGCACCCGGGCCTTCTCCAATAAACAACCAGTCTGCCTGTTCATCACCCACACCAAATACCGTTTGCTTGCGCGTCTGACAGAGTGGACAAGCGGTACAACTGCTCACCATCTGCCGTAGCTGCTCCCAGTTTGCACGCGCAATTAAAGCCGATCGGTCATCAACTATGGAAGATTCCACAGCGGTTTCTGTATGCACAGTCGGGCACTCTCTTGAATCAGACGATTGAACAGACGGCTGCCCAGAAATGGTGCCTGGTCTAACACGCCACACGGGTAGCAAGCCTAATTCTTTGAGACGATTGGGATCCATGGCGGAGTCTTTCCTGATCAGGCAGGATGAGAAGTCAGGGTATTCGAGATTCCCGGGATCATAGCTCCAGCCTCATGATCAGCGCATCCTCGCGTCCGCACATTGCTGGATAATAATCCTTGCGCACGGCAATTTGCTGGAATCCCAGTCGCCGATACAGATTTGCCGCACCGGTATTGGATTCACGCACATCCAGTAATATAAATTCTGCCTGGTGTTTTCTGGAAAGTTCGATCAGATAGCGCAACATCTCCCCGCCCAGCCCCTGATTTTGCCAGGCGTAACCCATACCCAGCGTCAGCACATGCGCTTCACCCGGCCCGATCATAAGAATGCTGTAACCCATTACCAGATCGGTATCCGGCTCGGCACCCTGCTGCTGCACCATCACCTGGCAATGATGACCTGTCTTGATTGAATCACTAAAATTGCCGATTGACCACGGAAAAAGAAAAATTTCGTGCTCAATACAAATAACCTGTTCGAGGTCACTCAGACGCATTTCACGAATTCTGATCTGAAAAGGGCGTGCCCCGATCTGTGTCATCGCTGTCGTTCGCTTTCCTTCAGTGCCACCTTGTTGCGGATATACACTGGTAGTGCCTCTTCTGCCGCCCTGCCCTCGCCATTGGCAAACTTGATCGCTGCCAATTGTGCAATTTCACGCGCATGCGGGTAACAATCGGGAATAATCTGTTGCAGGTTTTCGCTGTAAGTTTTTGACAAGACTGATTGATGCAGAGCAAAACCACTGCCACATCCCGTCCATCCCTCCCCGATTACCTCTGGAGCTGTTTCTGGCCGACATAGCAGTGGAGCATGAACAGGAAACCAGCCGGTTTCCATTTTTTCATAAGCTGCAAAATAGAGTTCACCCATGCGCGCATCCCGCGCCGCCAGCACCCGAGAGGCATCCACCTGTTGCGCCAGGGCTTCCAGTGTACTAACCCCGACTACCGGAATATCCCGTGCAAAAGCCAATCCCTGAGCAATGCCGCAGGCAATACGCAACCCGGTAAAGGAACCCGGGCCAGCTCCGAAAGCGATGCCCTCAATCTGGCTCAAGGCAACACCAGCTTCAGTTAGCATGGTTTGCAGCATCGGCAATAATAATTCGGAATGGCGCTGACCCGCCAGCTTTTCCCTGCTGATAATGTTTCCATTTAGCCACAGAGCCAGGGAGCAGTATTCGGTAGAAGTATCAAGCGCGATGATGTTCATCGGAATCCTGTGGTTCAAGCGCCCAGTCTGCAAGAGATTGATAGACCGATTCGTATGGTGTCTGCCGGGATTGTACCAACGACCATTGAGTCACCGGCCAATCAATCGCTTGGATTGAATCAGGCAAACTGCAGTGCCTTACATTTCTTATCAGCGTGACGTGTGGTGTAAATAGATGTGTATCGTCATACCGGATTTTCAAGGCAGAAAGCAAGTGTTGCAGATCTTGCACAAGTGCAGTTAATTCTGCTGGACATTGACTTGTCCCGGCCACCATGACTCCGGCTTTTTTCCAGAAATGAACCTTGTCCAGGGTCAAATTGAATGGAGATTGTTGGATAATCGGGGCTGCCTGACACAATCGTGGAATATTACCTGGATCAATTTCGCCCATGAATGCCAACGTCAGATGCAGATTTTTCGACTGAATGCAACGGCCTGAACAATCATCCACCAGCTGCCGCGCCAGTTTGGCTAATTGATCCCTTGCGATATCTTGCGGCCACAATGCAAGGAACAGCCTGACAGAATGAGCAGCGCCGGGCATTATGACTGTGCTTCGCCTTCGTTCCTGTCAGCGATCAGGCAGATCACTTCCGCGACGATACCTTCACCACGCCCGACAGCACCGAGTTTCTCGGCAGTTTTTGCCTTGATATTAATATCTCCAGCAGGCATGGCAAGATCCTGTGCAATGTTGGTAATCATTCCGGGAATATGGGAGGCCATTTTAGGTGCCTGGGCGATGATCGTCGCATCGATATTCACGATACGATAACCTGCTTCAGTCAGCAGCCGGTGAACCTCGCGCACCAGCTTGCGACTGTCGATATTTTTGAAACGCGCATCCGTATCGGAAAAATGCCGACCAATATCCCCCAAGGCAGCAGCACCCAGCAGTGCATCACATAAGGCATGCAGCAACACATCCGCATCTGAGTGGCCCAGCAGTCCCTTCTCATACGGAATAGTTACACCCCCAATGATGAGATTACGCCCGGCAGCCAACTGGTGAATATCAAACCCTTGTCCGATTCTGATTTTTTTCATGGTAGCTGGATAATATGTTCTGATATGTTCTGAAGCGAGCAGGTCACCCGAATCCTGAAGAACAACAGAAATCATCTGACTGCACGCTCCTGTACGAATAGAATTTACAATTATCGCATGGCCAATCCAGTTGTAGGAATTCGGAGCTGGCTCTTCACAAATTACTAAACACAAGCAATTGTCAGTGTTGTGCCAGCAAATAATCCCGTAACACTACAGCCTGGTTGCATTCGGTGTCGTGTGCCCCGTAAAGTAGTGTCAATTTCCCTTCAGCGGCCTTATCCAGCAACGTTTTCACTCCAGGATTAGCAGATAATTCATCACGATAGCACTGCTCAAATTCCGCCCATTTTGCATGGTCATGATTGAACCATTTGCGCAAATCAGCGGTAGGCGCGATTTCCTTCAGCCACAGGTCACATGCCACCTGCTCTTTGGTTCGTCCGCGCGGCCAAAGTCTATCCACCAGGACACGGCAACCGTCCGCAGGATCAGCTGATTCATAAGCTCTTTTAATTTGGATGTCCATCTCGGTTAAAACCTCGTATGCTTTAATCATGTCATTAACTATACAATATCTGCTATGAGCCATACACCCGTTCTGGAATTAAGCGATATCAGCAAATCCTACTCGGATCGACAGGTGTTATCCGGTTTATCCTACAGCCTTGCCGCTGGAGAATATGTCGCCATCATGGGTGATTCCGGGGTGGGAAAATCGACTTTATTGAACCTGATTGCCGGGCTGGATAGTCCCGATAGCGGCGAAATCAAAATTGATAGCAAGATCCTGCCGGTGGAAGATGAAGCGGCGACAATCCTGCGACGCAAATATCTGGGATTTATCTTCCAGGCGTTTCATGTACTGCCCCATCTGACATTGCTGCAAAATGTCTCTCTGCCACTGCTGCTCAATCATCTTTCACTTGATCGCGCACCAGCTATGCTGGCAGCAGTGGGTTTGCAGGGAAGGGAGCAGGATTTTCCTCATCAACTATCGGGAGGGGAACTACAGCGGGTCGCAATTGCCCGCGCACTGGTACATCGCCCGCGCCTGATTCTGGCGGATGAGCCCACCGGCAATCTCGATCAGGATACTTCCCGGGAAATCCTGCAATTGATTCGTTCCGAAATCAAGGCGAACCAAGCTTCCGCCATTATTGTTACGCATTCTCGCCTCGCAGCCGAAACAGCAGACAGAATCCTGGTACTGGACAGGCATGGCCTGACGCCGATTTCTCTGGAAAACCGGAAATGAGCCCGCCATTACTCACTCGCTGGCTGTTACAGGGTGAATGGCGCTCACACCGTCTGCAATCCATCGTGGCCGTGCTGGCGATTATGTTCGGGGTGGCACTGGGATTCACCATTCATCTGATCAATACAGCGGCTGTCAGTGAATTCTCCGCTGCCACCCGCAGTCTTTCCGGGACATCTGATTTGACGGTGCGTGCCCTCCGATCCACGTTCGATGAAACACTTTATCCCATGCTCAGTCAGCATGAGGGCGTAGCGCGGGCCAACCCGGTGCTGGAAATCACTGTCGGCATACCGGCCAAGGCAAAAGCTGTGCATAACCCGGTTCTCAAGATTCTGGGGCTGGATATGTTTCGTGCAATTAGTATCACACCTGATCTGCTGGGTGTACCAGCAGAGGATAAGCCAATGGACATGTTGGCCGATGATGCTGTTTTTCTGTCTCCCGCAGCAATGGAGTGGCTTGCAGTTAAACAGGGAGATTCGATCACGGTAAGCATGGGAACAGAGCAGATTACGTTGCGCGTGGCCGGTGGACTGGCGCGAGCACATGCCGGTCAGCGCATTGCCGTCATGGATATCGGTGCAGCACAGTGGCGCTTTGACCAAATCGGCCAGCTTTCGCGCATTGAGCTGAAACTGCAGCAGGGTGTTAATCACACTGCATTTCGGGAAATGCTGGGTAAGGAGCTGGGAGCTTCCTATTTACTGACTGAAAGTCAGGACGATGATACACGCGCGCACAATATGTCACGCGCCTACCGCGTCAACCTGAATATTCTGGCGCTGGTGGCACTGTTTACTGGCGCGTTTCTGATTTTCTCCAGTCAGGTTCTCTCTACCATCCGACGGCGATCACAGCTTGCTCTATTGCGTGTGCTGGGCATGACCCGTCGTCAGCTTCTGCGCCAGCTTCTGCTGGAGAGTGGATTACTTGGTGTACTGGGATCGCTGCTGGGGCTGGCACTGGGATATTTGCTGGCGGCGATGGCGCTTCGTCATCTTGGCGCAGACTTGGGAGCCGGTTTTTTTCCGGGACTGGAACCGCAGTTACATTTCGATCCACTGGCTGCCATATTTTATTTTTTACTGGGAACCGGCGTTACTGTACTGGGCAGCCTGTTGCCTGCATGGGAAGCAGCACACACACATCCGGCGCCCGCACTCAAGTCTGGCAGTGAATACACTGTACTGGCAGCACTACGTGCACCCCGGCTGGCTGCTGTCTGCCTGCTGACGGGTATTATTTTTGCCGGATTGCCACCAGTGTATGATCTGCCTGTGTTTGGCTACCTGGCCATCGTCCTGTTGCTGATTGGCAGTATGGCTGCATTGCCATATTTATGCGGATTACTTTTCTCCACTCTGTTACGCGCACTCAATCCAAGTAAATCAAACATTTTGTATATGCTGGCAGTCACCCGGCTTTCAAATGCTTCCGGCCTGGCAGCCATTGCGCTGGGTGGTGTACTGGTCAGCTTCAGCTTAATGGTGGCTATGGCGATTATGGTAACCAGTTTCCGCGTATCGGTAGATAACTGGCTTGCACAAGTATTGCCCGCTGATCTTTATCTGCACCCCATCATTCATCAGGATATGCGCGGCCTGACAACTGATGAACAGCAGACTATTACTTCTCTGCCAGATATTGCACGCATTGATTTTATCCGTTCGATACCGGTTACTCTGGATCCAACCAGGCCTAACATCACGCTGCTGGCACGCCCGATTGATCGCAATGACCCCGGATTGATAGTCCCATTGACAGAAAACGCGCTATCCCCCGGGGAGATTTCCCCTGATACGGTACCGATCTGGGTATCGGAAGCAATGGTTGATCTGTATGGATTTAAAATCGGCAAGCAGGTCACACTGCCTTTTGCCGACCCTTCGCAATTGTTCATCGTTGCCGGGGTGTGGCGGGATTACGGACGTATCTTCGGCGCGATTCAGATGGAATTATCTGATTATCGCAAGCTGACCGGAGATGATCATGTCAGCGATGCAGCGCTATGGATAAAACCTGGAGCAACTATTCACACAGCGATATCAGCACTAAAGGCGCTGCCGTTTGGAGATACGCTAGAAATCATGGAAACCGGCCGGGTGCGTGCAGTTGCCTTGAAACAGTTTGACCGCAGCTTTGCAGTAACCTATCTGCTGGAGCTGGTCGCAATTGGTGTAGGGTTAATGGGCGTAGCGGCCAGCTTCTCGGCACAAACGCTGACCCGGATCAGAGAATTCGGCATGTTGCGCCATATCGGGCTCAGCAGGCGACAGATTCAGCGCATGCTGACGCTGGAAGGCGGATTGCTGGCTGGATTCGGTATTATCACTGGATTTTTGCTAGGCACAGGTATTAGTCTGATTCTTATTTTTATTGTCAACCCGCAATCTTTTCACTGGACCATGCAACTGTACGTGCCTTGGGCATGGCTGGTACTGATGGCATTGGCAGTACTGGGGGCCGCGACATTGACAGCGTCGGTGGCTAGCCGCCGCGCAGCGTCTGGCAATGTCATCCGGGCAGTTAGGGAGGATTGGTAATGCGTTACTTATGGATATTATTAGGCTGGCTGATTTTTCAGAGCTCCCTGCTTTCGGCTCCACCTGTATTGGCTCCTGTTGTACCCGGTAAAATATTTGAATTCCCGGATGATCATGGCGCTCATCCTGATTTCCGGATCGAGTGGTGGTATGTGACCGGCTGGCTGGAAACACCAACAGGTGATCCGCTAGGCTTCCAGGTTACGTTTTTCCGTTTAACTACCCAAACTGACAGGGATAATCCCAGCCATTTTGCTCCCCACCAACTAATCATCGCACATGCAGCACTATCCGATCCTGCAATCGGCAGGCTACAGCACGACCAAAGAATCGCCCGTTCAGGATTCAATCTGGCATATGCCCGAACCGGCAATGCCGATGTAAAACTGGATGACTGGACCTTTCTACGCACAGCGGATGGCGACTACCAGACTAACATCAAGGCAGATGATTTCACCATGAAATTATCATTTACACCTTCACAACCCTTAATGTTGCAGGGTGAAAATGGTTTCTCGCGCAAAGGGCCAAAAACAGCACAGGCCAGTTATTACTACAGCGAGCCGCATTTACAGGTAAATGGAACAATCAGTCGCCAGGGGAAGGATATGTCTGTCACCGGAACAGCCTGGCTCGATCGTGAATGGTCGAGTGAGTATCTCGATCCGGATGCAGCAGGCTGGGACTGGGTCAGCGCGAACCTCAATGATGGTTCTGCATTAATGGCTTTTCAGATACGCGGGAAAGATGGCAGTAAAATCTGGGCATACGCTGCGCTACGCGATGCTTCTGGTCGCGTGCAATTTTTCACGCCTGAGCAAGTCAGTTTTCACCCGGTCCGTACCTGGCGCTCTACCCACACGCAGGCTGTTTACCCGGTTGCTACTCGTATTAGAACAGATAAGATCGAATGGCAGATTACTCCTTTAATGGATGATCAGGAGCTGGATTCGCGCGATTCCACCCGCGCTGTCTACTGGGAAGGTGCTATCACGCTTACACGTGATGGCAAACCGGCCGGGCGAGGTTACATGGAACTGACTGGTTATGTACAGCCATTAACGATGTAACAACAACACACAGATTGGGTATTCTCAAGCATTACAAACCGGTAAGATTTACTCATTTACCGATCAAGGCGATAACAATATGAATCTGGATAATGAATCCTTTGACAAGGAGCTGGATGTGCGTGGACTCGTTTGTCCGTTACCCATTCTCCGCACAAAAAAATTCCTGTCTGAAATGGCACATGGGCAGGTGCTCAAAATCATGGCAACAGACCCGGGCGCAATGATTGATTTTCAGGTATTTGCCGATCAGACAGGGCATGAGTTGCTGTCTTCATCTGAAGCTACGGGTGAATATCTGTTCTATCTAAAAAAAAGATAGCATTGAAAACCAGCATATATATTTGCTCCGAGTAACAACTTCTATCATGCCTGCCTGATCTGTCTATCACAAAAGGCTTTGCGAACCGCGATACTGCTACTGCGACCCGAAGTTTGCACAAGCAAAGCAAGGCTTCAATCTCTCTTCTCTTCCCTCCCGTAACCGGCTATACTTACAGCGACGTACGCAAACATATTGAAAATAAACAGAAAATTTATATGATATATGTCATGCGTTTTGTTGTTGAACTTTATCCTATATATACACTCTTACAAGTACCTGAAAACAGGTGTTTTTTATACTAAAACAGAGGAGGTGCTCGCCATGAAAGCTTTGAAATCCGGGTGTTGTATGAGGTTGACTAGATTAACCGAGGTTTTCTTGACAACCCGGAATTGTCCTAAATCAGATTTCACTCTGAAACCAGACTGGTAACTGACTTTTATCAGGAGCTTCCACGGAAACTCCAATTTTCGCGAAAAGGAGTAGTTTTATGGCTACAAATGTATTGAAAGACAAAGCTGCACAGCAGGTTGCTGATCAACCAACTTATGATAAATCTGAGTGGTTTGATGGCAAGTACTATAAATTCGGGCTGCTGCCTATCTTAGCTGTGGCTGTGATGTGGGTTTATTTCCAGCGTACATACGCCTATTCTCACGGCATGGACTCGATGGAGCCGGAATTTGACCGGATCTGGATGGGCTTGTGGCGTGCTCAGATGGTCGCTCTGCCTCTTATAGCACTCTTCGTGTGGGGATGGTTATATAAAACCCGCAATACTGCGGAACAGCTCGCCAGTCTGACTCCAAAGCAGGAAATAAAGCGGTATTTCTATTTCCTGATGTGGCTTGGGGTCTATATATTTGCAGTTTACTGGGGATCAAGCTTCTTTACCGAGCAGGATGCTTCATGGCACCAGGTGATTATCAGGGATACGAGTTTTACTCCTAGCCATATTCCTCTGTTTTATGGTTCATTCCCGGTATACATCATCATGGGAGTGTCGATGATTATTTATGCCAATACCCGGTTGCCGCTGTACAACAAAGGGTGGTCATTCCCTCTGATCATGACCGTAGCAGGACCGTTGATGAGTCTGCCTAACGTTGGCCTGAACGAGTGGGGACACGCCTTCTGGTTCATGGAAGAACTCTTCAGCGCACCGCTGCACTGGGGCTTCGTGATTCTGGCTTGGGCTGCCCTGTTCCAGGGTGGGCTTGCCGTACAGATCATAGCTCGCTTTTCCAACTTGCTTGACGTGGAGTGGAATAAACAAGACAGAGCCATACTGGACGATGTCGTAACCGCTCCTTAATCAGGTAAATTTACGGCCCCCGGATTATTTTAGGGGGCCAGGCCTGAATGTTATCCTTCCCTGATTACTGAAACATGATGCTGCTAGCACTGGCATCAATTACCACACGGCACTTGCCTGGTAATCAGAAATTTCTACGGAATTGGCTACAGACAGTAATTATTACTGCCTGTAGCCGCTCTGTTACATTACATATAAACTTTTCCCTGCAAAGTCTCACTCATTCACACCAAACAGCAGATCAGACTATTGTTTACTGGTAAGTGAACCCAAAAAAGCTTTTACATCTTCGACAAAACCCGAACCAACATCACGGCCCAACTGATATCTGGCCATTTTTTTGATAGCTTCATCCAGTGTGGCAACAGAACCATCATGGAAATAAGGGCCAGTTTTAGCAATATTTCTCAAGCCAGGCACCTTGAATACCTTTTTATCCGCTTCCAGACCGGTAACTTCATACCTACCAAGATCACTGGTTGCATACGGCTCAAACAAGCCAATTTTCTTGTATGAGTTGCCACCAATGGCAATACCGTGATGACAATTGGAACATCCCATACGAACAAATTTCTTCAATCCTCGTTTCTCGGCGGCACTTAAAGCATTCTCGTCACCTCTGAGAAAATCGTCAAAGCGCGAAGGCGTGATGAGTGTGCGCTCGAAAGCACCAATTGCCCTGCCAATGTTCTTGTACTGAATAGGATCTTTTTCACCCTTGAAAGCATCGGCAAACATAGTCTGGTATTCATCTATTTTTTTTAGCTTGCTAACTACAGCTTCTTCATCAGGCATCCCCATTTCTATCGGATTCAAGATCGGGCCAAGCGCCTGTTCTTCAACATCTCTGGCGCGTCCATCCCAGAACTGAGCCATATGCAGCGCAGCATTGAACGTGGTCGGGGCATTTCTACTACCACGTCTGCCATCATACCCCAGCGAGGTCGGTTGGCTATCAACACCAAAATTATCCAATTGATGGCAGGAGCTGCAGGAAATAGTGTCATTAATTGAAAGTCGCGGGTCGAGATACAATTTCTTGCCTAATGCAATCAAAGCGGCATTTTTTGTTTCATCAATAATCGAAGCGGGCAACGGCTCAAAACTCTGTATATAGTTTTGCGCGTAGCTATAAGAGCTTGCCACTAATGCCAGCAATAAGAATATTATTTGCATAAAATCTCCGGAAATTTACATAAACACCTTGACCAATTTCGCGCAATAACTCTTTTCATGAGACTGATCGCGGGAAATTCCAAGGGTTGTTTATAGAGTAGTTGACTAAAACAGGAAGTCAATATTTTATAAGAACCTGTTCAATATCTCACTGAAGGACGCATTACGGCGTTTAAATTGAACTCAAAATGCTCACATACTTCAAGTATGCTCCGCTTTCTCGTTCAATTTTGCCTCGCACTGCATCCCTTGATCTAGACCTTGAACAGGTTCTGAGAGGAGAGGTGTTCAGACCTGTTGATACAACGTTTCACCAGTATGTCAAACGCAGCCCGGAATTAATTTTGGGTTGTGGCACGTTCTCGCAGGATCAGCTCAGCCAGTTTCAGATCCTGCGGGTAAGTCACTTTAAAGTTATAAGCATTTCCTACTACTAACTTGGGAGAGAATCCCAATGCTTCTACTGCACTAGCATCATCCGTAATACCCGTTGGGGCCTTTTCCAGTGCTTCAAGCAGCAGCTTCGTGCGAAACATTTGCGGTGTCTGTGCCTGCCATAGCCGTTTTCTCGATTCAGTACGCATTACCCGACCGGTATCATTCATGTGCTTTAACGTATCTGCCAGCGGCACTGCCAACAAACCACCGACTTCGTCATCTGCAAGCTGGTCAAGTAACTGCTCAACCAGGGTTGTACTTAATCCCGGGCGCGCTGCATCGTGCACCAGTATCCAGTCCCGATCCTGTGCATAATTTGCAGCACGCAATTCCTTCAGTCCGTTAGTAACACTTTCCGCACGAGTTGCCCCGCCGCAGTTAAATATCCGGATCTTGCCAGTAAACTCATCCCAATCATGCCGCACCCATTCAGTATCATCAGGTGCCAGCACCACACAGACTGTGGAAATACGGGTAACGCTGCACAGGGTGCGCAGTGCGTGGTAAATCATAGGTTTACCTACCAGTGGCCGATACTGCTTGGGAATATCTTCCCCCATACGTGAACCGGAGCCAGCTGCCGGGATCAACGCTATAAACTCAGCCATAAGAGAAAATCATGTATGAAAATAGTCCAGGCAATCAGGAAATGGTGCTGTCATGGTCGATTTGTGACAGATGCCGGGCGACTGACCAGCGCGCCCCAATCCACCCTAGTGCACCGGAGAATAGCAGCAGAATCAGACTATCCCGCCAGGAAAGATGATTGAGCGTAAATGTAGTGGCATATAACCGGGCCAGTTCAGACAGAGCTTCATTCAGTTTGAGGATTGCAAAATAAAGCAGCAACCAGGCCAGCGCTGCGCCCGCCGCCCCCTGTAGTGCACCGAAATAGAGAAATGGCCGGCGGATATAGCTATCCGTGGCACCAATCAGTTTGGATAGCTCAATCTCATCATGCCGCGTCAATATTTGCAGACGGATAGTATTGAATATAACGATCACAAGCGCTACGCCGAACAGTGATGCCAGCATAATGACGACCAGTCTTCCCACATCAAGCATGGCATCCAGTTTTCTGGCCCAGTCGGTATCTACCAATACATGCGCTACTCTGGGCCAGATCTGTACCATGGCTTGTATTTTTTCTATTTCATTGGCAGATATATGCCCAAGATTGATTACAAACACATCAGGCAATGGATTTTGCCCGAGATTATGCATCACCTCCGCCATCCCACTTTCCTGCTGTAGTTCCTGTAACGCAATTTCCTTTGAAATAAACTGAAAGCCTTCAATTGTGGGCATCTTTTCCAGCCGAGCATTGATCAGCTCAACATCGGCCTGGCTGGCTGCCGTATCCAGCATAATGGTCATTTGTTGCGTGTCTGTTGCCTGCCCTGATATCTCACGCAAGTTTTCCAGCAGTATAAAAATACCCGTGGGCAAGCTCAGAACAATACTGAAAACGATGATACTCAGCAGACTGGTAACAGGAGCAGCCGCAAGTTGTCTGAGTGCGCGTAACAGCGCATATCCATGTTGGGACAGCCAGCTGCTCATGCGACCAGCTTTCCGTGGCGCAGCTCAAGTACACGATGTTGTGTCATATCAAGCAGTATCCTGTCGTGTGTCGAGATAAGAACGGTAACACCCACCTGATTGAACGATTCGAAAACAGCCATGATGTCTCGCGCATAGCCGCTATCAAGATTGGCAGTAGGTTCATCTGCGATCAAAATGGTTGGGCGATGGACAACAGCGCGCGCAATGCACAGCCGCTGTTTCTCCCCCCCCGACAAAGTAACCGGGTCGGCCTTCTCCTTATTTAGCAAACCAACTTTATCTAATGCCGCACGCACACGCGAAGCACTGGCTCTCGTATCAAAGGCCGTCACCTGCAATGGCAACATGACGTTGGCAAAAACATTACGGTCATACAGGATTTTTTGTTCCTGAAAGATCATTCCTATATTCCGGCGCAAGTAAGGAATGGCACTTCGTCTGAGTGAATCAATATTTTGCTGCCCCACCACGATACTCCCGGAAGTTGGGCGTTCTATCGCTGTCATCAACTTCAGTAGCGTACTTTTACCAGCACCAGAGTGCCCGGAAAAGAAAATCAGCTCTCCCTGACTAATCGACAGGGTAATGCTTTTAAGTGCCTCATACCCTCCCGGATAAAACTTGCTGACATTATTGAGGCTGATCATTGCGGCCATACCGGGCACTCAAATAAAACAGAGGATATTAATCGAACAGTGCTTCTGCAAATTCCCGGGCATTAAAAGGCCTTAAATCATCCAACCCTTCCCCCACTCCGATAAAACGTAAAGCGAGCGGATTATCGGCAAATTGTGCAGCGATGGCAGCAATTACGCCACCCTTGGCAGTTCCATCCAGCTTGGTCATGACCAGCCCGGTAACGCCCAGAGCATCATTAAAGGCTTTTAGCTGGCTGACAGCGTTCTGACCAGTATTCGCATCCAGCACCAGCAGTACCTCGTGTGGTGCATCAGGTATGGCCTTGGCAACGACGCGCTTGATTTTTTTGATCTCTTCCATCAAATGGAGCTGAGTAGTCAGGCGCCCGGCGGTATCAGCCAGAACGATATCTATTTTTCTTGCAATGGCTGCATTGACCGCATCGAAAATCACAGCAGCCGGATCACCTTTTTTGCCTGGATCGCTTTCCTGGGAAATAACCGTGATCTGGTTGCGCTCGCCCCATACTTTAAGCTGCTCCTGTGCTGCCGCACGAAAAGTATCACCAGCCGCCAGCAACACCGAATGTCCCTGCGACTGGAAATAATGAGCAAGCTTACCGATGGTGGTAGTTTTACCAACACCGTTTACACCAGCAATCATGATCACAAAAGGTTGATGCCCGGTTGTAACCAGTGGTCGCTCCAACGGCTGTAGCAATTCAGTCAGCGCATCCTGTAAAGCTGTTTTAAGTTGTTCAGAATCATCCAGTGCATCACGCTTGACACGGGTACGCAGTGATTCCAGCAACCGGTTTGTTGCCTCGATTCCAGTATCTGCTGTCAATAAAGCTGTCTCAAGCTCCTCATACAGGTCTTCATCGATTTTCCTGCCACCAAACAACCCGGACAACTGCTTGCCAAGCTGCTGTCGTGTGCGTGTCAGACCCTGCCTGATCTTGTCGGCGAAACTGACTGACTCAGCTTCAATCTGAGCAGGATTTTTTTCGTCAGAGTTCTTTTTGGATTTAAAAATGCTAAACATTCTGGTAGGCTGTTTCTGTTTCGTGGAAACAAACATCATACCATCAACCAATTGCCGGGGTAATGTCGGTCACTCGCCCCAGGCCAGTTCAACTTTCAGTACAATATGAAAACCAGTTTTTGCCCCAGTCATCTCATTATTCTTCTTTGCGTTACATTGGTATTGGTATCACCACTATCAGTTTCAGCCAACCCACACGAATATCTGTTTGATAATGGTCTTAAACTGGTTATCAAAGAAGATCATCGTTCGCCAGTGGTCATTCAGCAGGTCTGGTACAAGGCCGGCAGTATGGATGAAGTCAACGGGACAACCGGCGTGGCACATGCACTGGAACACATGATGTTCAAGGGAACTGACAGTGTGCCTACCGGTGAATTTTCCAGAAGAATTGCGGCCGTCGGCGGCAAGGAGAATGCTTTTACCAGTAGTGACTACACTGCTTATTATCAGCAGCTGCACCAGCGCCACTTGCCAATGGCAATGGAACTTGAATCCGACCGCATGCACAATCTGCAGCTGACACAAGAAGAATTTTCCAAGGAAATACAGGTTGTAATGGAAGAAAGAAGGCTGCGCACGGATGATCAGGCACACGCATTACTGTACGAAAAACTAATGGCGACAGCCTTTCAGGCACACCCCTATCGTCGCCCAATTATTGGTTGGATGAATGATCTGGAACATATGCAGGTAAGTGATGCGCGGGATTGGTATAAGCGCTGGTATGCGCCCAATAATGCGGTACTGGTGGTGGTAGGAGATGTTGATCCGGAAAGCGTGCTCGCACTGGCAAAAAAATATTACGGAAGATTCAGCGCTGGTAAAGTTCCATCGCTGTCTGAACGCAAGCCACAAATTGAACCACCTCAAATGGGAATCAAGCGACTGGTAGTAAAGGCACCTGCAAAACTCCCGCATCTGATCATGGGATACAAAGCTCCTGTACTCAAAGATCCCAAAAATGACTGGGAGCCCTACGCGCTGACTATTCTGGCTGAAATACTGGATGGCAACGCTGCAGCAAGACTTAATAAAACCTTGGTACGCGAAACACGTATTGCCATCTCGGCTGATGCCGGCTATAGCGCTATTGAGCGTGGCCCTGGTACTTTTTATATTGATGGGACTCCCAGCGAAGGCAGAACAGTAGATGAGCTGGAACAGTCGATACGTGCTGAAATCGACAAAATTATACAGTCCGGAATCACTCAGGAAGAACTTGCTCGTGTTAAGGCACAGGTAGTAGCAAGTCGTACTTATCAGCTTGACTCCACTTTTGCGCAGGCGATGCAGATCGGCAGACTGGAAAGCATCGGACTATCCCACCGGGATGCAGATATTATTCTGGAACAGTTGCAGGCAGTTACGGCAGAGCAAGTCAGGAATGTCGCTGAGAAGTATCTGATAGATGATTCGCTAACTGTGGCCGTGCTGGATCCGCAGCCTTTATCGGAAACTTCTTCTCCCCGGAACAACAATATTGAACTGAAACACTAACCTTGCCTATCTTCTCGAAAGACAAAGGAAAGGTAGCCGTGTTAGCAGTTACTCATTATTATTTCCAGGGCTGCACCATCTGTAAACTGTTGATTCTTTTTCGACTCCCTTAATTGTCAAATGCATCGCCCGATTCGCGCTCTCATTGACTGTACTGCTTTACAGCACAACCTTTCTGTTGTCCGCAGCCACACTCGCCAGGCTCGCATCATGGCTGTTGTCAAAGCCGATGCCTACGGCCACGGTTTACTCCGTACCACACAGGCACTAAATACAGTGGATGGATTTGCAGTACTTGAACTGGAAGCAGCGATCCAGCTAAGAGAAGCTGGATTTAATCAACCGGTTTTACTTCTGGAAGGATTTTTCTCGGCAGAAGAGCTGGAGATAATGGATCATTATCAGCTAAGTACGGTTATTCACAGTCATGAGCAGCTATCACTACTGCTGGCACACAGAAAGACAGGAAAACCGGATATCTACCTCAAGATCAATACCGGCATGAATCGCCTTGGTTTCAGGCCTGAAGAAGAAAGTTCCGTATTGAACAGAATCAGGCAATGGCGTTCAGATGCCAGCATTACACTGATGACACATTTTTCCTGTGCGGATGACGCTCTGGAAGCAGATCAAGTTAATCAGCAACTGGATCAGTTTGCAGCACTTCACGATGTAAAAGAAAATAATCTACCCCAAACGCTGGCTAATTCCGCAGCAATTTTACGTTATCCCGGAACACATGCGAACTGGGTACGCCCTGGTATAGTCCTCTACGGTGCATCGCCCCTGCCGGACAAAACAGGTATTGAACTGGGATTACGGCCTGTCATGACACTAACCAGCCAGATCATCGCTGTACAACAGCTTGACCCATCAGACAGAGTGGGCTACGGCGGGCAGTTTATCGCAGATCAGCCAATGCGTATCGGAGTTGTTGCAGCCGGTTATGCAGATGGATACCCACGTCATGCACCTACCGGAACCCCGGTATTGGTTAATGGCCAGCGCACACGGTTGGTCGGGCGCATTTCAATGGATATGCTAACTGTCGATCTGAATGGGATTAGCGAAGCGGGGGTGGGAAGCCCGGTAACCCTCTGGGGAGAAGGATTACCGGTAGAAGAAGTTGCAAAATCAGCACAAACTATCAGTTACGAGCTTCTGACAGCACTCTCTCCCAGAGTACCAACCATTAGTATAAGCTGATGGTTACAGATTTTCTATTTCTATTGATCCCTGATTATTCAACTTTGGCATTTTTACGCAACGATTCAACCACCGCTGCAAACTTGCGCTGTAATACTCGTTGCTGCATATTTTGTTTGACTTCGTCAAAGGAAGGTGGAACAGCAGTACGCACATCATCCAGACGAATTACATGCCAGCCAAAGGGAGTTTGTACTGGCTGACTGGTTGTTTCGCCTTTTTTCAGTTTGGTCAATGCATCAGAAAAAGGTTTAACATAAACTGCCGACGAGCTCCAACCCAGCTCTCCACCATTACTCTTGCTGCCGGTATCAATGGAGCGCTCGCTAGCCAGTTTCTCAAACACACCACCTTTTTTCAGTGAAGCAACCAGATCCTTGGCTTCCTGCTCGGTTTCCACAAGAATATGGCGCGCTTTGTATTCTTTATCACCCATCTGTGATTTTACTGATTCATATTCCTTGCGTAATTCATCATCACTAACCGGATTGTTTCGCATAAAATCAGCCTGATACGCCCTGATCAATATTCCCTGGCGCGCAAGATCAATCTGTGTGACAACATCCGGATTACGGTCAAGCCCCTTTTTTATTGCTTCTTGTGTCAATACTTCTTCCGTGATGAGATTTTCGCGCAAAGCATTTCTCATTTCAGCTGAATCGGGTTGACCTTGCGCTGTTGCTGCCTTGATCACCAGGTCAAGGCGTGATTGTGGTATCGCCATACCGTTAACTTTGGCAACTGTACCACTGCCCTGGGCACTTAAGGGCGTAGTACATACAAATCCCAGTACAGCAAGTGGTACATAGAGAAACTTGGTTAAGCGCATAAAATTTCCTTTAAATAGTAAAGTAGTTGACAAATTTTATCTGAATTATCTAAAAAGCATACACTTTAACAAAACACAGATAAGTTCTTTTTTGAAAATAAACAAGCTTTCACAGATTCCTTTTGAAAATATCCAAGCCTGAATAAACTAGAAAAAATCTCTGATCATCACCAATTTATTCAGGCAAAACCTTCCTGAACGGTTTTACGGCTACTTTTGCATAAATACCAGCTACCAGGTATGGATCAGCATCTGCCCATTCCTGAGCGGCATTCAGCGACGCAAATTCTGCCACTATCAGGCTTCCGGTAAAACCTGCCGGCCCAGGATCCACGCTATCAATCGCCGGACATGGACCTGCCAATAATAATCTCCCCTGTTCCTGTAATTCCTGGATTCGCGCCAAATGTGCAGGCCGGTTAACTACCCGTTGCGCCAGACTATCGGGAACATCTTCACCGTATATTAAATAGAGCATGCTATTTTCTCTTGGTCAGTACAAATCTCACACAGAGTTCTTTGTGGCAGATCTGAATATATAAGCTTTATTACCACAATTAATAATTTCCCAAGAACCTGTTCAATATCTCACTGAAGGGCGCATTACGGCGTTGAAATTGAATTCAAAATGCTTAATACTTCAAGTATGCTCTGCTTTCTTGTTCAACTTTGCCTTGCATTGCATCCCTTGATCGAGATCTTGAACAGGCTCTAAGCCAAGACAGGCGGCAGAAGGGCAACCAGGGCATTACGTTCATTTGTTGCCGTTCCCAGCAAGGCAAAACCATGTAAATTACCAGCTTCATCCTGATACAAGGCTTTCATGCCATTCTCAACAGTTTTAATTTTCCACTCACCTTCTGCCCCAGGATCGGGAGGCGAGATAACCGCCGGGCAGGCAGGTGTTTTGACCATTACCGGCATTGCCGGGTAGCGCAGTAACGTCGGGTTACCGGCAATTGTTGCAGCCAGAGCTCGACCAGCATGCGAAATTGGCAGAATAAAGGGTAATACTCTCCCGGCCACTTCTGCACAATCACCCAAGGCATAGATATTCTGAATACTGGACTGCAAATAACGGTCAACCACGATTCCACGATTAATCTGAATTCCTGCTGCTACAGCTAAATCAGTACGTGGTTTCAAACCAATGGCGGACAGCACCATGTCGGCCTGAACAACCCCTCCTCCTTTGTAATATAAATGATAGTATCCGTTCTCCTTGCTTATCTTCTCAACAGTTGTACCGAGCAGAAATTTAACACCTGCCGCTGACAACTTCTCTCGAAAAAAATGTCCGGCTTCGGAAGGAAGCAACCGACCTAATGGTTGTGGACTCAAGTCAAAAATGCTTACCTGATAGCCTTTTGCCACAAGATCGTTGGCAAACTCGCAACCAATCAAGCCGGCGCCCAGTATAGCGACATGACGCTTATTTTCCAGGCTCTCACGAAATCTCCGGTAATCATCCAGATCATTAATGGATAGTATGTCATCCGCGCCGTTTCCAGGTATTGGCAGACGTATCGGATCAGCTCCCAATGCCAATACGAGCCGGCTATAAGTCAGCTGTGTACCATTTTCGAAATAAACATTATTCGCAGCCACATCAAGTGTATCGACGCGCGTATAAGGCTGCACTGTGATACCCAGTTGTCCGGACATCTGTTCCGAGCTCGTGCTCAGAATGGAATCAGGTGTTTTACCTGTTGCCAAAGCATTGGATAACATGGGCTTTGAATAAAAACCACCATGATCGGCAGATAAGAGAGTGATTGGCACAGCAGAATCCAATCTCCGCAGCTCGCGTACAACCGTATAACCTGCCAGCCCGCTTCCTATAACTACGACAGGCAATTGACTCATATTGATATACCCTGTTTGATCACAATCAATTTATCTCCTCTCTTTTCGCCCAAACCAGCGAACAATCGAATTCATACAAGCATTCCCACTCTTTCAGGACTTCGCAACTACGCGGCAACCAGCATGTACCTTAGCTTTTTATTGTACCTCAACCCCAAAAATTCCAGCGACATATAGGATTAGATTACACATAGAAATACCTTATCCCGGCACTTGATGTTGTGAAATATGTCACCATATATCCGTTTGCTTTGAACGATTACTTTTTATTACATTCAAAATCAGACACGCGTATTAATAAACCTGAAGGAAGAGGATGATGAAACGGATTTTTCTTTTTATTGTAACGAACTTGGCCATACTGGTAATGCTGAGTATAACCCTGCGTTTGCTCGGTGTTGACCGCATACTGGATGCTGAAGGCAGTGGATTAAATTTTAATGCTCTACTGGTTTTATCGGTTGTAATAGGATTTGGCGGTTCGTTCATCTCGCTTGCCATGTCCAAATGGAGTGCCAAGCACATGACGGGGGCCACGGTCATTGAAATCCCTTCAAATTCTACCGAAGGCTGGCTGGTGGAAACTGTCCGCCGGCAGGCCAAAGCAGCCGGCGTGGGTATGCCTGAAGTAGCCATTTACGATTCACCTGATATTAATGCATTCGCAACAGGAATGAACAGAAACAATGCATTGGTAGCAGTCAGCTCAGGATTGCTGCAAAAAATGAGTCGTGACGAGGCTGAAGCGGTACTGGCTCACGAAGTCAGTCATATTGCCAATGGCGACATGGTAACGTTGGCATTGATTCAGGGTGTGGTGAATACATTTGTGATTTTCCTCTCCCGTATCATCGGCCATGTAATTGATCGCGCTGTCTTCAGAACGGAAGAGGGACATGGCCCTGCCTATTTCATTACCAGCCTTATCGCACAACTGGTACTGGGCATACTCGCCACGACTATCGTAATGTGGTTCAGTCGTCAGCGTGAATTCCGCGCAGATGCCGGGAGTGCACAGATTTCCGGAAGAGATAAAATGATTGCCGCACTACGTCGATTACAACAGGAATATGAGCCATCTCATTTGCCGGATAAGATCGCTGCTTTTGGAATCTCTGGACAAAAGAGCCAGATTGGGCGTCTGTTCATGTCGCACCCCCCTCTGGAAGAACGTATTCAGGCATTACAATCTGCCTGATAGAGCAGCCGGAGCTGGTGAATCCTTACACCGGCTCCGGTAAAAATGTAAATAACCATCTGATTGAATTCAATCATCAATGATTATTTCCTCATCATCAAAATCTACTGACTCTTCTGCGGATGAAGTACCGTTGTTTTGAATCAGGCTATCACGCCTCTGTAAATAAGCATCGCGTACAAACTCGTATTTATCCAGTGAAGCTTCCTCCAGCGTCTTATCCAGATCCAGCAACTGCTCACGCCTATCGATAAATTCCATAGTAGCAACAGGCGTACGCACAGTCAGTAGATCAAATCCGGTATAAATAGCTCGTGCAGGATGAATGAATGTGCTATCCACACCAAGTCCAACTGCATCCCTTACAGTACTGGGCCCCAGTATCGGCAATACGAGGTAGGGTCCACTACCAACACCATAAAAACCCAGTGTTTGGCCAAAATCTTCGTTGCGCTTATTGATGTCAATATCGCTCACCTGAGTGATATCACTGGCCAGATCAATAGCTCCCAACATCCCAAAAGTTGTGTTAATCACCACACGTGTTGTGCTCGCCATTGCATCCATAAATTTCAGCTGCAGCAGGGAGTTCGCAGCAATGACAACATCATCAAGATTAGAAAAGAAGTTTCCGACAATCATTCTGAGTGGGGGTGGTAAGAACCGTTGATATCCCCTGGCAACAGGTTCCACTACAATTTCATCAAGCTTTTCATTAAATGAAAATATTGCTCGGTTCATGGATTCCAAAGGATCGTGCCGATTATCTGTGGTAGCACAACCTGATAGTGCACTGCCTAATGACAGAATCACGAAAAATTTTCGGAAATAAAGAGAGTAAACAACCATAATTTGTTAATTATTCTTTATTATGAATTTGACATTTTGCCACGACTGCAAGAATCGCAACAAGCCGGTTGGAAAAAATATAAACGGCACCCAGCCTCACGAATTGAATCTTTTATTTATATGTCGTGAATTGCACTCTTTGGTATCTCTTACGCTTTTTGACTGAAAACACGATCGGCTGCTTCCAAAGTTTTGTCGATTTCCACATCACCGTGCGCAATAGAGACGAAGCCTGCTTCGAAAGCCGAAGGTGCGAAATAAATACCTTCTTTCAGCATGGCATGAAAAAAGCGGTTAAACGCTTCACGGTCACTCTCCATCATTTCCGTAAAACTTTCTGGTGGTGTTTTTCTGAAATAAATTCCAAACATCCCACCCACTGCCTGCGCACTAAATGCCACGCCATTTTTTATGGCGACAGAAGTCAGACCGTCTGTTAACTTACGTGCCATCACTGACAGTTTGTCAAAAAAACCAGGAGTCTGTATTTGACGCAAAGTTTCTAATCCAGCAGCAACTGCAACCGGATTGCCGGAAAGTGTACCTGCTTGATACACGGGTCCCAATGGTGCAAGGCATTCCATTACATCACGCCGTCCGCCAAACGCTGCCATGGGCAAGCCTCCACCGATTACTTTCCCCAGAATGGTTAGATCCGGCCTGATACCATATAACCCTTGGGCACATTCCAGGCCAACGCGGAAACCTGTCATTACCTCGTCCAGAATCAGCAAACTGCCATACTTTGTACATAGTGCACGCAGTGTTTCCAGAAACTGGGGAGTTGCCTTGATCAAATTCATATTGCCCGCCACTGGTTCGACGATCACAGCAGCAATCTCAGAGCCAAACTTACTAAAGGTTTCTTCCATCCCGGCAACATCGTTATAGTCCAGCACCAGAGTATGTCCCGCTGTTTCAGCGGGAACCCCTGCTGAACTGGGATGACCGAAAGTCAATGCACCTGAACCTGCTTTAACCAGCAATGCATCATCGTGCCCGTGGTAACAACCTTCAAACTTGATAATCCGGTTTCTGCCGGTATAACCACGCGCGAGCCGAATAGCACTCATTCCAGCTTCTGTACCGGAACTTACTAGCCGTACCAGTTCCAGGGAAGGCAATAACCGACATAACAATTCGGCTATTTCCAGCTCTGCTGCCGTCGGAGCACCAAAAGAAGTGCCACGGCTTGCCGCATCCCGAACAGCTCTGACAATATCAGGGTGCGCATGCCCAAGAATAAGCGGCCCCCACGATCCAACATAATCAATATAGGACTTTCCTTCCACATCCCAAAAATAGGCACCCTGCCCACGCTGAAAAAAAACAGGTGTACCTCCCACAGACTTAAAAGCACGTACTGGTGAATTAACACCTCCCGGAATGTACTGCTGGGAACGCTCGAATAGTTGTTGATTAGTGATCGTCATTGGAATATTTGCTTAAAAATTATCGAAATTGATGGTTCAACAGAATAGCTTTGAAAAATGCCGGGCAGCAGACTGGATATCTTGTGCGCCGAACAGTGCCTGACTAACAGCGACGGCATCACATCCACGGGTAATCAGCGCCTCAGCATTGTCCAGATTGATGCCACCGATTGCCACAATGGGAATATTCAACGTTTTTTTTGCAGCATCAAGCAGATGAATCGGTGCTTGATATGTATCAATCTTAGTCATTGACGGATAAAAAGCACCAAATGCAACATAATTTGCTCCCGCCTTTCCAGCTTCAATTGCACGACTGAGCTGATTGTAGCAGGAGACACCAATGATTTTATTCTGACCGAGATAGTGTCTAGCTGCCGCCACAGAAGTATCTTCTCCACCCACGTGCAAACCTTCGGCATCGATCTCCATGACTAAATCCATATGATCATTAATAATCAGAGGAACTTGAAACTGCCTGCAGAGAAGATGAATTTCCAGGACTTGCATCAATCGCAGTCGACTGTTGGCCTTTTTATTCCTGTACTGAAGCCAGCTTATGCCGCCAACCAATACGTGATAAACCATTTCACATAGTTGATCGATATCTTCAATATCAGGTGTGATTGCATAAAGGCCGCTCACCCTAATCCGATCCATAGGATCAATCATCGGAGCCGTCGGCTTCCTCTTCCAAATTATCACTTTCCATCCAAAAAAATCTGTCTGGTATGTATTGTCCCATTCCGGGGCGGAAGCCTGCCTTGAGTGTATGCCAGGTAAATTCCTGTGCCTCATAGACGCTGTCCGTAATTGACATACCATGAGCAAGTGAAGCCGCTATTGCAGATGACAAGGTGCACCCCGAGCCATGAAACGATCCCGGCAAACGCTGCCATGCATCAGATCGGACGATACCATTGACATCGTAAAGTACGTTAACCACTTGTGGTGTATTTTCATGAGCACCCTTAATAAGCACGTAACTGCAACCCCATTGCAACAATTGATCTGCACTTTGCTTCAAATTTAGAATCTCCAGATCATCTTCGTGATCAAGCGCAATACGCCTGGCCTCAATACTGTTAGGGGTAATAATTGTCGCCTGGGAAAATAACATCTCACGCATGGCAGAAATTACTTCTTCATTGGCAAACATGTCGCCACGACTGGAAGCCAGCACTGGATCAAGTACCAGTGGAATATCCGGATAATCCGATATAACTTCAGCAATAGCTGCGACAATTTCGACACTGCCCAGCATGCCAATCTTGAATGCTTGTACCGGCATATCTTGCAACACGGTTCTCGCCTGATCAATAACCCATTCAGGATCCATCACGAATATATCCTCGACACCAGTTGTGTCCTGAACGGTTACAGCTGTGAGTACAGTGAGCGGATGACAACCCATTCCGGCAAGAGTCAGTATATCCGCCTGAATACCGGCGCCCCCGCTTGGGTCACTCGCAGCGAAGGATAGTACAATTGGAGGTGGTAGTGACATGCATTAATACCGTAAAATGTTATTTTAACTTAAGCAAATCTACTTATCTATTATGACTACAGAAAGTAACCAGGATTATTACCGCTATATGTGCATGATTTGTGGCTTTATATACGATGAAGCAGAAGGGTGGCCACAAGATGGCATCCCCGCTGGAACCCGCTGGGAAGATGTTCCCATGAACTGGACCTGCCCTGAATGTGGCGCACGAAAAGAAGATTTCGAAATGGTGAAAATGTAATGCGCATTCTTCATGCCATGTTGCGGGTGGGTAATCTGGAGCGTTCGATCCGGTTTTATACCGATGTACTTGGAATGCAGGTGCTGCGCCGCAAAGACTACCAGGAAGGAAAATTCACATTGGTGTTTGTTGGTTACCAAAGTGAAGCAGAAGGTACCGTTCTGGAGCTGACGCATAACTGGGAAACGGATCATTACGACCTCGGAACAGGTTTCGGACACATTGCAATCGAAGTAGACAATGCCTATGAAGCCTGTGAAAAGGCTAGGAACCTGGGAGGTCACGTCACGCGAGAGGCTGGCCCGATGAAACATGGAACTACCGTAATTGCTTTCATAGAAGATCCGGATGGGTACAAGATTGAATTTATTCAAAAGAAAACAGTAACAGTGTAACTGATGTCGCCATGGAGAGCTTGGCTGTAGCATAGCGCTCAGCCACTCAAAACTATACTTGCAGTCCGTGCTGAACATAACCTGCAGTTTATTGTCTGGCAAAGAAGGGGGCAGATAAATTTCAGAACCACCAAAGCAACAGTAATTGCTTAATATCAAAATAATCAATTATATAAACAAGTGAATAAAATGAACACGATAACCCATGAAGAAGCAAATACAGTTCAACCCCCGTTATTTTTTACCGATAGCGCTGCCAGCAAGGTAAAAGAACTGATTGAAGAAGAAGCAAACCAGGCACTCAAACTGAGAGTTTTCGTCAGCGGAGGGGGCTGCTCCGGATTTCAATATGGTTTCACATTTGATGAAATCATCAATGAAGATGACTTTGTAATAGAAAAGCAAGGAGTCAGGCTTCTGGTGGATTCAATGAGTGTTCAATATCTGCTGGGAGCAGAAATCGATTATCAGGAAAATGCCCAGGGTGCACAGTTTGTTATCAAGAATCCAGCTGCAGCCAGTACCTGTGGATGTGGCTCCTCATTCTCGGTCTGAGAATCTGTTCAAGGGATGTAGTGCAAGGCAAAATTGAACGAGAAAGCGGAGCATCCTTGAAGGATGTGGGCATTTTGAGTTCAATTTCAACACCGTAATGCACCCTTCAGTAAGATATTGAACAGATTCTGAAGAATTTTCAGGCAGGATAAATCGCACCCAGTACCCGCCTGCCGGTTGCGCCTGTCACGGCGGGAAAATTTCCAGGAGCACGTTCAATCGATTGTCGCGCCAGCCACGCAAATGCACACGCCTCCACCCAATCAGCATCGATACCTAACACATCGGTTTTCCTGATCTCGCGATCCGGTAATTCCTGCTGTAGCCGAGTAACAAGGGAGTCATTATGCGCCCCTCCCCCACACAAATAGAGTTCACGGGCTATCGGATAGTAAGTTCGTATTGAGTTGGCAATCGTTCGTACAGTCAGTTGCAGTAACGTGGATTGAACATCCTGTGCAACTTCCTTGCCGGTCAAATAGGGCTGCAACCAGTCAAGATCAAACATCTCTCTACCTGTACTTTTGGGAGGTGGCAGAGAAAAATACGGAAAACTCAGCAGATCTTTCAGCAGACAGTCAATCACTTTGCCTGAGCTTGCCCATAATCCGTTTCGATCATAGCGCTCGCCTGTATGCTGCAGACACCAAGCATCCATTAACATATTCCCCGGGCCGCAATCAAAACCACTTGCGCCATTCCGGGCAGGCAGGCTGGTAATATTGGCAATCCCGCCAATATTAATGATCAGACGGTGAACGCTCGGGTGAGAAAATATCTCCTGATGAAATGCAGGAACCAGTGGCGCTCCCTGCCCGCCAGCAGCAATATCACGATTTCTGAAATCTGTTACAACAGTAATATCTGTCAACTCCGCCAGCAGAGCGCCGTTCACCAGCTGGATGCTATACATATTTTCCGGTTGCGGACAATGTCTGATGGTCTGTCCATGACAGCCAATTGCCATAATCTCCTCGGAATTAACCTTGGTTTTTTCAAGCAAGCACACCACCGCTTCTGCATATAACCTTGATAAGCGATTGCCTGATAAAGCCGCGCGATGTAATTCATTTTCACCACTCTGATTCAGGCCCAATAATTCCACCTGAAGAGACGGATCGTAAGGAACATAACAGGTATCAATGAGTGAGAATGACGATCCGAAAAAATTTACCAGTACTGCATCGATACCATCCAGACTGGTACCCGACATAATGCCAATGTAATACATTTCACCTGCCTTTGCAGACGACTGTCCGGGCTGAATCAGTTCAATGCAGCAAAGCTGGTATTGCGCAGCAAATCAAGCCGGGAAGTCAGTTCCCTGGTTTGTCTGCGAAAAACCGAATAATGTTTTTTACTGACGGGCTGTGCTGCCGGCATTACAATTTTGGAAGGATCACGCTGAACTCCGTTTATCCGCAACTCATAATGAAGGTGGGGACCGGTCGCCATCCCGGTTGATCCAACAAAACCAATAATATCGCCTTGTTTAATGCGCATTCCTTTCTGTAGCTTTTTATTAAAGCCCGACAAGTGGCCATATGCGGAGCTATATTGGGCATCGTGCTTAAGTACAACCAGATTACCGTAGCCACTCTGCTTGCCTTTAAACTCAACAGTACCATTTGCTGTCGCCATCACAGGCGTTCCGGTCGGAGCAGCATAGTCAATTCCTCTGTGAGCTCGCCAGCGTTTCAAGATGGGATGGTAGCGCGCATGAGTAAACCCGGAACTGATCCGGGAAAATTTCAAAGGTGCCATCAGAAATGGTTTGCTCAGACTTTCTCCCTCTGGTGTGTAATAACCGCCCTCATCACCCGATGGCTGAAAATAGACAGCGCGCCTGGATTTCTCCTTGTTGAAAAACTCTACCGCAAGCACACGCCCGACTTGTGTTTTCCCGCTTTCATCCTGTGTGGATTCATAAACAACCGTAAAACGATCACCCTTTCGGATATCACGGTGAAAATCAATACTGCTGGAAAATATATCAATCATCTGAGAGGCAATTGTGCTCGGCAAATCAGCTTTATCAACGGCCGCAAACAATGATGAGCTAATCATTCCCGAACCTACCAGGACACGCGTATCACCTTCGGCTGACTGCTCGTTCAGCTCAAATGTCCCATCGACTTTTTCAACCTGAAACTGCTCACCATTTCCGTAAAAATAGCGCAGTGCCAGCAATTCTCCGTCCGGCCGAGTTTCCGCATGAATAATTTCCCCCGGTTTAAGCTGGCTCATCGCCCGACTCCCCCGGACAGTATCCAGAAAGCGGCTCTTGTCTTTTTGACTGATTTCAAGACGAGCAAGAATCGCTGAAATGGTATCTCCCCGACGTATGCTTTCCTGATGCCAGAAAGTCATTTCAGGATCAGAAGACGCAAACTTTTCCGGTAATGGCAAGGCACGAACTATTTTTTTATTGGGTATTTCCTGAAGGGAAGAATCCGGGACAATTCCGAAAGCGGTAACCATTCCGAATAACGGCAAACTGGACAAGATAGTAATCCAACGTACCTTTTTTTGTGCGAAAACAGCGAGTTTTTGCGCTAGAATGTTTTTTCTTTTACGAGGTGATTGGTAGTAAATCAAATGCCATCACTCCTATTCGTCTGTTGGAAATTTTTCAAGTCTAACACGGAAAAGCATAAATATAATGACGACTGATTTTTTACTGGCTGGCCGTGTCTGAGTCAATTATTCATCAACTTCAAGTAATCAAACGGGGCTGTCAGGAACTGCTGATTGAGGAGGAGCTCACGCAAAGACTCACCAAAAATCAGCCTCTAAGGATCAAAGCCGGCTTTGATCCTACCGCACCGGATTTGCACTTAGGGCATACCGTTCTGCTGAACAAACTGCGCCAGCTTCAGGAGCTTGGCCACCACATCTTGTTCCTGATCGGTGACTTTACTGGAATGATCGGCGACCCCAGCGGTAAAAACGCGACGCGCCCACCGCTGACACGCGAGCAGATTGCACAAAATGCAGAAACTTACACATCTCAGGTATTCAAAATACTTAAACCTGAGCAAACAGAAGTGGTTTTCAATTCAACCTGGATGGACAAATTTAGTGCAGCTGACCTGGTCAGACTGACCTCCACTTATACCGTCGCACGTATGCTTGAGCGGGATGATTTCAGCAAGCGCTATCATGAGAATCGGCCAATCGCTATCCATGAATTTCTTTATCCGCTTGTGCAGGGTTACGATTCAGTGGCGCTGAAAGCCGATCTCGAACTGGGCGGCACCGATCAAAAATTCAATTTACTGGTGGGACGTGAATTACAGAAGCACTACGGCCAATCGCCCCAATGCATACTAACCATGCCACTTTTGGAAGGGATGGATGGTGTCCAAAAAATGTCCAAATCGCTCAACAACTATGTGGGCATTAATGAAACACCTACTGAAATATTCGGCAAACTGATGTCAATCAGTGACACCCTGATGTGGCGTTACATTGAATTATTGTCTTTTGAATCACTGAATACCATACGCCAGTGGCAACATGAAGTGGAATCAGGCCGCAATCCACGTGACATCAAGGTGCAATTCGCACAGGAAATTGTGGCACGCTTCCATAACCAGACGGCTGCCACTCAAGCCATACAGGATTTTGAGACACGTTTCAGCAAAGGTGCTATTCCTGATGATATTCTAGAAAAAAAACTGTATGTCCAGGGCACAGAACTGGCTGTACCTCAACTACTCAAACTGACCGGATTAACCACCAGCACCAGTGAAGCTCTGCGTATGATCGAGCAGGGTGGTGTAAAGTTGGGTGGTAGCAAGGTCAGTGACAAAACCCAAACTATTCCTGTCAATACGACAGTTATTGCCCAAGTCGGGAAAAGGAAATTCGCAAAAATAACACTTTTGCCTGGTCAAGATGACATATAAATATGCCTCTCTGTAAAATCAATGCCGTCTATATAAGTTATATGACAACATTGTTTATCTGACCCGAAAAATATCAATATGTGAATTCGACCATAACGGTACCGCCAACTTCGCTATCCCCAGCTTAAATAATTCATTAGTAAGTACAAAATGCCAACTATCGCAGATTTAGCTGCGCATATATGTGGTTTAGATCAATAAAAGAAAACCAGGGTAGTATGAAGGATAATCTAGAAATAATTGAAATGGATATGCAGAGAAATACCTACAATGCTGTCCACCCCCCATCAATGACTAGATTTGCACCCGTCATATAACTGGATGCATCCGAAAGTAGAAAAATAATTGCTCCTCGATACTCATCTTTTTCTGACATACGTCCCAGAATGGTTCGCGACGAATAGCTACCGATAAACTCGGGGTCATGTTCGTTCCAAACACCACTGGGCGTAAGCAGATTGATACGAATCGACGTATGCATGTAATAGGCGGCAAGAAATTTTGTGAGTCCCAGCAATCCTGCCTTACACACCGAATAGACTGCCGGTTTATATGTCTGTGTCTCCTGCCCTGCCTTTTTGTAGATACGCTGATCCGGCCCAACGAGACCGTAATTGGATCCAAGAAAAACGATGGATCCCTTGCCGGATTTCTCCATTATGCGGCATGTAGCCTGAGCCAGCTGAAACGCACCCGTTAGATTGACATCCAGAGATGTCTGCCAGAGCGCCAAGGGAAATTCAGTAAACTTTGAAAAACGGGAAGTATCAGAATCTTTCTCAAATTTTGGGTCGATTGCAGCACTGTGGACCACTGCATCGAGCCGGCCAAACTGGTTTTCACATGACTGCGCGATGGACTGGCATGAATCTGCACGAGTGACATCCAGAATCTGGACCAGGATTCGTGTATCCGGGTATGAAGCAGTTATTTCATTTTCCAATGATTTCAACTTGTCACCATCCAGATCACCCAGTATCAGGTCCGCACCGGCTGAAGCTGCTGCAAGTGCGAATTCTGTGCCAAGAAGCCCGGTTGCACCGCTGATAAGTACTGCGCGGCTGGTCAAATCGAAAGGGGTGCCTTTGTAAGGTTGATTCATAATCTGACCTGCCGTCCGGTCTGAAGAGATTTTCTGGCTGCAAGCGCTATATTCAGCACATCCATACCCTCCTGTAAAGTGACTCGCGGAATCGATCTGCCGGGAATACCCTCGATAAATTCTTTCATCATCGACAGAAAAAGCTCATTCCGATCCCAAGAAGGCACCAGAGCCACTGCTTCCACAACCTGCCCATTCTGCTTCAGCGTAGTGAGGCGCGAAGGATAATCCCAGTCGACGATCCCTTTTTCAGCCACGATATTCATATACCGGACTGGTGGTTTACGCCAGTAATCCATGCGAAGTTGAACACAAATCCCCTGTTCCGTTTCAAATGAGATGAGCGCAGTATCTTCTGCCGCCACCTCCAAAGAGGTTCGATGCCCGCCAACAGCAAAGACATGTTTCGGCTTACCGAAAAGCCAGTATAAATAATCCAATTCATGGATTAGCGTGAGTATAACGCCCCCACCCTGATCAGCCCGTGCCGCATAACTCTGCCGGTAATCCTCCCAGGGATGCCAGTCAGGCAGATACTCCCCCAGATCGACCTGTACGGAATAGATTTTTCCCAGCCTGCCTTCCTGCATCCACGCTTCGATCTTCCGTAATCCGGGATGCATCCTGAGCTGGCAGCCGACCAGTACGCGAGATCCGCGCGGATCAACATAACGTGCCAATCCGGACAAATACCGTTTTTCATGCGCGACAGGCTTTTCCACATAGACATGACACCCTGCCTTGAGTGCCTCGACAAGCGTTTTCAGATGTAATGAAGTTGGATTGGCTACCACTACCAGGTCAAAGTTTTGTTTGAGTGCCTGATCGAGACGCTGGAACAACTGCACCTCTGTCGGAACAATCTGTACAGGAGGTGGCAAATTGCGAGTACGCACCGCGCCCAGTTCCCGAACCCCGAGCGCATGCAGGTTATTGAGATGCCTGACTCCGATGGAACCCAATCCAACCACCAAGGCCTTCAACGGATGACTCCCCATTTTTCCATCAGAAATTCAGCAAGCTGGAATGAAAATTCATCATCGATATCGATCGAATCTCCACTTTCTATTTTCAATGGTAGTATGCGGCTACCTGTGAGTGATTTCTTCTCCAGAATCGTCCGGGTACGTATTAGATCCAGATAACCTACCTGCCAGTAAACCTCGGGCAAGCGTTGCCTTGGTTCGTTAAAAGGCTCCGGGACGTCGGGAATACTTAGCAGAGCCTGCATAAAACCATCATTACCGATGGTCCACATCTTGTAAGGATTCTGCGCTGGTTCGGTCACTCCACGGATGGAATCAGCATCTGGATGTTTTTTCAGCAGTCCGACCGCTTCCTCTATTTTTTCAACCCTGCGCGCAGGAGAAGTGGGGCGAAACTGGAAAATGGCATCAGGAAGAGGAACATGGTGCTGTTCCAGCCAACTCAGAAAATGCAGGAATACCGGCAGATCCCTCGTATCATCCTGTGCCAGATCAACCGGTCTCAAAAAAGGAACCTCCGCTCCGGCATTTCTTGCAATTTCCGCAATCTTCTCCGAATCGGTACTGACAAAGGTTCTCTGAATAGAAGGTGACCTAAGCGAAACTTCAATTGAATGGGCAATCAGTGGCTTACCGCATAAAAACCGGATATTTTTATGCGGAACGGCTTTTGACCCGCCCCGCGCGGGGATAAGAGAATAAATTAACATTGGCTGGAATTTATCAAATCAGATATCAAATAAAAATGGGTAACGTCAAATTCTGATGATTCGCAAGTTGGTATTTTACAAACCATCTACCAGCCTTCCGACTGGTAATTCTACTGTTGAAGTATGCCTGATGCACATGAACCATAAAATGTTTACAATTCAAGACCTATATTCAAAATAAAATCACTACACAAACTTCGAGCAATATTGACATACTCCATCGGTATAAATTTTTATATCCCTGTCATGCATACCCGGTAATAATCACCCCCACCAAACAGGATTGCAGCATGCGTATCGAAAAAAGAATCAAGGATCATCTGGTTTTTTCCGGCGACAGTATTCTCGATGCCCTGAAACACATCAATGACAACCAGTCCCGGATCGTTTTCGTCGTACAGGACAACGGCGTATTGATCGGAGCGGTCAGCGACGGTGATGTGCGACGCTGGATGACCCAGGCGATCGAATTTGATCTGAATCTGCCGATCGATCATGTGATGAATCGTAATTTCATCGCTCGGCCTGTTGCCGAATCCCAGAATCAGATCGCAGATTATTTTGATCACAAATGCGACATTATCCCGCTGATCGATGAACAGGGGCGTTTTGTCGCCCTGGCACGAAAATCAGCCACAGGGATCCAGATCGGGGATTTCCTGATTACTGATCAGAATCCCACATTTATCATCGCCGAAGTCGGCAACAACCACAATGGGGATATTAGCCTTGCGAAAGAACTAGTAAACCTGGCGGTGGAAGCCGGGGCTGATTGTGTCAAATTCCAGATGCGGGATCTTTCCTCTCTGTATTCAAACCAGGGCAGAAATGCAGAAGCAGGCTATGACCTGGGATCGCAATACACGCTGGATTTGCTCAATAAATTCCAGTTGAGCCATGATGAACTCTGTCAGGTATTCGATTATTGCAAGCAGCAGGATATTCTGCCTCTGTGCACGCCCTGGGATATGGTGAGTATCCGTGTATTAGAAGAATACGGACTGGAAGCCTTTAAAGTGGCTTCAGCCGATTTTACCAACTATGAAATGCTGGAAGCGCTGGCCAAAACAGGTAAACCGCTAATCTGCTCCACGGGCATGAGTTCGGAAGCAGAGATCAAGGGCTCGGTGAGCCTGCTGCGCCGGTTGGGCGCCCCCTTTGCTTTGCTGCACTGTAATTCGACCTATCCTGCCCCCTTCAAGGATGTAAACCTCAACTACCTGCCGCATTTAAAGCAGCTGGCAGGTACAGTAATCGGCTATTCAGGCCATGAGCGCGGGTTTGCGGTACCTTTAGCTGCCATTGCCCTGGGAGCCCGTATCGTGGAAAAACATTTTACTGTCAACCGTAGCATGGAAGGCAATGACCACAAAGTCAGTTTATTACCGGCAGAATTTACGGAAATGGTGCAGCAGATTCGGAATATTGAAGAGGCCATGGGACAAGGCGGTGAACGGGCACTGACCCAAGGGGAGATGATCAATCGTGAAAATCTGGCCAAGAGCCTGATAATTAATTGTGATCTTTCACAAGGGCAACTCATCAAGCGCAGCATGATCGTGGTAAAAAGCCCCGGGCAGGGTCTGCAACCCAATCGCATCGATGAACTGGCAGGCAAAGTGGCACAGCGCGATTTCAAGGTGGGAGATTTTTTCTTTGAAACAGATATCGCCCCGAGATCAGCTAAAAAACAACACTATATCTTTTCACGCCCCTACGGAATTCCGGCGCGTTATCATGATTATCAGGCACTAACCGAAGGAATGAAAATCGACTTTATCGAATTTCATCTGAGTTACCACGATCTGGACGTGAAACTTTCCGACTATTTCTCTGATCCATTGCCAATCGGCTATGCCGTGCACAGCCCAGAGTTGTTCGCTGGTGATCATATTCTCGATCTGGCAAACAACGATGAAGATTATCGAGCTCATTCCATTACCGAACTGAAACGTACAACAGCTGTAGCAAGCGAGTTGCATCAGTATTTTCCGTCAACACCCAGACCGATACTAGTACTCAATGCCGGAGGCTGGTCACCACAAAATTTCCTGCCAGTTGAAGCACGCATGAAACTTTATGACAGAGTGGCCAAAGCACTGAGCGAAATTGACTTGAGCTCCATTCAATTGGCCATTCAAACCATGCCCCCGTTTCCTTGGCACTTTGGAGGACAGAGTCACCATAACCTCTTTGTCGATCCGGATGAAATTGCGTCATTTTGTGAGAAAACAGGCTATCGTATCTGCCTCGACATTTCACATTCCATGATGGCCTGCAACTATTATCAGTGGGATTTCAGCGCATTCCTCAAGAAAGTACTGCCTCATACCATCCATCTGCACATAGTCGATGCCAAGGGAGTAGATGGTGAAGGAGTGCAGATCGGCCATGGTGATGTGGATTTCACCCTGCTGCGCGATCGATTGAACCAACATGCTCCCGGAATACAGTTCATACCTGAAATCTGGCAAGGCCATAAAAATAAAGGAGAAGGATTCTGGTCAGCATTGGCGTTTCTGGAAAAAATCGGTTTCTAGGTAGATTCAGAACCGATTCAAGGTTCTGGTAATAATCATTCCCTTTGGCTTACGAATATTTAATAATGACTAATTCCCCCAGGTAAATCACCTGCTGGTTCCATAAGCACCTACTGCCAACCTATTCCAATCTGACCGAACTATGGCTTCCACTTCTGCTTCAACCCTTATCATTCCCGTCGAAAATCAGGTACGTGAACTGGATGCAAAACTCCTGCTGGCGTGCGTAGCAGCTGAGCGCGGGTTTCCGGTGATCATCGGCTCACGGGCCTTTGTTCATTTTGAAATCGCATCACTACCGCGCGGCATCTATCTAGCGAAAAGCATGCGCAGCCTGAGTAATTCCATGTTCAGGATAATTCGCATGCTCGGACACGAAATCGTCGCCTGGGAAGAAGAAGCACTGGTCCATCCACCGGCCGATACTTATTACACACTGCGGTTGTCTCCCACTACGATCAGGAATGTTTCTCATATTTTCGCTTGGGGCCAGGAAAACGTCGATCTGCTTCAGAAATATCCACAATTTCCGAAAAATCTACCTATCCACCTGACTGGAAATCCACGCGGAGATATCCTGCGGCCCGAAATGCGCGCCTATTTTGCAGTGGAGGTAGAGCGTCTACGCAATCTGTATGGTAATTTCATTCTCATCAATACCAATTTCACTGATGTCAATCCTTTCATCTCCAGTATCGGTCTGTTCGTTCCAACAAAGGACGGGGATAAAAAATCCCGGCGCGGACAAGCCGGGATCGGCATGAGTGAAGAATTCGCTGAAGGCCTGTGGTATCACAAGAAAGCCATACTGGAAGATTTCAAGCAACTCATTCCGGCACTGGAACGAGCATTCCCGGATATAACGATCGTAGTACGGCCCCATCCAAGTGAAAATTTTCAGGTTTATCACGATATTGCTGCTCGATGCCAACGTGTCAAGGTCACTAACGAAGGTAATGTCATTCCCTGGCTTCTCGCTTCGAAAACAATGGTACACAACGGCTGCACCACCGGCCTGGAAGCCTATGCCCTGGGAGTTCCAGCTATTTCCTATCTTGCGACTTTCAATGAATATTACGACTACGATTTCCAGGGTCTGCCTACCCGGCTGAGTTACCAGTCATTCAATTTTAGCGAACTTCAGGGTACCCTGTCTCGGATCTTGAACGGTGATCTGGGTACTGCCGGAGGTGAAGAACGAAAAACACTCATTGATTACTATCTGGCAGCACAAAGCGACCGTCTCGCATGCGAACGTATCATCGATGTACTAGAAGAAAGCGGCTACGGCCAGTCTCAACCACCGGCCAGCTCTGCTCCAATGTATCTGGCAGGATGGGCGCTCGCAAACCTCAAAGCCACACTGGCCCAATTGAATATGCGCCGGCCCGGACCGAACCGGCTGTCTTACCACGATCATCGTTTTCCTGAAATCCAGGTTGGAAAAATTGAACAGAAAATTGCACGGTTTGGCAGTTTGCTGAATCGTTTCGACACCATCAAGGTAAAACAGCATTCACGCCATTTGTTCAAAATAAACAGTTGAGATCAGTAGTAGCGATAGAACCTACCCCTGCTGCCATAACGTGCGTCCAGACATTCTCAAAATCCTCTCACGACATGATCGTCCGTTCGGGATACACGCTTCTCACGTGTTTAACATAGATACTATATTCCGGCACCCCTATCATTAGACGCAAACTTTGCGCAAACCGCTTCCAGAGATGTAATTCATTTAATTATTGACCATAATAATTTCTCCTGGTCATTTGTTAGCCTGGCAGCTCATCATCCGGGTTTGATGGAGAAGCTTGAACCTCCCGGATTACCTCTTGAAAATCACCTACATCTTCAAAACTTCTGTACACAGAAGCAAAGCGGATGTAGGCTACTTTATCCAGCTTGTACAGCTCTTGCATGACCCATTCACCAATTGTGCGCGATGAAATTTCCTGCGCCCCGCTCCCCAATAATTTTTGTAGGATAAGTTCTATTGCGGCATCTACTTGCCCAATCGGAACCGGGCGTTTATGTAACGCCCGGGCAAAACTGGTGTAGAGCTTTTCCCGGTTAAACTCAACGCGATTACCACCCTGCTTGATAATCTGCGGAAAACGCACTTCGACTGTTTCATACGTCGTGAAACGCTTTCCGCATGCCGTACATTGTCGCCTGCGTCTGATCCTTGAGCCTTCCTCGCTGACACGTGAATCGACTACGCTGGTATCTTCAGCACCGCAGAACGGACATCGCATTGCTCTGTACCTCCAAAATTAAAACAGGTGACTAGAGCCGAATATCCGACACAGAAACCTGGTGTTCAAGACAAAATAATCAATTTCCATACACCGGAAATTTTGCGCACAAAGCTTGTGCTTGTCTGGCAACCTGATCCAGCACCGCCTCATTGGTCGGGGCTTCCAACACATCTGCCACCAGATTTGCAAGCTGCTCGGATTCAAGCTCCTTAAATCCGCGTGTGGTAATCGCCGGCGTACCAATCCGGACACCGCTGGTGACAAACGGTTTTTGCGGATCATTTGGAATTGCATTTTTATTAACGGTGATGTGCGCGGTTTCCAATGTAGTCTCCGCTTCCCTTCCAGTCAGATTTTTGGCGCGCAAATCCACCAGGAACATATGGCAATCCGTATGGCCGGATACAATCCGCAAGCCGCGCTGTTGTAATACCCTTGCCATGACCCGTGCATTCTCAATTACCTGTTTCTGATAATCCTTGAATGCCGTGCTGGATGCCTCCTTGAAAGCCACTGCCTTGGCCGCGATCACATGCATCAGCGGACCACCCTGTGTCTGCGGAAAAACTGCCGAGTTGAGTGCTTTTTCATGCTCAGGTTTAGCCATGATCACGCCACCACGCGGACCACGTAGTGTTTTGTGCGTGGTACTGGTAACAAAATCGGCGATTCCCACAGGATTGGGATAGTAACCGGCAGCAATCAGCCCTGCATAATGAGCCATATCCACAAACAGATAGGCACCTACATTGTCGGCAATCTTGCGGAAAGCCTGCCAGTCAATTACTCGTGCGTAGGAAGAAGCACCGGCAACGATCATGCGAGGTTTATGCTCATGCGCAAGTCGCTCCAGTTCCGCGTAATCAATCTCTTCGGTTTCAGGATCCAGGCCGTAGGCAATTGAATTGAATATCTTGCCGCTCATATTAACCGGTGCGCCGTGTGTCAAATGGCCACCATGCGCCAGTGACATCCCCAGAAGCGTATCGCCTGGCTTCAGCGCTGACAAATAAACCGCAGCATTTGCCTGGGAACCGGAATGCGGCTGCACGTTAACGTATTCGGCATTGAACAGCGCTCGCAGGCGATCAATGGCAAGCTGTTCGACGATATCTACATGCTTGCATCCTCCGTAATACCGTTTACCCGGATACCCTTCGGCATACTTGTTAGTCAGCACGGTACCTTGTGCCTGTAAAACAGCCGGGCTGGCATAGTTTTCCGAAGCAATTAGCTCGATATGATCTTCCTGTCGCTGTACCTCCCCCTGGATTGCCTGCCATAAATCCGGATCAACCTGCTCAATCGTCATACTCTTTGAAAACATAGCATTTACTCTCTGATTTTTACTGAAAAACGATTATTCTATCATCGCGTCATGGCGCAAACTTCGTAATTGTATTACTACGCCACGCGTACAAAAACGACACAATTCTCTGGCATAAAATTGACTTCATTTACTGAATTGGCGATGATTAGCGGCGCATCACATTTCATTCCACACTGAACAGGAGCTTTTCATGGCTACAAGCATATTCAAGCAACAGGTTGATTCCATTATTCAAAGCAAACATCTGTTACAACATCCGTTCTACATCGCCTGGACCGAAGGCAAACTGACCCGTGAGCAGCTGCGCCACTACGCCGAGCAATATTTCTACAATGTATTGGCTGAACCTACCTACCTCAGCGCAGTTCACTTCAACACTCCGCATTTTCACAATGAAGAAAACTGTGGTGATATTAGCGTGCGTCAAGAGGTTCTCAAAAATCTAATTGATGAAGAACACGGAGAAAAAAATCACCCTGCCCTGTGGAAAGCATTTGCCTTTGCATTAGGTGCGAATGATGCCAGCCTGGCAAAAGCCGATGCATTGCCGGAAACAGAAAATCTGGTTTCAACCTTTCGCGACATCTGCATGAACGAATCTTTTTATGCAGGACTGGCCGCATTGCATGCATTTGAATCCCAGGTACCCGATATTGCTGCCGTCAAGATCGACGGCCTGGCCAAATTCTATGGTATGAAAAATCCGGAGGATTATGAGTTCTTCTCGGTACACCAGACAGCAGATATCTTCCACTCACAAGCAGAATGGGCAATCATTGAAAAATTTGCTGACACCCCGGAAAAACAAGCTGAGGTACTGGCTGCCACACGCCGCGCTTGTGATGCACTGTGGAAATTCCTGGATGGTATTCACGAAAATTACTGCGCCAATCTCATCTGCGAGGAAAAAGTGGCAGTTACACTGCACTAATCCTGTATTGGCCTGATCACAACAATTTATACCGGGCAATCATCCTCAGTTCAGAGAATGATTGCCCTATTTTTTTTGAGCCCTTCGTTTTTCCCGCTTCTCTCTTAGTTTTCCCTCGTTCTTTTTTACTCAGTGGCTTTATTCCATCCAGTCTGGCAAAACAAACCTGGTCAATCGTTTCCAGAAAATCCCGCAAATAACGCAGCGAAGCATCTTGCTCCCGCACCGAAAGATACAGATCGCTCCACAACCCATTCGTACCGATACGCCGGGCAATCACATATTCATAATCCAGATAATTTTTGATTCCCCATCCCGGCAGTGCAGCAATCCCCCGCCGGCTTGCCACCAGTTGCAAAATGGCCACGGTCAATTCGGTTGTTCGGCGCTGCCAGCTGACACCCGCAGGCATCAGCACTTGCCGGATCAAATCTATCCGCTCTTCCGGAACCGGATAGGTAATCAGCACGTCCTGCGCAAAATCAGCAGCTTCAAGTATTCGTTTGCTCCCGAGCACATGTCCCGGTGCCAGTACAGCCAGGATTTCAAAACGGAACAATGGAAAATGAATAATCCCCTGCTGTGGCTTGTTCTCTGAACCGATCACCACATCAGCAACCTGCTGTCGGAGCAACGACACCGGATCACTATGAAAACCGGAAACCAGATCAAGCTCCACTTCCGGCCAGTGTTGCCGAAAATCATCCATGATCGGCATCAGCCAGTCGAAACAGGTATGACACTCCAGCACAATCCGCAAACTCCCCGCCGCCTGCCGCGATATTTTTGCCAGATCCCGCTCCGCTGACTGAACCTCACCAAGTATCTTCCCCGCTAGTTGCACCAGACGTTTGCCTGCATCGGTCAACTGTACCGCATGGCCACTGCGCTGAATAATCGGCAACTGGTAGTACTCTTGCAGTGCCTTGATCTGGTGCGATACCGCAGATTGAGTCAAATGTACGCGCTGTGCCGCCAGTGAAATACTGCCAGTCTCATCCAGGGCATTCAATGTACGGAGATGTCGTAACTCAAGCATATATGAAAATTATTCATGTTTATCTATAAAAAATTTCATTTGATTCATTATAGGGTATTCCACACAATGATGGTTTTCCGATCATGCAGAGAAAATATCATGAGAACACTGACACATAATCTTGGCTTTCCGAGAATCGGCGCACAACGTGAATTAAAAAAAGCACTCGAAGCTCACTGGAAAGGACAAAGTGAGGCTGCGCAATTATTGGCTACTGCATGCGACATTCGCGCCAGTAACTGGCTATCACAACAAAAATTAGGCATTGACCTGATCCCGGTGGGAGACTTCTCTCTGTATGACCATGTACTGGATATGACCGCATTGCTCGGAGCGATTCCCCATCGCTTCGGACACACTGGCGACCAGGTCCCGCTTGATCTGTACTTTGCCATGGCGCGTGGCACTGCTGATCAGCCAGCCATGGAAATGACCAAGTGGTTCAATACCAATTACCACTACATCGTTCCTGAATTCGATCACAACACCCGATTTCATCTGGCATCCGACCGACTGTTTCAGGAAATTAAAGAAGCCAAAGCGCTGGGGATAAACACAAAAGCTGTTTTGATCGGCCCGCTGACCTATCTGTATCTTGGCAAGGAAATTACGCCAGGTTTTCAGCGACTGGATCTGCTTCCCCACCTGCTGCCGGTTTATCGTGAGATTCTGCAAAAAATTGCTGCACTGGGCGTAGAGTGGGTACAAATTGATGAACCTATCCTTGCTCTCGATCTCGAACAGCCTTGGCTAGATGGTTTTACAGAAGCCTATCATGCGCTGAATGATACAGGCAGCCGCCTGCTGCTCACCACCTACTTCGGCACAGTCGATCACCATCTTGCACTGCTTGAAAATCTGCCAGTAGATGGCCTGCATATTGACCTCAGCAGTGCTCCGGAACAGCTCGAATCATTCCTCACCAAAAATTTCTCCAGCAAAACCCTGTCACTGGGCTGCATCGACGGACGCAATATCTGGCGCGCCGATCTGTCACAAAAACTGGAAATGCTGTCGCAAGCCGCCTCCCGTTTTGCAGGAAACCTGTGGATTGCTCCGAGCTGCTCCTTACTGCATTGTCCAGTAGATTTATCACTGGAAACCAAACTGGATCCTGAAATCAAAAACTGGCTGGCCTTTTCCACTCAGAAACTGGAAGAAATTGCCATACTCGGGCTCGGGCTGAACCAGGGCAAGGAATCAATCCAGGAAAAGCTTGCTGTTTCCGATCAAGCCAGTCAATCGAGAAAGACATCCTGTCGCATCCATAACCCGGTAGTTCATCACAGAGTCAACCACCTGACTGATCACGACAGCCAACGCACACATCCTTTTGCAATTCGCAAACAACAGCAACAGCAGCGCTTCAATCTGCCCTTACTGCCTACCACCACTATTGGCTCTTTCCCGCAAACTGTTGCCATTCGCCAGGTACGTGCTGCATTTAAAAAGAACGAACTCAGCCATCTCGATTACTTGTCAGCCATGCGTGATGAAATTAAAGAAGTCATCCGTAAACAGGAAGAAATCGGGCTGGATGTATTGGTCCACGGTGAACCGGAACGTAACGATATGGTGGAATACTTTGGCGAACAGCTATGGGGTTATGCCTTCACTGAAAACGGCTGGGTGCAAAGCTATGGCTCGCGCTGTGTCAAGCCGCCTATTTTATATGGTGATGTCTACCGCCCCGAAGCCATGACTGTCGAATGGATAAAATATGCTCAAAGCCAGACCGACAAACCGGTCAAAGGTATGCTGACCGGGCCGGTTACCATGCTGTTCTGGTCGTTCGTGCGCGATGATCAGCCACGAGCAGATACTGCTTTGCAACTGGCACTGGCAATTCGTGATGAAGTTACTGATCTGGAAAAAGCTGGTATCGGCATGATTCAGATTGATGAACCGGCCTTTCGCGAAGGGCTCCCGCTCAGAAAACAGGACTGGCAGCATTATCTTGATTGGGCAGTCAAAGCATTCCGCGTTGCCAGCTCAAGCGTAAAAGATGAAACCCAGATCCACACCCACATGTGTTATTCCGAATTTCACGATATTCTACCTGCCATCGCCAAACTGGATGCGGATGTCATTACGATTGAAACTTCACGCTCACGTATGGAATTGCTGGATGCATTCGTAAAATTTTCCTACCCGAATGAAATCGGCCCAGGTGTGTATGACATTCACTCTCCCCGTGTCCCTGACGTATCGGAAATGCTGGAATTGCTGAAAAAGGCATCACGCCATATTGATCCAACGCTACTCTGGGTCAACCCGGATTGCGGTCTGAAAACGCGCAACTGGCCAGAAACCCGAACAGCTCTGCAAAAAATGGTGGATTGCGCAAAATCCCTGCGCAGTACCCTGCAAACCTAATCTACCGCCTATTATCCCTTCCCGCAGTTGCCGGACGCAATCGAGGCTGTTAACCTCCCTCCCCTGACAGCTTGTCCGTGTAACTGCCTCCCTACCCGTAGCAGAGCTGATTGGATGAAGCTGCCAGCAATGTCCAATGCAGGAATCAGTTTGCATAACAATCTTTCTGTGGCGTTCTAACCTATGCGTTTGATGTGTGCACCCACTTGCGCCAGTTTCTGTTCGATTTGTTCATAACCACGATCCAGATGATAGATTCGGTCAACGATAGTTTCGCCTTGCGCAATCAGTCCGGCGATGATGAGGCAGGCGGAGGCGCGCAGATCGGTTGCCATCACGCTGGCACCATCAAGTTGAGGAATACCATGCACGATCGCAGTATTACCCTCGACCTGAATATCTGCGTTTAGGCGTGTAAGTTCCTGTACATGCATGAAGCGATTTTCAAAAATTGTTTCTGTCATGATGGAAGTACCGTCAGCGATGCTGTTTAGTGCCATGAATTGCGCTTGCATGTCGGTGGGAAAAGCCGGATAGGGCGCAGTACGCAGACTGACCGATTGCGGCCGCTGCTGTATACGCAACTGGATCCAATCCTCGCCTGTATCAATGTCTGCTCCAGCTTCGGCCAGCTTGCCCAGTACGACATCAAGTGTGTCTGCGCGTGTCCCGGTCAGGGTGACGTCACCCCCACAGGCAGCGACTGCGGTCAGAAAAGTCCCGGTTTCAATGCGATCAGGCATAACAGTGTGTGAACCACCATGCAGGTGATCCACTCCTTCGATGACGATGATGTCACTGCCTGCTCCTTCTATTTTTGCTCCCATGCTGATGAGACACTCTGCTAGATCAACCACTTCAGGTTCACGGGCGGCATTTTCCAGAATGGTTGTGCCAGAAGCAAGTGTGGCAGCCATCATTAGGTTTTCGGTCCCGGTCACGGTAACAACATCCATGGCAATACGTGCACCTGAAAGGCGGCCAGCCTGGGCACGGATATAACCCTGCTCAATACTAATTTCTGCCCCCATAGCTTGCAATCCCTTGATATGCTGATCAACCGGCCGCATGCCGATTGCGCAACCACCTGGCAAGGAAATATATGCCTGCCCGGTTCGCGCCAGTAATGGACCCAATACCAGGATGGCGGCACGCATGGTTTTCACCATGTCGTAGGAAGCAGTTGGATTAGTAATATTGGCCGCAGACAGTTCTGTTGTGCTCGGCGCATTTGTTAAAATGCGCACACCAATCTGTTCAAGCAATGCCAGCATGGTAGTGACATCCCTGAGATGCGGGATGTTCTGTATGGCAAATGGTTCAGCAGTCAGTAGCGATGCGCACAATACGGGCAAAGCTGCGTTTTTGGCACCGGAAATACTGATTTCACCATGGAGTTTTGACCCCCCGTGAATGACAAGTTTCTGCATGAATCCACTCTTAACAAGAATTAAAATATTGTTGCACCCACATGGGCGCAATCCATTGCATTTTATCGTATTAACCGAGGAGTCAGAATGAGCAAATTTATTATCCAGACCGATGATGCCCCGCAGGCAATCGGCACCTATTCCCAGGCTGTCCGCGTAACAGGTGGGGAAACTATTTATCTTTCCGGCCAGATCGGTCTTGATCCAACCAATATGGAAATGGTACAGGGCATTGATGCGCAGATTGAACAGGTTATTACCAATCTCAAGGCAGTCATTGTTGCCAGTAGCGGCAGCTTGAGTGATGTCGTCAAACTGAATGTTTATCTGACTGATCTGAGCAATTTTTCCAGAGTTAATGAAATCATGGGCAAGCATTTCAGCCAGCCTTATCCCGCACGTGCTGCTATTGGTGTATCAGCGTTGCCGCGTGGTGCGCTGGTAGAAATAGATGCCGTGGTGGTACTGGCTAAATAATCCTGCTGACCGTTCCATTATTTCTCCATTGACTGCTCAATCTTTCAACTCACTGGACGAGGCGTTATGCAAGAAACTTAGAAAACTTAGCCTGTTCAGTGATTTTGATCTGGTTTTACATTTGCCGCTACGCTATGAGGATGAGACAAAGTTGTCATCTATCAGTGAAGCGGCTCCCGGAAATACAATACAAATAGAAGGAGTGATTACCGAACAGGAAGTACTGGTTCGTCCGCGACGGCAGCTCGTTTGCGGGATAAGTGACGATAGTGGTGTGCTTTATCTGCGTTTTTTGAATTTTTATGCTAGCCAGATAACCACCTGGTCACCAGGTACCCGGCTACGTGTACTGGGTGAGGTGCGTGCTGGTTTTCATGGAATGGAGATGGTGCACCCAAAATGTCGGGTGGTGCGTGACAACATGGCACTAGCAACTGCCTTAACACCGGTTTATCCGGTGACAGCCGGATTACCACAGCGCACACTCACGCGATTGATCACACAAGCTTTTGAACGGTTGCGAAGAAAGCAGCTTCTGTGCGAAATTCTGCCGGAAACGATCCTGTCTGCCTGCCAGCTCCCTACGTTTGAGGAAAGCCTGTCTCTGTTGCATTGTCCGCCATCTGGTATTCCCATGGAATCATTACAGCAACGTTCCCATCCAGCCTGGAATCGGATCAAATTTGACGAATTACTGGCGCAGCAGATTTCTCTGCGCTGTCATTATCATCAGCGGCGCAATCAGCAGGCGCCTGCTTTACCACAACAGGTTAATCTGCAACAGGCATTGCTGGGAATGCTGCCATTCAGCCTGACTGAGGCACAACGTAAGGTGGTAGCTGAAATCAGTAAAGATCTTGTACAGCCTTACCCTATGCAGCGGTTATTACAGGGTGATGTAGGCAGCGGCAAAACTGTGGTGGCGGCACTGGCTGCATTGCAGGCGATTGGAAATGGCTATCAGGTCGCTGTCATGGCACCGACAGAGATTCTGGCCGAGCAGCATTTCAGGAAGTTATCCGACTGGCTGACGCCGCTCGGGATAGAAGTGGGCTGGTTATCCGGCAGCCAGAAAAAAAGCCTGCGCAGCCAAGAGCTGGCAAAAACGGCAAATGGTGCAACCATTCTGATTATTGGAACCCATGCATTATTTCAGGAGGCGGTTCAATTCAAGCAGCTCGGATTGGTCATTATTGACGAACAGCATCGTTTCGGGGTGGGGCAACGGCTTGCCTTGCGCATGAAAAGAAAGGATGAAGATTCGATACCGCACCAGTTAATGATGAGCGCCACCCCAATTCCCCGTACACTTTCAATGAGCTACTTCGCTGATCTGGATGTTTCTGTTATCAATCAATTGCCTCCCGGCAGATCACCGGTTATAACTAAGCTGATTGACAACAACCGGCGTGAGGAAATTGTTGCACGTATCCGTGAAGCTTGTCTGGCTGGCCGCCAGGCTTACTGGGTTTGCCCATTGATCGAGGAATCCGAGGTGTTGCAGTTAAAAACAGCAGTGGAAACCTATGAAACATTGAGCCATATTTTCCTAGAACTAAGCATAGCCCTCATTCATGGCCGGCTGGGTAGTGACGAAAAATCTGCAATTATGGCGGAATTTAGCCAGGGAACAGTACAATTACTGGTTGCCACCACCGTAATCGAGGTGGGTGTGGATGTACCTAACGCCTCACTGATGGTGATTGAACATGCTGAACGCATGGGGTTATCGCAATTGCATCAGTTGCGCGGGCGGATCGGTCGTGGATCAGCTGCTGGTATTTGTATCCTAATGTATCAACAGCCATTATCTGAGGTAGCACGTAAACGACTACAGATTATTTTCGAGCATAACGATGGATTTGAAATCGCACGGCAGGATCTGCTGTTGCGCGGGCCAGGTGAATTTCTCGGTACTCGTCAGAGTGGCGTACCTCTACTACGATTTGCTGATCTAGAGGAAGATGCCGATTTGCTGGAAATGGCACGCAATGTTGCAGAAAAAATGCTGCGTGACTATCCGAATGAAGCACAGTGTCACATGCAGCGTTGGCTGGGAAATAGAGAGGATTATCTGCGCGCGTAGTACTGGTTATATTCTGCCAGGCCGCGATGACGTACCAGGACATGAGCTGCATCATGGAAATGTAACGCAAGTTTTTCGGCAAAATAAACCGAACGGTGTTGCCCCCCGGTACAGCCAATGGCAACAGTAAGATAGGCCCGATTATCCTGCATGTAGACCGGCAGCCAGGTATCCAGAAAACTGCCGATATCCCTGAGCATTTTTGAAGCATTAGGCTGGGCTTCCATAAACCGGATGACTTCCGGATCATGGCCGGTCAACTCTTTGAGCCGTGGATCGTAGAAAGGATTGGGTAGACAACGTATGTCAAACACCAGATCCGCATCCAGCGGAATACCATGTTTATAGCCGAATGACTGGAACATTAGCGTCAGTTGAGATGGATCACGGCTATCCGAGATGAAATCCCTGATAAAAGCCCGTAGCGCATTAGGTCTGAGTGAACTGGTATCAATATGATGACCAAGGCCAGATACGGTCGCCAGCACCTCGCGTTCGTGCTGGATAGCTTCTTCCAGAGTAATGTTTTTGTCACTCAAGGGATGTCTGCGACGTGTTTCAGAGAAGCGCTGGATCAGCGTATCTGTACGTGTATCCAGGAAAATAAATTCCGTACGGATACTTTTGTCGATCATTTTGAACTGCCAGGGCAGAACAGTAATGCTATCGCCGCTGCGCATATCGATTGCTACTGCAACGTGTGAGTGGTGCTGTGTTTGCAGGTGATTGATGAGGATAACGAGTAGCGATGCGGGAAGGTTATCGACGCAGTAATAGCCTGAATCTTCCAAGGCCTTAAGTGCAATCGACTTTCCCGAGCCAGATAATCCACTGATAATGATGACTTGCATGGCTTTGAGTATAACAGGCGGATTAATTTGAAAGTGTATGCAAAAGTAGTATTTACTTATACAAAATGATCGGTGAATTTAATAGTGAATAAGGCTTTTACTAAAGAGAGTGACAATGAGGAAGAGTTGGATGACACCCCGCAACTGCCACAAGGCGTAAAGAATTATATTACGCCCTGCGGCTATCAGCGATTGAAGGATGAATTTGATCAGTTATGGAAAGTGGAGCGCCCGGAACTGGTTAAGATTGTATCTTGGGCGGCATCAAACGGTGATCGTTCGGAAAATGGTGATTACATTTATGGCAAGCGGCGCTTACGTGAAATTGATCGCCGTTTGCGGTTTTTATCCAAGCGTATGGATAATGCCGAAATCATCGACCCAGCACAACGCGGCGAGTGTGATCAGGTATTTTTTGGCGCGACCGTGACGGTGTGTGATACACAAGGCAAGGAGCAGACTTACAGTATTGTCGGTATGGATGAAGCAGAGCCTGGCTGTGGTCGCATCAGCTGGATTTCACCGCTGGCCAGAGCGTTATTGAAAGCACGAGAAGGGGATGTGGTGTCTTTGCAAACACCAGGTGGCCTGGAAGAACTGGAAGTAGTGAAAATCCATTATAAGATGTTGTGATACAGATAAATCTGATCGATCCGTTGTATGCTCGGCATAATACCTAGAGCTTCAGCAACGTACCACTGGTATCCCATACTGTCTCATTATTCACTTCTATTTCTTGCCGGGATTCGTCAGGCAAACGCAAGTTGAAGCAGTCTATATTTACCGCATGTGGAAATCGACTGTCATACGCTGTTCAGTGCTATTTATCCTTGCTTTATGGGCTGTGCTCCCCAGTAACAGCCAAGCCTACGATATCACCGTCAGCCTGGAAGAAGCCGAACGACTGGCGCTGACCCGCAATCGTAATCTCCGCTTTGCTCAGCGCAACATCGAGGCCGCTGCAGCAGAAACACTCAACGCTGCAGCCTTCCCTAACCCCACACTAGCGATTAGTGGTGACCATTTAAATCTCAAATCTAATCCAACTGCGTTCGGCTCCAGAACGCCGACTGAAAGCCAGATTCGGATTGATCAGACTTTTGAACGAGGGGACAAGCGAGCACTACGCATGGCGCAAGCAGGCAGCGAACTCACTGCTACCCGCCTTGATTTTGACGATACGCTGCGACAAACCCGGCTCAACGTGCGCAACGCCTGGTTTGAACTCAAGTTGGCTGAACATAACGTTGACCTGAACAGCATCATTGCCAGTCAGGCCGAGGGTATATTGGAATTGGCTCGACGCCGCTATCAGGCAGGCGATTTATCCGGTGCTGACCTGGGACGTTTTGAAGCTGATGCTGCCCGTGCCCAGGCAGGTGTACGCACTGCTGAAAGTACACTTACCCGTGCCCGCACTGCATTGGGTATTTTGCTGGCTGACGAAAACCACGCGCTACAGCTTGTCACGCAAGGTGACTGGCCAGAAGAAAAAATAAAATTACCTGATACAGCCACCATCACCACCGCTATTTCTCAACGCCCGGATACGCTCGCCGCCACCGCACGGGTAGAAGCTGCTCGACATCATGTTGGGCTGGCACAAGCAAGACGCACACGTGACGTTACTGTTAGTCTCCAATATGAACGCCAACCGGCCGATATCACCCAGCCACGTAATTCCCTTGGCTTCGAAGTTTCCATTCCACTATTTCTCGGCAATAATTTCGAGGGTGATATTCGCCGTGCCCATGCCGAAATGGCACTAGCTGAAGATCAGCTGGAAGCAATTCGCGCCCGCACCCAGGCCGAAATTAACCAGCTTGTCGATGAATTACAACGTGCCAGCGACCGCTGGCATGCCTTACAGGAACAGGCGCTACCAGCTGCCCGTCGTACTGCCAGCGCCGCAGAGCTTGCTTTCAGCAAGGGAGCGATCAGTGCGCTGGAGTTTCTAGATGCACAGCGCATTCTACGGGCTGCCGAGCTGGATACGCTGCAAGCCCGTAGTGATCTGGCACAAGCACACGCCGCTCTGGATGCAGCACTGGAAATTACCATTTCCAAGGAACAGGAACCCGCTTCATGATGAAATCTCGATTGCGCAAGATCAAAATGATCGCCATCACCCTGACAATTGTAATTGCAGGTATTGCTGGTTACTGGTATTTCAGCCAGGCCGTCCCCCAACCTCCGGCAGAAAATGCCAACTCAAACCACACCCGGGATCAACTGATATTCCCACCCGGGGCCCCTCAGCTTGCCTACATTAAAACCAGCGCTGCCGTCTCGGCAATGCTACCGGCCAGTGAGCCACTGGCTGCAAAGTTGGCGCTGGCAGAAAACCTTACTGCCCGTATCAGCCCGGCTGTGGCAGGCCGCATCTTGCAACTGCATGTCGAGATTGGCGATCAGGTTAAGACTGGCACGCCACTGGTAACACTGGATTCGCCCGATTTTGGTGCAGCTATCGCCGATCTTCATAAAGCAGCAGCAGATGCCACCTACAAACGACTTGCCTATAAACGAGCACGCGAGCTTTGGGCCGGTGAAGCCATCGCTCGGCGTGATGTGGAAAGTGCCCGTGCGGACTGGCAGATTGCAGCCGCAGAAGCTGAACGCGCACGCCTACGGGTAAAAAATCTGGTACCGGGAGGCAAAATGCAGGATGAGAAACTGGTGTTATATGCACCGATTGACGGTACGGTAGCTAATCGTCAGGCTAATCCTGGCCTGGAAGTTCGTCCGGATATGGCTGTGCCCTTATTTGTCATTTCCAATCTATCGCATTTATGGGTGCTTGTGGACGTTCCGGAACGATTGATCAGTCGGGTACAAAGCGGCAACCCACTGCTACTCAACTTCGACGCATTTCCAGGAAAATCTTTCCTTGCCTCCATTACTCGCATCGCACCGGTACTTGATCCGAATGTTCGCCGAGTACAGGTGCGCGCTGAAATAGACAACCCGGACGGCACGCTACGGCCAGAAATGTTTGCTCGCGCCCAGTTGATTGATCCGCGAGCGGATAGTGTAGTCCGATTACCGGCAGAATCAGTCATTACCGGTGGGGTTCATCCCACCGTATTCGTTGAGACTAATGCAGGTGAATTTATTCAGCGCCGTATCCGCATTGCCTTCCAGGATGCTGAATCTGTCTGGCTCGAACCGGAAAATGGAGGGGTAGCAGCCGGAGAAGAGGTTGTGATCGACGGCACCATGCTGCTTACCTCAGAACTTGCTGCCGGAAACTAAAATGCTCAGTCGTCTTATCTCATTTTCGATCAAACAGCGGCTTTTTATTCTCGTTATGACGGGAGCACTGCTGGTGGCTGGCATACATGCTTTTATCGAACTGCCCATCGAAGCATTTCCCGATGTTCAAGATGTACAGGTACAAGTCATCACACAAGTCATCGGTCAAGCGCCGGAAGAAGTCGAGCGCAGCGTCACTATTCCGATTGAACGAGAAATGAGCGGCGTGCCGCAACTGACCCAGCTGCGCTCGGTTTCCATTACCGGGCTGTCAGTCGTCACCATGACATTCGCCGACGGTGCCGAAGATCGTCTGGCGCGTGCGCAAGTACTGGAAAAACTACAAACAGTAAGTTTACCGGCAGGAATCACACCAGAGCTAGCCCCACTGACCACTGCTGTTGGTGAAATTTACCGCTACGTGGTCGATGCTCCGCCGAACCTGCCACTGTATGAGGTCCGAGCCATTCAGGATTGGGTTATCCGTCCAGAACTGCGGCGTGTACCCGGTGTAGCAGATGTAATCGGCTTTGGTGGCACTATCAAGGAAATTCAGGTCAACGTTGATCCCAACGCATTACGTAAGTACCGATTGACACTGGATCAGGTGAGCCGTGCGTTGAGTGAAAATAATGCCAATACCGGTGGTGGCATTATCCGGCGAGGCGGCGAAGGATTAGTACTAAGGGCTATTGGCTTGTTTCACACGATTGAGGACGTAACCACCACTGTGATCACGGCGCATGACGGCAAGACCATTACTGTTGGTGATGTTGCAGCTGTTCATGTCGGTGAACATACACCATCTGGCATCGTCTCCCTTGCTCAGCGCGATAAAGATGGCAAAGTTTCAAACCGTGACTCAATTGTCGAAGGCATCGTGGTGATGATCAAGGGCAGCGATCCGAGTAAGATTATTCAGACACTCAGGGCTCGGATCGATGAACTCAACAGCCAAGCCAAGCTTCCGCCAGGTGTGCAGATACACCCAATCTACGAGCGTACCCAACTGGTTGAACACACGGTGGCAACTGTGGGGGAAAATCTACTCATCGGTGCGTTGCTGGTGGTTGCAGTCCTGATCATATTCCTGCGCGACTGGCGAGCCTCACTGATTGTTGCCTGCATCATTCCATTGACACTGCTGTTTGCCTTCATCATGATGAATGCACGCGGGGTATCCGCCAACCTGATTTCGCTGGGTGCAGTTGATTTCGGTATTATTATCGATAGCGCCGTCGTGCTGGTAGAAGCGCTAATGGTGCGGATGATGCTACAAAAAAAAGGTCCGGAATCTGGGCCTGATGCTGCTAAATGGCGTATCAGCACCTTGCGGCAAACTGCTATCAGCCTGAGCAAACCCATCCTGTTTTCAAAGGCAATTATCATCTTGGCCTTTGTACCGATATTTACGTTTCAGCGCGTGGAAGGAAAAATTTTTTCACCGGTTGCCTTCACTCTTTCCTTCGCATTGATCGGTGCCATTATCCTGACACTCACACTGGTCCCTGCCCTGCTCTCCTATCTATTGCAGCGCGGTCCCGTTCAGGAGCCTCACTTGGCCTGGATGGAGCGCTTGCAGAATGGCTACCGGCGATTGCTTAACTGGACAGACGCCCGCCCCCGCATCATAACCGGCATCACAACAATCTCACTGGCAGCAGCACTCGCACTGCTACCGGCAATCGGTACAGAATTTCTGCCAAAGCTCGACGAAGGAAACATCTGGCTGACTATCGCTCTTCCCCCTTCCATTCATCTGGAGCAATCAAAGGAAGTAGAACGTGCAGTACGGGTAAAGCTGGCAGCTTATCCAGAAGTCAAAACAATTGTCTCCCAGGTTGGCCGACCAGATGATGGAACTGATCCCAAGGGAGCGAATAATCTGGAAATACTGGCAGATCTCAACCCTCACAACAGCTGGCGATTCCGCTCCAAAGAAGAACTGGTGGCGGACATGTCACAAGCTTTGAAGGCTATTCCGGGTCTGCCCACCAATTTCTCACAGGTCATTCAAGATAATGTCGAAGAATCCCTATCCGGTGTCAAAGGTGAAATTGCCGTCAAGGTATTTGGTCCTGATCTGGATATTCTGGAAGATAAAGCAGAACAGATTGTAACTATACTGAATCACATTCGCGGCGCTGTGGATGTGGCTGCCATTAAGGTTGGTGGCCAAACCGAGGTGACCGTTACTCCGGATCGGCAGAGACTGGCGCGTTATGGTATCAACATCGCAGATATCAACAATCTTTTTCAGATGGCGTTCGGTGGTACAGCAGTAACCGGCTTTTATGAAGGCGAGCGACTCTTTAACGTTAATGTTCGGCTGGCATCAGACTATCGCCATACCGTCACCAACATTGCCAATCTGCAGATAGCAATTCCGGGCAGCACCGGTGCTTTTTTGACATTGGGCGAATTGGCTCGTATTGAAGTACGCCAAGGTGCTTCACGCATCGCACGCGAGGCAGGAGGTCGTGCCGTTTCGGTCAAGTCAAACCTAATGGGACGTGATCTGGGCAGTTTTATTAATGAGGCTCAGAAAAAAGTAGCTGAGCACGTTCACCTGCCACCTGGCTACCGAATTACTTGGGGAGGACAGTTCGAGAACCAGCAACGAGCGATGAAACGATTGATGATTATTGTGCCTGTCAGTCTGCTCGGTATCTTTGTATTATTGTTCTGGGCGTTTAAATCCGTACGTGCAGCACTTATTATCTTGCTAATTGCCCCACTCACCCTGATTGGTGGCCTTGCCGGACTGGCACTCTCCGGCTTGCATTTATCCATTTCAGCTGCAGTTGGATTCATCGCAGTCTCCGGTATTGCAGTGCAGAATGGAGTAATTATGATAGAGGAAATCGTTGGCCTGGTTCACAAGGAACGATCGTTTACTGAGGCGGTGCGGGAAGGTGCTGTACTGCGTCTGCGGCCGATATTAATGACAGCCCTGATGGCGGGCTTTGGTTTACTACCAGCGGCGCTGTCCCACAGTATCGGTTCAGAGATCCAGCGTCCGTTTGCAGTGGTCATTGTCGGCGGTATTATTTCTGCTACCTTCTTCACACTGGTACTGTTGCCACTCATGTTCAACCGACTGGCGCGGCCAAAACACATGAAATCCTGAATTAATCCGGTGTTATATATCACGAGACGAGCTGGAGAACACAATGCGTATTCTGGTTGTCGAAGATGATTCTCTGGTGGCAAGCGGTATCAAACAAGGTTTGACTAATGCGGGCTACACGGTCGATGTGGCGAACACAGCCGGGAATGCGGAGATCCATCTGCAAGAAGAGAATTTTGATCTGGTGGTAGTGGATATTGGCCTGCCGGATATAGATGGATTAACGCTGGTACAACGACTGCGCAACCGGCAGATGCGTCTACCCGTATTGGTACTGACGGCGCGCGGCAGTATGGAGGATACGATTGCCGGCCTGGATGTGGGGGCAGATGATTATATGGCTAAGCCATTCCGTTTACCGGAGCTGGTGGCGCGTATCCGTGCACTGATTCGCCGCGCCCATTCGGTTACCAGTACTGAGTTACGGCACGATCAGCTGATTCTCAATACCGGTAGTCATACCGCCACTCTGCATGGCCAGCCACTATTCCTGACCATGCGTGAATGGACCATCCTTGAAATCCTGCTGATGGCTTCACCTAAAGTAGTCAGCAAGGACAAGCTGTTGCAAAGCCTGGCTGGTTGGGACAAGAATATTACACCAAATGCCATTGAAGTTCATGTATCGCGGTTGCGCGCCAAGATTGCGCCTGGTGGCATTGGAATTCGCACAGTTCGCGGCATTGGTTACCGCATCGATCAGAGCCTCTCATGAAATCCGATCATTCCCATCCATTGGGATTGCGGCAACGATTACTGCTTTGGATATTGCTCCCTTTGATTGCAGTATTTACTGGAAGCATCCTGCTTGATTATCGCCTGGCCCAGGAAACAGCCAATACTGCCTATGATCATTCCCTAAATGATGCAGTGCTGGATATTGTCGCCTATATCCAGACTACCGGTCTGAATCCCGGATTGCATCTGACTCCCGAAGCAGAAGCCATGCTGCGTTCCGATGCAACGGATAAAATTTTCTTTGCTATCCGTGGCCCTGATCAACAGCTGCTGGCCGGTGACGCCGACTTGCCGATCTACCCCGGATCGTTGCGTACCCGGCCGATATTTGTTGATGATATCTATCAGGATGAAGAAATTCGCGCCACCACTCATCGAGTTGCCATCAATGGTAATGAAATCACCATCACGGTAGCGGAAACCATGCGGGAACGGAATCACGCCAGCCACCGCATACTCGCCGCAATTGCTTTCCCCAATCTGATGATTGTTGTCGCAACATTACTGGTAATCTATTTTGGTGTCCGGCGCGGTCTGGTACCACTTGTACACATTGAAAACCAGATTGCCAGCCGCTCACCACGCGATTTGCGTGCACTCGATATTGAGCATGTCCCACGCGAAATTCACCCGATGCTTACCCGGCTCAACGAGCTGTTTGAATCACTGCGTCTGGCTGCTGCAGCCCAACAACGTTTTTTGGCTGATGCAGCACACCAATTGCGCACGCCGTTAGCTGGTTTGCAAACCCAGATCGAGCTGGTGGCTGCAGAAGGAAAATATCTCCGCAACGAAGAGCGACTGGCGCGTATTGAAGAATCAGTAGAACGTATCGCGCATCTGGTTACCCAGCTGCTGATCTACGCACAAACCGAACCAGCGGCTTCTGCCAACCAGATTTTTCAGCCAGTGGCCCTACACGAACTGGCTGAAAGCGCAGCATCAACCTTTATTGATCGCGCCCTTATCAAGGATATTGATCTCGGTTTTGAAATCGAGCCGGCTGTTACCGAAGGTATCGCCTGGATGCTGCGTGAAGCTCTGGGAAATTTAATTGATAATGCACTGCGCTATTGCCCTGCTGGCAGTACCATCACGGTTTGCAGCGGCATTCGTTTCGACCATCCCTACCTGGCGGTGGAGGATAACGGCCCCGGCATTCCAATTGAAGAGCGTGATAAAGTATTTGAACGCTTTTACCGTATTCCCGGATCGGTCAGTGGTGGTTGTGGACTGGGCTTATCTATCGTCCAGGAAATTGCACAACTGCATACCGCAACTATCAATTTCTCCGAACTGGCTGGTGGTGGCCTGACAGTTGTACTCACCTTTCCCGCAAACGATATGAAAAACGAGTGATGTAAAAAAAGAAAGCCTGCCATTTTACAGAAAACAATGTAAAAGGCAGGCCAAAGTAGAGGAGGAAGCAACTGGTACCAGTAAAACACTCAGCTTATCCAGGGAAGGATCTGAAAGAAGAAATTTGCATTTTTTCCTTCAAATCTATATTCATATCGCATAAATATAAACCTGAGTACTAGGTGTTACGGATAATGGAGTTGATTATGCCCTTAAAAATAAAGATTGAGAATGTGACATATTGCCGCAGGCTGAATTGATAGGAGCTTCGCTATAACAGGAGACACTGCAGAAGGAAATACACCAGAATACTTGTCGGGGAAAATTGCCACATCCCGGATGGACGCATGGCATTTTGCGGTAAACATGAGGGAGTATTTTCTGTGTAATCCTTTCTGGATATGCTCTTGCACCCGAGTGACAGCCGTCTCTGCATGACCTATTGATGCCCCGCCGTGGTAAGATGCTTGACCTGTAACAATGAAATAAATGCACCCATGACCACATCCGAGGAAATCGCCCAATACCTGCAGGATCATCCACAGTTTTTTGAGGAAAATCCTGATCTGATGGAATCTCTCCGTTTCCCGCACCCGTATGAAGGTCGCGCCATTTCAATTAATGAGCGGCAGGTGGCAATGTTGCGTGATAAAAACAGACTTTTGCAGAACAGACTGCAAGAACTGGTTGATGTCGGTGAAAAAAATGATGTCATCGGTGAGAAAATGCATCGCCTGACAGTTGCGTTGCTGGGTTTTGATTCATTACCCGAAATGCTGCACGGGTTGCAGTACCATTTGTGCGAAGATTTCTCCATTCCGCACGTTGTGTTACGCTTATGGCAAATCGATGAACTGGGTACTCAGGCAGACCTTTCCTCCCCTGAATTCAACCAAACCAGCGGCAACGTCCACATTCTCGCACAAGGCATGCCACACCCTTATTGCGGGCCGGAGATAGATGATGAAATCCGGCAATGGTTTGAGATGGATGCAGAATATTTGCAATCCTTTGCTGTTATCCCCTTAAAGAAACAATCCGGTTTCGGCTTGCTGGTGATGGCCAGCCCGGAAGTAGAACGTTTTTTCCCCGACATGGGCACGCTTTATCTGGAACGCTTGGGAGATATGGTCAGCAGTTCCATTACGCGACTAATACAACAGGCTCCCGGAACCGCCACGTGTGAATCCACTTCATGACGAGCAGGATCTTCCTGTCCTGCCATCGCAGCTTGGCGAATATCTGACTTACCTGTCCAGCACGCGCAGCCTTTCTGTTCAAACACAGCATCATTACCGGCGCGACCTGATAGCATTGGTACGCTGTATTGCCACTCAACACGAAAACGGAAACCAGATTTCCGATACTTCGCTAACCCGGTTACATTCGCATGATATCCGCCATTTCATCGCACGCTTACATAGTAGCGGCCTTTCTGGCAGAAGCCTGGCACGTATGCTGTCCGCCTGGCGCGGATTTTATCGTTACCTGATCCGCCACCATCACCATACCGGGAACCCCTGCCTGGATGTGCGTGTGCCAAAATCTCCACATAAACTGCCGCATGCGCTTTCGCCAGATGAAGCCGCACAACTGCTGACATTCAACCCTTCTTCTGATGATGTGCTGGTAACACGCGATCTCGCCATATTCGAACTGTTCTATTCATCCGGATTACGTCTGACTGAACTGACACAGCTCCAACCAACTGATATTGATTTCACCGAGGGCACAGTGCGCGTTACGGGTAAAGGCAATAAAACCCGCATCGTACCGGTTGGCGAGCTGGCGCTGCGCGCACTGCAAGCCTGGCTACCGCTGCGCAGTGCGTGGCTGATACCGGGTGAGACAGCACTATTTTTATCACAGCGCGGGCGTCGCATCCACCCGCGCACAATTGCCTACCGTCTGCATCAGCGTGCCCAATTGCAAAACCTTGATAGCCAGGTACATCCGCACACACTGCGCCATTCATTTGCTTCTCATTTGTTACAATCCAGCGGCGATCTGCGTGCAGTTCAGGAAATGCTCGGGCACAGCAGTATTCGCAGTACGCAGGTTTACACGCACCTGGATTTTCAGCATTTAGCAAAAATCTATGACCAGGCACACCCGCGCGCCAGAAAAAAACCAAAAACAGATTAGATCTTGCGGGGCACTTGAGGATATGGGAGAACTGGATACAGAAGAATCAGGGGTTATTCCCGAGAGCTGACCAGTTTCTTCGGATGATACGTGCTTCTGAAAACAGTTTTTCCAGAGCATCACTGTCATGATCGGTCAGTATTTGCTGCAGTTTGGATAGTTCCAATTGATAAGCTTCAATTTGTGCAAGTAATGCTGTGCGGTTATCGAGGCAGATATCCCGCCACATTTCCGGGGAGCTGGCAGCAATGCGAGTCATACCGTTCAGGCTGCTGCCTGCAAGACGTAAAAGCTCTAGTGGATTTCCCTCACTCAAGGTAAGACTCTGGGTCTGGATATGCTGCATCAACGAGAATGCCAGCATGTGCGGAAGATGGCTGATAGCAGCAAGTATCTGGTCATGCCGTTCTGGCTGCATAGATGAAACCCGAGCTCCACAGTAACGCCAGAGGGCAGCAACATGAACGATGGCCTGTTGATCATTTTCCTGCAATGGCGTCAGAATCACGGGTTTATCCTGAAAAAGATCAGGGAAGGCAGCTTCCGCACCACTGAATTCGGTTCCGGCAATCGGGTGGGCAGGAATAAAACGGCTGATATGTTTACCCAAGTACGCGCGAGCAGCATTAACCACATTCTGCTTGGTACTGCCAACATCGGAAATGACAGTGCAATCTTCTAAATAAGGCGCTATCTGCTGCAAAACACGAGCAGCCTGTTTGACAGGAACTGCGAGTAATACAAAATCTGCACCAGACAGTGCGGCAGCAAAATCACCGGTTTGTTCGTCAATGATGCCCAGCTCAAGGGCGCACTGCATGTTTTCAGGGCTACGCCCGATTCCGGTGATGTGTTTAACCAGGCCAGCTCGACGTAATGCTTGCGCAAATGAGCCACCGATTAATCCCACACCGATAATAACCAGTTTTGAAATGCTGGATGCAGCCATGAACGATGTGTATGGATTGGTGGATGATCAGTCAGATTCTTTCAACGCTTGTTCCAGTGCGTACAGGAATCTCTTATTTTCTTCCTCGATCCCGATAGTTACCCGCAAATGATTGGGCATGCCGTAATTACCCAGTGGACGCACAATGACACCTTGCTGCAACAGACTTTTATAAATTTTTAGCGTATCGGCCTGATGGCCGTCAATCTGGATGCTGACAAAATTACCAAAAGAAGGGATAAAGCCGACACCCAGTTGATCCAGGCCTGCGATCATCTGCTGCATACCGGTCCGGTTTGTCATGTAGGAAAGTTTAACAAATTCAACATCATCGAGCGCTGCCTGGGCAGCCGCCAGACCAATGCTGTTGACATTGAAGGGCTGACGGATACGGTTCATCAAATTGGCAATATCGGCATGCGCCAGTGCAAAACCAACACGTACACTGGCCAGACCATAAGCCTTAGAGAAAGTATGCGTGATAACCAGATTCTGGAAATTTTTCAGCCATGCAACACTGTTAGTCTTGTTCGCTTCCGGCAGATATTCATCATAAGCCTGATCCAGGATAACCAGCACATCCGGCGGAACACGCTCTATAAAACGCAACAGATCTCTGGCATCGCACAGAGTCCCGGTCGGGTTATTGGGGTTCGCAATAAATATAATGCGTGTTTCTGGTGTAATGGCATCCAGCATAGCTTCCAGATCATGCCCATAATTTCTGGCTGGAACGGTAATACCCCTCGCACCTACAGCCTGAGCCAAAAGTGGATAAATAGCAAAAGCGTACTGGGAATAAATTGCGCTTGTACCGGGCCGCAGAAAAATGCGAGAAGCAAGTTCAAGTACATCATTGGAACCGTTACCCAGCACGATTTGCTCGGCAGACACGCCCAGACGATCGGATAAAGCCGCTTTCAGTTCAAAACCACTGCCATCCGGATACCGGGCAGACTCACTAAGCGCCTGAATCATCGCCTCTCTTGCTAATGGGCTAGTTCCCAGTGGATTCTCATTGGAAGCCAGTTTGATGACTTCATTTTTATCCAGGCCGAGATCCCTGACCAGTTCCGATATCGGTTTACCCGGCTGATAAGGTTGGATTGCCCGGATATATTCCGGTGCCAGTTCAAAAAGGTTCATAATACTCAGGAATCTATTAATTTACGCTGCGGGGTAAGAGCCAAAAACCTTCAGAAAGGTTGCATTGTCGCGCAACATTTGAAGTGCCCTGGCTACGTTTTCATCTTCCTGATGCCCTTCGATATCCGTAAAAAAAACATATTCCCACAGACTGGCACGTGAAGGGCGCGATTCCAGGCGCGTCATACTGACACGATGTTGTGCAAAGGGCGCCAGAAGCTCATGGACTGAACCCGGTCGGTTATACGTGGCCATGGCAAGTGAGGTTTTATCTTTTCCGGAGGGGGCTACTTCCTGCATACCTACCACCAGAAATCGTGTCGTGTTATTCGGATTATCCTCGATATTGGTGGCACAGATCTTCAGTCCGAATACTTCAGCAGCTTTCTTCCCGGCGATCGCAGCGGCGCTGCTATCTGCTGCAACCTGACGAGCAGCATCAGCATTGCTGGCAGCATTGATACGATCAGCGGCAGTCAGATTCTCATTGAGCCATGCCTGACATTGTGCAAATGATTGCGGATGTGAATAAACTCTTCGAATAGAAGCCAGATCGACGTGCTGTGCCATTAGACACTGATGGATGGGCAGCTGAAGTTCGCCACATATCTTCAAGGGCGTCAGTAACAACAAGTCCATTGTTCTGCCGACTGCCCCCTCAGTCGAATTTTCGACTGGTACAACACCGTAATTAGCTGCACCGGATTCAACCTTGCGAAAAATATCATCAATTGAACTGCAGGGTATTGAGGTAACCGCGCTGCCAAAACGTTTGGTTACCGCTTCTTCCGAGAATGTACCCTGTGGCCCAAGATAAGCAACAACTAAAGGCTCTTCCAGTGCACGACAGATTGATATGACTTCGGTAAACAAGTGTACGACATGCTCATCTCGTAATGGCCCGGAATTCGCTTGCTGCAAGCGGGAAAAGATTTGTGACTCACGCTCAGGGCGATAAGCTGTGCCGGACTTCTGTCGACCAATCTGTTGCGCAAGCCGTGCACGGGTATTAATCAATCGGAGCAATTCATTATCGATTGCATCGATTTCATTGCGCAGTTGTATAAGCTGTTCCGTCATCAATAGGGATTTAATAAGATTGCGACTGGATTTTCTGTTTCACACTCGTTCAGGCTCAGAAGGTACTGAAACGGGCAGATAGCGAACCATTAATACACCCGTAATCCGGGCAATTGCATCAATGATTTCCGGTGGAACGGCTCTGTCAGTATCGACCAGTGTATAAGCCATTTCTCCACGGGATTTATTAATCATATTATGAATATTCAGGCCAATATCCGCCATACGGGTTGATATTTGCCCCAGCAGATTAGGGACATTGGCATTGGCCACAGCAACCCGGAATGGGGTTCCACGCTCCATGACAACATCCGGAAAATTGACGGTATAACTGATATTACCGTGAGCTATATAATCCATGATCTGGTCAGCAATCATCATGGCGCAATTTTCTTCCGCTTCACGCGTAGAGGCACCCAAGTGAGGCAGGGTGATAACTGCCGGTTGCTGCTTCAATTTCTGATCAGGAAAATCACAAACATAATTTTTGATAATCCCATTCTTGATACCAGCCAGTACGGCGTCTTCATCGACAATGGCATTACGCGAAAAATTAAGTAGAATTGTATTTTTCTGCATATGCGATATCAGCGGGCCGTTAATCAGATGCCGAGTGGAGTCATTAAGCGGCACATGCAGTGAAATAAAATTGCTGCGGCGCACCAGATCTTCAATCTGATTAGCTCTTTGTACTTCTGCAGACAAGCTCCATGCCGAATCGATTGTGATTTTCGGGTCATAGCCCAATACCTTCATTCCAAGTTTGATTGCAGCATCCGCCACGGGTCGCCCGATCTTGCCAAGGCCAATAACACCCAATGTCCGCCCTGGCAGCTCCAGTCCGGAAAACTGTTTTTTACCTGCTTCAACCTGTAAATGAAAGGATTGATCATCTCCTTCCAGCGCCTCAACAAAACGCAAAGCCGGTATCAGATTACGCGATGCTATTAACATCCCTGCCAGCACGAGTTCTTTGACCGCATTGGCATTAGCTCCGGGTGTATTAAAAACCGGAATACCGCGTGCGCTCATCTGGTTAACAGGAATATTGTTTGTTCCAGCACCGGCACGGCCGATTGCAATCACACTTACGGGTATGTCCATATCGTGCATGTTATGGGAACGCACCAGTATTACGTCAGGATCGGAAATATCACCACCGATCTGAAAAATATTGACAGGCAAACGCTTAAGTCCGACCGGAGCAATCGGATTTAGAGTAAGAATTTTACAGATTCTATGAATGTCTTCAGACATGGTTTTTCTCAAATTCTCGCATGAATGTCACCAGTGTCTGCACCCCTTCTAATGGCATGGCATTATAGATTGAAGCACGCATGCCACCAACTGACCGGTGCCCTTTCAACTGAAGCAGTCCATGTGCCTGCGCCTGTTTCAGGAATGTCTCATCGAGACCGAAATCACTTAGTGTGAATGGAACATTCATCCTCGATCGATCTGATCGGCTGACCGGACAATGGTAGAAACTACTGGCATCAATCAGATCATAGATCAGTTTAGCTTTAGCGATGTTACGTTGTTCGATCGCAGCCAATCCACCTTGTTTTTTTAACCATTCCATGACCAGCCCCATGATGTAAATGGCATAAGTAGGTGGTGTATTGTACATTGAGGCATGATCCGCATGCGTTTTGTAGCGGTACATGGTGGGGGTCCCGGGAAGCGGCGGAATAGCCAGCAAGTCTTCCCGGATAATCACGATCACCAGCCCAGCCGGACCCACATTTTTCTGTGCTCCAGCGTAAATCAACCCGAATTTACTGACATCAAACGGCCGCGACAGGAAATTGGACGACATATCAGCAACCAGGGGAATATTGCCGCCAGGGGCCGCAGATAAATCAGGTGTCCACTGAAATTCGACGCCACCTATTGTTTCGTTAGGCGTGTAGTGCACATAGGCTGTACCAGGTGAAATATGCCATTGTTCCAATGGAGGAACAGAGTTGAAACCATCTTGTTCCGATGTTGCCGTGATATGGACAGAGCAGTATTGATCCGCTTCAGAGGCAGCTTTTCTTGACCATTGGCCGGTATGAACGTAATCTGCTTGAGCATTTCCTCCCAGCAGGTTCATCGGCACCACGGCAAACTGGCTGGATGCCCCTCCCTGAAGAAAGAGTACTTTGTAGTTAGTGGGAATGTTCGCCAGCTCACGCAAGGCGGATTCAGCTTTATCCGCTATGGACATGAACTCTTTTCCGCGATGACTCATTTCCATAACCGACATGCCACTACCATGCCAGTCCAGCATCTCTTCGCGAGCCTGTTCCAACACTTCCTCCGGCAAAACAGCCGGTCCTGCACTGAAATTGTATATTTTCCTCATTGTTTCACCAGGTTGAATTAACTCTCATCCGTTTCAACGATTCTTTCCAGTCCGGCAAGTTTCTCGCCAGCATCCAGATTGATCAGTGTAACACCCTGAGTCGCCCGACCCATTTCACGAATTTCACTGACGCGAGTACGAATCATGACGCCCCCAGTGGTAATTAACATGATTTCATCATTAGGTTCAACCAGCTGCGCAGCAACGACCTTGCCATTACGTACATTGGTATTGATCGCGATCATACCCTGAGTGCCTCGGTTATGCCGGGTATATTCGGTAATGGAGGTGCGTTTTCCGTAGCCATTCTCAGTGGCGGTCAATACTGTCATATTTTCACTATCTGCAACCAGCAGAGAGATAACTTTTTGTTCCGCCCCAAGCTTCATACCCCTGACTCCGCGCGCATTACGTCCGGTCGGGCGCACATCATTTTCATCGAAACGCATCGCCTTGCCTGCATCAGAAAAAAGCATGACATCATGCTTGCCTTCGGTAAGCGCAACACCAATCAGATAATCTCCTTCATCCAGAGCGACCGCAATGATCCCATTGGTCCGTGGTCGGGAAAATTCTGATAGCGGTGTTTTTTTGACTGTACCACCAGCAGTTGCCATAAATACGTAGCGGGTATCATCAAATGATTTAACCGGCAGAACGGCATTGATCTTCTCATGCTGTTCCAATGGGACAAGGTTATTAATGGGCCTGCCGCGAGAAGTACGGCTGCCTTGTGGTACGTTGTATACTTTGATCCAGTAAACCCGCCCAAGGCTGGAGAAACACAGGATAAAATCATGGGTATTGGCGATAAACAGATTATCAATGAAATCATCCTCGCGAGTAGTAATCGCTTGCTTACCACGCCCTCCACGTTTCTGTGCCTGGTAATCGTCAAGCAACTGGGATTTAATGTAGCCCGCGTGTGACAGAGTCACTACCATATCAGCGGGCGTAATCAGATCTTCAGTACTTAAATCTTGTGCATCGATCACTACCTCACTACGCCTGGAATCACCGAACTGCCCTTTGATAGTCGTCAATTCTTCAATAATAATGGCCGTGATGCGTTCCGGATCTGCCAGTATATTGAGGAGATCCCGTATTTTCTCCAGTATCTCTTTATATTCGGAGACAATCTTTTCCTGCTCCAGTCCGGTAAGACGCTGCAATCTGAGATCGAGAATCGCTTGGGCTTGCGCATCGGATAAGCGGTATCCCTGGTTTGACATCCCGAACCCGGTTGCCAGTGTTTCAGGACGAAATGCCGCTGCATCAATCATTGCGCGGTGGAGCATTTCTTCAACCAGGGTTGATTGCCATGTTCTAGCCATCAACCCTTTTTTAGCCTCAGCCGGAGTCGGAGCTGCCTTGATCAAGGCAATAATCTCATCGACGTTAGATAATGCGACTGCCAATCCTTCCAGTAAATGACCACGTTCCCGCGCTTTCCTGAGTTCAAATGCAGTGCGCCGTGTTACAACCTCGCGACGATGACGCAGAAAATAATCCAGCATCTGCTTCAGATTGAGCAAACGCGGCTGTCCATCGACCAGCGCCACCATGTTTATGCCAAATGTATCCTGCATCTGCGTCTCTTTGTACAGATTATTCAGGACGACCTCTGGTACTTCTCCGCGCTTAAGTTCAATAACCACACGCATACCGGACTTATCCGATTCATCACGTAAATCAGAAATGCCTTCTATTCTTTTATCTCTTACCAGCTCTCCAATACGCACCAGCAGATTGGCCTTATTCACCTGGTAGGGTAATTCATCGATAATGATGCTGTGGCGATTCCCTTTATCGAGTTCTTCAAAATGTGTTCGAGCGCGCATGATGACGCGCCCTCTTCCAGTCTGATATCCATCCTTGATGCCGGATATACCGTAAATGATGCCGGCGGTTGGAAAATCGGGAGCCGGAATACAAGCCATCAACCCGGCAATATCGATATCTGGATCACTTAGCAACAGCAAGCAGGCATTAATTACTTCGCTGATATTATGAGGCGGGATATTGGTTGCCATACCCACCGCAATACCGGATGAACCATTGATCAACAAGTTGGGTATTTTTGCCGGCAGAATCAATGGCTCTTGTTCAGAGCCATCATAGTTGGGGCCAAAATCAACGGTACTTTTATCCAGGTCGGCCAACAACTCATGAGCAATGCGCGACATTCTGATTTCGGTGTAACGCATAGCTGCTGCATTATCGCCATCAATCGAGCCGAAATTACCCTGCCCGTCTATCAGCATGTAACGCAGGGAAAAAGGTTGCGCCATACGCACGATCGTGTCATAGACAGCGGTATCGCCATGCGGGTGATACTTACCAATCACATCGCCAACGATACGTGCGGATTTTTTATATGGTCGGTTCCAATCATTGGATAGTTCATGCATGGCATAAAGCACACGCCGGTGTACCGGTTTCAACCCATCGCGCACATCAGGCAAGGCTCGTCCCACGATAACGCTCATCGCATAATCGAGGTAAGAGCGTTTCATCTCATCCTCAAGACTGACGGGCAATGTTTCCTTTGCAAATTGTTCCATGTATAAACTACTTTAGCGGTGAAATGTTCAGGTTATACCCATACGGGCAAGGCGACTGCTGTGCAAGAATTACTGATGGCTCTGCTCAATATGAGCCGTTTTTTGTTCCAGCATATCAACCAGGGCGGCGATACCATTTTTTTGCAACACGGCGCTGTATTCAGCCCGTTTCAAGGCCAGATCGCTAACTCCATCAACTACAATATTGATAATGCGCCAGCTTTCACTGGACTTATTCATCACGTAATCAAAATTAACAGGGTTGCCATCGGTGCGGATGAGTTGGCTGCGGATCAGTATCCGTCCTCGCGGAAGCTGTGCCTGCTCAACAATTTTGAACTGCTCCCCATCATACTGGTTAAATCGGTCTGCGTAGGTTGCAATGCTGTTTTCCTGAAATACCTGGGTAATCGCTTGCTGCTGATCAGCAGCAAGTTTTACCCAGTGCGTACCCAACACAGAACGGATAATTGCTGCAAGATCATGTGTCTGCTGAATGATGGGGGCAAGAAGTTTCAGGCGATCGCGATAACCAATTTTCTGGCCCTGTTGCATAGCCTGGATCAAACTATCCTGCAGGATAATCACCACCTGTTCGGCGCCATCGCTTTTAGATAATTCAGCCTGCAATCCAGTAGTAGTCATCACTAGCATGGCAACCACCAATAGTTTAAACACTCTATTAGTTGTGTTCAGAAGCTTCATAGCGTCGATTTTTCCAGTGAGCCCGTATTCCTCGCCAGTATCTGAATGCGGATGTCCAGGTCATCAGCAGGTATAGCGTACCAATTACAGGTAACGCGACGCCCCAGAGTGGCGAGCTCCGATAAAATCTGAGTACGGGGGTATAAACAATCAGCATGGCCAACCAGGTAAGAATACTGCTGGCGACAAAAATCGTATCCGCATAAATAATCGCGGACAATGGCGCGCACCAGAACATACTGATCATGATCAACGTACACAGAAACAGCAGTAGCAATGAATAATGCAGTTGCGTGAATGCAGTACGGGCAACGGTGTTCCAGATAGCAGAAAGACTGTCATAGCCCCGATGACTTTGTACAGCATGACTAAGTCCGATCCAGGTCTTAAAACCGGCCTGTTTAACCTGAGCAGCCAGCGTACAGTCATCAATCAGCGCATTGTGAATGCTGGTAAAAGCATTAATGGATTTCAGCACCCCGGTTTCAACCAGAATGCACCCGCCTGCTGCAGCAGCCATACGGGATTCTGGTTTATTGGATAACTTAAACGGATATAACAGCTTGAAGAAAAATATAAAAGCTGGTACCAGCAGGCGTTCGGAGAAACGCTTGACTGGCAGCTCAGCCATTAACGACACCAGCGATAAATTTTCCTGATGTGCCTTATTTAACAAAGCTCCTAAAATACCAGGCGACAAGCCGATATCTGCATCCAGTAACAAAGTATACTGCGTACGCACCTGCTGCAGACCCTGATCCAACGCCCATAACTTTCCGCTCCAGTTTTTAGGCGGGGTTGTACCAGAGATAATTTCTATCCCTGGTCTCTTCGCCAGGGTTGCAGTACGATCTTCCGATTGATCATCAATTACAATAATCCGTAAATCCTCACCTTGAGCTTGAAGCTTGCTCAGGGTCTGATCGATAAACTGTGCTTCGTTACGTGCAGGAATCAGAACTGTGACATCATTGAAGAGCCGCTTTATTTCCACACCAATTGAAGGTTCGAGCTGCTCCCGAACACTCCATGCTCGCCACGGAGCCAGCAGGATAACCCACCAGAAAAATACGCCTGCCAAAGTCATATACATCATCAATGTAATCATGACTTTCGATAAGCAAAAATACGATTTCTCTCAGGCCAGAAAAAAATATTAATTATCCGGGCCGGACGAATGATCCGGTGCTGGCGCAACGGTCTTATGTTCAACAGTTACTGATATGGGAAAGGGTTTCCGTTTATTTGTATCATGCTGCGATCCATTGTTTGTTTGTAGTGGATCCAATGCCATAGGCCCCTCTACACGCGGGCCGCGCATGCTGACTCGTAATGCCTTAAAAGGATGAGCAAAAGTATCATTAATGGCAGTAGGCTCAAACCCGCAATGCGCCATACAATTAGCACATTTAGGATTGTTCCCAACACCATACCGATCCCAATCGGTCTCTTCCATCAATTCTCGAAAGTTTGCTGCATAGCCTTCATCCACCAGCAGGTAACAAGGCCGCTGCCAACCAAATAAGTTGCGTGTGGGATTTCCCCACGGAGTACATTGGTAGTTTTGATTGCCAGCAAGAAAATCCAAGTACAAGCTGGAATGATTGAATTTCCAAGGGATCTTGCGCTTCTTCCCAATCTGGAAAATTGAACGGAACAGCCGCTTGCTTACCGACCTCTGCAAAAACACATCCTGCCGGGGCGCGTGCTCATAGCTGAATCCAGGCGATACATTGATTCCCTCAACACCAAGTTCTGTTGCGGTATCAAAAAATGCGGCTACTTCTTCAGCTGTTTCACTCTGAAACAAGGTGCAATTGACAGTCACCCTGAAACCTCGCTGAAGTGCCTGCTCGATCACCGGAATAACTTTGTCATACACCCCCTCTCTACATACCGACGCATCATGCCGCTCCCGGTTTCCATCAAGATGAATGGAGAATGTCAGATAAGGAGAAGGCTGATAGTCGTCCATGCGACTATCCAGCAGTAAAGCATTAGTGCATAGATACACAAATTTCTTGCGCTGAATGATACCTTGTACGATTTGAGGCATTTCCTTATGGATCAGCGGTTCGCCCCCTGCAATGGAAACAACTGGCGCCCCGCATTCATCTACGGCATGCAAACATTCATCCACACTTAGGCGACGACGTAACGTTTCTTCCGGGTAATCAATCTTGCCACAACCCGCACAAGCTAGATTGCACTGAAATAACGGCTCAAGCATTAGCACCAGCGGATAGCGCTTATTACCCCGGAGTTTCTGTTTCAGTATATAACTGCCTACCCGGTATTGCTGTAAAAGAGGAACACTCATTATTAAATTTTCTCCATTTTTTATACCAGCCAATGTCTTGATTTTTTGCTCGTTAAAAATCTTGTACAACCATCCAGTCTTTCTGGGTAGAAAAATATTATCTCCATCAAGCTGAAGCTAAGAAAAACCCAAGAGTTGCCGGATCAGGATACGTTGACACCATCTTTATCCATTTAAAACACAACCTCAAGAATATCTTCGTAAAACCATGAATGGCGGAAGAGGTGGGATTCGAACCCACGAACAGTTTCCTGTTGCTGGTTTTCAAGACCAGTGCCTTCAACCACTCGGCCACTCTTCCCCGGATGACAGACTGCAGAAATTAAGAAGCGGGATGATACCCTCCAATTAATTATTTTACCACGACCTTCATCTTAAAATCCGGCTGATAATCAGGCAGCGCGAGAGAAATTACATCCTGTATTGTGAACTGACCAGACTTAAGAGATAATGCCCCCTTTTGCCGGTTTTTGTTGGTCATCATGTGGTGCATCACATTGCGGGCGGCGGTTTTTGAATAATCGAGGACAAGAGCAAATGAAGGAAGCATTCAACGACTTTGGTGCACCAGTATTCAATAATTTGACCAGTGCAATACGCGCATTGGCTATGGATGCCGTCCAGAAAGCCAATTCCGGTCACCCGGGCATGCCAATGGGTATGGCGGAAATTGCAGAAGTGTTATGGATTCACCACATGCGCCACAATCCGGCAAACCCCAAGTGGGCAGACCGTGATCGTTTTGTATTATCAAACGGCCATGGCTCCATGCTGATATATGCGTTGCTCCACCTCACTGGCTATGATCTGTCCATCGAAGATATAAAAAATTTCCGGCAGCTTCATTCAAAAACCCCCGGACATCCTGAATATGGTTATACCCCAGGCGTTGAAACCACAACAGGACCACTGGGGCAAGGCCTTACCAATGCCGTAGGTATGGCACTGGCAGAAAAAATTCTGGCTGAAGAATTCAACCGGCCTTATTTCCCGATCATGGATCATCACACCTACGTATTTCTGGGAGACGGTTGTCTGATGGAAGGCATTTCGCATGAGGCTTGTTCGCTGGCAGGAACACTGCAATTAGGCAAGCTAATTTGCTTCTATGATGATAACGGTATCTCAATTGATGGGCATGTAGAAGGATGGTTTACAGACGATACTCCGAAGCGCTTCGAATCTTATGGTTGGCATGTTGTTCCACATGTTAACGGGCACGACCCCGTGGCAATACAAGCAGCCATTGAAGCAGCCAAAAAAGTACAAGACAAACCCACACTAATATGCTGTAAAACAGTAATCGGGATGGGTTCACCCAATAAGGCAAACACCAGCTCCATTCACGGAGCAGCGCTCGGAAAAGATGAAATTGCTGCTGCCCGTCCTCATATCGGCTGGAATTACCTGCCATTTGAAATTCCACAAGAAGTTTATGATGCATGGGATGCCCGTACCAAAGGCCAGGCACTGGAATCCGCCTGGAACACCATGTTCGCGGAATACAGCAAAAAATACCCCGCCGAAGCTGTCGAATTCACTCGCAGAATGGCCGGTGAATTACCTGTCAAATGGGTTGATCATGTTGAGGGAATCATCAGTCAGATCAACGCCAGAGAAGAAAGTATCGCCACCAGAAAAGCATCACAAAATTCAATTGAGGCGCTAGCGCCGGTATTGCCCGAGCTGATTGGTGGATCAGCCGACCTTGCTGGCTCCAATCTCACCATGTGGTCCGGCTCCAAGGGAATTGGCATAAATTCTACCGGCAATTACATCCACTACGGTGTACGGGAATTCGGCATGAGTGCAATCATGAACGGCCTGTCATTGCACGATGGAATTATCCCCTACGGTGGAACCTTCCTGATGTTTTCAGAATACGCCCGAAATGCTTTGCGTATGGCGGCATTGATGAAAATTCGCAATATTTTTGTGTTCACTCATGACTCAATCGGACTGGGTGAGGATGGGCCGACTCATCAACCAGTTGAACAAACCGCCACATTACGTATGATCCCGAACATGGATGTATGGCGCCCTTGTGATACAGTCGAATCTGTCGTTTCATGGGTAGCTGCCATAGAGCGCAGAGAGGGTCCCACATCTCTCATATTCAGCCGTCAGAATCTACCCTTCCAGAAACGGGATGCGGCAACGATCAGCCTGATTAAGAAAGGGGGATACATTCTTTCTGAAGCGGCAAATGGAAACCCGCAAGCAATTATCATAGCAACCGGCTCAGAAGTTGGACTTGCAATGGACGCACAGAAGGTTCTGGCTGAAAACGGTGTTGCAGTACGTGTTGTATCAATGCCCTGTACCAATATTTTTGACAAGCAGGATCTAGCATACCGAAATAGTGTCCTGCCCAAGGGAATTAGACGCGTAGCTATAGAAGCCGGGGTAACCGATTTTTGGCGTAAATACGTTGGACTTGAAGGAGAAGTGGTTGGAATCGATAAATTCGGTGAATCAGCCCCTGCAGAAGAATTATTCGAATATTTTGGTTTTACTGTTGAGAATGTCGTAAACGCGGTAAAAAGAATTATATAAACGTGGAGAGTTCTTTTCTTATCTGCAAAACAGGTTTTTAGTAAAAATACGGAGATAAAGGAATGGCAATTAGAGTTGGTATTAATGGTTTTGGTCGTATCGGACGGATGGTTTTTCGTGCTTCTATAGAAGAATTTAATGACATAGAAGTTGTCGCAATCAACGATTTATTGGAGCCGGATTATCTCGCCTATATGCTATTGCATGATTCCGTTCACGGTCGCTTCAAAGGAGATGTATCCGTTGACGGTAATAATTTGATAGTGAATGGTAAGAAAATTCGCTTAACCGCCATCAAGGATCCAGTAGAGTTGAACTGGGGTGAAGTCAAGGTTGATGTCGTGGTGGAATCTACCGGATTGTTCCTGACCAAAGAACTCTGTGAAAAACATATCAAGGCAGGCGCTCCCAAAGTCGTCATGACCGCGCCATCCAAAGACGATACACCAATGTATGTTTATGGTGTCAACGATAAAACATATCAGGGCGAAGCAATCATTTCCAACGCATCATGTACGACCAACTGCTTGGCCCCGATCGCAAAAGTATTGAATGACACCTGGGGAATCAAGCGTGGTTTGATGACGACTGTCCATGCCGCCACGGCAACACAAAAAACAGTTGATGGCCCTTCCAATAAGGATTGGCGTGGTGGACGCGGAATTCTCGAAAATATTATTCCTTCCTCTACGGGCGCAGCTAAAGCAGTTGGCGTGGTTATTCCTGAATTAAACAAAAAATTGACCGGCATGGCCTTTCGTGTACCCACTTCTGACGTCTCGGTTGTGGATTTAACAGTGGAACTGGAAAAAGATGCATCTTACGACGAAATTCGTAAGGCAATGAAAACAGCTTCTGAAGGTTCCATGAAAGGAGTATTAGGCTACACTGATCAAAAGGTGGTTTCCACCGATTTTCGTGGAGAAACCCATACATCAGTATTCGATGCAGAAGCCGGTATTCAGCTGGATAAGAATTTTGTAAAAGTAGTTGCCTGGTACGACAACGAATGGGGTTATTCCTGCAAGGTACTGGAAATGGTACGAGTTATCGCTGGCCGCAATAATTAAAGGCCAAAGGTATATTTCATGGAATAAATAACCGGGCGGATTGTTTGATCCTGACTCTGGGAATTATGCTGTAACCGGTTCTCTGCTGGTTACAGCTTTGTTGCTTCAATAAACAAGAAAGATATTTTTCATTTCAATCCAGGAAAGAAATTGTAGATAAATCAGTTGATGATTTACAGAAAAAATTAATCTTGATAGCGCCGCCTCTATGAACAGATGGATTTATATTTTTATCATCCGTCTCAATTCAATAACCAATCAACTTCCATCTAATTACCTTATAAAATCCGTAAGTTAGCTAAAATATGGAGCCAATGTGTCAGTTATTAAACTTGTCGATCTAGATCTGAAGAATAAACGTGTTTTTATCCGTGCTGATCTGAATGTTCCTGTGAAAGAAGGTAAGGTAACTTCAGACGCACGCATTACTGCATCAATGGCAACTATAAATCATTGCCTGAAGCAGGGAGCAAGAGTAATGGTAACCTCCCATCTGGGGCGCCCGGAAGAGGGCGTGTGGACCATGGAGAATTCTCTTCAGCCAGTTGCTGACGATATTAGCCGGAGACTGGGGACAACTGTCCGATTGATCAAGGATTGGGTTGATGGCGGGTTTGAAGTTGCACCCGGAGAGCTGGTAATTCTTGAAAATTGCCGGATCAATAAAGGTGAGAAAAAAAATCTTGAAGAAACAGCAAAAAAATATGCCAATTTGTGTGATGTCTTCGTTATGGATGCTTTTGGTACAGCGCATCGTGCGGAAGCCTCAACACACGGTGTAGCTAAATATGCACCAGTTGCCTGTGCTGGTATTTTACTTACCGAGGAACTGGATGCTTTAACCAAAGCGCTGCATCAACCAGCACGTCCACTGGTGGCAATTGTAGGAGGATCCAAAGTTTCCACCAAATTGACTGTTCTGGAATCACTTACCGAAAAAGTTGATCAACTTGTGGTCGGTGGGGGAATTGCCAATACTTTTCTCAGAGCTGCCGGCAACAATGTTGGGAAGTCTTTATGTGAAGATGAACTGATACCCATAGCAAAATCCCTGATGAATAAAATGAATCAGCGTAACGCAACGATTCCCATTGCAGTTGATGTCGTTGTCGGGAAAAAATTTGCTGCGGAGGAGCCTGCTGTTCTAAAAGAAGCAAATGCTGTTTCTGACGATGACATGATTTTTGATATCGGTCCCAAAAGCACTCAAGAACTGGTTAATATCATTATGAAGGCCGGTACAGTTGTCTGGAATGGCCCGGTCGGTGTGTTTGAGTTTGATCAATTTGGAGAAGGAACACGCGCAATCGCCAAAGCAATTGCTGAAACTGATGCTTTCACCCTGGCTGGCGGTGGTGACACGATTGCTGCTATTCAAAAATATGATATTTACGATAAGGTTTCATACATATCCACTGCTGGAGGTGCATTCCTAGAATTTTTAGAAGGAAAAAAACTACCCGCTGTCGAGATCTTAGAATTACGTGCACAGTGAGGCCTGAGAAGACTTTCTTCCAGGAATTTCGGAAATGATGCGAAGAACAAAAATTGTAGCAACGCTGGGACCAGCTTCCAGCAACCCTGATATCCTGGGACAAATGATTGAGGCTGGTGTCGATGTCGTCCGTATCAATTTTTCACATGGAATAAAGGACGAGCATATTGCTTCCGTTGAGCAGGTGCGCTCACTTGCCCATTCACTTGGCCGTACGGTAGGTGTGCTGGCTGACTTGCAAGGGCCAAAAATTCGTATCGGCAAGTTTGCTCAGGGAAAGATCACGCTCAAAACCGGAGATGAATTTATTCTTGATGCGGAGTGCGAACTGGGTAACCAGGAACGGGTTGGATTGGATTACCGGGAGCTGCCCAACGATGTTGAGGCAGGCGCTGTTCTTTTGCTGGATGATGGTCGAATCGTTCTGACTGTTACCAAAGTCAGGGAAAATGAAATCTATTGCGAAGTTTTGCAGGGAGGAATACTTTCCAATAATAAAGGCATAAACCGGAAAGGTGGAGGCCTGAGTGCTCCCGCGCTGACAGCAAAGGATCTACAGGATATCAAAACTGCCACAATTCTGCGGGCAGATTATCTCGCGGTGTCATTTCCTCGCTCGGGAGAAGATATCAGGCGGGCGCGTGCATTGATGCAGGAAGCCCAAGGGCATAGTTTGCTCATGGCAAAAATTGAGCGCTCGGAAGCTATTCTGGCGTTGGATGATATTCTAAGTGCTTCCGATGCAATTATGGTTGCGCGGGGCGATCTGGCGGTTGAAGTAGGTGATGCAGCAGTTCCCGCCTTGCAAAAACGAATGATACGATCAGCACGTGAAGCCAACAAATTGGTAATTACAGCCACACAAATGATGGAATCGATGATATCCAATCCCATCCCAACACGTGCAGAGGTATCAGACGTTGCAAATGCAGTGCTGGATGGTACGGATGCTGTCATGCTATCTGCTGAATCAGCTGCAGGGCAATATCCGGTAGAAGCCGTAGCAGCCATGGCAAGAGTTTGTCTGGAGGCGGAAAAGGAGTATACGGTTAATCTAAGTTTTCGCCGTTCTCCGGATACACAACCAGTCAGTATCGAAGACGCTATTGCGCGGGCTACCATGTACACTGCCGGTTCGCTCAAGATTCGAGCAATCGCTGCATTGACGCAAAGCGGCGTAACAGCATTGTTCATGTCTCGCAGAAGCTCGAAAGTTCCAATCTTCGCTTTAAGTCCACAAGAAGATACCCTGAGCAAGGTCACTCTTTTTCGTGGTGTTTATCCTATAAAATTTGGACAGGGATTGTGTGATCCTGAGATTATCCACAGCATGGCGGAAGATGAGTTGCTCAGACGCGGCGCGGTACGAAACGAAGATTTAATTATCATGACAATCGGCGAACCGGTTGGCAAGGCTGGCGGAACAAATACTATGAAACTTGTCAGAGTAGGTGGTTCCAGGGGAACGACACAGATAACGAAAGAAGTGACTCAGCAGACCTTTTCTGATCCACTTAATTTATAAAATTAGCCCTACAGAACAGTATTAGAGTATCGGCTTATACACCCGTAAGAATATAAAGTTTTGGTTTTATCAGAAAATAAACACATTAATTTTCATATAAAGGAGACTTGAATGGCACTTGTATCTTTACGTCAGTTACTGGATCATGCAGCCGAGAACGGATATGGGCTTCCGGCTTTTAATGTAAACAACCTTGAACAAATTCATGCAATTATGCAGGCAGCTGATGAATGTGATAGCCCGGTAATCATGCAAGGTTCAGCTGGTGCGCGCAAATACGCGGGAGAAGCCTTTCTGCGCCATCTGATTGCTGCTGCTGTTGAAGCCTATCCACATATTCCGGTTGTAATGCATCAGGATCATGGCGCATCACCTGCTGTATGTATCAATGCCATCCGTAGCGGTTTTTCCAGCGTCATGATGGATGGATCATTGGAAGAAGATGGAAAAACACCTTCATCATTCAAATATAATGTGGATGTCACCTCCAAAGTGGTCGCAATGGCACATGCCGTAGGTGTTTCTGTGGAAGGCGAACTGGGTTGCCTGGGATCTTTGGAATCTGGCCAGGGCGAAGCTGAGGACGGCCACGGTGCTGAAGGACAACTTTCACATGATCAGTTGCTGACTGACCCTGAAGAAGCCGCCGAGTTTGTCAGAAAAACTGGTGTAGACGCGCTGGCAATTGCCATCGGCACTTCCCACGGTGCATATAAATTTACCCGTAAACCCACGGGTGACATCCTCGCCATTGAGCGGATCAAGGAAATTCACCAGAGAATTCCCAATACCCATCTGGTTATGCACGGATCCAGTTCCGTTCCTCAAGAGTGGTTGGAAATCATCCGTGAACATGGTGGAGAAATGAAAGAAACTTATGGTGTACCTGTAGAAGAAATTCAGCAAGGTATCAAATATGGTGTGCGTAAGGTCAATATCGATACGGATATCCGTTTGGCCATGACTGGTGCAATTCGTCGTCATCTGGCAAAAAATAAAAGCGAGTTTGACCCGCGTAAATTCCTGAAAGATGCCACTGCTGCCGCTAAAGATATCTGCAAAGCACGTTTCGAAGCATTTGGCTCCGCAGGTCAAGCTGGCAAGATCAAGCCGATCTCGCTGGAAACCATGGCAAACCGTTACCTGAGCGGTGAATTAAAAGCAATCGTAAAGTAATCTAAAGACGAAAGCGCCTCACAGATTCCTGGAAAGATATTTGAGCTGAGGATGTGGGGCGCTTTTTATTCACATCATCAATTAGTAAAGCTGTTTATAACAAAGGCACTACCTCTGCAACCTATCACCCCTCTCCTCATCCAGGCTAAACTGCCTCAACGTTCACAGCAGCTTTAACTTCAAATTCTGGTGAAGATTGTCTCTTCTGTTCATTCAAATCAATAGTGTGACTTAACATCCTGTACGGAGTCATTTAACCACTACAAACCTGAATCAGAATCGATGTGACTTACCTGCTCCATCTAAAAAATGAAACATCAACATTACCAAGAAGCCAGAAAATAATAGTATTCAAGCAAATTGTTTCTTGCGATCAAGACAATAAGTTGTACAGGAATCCCTATGCTTTGGACATCCTGATAAGCGATAAACAACTTGACAGCTCCCAATATTTGTAAAGAAAATAGTTGAAGTAGCTTGGAATCTAAATACTCTTCTAGGCTCCAAATCCTTCAGCAAGCAGCTATTGTGTCGTAGAACAAGTAAGTTAATACAGTGCTGCCAGCTGTTCACTGCAACACAATCAGGAGAGAGTGCAACATGGATAGTGCATTACTGAGCCTGCTGGCAGCCTTTTTATTATCACTCATCGGTTTGCTTGCATTCATTTGGTCACTGCGCAAAGGATTATTATTTGAGAATCCACGTGCTGCTGCCACGATTTTTGCACCCGGAGAAATCGGCAAAGCAGATGATCCGGCCTTGGGTGGATATGCAGCAAAGCGCCTCCAGGAGGAGATAAGTGCATCCCATGGAAGCGAGCCGCAAGCCGAAGATCCGGATGAAATAGAGGATCGTATCGCTGCTGACCGTTCATCTGCCTTCCCGGTTTTTATGTTCATTGCCTTTGGCTGCATGTGGCTGATACTGGGCGCAACGGCCGGCCTTGTTTCATCACTCAAACTACATTGGCCAGACTGGCTGGTATCCGAAGGATGGATGACTTTTGGACGCATGCGAACGGTACATCTGATTGCTGTGCTTTATGGCTGGATCACCAACGTTGAACTGGGCATTATTGTCTGGCTACTGCCGCGTTTACTGCGTACCCCCCTGAAGGGGCCATTGTGGGTGATGCTGGGAGGTTCATTTATCAATGTCGGGATTGCCAGCTCTATCGGCGCAATTGGTGCTGGCTGGAGTGACGGCATGGAATATCTGGAAATTCCATGGCAAATCGGCCTGTTTGTCCAGGCAGGTATGGTTTGTATCATTGGCTCAGTATTTTATACATTACTCCATCGCAAGGCGCATGAACTCTATGTAAGCGTGTGGTATCACATCGCTGCCCTATTATGGATTGCGCTGCTGTTTACCGTTGGCAAACTTCCAGGTATTCATTTTGGTGTACAACAAGCGATGACCAACTGGTGGTATGGACACAACGTTCTGGGTCTCTGGTTTACCCCGGTCGCCCTGGGTGCCATTTACTATTTTCTGCCCAAAACAATCGGGCGGCGAGTGCGCTCCTATAATCTTTCACTGCTGGGTTTTTGGACACTGGCTTTTTTCTACGCGCAGGTGGGCGGACACCATCTGGTTGGCGGGCCGGTACCCGGATGGCTGATTACACTGTCTATCGTGCAAAGTATGATGATGATCATCCCTGTCGCAGCATTTTCAATCAACATGGCAGGAACCATGTGGGGACGCATGCGTCTGGCACTTTATTCTCCAACACTGCGTTTCATGATGTTTGGCGGCTTTATGTATCTGCTATCGTCATTGCAAGGATCGTTTGAAGCACTGCGTAGTGTTCAGCAGGTTGCACACTTTACACATTTCACGGTAGCCCATGCCCACCTTGGCGCCTACGGTTTCGTCTCGATGATCCTCTTCGGTGCGATCTATTTTATGATGCCACGCGTCCTGCACTGGGAATGGCCCTACCCCAAATTGATTTCGCTACATTTCTGGCTTGCTTCCATCGGCATTCTGATCTATTTCGTCTTTCTGTCATGGGGTGGCTGGCTGCAAGGCCTTGCAATGCTGGATGCCACACGTGAATTCATGGAGTCAGTACGAGTCACTATTCCATACCTGCAGTGGCGCAGCGTGGGAGGTGGGCTGATGTGGTTTGGCCATGTGATTTTTGTGGGTCATTTACTGGTCATGATATTGCGATTCGGACCCAATCGTACCGGGGAAGCGCTGTTTGCACCGGAAAAAATGAAACTGGAGATGATGCATGGAAAATGAAGCCAAACTGACAGCGGGAGCAATGACAACTTTTGGTATTGCCGTTGCAGCATTGGTCATTCTCCCCTATATCCAGGTGCGTGATGTTCAACCACCTGAAGGGCTCAAACCCTACACCAGCGCTGAATTACGTGGACGCGAAATTTATGTCGCCAACGGTTGTTTATACTGCCATACCCAGCAGCCGCGTGATCGCAGCTTCGCTCCGGATTTTGACCGTGGCTGGGGACGAGTATCAACGCCTGGGGACTATTATTACGATAAACCACATTTGCTGGGCAGCATGCGCACCGGCCCTGATCTGATGAATATCGGTGTACGCCAGCCAAGCATGGACTGGCACCTGGGGCATTTGTACCAGCCACGTGCGTATGTGCCAGATTCCATCATGCCTTCTTATCCCTATATGTTTGAGGTCAAAGATAAGGCCGAAGATGATGAGATAGTCGTCAAGCTGCCGCCAAAATTTGTACCGTCAGGGAAAATAGTGGTTGCTCGCCCAGAAGCTGTGGATCTGGTGAAATATTTGCAATCGCTTGATCGCAGTTACCCAATATTACCGCCGGATCCACAAGGCGCGAATAAAGAGGGCCGTTAAATGAAAACGACAAATTGCTTTGTAACGCACAGACATGATCTTCTCAAGCAAAGAGGAGCATTCCATGGCTAGTAATGACGACAACCGCGCCCAAGAGCGTGAAAATATCGATCCCAAAGAACTTATCCGCCCGATTCCGATCGCAGGATCGTTAATCACAGTAGGAATGGTTGTCTTCGGTGTAATTTATTTACTTATGTCAGAGCCACTGACAACTTCTCGCTATGGTGATCAGCGTACCCTAGCTGATCTCTCCGGGCCACAAATTGTTGCTGACGGCAGCGATACAGTCATTGATGGCAAGGCCTTGTATGCGGCACAATGTGCAGCTTGCCATCAGGCGACAGGACAGGGTGTACCAGGTGTTTTCCCGCCGCTGGACAGCTCGGAATGGGTACAGGGTGAACCGCGTATTCTGGCCAATATCCTGTTACATGGGATTAATGGAGAAGTAGAAGTTGCCGGACAAAAATACCAAGGCATGATGCCGGCCTTCCCGCAATTAAATGATACTGAGCTGGCTGAAGTGGCCACTTACATCCGCAGCGCCTGGGGCAACCAGGCAGATGCGGTTCAAGCTGACCTGTTCAAGACAGAGCGTCAATCCGGTGCCGGACGTACCACACCCTTTGAGGGAGAAGCAGCACTCAAGGCTCTGGCTGAAAAGGGCCATTAAAGTATGCTTACACTAATAATTTCACGTCCACGGCAGCAAGTTAGAGATGCTATCTGTAATAGTTGGTTATTGTGTAGTTATACCACTCATAACAAGCTGCTTGTAACCAAGAAGATGCTTAAACGCCTGCGTTGAAATAAAGATCAGAGATGCTGCATACTATAATTGCAAGCATATTGATCGTTCTGCTCGGATGGGGTACAGCATCCTGGCTGACATACGATTTTCAGGTTTGGACCGACGAAGGTGCGCGTCGCCTGGAAGTAGCCTTACAACCAGTAAATGCGCCGCCCGTACTAATTGAAGGGCCAGATCTTGCTGTAACAGAGCTCTCGGCTCTGTTACAGCAAAAGAATAAGGTAACAATCGTAGATTTTTTCTATACTCGCTGCCAAACCGTATGTCTTTCATTAGGCAGTATTTTTCAACAAATGCAGGCCGCCTTGCTCAATGACGAAAGTAACGACGAGCATACGGGAAATATCCGTCTGCTCTCTATTAGCTTTGATCGCGAACACGATGACCTGCCCGCACTCAAGACTTATGCCGACAATCTGAGTGCCAGACCAGAGCTCTGGCGTTTTGCACGTGTATTACAGGCAGAACAGGAGCAAGTTCTGTTGCAGCAGCTTGGAGTAGTGGTGATACCCGATGGCCGCGGTGATTACGAGCACAATGCCGCCCTGCTGGTATTTGATGGTGCTGGACGCATAGTGCGTATATTTGATATCGAGGAATACCAGCTAGCACTTGATTATGCACGCTATCTGGCACGCAAGCAGATACAGGAAGCTTCGTTGTGAATAAGCGTTGGCAAGCTGTTTTAGGCTTAGGCTTACTGCTGTTTATAGCCACACCTAGCGTACGTTATGCTATGGAAAAAAGCATGTGGTGTCACATGTTGGTGCAGTTTCCGCTCTGGATGGGAGCAGCTGCTTTGCTTGCCGGAGGAATGCCAGCACGAATATGCAAGGTTATTGCTCGCTGGAATATGTATGGAATCAGCGGATTATTCGTAACGGGTGTTACGCTCGCTGTGCTGATGATACCACGTGTACTTGATCAAGCATTACTGCACCCGGAAATGGAGCTGGCCAAATTAACAGCATTAGTTCTGGCAGGTATGGCGTTACGTCTGTCATGGCGCCCAGCTGGTCTGATTCTGCAATTTTTCTTTCTGGGCAATATGCTACCCATGATGGGAGTAGTTGGGTGGTTGTATACTGAATCACCACTGCGTCTATGCAATGCCTATCTGCTTGATGACCAGATACAGCTAGGCAACTGGCTGATTGGGTTGGCTGCTGTAATCTCCATAGTGTGGCTGTCATGGATTACATGGCTCATAACTTATCAGGAAATCCGGCAGACATCACATCGCTAGATGTAACTTAGCTTTATGCCTCAGCTCTCTCCTTCTATCACTATCACTCAATAATAGATCTAAACACTATTTCTTTCCTGACAGCCTTTCTATAGTTATCTGGGATACTTATTCTGAGCCGGCCACATAGGTATAAGGAACCAATATCGGCTTCGGAGAACCAGAAGCGGTTATGGCATTTGCTGTTTGGGTAGCAGCCTCCAAATCAGAGAATGGCCCTACGAATATTTTGTGCAAACCACTTGTTTGATTGATATAGGCCTGTTGAGTGATTGAAGGAAAATCCGATCTTAATTGCATCAGATAAGATTGAGCATTATGGACAGAGCCAAACGCAGCAAGCTGCAAATAAAATTTACCAGTATCGTTACTGGATATTCTTTTCGGAACCATATCTGGCCGGGATTGTGTTGCCACAGAATAAGGACTGCTGAAACGATCCGGAATAATACTTTCCACTTCTACCCGGGCACTGCCATTTGCCAGGACACCGAGTTTATGAGCCGCAACATAAGACAGATCAATCAGGCGACTTTCCAGAAAAGGTCCTCTATCATTAATACGAACGATTATCGAGCTTCCATTCTGTAAGTTTGTAACACGAACATAGCTGGGTATAGGCAAGGTTGGGTGGGCAGCCGTCATGGAATACATATCGTAAACATCGCCCGAGGCTGTACGTTGACCGTGATAGCGCTTGCCGTACCAGGAAGCCTGGCCGCGTTCCTTGTAAGGTTTGAGTGTGGTCATCGGTGTGTAGGTTTTGCCAAGAGCAACATAAGGGCGCATCGTTGCTGTTTTTAAAGACTCAACCCGGGGAACTGCGTCAGGAACAGAATCAAGATTAGAAGGGGGATTTTCTTCCGGCCCATCATCAAGATAGTAGCCCCCTCCTCCACTTCCCGCAATGGATGCACTCTTCGCGTGTGCTTGTACGGATGATTGCCCTACTCTGGGAGTGTTACTGCAAGCCGAGATCATAAATAATATGATGACAGCAAAGCAAACAAATAATGTACTTCTGCTTGGAATATCGAAATGGAAATAAGAATTTAGTTTCATATTTTCAGGTCTTAACAAGTTTTGGATGAGTATGAATGCTCATTAAAATTCCAAATCCCAGCAGTATGGTGACCATAGAAGTGCCCCCATAACTGATGAGTGGAAGAGGTATACCGACAACGGGCAAGATACCACTTACCATACCCATATTGACGAACACATAAGTAAAAAAAGTCAAGGTGATTGATCCTGCAACCAGCCGTGCAAACCGTGTCGGCGCACTGGCCGTAATAACCAGGCAGCGCCCGATTACGATCAGATACAGCGATAATAACAAACTGTTGCCAATCAGCCCAAACTCTTCCGAAAACACTGAAAAAATAAAGTCCGTACTCGGTTCGGGCAAGAAATCAAGTTGAGACTGGGTACCTTTCAACCACCCCTTTCCCGCAATTCCCCCAGATCCAATAGCAATGCTGGATTGTATCGTATGATACCCGGCACCTAGCGCATCTTGTGAAGGATCAAGCATAGTCATAATTCGCTTGCGCTGGTAATCATGCATACCAAAAGACCAGAGTAAAGGCAGACTTACAGTCACTGTCACAACCAGGCCAATCATGAGACGCCATGACAGGCCCGCCAAAAAAATAACATAAAATCCACTGATCAGGATCAGCAAGGCAGTCCCAAGATCAGGCTGACGCACGATAAGCGCAACCGGCAGCAGCAGAATAAGCGCAGCAATAACATAATCCCGCCAACGCAGGGTAATGTGAGCTTTATCAAAATACCACGCCATCATAAGAGGAACAACAATTTTCAGCAGCTCTGAAGGCTGGATCTGAACAATTCCCAGATTTAACCAGCGGCGAGCACCATTCTGCACTTCACCAAATAACGCCACAGCAATCAGCAAGACAATACCTAGCACATACAACGGAAAAGCCATACGCATCATCCTTTGCAGTGGAATGTTCGCAACCACCCACATCACTACGCACGCAACAACCATGTTGATTAACTGACTGATTACCCGGGCAGAGCTCCCACCGGTAGCGCTGTATAGCACGATCAACCCGGTCAGCATGAGCAGAAAAATCCCGGCAAGCAGAAAATTATCGATATAGCGCGTAAAATAATGCCACGCTTTCTTGATATCCGGGGGAATCATCTCGTGATCAGGAATTCATCCGCTACCCTGCTTTCTCAGCAGGTTCCGGCATCGTTCCCAGGAAAAAGTAATCCAGTACTTTGCGAGCAATAGGAGCAGCGGTTGATCCGCCCGAGCCACCATTCTCGATCAGCACTGTCAGCACTATCCTGGGATTTTCCACAGGCGCAAAAGCTGTAAACAGCGCATGGTCGCGATGCCGCTCGTCAATTTTATTGGCGTTGTAGCGTTCACCCTGCTTGATATTGATTACCTGGGAAGTACCGGTTTTCCCGGCAAAGGTATAAGCAGTATTAGCACCGGCACGGGATGCTGTACCGCCAGGACGGGTAACATCCGTTAACGCCTGCTTGACAGAATCCAGATATTCCTGCTTCAAGTTCAGCCTGTAAACTTCCTCTACAAAATTATTTTTAACAAAATTTTTATAATGATCCACCTGTTGTTTAACAAAATGTGGCTTGTAAGCCTTGCCATCGTTAGCCAGCAACATCATTGCAAATGTCAGCTGAAGTGGCGTGGATAAATTAAACCCCTGCCCGATACCAACTGAAATGGTATCTCCCGGCAGCCAGTTTTGATTAAATCGCCTCTTTTTCCATTCAGGAGAAGGCAACAGCCCAGCGGCTTCTCCTGGAATATCTATCCCGGTTTCTTTGCCAAAACCAAATTTCCCGATGAAGCCATGAATATTGGTGATACCCAAATCATGTGCGAGCATGTAATAGTAAGTATCACACGAAATTACCAGAGATTTACGCAAATCGACCCAGCCATGCCCTCCCGGCTTCCAGTCGCGAAAACGGTGCGAACTTCCAGGTAAACTGAAAAAACCTGGATCATTAAATGCATAACGAAGAGAGCGTTTGCCCAGCTCCAACCCAGCCAGCGCCATAAATGGCTTGAAGGTGGAACCGGGAGGATATACACCTCGTAAAGCACGATTGTTCAAGGGCCTGTCTATGGATTCATTAAGCAGACGCCAGTTAAGGTGATCAATGCCATCCACAAACAAATTGGGATCAAACCCCGGCTTGCTGACAAAAGCCAGAACTTCTCCATTAGAGGGATCCAACGCAACCAAAGCGCCACGATAATCCCCAAAAGCCTGTACAGCTGCCTGCTGTAATCCAATATCGAGAGAAAGGGTAAGATCATTTCCTGCAACTGGCGTAACACGGGACAAAGTACGTACAGGACGACCAACAGCATCAGTCTCAACCTGCTCAAAACCGGTCTGTCCATGCAGCGCACTTTCGTAGCTTTTTTCGATACCAATCCGCCCGATATGCGTGGAACCGTAGTAATTCTTTAGCCGCTTATCTGCTTCGAGCTGTTCCAGATCCTTGTCGCTGATACGTCCAATGTAGCCTATCACATGAGAAACCAGCTCTCCTTTCGGGTAATGCCTGAGGGGATGCGCCTTGATATCCATCCCAGGAAAGCGATACTGATTTTCCGCAAAACGGGCTACTTCAAAATCTGTCAGACGGGAGCGAATGGGCAGGCTTTTAAATCTTGTATTTTCAAGTTTCAGCTTGTTAAAGCGTCTCCGATCCTCAGGAGTAATCTCAATGATAGTTGCCAATTCATTGATAGTTGCATCAAGATTTTTAACCTGATCGGGGATTATTTCCAAAGTGTAGGCCGTGTAATTCTGGGCCAGAATTTCTCCATTACGATCAAATATGAGTCCCCGGTTAGGTGTCAGCGGCTGGATAGCAATGCGATTCGCTTCCGCAAGAGTCGTATAGTGCTCTTCTTGCAATACCTGTAGATAAAAAAAACGACCGAAGAGCAAACCGAACAAAACCACAACACCAATCGCACTGATCACCAACCTGATACGAAAATGCCGAGTTTCACGTATATGATTACGTAACTCTACAATATCACTCATACTTCATCGCGATCAATTCGCTGCTTACGAAAGACTCCCAGCAGAAAAGCCAATAAGGGCCAACATAACGCCCCAGTTATACTGGCCAGGAAAATATACCATTCAGGAATATACGTTCCTGCCAGGATCCCGGTTAAAAATACCACTCCTTGCCCTGATAACAGTATCCATAAAACTGCGGGGATTTGCTGAAAGGCATTAAACAAACGTAAACGTCGATGCAGGATCAAGGCAAAAAATGTGATCAGGCAATATGCAATGGCATGCTGACCCATGATACTGACATCGATGACATCCATGAACAGACCGCTTATGAAAGCGATACTCATGCCTGCTTGCTGTGGTTGATAGATATTCCAGTAGAGTAATGTCAGCGCCACAAAATCCGGACGCAAAACCAATATCACTTTATCAAACGGCATCAGGCTAATTAAAATTGCCGTTATCAAACTGATATAAATCAGTGATTTTTTTGCAGGAAATGAAAATTCCTGGACTTCGTAATCATAGCTCCTGATTCTGGATTTTTCGTTTTGTCTGGGATGCATGGGATTCGGGGTTATCTGGTATTTCCGGAACAGGCGCTGGCGAACCGGTCAGAATGAGAACTTGCCTGTGCCGATCTACACCTGCCACGGGAGTACATATAATACGTGCAAATTTATGTGAACGATCGTACTCGATATGAGTCACCCGCCCCACAGGCAATCCTGGCGGATAAACCCCCCCGATCCCCGAAGTGATCAGTAGGTCGCCTTCCCGGATATCCGTACTAATGGATAAAAACCGCAACTCCAGTTCACCATTCCTACCTGTACCCGAAATCACTGTTCGCAAGCTGTTACGCTCAATTTGCACAGGCACCAGATGATTCTTATCTGTAATCAACGTGATTTCCGCCGTCCACGGATAAATCTGTGTCACCTGCCCGATCACGCCAAGATCATCAATCACAATCTGCCCAGCCTTGACACCACTTGAGCTCCCCTTGCCTACTGTTATCTTGCGGCTAAAAGGATCACGTGGCACATAAAGTATTTCCGCCAGAACAGTTTGAATTTCGGTTTGTTTAGCAGCCCCAAGTAGAGCACGCAGACGCTCATTCTCGCTAGTCAATGCCTGTAACCGAAAAAAATCATAGCGACTACCCAGATATTCATGCCTGAGATGATCAATTTCCTCAATGAGTTCAAAATCAGAAATATATCGTTCTACTCTTTCCTGCAGGGAGAAAGGTAGATACGCCAGTTTTTGTAACGGGAAAATGATAATCGCAATTACACGCCGCACCTCGGAAATTGCGTCAGAACGAGTATCTGCAATCATCACAAAGACAGATAGCAACACAAAGAAAAACATCCGCGTCAGAGGATTTGAACCTGGCTTGAAAAATTGTGGAGGAGTTTGCATGGCACCTCTCAGTATTTCCGTATTCCAAATTCACAGATTGGAACATACCACTTGCTAAAAATACTAATGACAACCTGAAAACTTGAATAAATGATATGCAGTAAAACAATATACCAAAGTGTTTGAGGCACGGATTCTATACCTGAATACCGCTTGAGAAGGGTAAGAATTCGACGAAGGCCAATCCGATCTGTCCAGACTGGCCATTTCAGCAAATTAATCGTCAAGGTTTATGGCGTGGTTTATACAGATTCAATATAAGCAGGTTAACTGGGCAACAGATCCCGGATATCAGTCGTGCCCTCACATTACGTAGCGACTCGCCAGCTTGCACAATAAAAAAAGCGAAAGAAGATAAACAGATCAATAATCTCTGGCAAAAATACCGACTGGATGATCAATGCTATCCAGAGCCATTCCCGCGCCCCGCACAACACAGGTAAGCGGATCATCCGCAATAATTACCGACAACCCTGTCTCTTCCATAATTAGACGGTCTATATCTCGCAGTAATGCACCCCCACCTGTCATCACCATCCCCATTTCTGCAATATCAGAACCGAGCTCGGGAGGTGTTTGTTCCAATGCAGTTTTAACTGCACTAACAATACTGTTAAGTGGCTCCGCCAAAGCTTCCAGAATCTCATTACTGGAGATTGTAAAGCTGCGCGGAATACCTTCAGCCAGATTTCGTCCTTTGACTTCTATTTCCCGAACTTCCGAACCTGGGTAGGCCGATCCAATTTCTGATTTGATAATTTCAGCCGTTACTTCACCAATCATAATTCCGTAATTACGACGGATGTAATTGATAATCGCCTCATCAAACCTGTCACCACCAACTCGTACCGAATTGGAATAAACAACTCCTCCCAGTGAAATCACCGCAACTTCTGTTGTTCCTCCGCCAATATCAACCACCATGCAGCCAGTCGGTGTTTCAACCGGCAAATCTGCGCCCAGCGCTGCCGCCATGGGTTCCTCAATCAATTCGACCTTACGCGCCCCTGCGCCATAAGCTGCTTCCCGGATTGCACGTCGCTCCACCTGGGTGGAGCCACAAGGTACTGAAATAACAATACGGGGATTTGCTGAAAACAGACGGGGAGGATGGGCTTTTCGGATAAATTGTTTGAGCATCTGCTCGGTGACTGTAAAATCTGCAATCACACCATCCTTCATCGGCCGGATTGCGGTGATGTTTCCCGGAGTACGGCCCAGCATCTGTTTGGCTGCCTGCCCAACCTGCAGAATCATACGCTTGCCGCCCGGACCACCCTCGTGACGTATGGCAACCACCGAAGGCTCATTCAGCACAATGCCATGGCCGCGTACATAAATCAGTGTATTCGCAGTGCCCAAGTCAACAGCCATATCCGTCGAAAAATAGCTGCCCAGAAAATTATTACTCAGGAAGTTAAACATAATGACGATATTCCAGTATGACAGATCCGATATGTTATATGCACTGCAGGTATCTTGTTATTTTACTCTTGAAGCAAACGCTGCAGATATATAAAAATATGCGTTTAGCAGGTGTGCATGATACTCTATTACGCGTTTCGGTTTAAATAGAAAGCTATAAAAATGACACTATCACTGAGCGATATCAAGCGCGTTGCAAAGTTGGCTCGTATCGAGATCAGCGAGGCAGATGCCCAGCAGAACCTGATCCAGTTATCCGGGATATTTAACCTGATCGAACAGATGCAGGCGGTTGAGACACAAAAGATCAAGCCGATGAGCTACTCTCAGGATATGGTGCAAAGACTGCGAGAGGATATTGTCACCGAAACCGATCAACATATACAGTTTCAGTCAATTGCACCCCAGATTGAAGATAGTTACTATCTGGTTCCCAGGGTAATCGAATAACGCTGATAATAAAAACTGTATCCCTGCTTATCAATTTTCAAAATATTCCACCGCACTGACAGACCATGTTAAATGCCAGTCTCAGGCAGCTCTCTTCGTTGCTTTCAGAAAAAAAAATATCCAGCACAGAACTCACCGGAGAATTCCTGACCCGGATCAAGGCACTTAATCCTGACTTGAATGCCTTTATTACTGTGAATGAAGAAAAAAGTCTGGAACAGGCCAGGGTCGCTGACGAGATGATCGCCTCGGGACAATCCACCCCGCTCACAGGAATACCCATCGCCCAAAAAGATATTTTCTGCGCCAACGGGTGGTTGACAACATGTGGATCAAAAATACTTTCAAATTTTATTTCACCCTATGATGCCGCCGTGGTGAAACAGTTTGATCAGGCGGGCATGGTCAATCTGGGCAAAACCAACATGGATGAATTCGCCATGGGTTCCAGTAATGAAACTTCCTATTACGGGCCAGTCAAAAACCCCTGGGACAGACTGGCTGTTCCTGGTGGCAGCTCAGGCGGCTCGGCCTGCGCGGTAGCAGCCAGGCTGGCACCAGCGGCAACCGGCACCGATACGGGCGGCTCTATTCGCCAACCAGCGGCATTATGTGGAATCAGCGGAATCAAACCCACCTACGGACTGGTTTCCCGCTATGGCATGATCGCATTCGCATCCAGCCTTGATCAGGCAGGGCCAATGGCCAAATCTGCTGAAGATCTTGCTCTGCTGCTGAACGTCATGGTCGGATTTGATGAGCGTGATTCAACCAGCCTGCAACGGAAAAAAGAAGATTACACACAAAGTCTGGAGAGATCAGTAAGCGGGCTGCGCATTGGCTTGCCCAAAGAATTTTTTGCAGAAGGCATGAGCAGCGATGTTTCCAGCGCGGTAGAAGCTGCTCTGACGGAGTATCGCAAACTGGGCGCCACATTTGTCGAGGTATCTCTGCCAAACAGCAAGCTTGCTGTTCCAGTCTATTACGTACTCGCGCCCGCAGAAGCATCCAGCAATCTCTCTCGCTTTGACGGAGTGCGATACGGCTATCGCGCTACACAATATACCAATCTGGAAGATTTATACGCAAAGACACGCGCAGAAGGATTCGGTGAGGAAGTGAAGCGCCGTATTCTTATTGGCACGTACGTGCTATCCCATGGTTACTATGACGCCTACTATCTTCAGGCCCAGAAATTACGCCGTCTGATTGCCGAAGATTTTACGAAAGCTTTTGAGCAGTGCGATCTGATCATGGGGCCGACTTCACCCACTGTAGCTTTTAATATTGGTGAAAAATGCGACGATCCGATCCAGATGTATTTGTCCGATATCTACACCAGTGCTGCCAGCCTTGCAGGATTACCGGGTATGTCGATACCTGTTGGCTTTGGCAATAACAGACGGCCGGCAGGGTTGCATATTATTGGAAACTACTTCAGAGAAGCACAAATGCTGAATGTCGCCCATTGCTACCAGCAAGTAACAAACTGGCATGAGCTTACTCCACTGGAAATTAATCGCTAAAAAGAGACCCGGCCCTCTGCTCTCTGGCTAACATCAAGCAATTAAAAGAAAAAGGATTACCTGATCATGCAATGGGAAACTGTCATTGGCCTTGAAATACATGTGCAGCTAGCGACCCGATCCAAAATTTTCTCTGGTGCATCTGTCGCGTATGGCGCTCAGCCAAATTCACAAGCCTGCGCGGTAGATATTGCTCTACCCGGAGTGCTGCCAGTATTAAACCGGAAAGCAGTCGAGTACGCCATCCGCTTTGGGCTGGCGATTAATGCGGCCATCAACTCACCTTCGATCTTTGCCCGGAAAAACTATTTTTATCCTGATTTGCCCAAAGGTTACCAAATCAGCCAGTTGGAACGCCCGATCGTTGAAGGAGGGCACGTTACCATCCGAACAGGAGATAAAGAGAAGACCATCCACCTGACACGCGCCCATCTGGAAGAAGATGCAGGTAAATCAACACACGAAGGATTTCACGACAAAACAGGGATTGATCTGAATCGCGCTGGAACCGGCTTGCTGGAAATAGTCTCGGAACCAGAGATGCGCAGCAGTACCGAGGCCGTGGCCTATGCAAAAGCACTTCACTCACTGGTTCGCTGGATCGGCATTTGTGACGGCAACATGCAGGAAGGATCCTTCCGTTGCGATGCCAATGTTTCGGTACGTCCTGCAGGATCAGATGTACTGGGAACACGCTGTGAAATCAAAAACCTCAACTCATTCCGTTTTCTTGAAAGAGCAATTGACTACGAAGTGGCAAGGCAGATTGATATTCTGGAAAGTGGCGGCAGCATCATTCAGCAAACGCGACTATATGATGCAGATCGGGATGAAACCCGCTCCATGCGCAGCAAGGAAGATGCACATGATTACCGCTATTTTCCGGATCCCGATCTGTTGCCAGTCGTTATCCCTCAGGAATGGATAGAACAGATCAGAGAGAAACTACCGGAATTGCCGGAAGACAGACGTAATCGCTATATCCAGGATTTTGGCCTGTCTGCCTATGATGCAAATATACTGACTGCAGCACGCGAACTGGCTGACTATTTTGAACAAGCAGTCAAACATCTCCCGGAGCAAAGCAAGCTTTGTGCTAACTGGATCATGGGTGAAGTTAGTGGGAGACTGAACAAGGAAGAGCTCGAAATTGATCGGTGCCCAGTCAATCCTGAACAGCTGGCAGGATTACTGTTGCGGATTACAGATGGCACCGTGTCAGGAAAAATAGCCAAGGATGTGTTTGATAGTATGTGGCAAGGCAACGGTGACAGCGCTGATACAATTATCGATGCAAAAAACCTCAGGCAGATTTCAGATGGTGGTGAAATTGAAAAATGGATTGACGAGGTACTTGCGGCAAATCAACAACAGGTAGCTGATTATCGCGCTGGAAAAGAAAAGGCGTTTAACTCCCTGGTCGGCCAGATAATGAAAATATCAAAAGGCAAAGCCAATCCTGCCCAGGTCAATACACTGCTTAAAAAACGTCTGACGGAATAAAACTCAAGGTAAACTTGAGGAGAACAATCACAGCTGGTTATAAAAGAGAGTTTGCGGAGATATATCCCGGCATAGCGCTCGCGTTATAACTAACCGTTCAAAACAAGAATTCAGACCCGACAACAACCCTTACAACAGTTCCAGATCGAGTCTGAATTTCATGCATAAACTCTGTTACTGCTATTTATTTTTTCAGAGCATCGCATCCATCAATAAATTTCTGCCGCTCGGCTTCATTATTTTTGTAATAATCCAGCGCTCTTTCCATCCCTCTTCCGGCACAATTTTCAGGAGATACTTCAGGAGCAGCGTTACCGCAGCTGATTAAGGTGACACCAAGGCCAAGAATACAGATGATGTAGTATGTAAATTTCATTTAAAGGTTCCCTCTATAAAAATCCGTTAAAACCCGGCGCACACGTCACAGTTTTCACTTGTTAAACCTATCTGCTAACTATCAAATATCCCGAATCAGACATTTCAATCGTTAACGCCTGCGACCTCGCCAAACACTCGCAGCTAATAACTACAAGTCAAATCATTCTACCTGAGTTCTCATGGCCCAAAACAGTTTCACCCTCTTTTTCCGGAAAATATTCACAACGCAGCCACCGGAAAAAGCATGTTAATCACAGTAATATAGAAGCTTGTTTTAATATCCTGGCCAAGGGAAAACCAAAATTAGCTGATTATGCAAACGGAACCCGTAGGCCCCGTTTGCTGTACGCTTTATTGTACAGACACGTTGATTTTTTTGGGTTGAACAGCTACCCGTTTAGGAATGGTAACAACCAACACCCCATCTTTGGTGGCTGCTGTAATGGCACCAAGATCAGCTGTATCCGGGAGGCTGAAGCGGCGGTAGAAAGAACCATGAGTCCGCTCCACTCGTTTATATCCTTCCTTCTCCGTTCTGGCTTCAGTCTGCTTCTCACCTTTGATGGTAAGCATGCCGTTATCCGTAGTTACCTCAATTGCTTCAGGTTTTACGCCAGGCAAATCCGCATGCAAAACAAACTTGTCTCCCTCCTCCTTGATATCTACAGCAGGCGCCCATTCAGCAACAGCAGAAGAACTACCTTCTGTTGCCATATCATCACGTACCCGCTCCAGTTCTCGTTGCAATTGAGTCAGTAATCCCCATGGTTCATAGCGTGTAATTGCCATCATAACCCTCCATACCAAGTCAAAAAACACTTACCAAAACAGGCTGTCACTTAATACAGCATGACATCCCGATCCAAACATCCACCTGAACACCTTCAATCATTCTGAAGCACCAGCCTGGATGATTTTTCCTGCTTTATGAAACACAGGTACTAATATAAGCATGTCTTCAGTATTTTCAAGTCATACCTTCGGCTAATTTGCCCGTGTCTGATTCGAGCCAAACTCTTCAAACTGCATGAGTCTTGTTGTTGATAACGGGTGGCTGAAATAATAACCCTGCAGCACTGGCAGGATAGTTTTGTCTGGTTGACGGCTATTTGCCACGCATGAACATTTTATCCAGTTCCGCCAGGCTGATTTCGAACCAGGTAGGTCGGCCGTGGTTACACTGATCCGAGCGCTCGGTCACTTCCATCGTACGCAGCAGTTCGTTCATTTCCAGCAGTGTCAGCGGGCGGTTGGCGCGAACGGCACCATGGCAGGCCATGGTTGCCAGTAGTTCATTGCGACGGGCGGCGAGCAGCTGGCCAGGATCACCATTCCTGATCTCATCCAGCAGATCGCGTACCAGTTTTTCCACATCAGCCCGTTGCAGTATGGTCGGAATTGCACGCACAGCAAGTGTGGTAGCGGACAGTGTGGTTACCTCAAAACCCAGCTGCTGCAAAAGTGGCTGGCTCTCTTCAACTGTGGCAATGTCGAGACTGTCTGCGTGGAATGTAACTGGAATCAGTAACCGTTGCGCGGACAAAATCTGTTGATCCAGCTGAGATTTTAGCTGTTCATAGACAATACGTTCGTGCGCGGCGTGCATATCCACAATCACCAATCCCTTTTTATTTTGCGCCAGGATATAGATGCCGAGAAGCTGCCCCAGCGCAAACCCCAGCGGGGGCATGGCCGGATGCTCACCGCTCTCCCCTTCTTCAGTTTGCCGGGATTGATGCTGTGCAACCGGAGCGCCGGATTCATTGCCAGATAGAATTTGGTAAAAGTTGAAAGGCTGTGCAATCATTTCTGATGGCAACTGTGTTTGTCTGGGGTAATTTACCGGCACAGCCGGAGTGAAGCCCGCACGCGCATAGTCTGTAGATGCATAAGTTTCACCCGGCAGCACGACCACCGCAGGCGAGGATGATTCCGCATTCGAGCGGGGTGAAGCCAGTGCCTTGCTAACACCGTAGTAAATAAACTGGTGAATGGCCCGCGCCTCACGAAAACGAACTTCAGTTTTGGTTGGATGCACATTGACATCCACCTGTTCGGGATCAATAGCCAGATACAGCACGAAAGCCGCATGCCGATCAAGGTGCAGCACATCACGATAGGCTTCGCGCAGAGCGTGGGTAATCAGCTTGTCGCGAATAAAGCGCCCATTGACAAAAAAATACTGCATGTCGCGGGTGGCGCGTGAATACGCGGGTAATGCCAGCATCCCCTGTAAACCAATCCCTGCTGAATGTTCATCAATCCAGGCAGCTGCTCCGGAAAACGCTTCACCAAGCACCGTGCTTATGCGCTCTGCCGCCTCCGCAGCCTGCCAGTGGCTACGCAGATTCCCATTGTGCCGCAACGTGAAGGTAATGCCAGCGTGGGAAAGCGCCATCCGCCGAAAAACTTCTTCGCAGTGGGCAAATTCTGTGGCTTCTGTTTTGAGAAATTTGCGGCGGGCGGGCAGATTGAAAAACAGATCCCGGACTTCAACTGTAGTGCCCGCCATGTGGGATGAAGGCTCTGGCGACATTAGCCGTGTCCCCTCACTGCGAATTTCCCAGGCATGTTTGCCATCCGGTTGATGACTGATGAGTGACAAATACGAAACTGACGCAATACTGGCCAGCCCTTCCCCCCGGAATCCCAGGCTGGTGATTCTGTACAGATCCTCCTGACTGGCAATTTTGCTGGTCGCGTGGCGTGTGAGTGCAAGTGATAATTCCTCTGCGGGAATGCCTGTACCGTTATCAGTTACACGGATTAGTTTCAATCCGCCCTGCGCGATATTGACCGCAATTTCAGTCGCACCGGCATCAATGGAATTTTCCAGCAACTCTTTCAATACCGAAGCCGGTCGTTCGATAACTTCTCCAGCCGCTATCTGACTGATTAACCCATCGGGAAGTAATTTGATCGCACTCATTTAAAACTGGGGCCGGAATAGAAAAAATATGCAGAAAAACTGACTGAATCGGTAATTATACTGTCACCAAGTTATGATACGCTTGATGTCAAACAGGTGAGGGATGCACGAGTTCTCTCGAATATTCCTCAGTGACAGCAATATTCCAAGAACCAATTATTAATAATCATGACACAAGACGAGCAAAAACGGGCAGTGGCGCAGGCAGCCCTGCAGTATGTGCCGGTAGGTGAAATCATCGGCATCGGAACAGGATCGACTACCAATCTTTTTATTGACGAACTGGCCAAAATCAAACACAAGATTGAAGGGGCTGTGGCAAGTTCCGAAGCAACCGCAAACCGTCTGAAGCAACATGGTATCGAGGTCTTGAGCCTCAATTCCGTTGCTGACATCCCGGTATATATTGATGGCGCGGATGAAATTACCCGGAACATGCACATGATCAAGGGTGGCGGCGGTGCGCTGACACGTGAAAAAATCATTGCAGCCGTCGCACGGAAATTTATCTGTATTGCCGATCAAAGCAAGCTGGTCAAGGTACTGGGAAAATTTCCGCTTCCGGTGGAAGTTATTCCGATGGCCCGCAGCTATGTCGCACGGGAAATTGCATTACTGGGCGGACAACCGGCCTGGCGCCAGGATTTCACTACTGACAATGGCAACGTGATTCTCGACATCCATAATCTGGATATCATGAACCCGGTTGAGTTGGAAACCAGGCTCAACCAGATTACAGGCGTGGTGACCAACGGCCTGTTTGCCAGACGAGGCGCTGATGTACTGTTGATGGGTACCGATCAGGGCGTAGAAACCATTACGATCTAGGAAACCGTCGGATTTAAGACTGGTTTCCTGAACCAGCAGGAGAAAAAAATATGGTTAATAACGTGATTAATAAAGAACACGTCTCAAAAAAATTTGATGCTGATCTCGAAGAAATCCGCACACGGGTATTACAGATGGGGGGATTTGTCGAGGAACAGATCAAGAACGCCGTCGAGGCATTGACCGACGGCAATGAACACATGATTGAACAAATCATCGACAATGATCATCGCGTCAATGCCATGGAAATAAAGATCGACGAACTCTGCTCCCAAGTTATCGTGCGCAGGCAACCCACCGCCATTGATCTGCGCATGATCATGACCGTGATCAATACCATTACTGATCTGGAAAGAATTGGGGATGAAGCGACCAAGATCGCCCGTATGGCAAAACTGATCTACGCTGCGGATCGCATGCACATGCCGCGTTTTGTTGAGATACGCCATATTGCCGCCATTGCCATCGATATGTTGCGCAAGGCGCTTGATGCTTTTGCCCGACTGGATCCGAACGCCTCCGCAGAAATCGTGCGCCAGGATGAACAGGTGGATGAGGAATTTCGCTCGATCATCCGCCATCTGGTAACGTTTATGATGGAAGATCCACGTAAAATATCTACTGCGATCGAAATACTATTTGCCGCCAAGGCAGTCGAACGGATCGGTGATCATGCCAAAAACATGTCGGAATATATTGTCTACCTGGTTAAAGGCAAGGATGTCCGCCATGTATCTGCGGATGAAATTGAACGCGAAGTCAGTAAATAAACCGTTCAAAACTGGATCCCGTATCATGCACGAATACTCGACGCTCGCTGCCGTTGATCTGGGCTCCAACAGTTTTCATCTGCAGGTAGCCAGGGTAGAAGAAAAGCAACTCTACCTGCTGGATAACCTGAAGGAAATGGTCCAGCTTGCAGCAGGATTATCCGAAGATCAGACGCTGGACGAGGCATCGCAAAACCGTGCACTCGCCTGCCTGGAGCGGTTTGGTGAGCGTTTACGGGGATTGCCGTATCATGCAGTCAGAGTGGTGGGAACAAACTCGCTGCGCGTTGCCAGAAATGCAGCAGGTTTTTTGCAAAAAGCTGAAAATGCACTGGGCTTTCCGATCGAAATCATTGCAGGCTACGAAGAAGCCCGGTTGATTTTTCTTGGCGTGGCGCACAGCCTGCCTCCCTCCAATGACGCTCTGCTCGTCGTTGATATTGGCGGTGGCTCCACCGAACTGATCATTGGCAGCCAACTAAAATCCAGCAAACTGGAAAGTCTTCCCATCGGTTGTATCAGCCACAGCCAGTATTTCTTTCCTGATGGAAAGATCACCAAGGCATCACTGAAACAGGCTGAACTGGCCGCGCGCTCCGAAATACAGGCTGCCACCGCCGAATTCTCCTCATCACACTGGCAAAAAGCCTACGGCTCTTCTGGCACCGCGCGCGCACTGGCGCATATCCTCGCAATGAACGGCTATAACGATAGCGATGATGCAGAAATCATCACACTCGCAGGGTTAGAAAAACTGCGTGAATTCCTGCTTAAAACAGGTGATCTCAAAAAGCTGACAATTCCAGGCTTAAACCCCAGCCGCAGAATAATTATTGCAGGTGGATTTGCCATCATGAACGCTGTTTTTACAGAGCTGAAGATCGAGCGCATGGAAATTGCCAGCGGTGCACTGCGCCAGGGAGTACTCTACGATATGCTGGGGCGCTTTCACAAAGAAGACATGCGTGAAGTCTCCGTACAGGAATTCATGCAGCGCTACCGGGTAGATCTGCAGCAGGCAACCCGGATTGAATCACTTGCAATTTTGTTTGGCAAACAGCTCCTGGCCAATTACCCCGATCAGGAAAAAGCTGAAAATGCGCTGAAATTGCTTTCCTGGGCAGCGCGTTTACATGAAATCGGCATTTCGGTAGCGCATACCGGTTACCACAAGCATTCTGCCTATATTCTCGATAATGCCGATATGCCCGGTTTTTCCAGAATGGAGCAGTCCCAGTTAGGTCAGCTGGTGCTCTCGCACCATGGCTCGCTTGCCAAAACTGAGGATTTCCTTAGTCATCCCATCAACCTTGCTCGTTCGGTTGCCTTGCGTATCGCTGCAATTTTTTACCGCAGCCGCACCCAGGTTGATTTGCCTGCCTTGATACTATCCATGAGTGGAAGACGTTGCATATTACGCATTCCGCAAACCTGGCTGGAACGCTATCCGCTGACCGATACGCTACTGAATAATGAAATCAAGACTTGGGCAAAAATTGATGTTGACCTGCGTATTGAAAATCTGACTGAACATCATCGCACCCGATCGGGTGCAGCCTGATGATCAGCGCCAGCATTCGGTGACATTGCCACCCGCTCCCCTAACGCCTGTATGTGTCAATGTTAATGTACCGCAGGTATCACTTGCCATAGAGCCTATTGGTACCGCCTCCAGTGTATAAGTATTTTGTGTTGGAGTGCCTTCTGCAAACCGTATGGTATATTTTGCCGTACCCGTTCGGGGTGATTGCGTCACCGGCAATGCAAAATCGCCTCCCGCGCTAGTCTGATCATAACGATTAGCCTCAGTAAAATTCCGCTCCAGCAACTGTGCCATTTCCAGCAGAATACCCTTAGCCTCCACCCGGTTGGAGCGGTGTACATGCTCCTGGTAGGAAGGATAGGCAATTGCCGCCAGAATACCGATAATAGCCACCACGATCATCGTCTCAATCAGCGTAAAGCCACGATTCTTTGTACAGGTTTGAATCCAATTCATTTAACTGATACTCCCGTTTACTGTATCTGTTTCCAGGAACGGCGCGGTGGTGGTGCACCGTTGCTGATCGTCACTTTTTCCACAGCTCCCGTGGTAGTTGCCGCAATCAGATGCGTCAGGCTACCGGCGCTGATAGCAACCGATTCACTACGAATACCGTCTGAACCCACGGCAGCAATTACCCGGTCGCCGCTGTCCAGTTTGCCATCATTATTGGTATCAAACTGCGGTGGAGACATCATTCCCCCATTTTCAGCATTGAGTAATACCAGCCAGTTACGCCCGCCCGCTTCGCATGGATCTACTGACGGAATCAGCGTGGTAAAAATAATCCGCCCGAAATTCAGCATCGGCATAACGACCGAGCGCTCCCCTTGTTTTGTTGCTCCCGGAGGTTGTAGCAGGTCGATATACCAGCCACGCTTGGCTGACCAGTCTATTCCGTTATCAGATATGGTACGCTCAAAAGGAGGAATAACGGTTTCTGCCAAAATAGTTTGCGACTGCAATACGCTGCGATTCATTTCTGGAATCGAGCTACCCTTATCCCAGATACCATAAAGACTTTGCACCTTTTTATCGGTAGCATCACCAGAGGCGATGAACTGGCCAGTGCCAAAGAAAATCATATACCCACCCTGTTTGTGGTAACCCACTTCTAAGGGAGAAGTAATCGGTTGCACCTGATTGCCGGTATTCCTGGCTGCGAACAAGGGTACACCGATACTGCCAGATTTATACGCCACACCCCACTGTGCAGAATCTGTTTGTGACAGATCAAATTTCCAGACATTTCCCTGCAGATCACCTGCGTAAACAATATCAATGATTTTGTCGCCATTGGTATCCACCAGTGCCGGGCTGGAAAGGCCATTATTTGTACTGCTATTGGTTGGAATTTTTTTGATCAGTGCGCCTGTTTGTAGATCAACAATCAGCAAGTACGCCTTATCACTGGTACTGTTGTAGCCGTTACTGATGATCGCTGCCCAGGAACCATCATTCAATCGTGCAATCTTCGCCTGACCATGAACGAAACCCAGATCAGCATCGGTAAATTCCCACATCACATCCGATGCAGAGAAATTAACCGGATCGGTAATATTCAACGCAAATATACTTTTACCGCCTCCCCCCAGTGTGCCCAGCAGCACTGTTTTCCAGGCGGGTGTTGCACCAATGTAGGCATCTCCGGCATAGGCGTTGCCATCGACAAAATAGCGATGCACATAACCGGAATCAGTCAGTTTACTTAGTTGAGGATAAACAGCAGCGGGAATATAAGCGAACAGCTCCTTACCAGTTTGAGCGTTAAAAGCATGCAACATGCCATCATTCGCCCCGGTATAAACCACTGGAGTACGACTGTTGCTTGATTGCACATAGGCATAGTAGGAAATCTTGCCTGGTGTTCCGTCCAGGAATGCATCGTAACCAAAATCCAGAGCCTTAACGAACAATAGATCGGAATTGACGATATCGCCCAGCACTCCACTGTTACGTTTGCGGAACATGCCACCCTGTCCAACTTCTGTTGTTTGATCCCCACGCAACCAGGCTAATCGTTGTAATCCCTGACCATCATTGACTCCATTTGTATTTGTATCCAATGCAGCTTGCTGTACTGCTGAAAATGAAGAAAAATTAGCAGCAGTAAACGCCAGACCGGCAGTACCGTTATGGGTAAAAATCTTGCGACTGGCATGTTCCGGCAATTGTTCAGAAGCCTCCCATTGCAGTGGGCCCAGTGAAGCATCGGATTCCAGATTGAATGCCAGCAGTTGCCCGCTCCAGTCAGCACTGTTGAACTTTGCCTGATAAATCTGTGCGCCAGTATTAAGCCGGCTGGTATTGGTTGTCACCGCAGCAGCTGAACTGACTCTGGCGGTAATATTGGTCAGCGCATTCGTCAGTCCAGCGGCAAAAGTGGCTGGATCCTGTGCACTGAAAAACTCACCCCGGCTGTTGACCGCAGCATGCCGGAGATCGTCGATCTTATAAACATCGGCGTCAGTTGGATCCGGCCAGGCCGCTGGCCCACCGGAACTACCTGGTAACAGATCACCTAACGTACCCTCAACTCCCAGTCCGACAGTGAAATTGACCATATGCTGCCAGAATGCTGGATCATTAACATTGGTTGGCACCTTATTGGCCAGATCAGGGCGCAAATCATTTTTCCAGTAATGCATCGCCACATCAGCCAGGGTACTACTGTAACTGTCAGAGTACGGTAATGCCGGGCTGTACTGATAAGTGGCTGGCGATACATTGGGAAAATGATTTGTGATGATGCTGCCCGTAGTATTGTCCGAGTTGCCGATTCCGGAAGGGGTTGAATCATTCCAATAACCATCCGTCATCAGGATATGGTAATTCTGCCGACATACCAGCTGCTCCCCCCCACTCTTCCCCGGTGTAGTGCTCCATGGACCTTTATCGTCGGCACGCGTCAGATATTCACCAACACTCTGCATTGCTTTACGCAATGGTGTATTAGCAGCTGGAATAATATGGTTATACAAACTGTTGAAGAAATCCTCACGCTCCTGTCCGGCAAACTGCCTGACTCCAGTGATCAGTGTGCTCGTCGATACTCCATCAACCTTATTACTACTGCTACCTTTATTGATCGCACCGAAAGCCACACGCATATTATTGCCCTGTACGGCAAAAGCCCGCCCTACCCCAGCACGCGCCAGCAGAATACGTGAACGGTAATAGGTATACCAGTTCGCGAAATTTTGGATTTCTTCAGTATAAGTACAGGTCGGTGCAGCTGTACAATCAGTACGGCCAGCCCCTCCGGTAAAAGGAGCATTTTCCGGCTTGATTTCAACCCGTGTAAAACTGCTGGCTGAATTGGTTTCGCCACTGCCGTTGTAGTGAAAATAGACAGCCGGATAAAAAGTACGACTCCGATCAGCAGTAATACCGCCAGTTTTTGTCAACCAACCTGCTTCTTCTGTGTTGTTTACTGTCAGGTTACGACAGTAGTCAATATTAGTACCAACTCTTGTAGGATTATGTAACGCACAAGTAATATCCGCATTTGCCATTAACGATCCATCCGAATTACTCCACGGTAGATAGCGCATGGCTGGATTGTAATAAATCGTATTGACGTGGCTAGAGCGCAGGGAAGCTGTATATTTGTTATCAGAATCAAAATCACCACCATTAAAACCCACTACTCTGTTTGTATAGCCACTTCCTCCATATACTCGTGATTTCACTGGAAATACAAAATATGCACTACTTTTTATTAAATCATCTGGCATGATCTCCCATTGCATGGAGCCAGAGTCATCCAGGGTAAAAATAACGTTGGGATCAACTGCGGTCGTCAGAAACAGCGGTACATCTGATAGCGATAGTGCTGCACCTGCACTCCCGGCGCGAATCAGCATGCAAAGGAAGCATGCCATGAACATCCAGGCTCTTATCACGCCACGAACAGTTTTCATCATCAATTCCTTTTCTACCGCCGGTAAGTGCTTTGTAACAAAACAGTAGCCGTCTCTGAACCACCAACCCCACGCGCTACGATACGAAACATACTTGCATTAAGTGATGCACCGGATTGCTGCGCACTCCCTCCATCCCCCATCTGTGGAACACTGGGAAGCTGCTCGATAAAATAGCGTGACTGATTGGCCACACCATCCATGGTGACATCAATCTCTCTACTGTCATCAACATCCCAAGCCATTCCAGTGACAGGATCTGGTGTTGGTGAGCATGAATGGGGTTCATCTACCTCTTCGCCCTCTGTATCAGGATTTGGCGCTGAAGAGCATGCGTGGTGATACAACCCGTTTGAGCCATTAAATTCCGGAATGGTGACTTGTTCAAGAAATCGTTCTCCCGATCGCAGCGCCGCTTCCGCCGCCTGGAAAGCCAGTGTTTCATCACGCAGATTGCCTGCCATTTTCTCTTCCAGAATCGTGCCTTGTAGAGCAGTTGTCCCCAGTAGCGTCAGGATGACCAAAAAGATTAACCCGGTTATCAGTACAGCGCCCCGTTGCGTGGAAGCAGCATTTATTCTGTCATTGTGACCGCCAAGCAATGGCGCGGGAGGTAATCCAGTAGCTGAAGTAGCAGAAATACTGGATCGCCACGCTGCTGCACAGCTCGCAATGACGGCGTTTTTATGCGTTACAGAAGAATTGATTGTTGGCATACGCCGCCGCAGTAGTTTATTAACCATCTTTGCGAACTGACTTGTCATTGCGCGACCCTTTGGATTGTGGCGAACCAGAGGAGTTGAAGAAAATAATCCAGACAACCAGGTACCAAAGTGCTGGATCCCCCCGCTGTTGCGCAGATTGCGATGATGGCAGGATTTGGTGTACGGCGTGATCACGGCTGGCTCTGGCACCACTCGCGATGATCCACCTGAATGATCGCGAAGAAACCGGATTTTAACCGTGAACGAAACGTGACTAACTGCCGGTGAAGCAACTTGTCGGGGTTTAAAAAACTGATCTTTATTGCTGCTGGAATCTGCCGAAAAATTCACATCCATATTTTCTGCTCTTCAGAAAGAATCATCAGGGAGCGCGGTTGCGCAGCGAAATTACGGTGGAAAATGCCTGTCGCAACCGCCGGTCAATGGGTGTTACTGTCTCACCGTTAAAGGTATAAGTCTGTGGCTGGCTGGTAACATTATCTTCCACCGATTGCACCAGCAGATCGATGCGTACACTGACAACATTCTCCCAATCTGCCACCAGATCCGCTGTGCGGTAAGTATCTACGGCTCTGTCTCCATCGGTATCCTCACCATACTGAATCTGCATGTTTTCTATGCCCTCGACCAGTTCTTCAGCTTTTTCCGAGCCCCTTTTCCAGTAAAGAGCGGGGATTCCGCCGGGATTAGTCCGAATGTAATAAATCCTAGTGTTGATTCGTACTGCTTCTCCACCGGTAAATACCCGACCCAGTGAAGTTGAATTATTTCCAGGCACACCACTATCGACATTATGCTTAATGGTATCCGTGCTGACATTGGTAGCCTGAAAGACGGCGGCAGCCTGACAATCGCTCACCAACACGGTATCGCCAGCCAGTAACTCACTACCCGACGCAATACTCAAATCAGCGGACTCAGATGCATGCGAAAGTATGGTGGTATCACTACCCTCTACCCCTCGCACCACTATGACATCCCGCCTTCCTAGTGGAGAAGTCACTTCAGATGGCAGAGCGGGTGTCCAGCCGTTTGCGCTGGTTGCTTCAAATCCTTCCAGAGGTTGATCAAGCCTCCATAGAAAATCAGTCTTATTGTTGAGCATATTAGTCATTGCAACACCATCACCCACACAGCCCCGATACCCCGCCATACGAATATCGCGAGACAAAAACTGGAAGGCATAGCGCGCGTTTTCCTGCATTCTTGCCAGTGCTTCATTGACGCGATAAGTCTGCTGGCTGGAAGTCAGCACGGTGATCACGCCACCCAATAACACCAACCCGATGGTCATGGCCACCATCATTTCTACCAAGGTCAGGCCTTGCTGACTTCGACGGAATGCCTGATTTACCCGCATGCTTTTCATGTCACCTGTTACAGCCGAGTAGTCATGACAAACTGCTGCGCGGCCAATACACCACGGCTGTCATCCCACTGAATGGTGATAGTCACTTTATTATCGGCATCCACGTCAACAGCGCCGGTACCATCCGGTAGACGCAGAGCGAGCTCTTCCAACCAGGTTTTTACATTTTGTTCTGAAAACGTCAAGCTCTCTGTCCCTGTCTCGACAGGAGTATCTGATGTGAGTGAATGGCTGTAGCTACCTTCCCCCGCTGAAACCCGGTTGGCCCGCATGCTGTCCAGAATGCCGTATGCCATCATGGTGGCGGTTGAACGGAAACCGGCACTCTGGTTATTCTTTAATCTTGAACATAAATTTCAAACCAGACGACGGGATTGCTTTGATTGCGTTTCATGAGACTCTCCTTTCGAAGGTTGGTTGTGATAACGCCTGACGGGAGGCGAGCTGGATGGAGCCTGCTTATGGATGAAAGGTGCTGTGGCATGTTGATACCTCACTGCCATGTGGTTTCTGCTTGAATAAGTCGGCAGGCATCCGCGCATTGGATTACTCCTGAATATCTGGCTCAATCAGATTCACAAGCTGTATCAGATATCCTGCTAAACGACCATTAACCTGTCCGGTCAATCTACTGTTTCGCCTCGGACGGATGCTCGTCCTTCTCCTTTTTTTCTTCCACTACCTGCGTCATGTAGGTCTCCACTTCCTCACGGCTAAGCTCCTCGACACGAGCGGCGAAGGCCGGATAGACCTGGACATGGGTTTGGCCGGCATAAGGCCCGCTGAGCTGAAAAAACTGCCAGCCCTCGCTCTTCAGTGACTCGACAGTGCGCCGGTAATGGCGCCATCGTTCGCCATAGTGAAAAAACTCCTCCACGGCGGCACTCAGCGCCACCACGAGACTGACGATAAACGTAAGCGTCTTGATTGCGGCCGCAGCACCATCACCGACGTTCAAGCTGACCAGCGCCGGAACGATTACGCCCCCGATAATAGTCGTGAGGCGCAGAATGTTATGCCACAAGATGGAATTCCATGCCCTCTCATCCATCCAGATCACTTGCTCTAGCCACCGTGCCCGGAGAAACTGCTTATTCAGCTCCGGCAACTCCAATACCTCGATGAGCTTGCCCATCTCCACCCGCATCTGTTCATGGTCTTTCGTTTTTTTCAGCATGGTCGCCCCGCAAGAAAAAAATCGAGCGCATCTGGTGTATAGGAAAAATAAATGCGCTTTTTCTAAGAACCTGTTCAATATCTCACTGAGGTGCGCATTACGGCGTTGAAATTGAACAGGTTCTAAGGATCTTCTGAAAAACTATCTGCGTTACCATCACTACGTTAAAAACAATCTCAAAATACTCATTTGCTAGCTGCAAACTGCATTTTTTCGTCTGTTTTCAGATTCTCATTCCCTTTCCCTTTCTACTTCATTGGTGCACCAATAATCCATGGCCCATCTATCATCAGAAGCCAATCTTAAAGTGCATGGCAAACCAGTTTTCTTCATCCATTTCAAGCTCACCACGCCGTTTCAGGGAACCGATTCTGAGCATCGCACGCAGCGATTCCTGCATGGTGATTTCTGAGGCATAGCGGCCCAGACATTTATGCCGCCCGTAGCCGTGTTGTAAATAAATCAGGCTTTGAGGCGCCTCGCTGGCGCGTTCCTGATTGCACAAGTAAGGCGTTAGCCGTTCATCTCGTGTGACATCAAAGGCCGTTGGATTTGGTACTACTTCCGGATCCAGCATGGCTGCGGCATAGGCTACAAACACAACTGTTCCTTTACCGAGGGAGACACCACCAAGTACATCGTTGTCTTGTACGCACATTCGCAATAAAACCTCACCTTGCGGTTCGAGACGCAAAGCTTCCAGGGCATACTTGCGAAGCCTTTCCAGGCTTTCCGTGTAATCCGACTCATCCGACTCGTCCGGCTCCACATTGGCCCAATGGCGTGCCTGTTCGAAGCCGGAATCGTTTAATACTTCGTATTTATCCTCCTTCAAGCGAAGCATGGAATCCAGAATACGCGCCGTTGCTTCCTGGGGATTGACTACCGCACCGACAGCTGTACCAAACACATTCGACCTGATCATTGAATCCGAGAGACGCCGCGCCAGTTCACCTTGCGGAAGCGGTGCACCGAGCAACCTGGTGAACTCCTTTTCCAGCTTGCCAGTATTTTGTGCCAGTTCAAGCTGCATCCGCAGCAATCTCGTCAGCATGGTGTCAGGCACCGTTTCACCGTGCTGTAACCTTGCCTTATAGTGCTGAAGCAGTGCGAAAATGTAGGCGCTGAGATATTCGGTCGCGATAATGCCACGCTCACGGTATTCGGTAAATTTAGGATAAGCCGGATTAATATTATTGAAAATATTACGGAAAGCATCTTTTACCCAGTCAAACAGATCATCCCCGGTCGGCACGATGCCTTCTTTTATTCTGGTAAAAGTAAAAAATTTCTGCAGATTTTCATCGAGGGCAAAATGATCTCCTCCCCGTAATCCCGGTAATGCTGAGGGCGCTCCTGCCTCGCAATAGTGGACGCCCAGATAATCGCCAACGATACGCAACGGTACGAATTTGGCGATCGTTGCCACCACATCAATTTCACCTGTGCCTTCGGCTTGTGCCTGATGTGTCCAGCGTTCAGCTTCCTCGCGAGCCAGGCGGATGAGCGTTTCCTTGTCGCTACGTGATACGGCCCGCCGCAATATTACGTCATCAAGTCGATAAAGATCGTCGCGATCGGTACCGAGCATGAAATGTGTGTAAGCATCGGGATGCTTGGTTTTATCATCCGTGGCACGCGCCATCTCGGCTGCATACAGATCTACCGTGAAGAGATCCGTGCGCTCCAGACACCGAATGACTTCCGGATGACGCATAACTATTACGGGACCAATTGCTGGCTTGAAGATCGGCATGGTGCTTCTTGGTTGCGCCAGGAGTTCCTGGAACATCGCATCAGGTGAAGTGGCCAGCCATTGGGTGATCACCTGCGCAACCGCAGCACCGCGTATTTGTGCGGCTGCGGTGAAGGCTGCAACGGCAGCTTCTGCCGCTTGCTTATCCCGGCGATAAGCTTCAGGATCGTTGGCGTACTTAGGATCATCCGGATTAGGCGGACCGGGCGGCGGAGGAGGTAATGGTGAGCTCGCCTCGGCATTCGCAATATCGCTCAGAAAACTTACAACCGGTGATGGAGAATTGGGCACTTCCTCTTTACCCGGTGATGGGTTGCCCTGCTTTTTTCCCGATGTCATTTGGATCAGCTTGATAAAACCGCAAGCTATGCCATACAGCTGATCCTTTATTGTCGTCCCATTCTGCCTGGCCATATCGCCTCCCTTTTTTACAACGGTTACAACGTTTTCATGTATTCAATGACTGCCCACACCTGCTCGTCCGTCCACTCGCTGCCGTAGGTATGACCGGCATTCGAGTTACCGCGCACCGTTGTATCGTGCTCGGCAAAGTGCACGGCATCGCCGGGGCCGTATTCATCCAGCGCAGGAGCCTTGTCCCAAACAAAACCAATTTTTGCTTCATCATATTTGATATTGCCGCGAATAAATTTCACCGGCCGTTCAGCAGGTCGCAAGAGGTGCCACAAAGTTGGCACAGAGCCGTTGTGAAGATAAGGGGCCTGGGCCCAGATACCATGAAGCACATCCGGCTTGTAACCCGATGCTTCACCGCGCGGCGTGACGAAATACGCCTCGTCATCGGCTGCGCGGCTGCCTCGTTTGGGGCGGCACCAATCACTGCCGCCCCGCTCGACATAAAGTTCACAAGTCTCACGGATCAATTCAAGCAACCCCAGACGAGCCGTCGGCGTGATCTGCATTGCCCGGTTCATATCAGTGCCGACGTTATAGACCTTCTTATTCTGAGCATAATGACAGGCAGAAGCGCACTGCTGCTCGAAAAGGGGTTTACCTTTAGCCGCCAGATCAAGATCCACTGAAAAGGGGTAAGGAGAAGGTGGCAAATCATCGATAAACGGATTCATTGCCTCATGGATGCGGACATTTACTTTAGAGGGATCACCTCCCGAGGAAACCCCTGAGGCGAGTACCCGTGCCTCGGCTGCCTGATTTGCATCCCAGTTAGCCAGACCATGGTCACGCGAATACCACAGACTCTTGATATCGGAAATGCCTGGAAGGTGAGACATCCATTCATATGCCGTATTGAACAGGCGCTCACCAGCCTTTTGAAGACGTTCTTCCCGTGGCAGATTTTCCAGCCCTGCAAAGAAAGGATGATCATCCGGCAAGCGTGCCAGGTAGCTGTCACGTCTGGCATGCACCGCGACCAGTCCGGTAGCGGTACCAAACGCATCCATGCGCCCGGGAGTTGGACCAAATGCACTTGGTGCTTTTTGTCCCGCTTTATCCGCATCTATCGGATTCGAGGCCTGGGCCAGATACATGAGCTCCGTCGTCTTGGCCAGGCCAATCAGAAATTTGACTGCTTCTTCAAGGTTACCCAATACGCGCGCAACCTGAACCTTGGCGTACTCAGCACTGGCTAATCGCTCCTCAGGCGTTTTGCCGCCGTAAAACCAGGCAGGATCAGTCTCAATCCTGTTGTTAAGGAATGCAGCAATTCTGGCAACCTGATCAAAATTAACCTGAATTTTGCTTGGGTCAGGACTATCCACCTTAATCAGTTTCTTGCCTGTATCGTAGAGCAGGCCGACGTATCCCGACGACTCGATTTCGGTATTAGGTGCACCGATTAAATGGCGGATACGATCTTTAACGTAGATCCGGCCGGTATGACAAGCGCCACAAGAGAAAAAGACGTTATCTGTGCGCTTGTCCTCCGGAACCGCCGGATCCTGTGCCGTGAAAAGTCCGTAAGGCAAGGGATAGCGCTGTTCTGGTGGAAGCAGCTTGCCCGATTCGGGATCATAGTCATCCGGATGGGGGCCGAACCCCAGATTACCCAGCGAGCCCTGCCCTTTCCAGATATCAGGATAAACTTCGATTACGGCGCGCAGCAGCACATAAGGCACGCCGTTGAAAGCCAGTGGACGAGTATTAAACCATTCACGGCCTAACCGATTGCTGTACCAGGGTGTACGCGCTTCGCTGTCGGTCGCGATTCGTTTGATGGCGGCATCGCTCAAATAGGCAGCCTGTTGCTGTTCGCGCTGCGCGCGCTCCTCCTCCCAGCTGCGAGCCTGCTGGTCGGGTGGCTGAACGTCTCCTTTTTGGGAATCTTTGCATGAAATGAGCGCTGCAAGGATGAACAGAGTCATTGCGCAGCGAATCATGGTGGAAGTAAAAAAGCCTGGATTCTTCATTGCAGCCCCCTTCCAGATAGTTGGCGGAAAGTTATTCTACTGCGCTTTTTCTCATGATGACAATGTCAAATAATGGCAATGTATAAAATATATTAGACGAGAATTAACCTGCCTGGTTTATCGGTGCAGTACTGTAATAACAGCACCCTGACATGATTCGGGGAGTTTATGAATTCACGTCAGGTGGAAAGGATGGCGGCAAGCAATCCGGAGATACGCGAGGTACGCGAACGCAAATCGCCACCGCCACGAACAAAATACCAATGCAAGAGATTAAATGTTTCAGCGTGTGCCCGCTGATGCCGACAGCATCGTAGACAGGCATGTCGTCGAGTTCAAATATCTTCGCCAGTACGTAAGCTGCAAGCGGTGCCCACATGAACATTGACGGCTTTAGGCGTGAGGGAAACAGCAGCATAATCAATGGAACCAGAACAACAGGCAGGTACTGGATCAGCACGTAGAGACGCAGATCTCCCCGCCCATATAACTCCGTGAAGTACCAGTAAAAAACCGACACTGATCCCAATAAAAGTAACGGGATCAACAAAGTTCGGCCGTAATGCTCGCTGATATGCTCTCCAACGATGATGCAGAAAAATGCCATGAATGCCGCAGCCATAGGCAGACGATCCCAAACCAGCGTAGCGTTATTAGGTTCCAGATGGTAATAAGCTGAGCCCAGCCCTATGAACATCGTGGCGATAAAAAATACCGTGTAACCCGGCCGCAAAGCCTGCAGCACTCCTTGCGACTTGCTGGACCTCAGCATTACCAGTCCCGTAACCCCAACCAGAACAAACGCAACACTGGAGGCAACGTTGTAGAAGTTAGGGATGCCCAAAAAGTACCTGGTATCCGCGAAATTGTTGTAGTGCGGATCTTGCGGAATCGCTTCTTGCGTAAAGACGCCCATCGCGCTAACGATCGCAATGACGATGATGAATATCAGTCGCTTTTTATGTGCAAGATGCTGAGGTATGTCCACGGTGGGCATCGTCTTACATTGGGCAGACCGGCGCGATGGGAAAGTTGAGCGCAAGCATTCGGGGTGCAGTACGACGTAATGCGCGGACGATTCTGAAATGAATCAACTCTTTGGCGTTTCGTACACGTCTGTTTTACCCGTTCGCCGCAACATCTTGTTAACCTGATCCACGTGCATCTCTTCTTCGACAATGAGACTGCGCGCATAATCCTCCAGCAGCACTGATTTGTCCCGAGCCAGCTCCAGCAGCGCATAGTAGGCGGTGAGTGACTGGTTTTCATGCGCCAGCGATTCTCGCAGAATATCACCAATATCATGCACGTGCGTTTCCAGCAGAGGGCCGATCCCAAGCGAGGGATAGCCGCCCAGCAGCGTGACGAGTTCACCGGCTTTATGCGCGTGGAGCAGACCTTCTTCGGCCTGCTGCTTGAGCCATTCCACTACTGGAATACGGTTGTAGCCAAACACCATCAATGAATAGTGCGTATATCGCACCACGCCGGCAAGCTCAAGCTCCATGATCTCGTTCAGCAGCGCGATTGCCTTGTCTTTATCGAAATCCATGTGTTTCTCCTTTATGGTTATGAGCATTCAGGGAAGTATGCACCGGTTTGCTGCATCAGATACCTCACCACAACTTTCATGAAATTGCAAAGCATCGACCATGCGCAGCATTGCATCCACATCAGCATATAGGAAAAACAAATGCTTTTTTAAAATTTATTACGCATAAACCATTGTGCTCGCTGAATGCCTTTATCTGCTGCCTGTTCGTTGCAATGCCCATGATGCGCAAGGCTCTCCCGGCATTGAACACCATAAATCAATTCTAAATAATGCATAATTCATTAAGAAAATGATGATTACAATCGATCAAGTCAAACAGATTCCGGCAGAAAAATCGGATAGATTCCACTATGCAGTCAGCCAGTTAATTTCTAAGAATCTGTTCAAGATCTCGATCAAGGGAGGCAGTGCAAGGCAAAATTGAACGAGAAAGTGGAGCATACTTGAAGTATGTGAGCATTTTGAGTTCAGTTTTAACGCCGTAATGCGCCCTTCAGTAAGATATTGAACAGGTTCTAAAACCGGTACCTGATGAAAATCAACAGGAGAGAATATGTCCGCCACACGCTTTCCCGCCTTAATCGCAACACCTGCAAGAACGATTGATGAGGTTGCTCATCAACTAACTGCCATTATTGAATGGTCAAAGCAGAATAATTCCCGTACCGGTTATTTTGCAGCGCTCTATCGCAAGGTCATCCTCCAGGCTAAAAAAGGAATCGAGGAAGGCTTGTTCGATGATGGGCCGCGCATGGAGCGTCTGGATGTGATTTTCGCCAATCGCTATCTTCAAGCCTGTTATCAGTACCAGACGGGGCAAACGCCAACTCAATCCTGGGTGCGCGCCTTTGATGAAACCAGGCATTGGTGGCCCATCGTCCTGCAGCATTTATTACTGGGCATGAATGCCCATATCAACCTTGATCTGGGTATTGCCGTTGCGGAAACAGTGCCGCCCGAAGAATTACCTGGCCTGAAAAATGATTTTGACAAAATCAATCAGATCCTAGCCAGCCTGGTAGGCGGCGTGCAAAATGAACTGGCCGAAATATGGCCAATGCTACGATGGTTAAACCGTTATCTGGGCAGTGTGGAAACCTCCCTGATCAATTTCAGTATGGTAAAAGCGCGTGATGCTGCCTGGTCATTTGCCGAGACCCTGTCGCCCTTAACTACGGAACAGCGCCAACAGGAAATTACGGATAAGGATGAAGCGATTGCCCTGTTTTCCAGCGTGATTTCTCACCCTGGTTTTACCGCTTCTTTCATTAATAAAATAATCCGCCTGGGTGAACGGGGAACGACCCGCCAGCATATAGAGATACTGGAGTAATCCTCCAAAACCGAAATATCCACCCAATGCGGGTAATATCGCTTTGCGATGTTGTGTCTGCGTATCCCGTAACTACACTTGATTGAGCCCGGCAGCAATATAAACCGATCAGGTATTCATTACCATTCTGACCAGATTAGGCATGCCCTTGCCTTGAATATAAGGATCGCGATCCAGATCGGTACAATGCTTTAGTAACAGTGCTTTGACCTGATCCGGATAGCCGATGAACTCCCGGCGAACAGAAAGAAAGGCGGCAAGCAGTCCGGAGACATGCGGGGTGGCCATGCTGGTTCCGCTCATTTCCACATAGGCATTGCGCACGGTGATCTTGTTCTTCGGCCATTGATGCCTTGCTGAAAGAATATTTTCGCCCGGTGCAACCAGGTCTGGCTTCATGCGCCCATCCGCTGTCGGCCCACGTGAGGAAAAGTAGGAAATACCATAGGTATGTGGATTGGTTTTGTGCACCGAGCCGACGGCAATGGCTTCCTCAAGGTTGGCCGGATCACCGATGGAAAGATCCATGTTGGCCGGTATCACACCATTAGCCGAATCAAGCAGTGCATAGCCTTCGTTACCAGCCGCGAGACATACCAGCACTCCTTGCTGCCATAATCGCCGCAGTTCCTGACACAACGGGGTATGACCACAGCCAAATACACTGGGATCAAAACTACCGCCCAGACTGAGATTCACGCCGTGAATCATCAGCTTACCGGCGCGTTCATTCAGCTCTGCAATGGTATCGAGCGCTTTGATGATAAAAGCATCTTCCCCGTTGCCACTGTCCTTGAGTACCTTGAAACCATACAGTTTTGCCTCGGGTGCCATACCCTGCAGATCGATGGGGGTCGGGTCTTTTGTGTCACGCGGCAGTGTCAATCCACCGGCGATGATTGCAGCGACGTGGGTACCATGACCATTGCCATCCAGCGTGCCAAAACCACTATCTCCTGGTTTCAGTTGTCTGGGACTGCCACTGCCTGTGCAATCCCACTGTGCAATGACGTTGCTGTGTGCCTTGAAATGCGGGTGGTTGGCAGCGATTCCGGTATCGAGCACCGCCCAGGCGATATTTCGGCCACAAGCACCATAACTGAGATTGGCCGGACGTACCTGAATGGTATGTACCGACTGGTAAAGCAGTGCACGTTTGACAGCATTGCGCCAGACGCGATCAATTTTCAGTGTGCCGCAATGTGAACGCAACTGCTCGATTTCACTGCGGGTCAGATCAGCCGAAATAAAGCGCTGCATGCACTGGATGCGGCCATCTTCACGTTTAGCGCCATTGAATTCCAGCACTTCATTGATCAAGGTTTCAAGGCGGCTGCGTACCTCGTCCAGCGGCGTGCCATCGTTATCATCCGAAACCAGTTGAATCAGTGTTGGGTGTCTTTGTTCGCGGCGGCCATCTTCAATGTTGTCAACCAGATCCTTCATCAGGATATTGCGGCCCACCGGGTTACTGAAAGTAGGTCCGGCGGTCTCGCGCACAGTCTGGCGAACAATATCAAGCGAAAGATAGCCCGTACCCGAATGCGGATTGGATTCCCAGTCCGGGTTAATCATCAGCCCGGCGTGATCTTCAACTTTCACGTCACGGCTGTTGGGCCGATAATCATTTTCCAGATGTGAATCGAGTGCGACCGGATCAAGACGCTCGGCAACATTCAGCCAGCGATCAACACATTCCGGCACCGCAAGCGGCTTGCCGGGGCCGATTTTGCCCAGCACATCCTGCACTTCCTGAATGCCCAGCGGCGAGCCGATAGTGATGAACAGGCGCACATCACAGTCAGCCTTCTTTAACTGGCGCAATACGTGGTAGGCGATCATTGAACCCTGGCTGTGGCCAATCACAATAAAGGGACCGCCGCCCACGTCCAGACGGTCGCGCAACGATTGTTCCATCAGACCGCGTTTGCTCTCATCAAAAAAGAAGTCCTGCACATCCTTGAGAAACAACCTGGTTAAGCGATGAGTAATCCACAGCCGCATATTCTCGGGCAGTGGCAGCACCTTCACATCAACTCCACCGGGTTGTTTCTCCCCTTCGCGCAAGCGCTCTTCCAAGGCTGCCATGATCTTGCGCTCGGCAGCACTCAGCTTGATTTCCGGTTCCAGCCCGGTTTCCCGCAGAGCTTGTGCGCTCATTCCATCCGTATTCCCCGAGAGCGTGTCTTTGTCAGCACAACTGCCTTTCTCAGGTTCGGGATAACGATTGCGATCCACCCAGTATGCCATGCGGGTGCGATCCCCCATTGGTGCACCAAACAAAGCTGTATCCCATTGGCACTTCAGGACTGAGGCTATCGGTTTGTTGTCAATACCATGGATATAGACCACCGTACCGATTTCCGGTGAGCTGCCTTCCTTGTTCAATATTGATGGAAACTCTATGGTTGAGCTGGCCGCAGAGCGGGAAAGTACCGTGAAGGGGCTGGATGATTTACTACTAGCTGCTTTACTGGAACGGGAACCTCGTTTTTCTGTGGCCATGGTCTTTTCTCCCTGTCTGAATCGCCCTGATTGCTGTCAGAGCCGTCTGGTCGAAATAATGCTAATCAAATAATACGCCCTGTCTGTGACAGACAGGAATCTATTTTGATTTGATTTGTATTGGGGAAGGGAATCACTGATTTTTGCCTGCAATGCGACGCACGGAGGATTTGATCAAAGGTTCCAGGGGATCAGGCTGCTGCTGTCAGAACCTGTTCAATATCTTACTGAAGGGCGCATTATAGCGTTGAAATTGGACTCAGAATGCTCACGTACTTCAAGTATGCTCCATTTTCTCGTTCAATTTTGCCTTGCACTACATCCCTTGATCGAGACCTTGAACAGGTTCTCAGCATCCCGGTTACTTGATTGATTGCTTTGCCGATTGGCTGATGCGCGTGGTTTCGGCTTCGATCCATGCTTCCGCCCGGGCCATCAGCTCACCAGCTTCGATTCCGTTTGGATCGATTGGTCTGCCGATGCTCAGAGTAATGGTACCGGGATATTTGATGAAGGAATTTCTGCCCCAGAATTCTCCGGCGTTATGCGCTACCGGCACAGCCAATGCGCCGGTATGCACCGCCAGCCAGGCGCCGCCGATACGGTACTTGCCTTTTTTACCAGGCGGGATACGCGTACCTTCAGGAAAAACAACGATCCAGAAATTCTGCTGCAACCGTTCCCTCCCCTGCTCCACGATCTGCTCCAGCGCCGCTTTACCGGCACTGCGGTCGATTGCAATCGGGCTCGTCATGGCCAATCCCCAGCCAAAGAATGGAATACGCAACAGTTCTTTTTTCAGTACCCATACCTGCGGCGGGAAAATCTGCTGTAAGGCCAGTGTTTCCCAGGCAGATTGATGTTTAGAAAGAATAATTGACGGCTGCTCCGGAATATTTTCCCGCCCCAGCACTTCATAACGCAGACCACAAATGGTGCGCAGCATGAACAACATCAGTCTAGTCCAGCCATAAGTGACCTGATAGCGACGATGAGGAGGTAGCGGAAAACAGGCCAAGGCAAACAGCGCATACGGCGGCGTGATGATCGCCTGCAGCAGCATATAAATCAGGGAACGCAAACCAGCCATTACAGTGCCTGTATTTCGAGACTGTCCACCACTGCCGAAAGATCCGGGTAAATTTGTGTTCCTGCAGGCAGATCACCGTTCGCCAGCGTGGTTTGGCCCTTGCCGGTCAACACCAGTACCGGCACAGCACCCGCTTTGGCCGCAGCCTGCAGATCGCGCAGGGAATCGCCCACAACGGGCACATGGCTGAGTTCAACGCTGTAACGTTGCCGGATTTCCTTGAACATACCGATGCCCGGCTTGCGACAGACACATTTATCATGCTGGGTATGTGGGCAGAAAAACAGGGCATCCAGCCGCCCGCCCTCCTGCTGCACAGCACGAAACATCTTGTCATTGATTGCATTGAAGGAAGTCATATTGAGCAAACCACGCCCGATGCCGGATTGATTGGTAGCAGTCACTACTCGATAACCGGCGTGAGTCAGCCGCGCAATCGCTTGCAAGCTGCCTGTAATCGGTTTCCATTCATCAGGAGTCTTGATAAGCGTATCCCCCCGCTGATTGATGACACCGTTCTGATCGAGAATAATCAGCTTCATTTGCAGTGCGCCCTCAAACCATTCAGGCAGCCAGCCGGGAAATATCCGCCACGCGATTCATCGTTACCTGTAAGGTTGCCAGCAGAGCCAGACGGTTACGTCGCAATACTTCGTTTTCATCATTCACCATTACCTGGTCGAAGAAGGCATCAATCGGCGCTTTCAAGGCAGCAAGTATTTGCAGGGCAGTGACATAATCACCTTTCTGGAAGGCGTGGTGGGCATCGGATTCGATTTCAGACAACGCACGATACAGGGCAATTTCAGCCGGCGCCTGCAAGCAGGCCTTGTCAATACTGACAGTGGCATCAAACTCTGATTTTTTGAGGATATTACCGACGCGCTTGTTGGCAGCCGCCAGACTGGCTGCTTCAGGCAGGGCAGTAAATGCCCGCACCGCCGCCAGGCGCCTGGGGATTTCACACAACAGGGAGGGCCGAAGATTCAGGACAGATTCCACCTCTTGAACAGTGTAGCCTTGATCACGCAGGCTGCTAGCGAGGCGATCATAAAAGAAATCCTGCAGCTGTTCTGTCAGTTGTGGGGTTACCGGACGGGCATGGCTTGATCCTGGGCCTTGTTCCCCGCTGATTTCATCCCGCAGCACATCAGCCGCGCGTGAAATCATCACATCCAGCCCGACCGGCAGATCTTTCTCGATCAGGATGCGGATTACGCCCAGTGCATGCCGCCGCAGGGCATAGGGATCCTTATCGCCAGTCGGAGATTGGCCAATACTGAACAGGCTGATCAGCGTTTCGAGTTTGTCAGCCAGTGCCACACAGATACCCGTCATGCTGCGTGGTAATGCATCCCCGGCAAAGCGTGGTTTGTAATGATCCTCAATGGCGAAGGCAATGGTCTCATCCATCCCCTCGAACTGAGCGTAATAACGCCCCATAATGCCTTGCAACTCGGGAAATTCCCCGACCATATCAGTCAGCAGATCAGCCTTGGCCAGCATCGCGGCCTGATCCGCCTGCGCAGACAAGTCACTGTCACCCAGCAACTGCCCGACAATTCGCGCCAAGGCACGTACATACCGGGTACGTTCGCCCTGGGAACCCAGTTGATGATGGTAGATCACCTTGTCCAGATCGGGCAGACGTGAGGCCAATGTTCGCTTGCGATCGTGATCAAAGAAAAATTTTGCATCCGCCAGTCTGGAACGGATAACGCGCTCGTTACCCGCAATAATCTGCCCTGGATCAGCCGGCGTGATATTGGAAACAATCAAAAAGCGATTGGTCAATTTTCCACCAGCATCCAGCAGAGGGAAATATTTCTGGTTAATTTTCATAGTGGAGATCAGACATTCCTGCGGCACTTCCAGAAAATCTGCTGAAAATGTTCCCGTCAGAACATTGGGGTGCTCAACCAGCGCGGTCACCTCATCCAGCAAAGCGGCATCCTCAACACACTGCAATTGTGCTGCACGCGCGGCAGTTTCCAGCCCCTCTCTGATGCGGCTGCGACGGCGATCAAATCCCGGAATAACGATTCCTTCTGTTTCCAGGATTTGTTCATAGTGATCCGCATGATCAATCACCAGTTCCGCTTGCTTTGCTTCAAAGCGATGCCCCCGAGTGGTGTTCCCAGCAGTGAACCCTAAAGCGCTGATCGGCACAATCTGCTGGCCATGCAAGGCAATCAGCCCATGTGCCGGACGGATAAAGTGCACATTCTCCCAGCCATCCTCCAGCTGATAGGTCATCATCTTGGGAACCGGTAACTGGCGAATGGCTTCATCCACGGCCTTTTGCAATCCTGCTGCCAGCAGGGTTCCGGTAACGCTCTGTTCCAGGAACAACATCTCTGCCTTACTTTCCTGTACCCGCTTGAGCGCGGAGACAGCAACATTTTCCATTCCTAATGCAGCCAGTTTTTTATGCAGCGCCGGAGTGGGCCGCCCTTGCGCATCCAGCCCGACCGCAACCGGCATCAGTTTGAGGGTTACGATCTGATCTAGTGCCTGGGCAGGAATAGCAGTCAAATGTACCGCCAGCCGACGTGGTGAGGCAAAAACAGCCGGCACCGTGCCCGGTGTAGTCAAATACTGTTGTTTCAGACTATCAGCAATTAATGTGGCAAATGCATTGCCCAGTTTTGCGAGTGATTTGGGAGGTAGTTCCTCGGTCAGCAACTCAATTAGCAGGCTTTCAGTCGTCATGCTGACGCCACCTGATCCAGAGTTTGGGCAACCCATTCACGCGGTGCCAATGGAAACGGCGGCTGCAAACGCAAGCGACTGTCGTAGTAGGCTTGTGCCACTCGCCGCGACAGATTGCGAATGCGGCCAATACAGGCCGCGCGCTCGGTCACTGAAATCGCACCACGCGCATCCAGCAGATTGAAAGTATGCGCAGCCTTCAGTACTTGCTCATAAGCAGGCAGCGCTAGTTGTGCATCAATCAATCGGTTGGTCTGTGTTTCCAGTCTGTCGAAGGAAAGCAGCAAAAATTCAATATCGCTATGCTCAAAGTTATAGGTGGACTGCTCCACCTCGTTCTGATGATAGACATCGCCGTAAGTCAACCCCTCCGTCCAGACCAGATCAAATACGTTTTCCACACCTTGCAAATACATGGCGAGGCGCTCCAGGCCATAGGTAATTTCACCTGTGATCGGACGGCAATTGATACCGCCCACCTGTTGAAAATAGGTGAACTGGGTAACTTCCATGCCATTCAGCCAAACTTCCCAGCCTAGCCCCCAGGCACCGAGCGTGGGATTCTCCCAGTCATCTTCCACCAGACGCACATCATTTTGCTGCAAATCCAGCCCCAGCATCTGCAGTGAGCGAAAATACAGCGCCAGAATATCCCGTGGTGCGGGTTTCAGAACAACCTGAAACTGGTAGTAATGCTGCAGACGGTTGGGGTTGTCGCCATAGCGACCGTCCTTGGGACGGCGGGAAGGCTGCACATAAGCAGCACGCCACGGCTCCGGCCCCAAGGCTCGCAGAAAAGTTGCAGTATGGCTGGTACCGGCACCAACTTCCATATCGTAGGGTTGCAGCAAGGCGCATCCCTGCTGTCCCCAGTATTGTTGAAGGGTAAGAATAATTTCCTGGAAAGTGGGGGTAGGCATGTCATAGTAGCTGATAATGAATCGGGTTATTTTACAGAGTTTTGCGCCTGCCGGAAAATGTCGCCAGGCAACCGGCAAGCAGCAACAAGCCAATCAGCCCGAATAAGAGACTGTTACCCAGGCGCACATAAGGTGTAGCACCACCAAAACCCTGTGCGGTGCTGTGTAAACCGGCGGTGGTAAACATCTCCAGCTGCTCCAGTATCCTGCCCCGTTCATTGATGATGGCAGTGACTCCGGTATTGGTGGCACGCAGCATGTAGCGGCCGGTTTCCAACGCACGCATCTGCGAAATCTGCAAATGTTGGCGCGGGCCGATGGAATGACCGAACCAGGCGTCATTACTGACATTGACCAGTAGACTAGCCTGTGGCAATTGCATGATAATTTCTTCACCAAACACATCCTCATAGCAAATATTGACAGCCACGCGCTGCCCGGCCAGATTCAGTGGCTGCTGATCCAGCCCGCCGCGTGAGAAATCCGATAATGGGATATGCAGCACGTCGATCACCCAGCCAAATACTGCTTTCAGTGGAATATATTCACCAAACGGAACCAAATGATACTTACGATAACTTTGCTCGGGTGAAGCACCAAAACTGAACATAGTGTTGTAATAACTATCATCCGCCGGAGAGCGTTCCACCAGGCCGATCAACACATCGCCTTGACGGGAACGGGCGTGTTCGGTCAGCAATTCCAGATAATCCCGTGGTGCCTGTTCGTAATACAGGGGAAACGAGATTTCCGGGGTTACAATCAACCTGCTCGGGCTTTCCTGCACCAGCCGGACATACGTTCGCATGGTGGCGGACAGATGCTCCGGCTCCCATTTCCTGTTCTGTGGAATGTTGCCTTGCAACAAGCTGACGGTCACCGGCTCCCCTTCCGGTTGAGTCCAGTGTATTTGTTGCAAACTGAAACCAATAATCCAGACACTGCCCAGCCATAGCCAGAAACGGCGGTTTTGTCTGTTTTCCAGCCAGCAGGCCAGCCAGGCGGCGCTCAGCATCAGCAACAGCGATATGCCATACACGCCCACAATCGGCGCAAAGCCTGCCAGAGGACTATCCGGTGCTTGCGAATAACCAACTGTCAGCCATGGAAAGCCGGTGAACAGAGTGCCGCGCAGCCATTCCATCAATGCCCAGAGTGCTGCCACTACTCCCGGCCACGCCCAGGAGGCACGAAAACACCGCAGTGCCGCGATCCAGCCAGCCAGTGCAGGAAATAGCGAAAGATAGGCACATAACACGATCAGTGCCAGCACTGCCAGCGCGGGTGCCATATGACCAAAATCATGCAGACTGACGTAAAGCCAGGTCACCCCTGCGCCAAACAAACCCATACCAAATGCAAACCCGGTTGATGCTGCCTGCATGGGTGCTCTGCTTGTACGCCAGAGCAAGGCAAGTAGTGCCAGTGTGACAACAGGTACCGGATAAAAATAAAAAGGAGCAAAACCGGTTACCGTCACCCCACCCAGCAGCAAGGCAGCACTCAGCCTATAAAAACCGTTCAATTTATCGACGCTCCGGTTGAATCACAGGAAGAAAAAGGAAAACAAGACTCAATTTTTACTGTTTTCCCAGTTCGGAGATGAATTTGAAAGGGAGGTATAACAAGGCGTACACCACAAAAAGGTAGGCAATGAAGGTAAAAGGATTTTCCCGGAAACTGTCAATAATCGTTTTATGCTTGCCTTCCCGCTTGAGGCGATCATATTCCGTACGTACTCGCGCACTGCGCTCAACCTGGTAGGTATCCAGCAGCTCCCGTGCCTGCTCGTATTGGGATTCTTCACGTACCCATAACGCTGGCATGGAAATCCCCCAGTTACCTGCCGTGGTTTCGTAAAAATCAATCTGGTGCTCACTCAGCAGCACCCGCACCTCTTCCGCCTCATCATCTGGCACATTTCTCAATTTAAATAGCAGTTTTGACATTTGCCAATAAAATTCCACAAGATAAACTCGAATTCTCTATCAGAATGGAGTCGCTGTCTGCAGCAATAATTCGTATCATGCATATATCATTACTGATAAATTCTCTTCCCGGTTGATAATCCACTTTATATCTGACAAAAAGACAAAGTCCAGTGAACCGATCAGCATGAGCCCGTTATATGCTTGTCATAAAAGATGCAGGAAGATGTAAAAACCCCGCGCGTTGTACAATGAGTTATGTAGAAATATTGCCAGGATAAGGGTATTCTGCATAACTTCCATTACCTAAAAATGCAATGTTGAGGACGCTCGGCGAATCTGGGCCTGTTATTCAGGATACAGCCTTGATTGAAAATCGCCATGGCTTGCGTAAAACTGAAAAAATTACCATACGATCCAAGCGAGAGCGCTCTTTTGTTAAATTCCATAAAGGATAGATTGAGAGAGACGAGAGACATGTCTAATTTTATTCGCACTATCATAGTAATTGCTTATCTGGTGTGTGCCTCTGGCGGTACTTATGCATCCTTAAAATTACCCGAAACAATCCGAGTTGAACCCGCCGCACTCACATCCGAACCACCTTGCGATCCTAAAATTCCACCCGCCTGGCGTGATGCACAGGTTATTGACGGCGTGGAAATTGAAGCAGATCTGGGTTGCAGTCCGGACAACCCCACCTGGATTGCCGTCGCTGTCAAGGGAACCAACAACGTTTCCATGGATACGCTCATGCAAACGCACTTTTCTCCAGATGCCATCATCAAGACAGATGATCTGGATGGAGATGGTGATCCCGACCGTATCGTTATCAAGCTGGAGATCATGGAGTTAAATGGAAAATCACCCGATTTTCCTGGCCAGGTTCCCACTTTTGATATTGCTCCTGGTGTACAACCCGGTGCCTGGGTTTTTGCCCCAAAGACCAGTGGTATGTCAACTGAAAACTTTGAAAGCGTACGGGCCAATCCGCTAATCAGATTGCCATCACCGGTCATCCGGGTTGAGCAGGGAGATATCGTACAAATCGTGCTGGAAAATACACATTACTTTCCACACACCATCCATTTACACGGTGTGGATCACCCATTCCATCACGAGCTCAACGGTAACGATGGCGTATCTCAGACCAGTGAAATGGAGCTGATGCCTGGCGAACGTCGAATTTATCAATTCCAGGCTCGTCAACCGGGAACCATGTTCTATCACTGCCACATACAAACGCATACCCATTTATCGATGGGATTGGGAGGAATAATTATCGTTGAAGAAAACAAACCCAATAATTGGTTACAAACATTGAATATCGGTGGTGGCCATGTGCGACATCGGTCAGAAGCAATCAAGGAGCAAGGGTACGACCGGGAGTACGATCTGCATTACCACTCAATGGATAAAGAACTGGGTGACATTATCAAGCAATACAATGATCCGCGTCTGACTGCCCGTGATATGAATCGGCGCTATGAGATCAATAACGCTACCGAAGATTACTTCACAATCAACGGATTATCATTTCCTTATTCGCTCAGAGAATCGCTTGTCATTGTTGAACCGAATGAAAAAATTAAATTACGTTTACTCAACAGTGGTAACGAATCCATTGCAATCCATCCACATGGCCATACTGCCAAGATTACACATTATGACGGTATAGAACAAAATCCCCTGGCACAGATCAGGCGTGATGTGTTCGATATTGCCCCGGCACAGCGCCTGGATCTGGAGATAGAAACCATTGATGACGGCCTGCGTAACACTGGTGAAGGTGACTGGCTAATTCATGATCATCGCGAAAAAGGCATTACCACAAACGGCATGGCCGAAGGCGGCAGCATGAGTTCCATCGTATATACCTCTTATCTTGGTGAAAATGGCTTGCCGAATACGAGTCACTTTGGTGTCAACCTCGATAATTTTTTTACCAAAGAGTATTGGGAAAGAAAGGTCCCTGTCTGGCAAAATCTGGATGAAGCTGCCACCTTTGGGGCAGCCGCAGGAAGAACAATCAATCTTGACGCTGCCACCCGTAACACTTTGCTCTATGCTTTAGGTGGTTTACTGGCTGGACTGTTCCTGTATACGATCTTTGCCGGACGCAGCCATATCAAACAATGTGCTGCAGCAGTAATTTCACGAATCAGAGGCGAAAAAGGGGGTAAAGAGTAATGAACGCAAGATTCAAGATCATTTTTCTGCTGGCTGCCGCTTTGCCATTCTGTTTCGATGCAGTGGCACAACAGCAGGCCACATCTGATGAACACGATCAACATGCCCAGCACGAACAGCATAGCGGGCATGAGCAGAGTGAATCAAAGCAGGCAGAAGCCACGCAGTCCAAACATGATCATAACGGACACGGCATAAATACAGGCAGCGAAGCGGTGGCTGAACATGAACACGCTCACAAAGAGCACAGCATTGACGCCGAATCGCATCAGGAAGAATCCGTTCACGATCATGTCCATGAGGATCACAGTATTGATGCTGAATCACACCAGCACTCGTCCGAGTCCGAGCATAGCGAGCATCTGGGCGGAGCAGCTGATCACGGCGACATGCATCACCACCACCATGTGGATGATAGCCACATCATGGATCATGAAGGCACGATGATCATGGGCCAGAATCTTGACAAACTACCCAGTGGCTGTAAAAGCATCTCCGGAGAAGTAGAAATCACAGTTCGGGCGGGCAGAAAATACGCAGAAAGGTTTCCTGGAACCGTTTTTGCTTTTGATCAGCAACAGTGGCACGTCAAACCTTGCTCAAAGGTTACTTTTCATTTCACTAATGAAGACAATGTCCGTCATCAATTTATGATGCATGGCCTGCCTAAATATATATATCAATACGGCATGTTCCATCTGGAAGTGACAGGTCCCAAAACTGTCTCCGGCACAATTATCGTACCGGGATCGGATGATACTTTGCTGGTGCACTGCGATATTGCACAGCACATGGAAAAAGGGATGAAAGCCCAGCTCGTAATTGGCAAGGGCGGCCAGGATATTCCCAGCATCCCCGGACTGACGCCTTACAACATCAATGATATTTATGATGCTGAAGATCTGCCAAAAATAAGCGCAACCGAGAACAAAGAAGATAAAAGCAAAGTGGTAAGGGAAATTACCAAATCACTTGCCAAAAGTGATACACAAAACTACCTCATACTTCTGATCGGGGCACTAATAGGGTTATTCAGCATTCCACTGCTCAGGAAAATCATTTCCGGAAGAAAAACCAGTAAAAATGAGGAATAAGTAAACAAATGTAAGCCATGTCCCCTCGCAAACCGTGGGGACATGACCTCTTTCCACTGTATACTTGCAACAGTGGGAATAACCCATCCTGAACAGTCTTTCACCCCACGAATTTTTCAGGGTGCCAGCGTGAAATAAGCAAATCCACATCCGTTACATCAAACATCCCCGTTAACCAGTCTGGCAACTACCCCATCCAACAGATCATCTCCCGTTGTCTCACGATCTTCTCCCGGTGCAGACGTCCACGCGCCACAACATAAATGCATAAATTTAAGGATGAAAAAACCTGTCACTGCCATTTATCACAAAAATATTTTTAAATAAAAATAAATAAGTTGACACGAATCATTATCAAAGGTAAATTCGCGACCCGATTTTTAATAAACGGAAGGGGAAATACAGAATGATCTCAACAGTTTACGCCATTACACTCGTAGGGATAGGCTTGGTCATAGCAGTCTTTTATTTTGTGATAATTAATTCTAAAAAAACTGAAGCGGATTATCAATCCATTACAAAAAAATGGTACAGCGTGCGCAGCAAGTGGTTTATTTTTTTGCTGGCACTAGGAACCATCATCACCTTCGCCTCACTGAATCCATTTCCAATTCCTGATCAGCACAAGGAGTATTCAAGCAATGATTACCAGGTCGTTGCGGTAAATGGTCATCAATGGTACTGGACAATGACACCTGCCACCGTGAAATCAGGCCAGCCGGTTGAATTTCAGGTATCTGCTGCGGACGTGAATCACGGGTTCGGTATCTATGACGAAAACTTGATATTGGTTGCTCAGACCCAGGCTATGCCGGGCTACACCAACAAACTTATTCACACATTTGATAAACCTGGAAAATTCAAGATTCTTTGCCTGGAATATTGCGGTCTGGCGCATCATGCGATGATCACCGAATTAACGGTTGAATAAATAACCCGGCATTAACAATAACTTATTGGAGAATACAATGAGTACAACAGAAGTAAGCAGCAAGATTGAGTATTCCGATTCAGAAGATCGGAATGCACTGATCGCCGTAAAGTCTCACCTGATAGCGGGGTTACTGGTATTTTTATTGATGATGCTCGCAGGACTGGCCATGCGGGCAGCACAAGGCACCTGGCTGGAAATTGGTGCTGATCTGTTTTATCAAATAATGACAGTGCATGGCGTAGGGGTTGTGGGGGCCGCAATGATAACCTCGACTGGGGTACAGTGGTATTTTCTGCGCCAATACGTAAAACTGAGCAACGGAGTTTTCTGGACAAATTTCTTTATTTTCCTGACGGGTGTCGTGCTGATCCTTGGTTCTATTTTCGTAGGAAAGTATGGTGGTGCATGGACGTTTCTCTTTCCGTTACCCGCCATTTCAATGGGAGCCTGGTCCACGGGCGCTGCAGCTGTCTTTCAGCTGGGTTTGCTCGTTATCGGAGTGGGTTTCCTGATCCTCTATCTGGATTTCGGTCGCGCCATCCTGGCACGCTATGGCAGTCTGTCACGTGCTCTGGGGCTTACCCAGCTTTTTGGTAAAGAACCGGTGGATTACAAGCACCCGGCAGCAGTTGTTGCCAGTACGATGGTGCTTATTGTCAACTTCATGGGTATTGCCGCAGGTGCTGTAGTGCTGGTGATGGGTCTGATCAATCTGTTCTACCCTGAATTCAAACCGGATGCCCTGCTGATGAAGAACCTGATCTATTTCTTTGGTCACGTTGTCATCAATGCCACCATGTACGCATCAGTTATCGCGGTTTATGAGCTCCTACCACGCTATACCGGCCGTCCATGGAAAACCAACAAACCATTCTATGCAGCCTGGTTCGCCATTGTATTCATGGTGATGGGGGTATATCCACACCATCTACTGATGGATTTCCCAATGCCAGCCTGGGGACTTATCGTCGCACAGGTACTCTCCTTTGGTAGCGGTATCCCGGTTTTAGTGGTTACCGGTTACGGTGCGTTAATGATCGTATATCGTTCAGGCATCAAATGGAGCACTTCTGCCAAGTTGCTGTTTCTATCAATGTTCGGCTGGGCTGCAGGCGTAATCCCGGCTATCCTGGATGCAATGGTTACCGTGAATCGTACATTCCACAACACCCTGTGGGTGCCGGGCCATTTTCATTTCTACTTGTTGCTTGGATTACTTCCCATGCTCATCGGGTTTGCCTACTTTCTGGCAGGCGAAGGTGACAGCAAAGAACGACCTAAAGCAGTTGATAGCTTTGGATTCTATGCCTATCTGATCGGTGCATTCATGACATCCATGGTTTTCCTTGCCAGTGGCGCAAACAGTATCCCTCGTCGCTGGGCCGCTCATTTGCCGGAATGGATCGGCTTTGCTCAGGCAGGGACAATCGCCGCTTCACTGGTTGTGCTGGGAATGTTGTTATTCATCATGCGCGCTTTAATTAGCCTGCCAGGTGCAAATAACCCCCGCTAAAACATAGATACCCCGGCAATTTTTCCAAATAGAAATGGAGAGTTGTCGGGGAATCTAATAGCAAGCACTCGATACACTGCACACAGGAAATAAGGGATGAGAACTTTTCTGGCAACGTTTCTCGTAGTTATCGCAGGATCTCTTATTCTTTGGGTAAGTACCGACGAAGGGCGTGCTTTTACAGCAGAAGAGGCGCGTCGCCTTGAAATTCGTGAAACCCCCCGACCTGTACCAGACTGGCACCTGCAGAATCAGGATGCTGAAACTTTCAGGATCCAGGACTGGCACGGACATTTCATTGTAGTAGATTTTATCTACACAAGCTGCCCTGACGTATGCCTGATACTTAGCGGCAATCTTAAAACTCTACAGAAAGATTTCTCCACTGAAGAGAAATCAGACAAACTGCGCTTCCTCAGCATTAGTTTCGATCCTGAAAAGGATACTCCTCAGCGACTGAAAGAACATTTGAGTCATTTCTCTGCTGACTTCAGATATTGGATGGCTGCCCGGCCGATTAACCCTTCCCAGAAAAAAGCCATCCTGGATTTCTTTAAAGTCATCGTAATCCCTGATGAATACGGCGGTTACACTCACTCCGCCGGCTACCATATCATTAATCCAGATGGAAAACTGGTCGCCATATTTGGGATTGAACAGACAGCTGAACTTCATACTTACCTGAATCAGGTTCTGAAGGAAAAAGAAAATGTATCCAAAAGCTAAACAGGCATGGTTGCTCCTGGCGGCACTAGTCATACTGGCTCTCCCTCCGATGCAGCGATTTCTGGAACAAAGCATGGTAATGCACATGCTTGTTCAGATTCCGGCACTGGTAATCATAGGATGGATAACCGGTAAGATACTGCCTGAAAACTGGAAAGATAATATAGCCCCATGGAATCGATGGGGAATAACGGGCATAGCTCTCGCCATTATTATCATGACCTACTGGATGTTGCCACGCGTACAGGATGCTGCTATATCCGAATGGCCTGTCGAACTGACAAAATTTATCACTGTACCGATAATGGGCATGGCATTGGGAATAAGTTGGCCTCAACTTAACCCTATTGCACAAGGTGTTTTAAAGCTGGAATTCTGGGCTACTTTCATGCGCTTGGGATGGCTGTATCTTGACCTGCCCGATCGCCTCTGTGCAAATTATCTTTTGAGTGATCAGCGTGTCTTTGGACAACTATTGTTGCTGGCGGGAAGTATCTGGGCAGTCGCCTGGACACTTAGAATCATGTTTGGAATAAGAATCGTCAACACCTGAAGCCTGTAGTGATCTGCAGGAAGACGGATCACTCAGGCTTCAGGTTCAGATACTATGTGTGCGGTACCATAAGGTTGAATTAAATATTACCGCCCCCAGAATATTGCCGATCGTTACGGGAATCTGATTCCACAGCCACCACTCAGAAATCGTCACATCAGCGCCTGACAGTATCCCAATCGGGAAGACAAACATATTCACCACCGCGTGCTCAAAACCAAGCGCAAAGAAGGTAGCAATCGGCAGCCAGATCAGCATGACTTTACCTGGCACACTGCGCGATCCCTTGGCAAAAACTGGACCGAGACTGACCAGCCAGTTACACAGTATTCCCATACCAACAGCGGCGATCCAGCCATTCATCCCATACCCTGCATACGAAACTTTTTTCTCTGCAAGATGGGCCAATGTAGTAAGAACCCCCGGTGGTTCTACTGCCCCTCCCTTGGTCAGCGAAAACCAGAGCAAACAGGCAAAGAAAATACCGCCGACCAGATTGGCTACAAACGTCCAGAACCAATTGCGCACCACGCTTCCCAATCCAATTCGCCCTGCAAACAGTGCCATGGGCATTACGGAGAAACTGCCAGTCGCCATCTCCAAACCCAGTATCGCCAACATGACATAGCCAACCGGAAAGAGCAGGCCTGCTGCTGCCGTCGGCCATCCCTGTGCAACCAGCAACGCACACAATGCCGCGCCATAGGCAAGAAACGGGGTGCATAAAAATCCCCGCGTCAGAATCTGTGTAACATTGAACTTGCTTTTCTTGACTGCATCTTCGACGAGATCATGTCCCATCTGTACAGGCAGGACACTATCAATAATTGCGGTCGGATCATTACTTGCCTTAACCGGGGTCGCGCTACTTGCATAACCGCCAGCCGACATGGTTTCCGCAACAATGCTCGACTGAATGACTCGTTCATGCGAAACGATCGAAGGTTGTTCAGATTCTTTCATATTCTCTTTAGGTAGACTGATTGAGGAAATTACAACAGTAATGCTGTGATTGTCTGCACAGCGGGCGAGGATTCTGTCATAACTTAAGGCAGTCAGCAAGAAAAATAGTGATGTATATTTAGCAGGTTACGGCTATCCTCAACGAGGATGAAGAGGACAATATTTTGCGTAATTGTTAGCGCAAACTACGCTAAAAAGTACCGGTATCTGCAGAACAAAAGCAGATCGGTTGGGTCAGTTTGGTGCGGGCTTATACATATCCCTCTGGATTGTTTTTCTGCCAGCGCCAGTGATCCCGGCACATCGCAGCCAGATCGCGTTGTGCACTCCACCCCAGAACTTTTTCAGCCAGCGCAGGATCGGCATAACAAGCTGCCACATCCCCTGCCCGTCTGGGTGATAGCTGATATGGAACAGGCTGGTCACTTGCATTCTCAAACGCCTTGACCACATCCAGCACGCTGTAACCGATGCCAGTGCCGAGATTGACTGCAAGACACTGCGGTGTGGTAAGGTGCCCCAGCGCACTGAGATGCCCCAACGCCAGATCCACCACATGAATGTAATCCCGCACGCCGGTTCCATCATACGTCGGGTAATCACTTCCCCACACACTCAGATGTTCACGCCGCCCCACCGCAACTTGTGCGACGAAAGGCATCAGGTTATTGGGAATCCCTTGCGGATCCTCGCCAATCAGTCCGCTATCATGCGCACCAACAGGATTGAAATAACGCAGGATGGCAATACGAAATTGAGGATTGGCCTGATACACATCACGCAACATTTCTTCAATAACAAGTTTGCTGCGGCCATAAGGATTGGTGGCAGATAACGGATGATCTTCCATCAGGGGTAAACGTTGTGGTTCACCATAAACGGTTGCTGAGGAACTGAAAACCAGTGTGTATACACCACAATTCTGCATTGCAGCCAGCAACCGGAGGGTACTGACAACGTTATTGTCATAATAATCAAGTGGCTTTTCTACCGACTCCCCTACAGCCTTGAGCCCGGCAAAGTGAATGACAGCCTCACAATGGTAATCTTTCAGAGCCTTTTCAATGGCCGCCTGATCTCGCACATCACCCCTGACTACAGTAAGTTTCTTTCCGGTAATTTTTTCTACCCGGCACAACGCCTCCGGATGGCTGTTGCAAAAATTATCGAACACGATAACCTCATATCCGGCTGTCAGTAATTCGACACAAGTGTGTGAACCAATGTAACCAGCCCCTCCAGTAACAAGAACCTTCATATCAACACCTCATCAAATCTGAATAAATACCAGGTTAAGCAACCACCGCCGCTGCCGCGCAAGCAAAGCTTGCTTTCATCAGAATACGTTTTCCCTGAGTATTTTAAGCAGATACTGGCCATAACCATTTTTGGCTAATGATTGAGCCAGCATTTCCAGCTGCGTGGCATCAATCCATTGTTGCCGATACGCAATTTCTTCCGGACAGGCTACCTTGAGCCCTTGTCGGTTTTCCAAGGTAGCGATGAACTGACTGGCGTCGAGCAAGGTTGCATGCGTTCCTGTATCCAGCCAGGCGTAGCCCCGACCCATGATTTCCACACTTAACCGATCTCGTTCCAGATAAAGGCGATTCAGGTCGGTAATTTCCAGCTCTCCACGTGCTGAGGGTTTAAGCGCTTTAGCAAAATCGGTAACCCGATCATCGTAGAAATACAGGCCGGTCACAGCATAGTTAGATTTAGGCTGTTTAGGTTTTTCTTCCAGCGATAACGCTTTACCGTGCGTATCAAACTCAACCACGCCGTAGCGCTCAGGATCAAGCACATGGTAAGCAAACACACTGGCTCCCTCGGTGCGCGCCATGGCATTGGCCAGTAACTGCTGCAAATCATGACCGTAGAAAATATTGTCACCCAGCACCAGTGCAGAAGGATGGTTGCCAATAAACGCTTCTCCAATCAGAAAAGCTTGCGCGAGACCATCAGGCGAGGGCTGGACCGCATATTGCAGATTCAATCCCCATTGCTCACCGCTGCCCAGCAATTGCTGAAAGCGAGGAGTATCCTGCGGCGTGCTGATGATGAGTATGTCGCGGATACCTGCCAGCATCAGGGTGCTGAGCGGGTAATAGATCATCGGTTTATCGAATACCGGCAATAATTGTTTGCTCAGCGCCAGCGTGGCCGGGTGCAGCCGTGTACCGGAACCGCCAGCAAGAATAATACCTTTTCTATTTATCATAATGATTTTCTGGCCATCTGCAGAAAAATGAAATTGAAGAATCAGGGAACATGTGAATTCTTGCAGATAGAGCTAGTCCACAAAATACGGACTGTTATACTACAAGACCTGTGGCTGATCATGCGGATGCAGACAAATCCGGATGAACTAGCCGGCAAGCAGTTTACCTGTTTTGTCGGAATCACTTAATCGCAGATAAAGACCCATTTTCTCAGTAACACTGTTCAACATGAAAAATATCGGTTTTATTGGTCTGGGTATCATGGGAAAACCTATGGCCAGCCATCTTGTTCAGGGGGGCTACCCGACTTATCTCCATTCCCGCAGTGGCGTGCCTGATGAGCTGACAGCTCTGGGTGGAATTGCCTGCCCTACACCCAAGGCTGTCGCGGAGCAGACGGATATTATTATTCTGATGTTACCGGATACATCGGATGTCGAAAAAGTGCTGTTTGCTGAAAACGGTATCATGTCGGGCCTGTCCGCAGATCCAGCCCGATCGAAAATTATCATCGACATGAGTACGATTTCACCAATCAGAACCCGTGATTTTGTCAGACGAATCAACCAATCCGGGCATGATTATGCAGATGCCCCCGTATCAGGTGGCGATATCGGCGCCCGGAATGCCACGCTAACCATTATGGTCGGCGCAACTGAACCGGTTTTTGCAAGAATCGAACCCATCCTGGTGCTAATGGGGAAAACTATCACCCGCATCGGCGAACCAGGTACTGGCCAGATCTGCAAGGCAGCCAACCAGATTATCGCCGCCTTGACGCTTGAAGCGGTGGCCGAGGCACTGGTATTTGCTTCCAAGGCCGGCGCAGATCCAAACAAGGTCAGACAAGCATTGTTGGGTGGATTTGCTGCTTCGCGTATTCTGGAAGTACATGGAGAACGTATGCTCAAGCACGTCTTCACACCTGGTTTTCGCGTTGATCTGCACATGAAGGATCTGGGGATTGCGCTGGATTGCGCTACGGAGCTGGGCGTCAGCCTGCCGGGTACTGCGCTGACTCAATCGCTTTATAACGCCTGCGTTGCACAGGAAGACACGATGCTGGACAGCTCAGTCATCGTGCGTATCCTCGAAAAACTGGCCGGACATACTATCAATCCATCCACAGCAACCTCTCATGAATCGTAAGCAGCTGATTACAGCCTTCCTGAAGTTTCTGCCTGAAGAAGCGGTACTTTACGAGGTGGAAGATTTAAGGCCATATGAATGCGATGCCCTGTCCGCTTACCGGCAGCTACCGATGATTGTCGTACTGCCGCGCACAGAAGCTGAAATTGCCACCATCCTGCAAGTCTGTCATGCCGGACAGGTTCCGGTCGTGGCACGCGGCTCCGGCACCGGTCTGGCCGGTGGAGCACTACCTCACGCAGAAGGCGTTTTACTGTCATTGGCCAGACTGAACCGCATTCTGGATATCGATCCTGCTGCCTGCAGTGCGCGTGTTCAACCTGGCGTGCGTAACCTGGCCATCAGCGAAGCCGCTGCAAGTTATGGAATGTATTACGCACCCGATCCTTCCTCACAGATCGCCTGTAGCATTGGCGGAAATGTGGCAGAAAACTCCGGAGGAGTGCACTGCCTCAAGTATGGGCTCACCGTTCATAACATTTTGCGCTTGCGTGTACTGACAATTGAAGGTGACGTGCTGGAAATCGGTGCAGATGCACTCGATAGCCCCGGTTTTGATCTGCTTGCACTGATGACCGGCAGCGAAGGCATGCTGGGCATTGTCACCGAAATCACGGTAAAACTGCTTCCCAAACCGGAAACAGTGAAACTGGTCATGGCCGTGTTCGACGATATCAGCAAAGCCGGGGATGCTGTCGCCAACGTCATTCAGGCAGGTATTATTCCGGCCGGTATGGAAATGATGGATAAAATCACCATCCACGCCGTCGAGGATTTCGTACACGCAGGCTACGATCTTGAAGGTGCAGCGATTTTGCTGTGCGAATCCGACGGCATGGCGGAAGAAGTAGCCGATGAAATCAAACAGATCCAGACCATTCTGCAAGCCAGTGGTGCTGTCCGGATCAGCCTTGCGCGAGATGAAGCCGAACGGCAACTTTTCTGGGCCGGGCGCAAAGCCGCCTTTCCGGCAGCCGGCCGGGTTTCACCGGATTATTACTGCATGGACGGCACCATTCCACGCAAGCATCTGGCACATGTGCTGGAACAGATTGAGCAACTTTCAGCTGAATACGGCCTGCGCTGCATGAATGTGTTTCACGCAGGAGACGGTAATCTGCACCCACTGATTCTGTACGATGCCAACCAGCCGGGCGAGCTGGAGAAAGCAGAAGCTTTTGGCGCACGCATACTGGAAATCTGCATTCAATCCGGCGGATCATTGACCGGCGAACACGGTGTAGGCATCGAAAAACTCAACCAGATGTGCCTGCAATTCAATGATGCCGAACGTGATCTGTTCCATGCGGTCAAGGCGGCATTCGATCCGCAATCTCTGCTCAATCCGGGCAAAGCCATTCCCGAGCTGCACCGCTGCGCAGAATTCGGAGCGATGCATGTCCATCAGGGCGCTGAAAAATTTCCAGACATACCCAGGTTCTAATTCATGCAAGATCAAGCTATCCTCGATCAACTCATTCAGGCTGTTACGGCAGCAGCCGAACATAAACAGGCGTTATGCATCCGGGGAAGCGGCAGCAAGGATTTTTACGGCAACCCGCAAGCGCTGCAACTTCCCGCGCTCAACACAGCCACGTGGCAGGGAATCGTCGATTATGAACCCAGTGAGCTGGTTGTCACTGCTCGCGCCGGAACACCGCTGGCCGAGCTGGAAAAGCTGCTGCATGATCACGGCCAGATGCTGGCTTTTGAGCCTCCCTACTTCAATGCATCCGCCACGCTGGGCGGTTGTATCGCTGCTGGATTATCTGGCCCCAGACGCGCCTACACCGGTGCTGTGCGTGATTATGTATTAGGTATCAAACTGCTGGATGGCCAGGGCAGAATCCTGTCTTTTGGCGGGCGCGTCATGAAAAACGTAGCCGGTTATGATGTTTCCCGCCTGATGGCAGGTGCCATGGGTACGCTCGGGGTATTGCTCGAAGTATCACTTAAGGTACTTCCCAGACCGGCTGTAGAACGCACTCTGTGTATTCAGACTGACATGCTCCAGGCGATCGAAACTATGCGCCGCTGTGCGGCTGAACCACTGCCAGTTTCCGCCACCTGTTTTCATGAGAATCAGCTTTATGTCCGACTTTCTGGTGCCGAATCCGCCGTGCGCACGGCACATGCCAGACTGGGTGGAGATCAAATCAAAGATAAGGAAAGCCACGAGGAAAATTTATGGGAATCCATCAGGAATCACACTCACCCGTTTTTCCAGCAAGGAAAATTAAATGGCAAATCGCTATGGCGTCTGTCAGTAAAATCAACCACTTCCCCACTCTCACTGCCAGGTGAACAACTGATTGAATGGGGTGGTGCACTGCGCTGGCTGGTAACAGATAAAGATACTGATGCTGCTGTAATCCGCACACACGCCGCAGATGCCGGCGGCCATGCCACTCTATTTCATGGCAATAAAACCATAACTCCAGTATTTCACCCGCTTTCCCCTGCCCTGCTTAAAATCCACCAGCGTCTGAAGCAGCAGTTTGATCCGACAGGTATTCTGAATCCGCAACGACTGTATACCGAGTTTTAAATCATGCAAACCCGTCTGACCGATCTGATCAAAGATACCCCAGAAGGAAAGGAAGCCGACGCCATTCTGCGCAGCTGCGTGCATTGCGGCTTCTGTCTTGCCACCTGCCCCACCTATCAACTGCTGGGGAATGAGCTGGACAGCCCGCGCGGGCGAATTTATCTGATCAAGCAGATGCTGGAAGGCCAGGAGGTAACAGAAAAAACGCAGCTGCATCTCGATCGCTGCCTGACCTGCCGCGCCTGCGAAACCACCTGTCCATCCGGGGTGCAGTACGGACGTCTGCTTGATATCGGCCGGGGCATGGTCGAACAGCAAATCCAGCGCACGCCTTATGCAACATTCAAGCGCTACACCTTGCGAAAACTGTTGCCCAACCGTACTCTCTCCAGCTTTTTCATGGGTGTTGCCCGCTTGAGTCGCCCGCTGCTCCCCGCCCGGCTGAAAAGAACGATCTTACCGAAACCGGTAACCGCACGCAGCCTCTCCGGCAAAACCCACACACGCTCCATGCTGATACTCGCTGGTTGCGTACAGCCGGCCATGACGCCCAACACCAACCACGCTACCACGCGCGTGCTCGACAGGCTCGGCATCTCGGTCATCACCGCAGAACAGGCCGGTTGCTGCGGGGCGCTGGCTTATCACCTCAATGCGCAGGAAGAAGGATTGAACGCCATGCGCCGCAATATTGATGCCTGGTGGCCTTTTATCACCCAAGCTGAACATCCGGCAGAGGCTATTATCGTCACGGCCAGCGGCTGCGGCGTCACCGTCAAGGATTACGGGCATTTGCTGCAACACGACCCAATTTACACTGAGAAAGCAGCACGAGTTTCCAGCCTGACCCGCGATATCAGTGAAGTCATTACGGCTGAAGCCTCCACACTGATCCCGCTGCTGGAAGCCACGAAAGCCACATCAAAATCCTCTCTCCCGCGCAATATTGCCTTTCATGCTCCCTGTACCTTACAACATGGCATGAAACTGAAAGGAAAAGTCGAGCCAATTCTGCAAGCGGCAGGCTTTAACCTGACCAGAGTCGCTGATCCCCATCTCTGCTGCGGTTCAGCGGGCACTTATTCCATCCTGCAACCCAAACTTTCTCGTCAGCTACGTGATAACAAGATTACTGCATTGACCATGGAAAACCCTGATCTGGTAGTTACCGCCAATATCGGCTGCCAGATGCACCTGCAAGGTGGCACTCAGCTGCCTATACGCCACTGGATTGAACTGCTGGATGAAACCCTGGGTGAATAAATCCCCAAACATCAGAGAAACGCTGATTTATTCCGTTATCACGAGAAAAAACCGTCTACCACAAACAGGGGATAACGGGCAGTGACGTGGTGACTCAGCATGGCAGCAATCGGGTATATCTGCCAATATTGCTACTGGATTGCTTCGCACTACTGTGCTCGCAAAGACGGTATTCCTTGTTGTCACAGTTATGCAAAATCTGTATCACTACACAACTCGCAGATCAAAGCAATCCACCCGTTGTCACTGCGATACATCTGCCCTCCACCTCACCTTTGCGAGACGGCGCAGCCAGCAAAGCAATCCAGATAATCAGCACTTTCTGGAAGCGCGCTTTATCCACGCGGCCGCACCGCCGATAGGGGGATCTGGTTCAGCTCCGCCGCAGCTTCACGCCAGGCCGGATAATGCCGATCCATTAATGCAACAAACCGTTTGTTATGCGATGCTTCAAGTAAATGAACCATCTCGTGCACGACAACATATTCCAGCAGGTTCTTCGGTTTTCTCACCAGATCGGTATTCAGCCGGATATGGCGGGCACGCGGAGTACAACTGCCCCAGCGGGTTTTCATCTGCTGCAAAAAATAGGCTGATACGCTTACATCCAGCCGTTCCTGCCATTCCCCAATCAGATCTGGCACAACACCATGCAGCAAGGATTTATGCCAGGCGTGCATCACCGCTGTGCGTTTGGATACATCACTGCCTGGACGCACCTGCAGGATGATGGACTGCTGATCCAGCAGCACGCAGGGTTTGGCCGGTTTCTCCACCACCTGCAACACATAATGGCACCCCCACAACATGTGGCTTTCATGCTCAACCAACTGCCGGGGTGCTTCTCTAACCTGCAATTGCAGTTTTGTCTGCTGCTTTTGAATCCAGGGGAGTTTTGAAACAGCGAAAGCGTGTATTACCGCCAGCTGAATACCAATTGGGGCAACCAGTGTTACTCGTCCATCTGGCACAAGCACCCTCAAGTAAATATGTTTCACTCTCTTGCGCTGCATGAAAATCGTAAGATCTCCCAGCTTGATCTGCTCGCTCACCAGTCACCCCGCTAATCTTTGATTCTATGCAGTCCCGGCCAATTGCCGCTGCAAAAAACCTGCGATGATGTGATCCGCATAAGGTCGTGCAACCTCACAGATGAAGCGCGGGAAATCGATGTGAGCGCTGTCATCGGCACGATCAGAAATGGTGCGCACGGCAGCGAACGGTTTGCCAAAGTCACTGCACACCTGTGCTACTGCAGCGCCTTCCATCTCGACAGCGAGCGCCTGGTGGCCGGCTGCGGCGAGCGTGGTACGCAGCGCAATTGATTCAGCCAAGGTGCTGACAAAGCGATCCCCACTGACAATCAAACCCTGGTGCACCCGCGCTAAATGAATGCGCGCGACACCACTGCTTCGAGGTATATCAGCTTGGGTATTTGTCAGATAAGCGTGCGCCGCTGCAAATAATGTAGTAGACAGTTCCGGATCGCAAGCAAATCGTGTACAGCCATAACCTGGTACTTCCCAACGAGGGAAAATAGGCGATGCATCCATATCGTGCTGCAGAAATTGCGTAGCGACGACCACATCACCCACCTGCACACCTTCCCCCATACCACCAGCCACACCCGTAAACACGATGCGCTGTGCACCCAATCGTTCAAATAGCACAACAGCTGTTGTCGCCGCTGCCACCTTGCCAATGCCAGATAATCCCAGCACCACTGTCTGGCCATGCAGACGACCGCGCCAAAATACACGCCCCGCATACTGAAACTGCTCCCGTTGCTCCAGCGCCTGTACCAAACCGCCCTGTTCTTCTGGCAAAGCACTCAAAATTGCTGTGGTCATAAGGTATATGTATCAAAAATCAGAAAGGCTGCAGTGAGCCATAATCAGGTTGATCTTTCTGGATCGGAACAATCAGATGGCCATGATAGATCATTTTCCTGTGCCAACGCCCTGCCCCATGCTTCCAGTTCGTTCAGGATTTCCTGCTGCGCTTGCTGTGGGCAATTGGCTCGCAGTTGTAAAATTTTCTGATGATATCCGTTTAATGTCAGACTACCGTTGATAGCATCTTCACCAAGCTGTCTGCGGCAATGAACTTGCCAACGGTGTTTTTCCTGGGCCGACAAGGTATTGGGAAAGTTGCGAGCACGATAGCGAAACAGCAGTTCGGCGTAACGCCCATCCTGAAACTCTTCTGAGAGATCAATCAATCTTTCCGGCTCCGAATCGCGCACGAGCGGGAACAGGTTACGGTCGTGATCATTTGCAAATCCATCGTACAGTGCCAGATCGGCATCATTTTCTGGAAAAATCTTGCCATTTGAATACGCTTGTCTGATCCGCTGCATAAAATCAGGGTTTTGCAACAACTGCTGCCAATGCTGTTGGCACTGTTCAATATTCAATCCGATTCGATTGGCGACTTCATCCTTCAGAACTTTCTGTGGCGCCAGTGCCGGGCATTTATTTAGCCTGACTGCCTTGACCGGCAGGCGCTGCTGCCCTTCTGCCAATTCCAATTTGGGCGTGAATAGATGTTCCGCCAGCGCATCAACATCCAGTTGTATAAATTCAGCAGGATCATGCCGCAAGTCGTAAACCAGAATACTGTTGGTATTGCCCGTTTCGGGCAACAACGGCATCACTAGCGTGGTGCAACCCTGTTCAGATGGATACATACGTGAGGTATGCAATACCGGAGTACGCACTGTCAGATTGAGCAGGCGAGATGCTTCACGTTTGTCCCGCAAACGGAACAGCCAGTCATATAAGCGTGGTTGCTTCTCACGCAGCAAACGAGCCAGTGCGATGGTAGCGCGAACATCAGATAACGCATCGTGCGCACTATCATGCATTAACCCGTTGGCAGCGGTAATATCCTCCAGCCGAAAGCTGGGTTTCCCTTCCCCGTTGATCGGCCAGTTGATGCCTTCCGGGCGCAGGGCAAAGACCATACGGGCGAGATCGATCACATCCCATCGCGAATTGCCGGATTGCCATTCGCGTGCATAGGGGTCGTAGAAATTGCGATACAGCGCAAAGCGGGTGACTTCATCATCAAACCGTAGCGTGTTATAGCCCACCCCGCAGGTACCCGGTTGCGCCAGTTGCGCATGGATCAGTGCGATGAATTCCGGCTCCGGCCCCCCCCGGGTTGCTGCCATTTGTGGCGTAATACCAGTCAACAGACAGGCTTCCGGATGCGGCAGACGATCACGTGCCGGCTTGCAATAGATCACCAGCGGATCGCCAATTTCATTGAGCGCTTCATCCGTCCGTAACCCTGCAAACTGAACCGGCCGATCCTGGCGAGGATTCGCACCGGAAGTTTCATAATCATGCCAGTAGAGTGTTGAATTACCTGTCTGCATCGTAGTAGTAAGCCTGTTCAGATCGTTAAATATATGAGTTCATTTTTCCAGCTGATCCCGGAATGATCAGATTTTGATAAAGATTCACTGGATCGATTCAGACAGGGAGCAATATTTTGGAATGCAATTCTCCAAATAAACACAGAAGAACATCTGTATCCCGATTAAAGCTTCGTACCAAACCCCCGTTAATAATTGCTGACAGGTTTATAACAAAGCTGTTAACCATAGAAATAAAACGATTTCAATACTAGAGGCTTTAGAAAAAGCTGAAATAGGGCAAGTTAAACTACGACAAACAAAATTCTTACGATCCTTCAACTGCCAAAAATAAATTTTTCCTCATCTTTTATTATGACTTAAAGCGAGATAATAGAATGCTTCAATTTTTGCCCGTTATCGCCCCAGCTACTATCTTCTTAGTTAAAGCTGTATTTAAAAAGCAGATCGAAGATGGTATTGCTGATGGTATTATTACAGCTAAATATGAAGTAGAAAGAAATATATGGAGAGCACTTTTCTCTACATTTTCCAATATTTCCATTAATGTTACATTGCTAACTTCCTCTGTATATCTTTTACCATTTATTACAAGTAAAGAAATAGTCATTTACATAATTTGTAGCGTGTATCTTGGCTCTATATTTTATTCTTTATACAGCGTAATTAAGAATATGCCTCTAGTATTAAAAATTTTTTTTGATCATAAATTAAATCTAAAGGAATATGTTCATAGTGAAATTTATATAGAAGCATATAAAGAAGCACACTATCAAATTAGTGAAAAAAATATTGTTATTAGAATATTAAATAATTTTTGGGGAGCATCTGCATCATCCATAGCATCTACAATTTCCCGCAGAACAACTAATATAGTTATAAAAAAGGTGACATCAATCGTATTTATAGTGATTGTTCTTTTACTGGTATATTCATTAATATTTAGAATAATGGTAGCCCCCTTAATCATTGAGAATGCTACACAGTTTAATGTGTTTCAGGCCGCTATCTACCCATTGCTCTACGCGATTGATTATTTCTTCAGTACAAATTTGGTCTCATGGCTTATGTACGCATAGTAAGTGCTATAACCAGCGTATTTCACAAGAAAATCGCAATAACACTGCATCATAAATACTGTGACATCAGCCATTTTTCTATTGTAGGCAGCCGCTCCACAAATCAGATATATCCAAAAATTAACTACTTTATGTATTAACCCAACCGGAACCAGACGCGTATCAAAACTCAACTATTCAGTAATGATCTAAAGGAAGCAAATATGAGTTTTTCATATCTATAATCCCAACCGCTGCCATATTTTTGTGGGTAGTACGGCCGAGTTAAGTGTGTAGAAATGCAGGCCGGGTGCACCCGCTTCCAGTAAGCGCGCGCAAAGTGCGGTGACGACATCCAGCCCGAATGCCTGGATGGATGGGATGTCATCACCAAAACTCTCCAGTTTTCTGCGAATCCAGCGCGGGATTTCTGCTCCACAGCCATCCGAAAATCTTGCCAGTTGGGAAAACTTGCTGATCGGCATGATGCCGGGAACAATCGGGACGCTGATGTTCGCAGCCTCACACATTTCTACGAAGTGCAGATAGGCATCCACATTATAAAAAAACTGAGTGATGGCAGCATTGGCACCCGCTTCGACTTTTCGTCTGAAGTTAGTGAAATCCTCCAGTGCGGAACGTGCCTGCGGGTGGTACTCCGGATAGGCCGCTACTTCTATCCAGAACGTATCGCCGAATTCTTCGCGAATAAACGCTACCAATTCGTTGGCATAGCGGAATTCCCCCGCCTGTGCCATGCCTGAGGGCAAATCACCGCGCAGCGCAATAATATGACGAATATCGTGGCTGTAATATTTTTCAAGAATGGAGCGGATATTGTCGCGAGTGGAACCGATACAGGAAAGATGCGGCGCTACCGGGTAACCCTCTGCCTGGATTTCCAGCACGGTTTCAAGCGTGCGTTCGCGTGTAGAGCCGCCGGCACCAAATGTCACTGAAAAAAACTTTGGATTAAACTGGGCAAGCTGTAGGCGCGTGGCCCGCAGCTTTTCCATGCCTTCCGGTGTCTGCGGCGGGAAAAATTCAAAACTGAATGTGGGGGTAAATTTTTTCTGGGATTGCATCGGGATTCACTTCCATGAGCTGCGGCCCTGTAAAAAAGGCAACGGTGAAAATCAATGAAGTAAAGCCGGGAAACCCTATCACTGTTTCCCGGCTTTAACAGATTATTGAAAAACTGCGACGGTGGTTCCTGAAAAATGCTCAAACCGCTGAAGCTATTTTTTCAGAACCCTCTTTAATAACGGTACATCTCGGGTTTATAAGGTCCGTTCTTATCAAGGTTGAGGTAACTCGCCTGTTCGTCGGTCAGTTCGGTCAAATTTACACCCAGTTTGCCCAGATGCAGACGCGCCACCATTTCATCCAGCTGTTTGGGCAGTACATACACCTTCTTCTGGTAGTTTTTACCATTTTGCCAGAGCTCCATCTGCGCCAGTACTTGATTAGTAAAGGAGCTGGACATGACAAAAGATGGATGGCCGGTGGCACACCCCAGATTAACGAGACGCCCTTGTGCCAGCACGATGATACGGCGACCGGTCGGGAAAATAATGTGATCGACCTGCGGCTTGATGTTTTCCCACTGGTATTTCTGCACCGAGGCAATATCGATTTCAGAATCAAAGTGGCCGATATTGCATACGATCGCCTGATTCTTCATTTTCAGCATGTGGTCATGGGTGATCACACGCAGATTGCCGGTGGCGGTGACAAAAATATCTGCTTTATCACAGGCATCATCCATGGTCACCACGCGGTATCCTTCCATTGCTGCCTGCAACGCACAGATTGGATCAATCTCGGTAATCCAGACAGTTGCTCCCAGGCCACGCAATGACTGCGCACAGCCTTTACCGACATCGCCATAACCGCAGATCACGGCGATTTTTCCGGCGATCATTACATCGGTTGCGCGTTTGATGCCATCTACCAGTGATTCACGACAGCCATAAAGATTGTCGAATTTGGATTTGGTGACTGAATCATTGACATTGATCGCCGGGAATGGAAGTTCGCCTTTCTTTTCCATTTCATACAGGCGATGAACGCCAGTCGTGGTTTCTTCAGTCACACCACGAATTGCAGCAAGGTTACGCGAATACCAGCCTGGATGGCTGGCAAGGCGGCTGCGGATGGAAGCAAACAGTACCTGTTCTTCCTCATTGGATGGATTAGCAATTACGGAAGGATCGCGTTCAGCCCTGCTGCCAAGGATGAGCAGCAAGGTTGCATCCCCACCATCATCCAAAATCATGTTGGCAGTATACGAGCCATCACTGGCCCATTCAAAGATCCGGTGAGCGTAATCCCAGTATTCCTCCAGCGATTCTCCCTTGTAGGCAAATACTGGAATATCGCGAGCGGCAATCGCAGCAGCAGCATGATCCTGGGTGGAAAAAATGTTGCAGGAAGCCCAGCGGACTTCTGCACCCAACGCCACCAGTGTTTCAATTAACACGGCAGTCTGGATAGTCATGTGCAGGGAACCGGCAATTCTGGCGCCTGCCAGCGGCTTCTTGCCGGCATATTGTTCGCGCAGCGCCATCAAACCAGGCATCTCAGTTTCGGCAATGGCGATTTCCTTTCTGCCCCAGTCTGCCAATGACAAATCAGCCACCTTGCAGTCGGTAAAAGCAGGATTGCCCGCTACGGGGTTGATTGTTGCACTCATAACACATCTCCTGAGAAGTGAAAGAGCGCCGTTGTCGGGTTGTTCATTTGTCCGAGCCTCACGAAATAGACCGTTGCAGCGCTCCTCAGTACAAATGGAACATCATTCACGCTGAATGATGTTGATGAAAAATTTCAAATACCTGCATCTGCTTTAAGCTGCTCTACGATGTCGGTTTTTTCCCAGGTAAAGCTGGATTCTTCCCGACCAAAATGGCCATACGCAGCCGTTCTGCCATAAATCGGGCGCAGCAGATCCAGTTCATGAATGATCGCTCTGGGGCGCAAGTCAAAATTTCGGGTGATCAGCTCGGCAAGTTTTTCATCTGAAACTTTACCGGTACCAAAGGTTTCTACCATTAATGAAACCGGCTTGGCCACGCCAATTGCATAGGCCACCTGAACTTCACATTTGCGTGCCAGGCCGGCAGCTACAATATTTTTGGCGACATAACGGGCAGCATAAGCAGCGGAGCGATCCACCTTGGAAGGATCCTTGCCGGAAAAAGCACCGCCACCATGATGAGCCGTACCGCCGTAAGTATCCACGATGATCTTGCGCCCGGTCAGTCCGCAATCTCCCATCGGCCCGCCCACCACGAAACGACCGGTAGGATTAACCAGATACCGAATATCACTACTCAGCATTTCTGCCGGTAACACAGGTTTGATGATTTCCTCGATAACGCCCTCGCGTAGATCACCATTGGAAATATCCGGAGCATGCTGAGTCGAAATAACGACTGTTTCAATATTTTTCGGGAATCCGTTCTCGTAACGAACAGAAACCTGGGATTTAGCATCCGGGCGTAGCCATGACAGCTGGCCGCTTTTTCTCAGTTTTGCCTGCTGTTCAACCAAACGATGTGCATAGTAAATCGGCAACGGCATCAGTTGCGGTGTTTCGTCACAGGCATAACCGAACATCAGCCCCTGATCCCCCGCCCCTTGATCCATTTCCTCCTCTTTGCTGCGATTCACCCCTTGGGCAATATCGGGAGACTGCTTGTTAAAAGCGGTCAGTACCGCACAAGTGCTGGCATCAAAACCAATTTCAGAACTGGTATAGCCAATTTCGCGTACGGTATCGCGCGGGATGACATTGTAATCAATGGTAGCATGAGTCGTTATTTCACCTGACAAAACGATCAGTCCTGTACTGCACATAGTTTCACAGGCTACGCGCGCATGAGGATCCTGTTGCAGGATTGCATCTAGAATTGCATCCGATATCTGGTCAGCCACCTTGTCAGGGTGACCTTCAGATACGGATTCAGAAGTAAAAAGATAGTTACTCATAGTTTGTTTTGTTAATTAAATTTGGATATGAATGAGATAATACGCAGGCGAGAGTAAAACCAATTCTGGATTTGAAGCCAAAGACTGCGGTTATTTATTAAGGCACCGTGCAAAAACTACCTTAAAACACTGTTTGTTGAGCAATCGGATTATTCCAGAAATCCGTAGGAAAATCATTGTTCTTTTTACCGATCCCTGCTTGGGCCAGGCAATGCGGATGCAATAATCTGTCATTTTTTCATCTCAATGCTCCCCGAAAATGCAGATTATCTTGACTATCTACAGGAGTTTTCCATGAATACTGTTTTGATTACCGGTGCCAATCGGGGAATCGGACTGGAATTTGCCACACAATACGCGGCAAACGGGTGGCAGGTAGTAGCCTGCTGCCGGCAACCGCAACAGGCTGTGGCGCTCAACCAGCTGGCTGAGCAGTACAAAGATCATTTTTTCATTTACCAGCTTGATATACGAGAGCCTACCGAAATAGATCAGTTGTCACAAAAGCTGCACGATTTGTCTATTGATGTGCTGATTAATAATGCAGGCGTTTATCCACCTGCACAAAATGGAGAGTTCGGTCATATTAACTATGGTGACTGGATGGAGGCCTTCAGGGTCAATACATTTGCTCCCCTCAGAATGGCAGAAGCCCTGGTTAAGCAGGTTGCTCGCAGCAAATTGAAAGTTATCGCCACCATCACCAGCAAAATGGGCAGTATCGACGATAACCAGCGTGGCGGCAGTTATATTTACCGATCCAGCAAAACTGCCGTAAACATGGTGGTAAAAAATCTTGCCATTGACCTGCAGCCTCGCGGCATTATTTCAGTGCTGCTGCACCCGGGCTGGGTACAGACCGATATGGGTGGACATGGCGCGTTAATCACAGCAAAGCAGAGTGTGACCGGCATGAAAGACATTCTGGATAAAATCACCCATACGGATACAGGCAAATTTCTTGCCTACGATGGACAGCATATCCCCTGGTAGTCTTTTTTTGCCAGCCGCTCAAGCAATAAGCTTTTACCTGTAACCAAATGCGCTCATCTTATGTGGTACAACTCGACGATGAAGCAGCAACCCTGTTCCTGGGAGAGCAGCTTGCGGCTATACTTTGCCCTGGTTTGACCGTATTCCTTTATGGTGATCTGGGGGCCGGCAAAACCACGCTCGCACGTGGAATATTGAAAGGGCTGGGGCATCACGGCAAGGTAAGAAGTCCCACCTATAACCTGGTTGAAATCTACAAACTTTCAGCGTTATACTTGTATCACTTTGATTTTTATAGATTCAATGACCCATTGGAATGGGAAGAAGCAGGCTTTCGGGAATATTTCAACCAGAATTCCATCTGTCTGGTTGAATGGCCTGAAAAAGCAGGGGAATTTCTGCATGCAGCTGATCTGAAAATATGGATCAGTTATTCTGGAACAGGAAGAATCGCCGAGTTCAAGGCGGAAACGGAGGCAGGGGAACAATGCTTATCACACTGGCAAAAACAGGTATCCGAATGAATCAATCCGGAACCAGGCAATGCTCTCCATTTCTATTTTTCATTATAGCTATCTTCCTGCAACTGGCTTTGTATAGCAACGCTACATCAGCCGGTACTCAAATCACGGCAGCACGCTACTGGGCCGGGCCTGAGTATACCCGGTTGACACTGGAATCGAGTAAGCCGGTCAAATACGCGGTCAGCACACTCCAATCACCCAAAAGAATCGTGATGGACATAGAGAATATTTCATTGTCCGATGTACTAAAGAGCTTGCCAGCAAAGACTGAATCACAGGATCCCTTGGTTGGTGCATTAAGAGTCGGTAATTTCAATTCACGGACTGTCAGACTGGTCGTGGAATTAAAAACGGATGCTGTACCCAAAGCATTCGCGCTTGATCCTGTGGATCAATTCGGGCATCGGCTGGTGCTGGATCTTTATCCATCAAAAAAATCAGCAATAGAACCGCATGAACAGGATCCACTCATAGCATTAATACAAAAAAACAAGAAACCTGAACCGACTGCTCATTCACGCAATGTGACCCCCGCTACAACTCCAAAAGCTGTCCTGACAGCAACCCGCCGCAAACCTGAAAAAAACCGGATTATTACTATCGCCATTGATGCCGGACATGGCGGCAAAGATCCAGGAGCAATTGGTCCGCAAGGCACCATGGAAAAAAATATAACCCTGTCCATTGCCAGAAAACTCAAGGCCCGAATTGACAAGGAGCCCGGTATGCGCGCCGTACTGATTCGTGATGGAGATCACTTCATATCGCTGCCGGGACGCCGTATCAAGGCAAGACAAGCCAATGCCGACCTATTCGTGTCTATTCATGCAGATGCTGCTCCACGGAGAGAGGCGCATGGCGCTTCAATTTATGCATTATCAGAAAATGGCGCCACCTCCACTACAGCGAGCTGGCTGGCCAGGAAGGAAAACGAGGTGGATCTGATCGGCGGAGTTAAACTGGATGACAAAGATCGCTACCTAAAGCAAACACTAATTGATCTGTCCATGAATGCCACGATTAATGACAGTATCCGGCTGGCCAATCACGTGCTGAATGAAATCGGGACGATCAGCCATCTGCACAAAAAAAATGTAGAGCAAGCTGGTTTTGCGGTACTCAAATCACCTGACATTCCATCTGTGCTGGTTGAAACTGCATTCATCAGCAACCGAACTGAAGAAGCCAAACTTAATTCAGAGATTCACCAGAACAAATTGGTTGATGCGATATCAGTCGGACTTAAACGCTATTTCAGCAGCGGATCCTGGCAGACACGGATGGATGTTGCCGATACCAGATAAGAAATATCAACCTTTACCGATTCTCTCTGACCATATCGTTTCTCCGAGATGTCTGGTTATGGGTAAAGCAGCTCTAGTTTGTAGCCCATAGCATTGAGCTGATTCGTATTCAAGAAACATTGAACCTGTATTTCACTTCCCCCCACAAATACTGACTGATCAGCTGCTGAATCCAGATAATCCTTTGCCGTAAAAATACGATTTGCAAGCGGTTTTTCATCCGTATCTGTTAGCGTTAGCAGTAATGCCGGTAACGCTTGCGGGAAAGGCGCATGATTGCGGATGATTGCAGAAAGCTCCACCACGTCAGGATCAGCGGAAGAACTGACACGCAAATCTGATGATTCCAGGCTCAATAAATGGAGATGACGCGGTAAATCAACCTCGCATTGCATCAGCGTGCAATATTTATCCAGTACCGGTCGAAATGCAGGAAAAGCAATAAATATTTCAGTGCGATAGGCATGCATAAGCTGGCTCAGGAGCAATACCAGCAATACTGCATTGGGCACCAGCCAACGCCGGGAAATTCTTGACGCAGACGGTTGAATATCAAAATGATCGACAGGGGGCGATGTTTCGGCAATCGGCATTGCAGTAACATTATCAGAACCGGATTGATCCGAATCTGGTGGAGGTAATATCACAACCGGTTGAATACACACCCCTGGAACAGCTATCAGTGCTGCAAAACCGTTGAATACCTGCTTACACTGTCCGCAGCGCACATCACCGTTATGCGAATGCAGCTGCCCCCCCGTCAGGCAAAAAATCGTATGACAGCCGGGGCAGCGTGTAACCAGCGTCATAATGTCCTATTGACTGATTTCCGACCTGCAAGTAGTACCCATCCCTGATCTTTTGCAGCAATCTGCATATCAAACCACTCACTGTAAATCTGCAAAACTTCATCAGCCTGGGTTTCCAGTATTCCTGAAAGTACGATACGTCCGCCTGGTTGCAAAGCATTCATCAGAACAGGGGCCAGCACAATCAGGGGATTAGCCAGAATGTTAGCGACCACTACGGAAACAGGACGTTGCCTGGTATCAGCATGATCACTACCTCCAGAAAAGGATAGTGCAGTGGTAAACAATAATTTATCCGGATCACAGAGATTATTCCGGGAATTTTCGAGGCTGGCAGTAATGGCATTCGGATCAATATCTACGCCCATTACCCGGTCAGCCCCCAGTTTTAACGCTGCGATTGCCAAGATCCCGGAGCCACAGCCATAATCAAGCACGCTGTCACCAGGTTGAAGAAATTCATCCAGCCAGCCCAGGCACAACTGTGTGGTCGGATGACTGCCCGTACCAAAAGCCAGACCTGGATCCAGTCGCAAATTAATCGCTGCAGGATCGGGTAAATCATGCCAGGATGGAACAACCCACAATCGTGAGGAAATTTTGATTGGCTCGAATTGTGCCTGTGTCAATCTGACCCAATCCTGTTCCACCACTTGCGTCAATTGATAATCTGGCAGTGCAGATATCCCCATTACCCGAGCTACTGCCTGCACAATTTCATCAACATCCGTATTCTCTTCAAGCAATACTGTCACCTCTGCCTGTCGCCAGAATTGCTCCGGGAAAGCACCTGGTTCACCAAACAGAGGCTGCTCCTGATCAGTTCCTTCACCCGCATCATGTACATCAACTGACAGCGCGCCCTGCTCCAGCAACTGGTCACTTACCGAATCAACGTAATCGGATCCAACTTTAAAAGTCAGAGAAAGCCAGGACATAGCTGATCTGTGTAACAGGTTTTCTCACGATCACATCAAGTTATTTTTTTGTTATACAGTGCAAGCTTGTTTTCGAGATAGTGAATGGAAACAGAATCGGATACAAAGTTACAATCCGCCAAAAGATCCAGATGTAACGGGATATTGGTTTTGATTCCTTCAATGATCATTTCAGTAAGCGCAATACGCATACGTGCAATAGCGAGGTCGCGATTGTCACCATAGGCAATTACCTTGGCAATCATGGAATCATAGTAAGGTGGCACGCGATAATTATGATAAATATGGGAATCGACTCTGATCCCGGGGCCGCCTGGAGCATGGTACTGTGTAATACGTCCGGCTGAAGGAGTCAGTTTATAGGGATCTTCCGCATTGATGCGGCATTCTATGGCATGTCCTCTGGTCACAATATCTTTTTGCTGTACTGACAGCTTTTCTCCTGCCGCCACACGAATTTGTGCTTGAACCAGGTCAATACCAGTGACGGCTTCTGTCACCGGATGCTCGACCTGAAGCCGGGTATTCATTTCAATGAAATAAAATTCATTGTTCTCATAAAGAAACTCAAAAGTTCCCACCCCTCTGTAATTGATGCGCTTGCAAGCCTCGACACATCGCTCACCGATTTGATTACGCAACTTGACCGAAATACCTCGTGCCGGTGCCTCTTCAATAATCTTCTGATGACGGCGTTGCATGGAGCAATCCCTCTCTCCCAAATGAACGGTATTGCCGTATTCGTCAGCCAGGATCTGGAATTCAATATGACGCGGGTTTTCCAAGTATTTTTCTGCGTAAACCACCGGGTTACCAAACGCAGCCTGCGCCTCATTACGCGTTGTAATCACTGCATTCGAGAGCGCTGCTTCAGTGTACACGACGCGCATCCCGCGCCCCCCGCCCCCTCCAGCCGCCTTGATAATGACCGGATAACCGATTTCCTTGACGATTTTCCTTACTTCATCAAGTGAATCCGGCAACGCACCCTCTGAACCCGGTACACAGGGAACACCCGCCTGCAGCATTGCATGTTTTGCAGAGACCTTATCTCCCATCAACCGGATTGTATCCGGCCGAGGGCCGATGAAGAAAAAACCGCTCTTTTCCACCCTCTCTGCAAAATCCGCGTTCTCGGATAAAAAGCCGTAACCTGGATGAATGGCTTCCGCATCCGTTACTTCAGCAGCACTAATGATGGCGGGGATATTCAGGTAACTTTGCGCAGAAGCTGCCGGGCCGATACAGACTGATTCATCGGCCAGCTTGACATATTTAGCCTCGGCATCCGCTTCCGAATGAACCGCTACGGTCTTGATACCCATAGTCCGGCACGCTCGCTGGACGCGCAATGCTATTTCTCCACGATTTGCGATTAATATTTTTTCAAACATATAAATTAAACGATGAAAATCAGATCCGGATAGATTCCTGAAAATTCAGAGAATTGTTTCTCGAAAGATTATTATTCGATAACAAATAGCGGCTCGCCGTATTCAACAGGCTGGCCATTCTCCGGCAAAATGGCTTTGATTTTTCCTCCCCGATCGGTTTCGATTTCATTAAGCAGTTTCATGGCCTCAATGATACACAGCGTATCTCCGGCCTTTACTTGCTGACCTACTTCAGCAAATGGTTTTGCCCCCGGAGCTGAAGCACGATAAAAGGTACCTACCATGGGAGATTTGACAATATGTCCTTCCGGCAGACCTGGCTTCTCTGGTACATCGCTCTCACTGGCTATGGACGCTGCCGGCTCTATCGGAACAGGGATCTGATATTGCGGCATAACCGTTGCCGCCGATTGTGTCAGGGTTACGGATTTGCTGATACGAACCTTCTCTTCCCCCTCTGTTACTTCCAGCTCTGTAATACTGTATTCCTCTACTAATTCAATTAATTTTTTGAGTTTTCTCAAATCCATTTTGTCCTCCGGGGCAGGTCCCTTTCATAAGTGCCCTGATCTATCTTCAGGGATAGAAGTTTTACGTCTTGTGATGATGGCTGGTAACTGATTTGGCTTGTAAATCAATTGATCAAGTCTGCTTTGTCATTTGTACTGATCACCGGGTAAAAAATAATTTAACTGATTTAGGACAAATATATTTGAGTAATGTCCCGTTTACACTACTGTCTGGCCAAAGCAAATTGCAGTGCCAGCTCATATCCTGCAGCACCCAATCCACTGATAACCCCAACAGCAATATCCGAAAAATAGGATGTACGGCGGAAATGTTCGCGAGTATAGATATTGGAAAGATGAATTTCGACAAAAGGCAGATCTGCGGCAGCCAGGGCATCACGCAGGGCTATGCTGGTATGTGTTAAAGCGGCGGGATTGATGATAATAAAGCCAGTACCATCATTCATGGCTTCTTGTACACGATCGATCAATTCATGCTCGGCGTTGCTTTGAAAGGTATCTAACACCACAGAAGCTGCCTGCGCCCTTGCGACCAGATTCCTGTTAATATCTTCCAGTGTTGTGTGCCCGTAAATAGACGGCTCTCTTCTACCTAAAAGATTCAAATTGGGACCGTGAACAACCAGGATTTTCGCAACCATTGCAACTATATCAACCATCCGTTTCTATGGATTAATTATGGCGTGTTATCGTACTGTTGTACAGTTTTTTATGTGTTTTCGCCGAAGTTGAAGAATATTTAACTTCATTAAATCACGAAACAAGCAATTCAAGGGTCACGTTATTCATCTCTCATAAAACAACACCTGGCAATAGGAATAATGAGTGATTTCATAGTGATTGGAGCTGGGATTATTGGTCTTTCCACTGCGCTCCGATTACTTGAAGAAGGAGCATCAGTCACGCTCATTGAACGTCACAAAGTTGGCTGCGAGGCATCATGGGCGGGCGGGGGCATTCTGTCTCCTTTGTGCCCGTGGAACTACCCGGACACTGTAAACCGACTTGTTACTTTCAGCATATCACTCTATCCGGAATGGACTGCTGCACTGGGTACGGCCACAGGAATTAACCCGGAATATCACGTATGCGGACTTCTCGTTCTTCCACCCTATGATCTGGATGAAGCTGTCAGCTGGTGCGCCGCTCATGCGACACCGTTGACATACCAGATATTTCCACCTTCAACCCATACCTGGACATCCCGGATCCAAATCTGTACCCAACAGCAGACTGATCAGGCACTGTTGCTTCCTGACGTTGCCCAGGTTCGAAATCCACGTCTGTCACAAGCGTTATGCAAACGCGTCAAACAGCTCGGTGGAAATATTATTGAACACTGTGAGGTTCAGAAGTTGAATGTAACCAGACAGGAAGTCAGATCTATCCGGATTCCACATAAAAACCTCTCAGCCGATCGATACATCCTGTCAGCCGGTGCATGGAGCAGACAAATTCTTGGAGAGTATGCGTTGAATATTGAAATAAAACCAATCCAGGGACAGATGCTGTTATACAAATTTTCGGAAAAGCCTTTGCATTCTGTTGTACTGCAAGAAGACCTTTATCTCATCCCCCGGCGTGATGGACATTTACTCGTCGGCAGTACAATCGAAGATGTCGGATTCGATAAGTGCATTACACTGGAAGCGAAAGATAAATTATCCAAATGGGCAAGAAAAATATTACCAAAGCTGAGTAGTATGCTGCCGCTAAGGCACTGGTCAGGCTTGCGCCCCGCCACACCTGGTAATATTCCAGTAATCGGGGCACATCCATTCCTTAAAAATCTTTATGTCAACAGTGGACATTTTCGCTATGGCGTCACGATGGCCCCCGGCAGTGCAGAAATATTAACGAACGAGATCATGCAACGAGCTCAACCTTTTGACACCACGCCCTATCAGCAAGGATGGAATCTGTCTGGATAATTTCAATCAGACACGCTTATTGAAACCGGCTGGCTCAGCCTTTGGTAATGGAAATGTTACGGATTCAAGGACTCCCGCCAGTTCTTCCACCACCACACTCTGATTCGACTGCTCCGTCGCAATCTGCTCAAGACGCTCCAGTACCTGCTGAACCAGTATCTCCGGAGCAGATGCACCCGCAGTAATTCCAATACACTGTTTGTTGGCCAGCCAGCTCTCCTGCAACTGTGCTGCCTGATCAACCATATATGCTTCTACATTCTCGTTTCTGGCCACCTCACAAAGGCGATTTGAATTTGAACTGTTTGGCGAACCCACCACAATCACCAGATCACAGAGCTTAACCAGCTTTTTGACAGCATCCTGTCGATTTTGCGTGGCGTAGCAAATATCATCTTTCTTCGGACCAACAATCTTTGGAAAGCGTCGTTTCAGCGCCTCAATCACGCGCGCTGCATCATCAACAGACAATGTTGTCTGGGTGACATATGCCAGATTATCCTCATCCTCGACCTGTAGTCCGGACACGTCTTCCGCTGTTTCCACAAGGTACATCTTCCCTTTTTCCTTCTCGACCTGCCCCATGGTTCCCTCAACCTCAGGGTGACCCTGATGGCCGATCATGACGATCTCCTTGCCCTCTCGATCCATTTTGGCCACTTCCACGTGCACCTTGGTAACAAGCGGGCAGGTAGCATCAAATATCTGCAGATTGCGAGCAGCTGCATCTCTTCTTACTTCGTGGGAAACACCATGAGCACTGAAGATAAGCATGCTCCCTTCCGGCACCTCCTCCAGATTTTCTACAAATACTGCTCCTTTTTTCTCCAGATCTTCAACCACGAAACGATTGTGAACAACTTCATGCCTTACATAAATAGGGGCACCATACATCGTCAATGCACGTTCAACAATTTCAATGGCCCGGTCAACACCAGCACAGAACCCTCTCGGATTTGCAAGTAATACCTTGATCATCAGCCTATTTCTCCATGATTTATGCGTAGGTTTGATTATAAAATAATCCTGAAGAGGTTTTCAGTTTTCATCTCTGAAGTCACTTCTATCCCATTAACACATACTCGTTATTCATCTTCATCCCGTTTCGCCCGATTCAATAAGGCTATAAACAGGGCGACAATTAACCCCCAAACCCTCGTTGCATATAAACTTCTTAAAATCCTTTCTCTCTGGCTGTATACTTTCAAAATATTTCACGACATGCGATTGATCATGAAATGTTTAACCAACTTCAAAACTTGATGGTTTTATTTGAGTATTCCTGATGGGCGCACTGATTTTTTATACTTTCATCTATTTCGCCGGGCATTTTGCTGCGCTCGGGCTGAACATAATTGCAAACAAAAAACTACTCAACCACCGCTTGGTCGGCCTGATTGGTGTAATCCTGGTAGCAATAATGCATGGTTACAAAATTATCAACAGTACTGGCCACGATGAAGATACGCTGTATGCGATAAGTTATTTCGTCGTTTTCCCGGTGGTGGTCATCAGCGCAGTTCTCTTTTATTTGGGTGGAAAAGATAAAGATGATAACAATCCCAAATAAATGACAGGATTGTACGACATCTCTCCTTCTTTTTGATACATGACCTCTTTGTCACCTGACCAGATTATCCGCCAGGAAGTTCTTGCGCTATCAGCCTATCATGTCCCGCCTGCAGGGAATATGATCAAACTGGATGCAATGGAAAATCCCTATCGGCTCCCCTCCTTTTTAGGTGAAGAGATTACCCGGATTACAGCAGATGCGCCTATCAACCGCTACCCTGATCCGCATGCCGCAGCACTCAAAGAAATGCTTCGAACATCGCTAGCTATTCCAGATGGAATGGAAATCATGCTGGGAAATGGTTCAGATGAAATCATTCAAATCATCATGCTGGCAGCTGCAAAACCAGGAGCAAAGCTACTGACTGTTGAACCCGGATTTGCCATGTTCAAAATGATTGCCACATTCACAAATATGGAATATGTCGGTATTCCGTTAAAACCAGATTTTTCGCTGGATATTGACATGATGCTCACGGCAATTTCACACCACCAGCCAGCTATTCTGTTTTTGGCCTACCCGAACAACCCCAGCGGCAATCTGTTTGATGAGATCGCCCTGAATAAAATAATTCAAGCATCCAAAGGCCTGGTTGTAATAGACGAAGCTTATCATCCATTTGCAGGAAAAAGTTTTATTGAAAAACTCCCAGACTATCCGAATTTACTGGTTATGCGAACGCTTTCAAAATTGGGATTGGCCGGGCTTCGCCTCGGGTTCCTGGTCGGCAGGTCGAACTGGCTGTATCATCTAGAGAAATTGCGCCTGCCTTACAATGTCAATGTAATTACTCAGCTTGTCGCAGAAAAAATTATGCAACATTACGATACGCTACAGCATCAGGCTGACATAATTAAACAAACTCGAGCCAAATTAAGAATCTTTCTTGAAAATCTGGAAGGTGTTGAACCCTATCCCTCTGATGCCAATTTCATTTTATTTCGGCTCAACAACGCCAGCCATGTTTTCAAGCAACTTCAGCAGCGCCGTATTTTGGTGAAGAACCTTGACAACAGCCACCCCTTATTAAAAAATTGCCTCCGTGTAACAGTTGGCACGCCCGAAGAAAATGATTATTTCTGCGATACACTGCAAGATTTGATCGCTGAAAATTAACCGGAAGACCGAGCAAAATACCCCGTTCAAATTTAAATACTCATGCGCAAAGCTCAAGTTACTCGTAACACCCAGGAAACACAAATTACCGTAGCAATCAACCTGGACGGCCAGGGTAAAGCGGAATTAGATAGCGGCGTTCCTTTTCTTGATCACATGCTAGATCAGATTGCCCGCCATGGAATGATTGACTTGAATGTTGCAGCTAAAGGTGACCTTCATATCGATGCCCACCATACTGTGGAAGATATTGGCATTGCACTGGGTCAGGCACTGAATCGCGCCGTTGGTAACAAAAAAGGAATATTTCGCTACGGTCATGCATATGTGCCTCTGGACGAAACCTTGTCAAGAGTAGTCATCGACTTATCCGGAAGGCCTGGCCTACAGTTCAACACCATATTCACACGCGCGGTTATCGGCTCTTTTGACGTCGATCTGATCCGGGAATTCTTTCAGGGCTTTGTCAATCATGCCATGATGACACTGCACATAGATAACCTTGCTGGTAAAAACGCACATCACCAGGCTGAATCCATTTTCAAGGCATTTGGCCGTGCACTGCGTATGGCTGTAACAATTGATCCGCGCTGTGATGACCTCATTCCATCCACCAAAGGCGTGCTGTAGGTAAAAAACACTCAAAACATTCTGACACGAACATGAACTCGATTGCCGTTGTAGATTACGGGATGGGCAACCTGAGATCGGTATCCAAAGCACTGGAATATGTCGATTCATCTGCGGTTGTCACGGTAACCAATGATCCGGATGTTATCCGATCTGCCTCACGCGTTGTTGTTCCTGGCCAGGGTGCGATGCCTCATTGCATGCAGGCTCTGGATGATCAGGGCTTGCGTGAAGTAGTAGTCGAAGCAGCCCAAAATAAACCTTTTCTCGGCATTTGCCTCGGACTGCAAATGTTGTTTAAGGAAAGCGCGGAAGGTGATACCTCAGCACTGGGTATTTTGCCAGGCAGTGTGAAAAAATTAGGTGTGCTTGAGGTTGCCGGTAACAACACGCCAAAACTCAAGATTCCTCACATGGGCTGGAACCAGGTTCACCAGACTATGGCGCATCCACTGTGGAATGGAATTGATACTGGCACACGCTTTTACTTTGTTCACAGCTATTACGTAGCTACAGATGAACCGAGAATTGTGGCGGGCAGTACCAATTATCTAGCCCCATTCACATGTGCAGTCGCCAGGGATAATATTTTTGCCACCCAGTTTCACCCAGAGAAAAGTCATTCCGCAGGATTGGCATTATTGAGTAATTTTCTGAAATGGATACCATAACAACGTTTCAGCATCATCCTATCCAGCATTTCCATCGTATTATCAATTTTTTCAAGTCTGATCATTAACTTCGATAACTTCGTATGCTGATTATTCCTGCTATAGATCTGAAAGACGGACAATGCGTCCGCCTGAAGCAAGGCATCATGGAAGATGCCACAGTATTTTCAGAAACCCCTGAAACAGTTGCACTGCACTGGCTGGATAACGGAGCCCGTCAGCTGCATCTGGTTGACCTGAACGGTGCTTTTGCCGGAAAACCTAAAAATGGCGAAGCTATCCGCGCGATAGTCGAAGCCATTGATGGAAGAATTCCAATCCAGTTGGGTGGAGGAATCCGCGATCTGGAAACTGTTGAATACTATCTGGATAATGGCATCAGCTACGTAATTATTGGAACGGCTGCGGTCAAGATACCTGGTTTCCTGCACGATGCCTGCTATGCGTTTCCAGGCCAGATTATGGTCGGACTGGATGCCAAAGGCGGAAAGGTGGCTGTTGACGGCTGGTCCAAAGTAACCGGCCATGACGTTATTGATCTTGCAAAAAAATTTCAGGATTACGGTGTCGAAGCAATTATTCACACCGACATTGGTCGTGATGGCATGCTCAGCGGCCTCAATATCGAGGCTACTGTGGAGCTCGCTCAGGCGCTGACAATTCCCGTCATTGCAAGTGGCGGCGTGACCAACCTGGATGACATCAGGAAATTGTGCCAAGTCCAGTCCGAGGGAATCACTGGCGTCATCACCGGCCGGGCAATTTATCAGGGCTCCCTTGATTTCAAGGAAGCACAAGCCCTGGCAGATCAGCTGGATTCAGCAAAGTGATTGACATAACTCACAGAGATCTACCGGTTTTGTACTTTTTATCCCCTTCTTTTTTATCTAATTTATCTCTGATAATTTTGACCAATGGGATTAGCCAAACGTATTATTCCCTGTCTTGATATTAAGGACGGGCGCGTCGTCAAAGGTGTCAATTTTGTCTCTCTGCGGGATGCAGGAGATCCGGTTGAAATTGCCCGCAGCTATAACGAACAGGGAGCGGATGAACTCGTCTTTCTCGATATTACTGCAAGTGTGGAAAATCGCGATTTAATCCTGCATATTGTGGAAAAGGTCGCCTCACAAGTTTTTATCCCGCTAACGGTGGGAGGAGGCGTCCGCAAGGCTGAAGATGTGCGCAGGCTACTGAACGCGGGGGCTGACAAGGTCAGCATCAACACTTCCGCAATATTGAATCCGGAGCTGATCGAGGAATCAGCAGATCATTACGGCTCTCAGTGTATCGTAATCGCCATTGACGCCAGGCAAGCGCCTGACGGAAACCCTGAATCTCCACGCTGGGAAGTATTTACCCATGGCGGGCGCAAGCCAACCGGGACTGATGCGATTGAATGGGCTCAAAAGATACAATCCCTGGGTGCCGGAGAAATCCTGCTAACCAGCATGGATCGTGATGGCACCCGTTCTGGATTTGATCTTGTTCTGACACGCGCGATCTCCGATGCAGTGGACTTGCCTGTTATTGCCAGCGGTGGCGTAGGCAACCTGGATCACCTGGTGGATGGTATCTTGCAAGGTCATGCCGATGCAGTGCTGGCAGCCAGTATTTTTCATTATGGCGAATTCAGTATCCGCCAGGCCAAGGAATATCTGTTATCACACGGTATAGAAGTCCGCTTGTAAGAACCTGTTCAAGATCTCAATCAAGGGATGCAGTACAAGGCAAAATTGAATGAGCAAGCGGAGCATACTTGAAGTATATGTGAGCATTTTGAGTTCAATTTCAACGCCGTAATGCGCCCTTCAGTGAGATATTGAACAGGTTCTGAGAAAATGGAACACAGTCTTTACTCCTAAGCCACTACAATTACCAGGGATGCTATTTTTCCTACGGCACCCCCACATTTTGCAAGTATTCCTGAAACTGTTAAGATCGCCCTGAAAACAGCGGCGCACAAGGAGCAGCCAATGACAGACGAGTGGCTTGACACAATAAACTGGTCAGTTGACGGCCTCATCCCGGTAATTGCACAAGATGAAAATGGCGGCAAGATTCTGATGGTGGCCTGGATGAACCGCGAAGCGCTCAAACGTACTGTCGAAACTGGTGAAGCGATTTACTGGTCGCGCTCCAGAAAGAAGCTGTGGCACAAAGGTGAGGAATCTGGTCATACCCAGACAATCAAGGCAATACATCTGGATTGTGATGAAGATGTCCTCCTCCTCAGTGTGGAACAAAAGGGGGGAATTGCTTGCCACACAGGCAGGCAAAGCTGCTTTTTCCGCCGATTGAAAAATGGGGAGTGGATTGTTACAGAGCCGGTTATTAAAGACCCATCACAAATTTATACCCAATGACCTCTTCAACGATATTGCAGCGATTGACTCAGACGATTGAAGCACGCAAAAGCGCCGACCCTGCTCATTCCTACGTTGCAAAGCTGCTAAACAGTAACGAGGACAAGGTGCTAAAAAAAATTGCCGAAGAAGCCGCTGAAACTATCATGGCTTGTAAGGACAATGACAAAAAACAGATTATTTATGAAACAGCGGACTTGTGGTTTCATTGCTTGATCATGCTTGCCCGGCACGACATCTCGCCGGAAGCTATACTGTTGGAACTGGAACGAAGAGAAGGAGTATCCGGTATTGAAGAGAAATTATCACGATCTCAAAACCAACCTGTTAACCAAGGCTGAATAATATGGAAGACTGTATATTCTGCAAAATCGTACACGGCAAAATCCCAGCCACTAAAATCCATGAAGATGACGATACCGTAGCGTTTCATGATATTCATCCGGCAGCGCCTGTGCATTTTATGCTGATCCCCAAACAACATATCGCATCGTTAAATGAGGTTGGCCTGAGTCATCAGCAGCTACTCGGGAAGATGCTGTGGCTAGCTCCCCGCTTGGCGTCAGACCAGGGATGCACAGATGGATTCCGAACCATTATCAATACCGGACGGGTAGGAGGACAGGAAATTTTCCATCTCCACTTTCACGTTATCGGGGGAAAGGATCGCTTGCCCGCCATGATTCATCACGGCTAATCCGCTTAAGGAGCAAATAATGGGAAGTTTTAGTATTTGGCACTGGCTGGTTGTTCTGGCGATCGTTGTGCTGGTATTCGGGACCAAAAAACTGCGCAACCTTGGCAGCGATCTGGGAGGAGCTGTCCGTGGATTCAAGGAAGGTATGAAGGGTGCTGAAGAGGAAAATACCCAGCCACCTCCTTCACAGCAACAGGTAACCGGCCATTCGATCAAAAGTGAAATAGAAGAAAAAGATCAGACAAAAGTGTGATCTGACAATATGGCTCTGCGCAATCACCGAAACAGGGTTTTCCAGGTAATCCCGAAGCAGCATTCAACGATATTCGAACCCACAAATGTTTGATATCAGCTTCACTGAACTTATCGTCATTGGAATTGTAGCCCTTGTGGTCATCGGGCCGGAGCGATTGCCGGCGGTTGCACGCACAGCAGGTTATTTTCTGGGGCGAGCCCGACGTTATGTCGAGCAGGTAAAACGTGATCTGAATGAAGAAGTGGAGCTGGACAGCCTGAGAAAACTCAGGGATTCCATGCACGAAACCGTCGATTCATTTGAGAACTCGGTGCGCAGCGAAATAAACAAAATACAGGAAACAGCAGATACCCGGCCCGCAGCCGTGCCTGAAAAAGAATCTCATACAGTTGAATCAGGGGGGAAAATCGAGCCCGAAAATACCGAGGCAGCTGCTTCATCAACCCCTAAAGAACCCCGGCAACCGGGCAGTTAGTTTTTGCAGAGATTCAACCACTGCAAGCCGCCAACAGCCTCTTTTTTATCAAGCCACTCAATTTAATCACAGGATAAACCACAGCAACAGATGGATGATGACAATACTTTTATTTCGCATCTGGTGGAATTACGTGCCCGGCTGATTCGGGCACTGCTAGTACTGTTTCTGGGTTTTCTCCCCTGCGCCTTTTTCGCGCGAGAGCTGTACAGTTTCCTGGCCTTTCCTCTGTTGGAAAAACTGCCGCAAGGCGGGCAAATGATTGCCACAGAAGTGGTGACTCCATTCTTCATCCCGATGAAAGTTGCACTAATGGTAGCATTTCTCGTCACCTTGCCGCACACGCTCTATCAGATTTGGGCATTTGTCGCACCTGGTCTGTACAGCCACGAAAAACGCCTGTTTTTGCCGCTGGTATTTATCAGCAGCCTCCTGTTCTTCACAGGCATGGCATTCGCCTACTTCGCCGTGCTACCGCTGGTATTTGAATTCATCGTCTATTTCGCGCCAGAAGGTGTCGCTGTCATGACCGACATCAGCGAATACCTCAACTTTGTATTATCAATGTTTCTGGCTTTCGGCATCACATTTGAAGTACCGGTTTTCGTACTGATCCTCATCCGTACCGGTCTCGTTTCAATAGAAAAAATGAGATCCATCCGCCGCTTCGTTCTGGTTGGTGCATTTGTCATCGGCGCGATTTTCACCCCGCCTGATGTCATGTCGCAGATCTTGCTGGCAATTCCTTTATATCTGCTTTATGAACTGGGTATCCTCTTTGCTGCCCTGTTGATGAAACAATCCACTCGGGAATCAGTATCATCCACCATGCAGCATCAACGTGACAATACTGGAAAAAATGAATAACAAAAACCAGTTGATCAACCGCATGCCAACAGCAAAATTCTCCCCACACTGCAGAAAAATTACCAGCCAGTTCCGGAACCATCCTCCAGGATCATTCTTGACATGGCCATAGCGCTGCTATAGTCTCCACTCCCTTGCTTGAGGTGTCCCAGATGCATTTGCACGAGGGATGAAACGGGAAGCCGGTGCGCGCTGGAATCAACCAGTGCCATGCCGACACTGCCCCCGCAACGGTAAATGAGTTAATATTCTGCACACGCCACTATGCCATCCGGCACGGGAAGGCGCAGAATCAGGAAATAAATCCACTCATAAGTCCGGAGACCGGCCTGAAGCAATATCACGTTATTGCGGAGGGCGATACATGGCACCGGATCTTATTCCTGGCATTCAATCATGCCAGGCTCCTTGCTGTTTCTCCGCAATCTGTTTATAACCCGATCATCGCGCGGGTGTGCGCGAAGGAAACAATGTCCAGAAATTATGCTCCATTTGTACTGGCTCTATGGCTGGGAGTCAGTCTTTCCGCTGTCTCATGGGCAGAAGAAATCAGCTATCTCGAAAACCCGGTTGTTGTTACCGCCAGCCGTACTGATCAAGCTGCAGAAGATACACTTGCCTCGGTTACCGTCATTACACGAACCGATATTGAGCGTCAGCAGGCACGTTCCATGCAAGATCTGCTGCACGGCATCGCGGGTATCAACATCGCCAATACCGGTGGCCCTGGAAAATTGACCACACTTCTCCTGCGAGGGACAGAGTCCGACCACGTACTGGTTCTGGTTGATGGCATCAGAATGGGCTCTGCCACCTCCGGTTTTAGTGAAATCCAGAATTACCCGGTAGAGCTGATTGATCATATTGAGATCGTCCGGGGACCACGTTCCAGCCTGTACGGTCCGGAAGCAGTAGGTGGCGTTATCCAGATCTTCACGCGCAAAGGTGGAAAAAAAGGATTAAAACCCACTCTCAGTTTTGGGGGGGGCAGCTACGGAACCATCAATGGTTCAGCCACCCTCTCCGGTGGTAGCGAACGCGCCTGGTTTAATCTCGGCATTAGTGGATCGGACACCAATGGCTTCAATGCTTGCAAAGGTTCTTTTAGCGCAGGATGCTTCACTGTTGAGCCGGACAAGGATGGCTACCGCAATATCTCCGGCTCGGCCCGCGCCGGTTACCATTTCGATAATGGATTGGATATTGAAGCCAGTTTTTTACATGCTGACGGGCATATCGAATACGATGGCAGCTTTCAAAACAGAACGAAACTGGCACAACAGATGATTGGAGGAACTGCACGTTATTCGCCTTTTGAGCCTTGGCGCATCACATTAACAGCAGGACGCAGTAATGAAGATTCTGATAATTTCAAGGGAAAAATGTTCAGGACGCGCTACCATGCCCGGCGCGATACGATCTCCTGGCAAAATGACATAACCATTACCCCGAATCAGCTTCTGACCATCGGTACGGATTATCTGTACGATCATATTAACAGCTCGGAAAAATTTACTACCACTTCACGCTATAACTGGGGGGTATTTGCACAGCACCAGCTTTCATTTGCAGCGCATAAACTGCAGCTTTCTTTACGCCATGATGATAACCAGCAGTTTGGCAGTCAGGTAACCGGTGGTGCTTCCTGGGGCTACTCACTGACCGAACGGGTCAGGCTAACCGCTGGCTTCGGCAGTGCGTTCAAAGCGCCTACCTTCAATGAACTGTATTTCCCTGGATTTGGCAACCCTCATCTTAAGCCGGAAGATGCCCGCACGGTGGAACTGGGTGCAACCGGCCGGTTCAACTGGGGTAATTGGTCGCTCAATCTGTATGAAACCTGGATTGATAACCTGGTCTCATATAATGCGGCAACATTCGCTCCAGATAATATAGACAAAGCGCGCATACAAGGATTGGAGGCCATCCTCAACACTGAAATCAAAGGCTGGCTGATTCAAACCAACCTCACTTTTCTTGATCCGGAAAATCGCTCCAAAGGTGCTAATCGAGGCAATATCCTACCACGACGCAGCAAACAGGCTTTCCGGATTGATGCCAGTCGCCAGCTTGGTAATTTTGTGGTGGGGGCACTGTTTCTTGCGGAAGCCAATCGTTACGATGATCTGGCAAATAAGCAAAAACTGGATGATTACGTCAAAGTCGATTTACGGGCAGAATATCTGATCAATTCACAGTGGCGCATACAAGGGCGAGTTGAAAACCTGTTTGACAAGGACTATGAAACCGCTGCATTCTTCAACCAACCGGGGCGCAGCTTCTTTGCCACCCTGCGCTATCAACCATAGAATAACAAAATCGTCATTACGAACACCGGCGGCGTGAAGCAACTCAGCGAATTTTGAAAAGTTACTTTTACCGCCACCAGAATCCAATTAAAACTTAGGATAAAACATGCTGACACTACCATTACGCTACCAGTACCTGATCGGATCCATCCTGATCATATTAATGATTGCCACCCGTGAATATCACTTCGCCTCATTGCACAACCTGCCGGGAGCTTCCTGGGCCGTCTTCTTTTTGGCTGGCTTCTACCTTCGTTCAAACTGGTCATTGCCCGGTTTTCTCGCATTAACCTGGATACTCGATTCCTCAGCTTACTTCACTGTTGCAGAAAGCGAATTCTGTCTGACCACAGCTTACACTTTCCTGCTGCCTGCCTATGGCGCACTCTGGGCAGCCGGTCGCTGGTTTGCCACACACTATCAATTCTCATGGCGGGCATGGATGCCACTATCCTTCAGTCTTCTGACCGGTGCAATACTATGTGAATTATTCTCCAGCGGCGGATTCTATTTCTTCTCTGGTCAGTTTACAGAAACTACTTTTACTGAATTCTGGCAACGTGAACTGTACTATTTCCCGCTTTATCTCCAATCTTTACTGTTTTACGCCGGTACGGCAGCAGCAGTACACATCCCTCTTGCGCTGATCCATCAATCACGTTATTCCCGAATTAATGCAATCAGCCAATAATGAACTCTGAAGCAGATCAGGCGCAGCGCCACCGCACCCGGATGCAGCGCCAAAAGACAGTTGTCGATGCCGCAATTGCCCGTGCCGACAAAAGCAAAGGCTTACTGCTGGTATTGACCGGCAACGGCAAGGGCAAATCAAGCTCCGCTTTCGGCATGGCTGCCCGCGCATTGGGGCATGGTATGCGCGTTGGCGTCGCACAGTTCATCAAGGGACGCTCCGACACCGGCGAAGAAGCTTTCTTCCAGCAACAGAAAAATATCATCTGGCATGTGCTGGGGGAAGGCTTTACCTGGGATACACAAGATCTTGAGCGCGATAAGGAAACTGCCCGACGCGGATGGGCAGTCGTACAAACCATGCTGCATGATCCCTCCATTGATCTGCTGATACTGGATGAGCTCACCTACCCGCTCAAGTTTGGCTGGCTAGACATTAGTGCCGTATTAACTGATCTACAGAACCGCCCGGTTATGCAGCATGTTGTCATTACCGGTCGGGCCGCACCGGATGCTTTATGCCAGACAGCCGATACCGTCACGGAAATGCGTGATATCAAGCACGCCTTCCAATCCGGAATCCAGGCACAAATAGGGATTGATTACTGATAACACTACTCCGAAGCGTACCAGCAAAAGAAGCCTTACACTACCCAGGATTCATCAGAGAAACGCTAATTACGCTCGCAGCTATGGTTTCAATGATTCAAAATTCCCTTAAACAATAAAATTTTGTCCAGAATGCATAAAAACAGTAAAATTTCCAGGATATATACACGTCAGACTGTTTAACGACACAAGTGGCATATAGAAAAAAATAAGTATAAAACGATGCTATAGCAGCAGGCTTATCGATCGTTATGGAGTGGTCAAACATATTGGTATGTCACATGAAACGATATTACAGAAACTGGAAAATGTGGCGGCGGAGCTTCGCGCGTGGTACGGCCTGAACAGAAACTCAACTACATGCAAACGCTCCCGTAGAACACACACGCATTCCTGGAGTTACTGAAAATAATCATGCTTAAACTTATACGAGAAAAAGGGCCAAAAGAGACGATAAACACGCTCATAGTCGCTGAAAAGGCCAGAATCAACTATCAAGATATTGAAGAACTGCTACTGAAGTATCAAAGAAGCTGCCCCGAAGACGCCGCCAGAAGCATAACGGAGGTTACGAATCCCAATCAGGAGAAGCATGAAGGTCTGAGGGTGTTTGTAATCCAGACACGGATAGCGCTTATGCTGGCAAATTCCTACGGACTTGAAGCGTATCAGACTTTAAAAACGTTTATGGACAGACAGGGTTACAAAACTCAACCCTGCCCAATGTGCGCAGTACCAGAACGAGAAGATTGAAATAAAGTAACAGGACATTGCGCACCACAGTCTCGCTGACCAAATCAGAAGTATTCTCTTGAATGATCATTAACTTTCAAGATTCAACCCAAATAATTTATTAGATGGTTTACGAGTGGGTTGAGCACTCACGCCAGGACGCCACAAATCATCCATTAGCACCCACATAGATGCGAAGCATCTGATTAATGGATTATTTGTTCAACTCAATGTCTTCGGTGCTCCGCAGCATTCCTTGTATTTTTCGCCACTTCCGTAAGGGCAGAGGCAGGATTCATGCATGATGTTTCCCGTTCCCCTGATGTCGAGCAGCTCCAGGCATCATGACTTTATCGGAATCGACTTCATACAGCAAAAACTGGTCGAACTCGTCCAGTTAGCCATCTGTCAACGGCTGGAAGGAATCAGTTGCCATTGACTTTTCCTCCATTCAAACAGATCTTCAGCTCATCCAGTGTTTTGTACTTGTCACGTGCGACAATATGCCACATTGTTTATTCCAAATGATTATTTGATACTGGGTGCCGGGCTATGCAAGGCATGAAATATCCGGGTATAGCCTCTTTTGCCAATCATTCAAATATCAAGAAAAATTTAGATGAACAAGACAATCAAATATGCATTGCTTTTAGCCGCCGGTATAACCTCACTACCTGCCACTGCTCATATCAGCTATAGCAGCCGTGATTTTGGAATCTACGATTCGACCACTGGCGGATCAAGCACCATTCTTCATCAATTCGTAACAGGGAACTACGGCTGGATAGATGGGACTGATTCCGATCAGGGGAATAGTCACGGAGTACTGCCTTTCCGGTTTACGCTTACCAGCTCGGCCAGCGTAATGCTCAGTTTCCGGGAAGATAGCGCGATGACCACCAACTACAAAGGTGAAGCAGCCCTTTCAATGCTGGGATTGACGCCTGGATTCTCACTATATCGAGGATTAGCTCACGTTTCACCTCACGAACTTGATCATGACAACACTGAAGGCTCCAAACTCCTGCGCCCTGCAAGCAGCGAAGGCTCATTCGTGGCACTGGCTGACTGGAGCATCACTAGTGAAGATGATCCGCAGGCGCTGGATCCAAGCTACCTCACCTATATCGGGCACGCTTATGATGGGGCCGTGGATTATGGTAATGGCCTCATCCCAGGTGGGGATGGAATAGCGAATCATTTTGTGTCGAAGACATTCCAGCTTGATCCTGGTGATTACTCTGTCTTCGCAGGTGGCTCAAATTACGGGGATCAGCTGGAAGGCAACCCAAGCCTCGCAGCCCGTTATGGTTTAAACGCTTCCTTTAGCATAATGCAACAAGTTCCCGAACCAGAGACATACACTTTACTGTTAACAGGCTTGGGGTTACTGAGCATCGTCACACGTCGCAGACGAGAGTATTAATAACCATACAATCAATTGGCATTTCTCAGAAACGCTTACTTCACCTGCATACCTGGTTGTGCGCCACTGTCCGGGGCGAGCAGGAAAGGCCCGCCACTTTCACCGCTTGCAGCCAGTACCATGCCTTCTGAGAGCCCAAATTTCATTTTACGCGGGGCAAGGTTGGCGACCATTACAGTCAACCGCCCTTTGAGTTGTTCCGGGTCATAGGCAGATTTGATACCTGCGAAAACGATACGCTGTTCAGAGCCTATATCCAGCGTCAGTTGCAGTAGTTTGTCCGCACCGGGAACGTGCTGTGCGTCGAGAATCCGGGCAATGCGCAGATCGATCTTGCTGAAATCCTCAATTAAAATTGTTTCGGCAATGGGAGCTACATGTTGTTGTGCTTCAGCATGCCGCGTGGGTGAATGAGTGTCGTTACTGGTTGTCATGGTTTGTCGGTTGGCTTCCGTTAATGCAGCAATTTGTTTGGGATCAATACGGGTGATAAGGTGTTGATAAGCATTAATAGTGTGGCCTGCCGGCAGCAGCATAACGGATAAAGGTTGTTCAGCTTGCCGCTTGGGCCAGCTTAGTGCTGGCCAATTGAGAAAATGCTCGATACGTTCTGCGGTATAGGGCAAAACCGGTTTCAGATAGCAGGAGAGCAGGTAGAACATCTGAATCCCCAAGCTACAGGCACGGTGCAACTCACGTTCGCGCGTTTCATCCTTGGCTATTTCCCAAGGAGCAAGCGTGTGAATCAGTTCATTGACTTCATCCGTGCGCTTCATGATATGGCGTATCGCGGCAGAAAAATCACGTGCCTCGTAGGCCACTTCGATGATGCCCGGCTGCCAGCCGGAGAAATGTTCATCTACCGTTTGTTGCAGCAGTTGATAATCTTCACCCGTCACCAGCTTGCCGTCGAAACGTTTGCTGATAAATCCGGCGCAACGGCTGGCAATGTTGATGTACTTGCCGACCAGATCCGCATTAACACGCGCAACAAAATCTTCCAGGTTAAGGTCGATATCCTCCATGCTGCCGTTGAGCTTGGCGGCATAGTAGTAACGTAACCATTCCGGATTCAATCCCTGTTGCAGATAGCTCTCCGCCGTAATAAACGTGCCGCGTGATTTGCTCATTTTCTCGCCATTCACGGTCAGAAAACCATGCGCAAAAATTTGCGTGGGCGTGCGGTAGCCGGCATTTTCCAGCATTGCCGGCCAGAACAGTGCGTGGAAATAAAGAATATCTTTGCCAATGAAATGATACAACTCCGTGGTGGCGCCCTTCTTCCAGTATTGATCAAAATCAATCCCCTGCTCGGTGCAGAGCTTTTTGAAGCTGCCCATATAGCCGATCGGCGCATCCAGCCACACATAAAAATATTTGCCGGTCTCACCAGGAATTTCAAAGCCAAAGTAAGGTGCATCGCGTGAAATATCCCAATCAGATAATTTATTCTCACCCTCTTCCCCCAGCCATTCGTCCATTTTATTAGCAGCTTCTGCCTGCAAGTGGTTGCCTGTGCGTGTCCACTTGCGCAAAAAATTACTGCAACGTGCATCAGACAGCTTAAAGAAGAAATGCTCTGATGCTTTTCGGACAGGCGTTGCGCCGGAAACAGCGGAATAGGGATTTTTCAGCTCTGGTGGTGTATAGGCCGCACCGCAGGCTTCACAAGAATCCCCGTATTGATCAGCCGCTCCACATTTTGGGCATTCACCCTTAACAAAGCGGTCTGGCAGAAACAGGTTCTTGACTGGATCATACAATTGTTCTATCGAACGGATTGCAATCAGCCCCGCTGCTTTCAGTTTCTGGTAAATATCCTCGGCGTAGTGGCGTGTTTCATCGGAATGCGTGCTGTAATACTGGTCGAAAACAATATAAAAACCGGTGAAATCACGCAAATGTTCTGCATGGACCCGCGCAATCAATGCTTCCGGTGAGATACCCTCTTTCTCAGCACGCAGCATGATCGGCGTACCATGCGTATCATCCGCACAGACATAATAGACAGTGTGCCCCTGCATTTTCTGGAAACGTACCCAGATATCGGTCTGGATATATTCAACCAGATGCCCCAGATGAATGCTGCCATTGGCATAAGGCAGCGCGGAAGTTACCAGAATATTGCGTGCGGTCATCAGTTACTCATCTATTCAAAACATATAATAAGAGAAGATTGTAACAAACCAGCTGGCGCGATATTTGCTAACATCAATACTTTTGTGGCGGGAGCACGCTCATCAATGATCACACAACAACAAATTGAAACGGTGCTGGGGCAAACCATTGATCCCACGACCGGTAAAGATTACCTTACCAGCAAAACTGTCAACAATATTCAGATCAATCAGACCGGCGTAGCAATAGATATTGAACTTGGCTATCCGGCTAAAAGTGTGCTGGATACCATCCGTCAGCAGATTGAATACGCCTTGCGTACCCTGCCCGGAATCGGATCAATCACAGTTAATGTCACCAGCAATATCATTGCCCATGGCGCACAGCGCAAACTCAAACTTTTACCTGGTGTCAAGAATGTGATTGCAATCGCTTCTGGTAAAGGGGGGGTGGGTAAATCCGCTACTGCCGTCAATCTGGCACTGGCGCTGGCAGCCGAAGGGGCAACGGTAGGCCTCTTGGATGCCGATATCTATGGCCCGTCACAACCGCAAATGCTCGGCGTCAGTGGGCAGCCACATTCACCGGATGGCAAAACCATTGAGCCAAAGATGGCCTATGGTGTCCAGATGATGTCAATTGGACTCCTCATTGATGTGGAATCTCCGATGGTCTGGCGTGGCCCGATGGTAACGCAGGCTTTGCAGCAACTATTGAATGACACTCTCTGGCAAGATCTGGATTATCTGCTGATTGATCTGCCACCTGGCACGGGCGATATTCAACTGACACTCGCCCAGAAAATTCCGGTAACTGGCGCGGTCATCGTCACTACACCGCAGGATATTGCCCTATTGGATGCCCGCAAGGGTCTGAAAATGTTTGAGAAGGTCGGCATTCCCATTTTAGGAATCGTGGAAAACATGAGCCTGCACACCTGTTCGAACTGCGGGCATACCGAGCCAATTTTCGGAACGGGGGGCGGTGAAAAAATGAGCAAGGATTACAACGTCGAACTGCTGGGTGCCCTGCCGCTGGACATCCGTATCCGCGAGCACACGGATGCCGGCACACCCAGTGTCGTGGCTGAACCGGATGGACAAATTGCCGCCATCTACCGCACGATTGCACGCCGGGTCGCCGCCAAAATATCGGACATGGCGCGTGATTACACGGATGTATTTACACAAATTATCATGGAAGACGATTAATCAAGGCCACGCATGTCGATCAAATCAGATAAATGGATCCGCAGGATGGCTGCCGAATACGGTATGATTGAGCCATTCGAGCCCGGTCAGGTTAAACAAAGAGATGGGCACAGCATCGTCTCCTACGGTACATCCAGCTATGGTTACGATATCCGCTGTTCGGATGAATTCAAGCTATTCACCAATCTAAATTCAACCATTGTTGACCCGAAACGTTTCGATTCAAACTCGTTTGTTGATGTAAAAAATGATATTTGTATCATCCCGCCCAATTCCTTCGCGCTGGCACGCACAGTTGAATATTTCCGTATCCCGCGCAATGTGCTGACCATCTGCCTCGGAAAATCCACGTACGCCCGCTGCGGCATCATTGTCAATGTCACACCATTTGAGCCAGAGTGGGAGGGTTATGTCACACTGGAGTTCTCCAACACAACCCCCCTGCCCGCCAAGATTTATGCCAATGAAGGCGTTGCCCAGGTCATCTTTTTTGAAGCGGATGAAGTATGTGAAACCTCCTACAAGGATCGCAAGGGTAAATACCAGTTTCAGCAAGGGGTGACGTTACCAAAAATATAGGTTTGAGAAATACCAAAAGGTACTTCCAACCAGCTCCTCCTGCCCTGCTCCTGATACTTCATAACAAGCAACAGAGCCAACTATCCACTATTCAGTTTTTTGGTTAGTGTATTCGGCTGGAGCAAAAAATACTAGCACGGTCAGATCTTCTGTTATGTCATAAAAACAGTGATCAACATTGGCAGCTACAAAAATAATGTTCCCAGCTGAAATCTGCCGATGGTCGCTACCCACCCGCATACTCGCCTGGCCCCGTGTCACATAATAAACTTCATCCTCGGCATGCGGTTCCTGCAGATCAGACGATCCCGCAGGCAGAGTGTAAATCCCCATACTGAGTGATGGCGTCCGCAAGAACTCCAGATAGGTATCTCCCGATTCCTTTTGCCGGTTGATTAAATCCAGCAATTTGTATATACCCATACGCTTCAATTCCCCTGATCAAATTAAAATAGGCATCTAGCTTGAGTGATAAATCTGAATAATAATGGCCCATTCAGGCCGGTTCTGTCTGCCGCGCTGCCGGATCCTGACGATAAAACCAGGTCAGTTGCTGATATACCGCTGGAAAATGGTGCTTCAGCTGATGCGGCCTGATAAAAAAAACTTCACTCAATACCGCAAAAAATTCTGCCGGATCCGTTGCTGCGTAAGGATTGATAGCCGTTTCCTCAGCCTGTTCCACCTGCCTGCAGAAAATTTCATAAGCCTGGCTGAAAACCTCAGCCCAGCTGCGCGGATCCATCCCACTGTGCAGGGGTGGATAACCGTTGGCAGAACCATTCAGCATATCCAGCTTGTGTGCAAACTCGTGGATTACCACGTTATGCCCGTGTTTATCATGAACATGGGCCACATCCTCCCATGACAGAATCACCGGCCCGGCCAGCCAGGATTCGCCCGCAGCCACCATCCGCCTGGTATGTACAATCCCAATTTCATCCCGATAGGCGCGATTGAGAATAAATTTGCCGGGATAGACGATTACTTCCACCCAGTCATCGTAATATTCCGGATCCAGTTTCAAAATCAGCAGACAAGCTTGTGCCGCGATCATCACACGCATCGCTTCTGTCATGACCAGTCCCTGCACGCCATTAATTTTTTTGTCATGCAAAAAAATTGTTGACCATTCCCGCAACCAATGGAGTTCATCCCGAGTTAATCCATACAGGAACGGTAACTGATCCACTACCGGCTGCCAGATAGATTCGGGAATCAGCTTGCGTTTGAGAATCCGGCGCCGCCGCCATTTTTCCAGAAGCCAGATCATTCAATCACCTGAAAGCATCATATTGCTGAGAAAAAGAGTACTGTTTGTTTGTTCCAAGAGTTGGATTTACAATTTTTATGGAGAAAATCTGTTACCAGTCTACAGATTGCAAGGCACAGGAGGCATGATGACAACTATAATTTCCAGCATCCCACGGCGGGCACACTTGTCCATTCTGCTGATCTGCCCCTTCTCTCCCCTGCTATGAAAAATCAATTTACAGATAAGAATATCGAAGCGCTGCGACAAACGCAGTGGTATACACTGACTCAATCAAAGATCGAGCAGATTCTGCAAACCGGGCCCAATGGCCTGAAAGCTGCTGAAATCCGGGAGCGCCTTGCCCGATTCGGATCGAATCGCCTGCCCCCACCCAAACGACGCGGGCCGTTGATTCGTCTGCTGATGCAATTCCACAACATCCTGTTGTATATCATGATTGCTGCAGCGCTCATCACCGCTCTACTGGATCACTGGGTGGATAGTGGCGTACTGCTGGCTGTAATCATAGTCAATGTCCTCATTGGTTTCATTCAGGAAGGAAAAGCTGAAACGGCGCTCGATTCCATCCGGGCCATGCTATCACCCCGCGCAACCGTCATCAGGGATGATTCCCGCCATGAAATCGACGCTACTGAACTAGTACCGGGTGATATGGTATTGCTAGCTTCCGGCGATCGAGTGCCGGCGGATATTCGTCTGACTTCAATCAGGGAATTACAGATTGATGAAGCGACACTGACCGGGGAATCCATACCAGTAAAGAAACACATTGAAGCAAGCCTGCCCGATACCCCGCTGGGTGATCGCTCCGATATGGTCTATTCCGGCACCCTTGTCGTATTCGGCCAGGCCAGTGGAATTGTTGTCTCTACCGGCAGTGCAACCGAGCTGGGCAAAATCAATCAGATGCTCACGGATATCAAGAGTCTGTCCACTCCGTTATTACGTCAGATTGATAACTTTGGCCGCATACTGGCCATCGCCATTCTTGCAGCTTCTGTCGCGACTTTCGTACTGGGCACCATTTGGCGCGGCCATGCTCCAGAGGAGATGTTCATGATGGCGATCGCGTTGATCGCTTCGGCGATACCAGAAGGGTTACCGGCCATCATGACCGTAACACTGGCACTGGGGGTTCAACGTATGGCACGACGTAACGCCATCATCCGGCAACTGCCCGCTGTCGAGGCACTGGGATCGGTAACCGTCATCTGCTCTGACAAGACCGGCACGTTGACCCGCAACGAAATGACCGTGCAGCACGTGATCTGCGCCGACCATGTATTCAATATCAGCGGTGTTGGCTATACGCCAGCAGGCGAATGCAGCATTGACGGACAAGTTATTGATCCCGCCCATTATCCGGCGCTTACCCTGGCAATTCGCACGGGCGTGTTGTGCAATGATGCACGGTTACAAAAGGAGCACAATCAGTGGCATGTGGAAGGAGATCCCACCGAAGGCGCTCTACTGGTGCTGGGTGAGAAAACCGGTTTTTCCAGCCATCTTGCCAATACTGCCTGGCCGCGCCTGGATATCATTCCGTTTGAATCACAATATGCCTTCATGGCCACCTATCACCGCGACAGTGATGATGAGCCCTGGATCTTCGTCAAAGGGGCGCCGGAACGTATTCTGGAGATGTGTACAACCCAGTTGCAGCAGAATGGTGAACAGCCGCTTGACGCCGGCTACTGGCAGCGAATGGCAACCGCCACGGCGGCTCAAGGATTACGCTTGCTGGCATTAGCTTGTAAACGTATGGCGCCACAGGAAAACAATCTAAAAATGGCCGACATGGAAACAGGATTCACACTACTGGCTCTAGTTGGCATCATTGATCCGCCGCGTGAAGAAGCTATCCGGGCAGTAGCGGAATGCCATCGCGCCGGCATCCGGGTCAAAATGATTACCGGTGATCATGCAGAAACGGCTTGCGCTATCGGAGCACAATTGGCTATCGGCACCGGCAAACCGGCTCTTACCGGAGTAGAAATCGCTGCCATGGACGATAATGCCTTGCGTAAGGTAGTCATGAATATCGATATATTCGCCCGCGCCAGCCCTGAACACAAACTGCGCCTGGTAGAAGCTTTGCAGACCAGCGGGCAGGTAGTGGCCATGACCGGTGACGGCGTGAACGATGCACCAGCACTCAAACGTGCGGATATCGGCGTGGCAATGGGTATGAAGGGGACTGAAGTCGCCAAGGAAGCATCCGATATCGTGTTGGCGGATGACAACTTTGCCACTATTGTTTCTGCAGTACGCGAAGGCCGGGCCGTTTACGACAACCTGAAAAAATTCGTACTATTCATGTTACCGGCCAGTGGTGGTCAGACGTTGGTAATCATTGCCGCCATTTTGTTCGAACTCACACTGCCACTTACACCAGCACAGGTATTGTGGATCAATATGGTAACGGCCAGCACCCTGGGACTAGCACTGGCTTTTGAACCGGCAGAACGTAATCTCATGAGTCGCCGCCCACGCCCGCCGACTGAGGCATTTCTGTCTGGTTTTTTCGTGTGGCGCATTCTAATGGTATCCGTGCTGATGATGATCGGTGCACTTGGCCTTTTTCTGTGGGAGCTGGGTAATGGCACTCGGATTGAAACAGCGCATACGATCGCTGTTAACACGATCGTAATGGCAGAGATGTTCTATTTGCTTAACAGCCGCCATATTTTTGCCCCGATTACGCTTATCAAAGGTTTGACTGGCAATCGTTATATCCTGCTGACCATTATTGTTTGCACGCTGCTGCAGATTGCTTATACCCACCTGCCCGCCATGCAGACCATATTCAAATCAACCGATTTGTCAGTGCTGGAATGGTGTAAATCCATCGCTGCCGGATTGATGGTGTTCTACGCGATCGAACTGGAGAAATTCATTATCCGGCACACTCACTTCGTTTCATTGACAGCCAAAGATTAGAAACTTACTCATCGCAAGAAGTGTAACCTCTAGTAGCAGTGGTGATAGCGAGCAGAGTGCACCAGGAAATAAACAGTGAACTACAAAATTTCTATAGATAACGGAGGATGCCAAACATTGCAATCGGGATAATCGTGACAAGAACTGTATTCACAATATTCTAAAGAAATAAGCTAAAAATCTGATTATTACGATTGCGGATAAGGAAGCTACAAAAATTATCAGAAGTAATTTCAGTAAGTATCTTTTCGCCCTTCTTGGCAAAACCAACAGCAGCATTAATATTACTGATCCAATCGCAATTAATGTTAGCACTTCTAAAAATTCCTGAAATAACACTGTTTATCCAAGTAAAAGAAAGGATCCAAACATACATATTCAGATTCTCCCACAAAAAGACAAGCAAGATACGCTAAGAAAGCGATTGAGAAGATTGCAGATTTTGCCCATTGTTGAGCTTATTACATAGCTTCATAGCTTTTCAGCACACCATTAAAACAGACAAATCTTCAATACTTCCTGGCTTTCCTTTCCCCACAGCCATATAGTAAATCCGGCAAGGATAAAGCTATCCAGACAGGCAGAAACGGCGGAGGCTGGGTCACTATTCGCCACATTCCATTCGCGACTAAAGAACTGAATTTATTGATGAAAGAGAAATTTATCTCTGGGATAATAAAAAATACTGTCTTCGCAAACGCCAGCGGCGTAAAGCAATCCAGTGAGCGGAAAAGCTATTCCACGGCCAATATTTCCAACGCAGACGCTCCCTGCACGATCTTCATTATCCCCAGGCTCACCGTCACCGCACGCATGAACAATCTATGATTATGTAGCTACTCCCTCCTCAAGTAATAACTCAGCCGGTTTGTCATACCCCAAAACGGTTTTCTTGAAGTGATCAGCATACTGATAAATATCTGAAAGATCTGTTACGGACACTATCCTCTCCTCTTTTTCTTCAAATAGCCCCAGCGTCATCCTGGAAGGATTATTGAATCGCAAACGACAGATCGGCTTGCGATTATTGTCATCAAGCAATATTGCACAGTAGCTTTTAGAATCTCGCATAACCACTCGCTTCGGATCGACAGTTTCCCGAAGAATTGCACGGACAATACGATACCCCTCAAATTCTTCTTCAGTTGTAATAATCCCATCTGAATCCTGATCAGAGATTATGTTGTCTTTCTTCAACTCTTCTGATGGTTCCATAGCCAGCTTGAGTCTCTCATTGATTTTGTCCGAAATAAGTTGTTGAAATGCATTCTTGGTTATCAAAGTAAATTGCTCCTTTATTGCAGGAGTTATACGTTTTCCATTAATGACTTCGGAGCATGCCAATCTGACAAAATCCTCAGATGGGGCAACCATCCAATCAGCTAGAACATTGTGGATCGCTCTTGTATATTTCAGATCACTTGCCGTATTTAATATCAACTCAACATTGAACGCAGGCTTGGCAAATTTTTTAAGCTCCTCTACATACTGATCCTTGAAGTCAAGAATATTGAATTCAAGAAATGGCTTTTCATCCATCTTATTTGCTTGTTCCAGGTCAGTGAAGAAGCGGTACAAAATACCATTTGTAAGCACTCCAAAACGTGCTTCCGTTGCATGAAAATATCTGAACAATTGCGATGCATGACCAATATTCAGATCACTCCCGCTTTTCTTACATTCAAAAAGCATAATCGGCTTGCCATCCTTCAGAATGGCATAATCAACTTTTTCTCCTTTTTTCATCCCTACATCAGCTACTAATTCTGGTGTTACTTCATTCGGGTCAAATACGTTGTAGCCAAGTATTTGTATGAATGGCATGATTAATGCATTCTTTGTTGCTTCTTCAGTTTGTACCGTATCTTTTATCTTTCTGACGCGAATTGATAGCTCTTTGAGTTGATCAATCAAATCCATATTATTTTCTCCATAAAAGTAATTATTTCCTTTTCTTCTACGGAACAAACCCCAGAAACTTGATCATAGAGCAGACACAGCAATCAGCTTATTATGTATATTTCCTGGAACCTCTGAAAATATAATCAGAACTTGATGTTAAGCCCTGCATAAACTGAGCGCCCCATGCCGGGAACAGCAATACCGTAAGGGATACCATTAATTCCCATGGTCATTCCCTGCCCGGTATACGCTCCGCCCAGCGGCAGATAGTAGAGGCGGTCAAACAGATTTTCCACGCCCAAATCAACACGGACGTTTTTCCATGTGTAACTGGTACGCAGATTTGTCAGAAAATAGCCTTTGGTATGAATTTCGTTGCGTACCGAGGAAACATCATTTTTGCGAGTGGCGCCAACCAGTTCGATGGCGTTGCTCCAGTTACTGTACTGATGGGTAAGCGTCAGCTTGCCGTTGAGCGGCATGATATTGTAGAGATCGTCACCCGTTTTCTTGTTTTCTCCCCGCGTGTAGTTCATCAGGCCGCGCAGACCAAACTCGCCGAGACTGGTTTTTACCAATACCGTGCGGCCGGAAAGATCCACTCCATAAAGATGGGCGGAGTGATTGGCATATTGCAGGACGACGAATTGATTATTCGTGGTGACTGCCGGAATCCGGATTGCATCAACGTAATTATTTACATAAGTGAAGTAAGGTGTGGCCTTGATTTCCCATTCTCGATCAGCCGCGTGCAGATCTATGGTAAGGGAGGCGGTATAGGCTTTCTCCGGCTTGAGGTCCATGTTGCCAACGTAACCGTTACCATCGCCGACAAAATTATTCATGATAGCGGCCATGCTCCAGGTAGACCAGGTGTAGCGCTCATACAGATTCGGTGTGCGCACCTTGCGCGCCAGGCCCAACTCAAGATCAACCATATTGCCCGGTGTGTAACGCGCCAGCGCTGTCAAATCAACGTTGTTGTCATTACGTTTATGGCCACGCGCATTAAAGGCAGCTGAATCGGGAATCTGGTTACCCATCATGTTCCCGTAGCCATGAACATTGTCCGCATCCGTTTCCAGATGCTCGTAACGAGCACCCAGCAACGTGGTCCATTGTGGATTGAAATGCCGTTCCCATTCAGCAAAGAATCCCAGCCGATCACGCTTGCCATGATTAATATTCTGAAAATTCAGAGGTGACATGGCACCGGTTCCGGATGGCGGCCACCAGTCACGCAGAGTGTAGTGCTGATACAGTGCGCCGACACGCAGCAAATCGTCATCGGTGAGGTAAACATCTCCTTTCAGGTTGAGGCCAAGGGTACGGCCACGGCTGGACATCGGCATACCGTTCAATGCTGTACCGTAAACCAGTTGCTTGTCATCGCTGAAATTCATGTAATGATCAACTGCTTCGTAATAAACACGACCATCGAGCGTTCCCCAGTTGTACTCGCCCAGGTAGCGCGCGTTGATCCGTTTTTGTTCATTGTCCAGCATATCCATGCGCTGATTGGGGTAGAACTGGTACGGCACATTCTGATAACCGAATTTCGCCTCCAGCAGATGATTATCTGCCCGCAATGCAAGTCCCAAAGTATGCGTCAAGCTTTTGTAGGCGGTGGAGCCGACCTCATCCAGTGGAAGCGTGTGCCCTGGCCGCCCTGTGGCCGTTGTTGTCTTGAAATTGCCGCCTGCCTTGTAGTTATCTGCTGTGGTAATTGCGCCTGAATAATTGATGCTGAAAAATTCATTGGCCAGTGTTGCGGACAGATTGCCTCCAAAGGCATTGTTGTTGCTGCGATAAAAAGAGCCAACTTCACCCTTGATGAGTGAGCGCTGGCCGGGTGCAGCAAATTGCGGCGCGGCTGTTTCCGCGACAATCGTTCCGCCAATACTGTCACCTCCCACGCTGACTGGCGAGATGCCGGCATACACCCGAATTTTTGCAACGTTACCCGGATCAAGGTAGGACAGTGGCGGATTCATATGATTGGCACAGGAAGAAATGAAATCCATACCATCAATTGTGATACGCAGACGATCATCTGCCAGGCCATGAATCACCGGCAAGCTGGAAACACCCCCCGCTCCATAGAGATGCACACCCGGTACATCCCGCAACAAAGAAGCGGTATCACGGGTAACGGCATGCTGCGCAGCAATTTCGGTTGAACCGATTTCAACTGACGCAGCAGCATCACGAATCTTGCCGGTTTTAACGACAACTTCATTCAAGGTAGTCTGTGCCAGTGCTTGTTGTACAACAAAGGAAGATAAAGCAACAGCTATAGCTGATGCGAATGGAGTGACACGATAGTTCATAACTCTTCCGAATCTCCTGTTCTGGTGTGTAATTGAACGCGGATTCTGCCAGTTTCAGTAAATGAAGGAAATGTGGCAAATTGTCGCAGCAGCCCTGGATGATCGAAATATGCAGATCAAAAGCAGGTTGACTTTTTCACGCCTCAATTTAAGATAGTAATTAGTTACTATCTTTTATGTGGTTATATATTTATGAATCCTCATCCCAAATATCTCTCAGCTGATGAACGACGGGAAGTTACTGTAGAAGCTGTCGTTGAGCTTGCAAGCTCGCAAAATCCCAGTGAGATCACTACTGCAGCAATCGCCAAACACATGAACCTGACGCAAGGAGCATTGTTCCGGCATTTCCCAAACAAGGAAGCTATCTGGGAAGCAGTCATGAAGTGGGTTGTCGAGCGACTGTTAAAACGGATTGATCACTCTATTCAGAGCATTACATCACCTCTGGCCGCCATGGAAGCCATGTTCATGAGTCATATTGAGTTTGTGGCAGAGTATCCCGGGGTTCCAAGGATGATGTTTGGCGAGCTACAACGTGCAGAAGCGACTCCAGCCAAACAGCTTGTACAACTCCTGATCAAACGGTACAGAGAACGTTTGCAACGGCTGATTGAAAACGGTAAGGCCTGCGGTGAATTATCACCCTCCCTGGAGAGTGAGGCTGCAACCATGCTGTTCATCGGAACAATCCAGGGACTTGTCATACAATCCATGCTGGCGGGTGAAGTTGCACGAATCCGCCGTGATGCCCCGGGTGTTTTCGCCATCTATTGCCGTGGCATCAGGAAGGCTCTATGAAATTCCCACACTTGCAGCGGCGCACGCTAGCATTGCTCGCAGTCATCACATTACTCCTGACGCTGTTTACATATATTGCCCTGCAATCCGGGCCACTGGCCCCCATTGTGGTCACTGTAACCACGGTGGAATCACGAAGTATCGTCCCTGCCCTGTCCGGTATTGGAACGGTGCAGGCACGCTACACTTACAAGATCGGACCGATTTTGCCAGGGCGTGTTAAACATCTGAATGTAGACGTGGGAGATGTAGTCAAGGCTGGACAGGTTTTGGGTGAGATGGATCCGGTTGATCTGAATGATCGTATCCATGCACAGGAGGCCGCCATCAAAAGCGCCGAAGCTGATTTGCATCAGGCACAAGCCAGACAACACCATGCACAAGCGCAGCTCAAACGCTATGAAAAACTGTTACCCGCTCATGGCACCAGCGAGGAAAGTGTTGCCATCAAACGGGAAGAACTGGCAGTCACCAAAGCAGCAACCGTGGCAGCACGCGAAAATCTTGGTCGTACACGTGCCAATTTGCAGGCACTGCACACACAACGCAACGATCTCAAGCTGATAGCGCCTGTGACAGGTCTGGTAACCATACGTGCCGTAGATCCCGGTACTACGCTGGTGACAGGCCAGCCTGCGGTTGAAATCATTGATACTGCACACTTGTGGATTGATACCCGCTTCGATCAGATCAACGCCGAAGGATTAACCCCGGGACTGCCCGCTCAATTCATACTGCGTTCGCAGCAAACTGGAAGCATTACGGGACAGGTACTGCGGGTTGAACCGCTGGCTGATACGGTCACAGAAGAAACACTGGCAAAGATCACCTTCGCCATGCCACCCTCGCAATTGCCGCCAGTGGGCGAATTGGCTGAGGTGACGGTCTACCTGTCGAAACTGCCCATCACACCAACAATCCCCAATGCTGCCATTCGCAACGAGGATGGCGTACCAGGTGTCTGGAAGCTGGTTGATGGTAAACCTGAGTTTACCCGGATAAAACTGGGACGCGCTGATCTCAATGGCCATGTCCAGATCAAACACGGATTGGCGGCAGGCGATCAATTTATCGTCTACAGTGAAAAAACACTCACCGCTTTCAGCCGGGTCAGCATAGCAAAACGGATTCCCGGTGTATCGCCATGATCAATCTGGCTGTACGCGATATTCTGCACAATTGGGGCAAGTTCATTTTTACCGGCATTGGCCTCGGCCTCCTCATCGGTGTAACACTGACCATGGCAGGTGTATATCGTGGCTTGGTGGATGATGGCAGAGTTTTGATCGACACCAGTGGTGCAGATCTGTGGGTGGTACAGCAGGATACCCTTGGCCCCTATGCCGAGCCTTCCAGTGTCCCCGATGATTTATGGCGCAGTGTCCGTACCATTCCTGGTGTGGCACAGGCAGCCAATGTCACATATCTGACCATGCAAGTCAGAAAAGAGGATGAAGATGTCAGAGTAATGGTTGCAGGCATCGCAGCAGGCGGCCCCGGAACACCAGGGTGGCCACCTCATCTTGTTGCGGGCAGGCAGATTACACGCAGCCATTATGAGGCCGTGGCAGATATTGCTACCGGCTTCAGGCTGGGGGATCGCCTTAAAATCCGTCGCAACCACTACACCGTAGTTGGCCTGACACGCCGAATGGTCTCATCCAGTGGTGATCCGATGGTTTTCATTCCGCTCAAGGACGCACAGGAAGCACAATTTCTCAAAGATAACGATGCCATCCTGATGCAAAGGCGCCGTACCAGAGCCAATCCGACGTTTTCCTTTCCCGGAAAACCAGATTTGCCGGATGCAATTATTACCTTGCAAACTGCCAATAACTACGTCAATGCAATACTAATACGCATTAGACCGGAGTTCACACTGGAAGAAGTAGCTGAACCAATCCGACGCTGGAAACGGCTGACGGTATACGACCGGGTACAAATGGAAGATATTCTGGTCGGCAAGCTGATTGCCACCTCTGCCGAACAGATCGGTTTATTTCTGATCATCCTGGCCATCGTCAGTGCGGCTATCGTAGCCTTCATCATTTATACCCTGACCATGGATAAAATCCGCGAAATCGCTGTACTCAAGCTGATCGGTACACGCAATCGCACCATCGCCGGTATGATTCTGCAACAATCCCTGATGCTGGGTGTGATCGGGTTTGTCGTCGGCAAAATTTCAGCCACCTTCGCCGCCCCCTTATTTCCCAAATATGTGCTGCTGATACCAATTGACTCCATGCTGGGATTCCTCGCTGTACTGGTGATTTGTATCCTTTCCAGTATCGTTGCCATCCGCATGGCACTTAAGATTGATCCGGCAGAAGCAATCGGGTAAACCTGACATGAGCAATAGAGGAATCCGCATCGAAAATTTGAGCAAGCGCTTTGGTAAAGGTGAAGCCGCTGTATTCGCACTCAAGAACGTCAACATGCAAGTCGCCCCTGGCGAAGTGGTCGGACTGATTGGTCCGTCCGGCTCAGGCAAAAGTACGCTGCTTAAATGTCTCGGCGCGGTGATTGACCCTACATCCGGACGCACGACCCTGGATAATGAAACCATCTTCGATAATGGCTGGAAACTACGTGATTTGCGCGCTTTGCGTCGTGACAAAATTGGCTTCGTGTTCCAGGCACCCTATCTGATCCCGTTTCTGGATGCGACTGACAATGTTGCGCTTTTGCCGATGCTAGCTGGTGTGAGCGATGACGAGGCACGTAAACGCGCACTGGAACTGCTCGCTGCACTGGATGTGCAGCATCGTGCTCGTGCCATGCCAGCACAACTGTCCGGTGGTGAGCAACAGCGCGTAGCCATTGCACGAGGGCTGGTCAATCGCCCTCCTGTCATTCTAGCTGACGAGCCCACCGCTCCCCTGGATTCACAACGTGCACTAGCAGTAATCCGTATACTTAACACAATGGCTAGGCAATTTGAAACTGCCATCATTGTTGTGACACACGATGAAAAAATTATCCCGACCTTCAAGCGTATCTACCATATTCGCGACGGCGTGACCCATGAAGAAGCAGGAGAAGGGCGCAGTACTGACAGCCCCTCACATTAAAAATATGATATGTGGTTGTGTTGCCAAGAGAAAGTGCGCAAATGGATTTTCTACACCATGAATCAATCAGCATGTGATCAAACCTGGCAAAAATACCGATCGCGATGCCGGTGACGAACCGGGCATGCACCAGATATGAAAATTTCCTGAGCGCTGCGGGCGATTACTCGTTACCTTGGTTTACAGATTTAGGAATATACAAAGCAATGCTACTGTCTATTTGTTATGCGGGCAGTTTTCCTTGATACAGTCCGCATATAATGACAAAGAATGATCCTGCAGCACAAATCCCCGCTCCTTAGCAATTTTCACCTGGCGTTTTTCGATTTCGGGATCAAAGAATTCTTCAACGTGACCACATTGCAGGCATACTAAGTGGTCATGATGATTGCCACTGGCCAGTTCAAAAACTGCCTTGCCACTTTCAAAATGATGACGCTCAAGCAATCCGGCCTGCTCAAACTGGGTCAGAACACGATAAACCGTTGCCAGACCGATATCTTCTCCTTCACCCAGCAATTCTTTATAGACATCTTCTGCCGAGAGATGCCGAATCGGGCTGTTCTCAAACAAATTCAATATCTTCAAACGCGGGAGTGTTGTCTTCAATCCCATTGTCTTAAGATCTATACCTTTCAAATTTTCTGATTTACTCATAAGTTATTTACCCAAAAAATTACTGTATTTGTGAGACAATTGAAAAGCGTAAACCTTCATCATAATTTCTTTTTAGTCAGGAGAAATTCCCTGACGCACTACAAAAATACGTATTACAGTCACTTTTTATTTACACTTTACGTTGCCCCGGGGGGAGCCAACCGTTCATAATATCCTATCCCGGATGGATTGAAAAATATTGGCCTGGTATGTACGCATTCTTCCCACGACTGTTATTGCTGTTATTGCTTCCCTTCCTGCCACACTGCACTTATCTTCCTCCATTCCCTTACAAAATTGATATCCAGCAGGGTAATGTTGTCACTGAGGAAATGGTAGCCAGGCTAAAACCAGGAATGACCCGTTCACAGGTCCGATTCACATTGGGCACGCCGCTGGTGGTAGATGTATTCCATGGTGACCGTTGGGATTACATCTATCGTCTCGCGCCAGGTGGCCGTATAACCGAAGAACGGAAACTGATTGTTTTTTTTAAGAATGACCGACTATCCCATATTCAAGGAGATTTTCCGCAACCCCCTGCCTTCAGCGAGCCTTCTCCGGTTTTTTCCATCCCCGAAAAAACATTTGGATCCCCTCCTGGTGTTGATGGCATAGAAAACGAGGGATCTGACAAAAAAGAAACAATCGATTTCCTCAAAGAAAATCAGACAAATTTTTACAGGGATAATCAATGACACTGTTAAACATAGCCGTTGCCGGAAGTACCGGCCGCATGGGTCGGACTATCATGGAAACTATTGCCGAAGCGCAAGATCTGCGGTTATCTGCAGCACTTGAACAACCCGACAGTCCATATCTGTCGCAAGATGCAGGTGGTTTAACCGGAACACCCTGTGGAGTTGTCATCAATAGTGATTACGCCTCCACACTGACAGGCAGCGATGTGCTGATCGACTTCACTCGCCCCGCCGGAACATTGGCACATCTTGCCGTGTGCCGTCAATCAGGCATCCACATGGTAATCGGCACTACCGGATTTTCAGCAGAAGAAAAAGAAATCATTCGCGATGCAGCAAAAGACATCGCCATCGTATTTGCTCCCAATATGAGTGTGGGTATCAACATACTGTTCAGGTTGCTTGAAGTCGCCGCACAGGCGTTACCTGCTGGTTACGATGTGGAAATCATTGAGGCACATCACCGTCACAAAGTGGATGCACCTTCCGGAACTGCCCTGCGTATGGGGGAAGTGATTGCACAAACTCAGGGAAAAGATCTTGAGAAAGTAGCAATTTACGGGCGTGAAGGCCATACTGGTGAACGTGCGGCAAGTACCATCGGATTTTCAACCATACGCGGTGGAGATATTGTGGGCGACCACACAGCACTATTCGCCGGAATCGGCGAACGCCTAGAAATCACCCATAAAGCCAGCAGCCGTAAAACATTTGCTGCCGGTGCCGTGCACGCAGCCCGTTTTCTCGCTACCCAAAAATTTGGGTTGTTCGATATGCAGGATGTGCTGGGGCTACGCTGATTTACACCAGCCTTGTATTGATCAAGTGCGCGGCAAACCTCGCCATTTCAGGGTGGAAAGGATAGCGAGGACTTTGTTGCCGTCCCTGGTTTTTCAATGTGGCGTTTGCTGCTGCTCGATGTACTGGCGCACGATCTCGATGGGCGTACCACCACAGCTACCGGCGAAGTAGGACGGCGGCCACAGCGCTCCGCCCCATAGTTTCTTGCGGACGCCAGGATAGTTCTTTTTGCGGATCATCCGGCTGGATACGCCTTTTATGAACTCCACCAATTCAGCCTCAAAGGCTACGCAAACGCTGGCAAAGATGTCGCGCAGATCGTCGAGGATTTGTTTAGTGAACACTTCACGGCGATATTTGGTCAAAAAGACCAAATGCACATGCATCAGAAATACGCAATGCCTTCCGTGGCGAATGTCATTGTTATTGCTCATAGGCCAAACTATACTATCTCCATGCAACGCCTCCAAGCCTTTAAATACGAACTTCGGCCAGACGGCCAGCAGCAGCGGCAAATGCGCCGCTTCGCTGGCTCGTGCCAGTTTGACCTGCTCAAGTAAAACCGTACAACCCAGTTAAGCAACATTTTTCAACTGAGATGGACCTGCTCAAATCGCAGGAAACCAACCTGGATTACATCCTGAAGCTGATTTTCGAGCACAACAAGAAGACCAAGAGTAAGTCTGGCCTGGTGGATGAAGTGCGCCGGGTGATTCGCGCCAGCTTTGGGTAACCGCGCTAAAGAAAGCCTGCTGGTGGATTTCATCAATCAGATCGATCTGGACCAGATTGGCGACAAGGCCAGTGTGATTGATGCCTTCTTCACGTTTACCCAAGCGCAGCAGCAGCGTGAGGCGTAAGAACTGATCAGCGATGAGGAGCTGAATGCAGAGGCGGCTCGTCGCTATATCGCAACATCGTTAAAGCGTGAGTTTGCCAGCGATAATGAAACTGAGCTTAATGCCATCTTACCCAAGATGAGCCCACTGAACCCGCAATACCTCACGAAAAAGCAAAGTTTTTTCCAGAAAATTGCTACTTGTGTTGAAAAATTCAAAGGTGTTGGTGGAAAAATTTAGCTTAATTTCAATCAAGTAGAATAAAGTACTGCTAATTAATCTATATTTTCCTGATCTCAATGGCAACTTACGCGATTGGTGACCTGCAGGGTTGCTACCAGCATTTCCTCGAACTACTCGACTTGACTGGCTTCAATTCCACCCGGGACAAACTATGGCTGGTGGGTGATATCGTCAATCGTGGGCCGGATTCTCTTTCATTATTGCGTATGTTAAGAGCGTTAGGCGAGGCTGTCGTGATAGTGCTCGGCAACCATGATCTTCACCTTTTGGCAATTGCTGCGGGTTCTGCCCAACAGAAACACGGGGATACCCTGCAACCGGTTCTGGATGCTCCGGACAGAACAACACTGCTTGACTGGCTAAGGCACCAGCGACTGTTCTATCACGAAGATGAATACGCTCTGGTTCATGCCGGGCTGTTACCTGCCTGGCATACTGAGCAAGCGGCAATACTGGCACAGGAGGTTGAAGCAATCATCCACAGCGATCAATTTCAGGAGTTTTCCCGATCGATGTATGGTAATGCGCCTGATTGCTGGCAGGATACGCTACGGGGAGAGAATCGCTGGCGAGTCATCATTAATGCCATGACTCGTATGCGCGTCTGCTCACCGGAAGGAAACATGAACTTTTCCTACAAAGGTAGTCTTTCAGCTATTCCGAAAGGCCTGTTGCCCTGGTTTGACATTCCCTGGCGCGCCAGCAAAGATACAACGATTGTATTTGGGCACTGGTCTGCACTAGGATTACATCTAATGCCTAATCTGATTGCTCTGGATACGGGATGCGTCTGGCAAGGCTGCCTGACAGCTATTCGGTTGGAAGACAGGAAGGTATTTCAGGTACCGTGTGCATAACCTTGAGTGATAACGCTTGAGCAATGGCCTTTTCCGCCAGACGCGCAAGTTCGCGGCGGTTTTTATCAACTCCGGAAATGGGGTTCATGAAATTTAATTCGGCCAGAATTTCTGGTTCATTCAATACCAACATCAGGGATTGCAATATCGTTACGGTAACATAGACCACGCTTGTATTCCGTGAACCATCGCGGTTCCTGTAACGAATCGCAACCGGACAAAGCAATGCTTCTGCTGTTACAGCTGGTTGCAACAAGGAGGCGTGAAAATGCAGAAGCACATCGCCGTTACAGGTCGCACCTTCGGGAAATATAGCCACAGAGTATCCAGCTTTCAGAATGCTATCTATTTGCTGATTGATTCGTAACGTATCTCCACGTTTTTTACGTTCAATAAACAGTGTCCCGACACTCCGGCATAACCAGCCCAGCACTGGCCAGGTGCTGATTTCTGCCTTTGCAACGAAGCGCACGGGATACAAAGCCAGAATAACGATGATATCCAGCCACGAGGTATGATTCGCTACAAAGAGCACCCCTTGCTGATTACAGGCAGGCAGAGAGCCACCGGAAGACAACTTCACATTAAGGATATGAAGAAATTTCTGTGCCCATTTACAGATCATATGATTCTGCCGGGCCGTACTGGTATACGGAAGAAATAGCGATTGCAGCAACCCGGAAGCAATATGCAACATCAACCTGATAAACCGGATACTTTTGACCAGCTTATTTACCCTGGTTACGGCCATGGCAAATAATAAGTCAAATTGATCCGGGAAGAACCAGGTTGATAAATGTATTTTTCAGCCTTGGGCAAGCCGCTAAAATATGCGACTGCCAAAAGATTCAAAATAGTGCTGGCCGATTTCATCACGCTCATAGCGATGATTCTGGCCGCCACGATAAGCGATCTTCAGCGTGCCCATGAGTGAGGCAAGTTGCCCGGTTTCCTGCCAATCCATACCCTGAGCAATGCCGTAGAGTAGCCCGGCGCGATAGGCATCTCCGCAGCCCGTTGGATCAACTACTTTCTTCGGACGAACAGCCGGTATCCGGAATTGCTTACCTTGCGCATAAATCACCGAGCCTTCTGCTCCTTTTGTCTCGATGAGTGCATTGACCCGGGTAGCCAGCTTGTTCAATGTATAGCCAGTAAGTGACTGCAACAACTGAGCTTCATAATCATTAACCGCAATATAATCTGCTTTTTCAACAAAATCGAGCAGCTCGTCCCCGTTGAACATCGGCATTCCCTGGCCAGGATCAAACATGAATGGAATACCCGCCTCATGAAACTCCCGGGCATGAGCCAACATTCCCTCCCGGCCATCCGGAGCGACAATACCAAGAATTATATCTGCAGCGTCTTTCACACTATTCTGGTGCGAAAAATTCATTGCTCCCGGATGAAAGGCGGTGATCTGGTTATCATCCAGGTCAGTAGTGATGAACGCCTGCGCTGTAAAAGTATCCTGTACCTGACGGATATGAGTCTGCGCCAGCCCGAGCTTTCCCAGCCTGTAGGCATAGGGCTGAAAATCATCTCCAACCGTCGCCATAATCAAAGCCTTGCCATCCAGCATCTGCAGATTGTAAGCAATATTTGCCGCACATCCTCCAAATTCCCGGCGCATCTCAGGCACCAGAAACGCCACATTCAAAACATGGATTTTGTCCGGAAGAATATGGCGTTTGAAACGGTCTTCAAACACCATGATTGTGTCATAGGCGATAGAGCCACAAATCAGTGTATGCATATCAATTCAAAGTTATCACGCGCAAGAGGTCAATCAGCCCGCTGGATTCCATACCAGATCAAGTTCACGAGCAGCCTTGACATCATCTATTTTCCGCAACGGCATGTTATGAGGTGCCGCCTTGACCATTTCCGGTTGCGTGTCTATCTCATCCAGAATCTCCTTCATCGCAACAACAAAGCGATCCAGTGTTTCTTTGGATTCAGTTTCGGCCGGCTCAATCAGCAAACATTCCGGCACCAGCAGCGGAAAATAGACGGTTGGCGCGTGAAAACCCTTGTCCAGCAGGCGCTTGGCCAGGTGCATTGCGGTCACTCCGGTTTTATCTTTGATTTCCTTCATAGTGACAATGAATTCGTGACTGGCACGCCGGCTGGGATAAGCAATCTCAAAGCCCAGCTTACGTAACTCAGCCAGCAGATAATTAGCATTAAGTGTTGCATATTCTGCAATCCGAAACATTCCTTCTGCACCCAGTAACCTGACATAGATGTAAGCACGCAACAACACTCCGGCATTACCCATGTGTGCGGATAAGCGTCCGATGGATTGAGGACGATCTTTCTCCGTCAACCAGCGATAAACGCCCTGCTCATGCGCCACGATGGGGATCGGTAAATAAGGCAACAAACAGTCTGCCACGCCTACCGGAGCCGCACCCGGCCCTCCACCGCCATGCGGGGTCGAGAAAGTTTTATGCAGATTCATATGGATCACATCAAATCCCATGTCACCCGGTTTGACTTTACCCAGTACTGCATTAAGATTGGCCCCATCGTAGTACAGCAAACCACCGGCCTCATGCACAACCCGGCTCATTTCTGCCACTTTTTTCTCAAATACGCCCAGGGTGGAAGGGTTTGTCAGCATTAAACCAGCCGTTCTGGGGCCCACTGCCGCTTTCAAGGCTTCCATATCCACGTCACCATCGCGATCCGTAGGAATCTCGATCACTTTATAACCGCACATGACAGCAGTAGCCGGATTGGTGCCATGCGCAGCATCCGGGATGATGATCTCGGTGCGCTCGGTATCCCCACGTGCTTCATGATAAGCACGAATCATCGTAATACCGATCAGTTCGCCCTGTGCACCCGCCATGGAAGTCAGGCTGACTGCAGACATGCCCGTAACGTCTTTTAGGATTTCCTGCAGCTCATACATACAAGCCAGGAATCCCTGACCGGTATCTTCAGGTGCCAGCGGGTGGCGTGACAAAAATTGTGGCAGCATGGCCAGTGCATTACAGGCACGCGGGTTGTACTTCATGGTGCAGGAACCAAGTGGATAAAACTCCGTATCTATCGAAAAATTTTTCTGGGATAGACGAGTATAGTGGCGCACCGTGTCCATCTCGGAAACTTCAGGCAACAAGGGAGCGGATTTGCGCTTCAGATTATCTGGAATATTGTTCTTGATTGGCCGAGTTGCCGGAGCCTGGGAATAATTCCGGCGATTTTTGCGGGAATGTTCAAATATCAGCATGTTTTATCTTATGTGGGTGAGATTGATTCAATACAGAACAAGCAACGCTGCTCTCTTCTGGTTTTCTTCTAATTTCAGGCCTTCAGTACCTGTCGCAACATTTCAGTATACTTATCCAAATCTTCCGCTATTTTGGTTTCCGTTGCACAGACCAGCAGCGTGTTCTTCAGATCCGGATAGTGATTCTCAAGAAGTACACCTCCCAGTACACCTTGCGCCTTGAGCTTGCTCAAGACCTTATCAGCCGGAACAGATAACTGAAGCACTGCTTCGTGGAAGAACGGGCTGTGGAATGCCTTCTTCACACCGGGAAGTGTTTCCAGTTGTTCTACCAGCGCTAAAGTATTTGCATGAGATTGGGCGGCAACCCGATACAATCCTTCAGGCCCCAGTAACGACATGTAAATTGTCGCTGCTGTTACCATCAATCCCTGATTGGTACAAATATTGGAAGTTGCTTTCGAACGACGGATATGCTGCTCCCTTGCCTGCAATGTCAAGGCAAACCCTTCTTTTCCTTCCAGATCGGTAGTCCGCCCAATGATCCGCCCCGGCATTTGCCGAACCAATTCCTGTTTGCAGGCCATAAAGCCAAAGTATGGCCCGCCACTGGAAAGTGGAATTCCCAGAGGTTGCCCTTCTCCAACAGCGATATCCGCTCCCTGACGCCCCCATTCTCCTGGTGGTTTCAACATGGCAAGTGCAGTCGGATTAACCACTGCAATAGCCAGAGATTGCTTGTCGTGCGCCCAATCTGCCAGCATATCAACCTGTTCGAGCACACCAAAAAAATTGGGCTGAGGAATAATCAGTGCAGCAAATTCTTCCTGTGCAAACTGGTCAAGCTGATCAATAGCTACCTGTCCGGTGGCAGGATCGTATGGAACCTCAACTACTTCGATCGCCTGATTTCTGACAATAGTACGAACCACACTGCGATAAATCGGGTGCACAGTCTGAGGAATCAGAATACGTCTGGATGATTTGTGCTGGCGCACAGCCATCAGAGCAGCCTCGGCCAGAGCAGATGCCCCGTCATACAAACTGGCATTGGACACATCCATTCCGACCAATGATGCCATCATGGTCTGGTATTCATACAACAACTGCAATGTACCTTGGCTGGCCTCTGCCTGATAAGGAGTGTAGGAAGAATAAAATTCTCCCCGGGTTGTTATCTGCCAAACTGCTGCTGGAATATGGTGTTCATAAGCACCTGCACCGATAAAGCTGAGATAGAACCCGTCTTTCTGCGCACGTTCGTACATGAGGCGCGAAATCTCCATTTCGCTCATGCCGGTCGGTACCCGGGTTAATTTTCCGTTTTTCAGCTCGGCGGGGATTTCATCGAATAATTCATCGATAGATGCAGCGCCAATGCTGGCAAGCATTTCTGTTACATCTTCTTCTGTATGGGGAATAAATGGCATGATTAACTGTATTATCCAAAAAACTTAAATGATTATGTCTGCTTGTCTATTTACTGCAAACAGCTTTAACAGAGCAGTGAAAAACTATCTGTATCGCCATGGTCGTGTTGAAACAAGCTCAAAGCCCATTTATCGTACATAAATTGCGCTTTTCTGCCTGTTTTTACCTTGTCCTGACCGCATCGTCGTCAACGTTTCTCACCATCCTGTTAATGTGCATCACTTTCCAGCAGTTTTTCATATCCGCTGGCATCAAGTAATTCATCAATTTCAGCAGTATTGGCCGGCTTAAGTTTAAACAGCCAGGCTGAATAACTGTCTTCATTTATTTTTTCCGGGGATGATTCCACCTCGGCATTGGCAGCAATAACTTCTCCGCTGAGTGGAGCATAAATATCTGAAGCCGCCTTAACAGATTCCACCACCGCACAATCTTCATTTTGTGCCAAGGTACGCCCTACTTTGGGTAATTCAACGAATACCATATCCCCCAGTAATTCCTGGGCATGTTGAGTGATACCTACTATTACCGTACCATCCGCCTCCAACTTGATCCATTCATGTGATTTTGCATATTTCAGCTCTGCTGGAACGCTCATTTATCCGTCACTCCCCAAAATTTAGGTTTAAAAATTCAAGATGCTTTATCTGCTGATACTTTTACAAAAAAATCAGATCAGTGCCTGGCCATTGCGTACAAACGGGTATTTAACGACCTTTGCCGCAAGCTGCTTATCCCGTACGACAACATGTACCTGCTCTCCTGTAGTAATTCCCACCGGAATACGCGCCAGTGCAATCGACTGATTTAAGGTGGGCGAAAATCCACCACTGGTAATTTCCCCTTCGCCAACAGCTCCCTCATGCTGAGTAATGATTTTCTGATGATTACGTAGCACTCCTTTATCCAGCAGAACCAGCCCTACCAATTGTTGATTAACCGGTCTTTCAAGCAGGGCCTGTCTACCGATAAAATTACGCTCACTTTTCAAGTCTACAGTCCAAGCCAGCCCGGATTCGAGCGGATTGGCTGTTTCGTCCATATCCTGGCCGTAAAGATTCATACCTGCTTCCAGACGCAAAGTGTCGCGCGCACCCAAACCGGCCGGGGCCACACCCGCCGCGTGCAGCCCTTGCCAGAAAGCTGCAGCTTCATCAGCTGGTAATGTAATTTCAAAGCCATCCTCACCGGTATAGCCGGTACGTGCGATGAAATAGCTGCCAAACGTTATTGACTGGAATGGCTTCAGGTCTTCTGAAGCTGCTTTGGAATCTGGGATAACAGCCCATACTTTCGCACGAGCATTCGGCCCCTGCACAGCGATCATGGCAAGGTCGCGACGTGGAGTAATGGTTAAATCAGGGGCATGCTGACTGGACTGTAAGGTAATCCAGTCAATATCCTTATCCGCCGTACCAGCATTAACCACCAGACGGAACCAGGATTCGGATAGGAAATAAATGATCAAATCATCGATAATCCCGCCAGCAGGATTCAACATACAGGTATAGAGCGCCTTACCAGGGACAGTAAGCTTATCGATATTGTTTGCTACCAATCCTCGCAGAAACTGACGAACATTTTCGCCGCGAAGATCGACTGTTAGCATATGGGAGACATCAAACATGCCAGCATCACGCCTGACAAAATGGTGCTCATCCAGCTGGGAACCATAATGCAAGGGCATATCCCAGCCACCAAAATCCACCATTTTTGCGTGCATGGCACGGTGTGCCGCATTCAGAGGGGTTGTCTTCAGCATTTATTCTCTCTCAAAAGTAAAAGGAAAGTTTTTACCTGTACTATTTCCGCATCCACGCAATACTACTCATGATCGCAGCGGCCAACAGATATCAACTACCCCCTCTGTCCTTTTACCTGAGAGTTTTACGGATAATCCTCCGCATGCCCCTTCGGTGGCTGAAACTGTTTCAGCGCTCTCCAGATTGCCGATCACAAGCAGTTACTCAAGCCTTACAGCCACACCTGAGCGATTCCGGGGGGTTCGCCTTCGGTGACGCCGTGTTTTGTGCAGACACAGCGCACTCTCCTGCCTGGATGAAATATTAGCAGGTCGAACTATACTCTAGCTTGGGATATTAAGACAAGGTGGGGCCAACTCGGAGAAAATTGGGATAGAAGCGGTGTAGTGATCCAACATGATCCGACCACTGCGGACAATATCACCTACGCCTACGACTTGCTCGGCCGCACGACGGCTGCCAACAAAACCGGCTATACCATCGGCTATGTCTATGACAATGCTGGACGGCTGACCAGCACCACTGCCGGCGGCAAGACGCTCGCCTACCAGTATAATCCGGCAGGCAACCGCACCCGGCTCACCTGGCCGGAGACTGCGTTCTACGTCACCAGCACCTATGACGCGCTCAACCGTCCGACCGCGATCAAGGAAACCGGCACGGTCAACCTGGCCACCTACGCCTGGGATGACCTCAGCCGTCGTACCACAGTAACGCTGGGTAACAGTACTACCACCAGCTATGCCTACAGCACCCAGAGTGCACTTTCCAGCCTCACTCACAACCTGACAGGGACCGCGCAGGATCAGACCTACAGCTACACCCGTAACCAGGCGCAGGAAATCGCAAGCCAAAGCTGGGCCAATGATCTGTACCAGTGGACGGGTTATGCCAACGGCACCAAGAGCTACACCGCCAACGGCCTCAACCAGTACACCATCGCTGCCGGCGCTACGCTCACGCATGACACCAAGGGCAACCTGACCGGGGATGGGGTATAGACCTATACCTACGATCTTGACAACCAGCTGATCAGTGCCAATAAAACCGGCTCAAGCAACAGCCTGGCGTATGATGGTGCCGGCCGGCTGCGGCAAACCACCCTGGCGGGCACCGTTACTGATCTCACTTACGATGGGGTGGAGCTGGTAGCTGAATACAACAGCGGCGGTACACTCCTGCGCCGCTATGTGCATGGCCCCGGCATTGATGAACCGCTGGTGTGGTATGAAGGAACGACTACCACTGCCAAGACCTGGCTGTACCAGGATCAGCTGGGCAGTGTTATCGGTACTGCCAACAGTGCCGGCACCAGTACCGCTATCCACAGCTATGGCCCATTTGGTGAACCCAATACCACTACCGGTATCCGCTTCCGCTACACCGGCCAGCAGTTCCTCGGTTCACTCAACCTGTACTACTACAAGGCACGCTTCTACTCCCCGCACTGGGCAGATTCCTGCAGACCGATCCGATCGGCACCGCGGATGATCTGAACCTCTACGCCTATGTGGGGAATAATCCGATCAACTTCAGTGATCCAAGCGGATTAATTGCTGCCGAAGCCAGTATGCTGATGGGTAAACTGGGTTCCTGGGGAAGGGAGAATGCCGGTACACTCGCAGAAATAGGGATAGGATTGACACCTGCAGGCGTCTATGCTGACATCTACACTGCAACAACAGGCAGATCACCGATAACCGGTGATTCTCTCTCCGGTTGGGAACGGGTTGCGATACTGATCTCAGGCGTCTCTGAAATCAGAAATGCAGGAAGGGCGGTAAGTGCGGTAAGTGCGGCACCGCTGGTTAAGTGGAGCGCACAAGAGAAGCATTTTCCTGGACATAACTCTTACGAGCCAGGAAAAAATATCTTAACGAGTGACCCTACGAAACTTGCGAAGCAGGCAGGAACAGGTCAACAAGTTGGGAAAATTCCTGTGGGTACTCCCGGCTCAAAAGAAAGAGTTAATTTTGGTGAAAACATCGGAACCTACATAGACAAGGCTGGTAATGCTTCTCCAACAACTAATGGAATGATTCATTACTCTAAAGATGGAATTCACATCGTTCCAGCAAGGCCATAGTCATGACGTCAATGCAAGAAGCGATAATTGACGCGCGCTTATCCATACAGAGAGCTTTGTTAGGAGCGGTTTCAGCGAATCTCCGTGCTGTGGTCTTCTCTATCGAGGATCGGCAGATAAATGTGCGTTTTTATTTTGATGGCTTGATTGAGGAATCTGATTTTGAGTCTGCTTCTTGTGTCGAAACGGAGATTCTTGCTGATTACCAAGCAGAGGATACGGTTACTGTTGAGTGTATAAGGCTGGATTCTCCTGGCGTCATTAGTGATGCTGGAGTTTGGGTCTACCATCGACAAGAGGCTTCTGGTGAATAGATGCTGCAAAGGGAGCAGGCGAGGCGATCCAGGTTACGAAGAGCGGTGGTGCTCTTCTTCCTGGGGCTAAGCACCAGATTCCCGAGGGTTTTGTTCGAAATCCGCATTGCTTCGGCAGCTGTGGCGAGGTAGTCGATGGAAATTTCAAGGAACGACCGTGTATCGACCCGCTGACACCTCCAGGGCAAAAGGGGCTGAACTATTCATAAAAAGGGGATAGACCACGATTTTGGGTTCCCACGGCTGTAGCGGCAAGCCCTAGAGAAACGTGGTTTGTCCTCTATTTTTCTTGACTCAGTTGGCCGGAGACCGCGTTCTACGTCACGACCACATTCGATGCATTGAATCGCCCAACGGCGATCAAGGAAACCGGCACCGTAAACCTGGCCACTTACGCCTGGGATGACCTCAGCCGTCGTACCACGGTAACGCTGGGTAACAGTACTACCACCAGCTATGCCTACAGCACCCAGAGTGCACTTTCCAGCCTCACTCACAACCTGACAGGGACCGCGCAGGATCAGACCTACAGCTACACCCGTAACCAGGCGCAGGAAATCGCAAGCCAAAGCTGGACCAATGATCTGTACCAGTGGACGGGTTATGCCAACGGCACCAAGAGCTACACCGCCAACGGCCTCAACCAGTACACCACAGCAGCAGGGGCCACCCTCACGCATGACACCAAGGGCAATCTGACCGGAGACGGCGTATGGACGTATAGCTACGATCTTGACAATCAACTGGTCAGCGCCAATTGTCACATCCCGTCAGATTATATTGTTTTTTTGAAGTTGCCCATCAGTCAAGCGGTAGCCAGTCCTTGCCAATCAGAAAATCAGTATAGAGTTTTGCTTCCGGACTGCCCGCTTTGGGTGACCAGTCATAGCGCCATTTGACAACAGGTGGCAGTGACATCAGGATAGATTCGGTGCGCCCTCCTGACTGCAGACCAAACAGCGTTCCACGATCCCATACCAGATTAAATTCCACATAACGACCACGGCGATAGGCTTGAAAATCCCGTTCGCGTTCGCCATAAGGAAGATTGCAGCGTTTTTGCAGGATTGGGACATACGCTGCCAGAAACTGATCCCCCACACTTTTGGTCAGGTTGAAGCAGGTAGCAAAATCCGGCTGGTTGAGATCGTCAAAAAATATACCGCCTATTCCACGCGGCTCTTTGCGATGTTTCAGGTAAAAGTATTCATCACACCATTTCTTGAAACGCGGGTAATACTCGCTACCCGAAGGCTGAAGTGCATGCTTGCAGATCTGGTGGAAATGAATAGCATCCTCTTCAAAACCATAGTACGGCGTAAGATCCATACCCCCACCAAACCACCAGACCGGTTCAACCCCTTCTTTGATGGCGGCAAAAAAACGGACATTCATGTGGACAGTCGGCGCATAAGGATTGCGCGGATGCAGCACTAGTGAAACCCCCGCTGCCTCAAACGCCCTGCCCGCAAGTTCTGGCCGGGCTGCCGTGGCCGAGGCAGGCAAACCTTTCCCATACACATGTGAAAAATTGACACCACCACGCTCCAGCACATTGCCTTCTTCAATCACACAACTGGTTCCCCCCCCACCTTCCGGACGATCCCATGAATCGCGACGAAATGAGCCACCATCAGCCTGTTCCAATCCGGCCACAATGCTGTTCTGTAAATTAACCAGATAATCCTTGACTTGTGCAAAGTCCATACCCTCTCCCAATATGTGATGCTGATATTTGTCAATCGGCTTTTCGGGCAATTCTACCTGCACATCCCTGAATTGGCACGCTGATACCGCGCCACCACTCAATTGTCATCTCATCTTTCCGTTTTAGCTTGTGTTAGACTTCATGATTTTCCTGTTTAACCAAGGATCTGTCATGTCTGGCAATATCATCGGAAAGCTGTTTTGCGTCACTTCATTTGGTGAATCCCACGGCCCGGCGATCGGCTGTATCGTGGATGGATGTCCACCCGGGTTGGTGTTATCCACCGGGGATATTCAACTGGAGCTGGATCGACGCAAACCTGGTACATCCCGACATGTCACCCAGCGGCATGAGGGAGATCGGGTGGAGATACTCTCGGGCGTATTTAACAACATCACAACGGGGACACCCATCGCTCTGCTGATTCGTAATGAAGATCAGCGCAGCAAGGATTACAGCAAGATCATGGATGTGTTCCGTCCTGGCCATGCAGATTACACCTACTGGCAAAAATACGGCATTCGCGATTATCGTGGTGGTGGTCGTTCATCCGCGCGGGAAACGGCTGTGCGGGTGGCAGCTGGCGCTATTGCCAAAAAATGGCTGCATGAACGCTATGGCATTGTCATTCGGGGCTATATGGCGCAGCTTGGTCCAATCACCATTCCCTTTAAAAACTGGGAGGCCATCAACCAGAATCCGTTTTTTGTTGCGGACGATGACTACGTTCCCAAACTGGAAACATTTATGGATGCTTTGCGCAAATCAGGCGATTCAGCGGGTGCCCGGATCAATGTGATAGCGGAAGGTGTACCCGTTGGCTGGGGTGAACCGGTTTACGACCGACTGGATGCTGATATTGCTCATGCCATGATGAGTATCAATGCAGCCAAAGGGGTGGAAATTGGTGCCGGATTCAACAGTGTGACGCAAAAAGGAACGGAACATTCGGATGAAATCACGCCCGAAGGATTTCTGAGCAACAATGCCGGTGGAATTCTGGGCGGCATTTCCAGCGGACAGCCGATTACCGTCAGCGTGGCGATCAAGCCCACCTCCAGCATCCGGCTCGGGCGGCGTTCTATTGACAAGGCTGGCAATCCCGCAATCGTCGAAACCCACGGCAGACATGATCCCTGCGTCGGCATCCGGGCAACGCCTATCGTAGAAGCGATGCTGGCTATTGTCTTGATGGATCATGCCCTGCGTCATCGAGGGCAGAATGAGGATGTGGTTTGTACCACTCCCAAAGTTCCTGGAAATACCATCAATCCAACAAATCCGGCAACAACACAACCCGACGTACGTCGGGCTGAAGATCCGGAACCGGATGAAAATTCGTAAACAGATTGCTTGCCACAGAAAAATCGGCGATTCTCAACTCTACCCCTTTCAAATCAGCTCGCCGCTGACAACGAAAAAAATCACTGATCAAGCAACAACAATTGCATAATTCGTACTTAAAAATCCATATTCGATATTCCGGAAAGCCAGAATCGTTTAAGAACCTGAAACAAGTTCCGTTTTAAGGACAACTTTATCGTAAGGAGATAGCAGAATGGGCACAAGACAATCAAATTTTGCTGTTTACGTGGGATTGCTGTTTCTTTTGACCAGCAGTACTACGGGATGGGCGCAAGATATCAGTGAAATTCAACGACAATTCAATGCTGAAATTCTCAATAAGCCATTTAGTGTCCCCAGCGATGCAGAACTGACCTCCGCATTGAAAGAGGCCACACAAAAGGGTAAATCCAGCATCGCGCCCAGTCATGCACCAGCTTGCGTCGGACCTGGTTGTACGACAGGTGGAAATTATGGTTATGGAAGCTATTTTGGCGGATACGCCCGCCCCTATTATGGCGGCTATTACGGCCTTAATCGCTACCTTCCCTTTTATTACGGCTGGTAAATTGTTTAATTGCAAAGTATATGCAAGTGGCAATCACATATCTCAACCATATATAAAAACAGTTTATTTGTTTGCTCTTTAATCTTTCACACAAATACTAAATACTAGGAGATGAAATGGGTTATTCCATCAGCAAACCGGCCTGGACTCTGGCCGGAATCATGGCTCTTTCTTTGACATTGGGCGGTTGTGCTGCGGTTCATACATCCATTGCAAAAAAGGATCTGGATGTGCAAACCAAGATGAGCGACACTATTTTTCTGGATCCGATCGAGCCAGGACAAAAAGTTGTCTACTTGAACATTCGCAATACTTCTGACAAAACCAATTTCGATATTGCTCCATCTGTTATCAATTCATTACAAAGCAAAGGTTACCGTATTACAGAAAACCCGAAAGCGGCGCATTACTGGCTGCAAGTCAACGTGCTGAGCGTTGAGAAAGCCAGCCCGACTGCGGCTGAAGCCGCACTGAAAGCCGGCTACGGCGGGCTGGGTGGTGCGGCACTGGGTGCAGCAGCAGGTGCGGCAACTGGCGCAGCTATTAGTGGCTGGGGTGGTGCCGGGATTGGTGGGCTCGCCGGGGCTGCGGCATTTGGCCTGGTGGATACCATCGCCGGGGCTGCAGTAAAAGACGTTACCTTTATGGCCATCACCGATGTTGAGATCGCTGAGCGCGCTGAAGATGGCGTCATCGTGCGCGAAGATCGTCAGCAGGATCTAAAACAGGGGGTTGGGGGTTCCAAAAGACAGACTTCTTCCAAAGTCAGCGAAATGAACAAATATCGCACCCGCGTCGTCAGCATCGCTAATAAAGCTAATCTTGAATATGAAGAAGCTGCGCCTGAGTTAACGAATGGTCTGGCACGCACTATTTCCGGATTATTCTGACATTCTGCCTGTCGCCCGGCACAGCATCCGGGTGGCAACTTATCAAGGAGATTCACATGACCATAAACACCACGATCATCACGCTGGCTTTAGTGGCTTTGTTGTCATCCACGACCATATTGGCAGCACAGCCCGCTGACAGTCATTCAATGGTCAATCGCATGGCAAAAGAGCTGGGGCTCAGTGACACACAGCGCTCTCAGGTTGAAACTATTCTCAACAATGAGAAAAAGAAAGTTGAAGCGGTGTTCAAGGAGGAAAAAATGAAATTACAGGTAATTCAGGAAGAAACCCATACCAGCTTGCAAGCGGTGCTCACGCCTGAGCAAATGCAGAAACTGGATAAAAGAATGCGCCAGAAAAGCAGCTCTGGCAAAAAATAGACTTTAAGGGGCTCTGATCAAGTTCTGCCATGATCGGAGATCCCTTAATCACCACACAGCCCACACCCAGGCTACAAAACAAAAACCACATATCGGCCATGTATTATTGGATTGTCCCGCATCTGCCAGCGGCTATCTGGTAATGCGGATTTACTCGGTAACATCCCCGTAATACTTCTCTCCAATCCGAATCCGTTCCCTGCCGTTTTTTTCTCGCCAATTATTGGTATCGCGCAGTGAATAAGCACAGCCACAGTATTCCTGCATGTAAAATTTCTCCCGTTTACTGATTTCCAGCATGCGTGCGGAACCCCCTTGCTTGCGCCAGTTATAGGTCCAGTAGGTAACCCCGGGGTACTGCGCGGCGGCCCTTACGCCGCTGTCGTTAATCTGTTCCATATTCTTCCAGCGCGAAATACCCAGTGAACTGGAAATAACATCAAATCCGTTTTCATAGGCATACAGTGCTGTGCGTACAAACCGCATGTCAAAACACATAGTGCAGCGGACGCCCCGCTCCGGCTCCATTTCCATGCCTTTTGCCCGCTTGAACCACTCATCCCGGTCATAATCAGCATCGATAAACGGGATGCTATGTTCTTCCGCAAAACGGATATTCTCATCCTTGCGTAAATCGTATTCTTTGCGTGGATGGATGTTTGGATTGTAAAAAAAGATAGAGAAATCAATCCCAGAAGCCATGATTGCCTCCATTACCTCGCCTGAACAAGGTGCACAGCAGGAATGCAGCAGCAATTTTTTACCGTTTTCCGGCAGTTCCAGTTTTCCACGTTCCATTTTTCAATCCACCTGTACGCTGTTATTCAATTGCTGCATTATAGACTTGGCTGATACTTTACTGAATCACTCGGCAGTTTTAGAAACTTTAAAAACAGCAGCCATAAGCAGGCTGTGCAGGATCCGATAAAATCAACATAATATGACGACAGGAAATAAATTCAATCTATGTTTACTTCTTTAAGGTTAATCAATTTCAAAGCCTGGGAAGACACCGGGACGATCGCACTAAAACCGGTGACTGTACTACTGGGCACCAATTCATCCGGAAAATCTTCGCTGATTCAAAGTCTGCTGCTATTGAAGCAAACGATACAATCCCCGGATCGCTCGGTTCACCTCAACCTGGGAGGTGATGAAACCAGCGATTTGTTTAACTTTGGCAGCTTCGATGATGTATTGAAACGTGGCACGCAATCTCCACGCGAATTTTCAATTACATTTGCTTTTGAGACACATGAACAGTCGCGGGTAAACGAGGGGCGATTTTCCTGCAGCTATCGGCAAACTGCAGCAGGCGCCGCCGCCATTCAAGAGCTGGCACTCTCCACCGGTGCGCACCGTTTTCGTGCAGTACGGAGGGAAAAAGAAAACTATGCCATTTTTATTGCAGATGAAACCCGAGCATGCGCTAAAGACAGGAATTTCGCCCCTGAACGCTCTATTGCACTTCCTGCCGAGGCGATCGCCACACTGGGCAGCAATGGCGCTATTGCTGAAGATCTGAGCCTTGTCATCCGGCGTGAGCTGGAAAATATTTGTTATCTGGGTCCACTACGGCGTAAACCAGAACGCGATTACGTCTGGAACAAAACAACGCCCGGCCAAATTGAAAGTGACGGCCATCGCACTATCGATGTCCTGCTGTCCGGCACACTGAGCAAGGATGGCAAACACAATGAAATTCTGGATGGGATTTCTTACTGGCTGGCCCGAATGAAAGTAGCAGAAAAACTGGCCATCAAACAGCTAGGTCGTTCTTCCCGTTACGAAATTGTAGTGCATAAGGATGGCATTGCCGCTAATCTGCGCGATGTCGGCATTGGTATCCCACTGATCCTCCCTGTGCTGACCGCAGGCTATTTTGCGCCTTCAGGCAGCACCGTGATCCTGGAAGAACCTGAAATCCATCTGCACCCATTGGCACAATCCGTACTGGCAGAATTCTTTGTAGCGCTGAGCCGGTCACGCCATATTCAATTTATCGTGGAAACACACTCGGAACATCTGTTTCGCCGAATGCAAACGCTGATTGCACGGAAAGAAACATCAGCAGAACAGATTGCCATGTTGTTTGTGGAAAGAGTGGCAGATAACGCAATATTACGAAAATTGAAAGTTGATGAATTTGGCCGGGTAAATAACTGGCCACAACACTTCTTTGGCGATGCACTGGGCGAAACACGCGAACAGGCCCGATTAATGCTTGCCCGCCAGCAGGAGCAAAATTAATCAATGAAGCAGCGTTATGTGGTTGATACCAATATATTGATCCTTGCCAGTGTGGTGAATCCTGTTATGCCGAAAGATATCGATACGACACCGGAAGATCCCGCACTGCGGTTCCGGGTATGGCAATGGCTGGTTGAATTTGAAAACAGCCCGGCGAGACTGGTGCTGGATTCAGCCGGAAAGATCAAGGAGGAATATGACAACAAGCTCGGATTCAACGATTACGGGATTCAGGTTGTCATCCATAAATGGAGCACACTGGCCGTGGATAATGTGGATATTCAATATGATGCTGACGGCCATGCCATATTGCAACCACCACTGGACTCAGTGGTACACGACCTGGCTGATCGAAAAATGGTCGCCGCCGCACTGGAAGCCATGAAGCACTATGGAGAAAGCGCTATCGCCTTCGCCGGTGATACCGACTGGCATGACTGGGAACATGCGTTGATACGTGCTGGTCTGTCACTGGAACCCATTATTGAAGACTGGTCTCGCGCCAAACACACGGAAAAGGCAAACAGGAGATAACCATGACCGAATTCTTCCGTTTCCCTAATACCCCTCACCTGCTCTGGCTGGGGAAAGGCCAACCAAGGGATGACAAACTATTATCCGATTCCGAAGTTGCCATGCTGCTACAGGATGAGGTGCTGATTGAGGAAAAATTGGATGGCGCCAATCTGGGTATTTCTCTGGATGAGCGTGGCAAACTGCGCGCGCAGAACCGTGGTCAGTATCTGCCACAACCTTTCGCTGGCCAGTTTTCTCGTCTGAACAGCTGGCTTGGTCAGCATGGAGAAGTCCTTAAACAAACTCTGACACCGGAACTGATCCTGTTTGGGGAATGGTGTGCAGCCCGGCATTCACTCGATTACAACAAGCTACCGGACTGGTTCCTGCTGTTTGATGTTTATGATCGAGAAGCAGGCAAATTCTGGAGCGTTGAACGACGTAATCAGTTGGCCCGGCAATTAAATTTCACCACGGTACCACTGCTAAAAAGTGCGAGGGTAACGCAAGATCAGCTGATTCAATTGCTGGAGAATGCAGAAAGCCGCTACCGCAGCGGTAAGGTTGAAGGTATTGTTATCCGCTGTGATTCGCCGCTCTGGTGCAAAAACCGGGCCAAGCTGGTTAATCGGGAATTTGTCCAGGCAATCGAAGATCACTGGCGCAGCCGGGCAATTGAATGGAATCTAGTGAATGCCAGATCAGCAAAATATACTACATCATGAACAGCCATGTGATAACTGGTAACAGAATCAGGCTGCCGGGGAGAAAATCATGTCAAATCTGAAAGATCCGAGAGTATTATTTGCTGCCGAGCGCACCCTGCTTGCCTGGAACCGTACCAGCCTGTCACTAATTGCATTTGGTTTCGTGGTGGAGCGTGCAGGCAAGCTTACACTTGCCATTTCACCGGGAATTATCAGCCCCGGCCAGTTGGTAGGCATGTTATGGCTGGGTCTGGCCTTTATTGTTCTAGGCGCAATTACCTCTGCCCATTCTGCTCGCCAGTATGCAGTTGTCCTTCGAACACTTACACCGGATGAATTCCCACCGGGCTATACAGCGAAATGGGGGCTTCTGGTCAATCTGGCAGTCGCCCTACTCGGGCTGATACTGGCATTGGCGCTCTGGCTGTGGCGTTTATATTGAACAGCACGAGTATCCTCACGGTACCAATCGCAGATCTATTGTAGATCTACCCCACTTCACCCATCGGAATTTCCAACGCTCTGGCAACGCCTTCAGCATAAGCTCTATCCGCATTCAGGCAATGGATAATATGCCGGAGCTGGCTTTCACGGGAGGCTTCACCGATAGCACGCGCAGTGTTATCGAACAGTATCTGCTGTTGCGCGGGACTCATGAGCCGGAACAGATTGCCCGGCTGGGTATAATAATCTTCATCCTCATGATGATTCCAGTGAGCGGCTGCACCTTCCAGTGCCAGAGGAGGTTCTGTATACCCGGGCTGTTGCTGCCATTCCTGATAACTGTTCGGCTCATATCCCAGCGTACTGCCGTAATTACCATCAGTGCGCATAGCGCCGTCACGATGATAGTTATGAAAAGGACAACGCGGCGCATTGACCGGAATCTGATAATGATTGACGCCCAAGCGATAGCGCTGCGCATCGCCATAAGAAAACAGTCGTCCCTGTAACATTTTATCTGGTGAAAAGCCGATTCCCGGTACGACATTCGCCGGATTGAACGCCGCTTGTTCGACTTCGGCAAAATAATTTTCCGGATTACGATTTAACTCCATCACACCCACTTCGATCAACGGATAATCCTTGTGCGGCCAGATCTTGGTCAGATCAAACGGGTTGCAGGAAAGACCAGCCGCATCACTTTCCGGCATGATTTGCACAAATAATGTCCAGCGTGGAAATTCGCCACGTTCAATGCTTTCATACAGATCACGCTGATGGCTTTCCCGATCCTTGCCGATCAGTGTTTCCGCCTCGGCATCCGTCAGATTTTTGATGCCCTGCTGTGTTCTGAAATGAAACTTCACCCAGTATCGTTCCCGCCGAGCATTGAAGAAGCTGAAAGTATGGCTGCCAAAACCATGCATATGCCGATATGTCGCAGGAATACCGCGATCACTCATCACAATGGTAATCTGGTGCAGCGCTTCCGGTAGTAATGTCCAAAAATCCCAGTTATTACGCGCACTGCGCAGATTGGTACGGGGATCCCGTTTCACCGCATGGTTGAGATCCGGAAACTTTAGCGGATCACGCAGAAAGAATACCGGCGTATTGTTCCCCACCAAGTCCCAATTACCTTCTTCGGTATAAAATTTGATGGCAAAACCGCGAATATCCCGCTCTGCATCAGCAGCGCCACGCTCCCCCGCCACCGTGGAAAAGCGGACAAACAATTCAGTTTTCTTACCAATTTGTGAAAAGATTTTTGCCTGTGTGTAACAGGTAATATCGTGTGTCACGGTGAAGGTGCCGTAAGCACCGGAGCCCTTGGCGTGCATCCGGCGCTCGGGAATTACCTCACGATCAAAATGTGCAAGTTTTTCCAGAAACCAGATATCCTGCAGCAACATCGGGCCACGTGGTCCGGCAGTCATGACATTCTGATTATCCGGCACTGGTGCACCGGCACTGGTCGTCAATTTCCTTTTGCTATCATCCATTTGTTCTCTCCTTCCGGAAGTTTTACATCAAGCACCTTTTTTTCCGCTACTGGAAGCAGATCTTGAGGCAGATTTACTCACTATCCGACGAAATCTCCGGATAGCAAGAAACACGATTGTCAAAACAATTGGAATCGCAATACCAGTCATCAGTTCTATATCGATATCTAACCCTGCTGCTTTAGCGGCCCGCAGACCATATCCCGTGATGCCCAGCAGATAATAGCTCAACACAACCACTGACAACCCCTCCACGGTTTCCTGCAAACGCAGTTGCAGATGCGCCCGGGCGTCCATCGATTTGAGCAGGTCACGAATCTGCGATTCCATCGAAATATCCACCCGCGTACGCAGCATGGAAGTGGCCCGCTCCACCCGTAATGACAGCGTATCAAGTTTGGATCGCACCAGATCAAAGGTGCTCATGGCTGAAGTAACCCGCTGCTTCCTGAATTCATACAGCATTTGCAGGCCTTCAATGCGCTCCTCACGCAACTCGGTAATTCGTTGCTGCATGATGATGTGATAAGTATGTGATGCGCTAAAACGGTGGCTGGATTGAGCTGATATCTTTTCGATCTCTGTGGCCAGAGCGGTCAATTTCACCAGCAACTGCTGTTCATCTTCAATCGAGTTGGGTGTATTGTTGGCCGTCATCAATCCTATCAGCTGATCTCCGTATTGCTCCAGCTGAGGAATAATTTCGCGCGTCATAGACAATGGCAAAATGGTAAGCATGCGATAAGTCTCAATCTCCAGCAGCCGCTGTACCAGCCTGCCAACCTGGCGACTGCGCAAATTATCATCATGCACCAGAAAACGAGTAAACCCGTCCGGATGGATCTGGTTATCGCTCCAGACACTGGCACTGCCCGCAGAAACTTTAGAGCCGATGACGGTATTGGACGAAAACAGAGTGGCCAGCTCACTCATGCTACGACCGGGGCACCTGCGATCTTCCAACACAATATGCGTTGCAACCAGCAATTCTCCAGGTAATTTCGCCAGCCATCCCTGTGGAACATACGCAATAGCTGGTTGGGCAAAAGGTTCATCAAATGAACCCTCTCTGTAGAACGTATAGGTAGAGTATTCTGTATGCCGCTCCCAGCGCAGATGAAAATCACCCAGCTCAACGCTCAATTGATCAAAAGCACCATTGAGAATCCTGATGTTGAAATGTTTACACAACTCAATAACCAATCCGCGTTCCCTACTTACCCACTGTCGATCTGAGAGTAAAACCAGGTGAGAAAGCTGTAACGGAATATTGACCAACTCATATACATCCGCATTCAGTTCATCATGCAACATCTTCCGCTCAAAATATTCAGGGATATCCAATAGCCAGCTTTTTATCAAAGTGTCAGTCATAGTCTGAAAAATTTTCTGATGATTAAAAATCCGTTAATTCCAGAAATCCAGTAAAAGTTTAATGCCCAGCAAATAAAGCAGCCCTGCAAAAACTTTCCTAAGTAATGCCGCAGGAAGAATATGTGCTGTTCTGGCTCCCAGCGGTGCAGTTACCATACTCGCCAACGCCACCATAATTAGCGCGGGCAGATAAATATATCCTAATGAATAATCCGGCAGTGGCTGTTTTTGTAACAAACCATTGGCAGCGTAACCTGCTGCACTAGCCAACGCTACCGGAAACCCGACTGCAGCAGCCGTTCCAATAGCATGATGTAACCTCGTCTGACAAGTCACAAGAAAAGGTACTGTCAGCATCCCTCCCCCAATAGACACCAGGCCGGATATTGCACCGATTACACTGCCTGCTGCAAACATGCCGATTTTTCCCGGCAATGCATAACTCGAGCCCGGTTTGAGGTTAAACCACATCTGTGTAGCAGCAAAACTGATAAAGAAAACAAGGACAACACTCAATATCTGGTTTGAAAGCTGGCTGGCCACAGTCGAGCCAGTCAGTGCGCCAACGATAATTCCAGGAGAAATATAGCGCACAACCCACCAGTTCACTGCACCACGGGCATGATGGGCGCGCAAACTGGAAATTGAGGTCAGGGTAATAATTGCTGTTGTCGTTCCCAGCGCCATGTGCAAAACACGGTCATCCGGGAAATCCAAAGCTATGAAAATAGAAGCTAGCACCGGCACCATCACTAAGCCACCGCCAATACCCAGCAACCCGGCAAGAAAACCGACTATCCCTCCTGTCAGCAGGTAAACCGGCCATGCTTCCATGCCAGGGATGCCTCGTCGGTGATTTTAAGCAAGCTTGAAAATGTCGGGAACAGGCAAATATATGGCAGCATCACTGCTTACAGCTTTGCCTCGATGAACTTCCATTCCGCCGGATCAACAGGGGTAATGGACAGCCGATTGCCCTTTTGCAGGATGCGCATTCCTGCCAGTTCAGGGTAGCTTCTTAACTCTTTAAGGGAAAGCAGCCGGGTTTTTCTGACAAACCGGATTTCAACATTGAACCAGCGTGGATTTTCGCGTGTAGCTTTCGGATCGAAATACTTACTGACGGGATCGAACTGTGTTTCATCAGGGTAGGCAAGCTGGGAAACTTTCACGATACCGGCAATCCCCGGCTCGGGGCAGCTCGAATGATAGAAAAGAACCAGATCACCAACCTGCATCTGGTTACGCATGAAATTACGTGCCTGATAATTGCGTACGCCATCCCAAGCAACGGTTTGTTCCGGCCTTGCAGCCAGTCCATCGATACTCATTTCCGATGGTTCGGATTTCATCAGCCAGAAACGCATGCTTTTACAGGTAAAACTTGAAGAGAATCAAAACTTCTGACTAAGAGGATCCCCGCGAGTGCCGTCAGGCTGCTATCTTGAACCACAGGTTCAAGAGTGGCCGCCCGCCGGCCGCATCAGGCGCGCTCTGTAAACAGGGTGCGCACAACAGCGACCATTGGCTGGCAGCCAGATACAAAGAATTGGTTCAAAGAACGCAAACCTTAACAAACACCGCAGGGAATAAACTTGTTGCGACTGCTCCGGTATAAACAAATCATTTTATTTTGTTTTCAGGATTCGTCCAGCCCGTAAAGCATATCATCCAATTAAACTTCAATAATTTAATTTTACGCTTAAATCCCGGCATGTCAAAATCATGCTTTTTCTACCTTATCTGCGGCTAGCTGTAAAAAACATGAATTGGAAATTATCAGATCAGTGATGATCAGACTTGACAAGGCCAATTTCCCTAAGCCAATGCACCGCCAAATCATTTACATCGAGATTATTATGCCGGGGTTGCATCTTGTTCTGGTTGCTCCAGCATACGTACTCCACATCCCGGTCAGGTTTGCCAAAGATTTTATATACAATAGGCATGATTGGGACGTGATCACCATACCAGCACAAACTGGCCGGGCGCTCGCATTGTTCTAAGAACCTGTTTGCAATCTGTTTCTCACCCCTGATAATAGATGGATGAAGAGACCAAAATACGCCAGCGACATCAGCCGAGAGATAGAGCCATTACTGCGCGGTGTTGTATCTGCTGCGCACTGGCTGTCAATGGAGATACCTGCCCGACAAGTTTCCCAGGTGGCAAAGCGTATATGCCTATTGGCGTAAATGGAGCGAGCCCGACTAGGATGGCGTCAGCCTGTTGGGGCGGGCGTTAAAAAAATCAGGTTGGCGCGGCCCGAGAGAAGTTGGGGCGCAACGCTTGCAGCACGTTCCTGATCGTGGACGCGCAGAGCGTGAAGAACACGGACACGGCGGGCCAGAAGGGCTATGACGCAGGCAAGAAAGTATCGGGCATCAAGCGTCTATCGCGGTCGATACCCAGGGTTTGCCGCATGCGGTTGCAGTAACCACGGCAGAAGTGACTGATCGCAAAGGAGCGCTGCAGGCTCTCAAGCGCTGCAAACCGAGCTTGAAACAAATCCAAAGTCTGCTGTGTAATAGCGGCTACGTCGGTCAGCCTTTTGTCCAGAGCGTCAAGGACATCCTGGGCGAGCACATGACAGTGCAGATTGCCAAGCGTAGTGAATTGCACACGTTCAAGGTTATCCCCAAACGCTGGATCGTCGAGCGCAGCTTTGCCTGGCTGGAGAAGAATCGACGGCTGTGGAAGAACTGTGAGCGCAAACTTAACACCAGCTTGCAGTTCATTCATCTGGCCTTCATGGCCGTTCTACTCAAAAGACTTTGAACAGGCTCTTAGGCGCAGGCTTCCCACCAATGATCCGAAAGAGTTGCTTTATCTGAGCCACTCTCATCCCACCATCCCCTTCAAATCCAGCAGCTCGCGCACGATGCCGCTTTGAATCTTGGCCAGCTCAGCTTCATCCACATCACCCACCTCAGCCTGAATCAGCCTATCGAGAATCACGCCTGGCGCGTCGTACTGAACTTCTTCGAATACGTCTTCCTTGTATCGCGACAGGGAGAGGTCGTAGTTCTCGGCCTCAATATCGGCTCGCGGCACCATGAAGCACTTGGCGGTACGGTCGGTGTCGGTGGTGGCATCGCGGACATGGTATTTGGCAATGATGTCTTGCAGATCGCCGAAACCTTCCTGCTTGGTTCGCTTGTCGTCCAGCGAGTAGCCATCGGCGGCCATCTCGTAGAACCAGACGTGCTTGGTAGCGGGCTTGGTGATTTTGTCTTTCGCACCCCAGACCTTGGTGAACAACAAAATGGCGGTACTGACGCCGGCATAGGGTTTGAACACGCCGCTGGGCAGGGTGATGACGGCTTTAAGATCGCAGCGTTCCACCAGGGTTTGGCGCAAATCCTTGAACGCCTTGCCCGAGCCGAACAGCACGCCCTGCGGCACGATCACGCAGGCGGTGCCGCCCTTTTTCAGCAGGCGATAGATGTTCTCGACAAACAGCAGCTCGGTCTTGGTGGTGGCCAGTTGCAAGGCTTCGTTGATGTCGCCCTTGTCGATGCTGCCGGTAAAGGGCGGGTTGGCGAGCACGATGTCGTATTTGGCTTCCTCAAGGTAGCTCTTACTGAGGGTGTCCTGATAGTCGATGTGCGGCTCGTCGATGCCGTGCATCATCAAATTCATCAGGCCCAGGCGCACCATGGTGGCGTCAATGTCGTAGCCGTACAGGCTTTCTTGCAGGACGAATTGACGCTTTTCATCGAACGTTGCAGCGACCGAGGTGCGCACAAAGCCGTCTTCATCGGGCGCAAGGTCTTTGGTACCGGCTTTGATAGCTAACTGGGTGACGATGTACTGGTAGGCACCCAGCAAAAAGCCACCGGTGCCGCAGGCCGGATCGGCAATGCGGTGGCCCAATTGCGGCTGCACCAGATCGGCCATCAGCTTGATGATGTGGCGCGGGGTGCGGAACTGGCCATTCTTGCCTGCGGTGGCAATTTCCGAGAGCAGGAATTCGTATACGTCGCCCTGGATATCCTGGAAGGCCTGGCCTTTTTCCTGTGAATCCTTCTCCATCACTGCAAAGATATCGTCGATGGTCTTCACTGCCTCTACCAGCAGGGCTGGTTTGGGGATGATGAACACGGCGTTTTTCATGTGGTGGGTGAAATTGGATTCGGCACCGTTCAGATATTTCAAGAAAGGGAATACCTTGCTCTGAACATGCTGCAGCATCTCCTCGGCCTGCATGCGCTTGAACTCGCTCCAGCGCAGCGTGCGTTTGTCGATGGGACGCTGTTCCGCCACAGGCCAGTTGCGCTCCTCGGGTGGAATCCAGGTGCCGTCAAACTTGGAGGTGTATTTCTCGCCGATCCACTCGGCATCGGCCTGTCTCTTCTGATCCAGTTCGTCCAGCCGTTTCATGAACAGCAGATAGGTAATTTGCTCGATGGCGGTGAGCGGGTTGCTGATGCCACCGCTCCAGAATTTGTTCCAGAGCTGGTCGATCTTGCTTTTGAGTTCGGGATTGTTTTGTAGCATGGGATGCCCTGTTTCTTAGGCAACCAACCGTTCGGTCAGCTGCAGGATTTCGTTGATTTCCGCCGAGCTGAACACGCCACGGATACCTTGCGGGTGGATGACCGTGAAGGGGGCGTTGATCAGGTCTTTCTTCTCTACCTTTTCTTGCTCAATGATGAAATTCTTCAACAGATTGAGGAATTCCATCTGGCGGCTGGACAAGGTGGTGTGGGCACGAATGAACTGGTCGAACGCAGCGCTGACTTCGTCAGGGAAGCTCTGCAGGACTTCGATGCCGAGGATGTGCCGGATGAACTGGATAAAGCGCGCCTTGTGGTTCTTGTAGACCTGGCGCAGCAGATCTTCGGTAATGTGCGGGTGTTCTTCGTGCAGCAATTCGGCCAGTTCGTTGGCTTCTTCATTGCTCACCGTTTCGCCGTTTTTGATTTTCTGCAGCACCTGGTTGTGCTCGGTGAGTTCGGCAATCAAGGCTTCGACCATTTCGCGGTAGCGAGTGATGCTGACGGCTTCGTGTTGCGGGCCGAATTCCACCCATTCCTTCTTGTGCAGTTCATCGGCCAGGTCGAGGTAGGTTTGCTCCTGACCGGTGGATTGCTCGCGGAATTTCATCAAGGGGCCGAGCTTGGTGACCATGGCATCGAAGGCGTCTTCGTCGGCCTTAGCCCAGTAGCGGCTGGTTTGCGCGGCGCGGATCAGGGCCTCTTCCTGCTCCACGAAGCTGACCGAGAGCGGCAGTTCGCTGAGCTGCTTAACGATGCCTTCCTTGAGGGTTTCGGCCTGTTCCTTGTCTTCAATCAGTACGGCCAGCGAATATTCGAGCAGGTCGCGCTCAAAGCGCATGGCCTTGAAGTCGGCCTCGGAAACGGTGCGGAACAGCGGCTTGATTTCGGCGCGCAGGAATTCCAGTCGGTCGTGGCTGAGGCTGATCCAGAAGTTGTCATCATCCAGCCGTGCGAGAGCGGCGGCGGCTTCCTTGATCACGACCGACTCTTTGGGCAGCGCGGCAATCTGCATGCGGAGCTTGGCGATTTCACGACTGGCAATGTCGGCATGGCCGCTGTCGCTGGCCTTCTCGATCTTGTCGAGGCGCAGGCCCACCAGCCGCACCGGGAGCGGCAACTGCGGTTTAAGCTCCTTGCCCTTGGGGTTGAGCTTGAAGTATTCGAAGTTGTCCCAGCAGTCGAGGATCAGGAACACATCCTTCTCAAGGCACCAGGGCTTGGGCTTGCTGGTTTCCAGCAGGCGGGTGCCGCGCCCGACCATCTGCCAGAACTTGGTGTAGGAATAGACGGGCTTGGCAAACACGAGGTTGACGATCTCACGCACGTCGATGCCGGTGTCGAGCATGTCCACGCTGATGGCAATGCGCGGCATGTCGTTGTTGGTGAACTGATCGAGCAGGCCGCCCTTGCCGTAGACGCGCGGGTCGTCCGACACCAGCACCTTGGCCAGTTCGCCGTGGTATTGCGGGTAGAGCTTGTCGAAGATGTCTTCCATGCGCCGGGCATGGGCCTTGGTGGCGCAGAAGAAGATGGTCTTGCCGGGTAGCACGCCGTTGGCGTCTTTGATGGCTTCTTCCATGAATTCACGGACGATCAGGGTGTTGGTGCCCTTGTTGATCACCTGCTTTTCGAGCTGGGTACCCTCGAAGTTGATGTCTTCAACCTCCTTGCCTTGCAGGATCAGCTTTTTCTGGTCTTCCAGCGAAATGGTGCGTTTGCTGATTCCCTCCATCTGGAATTTGGTCTGAATCTTCATGACCTGAAAATTGCAGAGGTAGGGCGGCACGTTGTTCACGGCCTCTTCATAGGTGTAGGCAAAGGTGGGGATGCCGTCTTCGCAATGGAAAAGCTGGAAAGTGTTGTGGTCGATAATGTCCGTCGGTGTGGCCGTCAGCCCCAGCGTGATGGCCTTGAAGTAGTCCAGCACTTCGCCGAAGGTGTTGTAGATGGAGCGATGGCTCTCATCAACGACGATGAAATCGAAGAAGTGCGGCGACAGGTACTGCGCATCATCTCGAATGATGTTGAGCATCGTCGGGTAGGTGGCGACATATACGCGACGATCCGTAGCAATCAGCTTTTCACCCACATTGGGCCAGCGCGGCTCGTTGGGTAGGTGCTCCTTGAAGGCCGCCAGCGCCTGCTCGCGCAGCGCAATGCGGTCCACAAGGAACAGCACCTTTTCAGCGTGGCCTGCGCGCATCAAGGCATCGACCATGGCGATGCAGGTGCGGGTCTTGCCGGTGCCGGTGGCCATCACCAGCAGGAAATCACGCTTTTTCTGTTCGATGCCTTCGAGCACCGAGCGAATGGCGCGGATTTGGTAGTCCCGGCCGGCAATCGAGGTATTGATGAACTCTTGCGTCAGCGGCTTGCGATTGCGGCGGATGTAGGCAAAGCGCTCCAGATCATCGCGGGTTGGAAAGCCGACCACCTTGCGCGGCGGCGCGTTTTCCAGATCCCAGAAATAGAGTTCGTGGCCGTTGGTATAGAAGCAGAATGGCAACTCGCTGCCCAGTTGCTTCTGGATGTTGTAGCAGTACTGCTTTGCCTGCTCGCGGCCAATAGCGGCATCGCGGCTGGACTTTTTGGCCTCGATCACCGCCAGCGGTTTGCGATTTTTGCCGAGCAAAACATAATCACTGAACTGGTGCCCTTCATAGGGCATGCGTGGTTCGGCTACACCATCGGGCAAGGCGATGAGGATGTCGAATTCCTCGATCACCTGGGTGGGGTCTTTGACGTTCCAGCCAGCCTGCGCAAGTTGATGGTCGATGAGCTCCGACCGGGTTTGTGCCTCGGATTGGGTCATGAGCTACCGCCCTTCAGTATCCAGCCGTTTACTCTGCACGGCTTAGCCTACTTAGGGCAAATCTCGCCGTCGATACGCTGGTAGGTGTCACTATCGTGGATTTAATGTGGCGCTTCAACCCGGTATTACAGTCTCTTCGGCCGGCTGGCAAGAGTTCTCCTTCACGCCTTGAAACCCGAGACATCATTCTTTAATCAGGCGTTCGATATGATGCAATAGCTCATCTTCCTGGTAAGGTTTGCCCATGAATTCATTTACGCCGAGTTCCTCTGCTACTTTTCGGTGCTTCTCTGCTGTACGGGAGGAGATGATGATGATTGGAATATTTTGTAACTCCGGGTTATTACGAACAGTACGGATCAATTCAAAGCCATCCATGTGTGGCATTTCGATATCAACCAGCATGATGGCGGGTACAGTCTCGCGCAGCAGTTGGAGCGCCCCCACGCCATCCTTGGCAATCAGGATTTCATAGCCCTGGCGTTCCAGTAGCCGGCTGGTGACTTTACGTACCGTTAGCGAATCATCCACAATCATGACCACCGGTGCGGTGGCAGAAGGATGAATAGCTGCAGCATCGACTGGTGCCATTGGTCCTGCAGACAGCAATTCCCGCACCTGCTCGCGCTGCAGTAGCTTGATCGGATTAATGATCAATACGATGCTGCCATCTCCTGTGATCGTTGCTCCTTCAATGCCGGGCGCATTGGACAGTTGCGGGCCGATATTCTTGATGACCACTTCACATTGCCCAATTAGGGTATCGGTATGAATAGCCAGGCGCTCATGCCCTGCTTGCAATAACACAATACGATTACTGCGCCTGATTTTAGGAAAAGTATGCGACACCCCCAGCAGATGTGGCAGATAACCCAGTGGAAAGTGATCGCCGTTCCATATCAGGTGATGTTCCTGATAAGCCGTCCCGAGTGTTTCCGCATTCATTTCCAATACATGCGCTACGGTCGCTGTCGGGATGGCATAGGTGCTATCCCCAGCCTTGACCATTAACGCTTGTGTTACAGCCAATGTCACCGGAAAACGCAAGGTGAATGTGGTTCCCCGGTTTTTCTCGGACGTGACTGTGATGTTCCCGCCCAATTCGCCCAGCTCGTTCCTGACAATATCCAGCCCTACCCCGCGCCCGGCGATATCCGTCACGCCATCCAGTGTGGAAAAGCCATGCGTAAAAATCAGCGGATACCACTGCTCATCGTCCTGCTCATTTTCCGGGCTGCTCAACCCAAGCTGGCGCGCTTTCTCACGAATGCGCTCTGCATCCAACCCCATCCCGTCATCTTGCAGCACCATGACAATTTCGTTGCCATCCCGGTGTAGATTAAGTGTGATCTGGCCCGCTTCCGCCTTGCTGATACCCAGGCGTTCTTCCGGAGTTTCTATGCCATGTACCAGCGCATTGCGCAGTAGATGTTCCAGGGGAGAGCTGATTTTATCCAACACACCCCGATCAAACTCAATGCTATCTCCCTGAATAATCAGATTAGCCTGCTTGCCGGTATCTTTGGTCGCCTGCCTGACAGCACGATAAAGGCGCTCGGAATAATGGCTGAAAGGAATGGTACGAATACGCAGCAGATCCTGCTGTAACTGTCGATTCAGATGTGCCTGCTGATCCACCGTCATTGCAGCGGCACGCTGTATTTCACGCAAACTTTTATGAATGGTGACTACATCATCCATGCTTTCCGCCATCAGCCTAGTCAACTCCTGAAAGCGAGTAAAGCGATCCAGTTCCAGCGGATCAAAATCTGTCTGCTCAGTTACGGAAGGTAGCGAGCTGGCTGGCATTTGGGTTTCAGCCAGCAATTCAACTTCACGCAACTGGCCGCGCATGCGATCCACGCTTTCACCCAGATCCTGCAAATACTGTTCCAGATCATATAGCTGTGCCTCAACCCGGGAACGAATGATACTCGACTCACCTGATTCATTAATCAGGCGATCTATCAATTCTGCATCGACACGCAGCGTAGTTTTGTGGAAAGGTTGATCAGCATCCACTGCGGATACAGGAAGGGCAGGAACAGTTTCCACTGTGGGAGGAAGCAGTTCCGAATGCACCTCTGCTGCTTCAGTTACCGGGGCAGGCTGCAATTCAGGCTGTAAAGAGAATTGCAACTGCTCAACCTTATCCGAAATGGTATCGAACTGTGTTTCCAGCTGATCAAGCAATGCGGCGGAGGCCGTCTGATCGTACAGAGATTCAATATCACTTTCCATCTGATGCGCCAGATCACTCACTTGCTGCGCACCAGCAATCCGGGCACTGCCCTTCAGGGTATGCAAGGCGCGCAATACTGCCTTGCGTGCATTCATCTGATCGGGTTGTTTACGCCATATCCGCAGATTTGTGCCAATCTCGGATTGCAGTTCTTGTGCTTCTTCAAGGAATACTTCCAGCAATTCCCGATCCAAGTCAGCAAATGCATCTTTCACCTGCTGAAGTGATGAAGCCGGCAACGAAATTACAGCCTCCGACACTGAAGCAGATGAATCTTCCTCCAGTGCTTCGTCCACTGCCGATTCAAATGGCGCTATTTGCTCTGTTTCGGTTGCTTGTACAGCAGGAGCTTCTTCCAGAAGGCGCATCAATTCATGTGTGATTTCTGTGCTGGCCTGCACAGTTTCTGCCGAAGGGAATTGATGTTCCCGAATTGTGGCCAACATGTCATCCAGCAAGTTGACCGCGGTTGCCATATGCGATAACGCTTGCTGTCCGGGCATGCTTGAAGTCGTCAGCAGCTGGTTAAACCAACACTCCAGCGCTTGTCCAATCTGTGCGATGAAACCCAATTCCAGTGCGCGCGATGTACTGGCAAGCGTATGCGCTGCCAGCATGGATTCATGGGTAACCGATAAAATGGCATCATCCCTGGGCAGACCAAGTGCCTGCTTGAGAGTAGCAACATGAGTACTGGCTTCATTGATGAAAATTCTAAAGAGATCCGCCGGTACCTCGTTATTACCAATTCTTATTGCCGTTTCTGTCCCGGTTTCCGCGTTAGGCAATACATCAGCGATTGTCGGCAGTTGTTCAATCTCCAGAGCCTGTTCGAACCTCTCAGGTGCAAGTGGTGCAGCAGCAATATCCAGCTGTTCGTCCGTGCCATACATCAGCGCTCTGATCTGATCAAGCAGGTGTTCAGCTCTGATCTCTACCGCACCATCCTTTCTCAGGTTGGCGCACCAGTTACTAAACTGCCTGTGACTTTCTGCCAGCAAATCCAGAAGCGTACTGGTTGCCGTTTTTTGCTCACTCAGCCAGCGATTCATGAGCTGCTCAATGCGCCATGCCACTTCACTCAGCGCTTCCAGCTTTACCATGCGACCACTACCTTTGAGCGTATGGAAATCACGCCGGATGGTTGTCAGTGCATCCTGATTCGCGTGATTGGCATAACATGACTCTAAATGATCAGCGATGCTTGCCAGTACATCACTGGATTCATCGAGAAAGACTGCCAACAACTCGGGATCAATCAGCTGCTCCGGGCTACTTTCAAATAAATGATCAGTAGTCGCAGCGGATTCAATAGGAGTTTCCGGAATATCCATTGATAAAACCTGTTCGACAGGCTTCTGGTCCAGCTGCTGAATTGTCGCTGCTAGAATTTCCTCAGCATTCGATTGGGAATTCCTGAGTGCTTCAATATAAAAACCAAGACTACTTAGCGCATCGGCCAGCAACATCTGCTCGGCCTGATCTATCGAGCAATCAGATACTGTCAGTTTCTCCGTAAGAATCCGACATGAATCCAGCACTGTACTGGCTTGATCAAGCTCAAGTACATGTAACACACCGCTGATCTGGTTGAATAATTCAGGTAAAAGCGGCAGATCGTTGCGTATTTCCGGTTCAAAAAAGAAACGATCCAGGATATCTTCAACCTGCGCCAGATTGGTGAGCACTTCTTGCGCCACCTGTTTGAACAGTTTTTTCTCCTGGGCGAGATGACCTGCCTGATCCGGATTGGGCAAATCAGGCAAATCGATATCCCCTCCCTTGCCAGTTGTAACTGCACGGATACGGGTGGCAAGTGCATCAACCTGTGACGGAAATTCCGGCGACAAACGATGAAAATTATCGATAGCATTTTCCGCCAGTAGCAGGGATGAGGCGATATCCAGTGCAATCCCTTCATTCATGCTTTGTGGACGGATTCGCAAATAGGATAAGGCACCATGAATGACGCCTGCCAGTTTCTCTAGCGGTAGGCAATTTGCTTGAGAGGCCGATGCTTTGAATCGTTCAACCAGGGATTGCAGGGATGAAAGATTGTCCTGATCTTCTGTATTGAACTTGCGCCACTGATCATTAATGTCTTCCAGCAAAACACGCATGCTCTGCAGATCCGAGGCGGTTGCCTCTTCATTCATGATGGATTCGTCAAGATGCTCTTGATTGTCAATCGTGGACAAGGGAACTTGCCAGTCATAGACACGGCTGATTTCCTGGAGGCGTTCACTCACTGGCTGGCTGCGTGCGATCCGGTAAAGCAGCTCTCTTGTTAACCGAGCAGCGACAACGTGTGATTCCTTGTTTAGATGCCGGATTTCCTGCTCGATCTTCCCGCACAATCTGCGCACCGACTTGTCAACGGCCTGCTCCTGATGAAGCAGGCTATCCAGGAACCCGGAAGAGAGCCACCAAAATTTCCGCTGTTCAATAGAAGCCGGCAGTTTCTCGATTGATCGTACCGCTTCAATCATTTTCTGCAGACTCTGCTTGTCATCAGCATCTTTCAGCCAGCTTAGCAATCCCGACTGGAATTGCGCACGCGCCTGTTTGGCCGTCTCTTGCCGGGAAGCATCATCCAGATCCAGCTCTACTGATTGTAGAGGTAACGATTCACGTATATCCGGGAAAAATAGATCGCTTTCAGAGATTTCTTCCAGCCCCTGTACTTGCATAATCTTGCGGTAGATCGGAAAAAGCCTGACCGGATTATCTGCCTCACCATCTATCAGTGCGTCCAGATAACGGTAAATGGAGCGGATCGCCTGCCGGGCAACAACCAAAGTCTGCGCCTCCGGTTCAATCCGCCGTTCCTGTAAAGCTGTCAGCAGCTCTTCCACACTGATCCCGACAAATGCCACCCCGCTCAGCTCCAGCATCTCAAGCATGCCATTCAGTTGATGCATGTAATACCGGCATTCTTCAATCTGCCTGGTGTCATCCGTATCCGTGGCATAAGCATCAAAATGGCGGTGGATCAGGGTGAAAATCTGCTCGATGGCTTCTCTGATCCCCATAACGGATGAGATATTTATCCTGGTGTCAGTATTCATGATGCGGCCCTGTTAATTCCGAAATTGATAATGAATGGCTTTATTTTGCTGCAGGTGACAGCTCTGTACAGAGCTGTCACACCTTGAAATTGGTAACTGATGACTTCAAGTCTGTCACGTGCGCTGCGATCTGCCTGATGGAGTCGGCATTCTGCTGAGTGCTTTGAGTGGTTTGCCGGGTGATGGATAAGATATCTTCCATACTTTTGACCACCTTGTTAGAAACACGGGTTTGTGTGCGCGTAGCTTCGGTAATCCTGATGACCAGTTGCGCCAGGCGTTTAGAGATTATTTCGATTTCTTCCAGGGCGCTTCCTGTAGTATTAGCACGCCTCGTTCCTCCAACCACACTCGCTGTGCTGCGCTCCATTGCAATGATAGTGTCTTGCGCATCTCCCCTGATGTTACGGATGAGCGTACTGATCTGCCGAGTCGCTTCGGTGGAGTGCTCAGCCAGACGCTGTATTTCCTGAGCGATAACAGAAAATCCCTTGCCAGCTTCACCTGCCGTTGTTGCCTGAATGGAGGCATTTAATGCCAGGATATTGGTCTGCTCGGTGATATCTGAAATCAAGGTAACAATTTCACCAATTTCTTGTGAACTCTCCCCCAAACGCTTGATACGTTTGGAAGTTTCCTGGATATAGACTCGGATTTCATTCATGCCGGCCATGGCATCCTGTACAGCATTGGCACCGTTTTCTGCCGCGTGCAGGGTTTGTTTGGCAACATCGGCACATTCTTCCGCCGAATCGGACACTGCTTCCAGTGATTCGGCAACTCCCAGGACAGCAACTGTTGCATCCTCAATTTTATGTGCCTGTTCTTGTGTCGCGGCCAGTAAATCTGATGAAATTTGTTCTGCCTGATGAGAGGCATCAATCACTTGGGAGCTGGCGTGATTTACCTTTTTAACCAGCTCCTGCAATGCCTCAATCGTCAAGTTGATTGAATCGGCAATGGTGCCGGTAATATTTTCGGTGACGGACATGCGAGCAGTCAGATCTCCTCCTGCCGGTATCTCCATTTCATCGAGCAGGCGCAGTATTGCCTTCTGCGTGGTTTCAACATCTTGTTCACCCTGATGGATTCGTTTGCGCAAACTGGTAGAAAACATCTGGATGAATACCAGACCACTTAAAATGGTTAACATTACAGCCAGGTAAAACAGCACCGTAATGGATGTACCTTCGCTACTATTGTGCTCGATGATTGCCTGTTCGATCTGGCCCACCAGTGTTGACAATCTGTCACTGGCCGAAAATGTCTCATGCATTGCATGCCAGGCCCCGGTCGCCTCCGGTGTCAATTTCTGAGCAACACGCAACAGATCTTCGAGCGCGTTAAACTGGATACGAATCTCGGACAATGTTTCGGAGGGAAGTTGATTACCCAGAACGGTTGAATACAACCAATCCCGGCCTTTTATTAAAGTCTGGATCATTCCGGTTATCTGTTCAGAATCTCCTGGTAATTGATCTGTTGTGCCAGATACCTGAAACCCACCCTGTATCACAGAGCTGACACTGCCGGTAATAAACTGAACAAGAATTTTTACAGTTTCAACCGCGACTGCCTGGCTGGATGCGTGCCCTGTCTGCGCCAGCTCGGCTGAGAAATCCTGTAGTTTCTTTTGTAAGCCATTATTGACCAGATCCACCCGTTTTAAAATTTCTGCCAGATTAATCAATACTTCCCGGCTTTCCAGAATTTGGCGAGCCTGATTTTCCTTTGTACGTAACGTATTCTGAAAGGATTTAAACAAATCTGCGGAAAGCAGCTCTGCTACGGCGGGAATGGTTTCTCGCTGATACTCTCCCCCGTATTGCAACAAGGTTGAATAATGATTCAGTTGATCGAGGTTATTGCGCAATTGAACAAATGCCTGCTCATTCCCACGCAACGCTTCCCGGGAAATAATGACCAGATGCTGGATGCTGGTATGAATACGCCCGATGACTTCAAGTGAAGCGGTATGGTTGCGCGCTTGCTGAGTATCAACACGCAACATAATCAAAGCAATCAATAGAAACAGAACGGATAGCGCTCCTGGGAGCCACGATCGGCGAAATATCTGTAGATATCTGGTTACGGGAAGCAGTACAGTCATATCGTTGGGGTTGTTGCAACCTGTCATATGCCGGTAATAAACCTTACTCTGGTAGAACTTCTGTCAAAACCGCCCTTATTGGTATTTCAGCACATTCTGAAAGCCAATATTATGATGACATAATTCCAGTGCAATAGGATAGTCGCTGTCTTCCAGGTACAAAAATCAGAAGAAATTTATAAAAACCTTCTTTATCAGCGCTTTGAACCAGAGTTTTTTAGAGATTAAAGTTGTGAAGTACCTCAATGATTACGGATGAGCACCAATACCTGTCACGAAGCGGTATTAGTCCAATGACATTTAAAGATGCTATCGCCATGAATGGGAAGTTCGTAATCAAGGGGAGATGCAGGCAGAAAATCAGGCAAGGAAAAACTGATAGGCAGGATTATTGCTTTCATCATCAAATTCATAACCCAGATCGTCCAGGAAATGCATAAATGCATCTTTTTCCTGTGGGAGCACTTGTATCCCAATCAGGACACGGCCGAAATCAGCACCATGATTACGATAATGAAACAAACTGATATTCCAGCGATCGCTCATTTTGTTCAGAAAATTCATGAGTGCCCCTGGACGATCTGGAAATTCAAATCGATACAGAACTTCATGGCTGACTTCCCTGGAATGCCCACCCACCATGTGGCGGATATGCAGCTTCGCCATCTCGTTGTCAGTCATATCTTCCGCACGCAAATTATTCGCTTGCAGAATCTGGATCAGATTCAATGCTTCTTCGCGATTACGGACTGATATACCCACAAAGACATGTGCTTTTTGAGGATCCGCATAGCGGTAATTAAATTCCGTGATGTTGCGAGCGCCCACCAGGTTACAAAACTGTTTGAAGCTGCCAGGTTTTTCAGGAATCGTCACCGCCAGGATTGCTTCACGCTGTTCACCCAGCTCAGCCCGTTCAGAAACGTGGCGCAGTCGGTCAAAATTCATGTTTGCCCCTGATGCGATTGCAATCAGGGTTTCATGCAGCAAGTTATTTTGTTTCGCGTATACCTTTAGCCCGGCCACCGAAAGCGCACCGGAAGGTTCTACAATCGAGCGCGTATCCTCAAATATGTCCTTGATCGCAGCGCAAATGGCATCCGAGTCCACTAGCAGAATGTCATCCACCAGCTTACGGCATAGTCGGAAAGTTTCCTTTCCCACCTGACGCACAGCCACACCATCCGCAAATAAACCTACTTGCGGGAGCTCAACACAATAACCTGCCTGCAGAGAGCGATACATGGCATTTGAATCCGTTGGCTCAACTCCGATTATCCGGATATCCGGGCGAAGTCGTTTCACATACGCAGCAATACCGGAAATTAACCCCCCCCCACCAATCGGGACAAAAATCGCATGAATTTTCCCGGGATGCTGACGCAAAATTTCCATGGCAATCGTACCTTGCCCGGCGATCACATCCGGATCATCGTAAGGATGAATGAATTCAACCCCTTTTTCCCTGGCAAGATTCAGCGCATATTCGTAGGCATCATTATAGGAATCCCCCTGCAGCAGTACTGCAGCACCCATTGCCATTACTGCATTGATCTTGATCTGCGGCGTGGTGGTTGGCATAACGATTGTGGCGGAGCAACCCAGCTTTTGCGCTGCCAGTGCTACACCTTGCGCATGATTTCCCGCTGAGGCAGCGACCACACCTTGCTGCAATACACCAGAATGCAATCTGGCCATCTTGTTATAAGCACCACGCAGCTTGAAGGAAAAAACCTGCTGCATATCCTCTCTTTTAAGCAATACACGGTTATGAATACGGGCAGATAATGATGGCGCCGGATCTAGGCGTGTTTCAACCGCAACGTCATAGACATGTGCGGTCAATATCCTTTCAAGATAATCGTTAATCATGATGGCAAGGTTTTAGAGGTATCACAGTAGTTGTGAGTGAGAACCGGTAGCGAAATCTATTGCTGCTTGTATTCTGTTTCAAGCAAAGATAGTGGTACCGGTTGTAATAAATTATGAGTCTACTGTAGTCCTCGAGCGAGATCTGCCTTGATATCTTCCGGTGATTCCAGGCCAACTGCAATACGCAGCAGACCATCGCTGACTCCGGCAGCTGCGCGCGCCTCCTGGCTGATACGCCCATGCGTTGTAGTGGCAGGATGAGTCAGTGTGCTTTTGGTGTCGCCAAGATTGGCAGTAATCGACATGAGCCGCGCAGCATCTACAATACGCCAGGCCGCCTCTTTACCGCCTTTTGCCTCGAATGACACAATGCTGCCACCAGTTTTCTGCTGGCGCATCGCCAGTGTATGCTGCGGATGAGACGGCAGACCTGGGTAAAACACACGTGCTACATTAGGGTGTGCTTCCAGCCAGCGCGCGACTTCCAGTGCATGATCAGAGTGTGCTTTTACCCGTATACTTAATGTTTCAAGTCCTTTCAGAATAATCCAGGCATTGAATGCACTCAGCGCCGGGCCGGCTGTCCGCAAGAAACCGAATATACCGCTATCCATCAGCAAATCACGTTTACCCAGTATTGCCCCTCCCAGGATTCTGCCCTGCCCGTCCAGATATTTTGTGGCTGAATGAATGACCAGATCTGCACCCAGTTTCAGCGGTTGTTGCACAACCGGGGTACAAAAACTGTTGTCAACCGCCAGCCACACCCCAATCCGCTTGGCGATGTCTGCCAATGCAGCGATATCGGAAATTTCCGTGAGTGGATTGGAGGGAGTTTCCATAAAAAACAGTTTGGTGTTCGGCTTGGCTGCTGCCTGCCATTCACTCGGATCGGTTGCAGAAACAAAAGTGGTTTCGATATTGAAACGGCTTAGGATATTGTTAAACAGGCCAACAGTGGATCCAAATAGGCTGCGTGAGGCAACGATATGATCACCAGCTGAAAGCAGTCCCATGACGCAGGTCGTAATTGCTGCCATACCGGTGGCTGTTGCGATACAGGCCTCCGCTCCTTCCAGCACAGCCAGGCGTTCCTGCATGGCAGTTACTGTCGGGTTAGTAAAGCGCGAATAGATATTGCCGGGTTCTTGCCCTGAGAACCGTGCAGCTGCCTGGGCTGCACTATCAAACACAAAACTTGAAGTCAGATAGAGTGATTCCGAATGTTCGTTAAACTGACTGCGATGGACGCCGGTATGAATGGCCAGCGTTTGGAGATCTAATTCATTTGTCATGATCGTTTCTATGTGGTTAATCCATTGGGAGCAGGGTTAAATCAAGTTGGGTAGTGCGCTCACCTTGTGATAACCCAAGACTGTTACGCTGCGATTCGATTCTGTAAAGATATTCCTGAGTGACACTGCCTGTTATATAATGCCCGTCAAAACAAGAGGTTTCAAAATTTGTGATGCGAGGATTGACCTGAGCAACCGCCTGCTTGAGTGCATCCAGATTTTGATAGATTAGATAATCCGCACCAATTTCACGACATATTTCTTCATCGGTACGATTTGTCGCAATCAGTTCCTGGCGGGTCGGCATATCTATACCATATACGTTAGGGAAACGTACTGGTGGCGCTGCCGAAGCGAAGTAAATTTTAAGTGCTCCCGCTTCACGCGCCATTTGAACAATCTCCCGGCTGGTAGTGCCGCGCACAATGGAATCATCAACCAGTAGTACGTTCTTGCCACGAAATTCAATCTCGATAGCATTTAATTTCTGCCGAACCGATTTCCGGCGCTGCTGCTGCCCTGGCATAATAAACGTTCTGCCTACATAGCGATTTTTGACAAATCCTTCCCTGAAACTGATTCCAAGGCGATTGGCAAGCTGCATGGCACTTGGACGACTGGATTCCGGAACCGGTATTACAACATCAATATCCAGATGCCGCATGGAAGTGCTGATTTTATCTGCCAGGTTCACGCCCATATTGAGACGAGTCTCATAAACTGAGATGCTATCCAGCATTGAATCAGGACGAGCCAAATAAACATATTCAAAAATACAGGGATTCAGACTGGTGCGAGCAGCACACTGATGGCTGTAGAAGTGCCCTTCCATATCAATAAAAACTGCTTCTCCAGGTGCAACATCCCGGATCAGACGGAAACCCAATGTATCTAGCGCCACACTTTCGGAAGCAACCATGTATTCAGTACCAGCATTCGTTTCCACGGACCCGAATACCAGCGGCCTGATCCCGTGCGGATCGCGAAAAGCCAGTAAACCATAACCTGCAATCATTGCAATCACTGCATAAGCACCCTGACAACGCTCGTGCACACCGGAAACTGCCGAGAAAATTTCAGCCGGATCAAGCTGGTAACCTGTCGCACGCTCCTGCAGCTCATGTGCCAGCACATTTAGTAATACTTCCGAATCAGAATGCGTGTTTACGTGACGACGATCTGCTAGAAACAGCTCCTGATTGAGCACATCCGCATTGGTCAGGTTGCCATTATGCGCCAGCACAATACCAAACGGAGAATTTACATAAAAGGGTTGTGCTTCAGCAGGAGAATTTGATGATCCTGTTGTGGGGTAACGAACATGTCCGATTCCCATATGCCCTGGCAGCGCACGCATATCCCGGGTGCGAAATACATCCCGTACCATACCTGGCCCTTTGTGCATATGAAAACTGTTACCCTGCGCGGTAACGATGCCTGCAGCATCCTGGCCACGATGCTGCAGCATTAACAGGCCATCATAGAGCAACTGATTGGCGGGGGAACGGGCTACCACACCTAGAATTCCACACATAGCGAGCTCGCTGAAAAAGTGGATTAAAAAACTTGTAAAACTAGCAGTTCATATCTGTATTGGTTACAAGACATAAAATTTTCATACAGTTAAGCCTGGACTCAGGCTATCTGGCAAAACCAATAAGATTTCTGAAATCCCGGGGTAGCCAGGGAATTACATCGGCCGCCATTATCTCTAGGGGTTCACTCAATACCGCCTGCTGCCAGAAGGGTTGTTGCGGAAGCGGAGTAAAACCGGCTGCCGTTATCAGAAACAATATGATTACCAATCCACGCACGATTCCGAACAACGCACCCAGCATTCTGTCTATCAAGCCCAACCCTACTCCCCTCACCAGAACAGATAACAGCCTGGATACGAGCATTGTTGCCAGAAGAACAACAAAAAACGTCACACTGAAAGCCGTCAACATGCGAATGGATTCATTTACGATCCAGTCTGATAACAAGGGAGCAGCATTTACTGAATAACGACTGGCAACAAAGAAGGCAATTATCCAGGCAAGAAGTGATACGATTTCATGTACCAGACCGCGCGTGACACTCAATAAAGCTGAGAAAGATATGATTCCGATAACGATGTAATCGAAAATCGTCATCTGGTTGTTACTACACCGCTCAAACCAATTTTTTTCAACCGTTCATGCTCTGCTTCAGCTGCTTCTCGCGTAGGAAAAGGGCCGATCCGCACACGAGTCATTTCATTACTGCCAACCTTGATTGTTTCGGTATATGCTCTTACCCCGTTTGAGACAAGATTTTGCTGTTGCTGCTTGGCTTTAGAAACATCAGAAAATGCACCCAGCTGAATGACAAATGAGCCGTCTTGTATTTTTACATTATCACTTATAGATACTTTTTCTTGAACAGTGGTAGTTTTTCCTTGAATAGCCGGAGCTGATTTTGCCAGCACTGGCTTCCTGGCAGGAATCGGTATTCCATCGAAACCACTATCACTCGATCCGCTATTTTCAATTTTCCCGGAACGCTCAGGATCGCTGAAAGGTAATGGTTTATCCAGTTCCCGGGGAACTTCTGCCTCATCATCGACCATTGCATTTTCCGGTGTCATCCAAGGATAAGTTTCAGAAGTCAGCTCTTCGGAAGGTATCTGAATATCAATTTCCTGCTGTTCTTGCTGAGGCTCATCATCAAGAATCATGGGCAAGAATACTACCGACACAATAACGAGCAAAATAGCGCCAATCAGGCGCTTTCTGGCACGCTTCCTCAGGGAAATTTCTTCTTCATTGACGCTGCTGGTCATTTTTTATACCTGCCTACCTTTAAGAAACCGTCCCGCCATGATTCTTCAATATCAAGCTGACGGTATGAAACGATCCAAAAACGCATATTCTATCATCACTACTGGCATGTTCACGCGCGTAAACATAGGCATTTCGTACACTCTGAAATGCACGTACATGCTCCTGTTCTTCTATCCCGGCATCTTTAAGCGCCTTCAGCATTTCATCCCCTGTTGCGCCTCTTGCCACATCCAGGCCCGCTATCAACCAGTAATCCACATTGTTTTTCAGCACCCGGATCGTACCAGCCATATCCTTATCTTTCAGCATACCCGCGATTGCATAAGTACATCCTTTTACTGGCATGGCTTCCAGATTGTCCAATAATTTACGAGCTGCGGCAGGATTATGCGCCACGTCCAGAATAATCGCAGGCCTTGCTGAAATTATCTGAAATCTACCTGCCAGGGTTGCCTCAGCCAACCCCCGTCGTATGGCATTCATTGGAACAGGCAGTGTTCCTTCCATAGCCTCCAGTGCTGCCAGAGCAGCGCTTGCATTTTGCAGCTGGTATTCCCCTTTAAGCGCTGGTAATGACAAGTTATAGCGATGCGCTCCCTCATAGCACCATTGCAGATTATCCTGCGTGTAGCTAAAGTTTTTGTTGATGCAAGATAGTATGGCGCCCGTCACCTTCATTTTTGGAAGGAGATCGGCTGGTATATCCGGTTCAGTACAAATTGCCGGTTTATCTGGCCTGAAGATACCAATTTTTTCCTGGCCAATGGCTTCTCGGGTGGATCCAAGATAATCCATGTGATCCAGGTCAATACTGGTCAGGATGGCGCAATCCGTATCAAATACATTAACCGCATCAAGCCGGCCGCCTAATCCCACTTCCAGAATTGCTATATCCACTTGTGCCCGCACAAATATCAGCATGGCGGCCAAGGTGCCAAATTCAAAATAAGTCAGCGTAACCTGGATTGATTCACGTACAGATTCAATTTCAGCAAATACACTACACAAAACTTCGTCAGCAATCGCGTGCTGATCAATCCGTATTCGTTCGCCATAATGCAGTAAATGTGGTGATGTATAACAACCTACCCGATAGGATGCATGACCGAGTATCGATTCGAGCATGGTACAAACCGAGCCTTTGCCATTTGTACCAGCAACCGTAATGACAGGAAATTCGGGTATTAACCTCAAAGCATCTCTTACTTTCTTCACTCGCTCCAGACCCATATCAATTGCCCTTGGATGAAGTTTTTCAAGGTAGAGCAACCAGTCATCCAAAGTCATTGATCGGACATCCATCATCGATCTGGAAGAAATAAGGTAAAAGAGACGCTCGCCATGACAGCGAGCAGTAGATTCACATTATCCCTTTTAGTCAACACCGCTATTATTCAACAAGGTAATAGTAAATTTCGGAAAAGACCAGGTTCAATCAGCTGATATAACAGGTGGTGAAACAGGAACCGGGATACGCATCAGCAATGTACACAGGTTAGCCAGTCGATCACGCATCTCACGACGATCAATAATTAAATCAACGGCACCATGTTCCAGCAGAAATTCTGCTCGCTGAAAACCGGCAGGCAACGTTTGACGCACAGTCTGTTCAATAACACGCGGACCGGCGAAACCGATCAATGCGCCTGGTTCAGCAATCACAATATCACCAATAAATGCGAAGCTTGCAGATACCCCCCCCATTGTGGGGTCTGTCAGTATAGAAATGAAGGGTAATTTCTCTCGACTCAGCTGCTCCAGTACAGCGGTTGTCTTTGCCATCTGCATCAACGAAAACAAACCCTCCTGCATCCGGGCCCCTCCACTCGCACTAAAGCAGATGAAAGGAAGATGATGTGTCACGCAGGCTTTCACGGCACGTACAAAGCGCTCGCCAACCACGGAACCCATCGACCCGCCCATAAAACCAAATTCAAAAACAGCAGCAACAACCGGGATCGACTTGATACTGCCTCGCATGACCACCAATGAATCAGTTTCACTGGTAACTTCATGCGCATCACTCAACCTGTCTGTATACCGCTTGCTGTCACGAAATTTCAAAGGATCTTGTGGAAGGACGTCCATACCAAGTTCGTGGCGATCCTGTGGATCCAGCAAAAACTCAAGACGCTTGCGCGCAGAAATACGATTATGGTGACTGCATTTGGGGCAGACATTCAGGTTTTTAGCCAGATCCGTGCAGTAAAGAACAGCTTCGCAACTTGCACATTTGCTCCACAAGCCTTCTGGGACGGCTTTTTTCTCACCGTTTTCCTTACGCTTGATTTTAGGGGGAATGATACTTTCAAACCAGCTCATATATCACTACCCTATATCAGAAGCGTGATTGGATCTTGCATCAATTGCATGTCGCAACGATTCTACCAGGGCACCTACATTTGCCAGCAAATCAGCTGCCTGGGAATGTTCAATTTCCTCCACAATGCGGCTACCTATGACTACAGCATCCGCTCGTTCAGCTATGCTCCGGGCTGTCTGCTCATCTCGTATACCAAAACCGACCCCGATCGGAATCCTGATATGCGCGCGAAGCTGAGACAATTTACTGCTGACATCCTGCAGATCAAGGTGTGAAGCGCCAGTTACTCCTTTCAGAGAAACATAATAAACATATCCTTTTGCAAGTTCTGCAACATGCTTGATACGTGATTCCGGGGTTGTAGGTGATAGTAAAAAAATTGGATCAATACCCTGATCTTTCAGGTGTCGCACCCATTCGGCACTCTCCTCTGGTGGATAATCCACCACCAGAACACCATCTACCCCGGAACGGCTTGCTTCTTCCACAAAGCGCTTATACCCCATGGCCTCAATTGGATTGGCATAACCCATCAGGACAACCGGTGTGTTCTGGTTCATTTTTCTGAATTGTGCCACCATAGTAAGTACATCTTTCAGGCTGATATGCTGTTTGAGTGCGCGCTCCGAGGAACGCTGTATAGTAGGCCCATCGGCCATGGGGTCAGAAAAAGGTACTCCAAGCTCAATTAAATCAACCCCGGAGCGTGTCAGCTGGTGCATCAGCGCCACTGTTGTGGCTGAGTCAGGGTCACCTGCTGTGATAAAAGGAATAAGTGCAGCTTTATCTTGTGACTTAAGCCGGGAAAAAACAGATTCAATACGATTCATTTAACAGATAATCCGAAAAATCAAAATATAATGAGATCTATCAGACATTCGGTTAAAGCGAAATACCTGATTGCTGTGCCACCGTTGCCATATCCTTGTCCCCGCGACCTGACAGGTTCACCAGGAGGAGTTGATCTTTTCTCAGTGTTGGCGCAAGTTTGGCTGCATAAGCCAGAGCGTGGCTGGATTCCAAAGCCGGCATGATCCCTTCGAAGCGACATAAAGCATGAAATGCAGCTAAAGCCTCACCATCTGTTACAGCGACGTATTCAGCGCGGCCGCAGTCCTTAAGCCATGCGTGCTCCGGCCCTACTCCCGGGTAATCCAGACCAGCAGAAATTGAATGTGTTTCGATGATCTGACCATTTTCATCCTGAATCAAATAGGTACGATTACCGTGTAAAACACCCGGTCTGCCCGTTACCAGGGTGGCGGCATGTTTCTGCGTATCGATTCCCTTGCCCGCAGCTTCTACACCAATCATTCGAACATTTTCTTCCCCAATATAAGGATAAAACAGGCCAATGGCATTTGAACCACCTCCTACACACGCAATTAAAGCATCTGGCTGCCTGCCATATTCTTCCTGCATCTGTTGCCTGGCTTCATTACCGATTACCGCTTGAAAATCCCTGACCATCATCGGATAAGGATGTGGCCCTGCAACAGTACCAATAATGTAATAGGTATTACCGACATTGGTCACCCAGTCACGCATGGCTTCATTTAATGCGTCTTTAAGCGTGCGCGAACCTGAATCAACCGGTACAACTGTGGCCCCGAGCAGCTTCATGCGATAAACATTGGTTACCTGTCGCTTGACATCCTCGGAACCCATGTAAACGACACATTCCATACCATAGCGGGCAGCTACAGTGGCACTGGCCACTCCATGCTGACCAGCACCTGTTTCAGCGATGATGCGACTTTTCCCCATACGCCTTGCAAGCAACGCCTGGCCAACCGTATTGTTGATTTTATGTGCACCCGTATGGTTAAGATCCTCACGCTTCAGCAGAATCTGTGCACCACCAAGATGATCCGACCAACGTCTGGCATGATAAATGGGACTGGGGCGGCCGACATAATGTTTAAGCTCACGGAAGAATTCCGTTTGAAATTCAGCATCACCACGATAATACTCATATTGCTTACAAAGTTCATCCAGGGCTGAAATCAGGGTTTCAGCCACGAACGTACCACCGTACGGGCCAAAATGGCCACGTTTATCGGGAAGATCATATATCTTCACAAGATCTTACTCCTTGCATGAAAGCAGAAATTTTATTCGCATCTTTTATGCCCTTGGCAATTTCAACACCGCTTGAAACATCAATCGCCAATGGATGAGTCTGTTCAATTGCATCAACAACATTGTCCGAATGAAGACCACCTGAGAGTATCCAGGGTAACGACAACTCCGAGGGAATCAGTTTCCAATCGAATATGCGACCTGTTCCACCAAGTTTTCCCTCAGCATAAGTGTCCAGCAGTAACCCTTTGGATCCCTCATAACGCTGCGCGTATTGTAACAAATCCAATCCGTTCCGGACACGAACAGCTTTGATATACGGCAAATGAAACTGACTGCAAAAATCTGGCGACTCATCACCATGAAACTGCAAAAGATCAAGTCCAGCTGCTGCACTGGCCACTTCTACCCAGGATCTATCAGGGTTTACAAATACCCCTACAGCCTGCACAAATGGAGGCAGGTATCTCACAATCTGACTGGCCTCCTCTGGTGAAATATATCGTTCACTCTGAGGCCATAAAATAAAGCCGATAGCATCCACCCCATGGTGCACAGCCGTCATTGCATCTTCCAACCGGGTAACGCCACATACTTTTACACGGACACGCACCAGATCTCCTTTTACCGCAAGTTAGCCCAATGCTTTGAACATTCAAAGCCTGCAATCAGCTTTATAACATTCTCTGGCTGGATTACATTAAAAGCAGGCAAATTCCATTTGACATCGTATCGAACACCAGCCAAATATAATCCATCTGGCGCAAATGTTGGTGCAGCCAGTGTGCGATCACGCTTTCTCAGAAGTACTTGCATCCATTCAGGAGGATACTTTCCCTGGCCAATATAAATTAACGCCCCAAGAATATTTCGAACCATGTGATGCAGGAACGCATTAGCACAAAATTCAAAAACAAAAAATTGTTCACTTTGACTGACATCCAGTCTGATAAGCTTTCGTATCGCATTTTTTGCCTGACATTCCGCTGAGCGGAACGCACTGAAATCATACTCACCAATCAGGAATCTTGTCGCCGCCTGCATTTTTTCGAGATCAAGCGAGTAATGGGTCCACCCTGCTTTTCCTTGGAAAACTCCAGGACGAGCAGGTCTACTCAGCAGATAATACAGATAAGTACGTTCGGTTGCGCTGAATCGGGCATGAAAATCATCATTAACTTCCGAAGCCCACAATACTGAAATATCATCCGGCAGTAGTGCATTAGCTCCTCTTACCCAAGCTGTTAGAGGGCGGATGACATGCGTTTCAAAATGCACAACCTGGCATAATGCATGCACACCTGCGTCTGTTCGTCCTGCTGCAACAACTTGTATCTGACTGCTTGCTATGCGCGATAAAGCGTTTTCCAGCCGAGATTGAACAGAGATACGATCAGGTTGCTTTTGCCAACCACAATAGCCACGGCCATCATATTCCAGAATCAGGACGATCTTCACAGATCGTCATGAAGGAATACTTGATCCCTCACGAGTAATTTCACAATAAACATGGGAATACAAGAAATCACTCAATCAGGATATTAAGGTACAGATAAAAACCAGTACAAACCAGCCAGCAGAATTGAAAACGGCAAGATCAGGATAGCTTTCGGCAGGCTATATCCGTCTGGCTTCAGCTGATTTTGTCCAGCATAAAACGAGCGGCAGATTGTTGTTCATGATTACCCTCATGCAACACCTCTTCCAGAATATCTCTGGCACCTTCGTTATCATCCATTTCGAGATAGGCCTTAGCCAGATCAAGCTTGGTTGCGACTTCCCGCCATTGCATACCTGTATCAACTTCAGAGCTTTCATTGACGGCTTGCGGCTTCTCACCAGGCTCATCTCCAAGATCAAGATCAATATCTGCCAGGCTGGAACTTAATTCTGGCAACTCATCCATCATATGGGAATCCTTGACGGGCTCCATTTCTTCAGGTAATTCCAGATCAAAATCAATTTGATGTTCTGCATCAGAGGATGATGCACGCGCTTCACTATCATCTTGTGCAAGCCCAAGATCCGATTTTCCTTCCAGAGCATTGTCGTAAGATGTAAAAATCCATTGCTCACTGGTCTTATCTTCTTTGCGTTCGATATCTTCTTCGGTATCAATAAGAGCTTCTTTCTGGTATTCAGTCTGATCAGGTTCTATTGTGCTGATTTTAATCTCATTATCCAGCTCATTCGATTCGTCAAGTGTTATTTCATTTTCCGCATAAGTCGGACCGGCAGAATCCGCAGCGAAGAAAAGAGATTCGCTTGTCTTTTCATCCTGTTTACCACTGAAGAACAAGCCAAGATCGACGTCAGTCTCATTGCCAGCAGTATCAGCCAAATTGAAATCACCCGATTCTGATGTACTGACCGTACGCTGAATCAATTCTTCATCCGGTTTTTCTATATGCCCCGTATCACCAGATGTGATCTTGGTCAACCTCGAAGACATCGATTCATTACCCTTCTCGGCGTAATCATATATGTCAGAGGAATCCGGCTCCCCGAATTGTTTTCTTTTACGGAGAATTAAAGATGCGCCCAGCGCAATTACTAGCAATACTCCCAATCCTGCAGCAGCCCACTCGCTGTTTTTATCCACATGTTGCAACAATGTATCCATCAAATCTGGTTCACCAGATTCAGGATTGACAGATTGAAGTGGCTTAGATAATGAAACTGGGTTGACTGATTGAGCCGGCATAGTAATCGGAGAAGTTGAGTTTTCTGAAACTCCTGCAGGATCAGGAGTTTCAGCTGAGTTCTCAATGACTGTAATATCAGCCTGTTTGGCCAGCGTTGAAATTGCCTGCAGGTCAGGTATATGCTGCGCATGATCCAGTTCAATTCCAGTTTTGCCCTCAGGAGTTGGGCCTTTTAACTCAAGCAAACGCTGCAATTTCGCAACATTCTGCTCCAAAATAGCCACTCGCTCATTTGCTTCCTGCAAGGCGCGCTCTTTCGCAATCGCATCCTCTTCCATCATGTACAAATAATTCTGGGCAGTCCTGTCTTCAGCCTTTTTAGCAAGCGGATGATTATCGCTAAGTAACTCTCCTTTTGAGAGAATTAAGACTTCCTCGGGTTTATTGGACCCGTCAACAGAAGATTCTCCGGAAACAGTTGTAATTTTTCCTGTTTGAGCTTGTTTCAGAACGGGTTTTTCAGAAGAATTATCAGCCAGATCCGCAATTTTCTGTCGATAATCGTTCCAGCTTTCTTTCTGTACAGCAATTTCACGAGAAGCCTCTTTAGTGGTAACGGATGAGATCTCACCTTCATCAGGAATACGCAGAATGACGCCCACTTTAAGCAAATTCATGTTTCTTTCGAGAAAAGCATCACGATTGGCACGGTACAACGCAACCAGCATTTGGTTAAGACTAATGCTGTCAGGCGATACTTGTCGCGCAATTCTGCTCAGGGTATCTCCTCGAATAACCGGACCATATATACTACCTGTCTGAGCAGGGGGGGGGGCAGTCTCAACGAATAATTGAGTCTTTCCGGATACAGTTGCTGCAGAACTTTCTATCTTATCCCTATCGGGTTGCACAACCGGCTCAGCTGATGCTGCTTTTTGTGTTTCAGCGGGGTCAAGCAGAACATTATATTCACGTAACAGATGCCCCGATGAAGAGCTAAGCTCAATGAGCAAATTGAGGAAAGGCTCGTTGATTGCCTGTGATGAACTTATGCGGATATAGGGACGCCCATCGGCTCGTTTTTCAACAGATATAGATAACGTTGCATGATAAGGGGCCAGATTGACACCAGCTTTCTGAAAAATTTTGGGTGAAGCAAGTCGGGCTGACAGCGAATCGATCTCTTTATCTGTTACAGATTCTAGAGCTATTTCTGCATTGAGAGGTTGCCCAAAATATGAGCTTACGGTCAACTTACCCAATCCGGCGGCCTGAACGATCCAGGCAGATGCAAGCATACCAATCAAAAATACTTTGGATAAAACGCCTGGAGAAACACCTTTTGCTCTAAAATCAACTATCTTCACACAAATATCCTTCATTGTTACCCGAACCCTCTGATATAAAATATGGATGGCAATCGATACCAGAGAGCGAAAGTCATCTTATCTATAGCAGGACAGTCCGAGACTGAGAGAAATATGAAATTCTTATATTCTATGCAGCCTTGTCTTCTTCGATCAGAATACGCAACATCCGGCGCAGTGGCTCTGCGGCGCCCCATAATAACTGATCTCCTACAGTAAAAACAGAAAGATATTCATTCCCCATATTCAGTTTGCGTATGCGCCCGACATGTATATCCAATTTTCCGGTTACCGCCACCGGGGTAAGTTCTTTGGTAGTAGCTTCCCTTTCATTAGGGATGACTCGCACCCATTCATTGGATGCAGCAATTACTTCCTCAATTTTTTCCAGAGGAATATCCTTTTTCAGTTTGATTGTCAGCGCCTGACTGTGGCAGCGCATGGCCCCAACGCGTACACAGATTCCATCGACTGGCACCGGGTGATCGGCATGCCCGAGAATTTTATTGGTTTCAGCCTGCCCCTTCCATTCTTCCCGACTCTGTCCGTGTGCTACCTCACGATCAATCCAGGGAATAAGACTCCCTGCTAGCGGAACACCGAAATTCTGAGCGGGAAATTCTTCATTACGCATTTTTTCAACAACTTTACGATCAATATCCAAGATGCTGGAAGCAGGATCATCCAGTAAATCTTTTGCAACATTGTGGGTTTCCCCCATCTGCTGCAACAGCTCACGCATATTTTGAGCACCAGCACCTGATGCTGCCTGGTAGGTCATAACGCTCGCCCAGTCAACCATATCCTGATCAAACAAGCCACCCACAGCCATTAACATCAGGCTGACCGTACAATTACCACCAATATAGTTTTTAACACCTTTGTTTAGCGCTTCATCGATAACTGAACGATTGACAGGATCAAGAATAATGACGGCATCATCATCCATTCTGAGAGCAGAAGCAGCATCTATCCAATAACCCTGCCAGCCTGAGTCACGAAGTTTCTTAAAAACATCATTTGTATAATCCCCCCCCTGACAGGAAATTATAATGTCCATTTCCTGCAGCGCGGCAATATCATAAGCATCTTTGAGCAGCCCTGTATTCCCGCTGATATACGGACCTTCCTCACCGGCCTGGGAGGTTGAAAAAAACACAGGTTCAATTAATGAAAAATCATCTTCCTCGCGCATCCGTTGCATAAGCACGGAACCCACCATACCCCGCCACCCGACAAACCCAACCCGTTTCATGTAATTCACTTAGCCTTTTACAAAATAATTTTAATATTGCACCGTGCCCAACAGCTTAATATCCGGCATATTATCCAAAAATCAGAAGAAAAAAGTAAAACAGGCAGGTTCATAAACAGAAATGAAAGATCACTGGGATTGCAAATTTGCCAGGACCATATCCCCCATTTCCACGGTGCCTATTTTCTTTAAGCCTGTTTCATAAATATCCTCGGTGCGATAACCTTGTTTCAGTGTTTTCTGAACAGCGCTTTCAATTCGTGATGCAGCCGCCCCCTCATTAAAAGAATAACGCAGCATCATCGCTGCGGACAAAATAGTCGCCAGTGGGTTGGCAATATTTTTACCAGCTATATCCGGCGCAGATCCATGAATAGGCTCATACAGACCCTTGTTTCGGTCATCCAGAGAGGCTGATGGAAGCATTCCAATTGAACCCGTTAGCATGGATGCTTCATCTGATAAAATATCGCCAAACATATTACCCGTAACGATTACATCAAATTGTTTAGGGTTACGCACCAGTTGCATTGCCGCATTATCCACCAGCATATGCGAAAGCGTAACATCCGGATACGATTGTGCAGTTTCTGTTACTACATCACGCCATAATTGTGTACACTCCAGAACGTTCATTTTATCCACCGAGCACAACTTGCCACTTCTCCTGCGTGCTGCCTGAAATGCAACATGGGCAATACGCCTGATTTCTGATTCAGAATAAATCATCGTATTAAAACCCACTTTCTGTCCATCTCTGTATTCGATACCTCGCGGTTTTCCGAAATAAATATCACCAGTTAATTCACGGACAATCAGGATATCTAACCCGGTCACAATTTCCGGTTTCAAAGTCGAAGCATTTGCCAGCTCGGGATAGAGTACTACCGGTCGTAAATTGGCGAACAAACCAAGTGTCTTACGAATCGCCAGCAGTCCTCGCTCCGGTCGTTTTTCGCGAGGCAGGTTGTCGTATTGAATTCCGCCCACAGCTCCAAGCAATATGGCATCGGTTTCAACAGACAGTTTACGTGTTGCCTCCGGGAAAGGTTCTCCTGTAGCATCTACGGCACAACCACCCAGCAAGCCGGGCTCCAGCTCAATCTTTAATCCTTCCTGTTTAAAATAAAGCAGCACGCGCTCGGCTTGTGCCATGATTTCAGGGCCAATACCATCACCTGCCAACAACGCAATTTTCATACGCTCAATCTGCCTTTACTTTTTGTTGCAAAAATAGCCAGGGCTGCTCATTTCTTCGATTCATCTCAAACTTTCTGATTTTGTCAGCATGTTGCAGAGTCAAGCCAATCTCATCCAGCCCGTTAAGCAAGCAATGTTTACGGAAATGATCAACCTCAAACCAGCAAACCTCACCGGATGGAGTTGTTACGGTTTGTGCTTCCAGATTGATTTCCAGTTGATAACCATCCATTGTCAGGGCATCCCTGATCAGTCTGTCAACAACGGGCGCCTCCAGCACAATCGGCAACAGACCAATCTTGAAGCAATTGTTGTAAAAAATATCAGCAAAACTCGGTGCAATAATTACAGCGAAGCCGTAATCCTGCAAAGCCCAAGGAGCGTGTTCTCTACTGGATCCACAGCCAAAATTATCACGTGCGACAAGAATTCTGGCTCCCTGATAGCGCGATTGGTTCAGGATGAAGTCTGGATTCAGTTGACGCGATGCAGCATCTTTACCCGGCTCACCATAATCAAGATAACGCCATTCATCGAACAGGTTCTGGCCAAAACCTGAACGCTTGATTGATTTCAGAAATTGCTTGGGAATAATCGCATCTGTATCAATATTTGCACGATCCAGCGGTGCAACTATCCCCCGGAGCTGTTCAAATTTTTTCATTCCATTTATTTAGCAGTTCTTTCAATGGCTTCGCCACCACGCTGAACATCCTTACCAAGTCCTTGCATCGTATTACAAGCAGTCAGCTGCGCAGTAATTATCAGCAATAAAGATAATGCGAACAGTGTTTTCATCACCAATCTCCTATATAAATAAAAAACTCTGTTTAATGGGTAAAAGAGCGTACATCCACGAAATGACCAGATATGGCAGCCGCAGCAGCCATGGACGGGCTAACCAGGTGCGTTCGGCCACCAGGGCCTTGTCGCCCCTCAAAGTTCCGATTGGAAGTCGAAGCGCAGCGCTCCCCAGGCAATAATTTGTCATCATTCATCGCCAGACACATTGAACACCCAGGTTCGCGCCATTCAAATCCCGCCGCTTGAAAAATTCTATCCAGCCCCTCTGTCTCAGCCATCGATTTGACCAGGCCAGAACCAGGAACCACCATAGCCAGCTTAATATTAGGGGCAATCCGTTTTCCTCTGACAATTTCTGCTGCTGCACGCAAATCCTCTATACGGGAATTGGTGCAAGAACCAATAAATATTTTATCCAGTGTTATATCCTGTATGGGTGTTCCTGGCTTAAGTCCCATATATTCAAGCGCATGTTCGATATTATGACGCTTGACCGGATCACTAATATCTGTAGGGTCGGGCACATATCCATCAATCGTGGTTACCATTTCCGGTGAAGTTCCCCAAGTTACCTGAGGCTTGATGTTCTCTGCCTTTAATTCCACAACATGATCAAAAACAGCATCCTCATCACTTTTCAATGTACGCCAATACGCAACCGCCTGACCCCATAAATCTTCCCGGGGCGCAAAAGGTCTTCCCTTAATATAATTGATCGTGACGTCATCTACCCCAATCATCCCCGCACGTGCACCTGCCTCGATCGCCATATTGCAAAGTGTCATCCGGCCTTCCATGGACAGGGCTCGAATCGCATTACCAGCAAACTCGATAGCATGTCCTGTACCACCTGCTGTTCCTATTTCACCGATAATAGCTAATGCGATATCCTTAGCCGTTACACCCTGACCCAGATCTCCTTCAACTTTGACCAACATTGCTTTGGATTTCCGGGCAACCAGACATTGTGTCGCCAAAACATGCTCAACCTCAGATGTGCCAATACCGAACGCTAAACACGCAAACGCCCCATGAGTACTGGTATGAGAATCCCCACAGACAACAGTCATACCGGGTAGTGTTGCGCCCTGTTCCGGTCCGATCACATGCACAATTCCCTGACGTTCATCATCCATCTTGAACTCAGTAATTGCAAACTCCTCACAATTTTGACTGAGTGTTTCAACCTGTAAACGGGATATCGGGTCACTGATGCCACTGCCCCGGTCAGTTGTGGGGACATTGTGATCCGCTACCGCCAGGATAGAATCAGTACGCCACGGCCTACGTCCCGATAGCTTCAAATTTTCAAAAGCCTGAGGGCTGGTTACTTCGTGTACCAAGTGACGATCAATGTAAAGTATCACCATGCCATTCGGATCATCCGATTCAGCATGAACCACATGACTATCCCAAAGCTTGTCGTATAACGTTTTCATTTTTCAATATGATTACCTATTTTTACGGGCGCAATTATCCCATAAAGCCTGTCTGAGTAACAAATTACCGGGCCAATGAAAATCTCCCGGTAGTAATTTTTTCCAATATATCTCTCGGAAGGATAATGGGGGTCTTTTAGAATCTATCAAGCGCAAATCAGTTCGCTAAATATAGAATCAAGATAGGGGTATCCGGGATATTTGACCATGCTCACGCATGGACGATCAGTCGCGCAAAGCAACGGCTGACGAAGCAAATCCAATACAACCTGCTGTTTCATCAACTCATTGGAGAGTCGATAAATAACGATAACGCAGTGTGGGACAGGAAAAAATTATGGTATCGCCGATTTTATCGGGTACTGGCAGGAAATGAAGTATTCCACATGTTGCGCAAAACACCGCTCTACTTGTATTGGGCAAGATTACCGCTAGCGGGAATAATACAACTTTTTAATATATAAGGCGTAAATACAAACTAATGAATGAAGCAATACACCTCACCAGTCTGTTAGACGTTAAACAAAAAATGCATCACATCACCATCCTGAACGATGTAATCCTTGCCTTCCACACGCATTTTACCTTTTTCCTTCGCGCCAGCTTCGCCGCCACAAGCAATAAAATCAGCGTAGGAAATAGTTTGCGCCCGGATGAAGCCCTTTTCAAAGTCGGTATGGATGGCTCCTGCCGCCTGCGGAGCAGTGTCTCCCCTGTGTATGGTCCAGGCACGCACCTCCTTCACGCCAGCGGTGAAATACGTTTGCAGGCCAAGCAGATCGTAACCAGTACGAATCAGGCGATTGAGGCCGGGCTCTTCCAGTCCCAGATCTGCTAGAAATTCCTTTTTATCTGCTTCATCGAGATCAGCTAGCTCAGCTTCGATCTTGGCGCACAACACTACGACAGGTGCATTTTCTTTTGCTGCATATTCACGTAATTGATCAAGATGTGAGTTGTTTTCGAAACCATCTTCCAGCACGTTGCCTACATACATGGCCGGCTTGATTGTCAGCAGACATAATGACTTGATGATTTCTCTCTCATCATCTGAAAGTAGAAAAGTACGCGCTGGCTGACCCTGGTTAAGGTGTAACACCAGTTTTTCAAGCACTGCAACCAGTTTGCTCGCTTCCTTATCACCAGATTTCGCTTTTTTACCATCACGTGCAATGGCTTTCTCCACGGTGGCGAGATCGGCCAACGCCAGTTCGGTCAGAATAATTTCAATATCGGCCAGCGGATCGACTTTCCCCGTAACATGCACGACATTCGGATCATCAAAGCAGCGCACAACATTAACAATAGCATCTGTTTCACGGATGTTGGCAAGAAACTGGTTGCCCAGTCCTTCCCCTCTGGAAGCGCCTGCAACCAATCCGGCAATATCAACAAATTCCACGATAGCAGGTTGTACACGCTGCGGATTGACGATTTTACTCAGCTCAGCGAGACGTGAATCAGGCACCTCAACTATGCCAATGTTGGGTTCGATAGTGCAGAACGGGTAATTTTCCGCAGCAATGCCCGCTTTGGTCAATGCATTAAACAAGGTAGATTTGCCAACATTAGGCAAACCAACAATTCCACATTTCAAGCTCATAATCCGGTTTCCATCAATTTCCTGAATGCTGCGTAGAGTACGCTTCTTGTTTTGTTAGTTTTCCTGTCGGGTATGCAATTGCTGCATGGCTGCTGCAAAATCCCCCCGGGCGATTAGTGGCCACACCTGCATGCTGTGATCTATTGCCTCGTCAATCAGTGCCGCTTCTTCTCTGCGCGGGAGGTGCAGCACATAATCCACTACCTGACTTCTGTCCCCTGGATGTCCCACGCCAATCCGTAAGCGCCAGAAAGCCTGACTGGAAAGATTAGCAACGATACTTTTAAGGCCATTATGCCCCCCGGTTCCACCACCAGATTTCAGCTTGATAATACCGGGTTGCAAATCCAGTTCATCGTGGATAACCAGTATCTGCCCGGGTGTTATCTTATAGTAGCGGCACATGGCTCCCACCGACATACCGCTGGCATTCATGTAGGTTTGCGGCTTGAGTAACCAGATATCTGTATCGGATTGAACAATGCGCGCGCACAGCCCTCTAAAGCGGATATCCAGTGCAAAAGAAACTCGCCGCGCGTCAGCCAAACGATCCAGCCAGTCAAAACCGATATTATGGCGGGTTGAGGTATATTTATCGCCAGGGTTGCCAAGGCCGACCACCAGCCTTATGGGTAGTTCCATAACTCAGTACAATCCCGACAACAGACGATTTAATATTTAATAAAAAATGAAGTAAACTTCAGAACACCAAGAATCACGCCAGAGAAATATTCTCTGGCGTACATCAGATAAATCAGGCAGATTCTTCGCCGGACTCATCCGCAGATTCTCCGCCACGCGGCATAATAAGAGTGGAAATCGGCTGATTATCACCCCTCAACAGGGCTGGTATTTCAACATTTTCTGGCAATTTCAAATCGCTCGTGTGTAGCGTGCTACCGGCTGTCATTTCCGACAAATCCACCGTAATAGACTCAGGTAAATCTTTTGGCAAACAGGATATTTCAACTTCAGTCGCTACATGACTGATCATTCCACCCGACAATTTGACCCCAGGTGCAATATCAGCATTGATGAAATGTAGCGGTACTTTCACATGTATTTTCTGATCCTGTCTAATCCGCTGAAAATCAATGTGCAGCACCTGCTGCTTGAACGGATGCATTTGCACATCACGCAAAAGTACCTGTTCCTTTTTCCCATCTACGTCAATCGAAAGTATCGATGCATGAAAAGCATCTGTTTTCAGTTTATAGTACAGATCCTTGTGATCAAGATCTATCGGTTGCGCAGTACCTCCTCCCCCGTAGATGACACCCGGTAACCTGCCCTGGATACGCAGACGGCGATTTGCACCGGTTCCATATAAATTACGACTGTTAGCACTTATTTCAATTGGCATTCCATTCTCCTGAAAACAGCCCATCATATCTGTGAGCGGGCCACAAAATTATCTTATTCTATAAACAACGAACTCAGTGAACTTTCATTACTTACCCTAAGCATGGATTCGCCCAGTAAACTGGCCACACTTAACTGCTGTATACGGTTACATTTGCTGGCATCTTCTCTCAAAGGGATTGTATCTGTTACCACCAGCTTATCCAGATCAGAATTCTGTACACGCTCTACCGCCTTGCCTGATAAAACTGCATGGGTTGAATAAGCAATCACGCTGGCCGCACCTTCCCGTTTAAGTGCCGAAGCTGCTTCACATAATGTGTTTGCTGTATCCACCATGTCGTCAATAATTACACAGGTACGCTCTCTGACATCGCCGATAATGTTCATGACCTTGGACTCATTTGGTTTGGGGCGCCGCTTGTCAATAATAGCCAGATCACATTCCAGACGCTTAGCCATATGACGAGCCCTGACAACACCCCCCACATCAGGAGATACCACGATCAGGTTCTGATAGTCATGTTTCCAGATGTCTCCCAACAGCGTAGGTGTGCCATAAATATTATCCACAGGAATATCGAAAAAACCCTGAATCTGATCAGAATGCAAATCCATGGTCAATACTCTGTCGACACCGACGCTAGTCAACATATTTGCCACGACTTTAGCTGTAATAGGTACTCGTGCAGAACGAGTTCTCCTGTCTTGCCGTGCATAACCAAAATAGGGAATCGCTGCGGTAACGCGGCTGGCCGATGCGCGTTTTAGTGCATCAACAATCACCAGAATTTCCATTAGGCTGTCGTTGGTTGGTGTACAGGTGGATTGCAATACAAAAACATCGTTACCTCTGACGTTTTCAAGTATCTCCACCATGACTTCACCATCACTGAAGCGCCCTACAGTCGCACGCCCTAAATTGATATTCAGGTATTTGACCACATCATGCGCCAGCTTGGGATTGGCCGTTCCGGTAAAGACCATCAGGCTGTCATAGGACATAGGTAACTTTTACTTCTGGTTTAAAAGATGACACAGACAGATTCGGCCATTGATACAACAATTGACATAGTACTGGCAGATTCACTGAGATTTGGCTGGGGAGGTAGGGATCGAACCTACGAATGCCGGAATCAAAATCCGGTGCCTTACCACTTGGCGACTCCCCAAAAACATTCTAAAAATCCGACAAAGGATGTCTTGCAAGCCCTGGTGCGATAAAACCACTCATGCCATCAGGCAACTCTCTGAGTGCCTCTCGCGCCGCAGATTCGGAAGGAAACTCTGCAAATACACATGATCCGGAACCGCTCATTGCCACTTTTGTTGATCCATGTCGCCCTTTTAACCAATCCAGCCATTCGGCGATAACAGGCTGCAAACGCATTGCGACAGGTTCAAGATCATTATGCCCCTGCGCCATGGAAAAGGCCGCTATTTTGATGGGAATCGTGTTTCGTGTCAACTCCTTGCTGGCGAAAACTGCCGCCGTGGGAATCTGAACTGGGGGCGTCAGAACAACATACCATGCGGGTGGCAAGTCAATCACCTCCAATTTTTCACCAACTCCTTCAGCAAATGCGTTCTTGCCATAGATAAATATCGGAACATCAGCGCCCAATTCCAGGCCTAGTGCCATTAAACGTTCTCGTCCCCAGTTAATCTCCCACAGCCTGTTCAGAGCGATTAATGTTGTGGCAGCGTCGGAGCTTCCCCCACCCAATCCTCCTCCAAGCGGAATATTCTTACTCAGGTGAATTCCAACCCCCAGCATTTCTTTATCGGATCTTTTCTGCAGCAATTTTGCCGCCCGAACACATAGATCATCCGTATCTGTCAGGCCTGGAACCAGATTCAAGTGTCTGATAACGCCATCATTGGTGATATTAAAGCTCAGTTGATCTGAATAGCCGATAAAACGGAAAACTGTCTGCAGCAGATGGTAACCGTCATCCCGCCGTCCGATTACATGCAAAAACAGATTAAGTTTAGCTGGCGCTGGAAACGTGTTCATACCCTATATGAGAATCAAAAACCGTTACGGCAGTTTCCTGTCCACTCCGACAACGCCCTTTGCCTCTCTCTCCCATTGATCAACGATCAGCTTCATCTTTACATCCAGTCGACTGAATTCCAACAACCTGGGCAAAGCCGGGACAGTTAGTTGTTCCGGGTAGTAACTCTGATAGACGATATTCCATCCATCCTGGCGAATTGCCACAGTGCGATTATTCCTATTCAGATCCTTTTCAGCAACGGTGCCCGGAAAATGTTCTCCGCGTACCCAGAATTGCAAACCAGCAAGCGGCAACTCCCAACCCAATACCTGGCTGGTAAGATATTCTGCGCTTTGCGCCTGATAAATAGCTGGCTCGGAAGTTGTCAAGCGAACCCCCGCCTGATCCCGGAGAATTTCTGCAACAACTTGTCCAAGAGGAGAAAATAAATAAATCTCATCGCGCTGTCTGGTATGCCGCCAGCGTATTCCGCCCGAAAATTTCTGCTGCCTGGCATTCACTACCAACCTGCCAGTAAGCACAAAGGGCTTTCCTGAAGTATCAATCTGTTCATGCACAGGCTGAATAACAACTGTTATTACCTCAGCACGGTGAGTTTCAGACCCGGCACATCCAGCCAAAATCAGAATCACACCCAGAATCCACTTCCCACATCCAGCTCTACTGGCACTCAAACCGGAAAAGCAGAAAAACACAACACAAATCATCTCAGGAGATCTGGCAGCCAGCCCCCTGCAAAAAATTCCTGACGAATTTTAGTAATCTAAAGCGCATTCCGGATCATATCCTGTTGAGTATTCCGGGGATTTTGCGTATCCGGCAGAGTAATATTCAGCTCCAGCGTTTCCTGATTGTCATCCTGTTCAAATTTTACAGAGATGGCATCTTGATCTACCTGTACATATTTCCGGATAACCTGCATCAGTTCTTCCTGCAACTGCGGCAGATAGGATGGCTTATTACGGTAATAGCGCTCATGAGCGACAAGGATCTGCAACCTTTCCTTGGCAACCGAAGCTGTTTTAGATTTAGACGATTTAAAATAATCCAGTAAGCTCATTATTTACCTCCAAACAGCTTTCTGAAAAACCCTTTCTTGCTATCGATAAAACGAAGGGGCTTTTTTTCACCAAGATAACGCGCCACCACATCTGCATAAGCCTGGCCAGCATCGCTTTTTTCATCCAGAATCACAGGGATTCCCGAGTTTGATGCATTCAATACCGACTTGGACTCCGGAATAACACCAAGCAAGTGCAATGACAAAATCTCCTGCACATCTTCCAGACTCAGCATTTCACCCGATTCAACCCTGTCCGAATCATAACGTGACAGCAGCAGGTATTCCTTGATTGGTTCCATGTTCAACTCAGCCCGGCGCGATTTGCTCGCCAGTATTCCCAACATGCGATCCGAGTCCCTTACGGATGAAACTTCCGGATTAGTTACGACAAATGCATCATCCGCATAATACATGGCCAGATAGGCACCTTTTTCGATACCTGCGGGCGAATCGCAAACAATATATTTAAAGTCCTTGGAGAGCTCTTCCAATACCCTGCCCACTCCTTCCAGATTCAGTGCATCCTTATCACGTGTCTGTGATGCAGGAAGAATATAAAGCTGATTGCAGTTCTTGTCCCGGATTAATGCCTGATTAAGATTTGCCTCACCATTAATGACATTGACAAAGTCGTATACCACGCGGCGTTCGCACCCCATAATTAAATCCAGGTTACGCAGGCCGACATCAAAATCAATGACAGCAGTTTTATGCCCTCTTTTCGCCAACCCCATGGCAATAGCAGCACTGGTTGTGGTTTTGCCAACCCCCCCCTTCCCAGATGTTACAACAATGATTCTTGCCAATTGAATCTCCTTCTCAGAAATATTTTTAGCTTAATTCTTCGATAATTAATGCCTGATCCTGCAAATAAACCTGTACCGGCTTCTTCCTGGAAATTTCCTTCAAATCTTCGCTGGTCTTATAAATGCCCGCAATCGAAACCAGCTCCGCCTGTAGATCCAGGCAAAAAAGTCTTGCCTCAATATCTCCCTGCACACCAGCCAAAGCACGTCCTCTTAACGTGTTGTAAATATGGATATTGCCCTCGGCCATGATTTCTGCACCGGCGCTGACCTGAGCCAGAATTACCAGATCACTGGCAGCGTAGACACGCTGACCTGAACGCACTGGCTGGGTAATCATCATCGCCGGAGTACGAACTGCATCCCTGATCACGGCCTGGAATTCAGGAACAGCATCGTCTCTTTTTTGTATTTCAGGCAAAATGGGGTCACCACGGCTACGGCCGGAATCAACCGGGACAGCCAACGCCAATGCCTGCTTTTCCTGCAGCGGATCTCCACCCCTGATCCCGACAGGAAACAGACTCAATTGGCGAAGGCGTGATATCAGTGCTGCGACATCAATTTCCATGTCATTTTCGTTGAGTTCGCTTAAATCAAATAACACGGGAGAATTTCTGAAAAAGTCGGGAGCGCTCGCAATTTTCTCCTGCAATCGCTGGCTGATCATTTCCATATCATTGCTGTAGAGAATCAGGATTGGCGCAAAAGAGGTGCCGCTCCTAAAGTCCAGGATGGAAGACTGATTCATATCAGCAATTCCTCAGCTGCGTACAGAACCGGCTATGATGCAAAAACATGTGAAAAATGGAATTGTGCAAGATAACCTGAGCCGGATATAAAAATATTATTATACCTTTCAATCAAACGGAATAAACTGGTTTGATCAGATATCTGGAAAATTGATTACAGCCTGAACAAAACAATACAACTTAAAAGATAGTGATACGAATCTTGCTACAGAGAGCCTGTCTAAATTGAGGTTTATTACTCATTAATCGAGGAAAATATGAAACCCCGAGCCCTGCCTCACCTCCTGTTGTTTTGCAGCGCGTTCTTGCTTAGTGCATGCACCAGCATGCCGCCGGAAATCAGAAACTTCCCAGCAGTAAATACACCCTATCATCTGATTAACCAGAATGTCGATTCTTATAAGGATGCCTCGGTACGCTGGGGAGGTACAGTTATTGAAGTGGAAAACGAAGCTAATTCCAGCTTGATGCAGATACTTTTTTATCCGCTTGATCGTAACGGATACCCACAAACCGACAAATCTGGAGAAGGACGCTTCGCTGTCGAAACCAGTGAATTCCTGGATCCGGCAATTTTTACCAAAGGGACAGAAGTGACTGTTACCGGATCAGTAAAAGGGAATGTTGAACGTACAGTTGGAAACAAAACCATCCATATCCCGCTCATTACAGCCAAAGCCATTCATCTCTGGCCGCAAGCCTATCGGGAAGATAATATGTACTGGAACAGCAGATACCGTTATGGACCTTATCCCGGCTACTATGGGTATCCCTCTTTCTACAACGGCTATTACAGACCCTACAGATTATGGTGGTAATACACAGCCATTCCTGCTCCATTCATGATGGTGAGCATCAATATAAGCCGTATCAGGCCAGTAATGACAAAGACTAATCACCGGATGGTAACCGGATTGCATTCAGCCTGATATAAAGTCACATTAATCTGTATGCGGAAATTACTCAATCTGACAGGGATCAGCTTGCTGGTTCTTATTACCATCCTCGCAGGAGCCACTTACCTGGCTGTCGATAACCAGCCGAAGATAGCAAGAGAAATCTCCATCACACCGGAACAAATTGCACGCGCGAAAAACATTCTCGATACCCATCGCTACCAGGTACTTCCTGGCACATCCGCCACAATCAGAATCCTGCCGGATGATATTGATAATGCATTGAACTATCTGACATACCATCTCGGACAAGGGCATGCGCAAATCATGGTGCATGACAAAACAGCGCAGGTTCAATTAAGCCTGCCAATCCCACCAGAAATAATGGATGGTTATTTAAACCTGCAGGCCACGTTGACTGAAACAAACGGCCTTCCTGAATTTAGCTCGATAAAGATCGGAAATCTATATATCCCGGGCACACTCGCCAACCTGCTGTTTGAAAAATTTCTGGCATGGCTGCAAATCACTAACCCCGACATACGCGCCGGAGTAGATGCCTTCAGAAAACTGCGGTTTTCCCGCAACGAGGTAATCATCACCTATTACTGGAAGGGATGGGGTATTAACGATGCCAATCATTCATTGATCAATCTCCCTTTTTTTGATCAACAAGCGCTGGACAGATTGCTGCACTATCACCTTTTTCTCAACGAAAAAAGCCACCAACAGGTTTCACAACCGGTCCCATTGTCTGAAATACTGACACTCATCATGCGGGAAACTGTCCGGCATACACCACATGAAAACGTGCTGGAGGAATTTCGGGCTGCAATACTGGTAACAGCATTCCATGCCATACATGTCCCGTTCAAGTTGATTATTCCGGAAGCCGCCAATTGGCCGAATCCGGTCAAAATCAACATCACACTGGATGGGCGTAGCGATCTTGCCATGCACTTCATGGCTTCTGCTGTCATTACCGCCTATTCGGACACGATACTGTCCAACGCAATTGGTTTATACAAGGAACTGGAAGACGCGCATTCCGGCAGTGGATTCTCTTTTAACGATCTCATTGCAGATCGCTCCGGTACCCGCTTTGCTGAAAAAGCCATGGCCAATCAGGATTCTGCACGCAGAATGCGCAATATAATTCTGTCCGGAATTCATGATACCGATCTTATTCCCCAGTGGTCCGACCTGCCTGAACATATGTCTGAAAGTACTTTTAAAGCCCGCTTTGGAGCCATCAACGATCCCAGATATCACAAAGTTATGGATGAGATTGAACGGCGTGTTGCTTCCCTAAAATGGTTGCATTACTGAATTCTGACAATCATTTTTTTGATATCTGCAAAAAATGACACCAGCCAGACCATATCGCTACCGAAAAAGATAAAATATAGCATCTCTGTCTTTGTGTCATACGTAACCCCGGCTCTTCCCTTCCTTGGATTTGGGGTGGGGATGATATAACATGACGCAGTTCTTACTCACCAATCATACAATCTTCCCCTCCATGATCCACCATGAGCCGAAACACAGGCAGTATCAAATGTTGTCGACTTGTGAAAGCGGGCATCTCTAGTGAAAATTGTTATCCTGGGAGCAGGTCGAGTCGGGTCAACCGTGGCAGAAAGCCTGGTCAGCGAATCCAATGATATAACCGTTATTGATCAAGCACGGGGCAGCCTCACCCCACTGCAGGAGCGACTGGATTTACGCACCGTTGTCGGTTGCGCCTCTCACCCGGATGTCATGATCCAGGCCGGCATGGAAGATGCAGACATGATGCTGGCACTCACCGGCAGTGATGAAACTAACCTGGTTGCATGCAAGCTGGCTGCCAGCCTATTTAATACACCCACCCGGATAGCCCGCATCCGTACCGCCGATTATTTGGATCACCCGGATATATTCTCGAAGGAAAATTTTTGCGTCGATTTTGCAATTTGTCCGGAACGAATCCTGACCCAATACATAGAGAAACTGATCGAATTCCCGGGCGCATTGCAAGTATTGGATTTTGCCTCCGGTAAAGTCAGTCTGGTCGCGGTAAAGGCTGTTCGCGGAGGATCGCTGATCGGGCGTCATCTGAAAGAACTACGCCAGCATGTTCCAAATCTGGAAACTCGCGTCGCAGCAATTTTTCGTCATAATCATCCGATTATTCCCGAGGGAGGCACCATCGTTGAAGAAGGAGATGAAGTATTCTTCATAGCCTCTTCTCATGACATCCGGGCTGTCATGAGCGAATTACGTCGTATGGACAAACCCGTCAGGCGGGTAATGATTGCCGGCGGTGGCAGAATCGGTCAACGTCTGGCTGAAGTATTGCAACAGTCCCATCAGGTACGGATTATCGAACGGGATATCAAAGTATGTGAATCACTGACTCAAAGTCTGCACAACGTACTGATTCTGCACGGTGATGTTACCGACGAAGAACTGCTGGAAAGTGAAAATATCAGCGAAATGGATATTTTCTGCGCGCTGACCGATAGCGAGGAAAACAATATCATGGCCGCCCTGATGGCCAAACGCAAAGGAGCACGCAAGGTAATTGCGCTGATCAATCGCAGTATCTATGTAGATTTGATGCAAGGCAGCGGAATTGATATCGCTATTTCACCTGCACAGGTCACCATTGGTTCACTGCTGGCTTACGTTCGCCAGGGTGACGTGGCGGTGGTGCATAGCCTGCGGCGCGGCGCAGCGGAAGCGTTGGAGCTGGTAGCTCACGGCGATGCCAGTTCTTCCCGGGTGGTTGGCCGCAAAATCGGAGAAATTAAATTACCCAGAGGAACCACCATTGGCGCCATCGTGCGCGGGTTGCCAGCTGGAGACATTTATCGCCAAAAATTATCCGAAACCGAGGAAGATAATCTCTCCAATCAATGGAATCAGGCCACGGTGATCATCGCCCACCACGATACGATAATTGAACAGGATGATCACGTCATTCTATTTGTCGTAAATAAAAAAATGGTGCGACAGGTTGAGAAGTTGTTTCAGGTCAATGTTGGATTTCTGTAATCACATACCATGGAACATTTCTTGTGAATCACTTCCTTGCGGTAGCCAATATCCTGGGCAGGGTCATACTCATGTTCGGGCTGGTCTTGCTGATTCCCTGCGGCGTTGCCTATTGGATGGAAGATGGATCATTGCCCGTCTTTCTCGAAGCTTTATTAACTACGCTGGGATGTGGCGCAATAATATGGCTACTGACAAATCAGTTTAAACGCGAGCTGCAGATCCGGGATGGATTCTTGCTAGTTGTGCTGGTCTGGCTGTCACTACCCGTGTTCGGCATGTTGCCTTTGTACTTCTATTTCCCAGAACTCGGTATCGCCAAATCATATTTTGAAGCCGCGTCCGGCCTGACTTCAACCGGCGCAACCGTACTGACGGGACTCGATGAATTTCCATACGCTATCAACCTGTGGCGCTGTCTCATGGTCTGGATAGGTGGCATGGGACTGATCGTATTGGCGGTAGCCATTTTACCCATGCTCGGCGTCGGTGGGCGGCAGCTGCTCAGCGCGGAAGTTCCCGGACCGATCAAGGAATCCAGATTGACACCCCGGATTGCGGAAACTGCCAAGCGATTATGGCTAATCTACGTTGCCCTGACTGCCGCCTGTGCCATCGCCTACTGGCTGGCCGGAATGACTCCGTTCGATGCGATTACCCATGCGCTAAGCACACTGGGCCTAGGAGGTTTTTCCACGCATGACGCCAGTTACGGGCACTGGAATTCGCCGCTAATCGAGATAATTGCTATTGTGTTCATGCTGATTGCCGGCATCAACTTTTCAGCACACTTCGTTGTCTGGCATAACAAAAGTTTATCTGCTTACCGCACTGACCCGGAAGCAAAACTATATATTTTGATCACGTTGATAAGCTGCATTGGTATAGCCACATTTCTCTGGATCAAGGGAATTTATACTGACCCGCTGGATGCATTGCGCTATGCAGCTTTTAATGTAGTCTCCGTAGCCACCACCACCGGCTACAACAATACTGATTACGCACTCTGGCCAATTTTTGCCCCGCTCTGGATGTTGTTTTTATCAGGATTTTGCACATCCTCGGGTTCAACGGGCGGCGGTATCAAAATGATCCGCGCACGTATCCTGTTTCAGCAGTTCTTTCGTGAAATGATCGTCATCATGCATCCACGTGCAGTTTCTCTGGTTAAAATTGGTAAAAATATCGTCACTAATGAAATTATTTTCGCCATCCTGGCATTTTTATTCGTCTATCTGACCAGTATCGTGCTGATGACGCTGGCACTCACACTAAGCGGCCTGGATGAAATTACCGCTTTCTCGGCTGCGATTGCATGCCTGAATAATCTGGGGACGGGGCTGGGAAGAATCGGTCCTTCCATGAACTATGCTTCCCTGAATGATTTTCAGATCTGGCTGTGCAGTTTTGCCATGTTCCTGGGCCGGCTGGAATTTTATACCCTGATGATCGTTTTCACCCCGGCTTTCTGGCGGAAATAAGGCTGACAGAATATTCAGATCGAATTGAAGCAACTAATAATGCGTTATTATAATAAGTAAAATCAGCCTGCAGTTAAAAGGAAAGCCGGGCAAAAACGAGCTCTGGCATACAAAATGAAAACCTTGCGAGAGACCTTGAAAACAGGGAGAAATTGTGATTGAAATAGAAAATGATCTAGCAGGTATCAAAGTGATGGTGGTTGATGACAGCAACACCATTCGTCGCAGCGCCGAAATTTTTCTTGCGCATTCAGGTTGTGAAGTAATCCTGGCCACAGATGGATTTGATGCAATGGCCAAGGTTATTGATTATCAACCGGATATCATTTTTCTGGATATTGTTATGCCACGACTGGATGGTTACCAAGCCTGCATGCTGATCAAGAAAAACCCCAGATATCAATCCATGCCGGTTATCATGCTATCCAGTAAAAGTGGATTATTCGACAGAGCACGCGGCAGAATGGTCGGCTCCGACGAATACCTTACCAAGCCGTTTACTAAAGAAGCACTGCTCGACACAGTCCGGAAACATACATTAAAAAACCGAGTGCCGGCCTGACCCTGGATTCTTATTTTTACAGACTTATGTTACAACTGGCTTCCTCGTTTTCCATATTCTTGTCGTAATGAAGGCCAACCCGCCTCTGGCGTGGCATCCTGTACCTGTTTCCGCTCCCGTTAGTCTCCGCTGGTGGCTGATGCACCAGGAATCCCTCACCCGCCTGCTCCAGGCGCATTGTGAGCATTTTTGTGTTGAACCGGTTTTTCAGGCACTGGCCACGGCATGTCTTGACGAACTGGAAGTCATGAATCTACGCAGACAAAATCAGGTGCTGGTACGGGAAGTTTATCTGCGCTGTAATGAAACACCCGTTGTATTTGCCCATTCAATCGTCAAGAAAGAACACTTGCGAGGAGCGTGGCGCGGTTTAAGCCGTTTGGGAAACCGGTCATTGGGCACGATGTTGTTTACCAACCCACTGATACAGCGCACTCCGCTTGCCTTCAAGCAACTGAAACCGCATCATCCGTTATTCGAGCGTGCCTGCAAACAACTGCAGATTCGTCCGATCAGTCTCTGGGCAAGGCGCTCATTATTTATCCTGCTACAGCAACCGATACTCGTCACCGAGGTATTTTTGCCTGCAATCCGCGAGCTGTAAACCGGTAAAATACCTAAAATCTTATTCTGGCCAATCCAAACAGGCCGGGACACTTTGCTGATCTGATTTTATGACTTCTGTAAACATGACCTTCAGTGAACGACTTTCTGCATACGTCAGGCTGACCCGACTGGATAAACCCATTGGTATCCTGTTGTTGTTATGGCCAACCTTATGGGGATTATGGCTGGCAGCTGACGGTATGCCGGATCCAATGATTCTGGTGATTTTTGTGCTGGGTACAATTCTGATGCGCTCTGCCGGCTGCGCCATCAATGATTTTGCCGATCGACGTATTGATCCCCATGTATCCCGTACCCGTAACCGTCCATTGGCTGCCGGCATTATTACATCACGAGAAGCATTGCTGATTGCTGCCGGATTGAGCTTATGTGCGTTCCTGCTGATTCTGCCACTCAATCTTCTGACAATCCAGCTATCCGTACCTGCTCTGTTTCTCGCAGCTTCCTATCCGTTCACCAAACGTTTTTTTGCTATGCCGCAAGCCTACCTGGGGATTGCATTCAGTTTTGGTATTCCCATGGCATTTGCGGCACAAACAGGAACTGTTCCATCGCTGGCGTGGTTACTGGTATTGGCCAATCTGTTCTGGGTTATTGCTTACGACACCGAATATGCGCTGGTGGATCTGGCGGATGATCTGAAAATTGGTATCAAAACCTCTGCCATTACATTTGGACGATTTGATGTAGTGGGCGTCTTACTGTGCCACATCACCTTCCTGAGTATTCTGACTTATGCGGGGATATTGCTGCAGCGCGGCATCTGGTTTTATGGTGCCTTACTGGTGGCACTGGGTTTGGTTATCGTTCAATACACCATGATCCGCAACCGTGAACCTGCCCACTGTTTCCAAGCATTTTTGCATAACAACCGGGTTGGAGCAGTCATATTCGCGGGCATATTGCTGGATACACTGATTTGAGTTGATCAACCAATCCCTCCAGGAATCTGACCCAATGCTGCACCAGCGTACTCTCTTTAGCTTATTCACAAAAACTGGATCTGTTTTATGAAATATAACGATCTGCGCGATTTTCTCGCACAGCTTGAGCTTCGTGGAGAATTGAAACGTGTTGGTATCGAAGTTTCCCCTCACCTGGAAATGACGGAAATCTGTGATCGCCTGCTTAAACAAGCCGGCCCAGCAGTGCTGTTTGAACGACCGGCCGGACATACTATTCCAGTATTGGGCAACCTGTTTGGCACACCGGAGCGAGTGGCGCTGGGTATGGGCCAGACATCCGTTTCCGCCCTGCGTGAAGTGGGAAAGCTGCTGGCTTACCTCAAGGAACCCGAACCCCCCAAGGGGCTGCGTGATGCATGGGACAAACTGCCTGTATTGAAGCAGGTGCTCAACATGCCTCCCCGGGAATTGACCAGTGCTCCCTGCCAGGAAATAGTGTGGGAAGGTACTGATGTCGATCTGGGCAAACTACCCATCCAAACCTGCTGGCCGGGCGATGTGGCACCACTGATCACCTGGGGACTTACAGTCACACGCGGCCCGCATAAATCCAGACAAAATCTGGGAATTTATCGGCAACAGGTCATTGCTCCCAACAAGGTAATCATGCGCTGGCTGGCACATCGCGGTGGCGCACTGGATTACCGCGATTTTTGCCAAACCAATCCCGGAGAGCCCTATCCTATTGCAGTTGCACTGGGCGCTGATCCGGCAACTATTCTCGGTGCAGTGACCCCCGTTCCTGATAGTTTAAGCGAATACCAGTTTGCTGGCTTGTTACGTGGTGCAAAAACTGAAATCGTCAAATGCCTGACGCATGATCTGCAAGTTCCCGCCAGCGCGGAAATCGTGCTGGAAGGCTATATTTACCCGAATGAAACGGCATTGGAGGGACCCTACGGCGACCACACCGGCTATTACAACGAGCAGGAAACCTTCCCGGTATTTACTATTGAACGGATCACCATGCGCCGCGATCCGATTTATCACTCCACCTATACCGGCAAACCACCGGATGAACCGGCCATTCTCGGCGTCGCCCTTAATGAAGTATTCGTACCATTGTTGCAAAAACAGTTTACCGAGATTACCGATTTTTACTTGCCACCAGAAGGCTGTTCTTACCGGCTCGCCGTAGTCAGTATGAAAAAGCAGTACCCCGGCCACGCCAAGCGTGTCATGTTCGGCATCTGGAGTTTTCTGCGCCAGTTCATGTATACCAAGTTCATCATCGTGACCGATGACGATGTCAACATCCGCGACTGGAAAGAAGTCATCTGGGCGATAACCACCCGGGTTGATCCAGTACGCGACACTTTGATTGTGGAGAACACTCCGATTGATTATCTCGATTTTGCCAGCCCTGTATCCGGGCTCGGCAGCAAAATGGGACTGGATGCCACCAACAAATGGCCAAGTGAAACATCCCGTGAATGGGGACGCGTTATCGAAATGGATGCAGCCGTTAAAGCCAGAATTGATCACCTCTGGCAGCAACTGCCATTTTGACCATTCAGCCGTAGAGATGGATACCACAGCTCCCTTCATTCTCCGAGAAAAAGTAGTCGGACCTCATCATCATGATCTGCACACGCTGTAATCTACCGGGTATGCGAATGTGCCTCATGTTTCCCATGAACATTTTGTGAACCCTGCTTGCCGGATTGCTGGCCAGTAGTACCAATTTGATAAATAGCATGACATGCGGCGCAACGTCCCAACGCCTCGCTCAATTGCTGCAACATATGCCTGGTATCCTTCCCGGATTCTGCATCCTGTGCAATCCTGTCAAAATCCTGATGCAGAGCCATACCCATCAGCATAAACTGTTCGGGCAGGACTTTATCTATATGCCCTTCCATCTTATGCGGCATCTCCACCCCAAGCGAACGAGCATGACGCGCGACAGCCGCCCTGTCATCCTGTGCAAGCGCTTCTAGAATGGCACCTGTACCGGTTAGCAGCATACGCATCTCACCCAGCAGATGATTGCGCTGCATTTCACTCAAAGGTAAAACCTGGCGCTGATCAACACCAGCGGCCATGGCAGTTGCCACAATAAAACCCAAAGCAAATATAAAAATCTTCTTCAAATTGGCCTCCTCGTTTTTTTTTGCAGTGCTGGCTGAAAACACATCATTTTCGCCATATCACAAACATTAGTAAACACTCCAAAGGAATAAAACACACCGCTTATTGCTCCCTGCATCAATCTGGTTTATCCTTTACGGCCCGCTAAGCAGGAAAATCAAAAGGAGAAGTGACCGAGTGGCTGAAGGTGCACGCCTGGAAAGCGTGTGTACGGTAATACCGTACCGCGGGTTCGAATCCCGCCTTCTCCGCCATTTTGAAATGAGCTAAGGCCTTAAAGGGCAAAGAAAAATGAGGGGTTCTAAAACCCTCGTTTCTTTTGTAAACCAGCCGGTCGGCAAAAGCCAATTTGAGCACCGTGCGCTTATCTTCAAAACGATCAGAATTCCATAGCTGACAAGGACTTGTAGCGCCGTTCTAAGTGTTTCGTCAAAGCTGCGGGCCGGACGCCCGGTGGCGCCGATCTTTTCAACCAGCCCGATCTTTCGATCTTCCAGCACCTTGATACGACTTTCATAGGCCGCGATCACCGACGGGACAGACGCATCGGCAATCCGGTCAAGGAACTGGTTGACCTGTCGTTCCACCTTCACCAACTCCGCCTTGACGCGCTCCACGCTCGTGGCAAGGCGATGATCCCAAAGATCCTTGAGCATGGTACGACGCGCCGCCTTGAACAGATGCACCGTGGGCTGCATACCCTTGCCGTTAATACCAATATCGCCAGCGCACCCTGACCTGGGTGCGCTGGCGCGGCGGTGGACGACCCCGCTTGTGTTCCCAACTATGTGCTTTCAATTTCTGGAAAATCAACACGTTGCGACAGACGTGGTTTTCAGGCTAAAGCCCATGGACCCTATCCTGCCAGTTTTGAATCACTGGGTATCCCTGCTATCCTTTTCTTGCAAAAAGGGCGTCAATGACGTACCATAAAAAATGGAAACGAAGCCTATCACCATTGTTGAAACGCCTGCGTTCCTGCATCTGGCAGAAGGAATCTGGGCAGACGATGAGCGGGCCAAGTTGATTGATTATGTGGCGCGGAATCCAGAAAGCGGGGTTGTGATCCCGGGAACAGGAGGCGTCCGGAAGCTGTGATGGGCCAGAGCGGGAACAGGTAAACGCGGCAGTGCTCGGGTGATCTATTTCTACTATCACACAGATGCACCTATTTATATGCTGCTGGCCTATGCAAAATCCACGAGTGTGGACTTAACGCCCGAGCAAAAACAGCAGGTAACGAGGTTAACAGCATTACTGAAAGAACAGCATAGTGCGAAAGGAGGTTGAAATGGGAATGAATTTTGGTGACGATCTGATCGAGAGCTTGAATCAAGCGGTTGCTTTTACCAAAGGGCAGACAAAGAGTGCTCGGGTGCATGTAGTGCATGTACCCAACGTACGGAGCCTGCGCCAACGTCTGAAAATGTCCCAGCAAGCCTTTGCTTCAACCTATCGTATCCCCTTGGCAACCCTCAAGGGCTGGGAGCAAGGGCGACGGCAGCCTGATGCGACGGCAGCGGCTTACTTGAGCGTCATCGAAAAGATGCCTACGGAAGCACAGGCCGCGCTTGAAAACTGATTACCTGATCCCCGCCCGCCACAGCGTAGTTCGTCCGACCTTGAGCTGGGTGGCTATGTCTTCATAAGTCAGGTTCTCACGGGTACGTAGCATTTCAGCCTGGCGGACCTGATGCGCTTCAAGGCGGCGTGGGCGGCCTAGTTGCTTGCCACGTTGTTTAGCGGCTTGCAGGCCTATCTTTATTCTTTCCGATACCAGCGCAGCTTCAAACTCGGCAATGGCTCCGAGAACGTGAAACAGCAGCTTGCCTGTCGGCGTGCCCGTGTCGATTCCGTCTGAGATCGAGCGGAAGCATACGCCGCGCCGTTCCAGATCATGGAGGAGGGTTGTCAGGTGTTTGACCGAGCGGCCCAGCCGGTCCAGCTTCCACACTACCAGCGTATCGCCGGGTTGTAGCAGGGCCAGCGCCTGATCCAGTGCGGGGCGGCGGTCTTTCTTGCTGGTGATTTTTTCTTCAAAGATTTCTGAACAGCCGTCAGCGCGGAGTTGATCGCGCTGGGCATCAAGGCTCTGGTCTTCGGTCGAGACGCGGGCATATCCAACCTTCATTCTTTGCCGCGCCCCTTGCTGCGCTGCTACGCGCATAGCGTGTAGGGCCATTATTCTTGTTTGTGTTCCACAAAGGAACATTTTAGGAATTATATCAAAGTGGCCTCACGAATCAAATCTAACCAAGAAAACGCCCTGCTTTGCGCAGCCCGGAGCATATGTTCCGAAGACGTTCCATTATGGAACAAGCCGCCGCTGGAGCTTTGTGAGGCATCCATGCATTTTTTATTTCCCAGACTTAAAAAGGATTTTTATGCAAGGTATAACCAAAAGGTGCCATCGAATAACTATGGCCGTAATGTCTCAGGCATGGATCAAAGGAGCCATCCTTGGGCTTGGCTTCACTCTGGCAGGAATGCCCGCATGGGCAACCGAACCCACGGAAAAAGAAATGCGCGAAGCCGTTCAGGCGCAATTCGACAACGTCAACGATGCTTCTGCGGATACAGCGGAACGGTGCAATAACCGTGAATTCAACCGGGGCGGCGGCCTGTCTTTTTTGTGCGGGGGTGCTGCTGGCGTGGTAGCACGCTGGAATTCCCTGGTGATTGGCGGACGGTCGAGGCTCATGGCTGCACCTCCACTTTCGATTGAAAGGCTGGTGAGCCGTTTTTCTTAAGTTCTTCCTCCCATTCCGCTAATATTTGCAGTATTTCAGCCTCGGCAGGGTTCGAGGTTGAATCCTCATGGCCCGCCAGAACACCACATCAGCCAAAAAATCCTTATCGAAGAAAACACATAAGCCCCTGTACAAACTAGCTGACTACCATTTTAAACATGCTCTTTGAGAATAATCGCCAAGCAGTCCAGGCAAATTTCATATATTTCTTCAGCTGTTTATCAAGCCTGCTTCATAAATGCCGTTGTTTTAACTCATAACAACATAAAAACTTTTATTGCCGCGCATAAGCTATGAATCGATGCACCATTGACTACAAAACAATAAAATCCACGCAGCCGGAGATTATTTCCAGGATTATTGAGATTGATGAAGAATCCCCAAACTGTTTCAGGGAGATGGATCGCTTGTTGCGCTCTGATCAGGTGGTGGCATCATTCATTCTCAGAGTGGCTAATTCACCTATCTATAACCGCAGTCAGCCAATTAGAACACTACCTATCGCGATCAGTCTGCTGGGAATCAACATCATCCGTTCTCTGGTCATACTAGCCTTTTCACGCTCGGTATTCTCCAAAAACAAAAATGCATTAGTACGTACACATATCTGGCAGCACTCATTGTTAGTTGCAATTGCAAGTTACAACATCTGTTCTGAATTAGGTAAATCAGCGGATTGTGAAGAGGCTTTTGTTGCCGGCCTGGTGCATGATATTGGTAAGATTCTGCTCTTTACCCATGCACGCAAAGATTATATGGATGCCCTTACCTATGCACTTGAGAGTGATTGCTCAAGCAGAGAGGCGGAGCAGAGATTTCTGGGGACAGATCATTATCAGATTGGTGAGCAAGCGGTCAGGGCATGGAAACTCCCATCGCAATTTCAACTATATATCGGCACTGATCTCGATCAGCTGGCACCCGGACAAGCTGAAAATAAAATCCTGCTTTGGTTGGCCATTGCCAATAATCTAATCAAAGGTGCTGGTATTGGTGCCAACCCCTGTGATCTGGATGTTCGCAAGGAGAAATTGATCGCTTACGGACTAAATGAAGAATATGCCGATTACCTGCTCGACGAAGCATTTTTTCAAAAATTGATCGATGATGAAATCTATCAATTCTGCGCAAATGATCACAGCTAAAGCACCCTTTTTAGCAGGTTCAAGTGAAGCCGGGGCGGTTGCCATTCGATCCAGTCACTCGATCATCATCACTTCGCTTGAGCAAAATATCTGGCAGGAGCTTGAACGGAAAATTACATGCTCATTGGAGCGTTTATGCTGCCCACGCCTGCTGGATTCAACCGTACTGCTGTTACACAAGCTGATTACAAATCTGGTCAGAACCATGCATCGCCATGCTTTCCAGCAGGCAATTGAGGGTGATCTCAGTCTTGATATCGCCAGCAGGAATAGCGTATTTAATGAACTCCTGCAAAACGAACTGGTTATGCATGGTGACCGGAATATCGAGCAATTCTGCAAAAGGAACAATTTTCAGATCACACTGACTTTCTCTGAAGAAAAAGATACTTTGATACAAATTGAATACCCGATCAGCTGTGACGATAGCGCCTATCTGGATAACAAGCTTGCCAGAGCAATCGGATTCGCATTGTCAAAACAGACTCACAGAGAGCATCCACCAGGATATTCTGCTGCCAGAATAGTAAGGCATATCGCTGAACATTCTCTCCATTCGTCGCAAACAGGACACTCCCAATTACTGACCCGTGCGGAGGAATCAGATAAAGCCCGGGTTATTTTCAGCAAGCTGAACTACAGCATTATCGTTTTCTCCAGCGCGGGGGATATTCTGACTATGTCCCCCGCAATTCTCAACAATCTGAAGCTGGAAGTATCGCCTGTTTCAGCACATATCCTTGCAGGTATTATTCCCGGCCATTTTTATAATGATGTGTTGTGGGGACTTGCACTGGAATTACAGGATGGTTTGTTCGAGAACTACAGAACCCGCATCAGGCTACCTCATGATGACAGCCTATCGATACTTTTCAATATCAGCGGTTACCGTCATCATGACATGACGATCCACACGATGTGGCAAATCGTATCGTTGGATCACAAGGCCACTGACACACTGGCAGAAGGTTCTATCCTTAACGAAGCCCGCGTGCATAACATCACTCGTAATTATGTGCCTCAGTTAGTCGAGCAGAAAGCCAGAGAAGTCGTCCGGCTGGGTGGCAATGCACTCCCTAATGAAGAATGTCAGCTTGCCGTTCTGTTTTGCGATATTGCCGGCTTTACCACTTACGTAGAAAATAATGAAAAAGAAGAATCTGTTATCCATACGCTCAATCTGATACTTGGCAGAATCACAAAAGCCGTCAAACAGCATGAAGGCGTCATCGACAAGTTCATGGGCGATTGCGTCATGGCGCTCTTCAAGGAACCATACAAAGCCGTACTGGCTGCGCTCGACATCCACAAACATTCCCACGACTTCAATAGCCTGCGGATGCGTGCCAGCAAGGATCTGCTGCTGTTGCGTATCGGCATCCACTGGGGAAAGGTTGTGATTGGCAATGTCGGTACTTCAGGCAGGCTAGACTGGACAACAATTGGTGATGTTGTGAATACCGCTGCCCGACTTGAGAAAAGTTGTTGTCCAGGCGCGATACTGATTAGTGAGGAATTGCATGAAACCATTGCACAGATTGATCACACCGAGATCAGCTTCAGCAAGCGCTTTTATCTCAAACTGAAAGGAAAACGCAACAAGCAGGCTGTCCGCTACGTCCAGACAACCAGCCAATCTCTTTTGCATGATATTTTTATCACCCGTTCGAGAGATTAAATTCAAGGAGATCATTGAGCACCGCCATATAACCTTGTGTGATCTCGGCGGGAATAAAATACAGAGCCAGGAGAATTCTTACCTCCCGATATCGGCATACCAGTCGCCTTACTCTTGTCAGCATTACCTCGTCGCTACTATCGTTCGGATAATAATTCCAAGCTGATCCACCTCGCGACAACGCATTACAATGCACCCACTCCATCGTTACCCCACAAAACAAGAAAAGGGGACATTACCGCTTTAGGCTAACATTTCCACATGAAAACTTGCTATTCCTTATTCTTTCTGGTATTGATGACAGATTTCTTTTCCTCAACTCTACAACTATAAAGCGTACTATCAGAAGGAGCATGTCACGAATGGGTAAACAATTAGAATCAAACACCATTCCCCCTTATGAACCCAAAGCAGGTGAGGAATACATGAGTCCGGAGCAATTGGCGCATTTCCGGAAAATACTGGAAGTCCAGCGGGCTGAACTTGGCAAGGAAATAGATCGTACTGTGCATGTCATGCAGGAAGAATCCACGATCTTTGCTGACCCGGCTGACCGGGCCACCCAGGAATCCGACATGGCACTGGAACTGCGCAGCCGTGACCGCGAACGCAAGCTGATCAAGAAAATTGGTGAAATTATCACCAAAATTGATGAAGGTGACTATGGTTATTGCGAAAAGTGCGGTATCGAAATTGGCTTGAAGCGACTGGAAGCTCGGCCAACAGCAACACTTTGCATCGACTGCAAGACCCTGGACGAAATCCGGGAAAGACAAGTCGCCAAATAACACAGCCTGCACTTGGCAAATGCAGATAACTACACACGATTCCGGCAACCTGCCGGAATCGTGACCACTTCTTTTTACCTTCTTGTCTGGTATACGTCCCAATGTTTTGGACAGGCACAACGCCATTTCGGAACTGATGTTATTTTGGCCTTTTATCAATCTATGGAACATAGAAGGAGAGACTTTAAGTTTTTCCGCGACAACACGGAAACTAACGCCCAAAGGCTCCAAATAAGCTGCGCGCATAACAAAAAAAATCAAGACTGTAAAATCTATTGTGTAAGTGCCCAAGCTTTCCTACCCTGTGAAGGAATTTTCCATAACTACTGATACAATGAACGAACTCGATCTGAAGCAGACCTGGGCAGCCTGACCCAGCAGCTGGTTAAAATGACTGTTGAAGCAGCCCTTGGAGCCGAGCTGGACGAGCAACCTTGGTTATGCCCGGCATGATCCTGCCGGGCGTGGTTCAGGCAACAGCCGCAACGGCACATCATCCAAGTGTCTGAAGGGTGCCCACGGTGAAGTAGGCATTGAAGTGCCACGTGACCGGGCTGGTACTTTTGAGCCACAGATCGTGCGCAAGGGCCAGACCCGTCTGACGCAGATGGATGACCAGATTCTGGCGCTTTACGCCAAGGGCATGAGCACACGCAACATTGTCGATGCGTTCAGGGAAATGTACGACACTGATGTGTCGCCCACCTTGATCTCTAAAGTGACAGACCGTGTACTGGATACCGTGATTGAATGGCAGACTGGATGCGATTTACCCGATTGTTTATCTGGACTGTATTGTATTGAAAATCCGGCAGAACAACCGAGTCATCAACAAATCGATGTACCTTGCACTTGGCATCAATAGGGAGGGCCGTAAAGAGCTGTTGGGCATGTGGCTGGCTGAAAACGAGGGAGCCATGTTTTGGCTGTCGGTACTGAGTGAGCTGAAGAATCGCGGGCTGCAGGATATCCTGATTGCCTGCGTGGACGGACTCAAGGGCTTCCCCGACGCTATTGCTGCTGAATACCCGCAAGCACGCGTTCAGCTGTGCATTGTGCACATGGTGCGAACTCACTGAAGTACGTGTCCTGGAAGGATTACAAAGCCATTACGACCGCTCTGAAGGCGGTTTATCAGGCGCCTGCCGAGGGGGCAGCACAAGCTTGTTCTGGAGCGCTTTGCCGAGCAGTGGGATGAGCAGCAGTACCCGCAGCAAATCAGCAAATCATGGTACGCCCACTGGCCCAACCTGATTACCCTGTTTGACTACCCACCCGAGATTCGCAGGGTGATCTACATCGAGTCACTCAACAGCGTCATCCGCAAGGCAACCAGACAGCGCAAGGTGTTTCCTACAGACAAATCAGCATTGAAGGTGGTCTATTTTTCCACAGGCTACGTCCAAAAAGTGGACCATGCCAATCCTGGACTGGAAATCTGCCATGAACCGCTTTATGATCGAATTTGCTGATCGACGTAGCCGCTCTATCACACAGCAGACTTTGGATTTGCTTCAAGCTCGGTTTGCAGCGCTTCAAAGCCTGCAAAGCTCCTTTGCGATCAGTCACTTCTGCCGTGGTTACCGCAATAGCATGTGGCAAACCCTGGGTATCTACCGCGATATGACGTTTGATGCCCGATACCTTCTTGCCTGCGTCATAGCCCTTCTGGCTCGCTGTGTCCGTGTTCTTCACGCTTTGCGTGTCCACGATCAGGAACGTGCTGCAAGCGTTGCGCCCCAACTTCTCTCGGGCGCCGCTCCAACAGGCTGACGCCATTCTGGTCGGGCTCGCTCCATTTGCGCCAATAGGCATATACGCTCTGCCACTTGGGAAACTTGTCGGGCAGGTATCTCCATTGACAGCCAGTGCGCAGTAATGGCTCTATCTCAGCAAACTTCTCTCGGCTGATATCACTGGCGGATTTTGGTCTCTTCATCCATCTATTATCAGGGGTGAGAAATAGATTGCAAACAGGTTCTGAGACGATCACGTTCGCTGCCCGTCAGACTTTTGCGTGTGCCACCGTTGATTTTGCTACGTTTAACCCACTCCAGCAACGTGGAGGACACACAGCCAATCTTGGGTACAATTGACTCAACCGCCGCCCAGATGGATATTCGCCGCGATGCTCCTGAACCAGGCGAACAGACCGCTCACAAACTTCAGGGGAAAACTTGTTTTGCTTATTCATGGCTCCACTCTCTCAAAAATTGGAGCCTCCTCAAAACTCGGGGCAATTCACTTGCGGAATGCATTAAACAAAATTCAATGCTTTACGCTCACCAATGTGAATCAGTGAACAGCCAAATGCCGCCAGGCATGGTAGGATCAAGGTAAAAACCGGATGGCGGCAATGACCATACCTCCTACCGTCAACGTAGTAGCAAATGACCAGACCATAAAGCGGTCGATACGTGTAGTTAATGATTCAAACCGCTTATCGACCTGCTCAAAACGTCTTTCCATTTGTTCAAACCGCTTATCGATCCGCTCAAAATGCCTATCGATCTGTTCAAACCTTTTTTCGATCTGCTCAAAGCGCTTGTCCATCTGCTTAAAACCTTCCAGCATCAATGTCCGCTGGTGTTTTAATTCCTCCTCCACGCGCACGATCCGTTCTCTCAGTTCGAGTTCGTAGCGCACATTTGCCAAACCTGATTCCAGACTCTCAGACAGCGATTTTGTGATCAGATCCTGAATAACTGCGATATCTTCCTGTGCCAGTGCCATCGTATTGTTTTCCTTTAACTTTTCCGTAAAAGCATAACACAGCAGACAACAAAAGAATGATTCAGGCTCTTCCAGAAATTACCGGGCCATGTCATTCGCAGGTTAATAAACAACCTCGTGGCTTCCGATATTGATCGGGATAATTTGCTTATCCTCGATTAGGTGTTGAGCCCCCTTTTATGCGTCTCATTCCAGTTCTCGATAGAAGTGAAAATAATAATATTCATAATATGATTATTTTACAGCATGTTATATGGTTTTATAACTTCTGTTTCTATCTGTAATTGGAATCATATCCTGATTACTATCTCTGGCTCCGCTGGCATATGGATGAACTTTACAATAACTGGTATCAATCATCAGCCATTCTTCAGGGTTTCACGTAGACACTTGATGTCAACAGCATCGAACTCCCGCACGGATGGCGGACAGTTCCAAGAACACCTTGCGGCCAGCCAGAGTGATCTTGCATAAAAAAACCCCCGTTATACGGGGGTTTGCAGGCAGCAATCTGTGTATGATCAGTTCGACAGGGAGGGCGGGTTGTAGCTGATGATGATAGTAGCCATACGTTTGTTCAACCCCATAACGGGCACAACCAGTAGTTTTTTACCAGCCACGTCTGATTTGACGGTAATGGTTTGCAGATCGAGAACTTCTTTCGGATAAAGATTCGATGCATCTTCAGTGATCAGCCTTTTATCGGTGGATACCAGCAGTTTTCCTTCGTCACTAACCAGCACGACACGCTCGGTATCTTTTGTTCTGACGAGTTCAGAGAGATACTGGTCAATCTGGTCAAGGTTCTTACGGATAAGTTCGCCACGCACTGCCCATGCCAGTACCTGGCCGAAGCGTTCTTCTTCCTTGTTATACTGGCTGTCTGCATATTCGCGTGCCTTTTTAACCAGTGCCGTGCTTTCCTGTTCGAGCTTCAGGGCCAATTCAGCCTGGCCTTTCTCCAGCCGTGATTCCGCCTGGTTGACAGCAATCTGCTTCCAGACGAATACCAATAGCAGTACACCCAGAAAAACCAGTATTGACCACGAAGGCAGCTGTTTATGCTGGAGATCGGAAATTGGCGCACATTTTTTGCACAGAATATTGAATAATGAAGCGGGTTTGGTCCATTCGACCTTATCTTTGGACTGATCGCCCCCGTTCTGCGTGTTTTGATCCGACATGAATTGCTCCTTCGTTAATAAGTGACTCGAGTGAAAGGCGCTAATTATCCACCATTCCCTTTCTCAGGGAAAGCAGCGCTGCCAATAACTTGCGCATATTATGCATATGTGTTGCGAAATCTGCCAGTCTTGTACAGATTCTTTCCAGGTTACGGGTAAAATGCAGGCTTTCAACTAACAAACAGTAAGTAGATATTCCCGTGGAAAAAGATAAAAACATCTGGTCAGGTCGTTTCAGTGAACCGGTTGCGCTACTGGTACAACGCTACACCGCATCAATCGGATTCGACTATCGACTGGCCGAGTACGATATTCAGGGATCGCTTGCGCATGCACGTATGCTGGCAGCCACAAACATCATCCCGCAAACCGATCTGGAAGCTATTGAAAAGGGATTAGCGCAGATTCGCGAGGAAATCAAAAATGGCCAGTTTGAGTGGCAGCTTGAGCAGGAAGATGTACATCTGAATATTGAACGCCGCTTGACGGCGCTGACGGGGGATGCCGGAAAAAGACTGCATACTGCCCGCTCACGTAATGACCAGGTGGCCACCGACATTCGGCTCTACCTGCGCGCTGCCATTGATGAGATCATCCACCTCATCTATGCCCTTCAATATGTATTGCTGGATCTGGCAGAACAGCACACTGCCACCATCATGCCCGGCTTTACCCATTTGCAGGTAGCGCAACCGGTTTCATTCGGACATCATCTGCTCGCCTACTATGAAATGCTGCTGCGCGACGGCCAGCGTCTGCAGGATTGCAGAAAACGTGTCAATCAGTTGCCGCTGGGAGCCGCAGCGCTGGCCGGCACCAGTTATCCGATTGATCGCGAACAGGTGGCACGCGAACTGGGGTTTGACGATATCTGCCATAACTCGCTGGACGCTGTATCTGATCGTGATTTTGCGATTGAATTCTGTGCCAGCGCTGCGCTTATCATGACGCACCTCTCGCGCCTGTCGGAAGAGCTGATTCTGTGGATGAGTCCGGCGTTCGGCTTCATCCGCATTGCGGACCGGTTTTGCACCGGTTCATCCATCATGCCGCAAAAGAAAAATCCTGATGTACCTGAGCTGGTACGTGGAAAAACCGGCCGCATCAATGGCCATCTGGTTGCGCTGCTGACACTGATGAAATCTCAGCCACTGGCCTATAACAAGGATAATCAGGAAGACAAGGAACCCCTGTTTGATACTGTGGACACTTTGAAAGATACGCTGACGATCTACGCCGACATGCTGGCCGGGCTGCAAGTCAATCCGGAAGCTATGCGTCAGGCGGCATTGCGTGGTTACGCCACAGCAACTGATCTGGCTGATTATCTGGTCAAAAAAGGAACTCCTTTTCGGGATGCGCACGAAACAGTCGCCCAGGCAGTCCGTTTCGCTGAAAACAAGGGATGTGACCTGGGTGAGCTCTCGCTTGCGGATCTGCAGCAATTCTCCGCAATTATCGAACAGGATGTATTTGAGGTGCTGACACTGGAAGGTTCGCTGCAAAGTCGCAATCATCCCGGCGGCACCGCACCAGAGCAGGTGCGCGCGGCTATCTGCCGGGCACGTTCTCAGTTGCCGGACTGAAGCAGAAATGAAGCAGCAATGAAACGGAATATGCAGCCAGCCGCCTCTCCTCCATGGGCAACCATTGCCGCACAAATTTCACAACTTACCCGGCAGACGTTCACCCCGGAGAACCTCACTTCGATTGGAGGAGGTTGTATCAACCAGACCTTCTGCCTTCGCAATCGGGATCAGCAGTTCTTTATCAAGCTGAACAAGGCCGAGTATTTGACCATGTTTGAAGCTGAAACAACCGGGCTGAAAGAAATTCTTCATTCCGCCAACCTACGCACTCCCCAACCGTTGTGCAGTGGCAGCGGGCATGGCTATGCCTGGCTGGTGCTGGAATACATTGACTTGCAGAATCAGGGTAACACAGCCACACTGGGTATCGGGCTGGCTAATATGCATCGGCATACTACCGAAAAATTTGGGTGGATACGTGACAACACGATTGGCTCAACGCCACAAAGCAATACAGCCGATAGTGACTGGACGACATTCTGGCGTCAGCAGCGATTGGGCTATCAGCTGAATCTCGCCCGGAAAAACGGTTACACCGGTTCGCTGCAATCGCTCGGTGAACGCCTGCTATCCGGATTTCAGTATTTTTTTATGGGCTACACACCGCAGCCATCGCTGTTGCATGGTGATCTGTGGGGAGGAAACTACGCTTTCGATCCGGATGAACAACCGGTCATCTTCGATCCGGCTGTCTATTACGGCGACAGGGAAGCTGATCTGGCCATGACAGAACTGTTTGGCAGATTTTCGCCAGACTTTTATGCTGCCTACCGCGATACCTGGCCAGTGGATGCCGGATACTCCACTCGCAAGCAGCTCTATAATCTTTACCACATCCTTAACCATCTCAACCTGTTCGGATCACAATACCGGAGTCAGGCGGAAACAATTATGAAAAAATTACTGTCCGAACTTGGTTAAGGTGGATAGGCATAGCCGTACTAATGTATTCATTTGTCAAGCGATTGCTGTCGCAATAAAATTAACCCGGATAACAAACAAAGCGCTCCACAAACCCATACTTTTCAACGCCAACATTCACCAATCAAACAAGGATCATAAAATATGAGTACGACCAATATCCTCAAACATCTCGCCAATCTGGAAAAACATCTCGCGGAAGAACATCCGGATAACCCGGTTCTGACCAAGGCTGTACACAGCTTCAGAAAACTGGACAGCGTCGCCCAGGCACTCGGGTTGCTGGAGCGGAACGAGTCATATGCCACCTATGTCACCTGGTGGCCAATGATCGCGGTGCTGGGCACTTTCTCATCAGGCAAGTCAACTTTCATTAATTCCTACCTGAATCTGTCCCTGCAGCGCACCGGTAATCAGGCAGTCGATGACAAATTCACCGTGATCTGTTACAGCCGTCACGATGAAGTCAAGACGCTACCAGGCGTGGCGCTTGATGCAGATCCACGTTTCCCGTTCTACCAGATCAGTCATAACATTGAGGAAATTGCAGAAACCGGACCGCAACGCATCGATGCCTATGTTCAGCTTAAAACTTGTCCGTCAGAAAAAATCCGTGGCAAAATTCTGATTGACTCTCCCGGATTTGATGCAGACAGCCAACGCACTTCCACCCTGCGCCTTACTCAACACATTATTGATCTGTCTGATCTGGTGCTGGTCTTTTTCGATGCGCGCCACCCGGAACCCGGCGCCATGAAAGACACCCTTGAATATCTGGTTGCCGCCACCATCAATCGCCCGGATGCCAACAAGTTTCTGTACATCCTCAACCAGATCGATGTGACAGCGAAGGAGGATAATCCCGAGGAAGTCATTTCCGCCTGGCAGCGTTCGCTGGCACAGGCCGGATTGCTGGCCGGGCGTTTCTACCGGATTTATGACAAGGATGCCGCTGTCCCCATCGACGATCCACAAGTGCGCGAACGTTTTGAACAAAAGTGTGAGGAAGATCTGGCAGACATCAGTGCACGCATGCAGCAGATCGAAATCGAACGCTCCTACCGGATTGCCGCCATGCTCGAACAAACGGCCAACATCATTGAAACGCAGGTTGTCAGTAAGCTTGAAGCCGCACTTGATCAATGGAGAGGCCAGGTATTTACGCTGGATAGCATCTTGCTCGGTTTGCTGGTGGTATTGACGGGGGCAGCACTGACCGTTACCGAAAGCTGGCACCTGGTTGAGCGTTGTATGGCCGGCATTTCTGCCGGAGGCATACTGCCGATTCTCTCCGGTGCTTTTTTAGTGGGCGTACTTGGCTACATCCATCTTACTGTTCGCAAAAGTGTCTCTCGCAGTATTCTGAAACAGCTTGCGACTGAATACAGCCACGACCACACTGCCTCCAAGCAAATCACTCGCGCTTTCAGTAAAAGTACTGCCGGTTACCGCCCCATGTTCCTGAAAAGTCCGGCTGGCTGGAATACAACAAACCAGCGTATCCTGGCTGAAGTCAAGGAAGATGCTAATGATTACATCCAGATGCTGAATGATCAGTTCACTGATCCTTCTGGTCATCAAGAATCAGAACAACAAGAACAGCAGGCGAATCTTCCGCAAAAACAGCAAGCTGAAAATGTTGAAAACCAGAAAGACTCAATAGTAAGCAGATTGATGGAGAAATAACTTGACAGTAATTTGTACACCGGCACGAGCGGATAAACTGGTTTGACAGTAACGTCAGTCTTCAGGGGGAAATAACGCACCTCTCTCCGCCCTTTCTGGGAGAGGGTGCGACACCCAAGAAGACAAGCTTTCCTGCTTCGTTGCCGGTACCTGACCGGGTGATATTAGCGAATTATTGACGAATATCAGGACACATAATCAGATACGAACAGCCTGCCTGACGGTACCAGTCAGTCTTGCCAGGATGTGTGAGGCCATATCCTGCAAGGGCACCACTTCATCAGTCGCACCAACAGTAATCGCTTCACGGGGCATACCGAACACCACGCAACTGGCTTCATCCTGTGCCAGGTTATAGGCACCTGCATGATGCATTGCCAGCATTCCTGCTGCGCCATCCTTGCCCATGCCTGTCAGAATCACACCAACCGCATTCTTCCCGGCGCACTGTGCAGCGGACTGGAACAGCACATCCACGGATGGACGATGGCGGTTGACCGGATCCGCCTGACTCAGTTCGGTCACATAATTGGCGCCACTCTTTTTCAGCAGAAGATGAGAATGGCCCGGCGCAATATAGGCATGGCCAGGTAAAACACGCTCCCCTCCTTCGGATTCCGTCACTCGGATTTTGCAGAGCCGATCCAGTCGTTCAGCGAAAGAACGAGTAAATCCTTCTGGCATGTGCTGGGCAATCAAAATGCCCGGGCAATCCGGTGGTAAATGAATCAGCACATCCTTGATGGCTTCGGTGCCACCCGTAGATGCACCGATAATAATCAGCTTTTCGGTTGAGATCCCATGATGGCGCGGAATCTGCAAAACTCTGCCGCTCGCAGCACCGCCAGGCTCCAGGCGACGGATACGTGCTGTGCTGGCAGCACGAATTTTGCCGGCAATCTCGTTACCATAAGCTTCAAGACCATGGCGAATATCCATTCTGGGTTTGGCGACAAAATCGATTGCGCCCAGCTCAAGTGCGCGGAAAGTCGTTTCCGAGCCACATTCGGTCAGCGTGGAAACCATCACTACCGGCATGGGCCGCAACCGCATCAGTTTCTCCAGAAATTCCAGCCCGTCCATTTTGGGCATTTCCACATCCAGCGTCAGCACATCCGGATTCAATGTCCGGATCATTTCACGCGCCACCAATGGATCCGGTGCTGCCCCGATTACCTCCATATCCGGCTGGCTATTGATGATCTCAGCCAGCAATTTACGAATCAAGGCAGAATCATCGATGACAAGCACACTGATTTTTTTCATGGATTACCCCTCAGTCTATATTCCCGGTTGCGCTGTGGATAGCAGTAACCGGCTGTAATTTTGTTCACGCTCAGCAATGGTATCGTTACGCGATACATACAGTTTCTTCAGTAATACCCGGCCGCTTTTTGGAAAAAAATGCAGCTTGCGTGGATAAAACCCTTCCAGATCCCCCGCCAGAATAGGAATCCCGCACGCTGCCAGGTATTCTTTTACAAACCTGGCATTTTGCGAGCCAATCGCTGAAGTAACCATGGCCGGTTGTACGTTGCCACCACCAAATACCTTAGCGATCATATTTTGTTTGCGCGCACCGTTTTTGAGTAACTCCCGAATCAGGATACCCATCGCATAACCGCCAAAACGTGCACATTCAGTCGGAAGTCCACTGCTATTTTCACCACTTGGCAGCATAAAATGATTCATACCACCTACCCTGCTCTGCTGGTCATAGATACAGGCAGAAACACAGGAACCCAATACTGTACTCAGCACCATCTCCCGAGTGGTTACAAAATATTCTCCGGGTAACAGCTTGACCGCATCAATACTTAAACGTTGATCAAAATAAAAACTCGAAGCAAATTGAGGATCAATCATGGCAGGATAGGGTTGCGTGGTAATTTGTCGGATCTGTTTTTACTGCAAAAACATGCATACCCTTAGCTCCGTCTGTTGTTATTTGATAACTGGCTTGTAGACAGTTCTATCAATGAGTTTGATCAGATCAGAAGCGTGTTGAAATACCTCCGAATGGCCCATGAACAGCAATCCATCGTGATTCAGTAAAGGCACAAATTTCTGCAAAATCTGGTATTGCGTCGGCTTGTCGAAATAAATCATGACATTGCGACAGAAAATCGCATTGAACGGCCCGCGCATGGGCCACCTGGCCTCCAGCAGATTGAGCTGTCTGAAAATGATCATGTCGCGCAACTCCTGCCTGACCCGGGCATATCCAGCAGTTTGGTTCTTTCCCTTGAGAAAGAAGCGCCTGATTCTTTCAGGTGACATGGATTCCAGTCTATCCAGCGAATAAACTCCTTCGCGTGCGGCAGCCAGCACCTCGGTATCAATATCGGTGGCGAGGATACGCACAGGGGGCTTCAGGGAATCAAAGGTTTCCACCATCGTCATGGCCATCGAATAAGCCTCCTCCCCAGTGGAAGCTGCACTGCACCAGAGCTTTACGATCTGCCCGGGTTGCCGCGTTTTGACATGCTCAGCCAATATTGGAAAATGATGGGTTTCCCGAAAAAAAGCAGTTAGATTGGTTGTCAGCGCATTAACGAAGGATTCCCATTCTGCATCTTCGCTATCTCTTTCCAGTTGTTCCAGATAATCACTGAAACTTTTCAGGCCAGTCGCACGCAAACGTCGTGACAAACGGGTATAGACCATTTCCTGACGATTCTCGGCCAGCGCAATGCCAGCACGCGCATAAATCATTTTCTTGATACATTCGAAATCGCGCACAGAGAATGCATATTCGCGTGAATTGTGTTCACTGGGCTGCGGCGCTCGCAAAGACGGTGCTTTGTGTTCATGCATCATTTCTTTCTTCCCTTCTTGTCATTGCGAGGCTCTCTGGGTCGTGACAACCCAGTACTTGAACGGCAACCTGGTGCCTTCGTTACCATTACTACTGGATTGCTTCGCACTTCCGCGCTCGCAATGACGGGGCAAGGATATGCTGCTTTGTTCCATTTCTGCTGCCATCTTCACGAGCCACGCAGTGGCATGGTGATCCAGTGCCCTTATCATCTTGCTTCTGGATTGCTTCCTGCTTCACTACGCTCGCAGTCGCAAAGACAGCAGGAGGGAGATTGCTTCCTCACCGTCATATTCGCAAAGACGTGCGTTGTGTTCTATTTCAGAACTCCTCCCATTCCCCATCCGTGCCGGTGGGTATCGATGCAACATAGCCCTTGGCAGCCATTTTCTTCTGGTTTTCGGCCTGAGGCTTTTTGGATCGAGTCAGCCGCTCAACGTTGGTTGCACGGTCAGGGCCGCGCCGTTCAACGAATGGCTGATTAGTTGTTCGGCTGGATAAAGCGTTCTGCTCCAGTCTGAATACAGCCACAGCACGTGATAATTGTTCCGCCTGCTCACGCATAGATTCGGAAGCTGCCGCTGCCTGTTCGACCAGCGCCGCATTCTGTTGCGTGATTTCATCCATCTGTGAAATCGCCTGGTTAACTTGCTCGATCCCCTGACTCTGCTCCTGGGAAGCAGCTGAGATCTCGCCCATGATGTCAGTCACGTGTTTGACCGATTGCACAATTTCTTCCATCGTCTTGCCAGCCTGATCCACCAGTTGCGTACCATCTTCCACCTTAAGCACTGAGTTATTGATCAACTCCTTGATTTCCTTGGCTGCTGCCGCTGAACGTTGTGCCAATGTGCGCACTTCAGTCGCCACTACCGCAAACCCGCGTCCCTGCTCGCCAGCACGGGCGGCCTCCACTGCCGCATTCAGCGCCAGGATATTGGTCTGGAAAGCGATACCGTCGATCACGCTGATAATGTCAACAATCTTCTTCGAACTATCGTTGATCTCGCTCATGGTCTGCACCACTTCACTGACAACCTGTCCTCCCTTCACCGCCACACTGGAAGCGGAAGCAGCGAGCTGATTAGCCTGATGTGCATTACTCGCATTCTGCTTCACGGTTGAGGTCAACTCCTCCATACTGGCTGCTGTTTTCTCCAGATTGGCGGCTTGCTGTTCGGTTCGTTGCGAAAGATCCGTGTTGCCGTCGGCAATCTCTTTCGAAGCGGTACCAATCAGGCCGACCGCCTCCTTGATCTGAGCGACAATGCCGGTCAGTTGAGTGACGGTTGAATTCGAATCATCCTTCAATCTGCCCAGCATTCCCTGATAATCACGGGTAATTTTCTGGGTCAAATCGCCTTCCGCCATGGCTTCCAATATAGAGGCCAATTCATCCAATCCTTGAGATGTGCTTTCCATCAGCCGGTTGATACCTTCGGCCAGTTGCCTGAAGAATCCCCCCTTGCCGGTCAAGGTCAGACGTTTGCTGAAATCCCCTGCCACACCTGCCTGAACGATATCCATGATCTCTCTTTCAATCGTCAGCTCCTGGGTGCGATCCCGCCATTCAACTACTGACCCCACTCGTTCTCCGGATTCATTGGTAACCGGCATCAATACCAGTGAATACGTCCGCTCTCCGATCCTGACGTTATCAATCTGATGCTGACTGGCCAGAGCTTTCAATCGGCTTTGCAGGGATTTGCGCACTTCCGCTTCATCCTCCTCTTTGGCAAGGATTTCCCGCACCATCCGGTTCATGAAAATGATCATCCCACTGTTATTGGCAATCATGACTGCGGAAGTGGCAATATCCAGCGCATTGCGTACCCGCAGATTCTCAATATTCATCCGTTTGGTTTCGGTAAAGTCGATTCCCGCACGAATCTGCATGGATTTAAGCGCTTCGGTCAACTTCCCGATTTCATCATCACGCTCAATCGTGATCTGGGTGGTGTAATCCCCCTGCGCCATCTTGTCCAGGTGATGAATCATGGTATCCAACGGCTGGCGAATACAGCGATACAACAACACACCCATTCCACCCGCCAGGCAGGCACTCACCCCCATTCCGGCAAAGGCCAGGCTGAATTGATCCTGCATCATCAGCCAGGCCGATCCCGCCATCACCAGTAATGGCACGGTACAGACCCCGATAATCCGGGTTTTCAGGCTGAGATGGTGGAATTTTTCGTGCAATGCTCCCAGCCAGTTATCTGCAATCACGTTCCCGGCAACAATTCGTACTTTTGTTGTTCCTTCGCGCATCTGACGATACAGTATCTCAGTCGCCTGGATCTGTTCGCGCGATGGCTTGCTGCGTACCGACATATGGCCGGTTACTTTGCCATGTTCCTTGACCGGTGTTGCGTTGGCATACACCCAGTAACTGCTGCCATCCTGGCTCCGGTTTTTGACCATGCCACTCCATGGCCTGCCCTGCTTAAGCATGTCCCAGAAATCGGCAAAGGCCTCCGGTGGCATATCAGGATGGCGAATAATATTGTGCGCCTGCCCAATCAGCTCCTGCTCAGTAAAGCCGCTCATCCTGACAAAGGATTCATTGATATAGGTAATCACCCCTTTGGGTGTAGTCCTGGAAACAAGGAATTCACCATCCCGCATTTCATGTTCCACGTTGGTAACCGGCAGATTGACTCTCATGATCATGCTTCCTTAAAAGTTTGTTTTATCCATGCGGCATTACAGATCCATCACCCCTGTCATTGCATGGAGGATCGTCATTGCGAGGCCCTCTGGGCCGTGGCAACCCAGTTACCCTTAACACCTTGCTTCTAAATTGCTTCCTGCTTCACTGCGCTTGCAGTCACAATGACGAGGCAGGGACATTCGCAAAGACAGGTGTTTTGTTCTCCATTTCAAAACTCTTCCCAATCACCATCCGTGCCAGTGGGAGCTGGGGCAGCAGAACTTGTAGCAGTCGTTTTTCGCGAATTTTTGGCTTGTGGTAACCGCTCAACGTTAGTTGCCCGGTTCGGGCTGCGTCGCTCAGTAAATGGGGCATTACCCGCATGACTGGATGAAAATCCCTGTTCCAGCTTGAATACCGCCACAGCGCGTGATAATTGTTCCGCCTGCTCACGCATGGATTCGGAAGCGGCGGCTGCCTGTTCTACCAGTGCCGCGTTCTGTTGCGTAATTTCATCCATCTGTGTAATCGCCTGATTGACCTGTTCGATCCCCTGGCTCTGTTCCTGGGAAGCGGCCGAGATTTCGCCCATGATGTCGGTCACGCGCTTGACTGACAGCACCACTTCTTCCATTGTCTTGCCAGCCTGATCCACCAGTTGGGTACCATCCTCAACCTTGTGTACCGAATTGCTGATCAGATCCTTGATTTCCCTGGCAGCCGCTGCCGAGCGTTGTGCCAATGTGCGCACTTCGGTCGCGACTACCGCGAATCCGCGCCCCTGTTCACCCGCGCGAGCAGCCTCCACTGCGGCATTGAGCGCCAAAATATTGGTCTGGAAGGCGATGCCGTCGATCACACTGATAATGTCTACAATCTTCTTGGAACTATCATTAATCGCACTCATGGTCTGCACCACTTCACCGACAACTTTGCCCCCCTTCATTGCCACATCGGACGCGGAAGCGGCGAGCTGATTTGCCTGGCGAGCATTGTCCGCATTCTGCTTCACGGTTGAGGTCAACTCTTCCATGCTGGCGGCAGTTTCTTCCAGATTGGCGGCCTGCTCTTCAGTACGCTGCGAAAGATCCGTATTGCCGTCGGCAATCTCTTTCGAGGCGGTGGTGATCAGCCCAGCGGCTTCCTTGATCTGCCTGACGATGCTTGCCAACTGTCCCACGGTGACATTCGAATCATCCTTCATACGAGCGAACATACCCTGGTATTCACGGGTAATTTTCTGAGTCAGATCGCCATCTGCCAAGGCATCCATAATGCGAATAACGTCCTCCAGGCTGGTTTCACAAGTCTGCATCAACCGGTTCAGATTGTTCACCATGCTCTGGAACTCATATTGATACTTATCTGCATTGCCACGGCGGGAAAAATCACCTGCCACCGCACCTTCCACCAGATTCCTGATTTCGGTATTGACCGACTGCAGGCTGTTTTTGACCTTGTCTACCGCTTCAGTCACTTTTGCCTTTTCACCAGGAAGGCGATCCATATCCATCGACAGATCCCCTTGTGCGTAACGGGAAACCACCTCTACCACGCGCATTTTGACGGCAATATGTGCTGCTGCCAGATCATTGACTGCACTGGCGATTTCACCGTAGCTACCCGGAAATTTTTCGGCAGGGATCCGGTAGCTGATCGCACCGGCTTCATGCTGTTGTTGCATTTTTTGCTGAGCAGCTACAAAGCCATTCAGCACTTCCACCATCTTGCGCATCGATTTCATCAATACGGAAATTTCATCATGGCCGGTCACTTCGATACGCTGATCCAGATGACCGTTGGCAATACCATCTGCTACTTGCACCGCCTGATTGATCGAGCGGCTGATAGCACGAATCAGTACAGAACCGATTACGCCAGCTAACAGGATTCCCAGTGCCGCCAGCAGGAACATGGCCATAATCATTTTGGAAGAATTTGCCTGCAGTTGTTCATACTCCTGTGCGGTGACACTTTCTTGTAACTCGATCAGCTGCATCAGCGTGTCGTGTACCGATTCATATTTGGGGCCGGCATCCTGAAGCGTATTCTCCATTGCCGCATCAAAATTGCCATTAACAGCATGATTGAGCGTCTGATTACGCGCAGCCTGATAAGCCCTCCATTGCTCAGTAAAGCGATTGGCCAGCGATTGCTCTTCTGGAATCAGATAGGTTTGGCTGAATTTTTGCCAGAGATCACTGATGCCGGCATCTTCTTCAATCACCTGCCCTGCCCGCTGCCTGGCAGCAGCAGTATCACGCGAATTGCCAGCCAATAACGCATGCATGCGTACTTGCTGCAGTTTGTCCAGGATTTCTGAAAAATGACCAAGCACCACCACCCGATCCTGATAAATCGTTTCCAGCTGCGCTTTGGATTGATTTAAGCCATACAGCCCCACTGCCCCCACGCTGATCAGTAACAGAGACAACAGGCCAATAACAAAAATCAGCCGTGATTTAATCGTCATGTTCTGCAACATTTTTGCTCCCGATAAATAAAGTAACTTAACTTTTAAAATACTGTGCTCACCGCCATAACCACTGATACATGCGACTATTCACAAAGCTATTTGCCTGCCGGCTCAAGCAAACCCATTTCTGAACTGCTCATTAATTTCTCGATATCCACCAGAATCAACATGCGTTCTTCTATGGTGCCAAGTCCGATGATGTATTCGGTATCAATCACTCCGCCGAATTCCGGGGTGGGGCGCAAATTCTCTGTATCCAGGTTGATCACGTCGGATACGCCATCCACCACGATGCCGATAATTCGCCCGGACAGATTCAGGATAATCACCACGGTGAACTGGTCATAATGGGCTGCGCCCAGATTGAATTTGATGCGCATGTCAACGATCGGTACGATCACGCCGCGCAGATTGATAACGCCCTTGATAAATTCGGGTGCGTTGGCGATACGGGTAATGGCGTCATACCCGCGAATTTCCTGGACTTTCAGAATCTCGATACCGTATTCCTCTTTTCCCAGCCGAAATATCAGAAATTCACTGCACGAAAGATCCTGGATTGAATCGGGTGATTCACCTGCAGCAGTGGTGGTAGCCGTAGCTTGTGTCAACAACATGGTTTGCTCCTCAGTAATGTGCACATAGGTATCGGCTCTAACGGCTTCTCCCACAGAGGTTTGATCAATTTATTACGCTGCATGGATCATTTTCTGCTTCATGACATTGACCAGCCCCACGGCATCCAGTATCAGAGCGACACTGCCATCCCCCATGATGGTTGCACCTGAAACGCCCTGTACACGGCGATAATTACTTTCCAGACTTTTGATCACCACCTGATGCTGCCCGACCAGCGTATCGACAAACATGGCGGCCTTGTTTCCCTCAGCATCGAGGATGACCAGAATGCCTTCATGGATCTCATGCACTTCCGGTTCCAGGCTGAAAATTTCATGCAGAGCAATCACTGGCAGGTATTCGCCACGCACTTCCACCACCCGGCCCTGGCCTCGTATGGTGCGGATATCTTCTGCAGCCGGTTTGAGTGATTCAGTGATATAGGTCAGCGGGATAATAAATAGCTGATCTCCCACCGATACCGACAATCCATCCAGGATGGCGAGCGTCAGCGGCAAACGAATTGAGATCTTCGTTCCCTGTCCGGTCACTGAATTGATTTCCACCCGGCCACCAAGTCCCTCGATATTGCGTTTGACGACATCCATGCCCACACCACGGCCGGAAACATCCGTCACGACTTCCGCCGTGGAAAAACCGGCTTCAAAAATCAGCATCCAGACATCCTGATCAGTCATGTTCTCGCTGATTGCCAGCCCCCGGCTGCGAGCCTTATCCAGAATTTTTTCCCGGTTAAGCCCTGCGCCATCATCCATCACCTCTATCACGACACTGCCACCCTGGTGCGATGCCCGCAGGGTGATCGTGCCGTGAGCAGGTTTGCCCAGTGCCTTTCTTTTTTCCGGTGTTTCGATGCCGTGATCCAGGCTGTTGCGGATCAGATGGGTCAGCGGATCAGTGATTTTTTCAATCAATCCCTTATCCAGCTCGGTGCCTTCCCCCAGAGTTTTGAGATTGACCTGCTTGCCGAGCTTGGAGGCTACATCTCTTACTACCCGGGGAAAGCGGCTAAATACAAAACTGATCGGCATCATGCGAATCGACATGACGGCTTCCTGCAGATCACGGGTATTGCGTTCGAGCTGATTCAGGCCATTGAGCAGTTTTTCAAAAATAACCGGATCGATCTGGCTTGCAGTTTGCGCCAACATGGCCTGGGTGATGACCAGCTCCCCCACCAGATTGATCATTTGATCCACTTTTTCGACACCGACGCGAATGGAAGAGGATTCACCGCTGGCTGATCCGGCGTGATCAGCGGATGACTTATGTTGCGGTGGGGCGACCGCTTTTTTGGCCGGCAGTTGAGTTTTTTGACTGGCTGAATCGGCAACGGCTGCACCAGGCTGCGTATCTTGTTGTTCTGATACAGCTTCAACCGTCTGTTGCTGCTCCTGTTGGCATTCCAGTATTGATCCGGAAACAGCTGCAGCAGATGGCACACCTTCATCTATTTTGATGGATAAATTGGTGGGATCAACCAGAAACGCCAGCGCCTCCCAGACATCTTCCTCACTGTCAGTCGTGGCAAGCTTCAATATGCATATTGTTTCGTTATCCGGATCGCTCAGGTTTTTCAGTTGCCCTTGCCGCGCCAGATCAATTAACAGTTTCTCCATCACTGACTTGCCGAGATCAGCACAATCAAATTCAATCCGGTAAGTGGTAACGTTTTCTGCAACGGATGCCGATTCAGCAGACGCTGGAACCCGTTCAGCAGTATTTACAGCATGGGTCGATTCCTCTACCGATTCGGATGTGGATACGGACGTTGCGTGATCGCCCATCGTATTTGCCACCAGTTCTTTCAGTTTGCGGTTGACGGCATCCACTTCTGCCGGATCGGCAGAACCAGTGCCCCGGTGCCCATCCAGTTGATTTTTTAATACATCTCCGGCACGCAGAAAGGTATCCACCATTTCAGCGCGTAACTTGAGTTCATCCTTGCGCAACTTGTCGAGTAGTGATTCAAGCACATGCGTAAGTCCTGTCATATCGGTAAACCCGAAGGTTCCCGCTCCGCCCTTGATGGAATGTGCTACACGAAATATCGCGTTCAAATCTTCCGGATCGGGTGACAGAATATCCAGTTTGAGCAGACGTGTTTCCATCTCTGCCAGCAACTCACCCGCTTCTTCAAAAAATATCTGGTAAAACTGTTCGAGATCAGTACTCATGAGGACTCCTGTCTGAAATTTGCAACAGCTTACTGCAGCAAAACAAGCCGGTAGTTTCGAACAAACGCATAAACCACCTTCATTTCCACCCGTTCTGCAGATTGATATAGCAGCAATTGCATACAACAACAGCATTGAATCCGGCTTTATTCCCTTGTAATATCCTCATCTATAAAGCGTTACTTATATTCAAGAATAAAAATGGCAGAACACTCCTACATAATCCGACAACAAGATAGAACAGCAGCCACTACTTTTATTGACGATCAGTTAAGTAAAGACCCAAAGTGGTTCAGCACAACAGAATCTGAATACAGCGCAGCAAAACAGGAATATCTTGCAGCCAGGGCTGATTCAATCAATTTCAACACCTGGTGCCAAAAATGGCTGAATGAAACTCAGTGGATGGAAATCAGGAAAGTGATCAGCATGAACAAAGATCACAAAGAAGAAAGACGGAAATATACAGAGCCACACAAAACAATCAGTGTGACGCATCGCGCATGGGAGATTCTTTCCGAACTGGCCCTGCAAGATCAGCTCTCCCTGTCCGAGGTCATCGTCAACCGGTTAGGTAATAATCATGCAACCGTCTGCTTACCTGTCGAATCACGCTATAATCTGGGTAATTGACGAATCACCGGATGCGTTCCTGAGCATGCGGTGACATGCGAGCCCACCCTGCGCGGGCGGCAAGCATGTTGACAACCTGTTCCCGGTAATGATCACACAATCTTCGATACTGACCGCCCCCCTGATTACCTGCCTGAATCACCTGGCTGATAAATCGAACCAGGTACAGCAGCGCTTACAATCTCATGTAAACGAAACTGTATGTTTCCGTATCGGATCTCTGATCCGTCTGCATGTCACGATTACACAGGATGGTCATTTCAGGATGGCAACCGAAGATGAGCACGCCGAAGTGATCCTCAACATACCAGTCGAACTCGCACCCCGCCTTGCTTCCGGTGATAGAGATGCATTCCGTGAGATTACTGTCTGTGGCGACCCGGTGCTGGCAGACATCCTGCTGTACATGGGCAAGATTTTTCAGGCTGAAATCGAGGAGAATCTGAGCTCGGCCCTTGGGGATGTATTCGCCCGCCGCGTGACTTTGACAGGACAGGAGCTGGTGCGCTGGCAGCTGGGAAGCATTCGTAATCTATCGCGAGCACTGGGAGAATTTATTACTGAGGAACGGCTGATAACGGTAAGCCACACACGATTTTGCCAGATCAGCTCCGAGGTTGCATTACTGCAACAACAGGTTTCACAACTTGAAGAACGAATTGATACGCTGATTTCACCGCTCTCACAGGCTGTAGAAAACTCCTCTCGGACCGGCCAATGACCGTAAGCCGCGCACCACTCGCCTCTGCATACTGCGCAGATAATACCCGGCCCCGCCTGCCGGTAACTTTATTGAATCACCAATCACTTCATGCGCTTTTTCCGTCTACTTAGAATCATGCTGATTGCTTATCGCTTCGGGCTGGATGAAATCCTGCTCGAGCAGATTCGCCTGCGCACACTCAAGGTATTTTCACTGCTGCTGCCGTTCCGCTCTCAACTCAAACAGCCACGCGCGGTCAGATTGCGCCTGGCACTGGAAGCACTGGGGCCCATTTTCATCAAGTTCGGGCAGATGTTATCCACCCGCCGGGATCTGCTCGCCCAGGATTTTGCCGATGAACTGGCTTTTCTACAGGATCGGGTACCCCCCTTCCCTTCGGAACAGGCAGTCAAAATACTGGAAACCGTCTATGGAAAGCCGGTACATGAGGTCTTTCTCGAATTTGATATCAAGCCGGTCGCCAGTGCATCAGTTGCCCAGGTGCACTTTGCCGTGCTGCAGGATGGCACACAGGCTGCTGTCAAGATCTTGCGACCAACCATCGCCCCCGTCATTGCACATGATGTGGCGTTAATGGAAACTGGTGCATGGCTGCTTGAATCCATCTGGCCGGACGGCAAGCGGTTAAAACTGCGCGAAGTGGTGGCGGAGTTTGCCAGACATCTGGACGACGAACTTGATCTTATCCGGGAGGCCGCCAACTGCAGCCAGTTACGGCGTAATTTTCTCAACTCCCCCTTGCTGCAAGTGCCGGAAGTATACTGGGATTACTGTCATCCGGAAGTCATGGTGATGGAGCGAATGGTTGGTACACCCATCAGCCGCGTAGAGACATTACGCGCTCAGGGAATCGATGTTCCGCAACTTGCCCGCATGGGCGTGGAGATCTTTTTTACCCAGGTGTTCAGGGATGGTTATTTCCATGCTGATATGCACCCTGGCAATATCTTTGTCGGGAGCGATGGTCGCTATATCGCCGTGGATTTTGGCATTATGGGTACACTGAGTGAACAGGATAAAAATTATCTGGCGCAAAACTTCCTGGCTTTCTTTCGCCGGGACTATCGCCGCGTGGCGGAGACACACATCGAGGCCGGCTGGGCACCGAGAAATACACGCGTGGATGATTTTGAAGCCGCTATCCGGGCCGTGTGTGAACCGATTTTTGATCGGCCGCTGAAGGAAATCTACTTTGGACGTGTCCTGTTGCGCTTGTTTCAGGCTTCTCGTCAGTTCAACGTGGAAATTCAGCCACAACTGGTTCTGCTTCAGAAAACACTGCTTAATATTGAAGGGCTGGGACGTGATCTGGATCCGGATCTTGATCTCTGGAAAACCGCCAAACCATTCCTGGAAAACTGGATGACCGAGCAAATCGGACTGCGCGGACTCATTACCCACCTGCAAAAGGAAGCAACCAACTGGGCAGTGATGCTGCCGCAGTTCCCCCGCCTGATGCACTACAACCTTGATCAGCAACGTGCTCGAAATCTGGAAGACAGGCTGACCGAACTGGTCGCACAGCAAAAACGTCAAAGCCGGATATTGACACTGGTCGCTGTGCTGCTGGCTGGATTATTACTGGCACGGATATATCTTTAATAAAGCCTGGTATTAAAACTGGCTGAAGCAACCCAGATTACTACATTGTATGCTAACAGCAGAAGAGGGAGCACGTGCGCAGATATGTTCCTGTTACTTCTCGGTGTTCTTTTAGCCCGGTAGAACCAAATTTGTTAAAATCCGCCTTTTTGGAATAAAGTCATGGCGTTACTTGAATTGCGCAACGTTATCCGGCGCTTTGGCGATTTCACAGCAGTGGATAACGTTAGCCTGTCGATTGAAGCAGGTGAATTCTTCACATTACTGGGCCCTTCCGGTTGTGGCAAAACAACACTGCTGCGCATGATTGCCGGATTCGATGTACCCGATTCCGGACAAATTTTTCTTGATGGCCAGGATATTGCCAATACATTGCCCGAAAAGCGCCCCGTTCATACCGTCTTTCAGAGCTATGCCCTGTTTCCACACATGACAGTGACGGATAATGTGGCATTCCCGCTAAAAATGTCTAAGGTGGCACCAGCAGAAATCAAAAAAAGAGTAGAAAAGGCACTGGAAGAAGTACAACTCCCCAAGTTCGCACACCGCTTTCCACATGAACTCTCCGGTGGACAAAAACAGCGCGTGGCCTTTGCGCGCGGCTTGATTAACCGGCCGCGTCTGCTGCTGATGGATGAACCGCTTGGTGCGCTGGATGCAAAGCTGCGGGAAGACATGCAGCGGGAGCTGATCAGTTTGCAAAAAGAAGTTGGCATCACCTTCATTTTTGTTACCCATTCTCAGGATGAGGCGCTGGCGCTGTCACAACGGATTGCAGTGATGAATCTGGGAAAAGTTGAACAGATTGGTACACCTTCAGTTATCTATGGAACTCCGGCAAACCGCTTCATTGCCGACTTCATCGGCAAGATCAATCTGATGGAAGCCCAGGTAACACAAATTTCCAACACGGCCATGACGCTGGAAATCAATGGATTGGGAACAACCGTCCTCCCGCCAAAAAAAGAGATACAGGCAGGAGATCAGGGCGTAATCGCTATTCGCCCGGAACAGGTAGCGGTGCACGCACTGGCGAAGCAGGCAGAAATACCCCATGCCCATACTGGCAAAGTGCTCGACTTTCTCTATGTGGGCGACGTCACCACCTATGTCATCGAGCTGGATAGCGGCATCCAGATCGAAGCGCTGCTGGCAAATTCCTCCCCCGGGCGTGCGCGCTTCTTCGAGGTGGATGATCCGGTTATCGTCAGCTGGCCACAGGAAGCCGCCCAATTTCTGGTGGATCGGCCATGAACAAATTCCACCTGACACGCTGGCTGATCAGCCTGCCACCGACACTGTTTCTGCTGATATTCTTTGCAGTGCCCAGCCTGATCATGATCGTGACTTCGTTCCGTTTCCCTGGAGAATATGGCGGGTTGGCACCGCTGACTGCGCCGGAGACAACCGTTGCAGAAGGGGATTCCGGTTTGTATGGTATGACGCTCGAAGCCTACCAGTTCTTTTTCAGCGATATCCTGTACGCAGAAATTTTCCTGAAATCCTTTGTGGTTGCGACAGCTTCCACCTTGATCTGTCTGATCATGGCCTATCCGGTTGCCATGCTGATTGCCCAAAGCGCCAAAAAATACCGCAACCTGATGATATTGCTGGTCGTCCTGCCATTTGCCAGCAATTTTTTGATCCGCATCTATGCCTGGATGATTATTCTCGGCCCGGAATCAGCATTCAGCCATTTCATCAATAGTACGCTCCAGGCCTTTGGCTTTGAACCGGTCATGATGTTGTTTTCCCCGTTCGCAGTACTGGTCGGAACCGTTTACGTGCACCTGCCCTTCATGATCTTGCCGCTTTACACCAATCTGGAAAAACATGATCCGGTGCTGCTCGATGCTGCACAGGATCTTGGCGCAAACCGCTGGCAGCGCTTCTGGCTGGTCACCTGGCCACAGTCGCTGCCGGGTGTATTCTCCGGCTCTGCACTGGTATTCATCCCGGTGCTGGGCATGTTCGCCATACCGGATATTCTGGGTGGCACCGGTGACATTCTGATCGGCAACCTGATCAAGGATCAGTTCCTGGGGACACGCGACTGGCCGTTCGGCTCCACATTGTCCATCATGCTCATGCTGGCCGTTCTGTGTGTTACCGGATTATTCACTCTGCTGGCTCGCCCGCGCGTACCCAGGTAAATAAATCTCCTGTTCTGATATGAAACGCACCAATCTCACCCTATGGCTTACTGCCAGTCTAGTTTATATTTTTCTTTATATTCCACTGGTCATTGTCGTCGTCTACTCATTCAATGATTCCCGACTAAATGCGGAATGGGTAGGCTTTACACTGGACTGGTACTATAAGTTGTTTCATAACCAGGAAATGCTGCTGGCCGCGCGTAATTCATTGATTATCGCTGTCAGCGCCAGCCTGCTGGCAACCATACTGGGAACCATGGCGGGATTAGCCATTCATCGTTACCGGATCAGGGTTTTGCCGTTTCTTGCATTTGCACCGATTGCCATGCCGGAAATCCTGCTGGGCGTTTCGCTGCTGCTGTTCTTTCTGCAGATTCTGAATCTGACGTTAGGGCTAGTTTCGATCATCATCGCTCACACAACATTCTGTGTCGGTTTCGTCGCCATTATTGTGCGTGCACGGTTGCAAGGCATGGATGACAGCATTTTTGAAGCAGCTCGCGATCTGGGCGCAACGCCCTGGCAAACCTTCAGGCTAATTACTCTGCCGCTGATCATGCCCGCAGTTGTCGCCGGGGCGCTCATGTCGTTTACGCTGTCCATTGATGATTTTGTCATCACTTTCTTTACCAAAGGCATTGGCGAACCGATTCTGCCGATCCAGATCTACACCATGATCAAAATCTCCGTTACGCCCGAGGTTAACGCTATTTCCACATTATTCATGCTATTGACACTGGTGCTGATCATCATCGCTAATCGTCTGGATTCCGGCATCTTGCAGGGGGAAAAGAAATCGTGAAACTCAGCCGCAACCTGATTGCTCTCTTTTGCCTGCTGTGCATCACGCTGACCGGCTGCACTTCCGGAGATCAGGTTGCGGGTGATTCATCCGGCAAAAATAGCAATATTCTGCGGCTGTTCAACTGGAATAACTACATCAGCCAGCAAACAATCGAGCGCTTTGAGCAGACCTGCCAATGCCGGGTAACACAGGACTATTACTCAGATAACGAGGAACTGCTCGCCAAGCTGGCCGCTGGTGCAACCGGCTATGACCTGCTCGTTCCAACCGGCGATGCCATGGATACCCTGATTCACCAAAGGGCACTAAGCGCGCTGGACAAATCGCAAATTCCTAACCTGAAAAATATTGACCCAGGCTATCTGGGTACTGTATTTGATCCGGATAATCGTTACTCCGTCCCCTATGCCTACACCACGACATTAATAGGATTTAACCGTGAGAAACTGGCCGAGCTAAATCTGCCTGCCAATAGCTGGGCGATCATCTTCGAGCCTGAGTATCTGGAAAAAATCAAGGGGCGTATCACCGTACTCGACAGCCAGCGCGAACTGATGGCGGCCGCACTCAAATATCTGGGCTATTCCGCCAGCGATACTGATGAAAATCACTGGCAACAGGCAAAGGCGCTGATTATCCGGGCAAAACCTTACTGGGCTGCTTTCAGCAACACCAGCTATATCCGCGAACTGGCGATTGGTAACCTGTGGGTGGCTCACGGATATTCAAATGATATGTATCAGGCCGCACTGGATGCAAAAAAAACCGGCCGCCACTTTACCGTGGATTTCATCATTCCCCGTGAAGGTGCAGTACTGTCACTCGACAGCATGGTGCTCCATCACAGTGGCCATCGTCCGGATCTGGCCCACCGCTTCATCAATTTCATGCTGGAAGGTGAAAACTCCGCCGAGCTGACCAACCTGACTGGTTCCGGCAACCCCAATCTGGCTGCTCGACCCTACATCCACCCTGAAATCATCGCCAACCCTGCTATTTTCCCGGATACAGCACAACTGGCCCGGCTGGAAATGTTGCATGATATCAACCACACACAACGCCGGCTGCTCAGCCGGATCTGGACAGAAATCAAATTGAGGTGAAAACATGAGCTATTATCAACACCACGTTTTCTTTTGCGTTAACCAACGTGACAACGGTGAACGCTGCTGTAATGATCACCACGCTCAGGCAATGCGCGATTACGCCAAGGCGCGCATCAAGGAACTCAAATTAAGCGGCAAAGGGAAAGTACGCATCAACAACGCGGGCTGTCTCGATCGTTGCAGCGAAGGCCCGGTTATGGTCGTCTACCCGGAAGAGATCTGGTATACCTACGTCGATCAGGAAGATATTGACGAAATCATCGAATCCCATTTGAAAAATGGACAAATCGTCGAACGCCTGAAAATCTGATCACCTCTTATCCAGAAATAACAAACCCTGCAAAAATCACTCCGCTATCACGGTAATAACGGCAAACCCAGTTCTTTCAGAAAGGTATTGTGCTTGTTTTTTGCCTGCGCAATCTCCTGCTCAATGTCCATCAATTGCTCGTGAGTGGCTGCCAGATCCTCTTCCTTCTCAGCCTCCGCCGTGCTCACGTACCGCGAGATGTTGAGGTTGAAATCGTTCTTCTCGATTTCTTCCATGCCCACCCGACGAGAATAACGTTCTTCTTCCTTGCGGAACTGATACGTGTTGATAATCTTGTCGATATGCTCGGGCAGCAGCCGGTTTTGCCGCTTGCCTTTCTCAAAGTACTCGGCTGCGTTGATAAACAGTACATCATCCGGCTTCTTGCACTTCTTCAGCACCAGAATACACACTGGAATGCCAGTGGAGAAAAACAGGTTGGCAGGCAGGCCGATCACTGTGTCGATATAGCCATCTTTCAGCAATTTGGTACGGATACGCTCTTCCGCACCACCACGGAACAGCACGCCGTGAGGCAGGATGATGGCCATCACACCGTCTTGCTTCAGGTAGTGAAAGCCGTGCAGCAGAAAGGCGAAATCAGCAGCAGACTTGGGTGCCAGACCATAATTCTTGAAGCGCATATCCTCGCCCAGCGCCTCGGTCGGCTCCCAGCGATAGCTGAACGGCGGATTAGCCACTACCGCGTCGAACTTCGGCATCTTGGCCGGGTTCATTTCGCGCAGGCTGTCCCATTCGTTGGTCAGCGTGTCGCCGTGGTAGATCTCGAACTCGGAATCTTTCACTCCGTGCAGCAGCATATTCATGCGCGCCAGGTTGTAGGTGGTGATGTTTTTCTCCTGCCCCACGATTCTGCCGATGCCGTGTGACCCCATGCGGTGACGCACATTGAGCAGCAAGGAGCCGGAACCGCAGGCAAAGTCGAACACACTGTCCAAATGCTTTCTTGGCCCGGTTTTAGGCTCCTGACTGTCCAGCGTGACGATACCCGAGAGGATGCTGGAAATCTGCTGCGGGGTGTAAAACTCGCCCGCCTTCTTGCCACTACCCGCTGCAAACTGACCGATCAGGTATTCATAGGCATCACCCAGCGTATCTTTGTCGGTAGAGAATTTTTCCAGACCATCGGCAATCGCCTTGATGACGGTGCAAAGCGTGGCGTTTTGCGCCGCGTAGCCCTTACCCAGCTTTTCCGAATTCAGGTTGATCTCGGAGAACAAGCCGCCAAAGGTGCTGGCAAAAGATTCGTTCTCGATGTAATCAAAACCTCTTTGCAGGGTGTGGAGCAACTCTCCGTTTTGCGTGCGCGCCATCTCGGCAATACTGCTCCACAAGTAGACGGGCTGGATTACATAGTGCGTTTTGCGGCGCATCTGTTTTTCAAACTCTGCGGTGTCATCAGTGTTTTGTGTGTACCACACTGCCAGCGGCGCGCGGCGCTCGCCTGCGTCCAGCTTGGGGTAGTCCGAGCCCAGCTCCTTTTGCGCAGCCGCCTCGTAGTTGTCAGACAGATAGCGCAGGAACAGGAAGGAGAGCATGTAATCACGGAAGTCGTCCGCGTTCATCGCCCCGCGCAAGGTGTCAGCAATGCCCCAGAGGGTGGTGCCCAGTTGTTTTTGATCTTGTTCGGTCATGGTGTCGTTTCCTGTTCTTGCGTTGCGGGCATCAGCTCTGGGTTAAAGGGATAGAACTCCAGAAAATCCGCCAGTATCTTTTCGAAGTGCGCCTTGTTCTCAGGCAGCATCTCCACCGGGTCATAGAACGAATAATTGCCGTGGCTCAGAATGTTGACGAGCCGCCCGTAGAGGGTGTCGTCCTGGTCGTCATCCTGCTGCTTGATGCATACGGTGAACTTCTTGTGGCCGTGAAAAATGGATGATTTCTCCAGCAGACTGCGCAAGGCATTGAAGTGGTGTGTGTAAATCTCACCCGCTTCCTTGGCCCGCCAAATCTCCTGTAGCAGCGTCAAGTGGTGGAAGAACGGCGTGTCCCCAGTATAAGAGAGGTGATACTCGCCCGTCTTGCGGGTATGAGACAGGAAATGCGGCGCGAACTTCTTGTGGGCAATCTCCCGCAGCTCATTCCACAGCACGTTAAAGAACAGCGTGTGGTGCGATGAAATGATGGTTTTGATCGCGTGATCTTTTCGCCGCAAGAATTGCGCCAAATGGCTGCCCACCGCGATAGCGTTGTGCTCGTCCAGCGAGGTTATGGGGTCGTCGATGTAGATGTACTTCACCCACTGATAAGCTTCCGCGCCGTCCATCGCGAGCTGGACGATGGCCAGAAAGAAGCACCAGATGAACAGATTCTCTTCGCCGCGTGAGACTTTGATGTCATCCACGGCCTGTATTAACTCCCCCACCTGCGCATCGCGCGAGAAGTGTATCGTCCAATCGTTGTAGTCGATGCTGAAATCAAAATCGGCATAACGGTGCAAGAAGGGACGGATACGATTTTCCATCTCCATCGTTTCCAGCCCTACAAAAAAACGGGACGTGGCATTCATTTTCAGCACCCGCGCGCTGTCACCTTCCAGATCGTTGTCCCAAGTGAACAGGTCTTCGGTAAAGGCGTTGAAATACAGCGTGTCGCGTGTGGCGTCCTCGCCTTCGCCATGCTTGCCGACATCCTTGAACGCCATCGACAGCCGCGTCTTGCCGGTGCCGTTGTAGGCGTACAGCAGGACGAACTTCTTTTCTTCCAGCTCGGTGCGCAAGTGCTGCGCGAGGGCTGACAAATCTGCAAAGGTGTTAGTCGCCGCCATGACGAACCCCTTTGCGGCGTTTGATTTTGTGCTCCAGTGCTTTCAGCTCGGACTCGTCTTGCGCGTCGGCGGCGGCGGCTTCGCGGGTTTTGCGTTGCTGGTCGTAATCCTGATACCAGTGGCTGACTTGCTGTTCCATGCGGGCGTGACTGACGGAGCCCGCCCCTGCCAGCAAAGGGAACCCATTGGCGCTGATGATTTGCCCGATGTTATCGCGCCAGAAACTCATGCTGGTGATGGTTTGCCTCTTGGCGCGCAGCTCGGCGGTTTCCAGAAAGATCACCACCAGACGATTGAGGGTGTCGATTTCGTCCTCAAGCAGGTAATTCTTGGCCACCACGATGTCTTGCTTGCGTACTTGGCCGCCTTTCCAGGTGAGCAAACCAAAATGGACATCGGCAGGGTTGGCGCGGGCGAGGACAATTTCAGCAGCGGTGTGCCCAGTCACCGCATACAGCAACAGGTTTTGCACCGTGGCAAAAAATTGCTGGGTGGCTTGATCGGTTTTATCGTAATCGGCGGCCAGGGCAAACAGATCACGCACTTTTTGGTAGAAGCGTTTTTCTGAGGCGCGTATATCGCGAATACGCGCCAGCATCTCATCGAAATAGTCCGGGCGACCATCGGGGTTCTTCAGGCGTTCGTCGTCCATGGCGAAGCCCTTGAGCAGGTACTCCGCAAGCACGGTAGATGCCCAGCGACGGAACTGCACGCCGCGCTTTGATCGTACGCGGTAGCCCACGGCCAAAATGGCGTCGAGATTGTAATGCGCCACTTGGTAGTTCTTGCCATCAGAGGCAGTTGTCAACCATTGGTTGACAACTGCCTCTGATGGCAGCTCGCCATCGAGAAAAATCGCCTTGAGGTGTTTAGCGATATTCTGCTTGCTGGTTTGAAACAGCTCGGCCATTTCCAGCTGGCTGAGCCATACCGTCTGGCCATCGGCGCGCAGTTGAATATGGCTTTGCCCGTCTTCGCTGGTGTAGAGGATGAGGCCGCTCATGCCGCAACCTCACCCTGTGTGGGGAAAAGCTGCTGCATCAGGCCTTTTTTGTGGGTTTTGAGCGCGGAAAGCCTTTCCGATTGGTTATTGATGAGATCGTCAATAGAGAGCAGGCAGCGTGCAATCGCTGCTTGTTCTTCAACATTTATTGGCGAATGAAATTCCAAGTTATCGAATTCCTTCTGGCCCAGTGTCTTGTTCCTGCCAGCTCCGCCAGGAGACGCTATTCCAAGAAGTTCCTTGCCCTTATTGGTCAAGAAAAAATATTTGATGAAATCAACATCAGACTTGCGTTCGACAGGCTTATACATGGGGAACCGATGAGAGGCGATCATTCCTCTTTCTGCCGGCGAAGTTACTGCAACAGCTTGCTCCCAAGCGAACACGATATTCAGCACAAAGGCGTTTTCTTCGACTTTAAAAACACGCTTGCCGCCAAGCGCCTTTCCCAGCACGGGTTCTTTGTGAAATATTCCTTTGCCGTGTGAGCGTATACCAATCTCTCGATATACTTCTTTGACCTCAACGTTTAACGGGGTTGCCGACCTGACAAGCAGGTTGGATATCTTTCGTTTTTGCCACTCCCCCGTATTCCGAAACTCAGGAAAACGCAGCTTGGGCAGGGTTTTGCCTTCGGTGGGGAAAAGCTGCTGCATCAGCCCTTTTTTGTGAGTCTTGAGTACGGCGAGCTTTTTTGTTTCCAGCGCAATCAGTCCATCGAGGGAGCCGAGGCAATCAGCGATTTTCTGTTGCTCAATTACTTCGGGCACTGCAACTTCAATCTTTGCAATATTGGCTTTAGAAAGACTCGGGACGCCGCCCGCCTCGTTATGATCAAGCCAGTTGATATTCTGAAATATTGCATAGATAAATTTTGGCAAACAGCTTCTAAAAGAGTGCATGTAGAAAAGGGTGTCCACCGTCCAAAACTTTCCTGAGAGAAATATCGGTTTATCAATGGTTCCCTTTCTTCCAATGCAAACGCTTTCGCCATCATATAAATAACCATCGACCGAAAGCATGTAACCACCTGAACCATAGACAGGGACATCTCCACTGGACAAATGCTTATAGTCTTTGCCATTCCCAATAACAAACAGTTCATCGAAAGGCTTAACTTCCCACTCCCCCGCATCCCGAAATTCGGGGAAGCGCAGTTTGGGCAATAAGGCGCGTTTTTTAGCTGATGACGGCACGCTATAAATCCTCAACCCTGAATTCGCTATAGCCTTCGTAGTAATAGCTGATGTCGATGCCCTTCATGAACAATGCACGGTCGTTGATTTTTTCAGTCAGAGCGGCTTTTAGCAGGTGTTTAATTTCCACATCTTTCACCACACTGCGCTCCATAGCCGAAAGATACTCGGCCTTGTCCACGGCATTCCAGTCAATCACATGATGGATTTCATTTTTGAGTATCAAATCCAGCCAGATGCGCGTCGCGCGGCCATTCCCTTCACGAAAGGGGTGAGCAACATTCATTTCTACATATTTTTCAATAATTTGCTCAAAAGTTTGTTGCGGCATGGCACTGATGTGCTCCAGGGATTGCGACAAGTACATGAGTGGCACAAAACGAAAGCTGCCTTTGGCGATATTGACATCACGGAGCTTCCCCGCAAATTCATAAATATCATCAAACAAGTAGGCATGAATCTGTGTAAGCCCTGTGAAAGTGCCAATTTCCATGCGATCCATGTCACCACTTTCAAATAGCTGCCTGGCTTTTTGTTTGCTAATTTTTTCTTCGGCTTTATTCAGCTCAATTTGGTGGGTGATGTTTAATTTGTTTGGCAACACCATGTTATGTACCCCTGATCTGTGTGTGCAACCAACTATTCATACGCGCGCAACCCTGAAATATCCCGCCCCTGAGCAAGTTTTTTGAGCAGCGGAATCAGCTCTTCCATCAATGTCAGCTCTGCCTTGGTGCGCGCCTTCCAGCCCAGCTCCAGTGGGGTGAACAACTCACTCAATTGGTCGCCATCGAACACCATACGGCGCAAGGTGATGTCTACAAAGTTTTGGAGAGCGGCGATATCAAGTGTGTGTTTGACAGCGATGTCGGCCAGCAGTTGAGCGTGTTTGTCGGCCTTAAAGCGCTCAAACCCGGCGCGGATGGCTTGCTCATCTAGCGCTCTGCCCGTTTCCAGGGTGTTGATGTATTCGGCAATGTCGTTACGCTCGTCGATGAATTTAGCATCGGATTGGATTAAGCCGATGAGTTGTTCACGGCTCATCTTCTGCTTGCCTGGTGTTTGGCTGGTATAGCGAGTAATCAGCGCCATGATGTAGTCGTAATCAATCATCGCGCTGGCAAACAACACAAACTCGAAATCAAGCTGCTGCACGGCTGGGTCGATCCCTTCGTCATTTTTACCGTCTTTGTCCTGCTGTGCTTTCAGGCGCTGAGCGATGTCGAGGTACACACCCCTGAAACCTTGTAATTGCTCCCTGGGCAGTACCTGCTCGATGCTGACCTTGTTCTCAGGCGTCAGATCAGTGTACTGATCGAGCTGGGTGTTGAGGCGCTGTACTTCTTTGAACAGGTTGATGAACTGGGCGCGGGCGGCATCACCCTTGAGGTTGGGCACAACTTCGGGTTTGTTTTCCAGCCCTTGCGATTGCATGAACGTATCCAGGGTTTGCACGGCCGTTTGCAGCTTTTCGATGACCACCGGGGCCTTGTCCACTAGCCAGATTTCTTTGGCGGGTTTGCTGGCTTCGCCGGAGAACAGGCCGATGGCGGTATCCACCGCGTCTTGCTGCTGGCGAAAGTCGAGGATATTACCGTAGGGCTTGGTGTCGTTGAGTACGCGGTTGGTGCGTGAAAACGCCTGAATCAGGCCGTGATACTTGAGGTTCTTGTCCACGTAAAGCGTGTTCAGGAACTTGGAATCGAAGCCAGTGAGCAGCATGTCCACCACGATGGTGATGTCAATTTTCTGTGCGTGTGGCAGATCGGCATTGGGGTATTGCTGATCCTTGATGCGCTTTTGCACGTCCTGATAGTAGAGATCGAACTCGCCAAGCTGAAAGTTGCTGCCGTACTGGGCGTTGTAGTCCGCGATGATGGCCTTCAGCGCGTCCTTCTTTTCGTCGGGCGCTTCTTCGTTGTCGGCCTTTTCCTGCGGCAGATCTTCCTGAATCTGCTGCACGTCTTTGTTGCCCTCGGCGGGCGGGGAAAACACGCAGGCAATGTTCAAGGGCAGGAAGTCCGCGGTTTCTGCCTGCTTTTCCACCTGCAAGGTTTTGAATAGCGCGTGGTACTCGATGGCGTCGTTGATGCTGGCCGTGGCCAGCACGGCGTTGAACTTGCGCCCGGCGGTGGCGGCGTCGTGCTTGGCCAGGATGGCTTCGACGATGGCCTTTTTCGCCAGCGCTTCGCCCGGCTTGGGCTTTGCCTTGCCATCCGGCTTGTAGTAATCGACATGGAAGCGCAGCACGTTGCGGTCTTCGATGGCGTGGGTGATGGTGTAGGCGTGCAGTTGCTGCTGAAAAATGTCTGCCGTGGTCTTGTAGCTGGCTTGCTGGCCTTCAATCTGTTGATAGCTGGCGTTTTGATCGAAGATGGGCGTGCCAGTGAAGCCGAACAACTGGGCGTTGGGGAAGAACTCCTTGATGGCCTTGTGGTTCTCGCCAAATTGCGAGCGGTGGCATTCGTCGAAGATGAACACCATGCGCTGGTTGCGCAATGGCTCCAGGCGCTCCTTGTAGTTGCGCTTGTTGCTGCCGTCTAGCGCCAGACCCAGTTTCTGGATGGTGGTGACGATCACCTTGTCGGCGTAGTCATCGGAAAGCAAGCGGCGCACCAGCGTTTCGGTGTTGGTGTTTTCCTCAACGCAGCCTTCCTGAAACTTGTTGAATTCCTCGCGGGTTTGCCGGTCGAGGTCTTTGCGATCCACCACGAACAGACATTTATCGATGTCGGGGTTGTCTTTCAGCAGGGTGGAGGCTTTGAACGACGTGAGTGTTTTGCCGCTGCCGGTGGTGTGCCAGATGTAGCCATTGCCGCAGCGCTGGTGGATGCATTCGACAATCGCCTTGACCGCATAGATCTGATACGGGCGCATCATCAGCAGCTTTTGCTCGCTGGCCACCAGCACCATGTAGCGGCTGATCATCTGGCCCAGCGTGCATTTGGCGAGGAAGGCATCAGCAAAGCCGTCCAGATGGGTGATGGGGTTGTTGTCCACATCCGCGTACTGGTAGAACGGCAAAAAACGCTCGTCAGCGTTAAAGCTGAAGTGGCGGCTGTTGTTGTTGGCGAAGTACCCGGTAGTGTTTCGGTTGGTGACAATGAATAGCTGCAAAAAGCACAGCAGGGTTTTGGTATAACCGTTGCCGGGATCGTTCTTGTAATCGACGATCTGCTGCATCGCCCGGCGCGGGCTGATAGCCAGCGTTTTCAGTTCGATCTGCACTACCGGCACACCGTTGATCAGCAGAATCACATCAAAGCGGTGATGGCTGTAGTCGGTGTTGATGCGCAGTTGGTTGACCACTTCGAAGTTGTTCTTGCACCAGTCCTTGATGTTGACCAGCGTGTAATAGAGCGGCGTGCCGTCGTCGCGCTCAAAGCTGTTGCGTTCGCGCAGGTGCTTGGCGGCGGCGAATACATCGGGGGTGACGATGGAATCAAGCAGGCGGGCGAATTCGCTATCAGTGAGTTGAACGCGGTTGAGCGCCTCGAAGTGCTGGCGAAAGTTCTGTTCCAGCGCGGCGCGGTCGCGGATATCCGGGCGATAGATGTACTTGAGATCCTCCAGCTTCAAGATCAGATCACGCTCGATCTGGTTTTCTGTTGTTGCCATTGATTATAGTTTTTTATAGGTATTTCTAAAAATACCGGTTATACGGGATGTAGGGTGCATGGAGTATAACAACAAGATATACCAAATAGATAAACGCGGTAGTGAGTACCACTCAACGCTGCGGTTCACCTGAAAAGCCAATTTTTTGAATTGCCGGCATAGCGTATCGCAATTATCCGGTTAAAAGATAAGGTTAATCAATGTCCCTCTTTTTAACTGACAAATCCTCAAACAGGTATTCTTGACGTGACTGCTGGTTCAACTAATTTTTCTTCAAGGCCAACGGGATTCAGCAGCAAAACCACAGTTACTCATGCACGCTTTCCCACAGTTTTTGCAGGCGTTTGACTGATACAGGCATGGGAGTTTTCAGTTCCTGGCTGAACAGGGAAATACGTAGTTCTTCAATTTGCCAGCGGAATATTCCCAGATTCGGGTCGGTTACGCTGGCCTGGCGGTGTTTATGCAGGCGCTGTTCGTACTGTTTCCACAGTGCGGTGATGATTCCTGTTTGTTCCTGGTCACGTTCCGGATTTTTGTTGTATTTGTCGAGGCGCAGCATCATGCCTTTGAGATAACGCGGGAGGTGTTGCAGGTACTGCCAGCAGGTTGTGCTCAGAAATCCCGGATAAATCAGGTGGTGCAGCTGTGTTTCCAGATCTTTTTTCAAGGCTGGCGCTGATTTGTCCAGAGTGGCCAGCCGCTTTTTCAGTTCCTGACAAGGTTGGGCAATCGTCTGGATCAGCTCGGCCATCTCCTGCGAAACAGCTCCCAGCCGTGTGCGTGCCCGTGTGGATTGTGTAGTAAATTCATGTTCATTACGCGGTAGCGGATCATCGCCGATCAGAGCCAGATCAATGATGGCCGAACGGATATCTTCCCTGAGCCTGCCAATCTCGATTAAATTGCTCATGAGCAGGATTGCTTTCTGATCAACGGGTAAACTTTTTTCCAGTTGCCTGATTCTGTCCTTAAGCGCAAGACATAACAACCGCCGCACCCCTCCCCGCATACTGTGTTGCGCGCCTTCCTGCGTATCAAATATACGAATGGCAACACTTTGCTCCTGATCAACCAGTGCCGGATAGCCGGTCAGTTGCTGATTGCCCCGGTTAAAACGGGTTTCCGGTGGTAATTCTCCAAAGTCCCATTGGGTGATGCCGTCACGCTCGATCGAATTGGGCTCTTCCCCCGCGCCATGCGTAAATAATTGCTGTGCTGTCTGGCCAAATTGTGCTTTTAATTCAGCCAGATCATGCCCCATGCCCAGCGTGGTGCCGGTATCGTCAATTACTTTGATATTCATTTGCAAATGTACGGGTAACGATTTGTCATCCCAGCTATCCAGCGGCACCTTGATTCCGGTTTCGTTGCGGATGAATGTGGACAGGGATTCAGCAAGCAGCACGGCCTGATCCGGGCAGGTGTCCAGCCATTCCAGAAAGCGGGTAACGAATTGCGGCACCGGAATGGCGTGGCGGCGGATCGGCTTGGGTAACATCTTCACATACCAGGTCACCTTTTCCCGGATTAACCCCGGTACCAGCCGGTCGAAATGAAACGACATGAATTGATTGAGTAACGGCAGCGGGATGGTAACTGTTACCCCATCCAGAGGATGACCGGGATCAAAGCGGTAGCTCAAGGGCAGGTCATGGCCGGCTGCCGTCAACGTTTCAGGAAACTGCTCAATAGTCATCACATCTGCAGCTTGCCGCATCAGCATTTCCCGCGTCAGGTACAACAGCCTGGGGTCAATCTGTTCCGCCTGCTTGCGCCATTTTTCAAAGGTATTGCCACTACTAATATCTGCAGGAATGCGTGCAGCATAAAACTCGAATATCTGCTGATCATCCACCAGAATATCCTGCCTGCGCACCTTGCTTTCCAGTTCGCAGATTTCATCAATTAACTGCTGATTGTGCTGCAGGAAAGGTGCATTGCTTTTGTATGCTCCTGCGACCAATGCTTCACGGATAAAAATTTCGCGTGCATGGGCCGGGTCGATCGGGCCATAAGCCACGCATCGTTTGGGTACGATGGTCAGGCCATACAGGGTGACACGTTCAAACACGACAGCTTGTGCGCGCTGTTTTTCCCAGTGCGGATCAAAGTAGTGTTTTTTACACAGTTTGCCAGCGATTCTTTCCAGCCAGATCGGGTCAATGGCTGCTACACAACGTGCATAAAGTTTGGTGGTTTCTGCCAGCTCGGCTGCCACGACCCATTTCGGCTGCTTTTTTCTCAGGGATGAGCCGGGGAAGATTGAAAACTTGATTGCACGCGCCCCTTCGTATATTCCCTTCTCATCCGATTTGAAGCCGATATTACCCAACAGACCAGACAGCAGTGCCCGGTGAATTTCATCGTAACTGGCAGGAACCTGATTGGGACGTAACCCCATTTCCTGAATCAGCGTATGTAACTGGCCGTGAATCTCGCGCCATTCCCGCATTCTGCGATGGGAAATAAAACTTTTTTGGCATTGTTCAATCAGCTTTCTATTGGATTTCTTGTGTTTGACCAGATCATTATAGAAATCCCATAATTTAAGATAGCTGATGAAATCGGAACGATCGTCGCGGAATAGCTGGTGTGCTTGATCAGCCGCCTGTTGATGTTCAAACGGTCGATCACGCGGATCTTGCATACTGAGAGCAGAAGCGATAATCAGCACTTCGGTCAGGCAGTTTTCTTGCCGGGCAGCAATAATCATGCGGGCAATTTTAGGGTCAATGGGAAACCTTGCCAGTTGATACCCGGTTTGTGTCAACCCTTTTTGCTCATTCAGCGCACCAAGTTCCGACAAAAGCTGGTAGCCATCGGCAATCATGCGCGCAGCAGGCGGCTGAATAAACGGAAATTGCTCCACATCTCCGATTTTCAGCGACTTCATGCGCAAAATAACTGCCGCCAGCGAGGAACGCAGGATCTCCGGATCGGTATACTGCGGGCGGGCAGCAAAATCTTCCTCTGAATATAGGCGGAAACATATGCCGTTCATCACCCTGCCGCATCGTCCAGCACGTTGATTAGCTGAAGCCTGGGAAATTTTCTCGACCAGCAACTGTTCCACCTTGTTGCGATAGCTGTAACGATTAATGCGTGCCAACCCGGTATCAATCACATAGCGAATACCGGGAACCGTGAGTGAAGTTTCAGCAACATTGGTGGCCAGCACAATGCGTCGCTGTTGGCCGGGCATAAAAATACGCGTCTGTTCTGTATGGGACAACCGGGCGAACAGGGGCAAGATCTCTGCACCAGCCCTACCGCCGGAGCCGGAAAAGGCGTGTTTGCGCAAGGTTTCTGCAGTTTCCCGTATTTCCCGTTCTCCGGGCAGAAATACCAGCATATCTCCCTCTCCCATGTACATAGCTTCATCAACCGCATGCAGAATGGCTCGGGGTAGATCATGATCCTCGCCATCTGCCTGATCGTTGAACGACCGGTAATGAATCTCTACCGGGAATAATCTGCCAGATACCTCGATGACAGGTGCATTATTGAAATGGGAAGCAAAGCGCTGGGCATCAATGGTGGCAGACGTGATAATCAGCTTCAGATCCGGACGGCGCGGCAGCAATTGCTTAAGATAGCCGAGCAGGAAATCAATATTCAGGCTGCGCTCATGCGCTTCATCGATAATGATGGTTTGATAGGCACGCAGCAAGGGATCTTGCTGCGTTTCAGCCAGCAGGATGCCATCGGTCATCAACTTGATGCGTGTATCAGGATGCGTCTGATCAGAAAAGCGGACTTTATAGCCGACCAGTTGCCCAAGTGGGCTGTTCAGTTCCGTGGCAATGCGTGCAGCAACGGTTCTGGCAGCAATACGCCGGGGCTGGGTGTGACCAATCAGTTTTTTGGCGCGCTGCTGTTTTCCAATACTATGTTCCAGTTCCAGGCAGATTTTTGGTAACTGCGTAGTTTTGCCGGAACCGGTTTCACCACAGATAATAACGGCTTGATGCTGCGCGATCGCGTACGCGATTTCTTCACGTCGCGCGACGACCGGCAGTTCTTCCGGATAGGTGATGCGGGCAATTGATTCGGAGGGAGGTACCAATAAATGTTACTTGCCGACAATGACGGTTTCTTTCTGGTTGCTGAGTGTGCCCTGTTCAATAATGGCAACAGTCAGCCTGGAAACAGCAACACGCTTGCCGGTGGCTTCCTCGGTAATGTCCGTTTGCCAGACCTGGATGCGTTTGCCGACATGCAACGGCGTACATACGCCAATGACATTGCCTTCAGCCACCGCCCGGATATGGTTGGCATTTATTTCGATACCAACAGCCCGGTAAATTTCAGGGTTGATCGTCATCCACGCGGATACGCTGCCCAAGGTTTCAGACAGCACGCAGCTGGCACCGCCGTGCAAAATGCCAAAAGGCTGGGTGGTGCGATGATCTACTGGCATGCTGGCCTGAAGGAAATTCGGGCCAACTTCCAGAAAGCGTATGCCAATATGCACACCCATATTGGCATTGCGCAACCCTTCCAGATAGTCAATGGTGTAGTTTTTAAACCAGATCGCTTGATCAGAACTCATATTGTCTCCGCATACTTGACAGGTCGGGTACTCAGGAAATTGCAGCAGAATGGGCTGGAATCAACACCGGTTCGGTGCCATGTTTACCTCTGCGTTTTTCCACTGCTTCGGCCAGATCGGAGAGTACCTGTTGTGTCGTCTCGAAATCAATACAGCCGTCTGTAATACTCTGCCCGTAAACCAGCTCTTTCAATTGCTTGCCTTCCACATTCTGCCGGCCTGCCACCAGGTGACTTTCAAGCATGACGCCACTGATTGAGCGATTGCCTGCTGTAATTTGTCGCGCAACATCGGCAGCCACTTCCGGCTGACGTCGGTAATCCTTGTGGCTATTGGCATGACTGCAGTCGATCATCAGATAAGGAGGCAGCTTGGCTTTTGTTAACGCCTCAACCGCAGAAGCAACATTCCCTACATCATAATTTGGTGATCTTCCACCGCGCAGGATGATATGACAATCCTCATTTCCCCTGGTTGTGAAAGTGGCCACCCGCCCTTCTTTGGTGACTGACAGGAAGTTGTGCGGATGAGAGGCGGCACCAATTGCATCAATTGCAATATTCAGATTACCGTAGGTTCCATTCTTGAACCCTACCGGACACGAAACACCGGAAGCCAGTTCGCGATGCCCCTGGCTTTCTGTTGTCCGGGCACCAATAGCTGCCCAGCTGATCAGGTCGGCCACATACTGCGGGCTGATCAGATCAAGAAATTCAGTAGCAGCCGGCATATCTGTGTTACCCAGTTTCAGCAATAAATCGCGAGCCAGTCGCAACCCTTTGTCGATATTGAAACTGTTATCTAGATCCGGATCATTGATCAGGCCTTTCCAGCCAACGGTTGTGCGGGGTTTCTCAAAATAAACCCGCATGATGATATGTAACTGACCTTTCAGTTCCTGACGCAGGTAGCTCAGCCGGGAAGCATATTCTACGGCTGCATCTACATCGTGAATGGAGCACGGGCCGCAAATAACAAGCAACCGGTCATCCTCTCCCCTCAATATGTCATGGCACTCCTGCCTGGCAGTGACCACAGTTTCCGTTGCCTGCTCAGTCAGAGGGTATTCCTGGAGCAGTTTTACCGGTGTGATCAGCTCGTCTCCCCTGATAATGCGTCGATCGTCAGTTTTATGTTCCACTGATAATTCCTCGATGATTGTTTCTCTCCATTTGTCCTCGTTATTCCACAAAAGCGTACTACCCACTGTTACAGTATGTAGTTCGGCTTTGTTTTATCAAGTAGGTGTATTTTACTGCGATGCCTCGCTAATCTCCATCATTCCTGTAACGAAGCCAGATGACTGGCTACATCTTCCTTACTAAAACCGATTGCACTGGCAATACGATCTGCATGGCTGATGCGCGAGACACCCGGAACCAGCCGGTGTGTCGGTTTTTCCAAAGCAAATTCAACTTGCAGATAGTCTCCGATTTCTTCTTGTTGTAAACGTTCGCACAATTCGTGATTATGGGTCACCAGTAGCGTAGTGGCACCCAGCTGGTGAAATCCTTTCAGCACATACTCCGAGAGCGTCATTTTTTCTTCAAAGGTAGTACCCTCCGCCAGTTCATCCAGTATCACCAGAGAACGTGGTGTCGAATTGAAGAAGATTTCGCGGGTTTGTTTCAGTTCATGCGCAAAACGCCCCATTCCCTCCTCCAGCTGGCCGGGATCAGGCACCTGATAAAAAATATGCTCTGCGGGTACTATGCGTGCTTGTACCGCCGGCACATACGCTCCGGCTTGTGCCAGTAGCTGAATCTGAACAACCGTTTTGCAGTAGGCTGTTTTTCCGCCACTGTTTGGCCCCGTCACGATCAGCAGGCGTTTATTGTTATCCAATGCAATATCGTTAGGAACATAATCAGGACGAGTCCGTACCAGCAATGGGTTTCTGGCGGCAGAAGCAATCAGCGTGTGACGTTCATTCCTATAGATTTCCGGCAGAACAGAATCTCCTGGTATGGAACGCGCATGGCGGCATAATGCCAGCAATTCATCCAGCATCCCCAATGCCTCAATTGCCTTGGCCAGATCTTCACTATTCCGGAACAGTTTTCGCAACGGGTAGATCACCGAATCCCGATCGGATGCGCTAACTGCCTGCAAAATGATCGGAATGATCGGCACAAGCAGGATCAAAACGCCGTAGCCAATATAGCTGGCACCCAGTTCGTTCAGCGTACTCTGAAAGAAAAAAAGCAGACCAGCCATAAAAACCAGAAAAAAACTGATGAACGGCCACTTGAACACGGAGGGGCGAAAACGTGGAGTAGGTAAGCGGGGTTTTTCCTCCCTCGTCAGAAATTTTCCTTCCGAGACATAGATGGGTCCGTGCATCAGGGAATAAGTACGTGTTCGGGCAAAATCACGCAACGCTTGCACCAGTGTGCACAGGTAATCACTATTGGGAATAGGAAGTGCTTCTGCCTGATCCACCATATCCACGATAAAGCTAGTGCCATCAATAAACTGACGATAGCCGTATCCACCAAATTCCAGTCTTTCCTTACCGGTCTTATCTTTGGGATCATCGGTTGTCAGTCCACCTGCAAACTCGCCGTAAAGCAGATGGTATAGTGAGGTTTCATCAAATGCCATTCGTTTGATGTACTTCTCCAGGGCATCCAGCAGCTCGGGGTTGGATTCAAGTTCACGCAATGCCTCCTGCTTGCTTTGTAATAATGCAGCATCAGTCACCGGGCGCGCAATTGAGCGGTACAGTACAGATTGCCCTACTCGGGTTTGTGCATGGTTAATTTCGTCAAACAGGGCGTCAGCTTCCACCGCAACAAAAGTCTTGGCATCCAGCGTCCCATAATTATCTGCAGTGGGTCTGGTATCCCGTATCTGTGCCTGATGTTTGCCGGATGACAAAATAAAACTTCCACGCCAGACAGAAGTGGTATCAGCTTGTGATGTATCATTCATATTTTTATATATTGATGGGTTGCAATTGAACTCGGTTCGCGCAACTTTAGACGATTTTGCTACCTCATGCAGGGATTAATGGTGACAAAACCCCTCTCCCAGCCTTATTATTAATTACTAAGTAGTTGATTTTCGCGGGCAAGAACTATGCTGCGTAAAATTTTTAAAAAATATCTGCCTTCCCACGAAAGTATCCAGCAAAGCCGCTTTGTACGATTTTTTGGCACGCTGCTGTATCATCACAACCTTTGGCATTTGCATCGCCGTTCGGTTGCCGGAGGAGTGGCTGCTGGTCTGTTCGCCGGTCTAATTCCGGGCAGCAATCCGGTGCAGTTCTTTTTTGCCACCCTGTTTTCCGTGATTTTCAAGGTCAATCTGCCCATCGCTGTATTTGCGACGCTGTACTCCAATCCTTTTACTATCGTACCGCTTTATGTGGCAGCGTATTTCCTGGGCAGCTGGGTGATCGGCAGCAAGGTAAGTAACATGGATGAGCTGCCTCCGCTGGAATTGCATTTGCTGGACAAACATCTTTCTGAGTGGGCTCCCGTGCTGACGGACTATCTGGCAACCTTCGGGAAACCACTGATTACCGGGCTGTTTTTACTGGCCTCCCTGTTATCTGTCACTGGCTATTTTGCGGTACGCATGTTCTGGCGTTACTACGTTATCCATGCATGGCATAAACGAGCCAAGCGCAACCATAATTCCAATAATAACCCCTAACCTTTCATCTTCATGCCTGGAACACGTTTACTGCTTCGCATAGCAGGTATTGCACTGCTGATTACCGCAGCAGGGTACATCACTTGGCATTTAACCAGAAGCCAGCCTCTGGAAGTGGAACTGGCGACCGTTAGTCGCGGCGCTGTTGAAGCTACTGTGGTCAATACGCGCGCTGGCACGATCAAGGCGTGCCGACGGGCCAAATTATCTCCACAAGCAGGTGGTCAGGTTATCCGCATGGAAATCAGAGAAGGAGATCGGGTCAAGGAAGGTCAGGTGCTGCTTGAATTATGGAATACTGATCTGCAAGCACAACATGATCTGGCAAAACAGCAATTGGCTACCGCAGAAAGCCGACGACAGGAATCCTGCATCCTGGCCGACAATGCGCAGCGTGAATATATCCGCACCCAACAACTGGTTGGAAAAGGATTTGTCAGCGTACAACGCGCCGATGATGCAAGTGCGACTGCCAAAGCCAACCGGGCAGCCTGCGCCGCCACGAGTGCAGAAGTCAGGCGAGCGCGTGCACAGATTGCAGTCAGTCAGGCCAACCTGGATCGAACGCAGCTGATTGCGCCCTTTGCTGGGGTCATTGCTCAAATCACAGGGGAACTGGGCGAATATGTCACCCCTTCCCCGCCGGGAATTCCCACCCCGCCAGCAGTTGATCTGATTGATGATTCCTGCTTGTATGTCAGTGCACCGATGGATGAGGTTGATGCACCCAAAATCCGGGTAGGACAAGTTGCACGCATCACGCTGGACGCCCTCCCTGGCCAGATTTTTGTGGGAAAAGTACGTCGTATCGCCCCTTATGTGACTGAAGTCGAGAAACAGGCACGCACGGTGGATGTGGAAGCCGAATTTACCAATCCTGATCAGGCTGTTCTGCTGGTAGGTTACAGCGCGGATATCGAAACAATTATTGATCACCGTAAAAATGTACTGCGCGTTCCCACTCAGGTTATCCGTCAGGACAACAAGGTTTGGGTACTGGATCAGGACAGTAGGCTTAAGGAGCAAATACTGAAAACGGGATTGGCAAACTGGGCCTATACCGAAGTGCTTGAAAGGTTGTCTGAAGGGGATCAGGTACTGCTGTCCGGCGATAATGGAGAAATCAAAACGGGCACACAAGTGACCCCCAAATCTCCTCAGCCATGATACAGCTCTCGGGTATCACTCGGATTTTTCACATGGGGGATCAGGCTATCCATGCACTCGACCATGTTGATCTGACAATCGACTCTGGTGAATATGTTTCCATTATGGGGCCTTCCGGATCGGGAAAATCAACCCTGCTGAATGTTATCGGTTTACTCGATCGGCCGGACAGCGGGCATTATCTGCTGGATGGTAGGGACGTCACCGTACTGTCAGAAACTGAGCAAGCACAGGTTCGCCGGGAAAAAATTGGTTTTGTTTTCCAGTCTTTCCATCTGATCCCGCGTTTGACGGCTGCAGAAAACATTGAAATCCCTCTGATACTGACTGGTATGCCCTCAACAGAACGCAAGGAGCGCATCGCAGCAACCTTACAGGCATTCAATCTGAGTGATCGTGCACACCACCGGCCGGCGGAGCTGTCTGGTGGACAGCGCCAGCGGGTGGCCATTGCCCGCGCAACAATCTTGCGTCCTACAGCATTGCTGGCAGATGAACCGACTGGCAATCTCGATCATCGTATCGGCTCAGAAGTAGCAGCGTTGCTGGAAGCATTGAATCAAACGGGTACCACGCTTATCGTCGTGACGCATGATCGCGAACTGGCATTGCGCGCCCGACGCCGCGTTGCGATGCGTGATGGCCGGATCGAAACCGACGAGCGATGAGACCACAGGATCTCCTGCATTTTTCCCTTAAAACCATTACCAGCTACCCTACCCGTTCGCTCTTAATTGTGCTGGCTATGGCATTGGGCGTGGCTGCCGTCATCATTCTGACTGCGCTGGGCGATGGCGCGCGCCAGTATGTCGTCAATGAATTTTCCTCGATCGGCACCAACCTGATTATTGTTTTGCCTGGCCGAGCTGAAACAGCAGGAAGTTTTCCTGGCGCAGTCATGGGTCAGACGTCAAGAGATCTGACGCTGGATGATGCTCACTGGGTAGGAAGGTTGCCACAGGTCAGCCGTTACGCTCCACTGAATGTCGGTGTGGCTGAACTTTCTGCCGTGGGCAAGCTGCGGGAAGTCACGTTGATGGGCACCACGGCCGATATTTTCCCAATCCGTCACATGAAACTTTCACAGGGAAAATTTCTTTCAAGCGCTGATGAAAATAGTGCCCAAATTGTATTGGGTGCCAAGATTGCACAGGAGTTTTTCCCGGATGGGAATGTACTGGGGCAGCGCGTTCGCCTGAGTGATCGGCGCTTCATAGTGACCGGTGTAATGGCGGTACAAGGCGAATCCATGGGATACAACTCAGACGAACTGGTCATTATCCCTATCCAGCACGCTCAGACATTACTCAACACTACTTCACTGTTCCGGTTACTGATTGAAGTCCGCCATCATGGCGAAATCGACAATGCCAGGGAAGCAATTCGTCAAACGCTCATTCGACGCCATGATGGCGAAGATGATGTCACCGTAATTGCCCACGATGCTGTACTGGCCACATTTGAACGTATCCTGCGTGCATTGACACTGGGGGTTGCCGGCATCGCCGTCATCAGCCTTGCGGTTGCCGGTATTCTGGTGATGAATGTCATGCTGGTATCGGTCAGTCAGCGCACGGCAGAAATTGGGCTGCTCAAGGCAATCGGCACTCCGGCTGCTGTCATTCGTTATATTTTTCTGGCTGAAGCCATCTGGCTATCTCTGGCAGGAGCCCTGGCCGGACTCATACTGGGGCAGGCAGGCAGTTGGGCCTTACGTCTGGCGTATCCGCAGTTGCCTGCCTGGTCACCTCTTTGGGCCAATTTTGCCGGGGTAGCAGTCGCAGTACTGGCCGGCGTTCTGGCGGGATTATTACCGGCAATCCGTGCGGCAAAACTGGATCCAGTCGATGCACTTGGCAAGCGATAAAATCGATGAATCTGGTTGAATCCCTGAAATTTGCACTCCGCGCGTTGACTGCTCACCGAACGCGCACATTTCTGTCTGCATCCGGTATTGCCATCGGCATTGCCGCCGTGATCCTGTTGACATCAATCGGCGCAGGTATTCAGCGTTTTGTGTTATCCGAATTCACCCAGTTTGGAACCAACATTGTGAATATCACCCCCGGCAAGACTCGTACGCGCGGTGCTTCGACCGGATCGATTAGCAGCGTGCGTCTGCTGACAATTGAGGATTCGCTCGCGTTAAAATCCTCTCGCCATGCGGTCTACACCAATGCAACCGTCACTGGGAATGCGGAAGTACGTGGTAACGGCCGCAGTCGGCGCGTCACTGTGTATGGCCAGGGGCCAGATTTTGACCGGGCATTTAATATGCACACAGTAATCGGACAATTCCTGCCAGCGGATGATCCACGTAATCCACGCGCCTTTGCCGTGCTTGGTGCAAAAGTGCACAAGGAATTGTACGGCAGCACTAATCCGCTTGGCTCGGTGCTGCAAGTCGGTGGCTCACGTTTTCGTATCATTGGTGTTATGGCCGCCAAGGGCCAGGTATTGGGCTTCGATCTGGATGATACGGTGTACATTCCCACTGCACGGGCACTGGAAATTTTCAACCGAGAAGGCGTGATGGAAGTTCAGGTAGTCTATCCACCAGCTACACCACTGGATGAGGTCATGCAAGATATCAAGCGCATCATGATTAAACGGCACGGGCGCGAAGATTTTACGATAACACCACAACAGCAGATGCTCAGTACACTATCTACCGTACTGAATGTACTCACTTTTGCCGTCGCGGTACTGGGAGGAATTTCATTACTGGTCGGAGCAGTGGGAATGATCACACTGATGCACATCACTGTGACAGAACGGATGGCCGAGATCGGCTTGCTGAATGCATTGGGTGCGACTCCCATGCGTATCCGTATCCTGTTTCTGCTGGAATCAACCGCACTTTCGACGCTGGGGGGTGTTGTCGGATTACTCACAGGATCAGGGATTGCCGGATTACTGGGAATACTGGTCAGCGATTTGCCCATCAGCATCCCGTGGCGCTATGTCATCGCAGCATTGCTTCTGTCAGGGATAATCGGGCTGGCAGCGGGCGTTGTTCCCGCCATACGCGCAGCCCGTCTTAATCCAGTGGATGCCCTGCGTGCCGAGTGAGCCTGGCTTTAGTGATTTTTTACGTAATCAACTAACTTCTGGAAGGAAAACAGGTTGTCCTGTTTTTGGAGTGGAGTATGACACTGCGCACAATTCAAATCGTTGTCCTTCACTTTGCCATCTGGTTCATACAAGGCAAATCCCCAACCGCCTGAGCGATCTTCAGCTTTAAAAGTACCATCCCAGTCGCTTCTTTTTTCCATAACGCCTACAGCAGCCAGTTTGTCGATGACAAACAAGCCATCCTCACCCGATTGGATTTTGCCCTCGGCATCTTTCTTAGGGGCATAGATTTCCATAACCACAACCGCGCCGGAAGCAGCCTCTTCACCATTCTTATAACTATCCACAGCAACCTGATTGGCATAAAGCTTGGCTAACTGTGTTTGGTTAGCGCGATTAGCCGTGGCATATAGAGTAAACGTTTGCGCATAATTCTCCGGGAATTTAACAAACTCCGGGTTCCCTCCCCCAAAGGCAGGGAATGACAACGTTAAACCGACCAGTGCAGATAAACCTAAACTTGATTTCATTTTTTCTCTCCTTTTAAAAATCATCCTGCAGACAAATCACCAGCAAACATGATTTGCTTTTGAGCAGAAAACGAAACATGCGTGCAAAACACGCAAATTCCACTGACATTATAGACATACCCCACACAAATCATGAAACCCGTCATCTGAATAGTAATACTGCGGGATGACTACAGATTTTCTCCCATACGTCGATAAAATCAGGTATAGCCTGATTGCTTGCTTCAGGAAGGGATATGTTTATTGTCGTCATGGGAGAAAGGATGATAGCTCTCATCAAGAAAAGGATGAATCCATCATGATAAAACCGGGAGGATATACTACAAAGACTACAAGTGATCTCGATCTGATTATCCAGCTCTGGTTGCTGCGTATTCTGATACCACTTAATGGATACGCGAATTTCTACGCTCTCACGGTTTCAGCCACGATACGCTGGCAATAATATTCGGTCTGGAACAATGGATTGATAACTTCGATTCTAAAACTGTTCTTTCAGAATTGAAATTAATACACCAGAAAGCGGAAGAACAATGGGCCAATGCATCTGTATCTGCCCCCCTGAGTAACAACATCAAGCAATTGTCTGATCTGGTTGATCTCAGTACGGTTGACTGTAGAATTCTAGAATTTTCTATACTGCTTCACAACGAATCTCTACTGGAGAACGTTGGCAATTTTCTTGGTTCGCTCTCATCAACCAGGATGTTCCACGCATTATCAGTCATTCTGAATTTACCCGAACAGGAAATCTGGAAATCCTTAAGCAGTCAGAATACCCTCGCACGCTCCGGGCTGTTATCAATTGATCGTAACAATTCTCATTGTCTGCGTAATAAACTGGGATTGCTTTCTTACGGCTTTGCTGATCAGATTACCTCCGCAGAAACCGATCCAATCAATCTGCTGCGTGGCACCGTAGTTACTGCTGCCCCCAGACAGCTTGATCTGTCTGACTACAACCATATCAATTCTTCCCTGGAAATCCTGCTTCCCTATTTACGCCATGTCACAGCCACCCAGCAGCACGGGGCCAACATTCTGTTATATGGAGCACCCGGAACCGGCAAAAGCCAACTAACTTGTGTGCTCGCCGATGAATTAGGCTACGAACTGTTCGAGGTGGCAAGTGAAGATGATGGAGGCGATCCAATAGATGGTGAGCAGCGCTTACGTGTTTTCCGCGCTACTCAAAGTTTTTTTGCACATCGTCAAGTACTGATTGCTTTTGATGAAGCTGAGGATGTCTTTGATGATGGTAAAAGTTATTTTGGCCATAAAAGCACTGCCCAGTTACGCAAAGCATGGATCAATCGGGTACTGGAAGGCAAGCCGGTACCCACCTTATGGTTGTCTAATTCCGTTCATGGAATTGATCCAGCCTTCATCCACGCTGATGCTGATCTGATTTATATTTCCGCTGGACTTATCAGAGTGCGCACTGGTCGCCTCTGTCTATACGGACCACCCGGTACCGGTAAGACTGCCTACGGACGATGGCTAGCAGAACAGCTCGCCATCCCGCTACTGGTAAAACGTGCATCTGATTTAATGTCAATGTGGGTGGGTGAAAGCGAGAAAAATATCGCCCAAGCATTTCAGCAGGCAGAGCAAGAAGGTGCACTCCTGCTGATCGACGAAATAGATAGTTTTTTGCAGGATCGTCAGAACGCACATCAAGGATGGGAAATCAGCCTCGTCAATGAAATGCTGACGCAAATGGAATCATTCTCCGGGGTCTTTATCGCTTCAACCAACCTGATGGGAAATTTAGATCAATCAACACTGCGTCGTTTTGATCTCAAGGTGAAATTTGATTTTCTACGCTCGGAACAAGCATGGGAACTGCTGTGCCGCCACTGCAAGCAATTAGATTTATCCGTGCCACAGCCGGATCTTCGGTCTCAGATCAAACGCTTACACCACCTGACACCCGGAGATTTTGCCGCTGTAATACGCCAGCATCGCTTTCGCCCAATTGAATCCCCCGCAGCACTGATATCTGCCCTTGAAGCAGAATGTGCTGTCAAGGAAGGGAAAAGCACATCTGCTGGATTTACCTGAACACCAACTCGCATTGGATAATCTTCTACAAATAAACAAATAAGGGAAATAACATGCACACCACCACTGAACTCAGATCAATTATCCACGGACGATTTCCTGACTCAAGGATACATCGGGCTATTAATGAGCCTGTCCCGCTGAGTCTAATGGACATAGCTTACTGGCAGCTGTCGGCAGTGCGAAAATTATCCCTTAAACAACAACCCAAAATTCTGGCTGCTTTACCTTCTTTGCAACGGGGTGCTGTATGGAAACCAAATCAGATCGAGTTGCTATGGGATTCAATTTTGCGTGGTTTCCCGATAGGATCTCTGGTCGTTTGCGAGAAGCTAACGAATCAGGCTTCACGCGGTATTGGAGTAAATCAGGATAGTGATGAATTTACACCCACGCACCACCTTCTTGATGGTCAGCAGCGGGCAAGTGCCATTGGTCTTGGATTTCTTGATCCCTATCCCGATCCGGGAAACTCCGACAAGGATGTGGAGGTAGATACTTTGCTGTGGCTGGATATCGCTCCAGATTCAGGGCTGTTCCCACGCAATTCGACACGGAATTATTTACTACGTGTAACCACCAAGGCTCACCCATGGGGTTTTAACGTAGATGAATTACGTGAAACAAAGCGTTTATCTGCTGAACAAGCGAAACAATCGCTGGAAGCATTTAACTGCAACAAATCTGTTAAAAATGGTGAACGCCCTCACCCTATTCAAGGCTGGCCGTATGTAGCAAACGCTCCAGTGCCCTTGGCCTGGCTTCTGATTGAGGCACAATCCATATTAGAAGAAAGCGGCACCCTGATAACTCCGGAAAAAAGTGTGGAGCTGTGGCGAAAGGTAAAGGAGCGTTGCCGAAAATTCATCGAGGGGCGCAACCCATTACCTTCTGAGCAACTTGACCCCAGGAATCGCCCATTATTGGTTCATTGGGCCTATCGCGTACAAGAAATACTAGAAACATGGCTGGAGCAACCTCAAGCACCTCAGCTTTTGGCTTTAGCAGAAGCACTAGCCAGGGCTGTTTCCACTCAACTAATGGCTCTACTGGTACCTGTCGAGGCGCTCACTCAACCCAGCCGTAACGAAGAGGGACAAAGTAGTGGAAATAATAAACCCGCTACTACTGATCGAATTGCAAACGTCGAACATTTGTTTCAGCGCCTGAATGCTGGTGGTACCGAACTCCGCGGTAATGATCTGGCATACTCCATGATCAAAGCCTACTGGCCCGGAATTGAAAAAACTATCCAGAATATCGAAACACGCCCACCGGAAACTCAAGTGGCCCTACTTGGTGCTCAGTTGGCATTAGCTACTGATGACGACAAACTCCCCCCTCCTCTGAATGTTACGACGCTGCGCACTCTGGCACGAATTGATGACGGACAACAACCAAGTGATGACAGCAAAAAGATGCGTCAGGGGGAACTCGATCGTATTAAAACTATGTTTGCTCTGAAGGGACAAGTATCTTCAGAAGCCCCCATAAAGCTTGCTTTGCAACGCCTGGATAAGTGGTTTTTGTATGATGATGTCAATCGAGATCAGAGATGGGGGTTACCACCGGTATTACGTTCCCGCATGGCGGAACAAGCACCTGAAGTTTTTCTGTTCTTACTTCGACTTACCCATCATACAACACAAGAACCTGAACCAGATGTACGGCGGAAACTGCTCGGATTGTCAACAGCCTTACATTGGTTTAGCCAAGATCGACAACGGGCTGTCAGGTGGCTTTGGGAAACTTCACCTGCCGAATGGTGCGATGGATCAGCATTTTTCAAAAATCAAAAACCTTTGCTCACACAATTACACGAACTTTCTGATGATCAGCGACATAAAACCATGGCCAACATACTGACACCAGAGCAATTAAGCGATTACATTTCCATCGATACTTTTAACGAAGACAGCATTGGTAAATGGCGATGGTGGGATACGTTGGTTACAGATCAGGCAAAAAAAGAAGGCAAGACAGCTGATGAACGCCAGGCAAAGTATGGCGGCCTGATAAAGATACTGAAAGACTATAACTATAGAAATAACAATGGTTTATTACTGATGTACGCTCAACGTGAACAGATGGCATCCTGCTTTCCTAATTACGATTCATCTCATATCGGATATTGGGATGCTCATAACGTGCCATGGGACTTTGACCATATCCTGCCGCAAAGTGCATTTGCTGACATGAGAACCGAAAATGACCTGATGGAAGTTTGTAAACAGTGGGGCAATACGATTGCCAACCTGCACATTTATCCATTCGAAAAGAACCGCAGCAGGCAGGATGAAAAAGCCAACAAAAGCCTGCCACGAGATGAGAGCACACGTATGCTGTTGAACCCATTTGAACTGGATACATTTTCATTGGAAACAAAGGATATTCGATTTAACAAGGATAAACCCCAGAATAGTGAAGCCCCTCGTAAAGTATATGAATTTGTACTTGCAGCACGAACCAGACTACTTCGCATCTATGGGGAATGGTATGACAATCTTTTGATCGGTCATTTATTGCAGTCTGATAATCAATCAACTATTTCACAAACAAATATTGCTGCCAATGATTAGCGTAAAGGTTACGACGTATGAGCTGGAAGTCTGGCTGTTTCTGATCGTGTTGACAAAAAGGCCAAATATGCCAGAGCTGTGATGTTCCCGAAGCCCGGACAGAAGTTACCTGTAGTTCAGCCTGAATGGATACACTCAATACTTTCAGCACAATAAAAAAGGAGTTTTGTCTTGCCTGAAGGTCAGGGTCAGTTTACAAGCGGTTTCATGGTTATCCATGGCAATCAGCCCGAGCTGTTGCGGCAGTTGCTGGTGCACTGGTTCAAAGCGCATCCTCTTGATCCGCTGGAAGATGAGACCATTCTCGTACAGAGCAACGGGATTGCTCAATGGCTCAAGCTCGCGCTGGCAGCGAATGCGACAGATGCTCCTGACAGTGGTTGTGGTATTGCGGCAGCACTCGATATGCTGCTGCCCGCCCGCTTTATCTGGCGGGTTTATCGAGCGGTACTGGGGCCTAATGCTGTACCAGACACTTCCCCATTTGATAAGCCGCTGCTCATTTGGCGCCTGATGCGTCTCCTGCCAGATGTTGTTCCCCTGCCGGGTTATGAACCCTTGGCACGTTTTCTAGAACAGGATAACGATCTTCGCAAACGCTACCAGTTAGCTGAAAAGATTGCGGATCTTTTCGATCAATATCAGGTATACCGTGCGGATTGGCTCGCTGCCTGGGGCAGAGGGGAGCATGTACTGTACAACACTCACCATATTGCCCGCCCACTCGATGCGACTCACTGCTGGCAAGCTATGCTGTGGCGCGCTTTGCTTGAAGATGTGGGAGCAGCAGCCGGCCAGAGTAGCCGGGCAGTTGTGCATCAACGTTTTCTGGATGCTGCCAAGCAATTAAAAAAACGGCCTGACGGATTACCGCACCGTATTTCTGTATTTGGCCTGTCTTCATTGCCGCGTCAGTCACTGGAAGTATTGTTGGCCATCTCACCTGTCACGCAGGTTCTTTTGTGTGTCCACAATCCCTGCGAGCACTATTGGGCTAATCTTTTCTCTGAAAAAGACCATGCTCGACGGACCTCAAACCGGCATGCCCGTAAAAGTAATACGCCTGCAAATATCACGGAAGATGCTTTACACCTGTATGCCCATCCATTGCTGGCTGCGTGGGGAAAGCAAGGCCGTGATTACATTGCCCTGCTGGATGAGCTGGATGAACCTGATGCCTACCGCGCCCGGTTTGAACAGGTCGGCGAGCGGATTGATCTGTTTCAGAGTCATGGAGAATCAACGCTGCTAAACCAGTTGCAAGACGACATCCGCCTGCTGCGCACGGTGGATGAATCACGCGATACATGGCCGGCAGTCGATCCTGCCAGCGATCGTTCAATCCGCTTTCATCGCGCGCACAGCATTCAACGTGAGGTTGAAATTCTGCACGATCAACTGTTGGCAGCATTCAATGCGGATGCAACATTGCGGCCGCGTGATGTCATCGTGATGGTGCCTGATATAAACGCCTATGCCCCCCATATTGAAGCGGTTTTCGGACAAGTTGAACATTCTGATGCGCGTTATATTCCATTTTCAATGGCTGATCTCACGCAACGCCAGCAAGCGCCACTGGTATTTGCCCTGGAATTTTTGCTGGATGTCCCAGAATCACGCCTGACTGTCAGTGATCTGCTCGATCTGCTTAACGTTCCGGCTGTCAGACAATATTTTGGGATTGCTGGTGACGATTTGCCACGCCTGCATCAGTGGATCAGACAAACCAACATCCGCTGGGGGTTGAGTGCTCGCCATCGCGCAAAATTTATCCAGGAAAGTCACGAGCAAAACACATGGTCGCAGGGACTCAAGCGTATGTTACTGGGCTATGCCGTCGGTTGTGATCCCACCGGGCGCGCAGATTACAGTTGGCGTGACATTGAACCTTATGGTGAGATTTCAGGGCTGGAAGCCGCGCTGGTTGGCCCGCTAGCCCGATTGCTGATCCAACTTGAAACACTTGCCGAAACCTTTGCGGAGCCTGCCGCCCCTGCCGTTTGGGGCCAGCGGTTGCAATTCCTGCTTCAGGATTTTTTCAAAAGCGAAACAGCAGAAGATACGGCCCTGCTTTTGCAGTTGCAAGCCAGCTTGCATGCCTGGCTTGAGGCTTGTACAGCCGCCGGTTTTACCGAAATGATCCCACTGGCTGTTATCCGTGAATACTGGCTGGCCCAAATTGATCAGCCCAACCTGGCGCAACGCTTTATGGCCGGCGCGCTGACTTTTGCAACCTTGATGCCAATGCGTGCCATTCCGTTCCGGATGATCTGCCTGCTGGGCATGAATGATGGCGAATTTCCCCGTACCCGCCCACCCGTTGATTTTGATCTGATGGCGCAGGACATTCGCCCGGGTGATCGTTCCCGCCGGGAAGATGATCGTTATCTATTTCTGGAAGCTCTGCTCTCCGCCCGGGAAAAACTGCATATCAGCTGGGTGGGCAAAAGTATGCTGGATAATTCCGATTTGCCGCCATCCGTACTGGTCAGCCAGTTGCGTGACCACATCGCAGCCTGCTGGCAACTGGCGGATTCCCCGGATAACGATCTGCTGGCTGCCCTGACGGTTGAACACAAGTTGCAAGCTTTCAGCCAGGATTATTTTGGTAAGGATCCGGCCACTTCAGCGTTGTTCACCTATGCACGCGAATGGGAGCGCAAACTCACCAGTCCACCGGCTCCAGCTTCTACGGAACCTCCTTTGTCATTGCCCGTTTTCAATAACCCCGTCTCGCTCGGGCAGTTGATCGCCTTTCTGAAAGATCCCGTCAAAACCTTCTGCCGTGAACGGCTGGGTATTTATTACGAGATGGATGATCTAACCAGCGAAGACCACGAACCTTTCATTCTGGATGGATTGGAACAGTGGTCACTCCAGGATCAATTGATTCAGGCTCGGCTGGATGCTGTCAACCACGAAAATGACGAAATAGCCGCTGTTGAACAACAACTGGATCGAACCTGGCGACGCGGTGAGCTGCCGCTGGGCGGAATGGCAGATTTGCTAAAAGCAACCCTGGCCGATCCCTTAGACAAAATGTTTACGTGTTATCGCGAGGCGATTACCAGCTGGCCATTTCCACTGGAAGACCAGACATTTGAGTATCCATACGTCACCACTAATGGTGTGGCAATCACTGTGCAGGGGCGTATCACACAGCGCTACTGTATGCATGATGCAAGCAACACGAGCAATACAAACAATGGTGATAAATACTGCCGGATCGAACTGAGTTCCAGCAATTTACTGAAAAACAATAAATGCCGCCACGAGAAACTGCTTGCTGCCTGGATATTCCACTTGGCTGCGCATCTTGATAGTCAGCCGATCACGACCATAATCATTGGCAAGAATGATCCTGTACAAATCAATCCACTGGCGCCAGATCTTGCCAGGAAATACTTCAATACAATTATTGAAGCTTACGTTAACGGCTTGTGTACACCACTGCCACTGGCACCTAAAACCGGTTTTGCCTGGCTGGAAAAAGAAGGAATACCTTTTAACGGCCCTCTGACAGCATGTAAGCAAAAAGCTGTTGGCACCGCCCGTAGCCAATATGAAGATGGCCACCAACATACTGGTGAAGCCAGTCAAAACGCTTATCTGCAGCGGTTTTATCCAGCCTTTGCACAACTGTGGTCAAACGGCCGCTTTACGCAACTTTGTGACGATTTGTACGCTCCGTTGATGCAACACGTTGGCAAACCCAAGGTAAATACCTGGAATCCGGAATAAGGGTCAACACACATCACCAGTCATGAACATTACGCCGCTTGATCCCCTAACCTTCCCTTTGACCGGGAGCCACCTGATCGAAGCAAGTGCTGGTACCGGTAAAACTTTTACCATCACCATGCTCTATGTCCGCCTGATTCTGGGGCATCAGGGGGAATTTGCCTTTTCCGGTGGCGCATTGACACCCCCAGATATTCTGGTGGTAACTTTTACGGAAGCAGCCACCAAGGAATTACGTGATCGGATTCGTACACGTCTGACAGAAGCTGCTCGCATCTTTCGAGCTGACCCGACAACTGCGCAACCACTGAACGATGCTGATCCGCTGCAGCAGCTACTCACCGAATATCTACCTGCCGAGTGGCCTGTCTGTGCGCGCAAACTGGAACTGGCAGCCGAATGGATGGACGAAGCAGCCATCTCGACTATTCATGGCTGGTGCAACCGGATGCTGCGGGAACATGCCTTTGATAGCCAGAGCCTCTTTACCCAGGAGCTGGAAACCGATCAAACAGAATTGCGAGCAGAAGTGGTGCGAGACTATTGGCGAATTTTCTTTTACTCGCTCGCCCTGGAAGAGATTGCCCAGATTAATGGCTATTGGAAAAGCCCTGTTGCACTGGAAAAAGCTGTCAACCCCCTACTCGATTATGTGGATCAACTGCCGGATTTATCCGCCACGGATCCATCGACCATTATCAGCACCAGCCAGAAAAACAAACATGATCTGCTGACCAGGCTCAAACAACCCTGGAGTACCTGGGCGGACGAATTGCAGGTGCTGCTCGATACTGCCGGGGCAGCTGGCCAGATTGATGGACGCAAACTGCGTGCTGACTGGTACACCAGCTGGTTGAACAAGCTAAGAGATTGGGCCAGCGATCCCGCTATAGATAGCGTAGACATTGGTAAGGGTTGGGAGCGTTTGACGTCGGAAGGGATCGCGGAGGCATGGAAAAAAGGTACCCCCTCCCATCATCCCGCTTTCAATGCAATTCTTGTGCTGAAGGAGACTCTTGATAACCTGCCCGATCCCGGCATTGAACTGCTAAGCCATGCCGCCCGCTGGATTAACGAAAAATTTGACACCATTCGGAAACACCGCGCCCAGATCGGTTTCAATGATCTGCTGACCGGCCTTGAAGCTGCCCTCACCGGCCCTTACGGTGAACAACTCGCTCAAGTCATCCGCCAGCAATTTCCGGTTGCGCTCATTGATGAATTTCAGGATACCGATCCCGTTCAATACCGTATTTTTGAACGTATTTATGAAATTTCCGGTAATCGGAACGATTGTGCGCTCATCCTGATCGGTGATCCCAAGCAAGCAATCTATGCTTTCCGGGGGGCGGATATTCATACCTATCTCAAGGCCCGGAGAGCGGTTGCGGGACGACGCTACACGCTGGATACAAATTTCCGCTCAACTCAAGCGATGGTCAATGCTGTCAATCATTGCTTTGCATATGTCGAAAACCAGGTAGATTCTCGCGGCGCATTCCTGTTCAAAACCGGGGACGATAACCCCGTGCCTTTCCTGGAAGTTAAAGCCAATGGCCGCAAGGATACATTCCAGATTACTGGCAAGATATTACCTGCCATGCTGCTGGCTGTTTCAGCCCAACATACAGAGCTCTCAAAAACCGATTACATTGAGCAGATGTCTGCCCTCTGTGCTACCCGGATCGTTGACTGGCTGAACGGCGGAGAATCTGAAAAAATCGGATTTATCGGCCAGGACATACCTTTCCGGGCAATCAGGCCGGGGGATATGGCCATTCTGGTCAATAACGGAAATGAAGCCGCCAGCATCCGCCAGGCTTTGCTGCAACGGGGTGTCCGTTCAGTATATTTATCCGACAAGGACACGGTTTATGCCACTCCTCAGGCAGCCGAAACCCAGCGCTGGCTGGCCGCCTGTGCCGAGCCCGACAATGATCGCCTGCTGCGCGCCGCACTGTCCACAACATCGCTGGGCTTCACGCTGGCAGAACTTGATTCCCTCAATACGGATGAAGCGGCGTGGGAAGCCCGAGTGATTCAATTCAAGGGCTATCGCGAGTTATGGCAAAAGCAGGGAGTGCTCCCAATGTTGCGCCGTATTCTGATTGATTTTAAATGTGGCGATCGCTTGCTTGCACTCAAGATGAATCTCAATGGCCAGAGCGGAGAACGCATCCTGACTGACTTGCTTCATCTGGCAGAAATCTTGCAGCAGGCGAGCTTTGCGCTGGAAGGTGAACATGCGTTGATCCGTTTTCTGGCCGAGCAAATTGCTGTACCCGAGGGAGAAACGGATAGTAAGAAACTGCGCCTGGAAAGCGATAGCGATCTGGTGAAGGTTGTCACCATCCACAAATCGAAGGGACTTGAATATCCACTGGTTTTTTTACCTTTCATCTGCGCAACCCGGCCCATCAAAAATAGCGATATACCGCTCAAATGGCACGACGATCAGGGGACGTTAAAAATTTCCCTTTCTGCTAACCCTGAAATCATAGTGCGTGCCGATCTGGAACGTCTCCGTGAAGACGTGCGCAAGCTCTATGTGGCATTAACGCGCGCCTGTTATCTGACCTGGCTGGGTTTGGCACCCATCAAGAACGAATCAAGCGCGATTGGCCATTTATTCGGATTGAAAACTATCCCGGCTGAACAATATCTTGATGCTCTCCAGTCTTTTATACAGGAACACCCTGATTTCTGCGTGGCGGACAAACCGGACAGCAACCTTGAGCAATACGTTGCGGAAACCCGATCAGCCCCGCCAGGTGAGGCTTGCCGCCCGCTGCGGGCAGTGAGAGAAAACTGGCGTATCAGCAGCTATTCAGCGCTTCGGGTTGATGGCAGTGTCCCATCCACGCGAATGGCTCAGGAAGACACGCCACAGGCAGAGAATCTCCTGGAGGAAGAACAACTTGAACGCTCATCCCTCTCACTACAACCTGTTTCAGAACAACTGGCAGGCGTGACCATTCATCGTTTTTTCAAAGGAGCTGAAGCAGGTATTTTTCTGCATGAACTGATGGAATGGGTCGCCAACACCGGTTTCACTAGCGTATCAAGTGATGAAACTAATTTACGTGCCACCATCGAGCGTCGTTGCAAGATGCGTCACTGGGAAACCTGGGTGGCACCACTTGTTGACTGGACCAAGCGCATGCTGACCACGCCCCTGCCGTTCGGCCCAACCAAAATTCACCTCAATTCGCTGACTGTGGTGAAAGCCGAAATGGAATTCTGGGTGGAAGCCAGCAATGTCGATCTGACTCTGCTGGATGCCGCCGTGATCAAACAGACACTGGCAAATCGCCCACGCCCGCATCTGACACAGAGTGAGTTAAACGGCATGCTCAAGGGTTTCATGGATCTGGTTTTTCAATACGATGGGCGCTATTATGTTGCGGATTACAAGTCAAACTGGCTCGGTGCTACAGATCAGGATTACACCGCAGCTGCCATGGACGAGGTGATTCGTGCCAACCGTTACGATCTGCAGTACGTCATTTATCTGTTTGCCTTGCATCGGCTCCTCAAATCCCGCCTGCCCGATTACGATTACGAACAACATGTGGGCGGTGCTGCTTGCCTCTTCGTACGTGGCATTGACGCACCCACAGCCGGTGTCCATTTTGAACGTCCCCCGGGAGCATTAATGGACACGTTGGATGAGCTGTTTGCCGGGAAAACAGCAGGTAGCGCATGCGCACTCTGACAACAAACCCGCAGGAAATGCTGGCTCTGCTGGAAAGCTGGGTTATCCGTGGCTGGCTGCGCGAGCTGGATCTTGCCCTGGTGCGTTTTTTCAAAACTGAAGTTCCCGCTATGGACCCGGTATTAATGCTGGTAACCGCTCTGGTCAGTCATCAGCTGGGGCGAGGCCATGTTTGCCTGGATCTGGACAATCTCTTAAGTGATCCTTGTACGGTATTGTCGTTGCCCTCTGATCAGAATGAACCCTCTGCCAGAAAAGAAATTCAGCATATCAGCGTTCTTCTGGCGGACTGGAAAGCATCCGGCTGGCTTACGCAACAAACGGAACTGATCAGCAAGGATGAGAAAAATACACCACTGGTGCTGACTGGGACTCGCCTGTATCTGCGCCGCTACTGGCGTTATGAGCGTCAGGTAGAAACCGCCATCTACCAGCGGTTGATCAGTAGCCAGCAGATTATCAGCCAACTGCCTGACATTGAGTTCAAAGACAAACTGCATGCACTTTTTCCATCAACCGGTACTGTGTATGCACAAACGGACTGGCAAAAAATCGCTTGCGCGCTCGCTGCCCGCAGTGCATTCAGTATCATCACCGGCGGGCCAGGAACCGGAAAAACAACTACCGTGGTTCGTCTGCTGGCACTACTGCAATCGATTGCACTTATCCAGAATCCGGAACGCCCCCTTAAAATTTGCCTGGCCGCCCCTACTGGCAAGGCAGCAGCACGCCTCAAGGAATCCATTGCTGGCGCCATCGACAAGCTGCCTGCTTTTGTGCAGAACGATACCGCGCTGAAAACGAGCATCCCGAGCGACGTAACAACTCTGCACCGCCTGCTGGGTGCGCGTCCGGATTCCCGGCTGTTCCGGCATGATGCACGCCACCCGTTGCCACTTGACGTTTTGGTGATTGATGAAGGCTCCATGATTGATCTGGAAATGATGGCGGCTGTGCTCCTGGCCCTACCCTCTCACGCTCGCCTGATTATCCTGGGAGACAAGGATCAACTGGCTTCTGTTGAAGCGGGTTCTGTACTGGGTGCCTTGTGCCACCGGGCTCAGCAAGGGCATTTCCAGCCTGAAACAGCCGCATGGATTGAAGCGATAGTCGGAGAAAAGATCGATCCTGTTCTGCTGGATGCTGATGGTCTGCTACTCGACCAGCATATTGTGATGTTGCGGGCAAGCTGGCGCTTTGATGCTGCCAGTGGCATCGGGCAACTGGCCCGTGCAGTCAATACTGGCGATCCGGAAACTATTCGCACAATCTGGACGCAGGGCTATGGTGACTTGTGCCGTCATGACTTACCTGATCTCGAAGACAAACGCCTGACAGCCATTCTGCTTGGCCAATCCGGAGAAAAAGATGCGCCGCAAGGGGTTGCGGGTTATCTGGGCACCATCAAAACAGAGCGGCCACCACTGGATGCAGAACAAGCTGCATTTGATGCCTGGGCACATCAGGTGTTGCAATCGCACGGCCGTTTCCAGTTGCTATGCGCACTCAGAAATGGTCCATTTGGGGTCAGCGGTATGAATCAGCATATTGAAACCCTGCTAGCCAAGCACCAACTAATTCAACCTGGCAATATCTGGTACGAAGGCCGCCCGGTACTGGTTACCTGCAATGACTATGCGCTTGGTTTGATGAACGGGGATATCGGGATAGCGCTCAGCTATCCTATGCATAACAGGACAACCGGAAAACTGGAATGGAGTACACGGGTTGCCTTTACCAGAGGAAATGGCAGCGGTGGTATTCACTGGGTGCTGCCCAGCCGTCTCTTGTCTATTGAAACTGTTTTTGCGCTGACTGTTCACAAATCACAAGGCTCGGAATTTGAGCATTGTGCCTTGCTGTTACCCCCCGAGCTAAATCCTGTTCTGACACGAGAGTTAATCTATACCGGCATCACCCGGGGAAAACGCTGGTTATCCATCATTTGCACTGACAACAACATTATTGATCAAGCTGTCTCCCGCACATTGCAGCGCTCCGGCGGATTATTTGCCGGATCATCCTGATCAGGAGCGGTTGGTACGCTAACTCAATAAAAACTGTTTCAGCACTTTGATCATATATTCGTGATCCTGCACGCCAGCGCTTTCCCGAATGCTGTGCATGGCCCACATTGGACAGCCGATATCAATACTGCGTATACCCAGCTTGGCCGAAGTCATTGGCCCGATTGTGCTGCCACAGGGTAAATCCGAGCGGTGCGAATAGCGCTGATAAGGTACCTCTGCTGCCTCACACCAGTGAATAAAATGGGCGGCAGAAATGCTTTCCGAGCTATAGCGGTGATTGGCATTAAATTTGATTACCGGCCCCTGGTTCACAAATACTTTGTGATCTGCATCATAGGCTGAGGGAAAATTGGGGTGATAGGCATGTGCCATATCTGCACTGATGAAAAAACTCTGCGCCAGTGCGCGCGCAGCATCTTCGTGATCCGGAGAGGTGGCCAGACTGATCCGCTGTAATATATCTGTCAAGAAACTGCCACCCGCGCCAATATGACTTTCACTGCCAATTTCTTCATGATCAAAAAATGCGCAAACAAGCGTACTGGCAGCATGGTTGAGTGCAGTATCATCCAGTACTGCCTGTAATCCGGCATGACAGGAGGCCAGATTATCAATCTGGCTATTGGTATAAAACTCCTGGCTTGTCCCCCAGAATGCCCCTTTCTGTGTATCGTGAACGGCCAGATCCCAGGACAGGATTTGTGAAGCACCAATCCCTGTCATCTGTTCCAGCAGTGCCAGAAAACAAGATTGCGGCAGCTGGTCGTTGGTCAATTGCGCGAGGAATGGCAACAATTCATTCTGCTTGTGCAGCTTCAACCCTTCTTCATTGACACCTCGATTCATGTGAATTGCCAAGTTTGGTATACGCAGCAAGGGATGATCAATACGCACCAATTTATGTGCAAGATGTCCATGCCCGTAGGTATAACTGACGCGCCCGGCTAAGCTTAGATCGCGATCAGCAAAAGTAGCGAGAATGGGACCGCCATAAACTTCAACCCCCAAGCGGACAATACCATCACTGGCAGTTGCGGCATTCGGCCTGATCCGCAATCCGGGAGAATCGGTATGCGCGCCGATAATTCTGAATCCGGATTCTGCCGGTGGTTTCTGTCCTGGGACGAATAATATAATTGAGGAATCATCTCGCACCACATAGTAGCGCCTGCCCGGCTGCAACTGCCATTTGGCTGTTTCATCAAGCCGGATAAATTGAAATTTTTCTATTTCTGCTTCGATTGAAGCAACGGCATGCCATGGACTTGGACTGTTGTCGATAAAATCCAGCAGATTCTGCACATACGTTTGAGCTGTCATGATCTCTGTTTTTAAAGGGAAGTTATAAAATAATAGATGGCGTACAGCTAGTCTCAGTAAGTAACTGTTGGTAATTTCCGATGAGTAAGCAATTGTAGCCAGTTTACTGTAATCATCTGCTATAAATGCATGGGCTGGATGTACTTACAACCTGTGCTAATACACTGTGTGATGGAAATGGCCGTAAATCGGTTACAGAAGGTATGTCGTCAGGAGCAGATACTTTGACAACATGGCCAGACAGAGCCTGGCACACAAGACGCGATATGACTTTGCTAACTGTTATTTACTTCTTCTGAAGCGCAGTATGACGCTGAGCCCCCCAGCAGGATGGTTTTCAATTAACAGGTCACCCCCATATACCTGCATGATGTCCCGCACAATGGCCAGGCCGATGCCGTGGCCGGAAGTGGACTGATCAGCGCGGGCGCCACGTTCCAGAATACGGGTAATTTCGTGCAACGGAATGCCTGAACCATCATCCCTGATGTGAATCTCTACTTGATCTCCCTGATAACCGGCAGATAAATGAATGCTGTGACGGCACCACTTGAATGCATTGTCGATCAGGTTTCCGAACAGCTCCATCAAATCACCTTCATCAATGCGCAGACGGATGCTGCTATCAATGTCCACTGTAATCTCCGGATGCTTGTGGCGATAGGCTTTGGTCACCGTGTTGACGATCCTGTCGATCATCGGGCGCAGCAAGAGTAACCCCATACCGGGTGAACTGCCGGCAGTGGCAGCACGGCGTAATTGATACTGGATTGTGTTATCCATGCGATCGATTTGTTCTTGAATCGTTTTATGCCGGATTACCTCCTCATCCTCACCATGAATCGCACCCTGCAAGATGGCAAGTGGTGTTTTCAGGCTGTGTGCCAGATCAGCCAGGCCGTTACGGTAACGCTTTTGCTGCTTGTGTTCGTGGGTGATCAAGGAATTGATACTGTCGGTCAGCAATCTAAGCTCTCTGGGGTAGATACCCTTGAGATTTTCCTGCCGACCGGATTCAATTGCGGCAAGCTCCACGGAAACTTTGCGTAAGGGCAGCAGCCCCCAGCGCAATACCAGCATCTGTGCAGCAAGCAGAACAATCGCCATGACACCCAGCCAGCCCCATAGATCTTCACGATAACGCTCTATCTGAGCATCAAGCAGCGTGGTATCAGTAATAACGTTGAAAGTCAGCGGATAATCACCGGAGGGGGTTTCCCAGGCAATGCCGTAACGGTAAATAAAATGTGGTTCGTCATTAAGCAGGATTTGTTCAAATATTTTTTCTCCCTGTCCCAGAGGGGCAATAGTCGGAACAAGTTTATTCAATGACGAGATGGAACGCCAAATAACAGTGTTGGCAGGGCCGATGATGAAGGCATAAGTGTGCGAGTTGACGTGTTCAAATTCCACATCCAGCTGATTAACCGGCACGTCCAGCTCACCGTCCTCCACTTCGGCATCACCCATCAACATTAACAGTTTTGCAAACAGGCGATCCTTCACCCCTATACGTGCACTGTCGTAGAAAGCACGATCCAGTGTGAATGTAATGCCGCCAATAAAAACCAGTAATACCAGCGTGGCACTGAGCAGAACACGCTGGTTAAGTGACATCATGCCGATTTATTACAATCCAGTACGAAGCGGTAGCCACGCCCGCGCAGGGTTTCAATCGGCTTTAATGTGCCATCAGGATCGAGTTTGCGCCGCAATCGGCCAATCATGACTTCAAGCACATTACTGTCTCGATCTTCGTCATGTGGATAGAGAGCATCAGCGAGCGTATATTTGGAAAGTACTTCATCACGATGGCGTACCAGCTCTTCCAGCAGGCGGTATTCAAATGAGGTTAATTCAATACTCACACCATTGACGGAAACCTGTTGTGCTGTGACATCCACCACGATCGGGCCGCATTCCAGCAGGGTTTGCGGGATACCGTTGGCGCGGCGCAACAATGCTTTAACCCGGGCTTGCAGTTCTTCCATTTGAAACGGCTTGGTCAGGTAGTCATCCGCACCCGTTTCCAGGCCCTGTACCTTGTCTTGCCAACTGCTGCGCGCAGTCAGGATCAAAATCGGCAGCAGACTGCCCCGTTGTCGCAGCGCCTTGATCACATCCAGGCCGGATTTACCAGGCAGGCCAATATCAATAATGGCAGCATCAAAACGGTATTCTGTCGCGAGAAACCCCCCTTCTTCGCCATTATTGCAAGTATCAACCATGTAGCCTGCCGCTTCCAGCTGCTGACGAATCTGGTTTTGCAAAAGGAGTTCATCTTCGACAACCAGAATGCGCATTCAAACCCCCTGTCGCATACGATGACAACAAAATGCGCCGGATTGAATCATGAAATTCATTTTGAAGATTAATGCGTGGATACAACCGCGCCATTCTGTGCATTGATCAGAACGGTGTGCACCATGCCCTGGTCGCTAAGTATTTTGATGCGGTAGAGGTTATCAGTTCGGTTGATTGCCAGCACACGTCCCCTAAAATGCTGTTGTGCAATTGCGATCGCTCGCTGTTCTGAAATGCCGCTTGCTGAATTACCTGCCTTGTTGTGCTCACCGGCTGAATTATGGCGGCCAGCAGCGGCTTCGGACAGCGCAGCAATCATGATTAACATAACCAGTAACGCTTGCTGCCATCCTTTCATAACCCCTTATCCTTGCTTGCCGATAATTAAAATCAAGCGGGAGCAGGATAAGTTTTTAATGGATACCCGGCACCGCTTTTCACATCAGAAACGTAACATAAAATCCACATTTCCGGTATTGATCCCCATATTCACTCGGGGCGGAACAACATACACTGGAGCAGGTGGATAATAATTGTTGTTATAGTTGTACTGCGGCTGCGGATAGTACTGTTGATAATAGACAGGTGGCTGGCTGTAGATGTGCACCTGTCCACCAGAGTGACGATGATGGTCATGATGATTATGGTGATGGTGTCGATGGCGATCATGGTGGTCATGGTGGTCATGGTGATGGTGGCCACGATGCCCTCTATCGGCGTGCACCAAAGAGGGAACTGCCAGACTGACAGTCAGCAATGTAGTTAACGCCAGGCCGATCAGCTTTTTAGTTTTGACGTTCATGGTATTTCTCCTTGGTATTGTTCTTTTCAGGCCAATTCCTGATGATGTCAATTTACGTCACTTTGCCTGAACCCAAGCTGAATAGGAAAACTTGCCCACTACTCGATCATCAATAATCTCTATCGTTTTAAGCACCACATCTCGCTGGAATCACAGTCCGATTTTTCCCATTTTTTGAGATGACCTGGGGGAACCGTGAACCGGATCACACACATTCAGGCAGCGTTGAAACCGGGTATAGTTATTTAATGATTCCGGATATCAGATTTGCACGTTAACTTTTCGAAATTCGACAACATGGAAATAAAAATATACACAGAGGTTCTGTCATTCTGGTTCCATGAAATCGAGGAAAAGCTCTGGTTTTCCGCTGATGCAAACTTTGATGAACTGATCCGCCAGCGTTTCTCCAGTTTGATCCAGCAAGCCGCTGCTGCCGAGCTGTTTTCATGGCGAACGACTGCAGCAGGCCGCCTTGCTGAAATCATCGTGCTGGATCAATTTTCGCGTAATGCTTATCGCGATACCCCACAAGCATTTCCCCAAGACCCCATGGCATTGGCGCTTGCCCAGGAAGCTGTCGTATCCGGCGCACTAAAGTCATTGAATCAGAAGCAATGTGGTTTCCTGCTACTTCCTTACATGCACAGTGAATCGCGGCAGATACATGTCGTGGCAGAAGCACTCCATAAGGATTTCGCCTCGGCAAGAAGCTACTACTACGAGCAGCGACACAAAGCCATCATCGACCATTTTGGCCGCTACCCGCACAGAAATAAAATTCTGGGACGAATTTCCACACCAGAAGAAGTAGCGTTTCTGAAGCAACCACTCTCACATTTCTAATGGGGCCTGTAAAAAACTACCTGTGTTGCCATTTCTGCGTTTAAAGTTTGCTCAAAAACTTCCATTTTTTTGCTAACTTTGTCCTTGAACTGCCTATAAGCGTTAAGCAGTTGGAAACATTCTGAATAATCAGTTTTACAGATGATCCAGCGGGCTGACCACGCCTTTACCACCTTTGTTCAGTACATGGGTATAAATCATTGTGGTGGTAACATCACTATGCCCCAATAGCTCTTGCACTGTACAAATATCGTAGCCAGCTTGTAAAAGATGCGTGGCAAAGGAATGGCGCAGGGTATGTGGTGTGGCCGGCTTGGTCACTCCCGCTGCCAGCACTGCCTTCTTCATCGCACGCTGCAGCAATTTTTCATCCATATGATGACGTCGCTCTACCCCGCTGCGCGGATCAACTGAATAGCTCTTGGCAACAAAAATATACTGCCAAATCCAGTCAGTCGCCGCCTTGGGATATTTTCGCTCCAGTGCATCTGGTAAATACACTGCGGCCATATCTTTAGCCAGATCATCCTCGTAGAGCAATCGCCGGTGTCGTATATGCTCATTCAAAATCGGGATCAAACTTTGCGGCAACATTGTTACCCGATCTTTCGCCCCTTTGCCATCGCGCACCAGTATTTCAGCTCGCTCAAAATCCACATCTTTAACCCGCAAACGTACACATTCCATTAACCGCATACCGGTGCCATACAGCAAGCGTGCCATTAAACCATGTGCTCCTTCCATCCGACCCAATACCGCCTGTACCTCATTATGCGTCAGCACCACTGGCAAACGTGCCGGCCGCTTTGCTCGCACCACGTTGTCAAACCAGGGCAAATCGATTTCCAGCACTTCCCGATATAAAAACAGCAAAGCTGAAAGTGCCTGATTCTGTGTTGATGCCGCCACCCTGCCCGATACAGCAAGATGTGTCAGAAAAGCCTCAACCTCCCCGCCCCCCATCTCCTGTGGATGCCGTTTATCATGAAATAAAATGAAGCGCCGTACCCACTGGACATATTGCACCTCAGTCCTTATGCTGTAATGCTTTAAGCGCAATTTATCACGAAGCTGATCAAGTAACTTGGGTGAAGTCGGCGCAGGAGATGGTGGCATTTTATTCATACTTCTTTTAAATTCATCATGTTACCAAATAATAAATTTGTTATACACCTTCTTGCAAATAAGTATACACCGCTTGCGGTGTATACTTAACGTTAGGTGTGTTGGAGACATCGATGCAAGAAGCAAAATGCCCAGAATGCAATAGCACACAACTGTTCCGTAGCGTCCCAACAAGCACTTACGGCGGCAATGAGGAAGGACTCTCTATCTTGCCTGGTCTTGGGTCAAAGCTATCTGCAGCCAAGTTCACCACAGTCTGTTGCAAAGACTGCGGCTTAATTCAGGTGTTAGGCATCAGGAATCCTATGCACGGTCATTGCCTCTGCGGACAAGTCGAGTTTGAAATTGTTGGCGAGCGTTTCAAGCTCTACCAATGCCATTGCTCCCTTTGCAGAAGGCAAGGCGGTTCGCTATCTAATGCCGCCACAATTGTTCCGAGCGAAAAATTTCGGTGGCTTGGCGGTGCAGGGCTCATCTCGTCGTGGAAGAAAGAATCCGGGTTCCGCTCTGATTTTTGTGCCATCTGCGGCTCTCCCGTTCCGAATCCGCTTAGGAACCTGCCTTACTTTTGGGTTCCTGCTGGGCTGCTTGGCGGCAACGGCGGTTTGGAAATCGTTGCCCATCTATGCGTGGCTTCCAAAGCCGCATGGAACTCCGCCCTCCTTCAGGGAGCTTGCTATGACGAGTTGCCAAACCTCTTGGAGCTCATCTCGCTTCTACAGGTAACCGATGCCTAACCTTTCGTTCGAGAGGGACGGTAAGCCGGCTTCGCGCCCCTCAACTCAAACGTTAGCCACACAAGGAAGCAGTGTATGCAGCACTTTGAAATAGGCGTCCTTTCGTTTGTCTTCGCAATCACCCTGCCGGTCATCTACTTCATCGGCTATCAAGTGAGGCGGCTTGGTGCATGGTCAAAGCGTGAGGCACGTCCGGGCGATCGCATCGGGTTCTTTCTCATCATGGCGCTTGTGCTTGGGTTTGTGTTCGGCAGTTTCGCGCAACCGCTTTGGTCGGCCGGCGTGAGTTGCCACGCGGCAGGTCAGCCAGTTGTGCCTTGTGTCCTCAACTTGGGTGGGCATGTCTAACATTTCGTTCAAGGCGGACGGCTTCGCCGCCGCTTAACTCCAGCGTTATGCATCAGTCAGATAAGCAAAAGGCAGCGAAAGCCCACACGAGAAAGTCGCTGGAAATCTATTACGAATTCCAATTTCGCTCGCTTGTTCAAACAGGGGAGCTTCTTACAAAAGGAGTAGCGTACTACTTCACCATCTTAGCTGCTATTGGCGGTTATCTCTATACTGCCAAACTACCTCTCGTCGAACAGAGACTACTTGTTATCGTGAGCCTTATCGTGTCTACATTGTTTGCTTTTATCATGATCGTGGTCGGCTATGGGGTGCTAAAAGGAATTGGTCAAATGGAGCGCACACTTGCGAAATACAACTCAAATGAATTTGAGGCGATAGCCATGCCACAGTATTTTCGCCGCGGCAAGATTGTAGGTATCATGGTCGCTTTATGTTGCCTTGGCATTTTGTTTGTGATCGCTAGCACATTTGCGATCAAGATTTATGCATAACACGTCGTTGCACTCTGACGCGCAAGCGCGCCAGTGAACTGAAACGTTAAGCGTCATGGGGAAACGTATGCGCGCACTCATTACAGCGATCCTTGCGTTGGTCAGCGCTGGTTCAGCTGCGCAGCCATCAGTTGAAGCAATGACGGCAGAGGTCACTGACAACGTTGCAACTGAGCATGCCGAATGCTCGGCCCTTTTCGCCATTGCTCAGGGAGCTTTTCTGAGCTCAGGAAAAAGGCCTGAGGCAGCGAAGTTCAAAGACGCTTCGAATTATGCCGCACAATTTTCTCTCGTGGTGGCTAAGCAGAGTCGCTCGCAAGAAATAGCAACGAAAGTTACGCTAGCGCGCATCGAAGTAAGCATAAAAGATATGCAAAAGACTATTGAATACAACTACAGCAACATGTCCCTGCTATTAAGTAGATACCTTGAACCGTGCGTGCAGACTATGAATGGCTCTGAGCCACTGTTTCAGAGATGGACCGAGAAAATTCAGCAGAAATATATATGAAACCTCTAGCAACAAACGTCAATGACGCCTAACTCTGCGCTCAACCTGACGCCCAACGGCTGCGCGCTCCGGAGCAGGTTAGCTCCACGTTATACGAAAAAGGGATTGATAGGGATATGAAAACGCGGTTACTGACAATTCAGTTTGCACTCTTCTTCCGCGACATTATTGAACGTCCAGACACGGCATTCTCTGGGCTGAATGAGCGCATGATTAATCTATTCGACGGAATGCCGTCCATGCTTCCGGTGCCAAGGGAACTCCCGCCGGAAATTCCTATTGTTACCCTTAGATCAGAGAAGGACGGCTACAGCTGTAATATATCGAGATCTCGCATTGACCTTCTGTTCTCGCGTTCCGATGACAAAAAGCAGAACAAGGACATTTTTAAAGACTTCAACATTAAGGTTGCCGCTTTCTCAAAGTATGTCTTTGAAAAGCAGGATGTCATTCGCTTTGGCTTGATAGCTCGCTACTTCAAGCAGGACAACGATGCCGTTTCAACCATAAGGAAGAAGTACTTCAGCAACGCTGTTGAGTCGGTTGCCGAACTCAGTCTCAGGTACAACGCGCAATCTTCAGTCCAGAAAAAAGTCATCAACGATGTTGTGGAAATTGGGGCGAATCAGCTGATCTTCAATGGACAGACTATAGACGGAGTGCTTGTACAGCGCGACATCAACAACGCCCCTGTGGTGAATGAACTGTTGTCACTTCAAGAGCTTGAGAAGCTATCGACTGAGTTGTCTGGCCGCATCTCGGAGGAAATGATCGAGGCACTCATCTCATGACAGTGTCTACATCATCGTCTGTTGTGTCGGCTCCTCCCGCATCATCATCTTCACCGGGACCAATTGGAGCTGTTCCTCCAACGCCATTGGTTGGTACTCAGGGAAATTCGGAAGATAGTTGGTGGAAAAAGCCGGAGGCGTTGATTGCTATGATGGGCATGGCGCTAACCGGCGTAATCGGGTACTTCAGTTCTTCATGGACTGTGAAAGAGTCTGTTTCAAGGCTTTCATCGAACGTGTCTGTGCTCGCCGAGCGCGTAAACAATTTGTCTGATCGCGTCTCAGAAGCTAAGTCATCGTCAGCGTCCGTGCCCTCGATCGAGCGCGATATAGCAGTTATTCAAGTAAAGATTGAGGCGAATGCCAAGGCGATCGAAGAACTGCGCCAAAAAGCGAAGTGATTCGTATAACAATAGGTTCCAGCCGACGTGACCGCCGAAGGCGGTCACGTCGGCTGGAACCTAGGCGTTAGGAGGCCAAGTGTCGCTGCTGCCGCTTCTTGTTGCGCCGACCGAGTTCTACCACTTCGCAACGACTGTGCTTCGTGAGATAGCTCCGCTGAACGAAGAAGAGTATCGAACCAATAGCTTGGCGCGTCGGGCTTCGTACAGCTATCTCAATGAACTTGTTGAAGGTGCGTTCAAGCTTGCTTCAAATGAACTCACTGCTCGTGGCCATAGGCCCGAGAAGACATACCGATTGCGGTTTCAGCAGGCGGCTGCATTAGGCGTGTTTCCAACCGTCGTTGCTGAGAGACTGGTTAATCTAGCTGTATTGAGAAACCGTTCAACACACGAAAATAAGGTCGTCAATGATGAGCTTGAACTGTTCCCGAAGTTGTTGGAGCTTGCCGTCATTGGCTTTGGGTTGTACGAAATTGCCTCAGCTTTGCCTGCGGCCCAACCGCGTGTCATTGCCGTTGACGCGACTTATGTGTGGAGCAAATTGAGCACTGCTTCTGCTAACGACGATTGCGGCGGAGCGACCGACAAACTCAAGGAGAAGATCACTGTGTATGACGCTTGGCTCTTTTGCGAAATGCTGCCAAGTTCGCGGCCAGCCTCCTAACCCTTCCATCAAGGGGGACGTCCACAATCAGGCTTCGCCTGCTTGTGGACGTCTCCCATGTCAAACGTTAGGTCTGTACGGCAAAACTATCGTTCTCCGAATGTTTCACCAAATACGGCGCGAAGCTGGTCAATCCTATGTCGGCCGCTTCCGCACAAGCAGCTGACGGTGCAATCGTGATTAGCTGCTGGAGCAATTATTTTAGCCACTTCGACAAAGAGACGCTCCGTTACACGGATACCCTGTCGCGCTGGGAGGATAATTCTGCCGGCAACAACCTTCTCCGGAAGCACCTATTATTCGCTCAAGCCGATTCGCTTCCTATCCGCCTCGTCGTAACTACTGCACAGAACACTCTGGCGATAAATCAGGGTTGGGACGCCAGCAAGATCACCAAGACCTTCCATATAAAGCCAGATGTCATTGGGCAACTTACGTTCTTTGATGGAGATCAGTTCACCATCGACTACAGGTCTAACAAATCGTTCGAGGCGGACGGCCACGCCGCCGCTCAACTCAAGCGTTATGCCGCAGTAATTGACCTACTCACACCAAGAGTAACACTATGTCCAGCTCTATCCGCACTTGTCTCTGGTTCCGAGACGGGTGAGGCCGGGAAGCCGAGTCGAGAGGATCTTTTCTGGCGATGCGGGAAACGGCCCTTTCTCGGTAATTGATTTCTCGCTCAGCGGGGTGCCTTACCAGATTCTCGACACTGGGCCACATTTCACCTCAACTGAGGCAATATCGATTTCGGTCGAAACGGCCGAGACTGATCGACTGTGGACCGCGCTGACCGCAGATGGTGGCGAGGAAAGCGCCTGCGGCTAGCTGAAAGATCGCTACGGGGTCTCGTGGCGGATTTTCCCGAGAAGACTGACGGAATTGACGATGAATGCAGACAAGAATGTTTCTGCCAAAGCGATGGCAGCCGTGATGAAGCAAAAGAAAATTGACATCGCTGCAATTGAAGCAGCAGCGGTTCGTGACTAGAAGCCCGCGGCCTAACAATTCATTCAAGCCGATACCGCTTCGCGGCTCGGCTAAATTCAGGCGTTAGGCCTCACTACAGAGTTTTCGCCAAACTGACGTGGTTTAGTAAAACTGGATTATCCGGTTTCATTAAACCACATCAGTTTGAGATGCATGTTGTTACACCCTAGATACACTCAAGGTTTTTACTTTGTGAGGAATCGTCCCATATTTCAATTGCCGCCTGTTCAAAATCTTTTTCTTGGTAGATACTCCCTGGATGAGAAAACACTATCCCAGCAACATTAGTCGCGAGCAGTTTGAGCAGGTGCACCTGTTGCCGGACGGTTTTCCGAAGTGGTGCATGCATACTTTACGATCTGGAGTGAGCCTGCTGGAGCGGGCATTAAAAAAATCAGGTTGGCGAGGTTTCGCCTGGCTGGAAAAGAATAAAAGACTGTGGAAGAAAACTGTGAACGAATGATCAACACCAGCTTGCAGTTTATCCACCTGGCCTTCCTGGCCGTTCTACTCAAAAGACTTTGAACAGGCTCTAAGACCCTTAACTAAATATTTTTTAATAACTTTTAAATTCATTTTTTCTCATAAATTATTTTTTGCAACAGATCTGAAAACATGGCCCAGTTCATCAACAGCAGAGAAAGCATCGTCACCGAAGCCGTCGATGGTCTGGTCGCGGCGTCTGGCGGTAAGCTGGCGCGGCTCGACGGCTATCCGCATATACGGGTGGTTGTACGCAATGACTGGGACAAGTCCAAGGTCGCGTTGATTTCGGGAGGCGGATCGGGCCACGAACCGGCACATGCGGGTTTCGTCGGGGAAGGGATGCTGACGGCTGCGGTGTGCGGCGACATCTTCGCCTCGCCAACAGTCGATGCGGTACTGGCAGGCATCCTTGCCGTGACGGGATCGTCCGGCTGCCTGCTCATCGTCAAGAATTATACCGGTGACCGATTGAATTTCGGGCTGGCGGCTGAGCGCGCTCGCCAGTTTGGCTTGATTGTCGAGATAGTCATCGTCGACGATGATGTGGCGTTGCCAGACTTGCCCCAAGCCCGCGGCGTCGCTGGCACGCTTTTCATCCACAAGATAGCCGGTGCGTTGGCCGAGAATGGTGCCAACTTGGCGCACGTCGCCGCAGCCGCACGCAAGGTCGTGTCAAAGACAAAAAGCATTGGCATGTCGCTCAGCACCTGCACCATCCCAGGTTCGCCAAAGGAGGATCGCATCCCGCCCGGCATGGCCGAGCTTGGGCTTGGCATTCACGGTGAAGCCGGGGTTGAGCAGGTCGAGTTCAAGGATGCGAGCGAAGCTGTCTCTGCCATGGTCGAGCACCTGTCAGTTACAATGGAAGAAAAGCCGCATGTCGCTATGGTCAACAATCTCGGCGGCACATCGATCATCGAGATGTTGATCGTCCTCAACGAAATCCGGCGATCAGAGATTGGCGAGCGGATAACCCACGTCATCGGGCCGGCGGCCATGATGACATCGCTTGACATGCACGGCTTTTCGATTTCGGTCTATCCTGCCGACGATGCCGAGATCGCCCTGCTCAAGCAGCACACGCCGCTGGCAGCATGGCCGCGGATCTCCCGGCTGGGCCAGGTCGCGATTCAGGCGCTTCCGGACGGCCTGACGCCTGTCGTTCCGATGCCCTCTATTCACAAGCCGACCAGGGAGTTCCTGACCAGATGCTGCGAGGTTCTGATCGCCGCTGAGAATGACCTCAACGCGCTCGATGCGAAGTCAGGCGATGGCGACACCGGAAGCACGCTAGCCGGCGCGGCACGCGCCCTGATCAGCGCCATGGACCGATTGCCGCTTGCCGACCATACCCAACTCTATCGCGCCATTGGCCTGGAGCTTTCCAAAACCATGGGAGGCTCGTTCGGTGTGCTCCTCGCGATCTTCTTCGCCGCAACGGGCGAAGCCGCGTCAAGCGGCTTGCCAATGTGCGAAGCGTTGCAGGCCGGACTGCGGAGAATGCGGGAGATCGGCGGGGCACGTCCGGGTGACCGCACCATGGTCGATGCCCTTGCGCCGGCTCTTGATGTCCTGGAAGAAGGCCTATCCGCAGCGGCGAAAGCCGCGCGTGCGGGTGCCGATCGCACTGCTCACATGAGTAAGGCGAATGCTGGTCGCGCTTCCTATGTCAATGCCAAGCATTGGGTCGGTCACGCTGATCCAGGTGCTGAGGCGGTCGCGCGACTATTTGAACACTTGGCCTAATTTTAGATAGTCAGCATCTATTTAAAACATGTAATGAAACCAGACAGTCCGGTTTCATTAAACCACGCCACCATCAGATCCGCTGTCAGACGAATGAGATTGTTAACGTCCCAGGCCAAAACCCTTGCCTGCTATTTCGAAGGTGGTACTGCTTTCTCATGAAACCTAATGCCTGAATTAAACCGCGCCACGAAGCGACATCAGCTTATTGCCAGCCAGTCACTTCGTAACCTTTTTCACGTAAACAGCGGTTTACAAAATTCATATAGGCTGAAGCTGGCTGCGACGTACCAGAACCAAACATGCCTGACAATAATCCCCAGGTAGCGCCACTGGCAGCACCAACCATAGCGCCACGTCCAGCTGCACCAGCAATGGCTCCGCCAACGGCACCGCTGGCCGCGCCAGCGCCTGCACCAACGGCTGTTCTTCTGGCTGTATTGCCGGCATTTCCGCTTCCTTCCCTTGCTCCGGCTGATTCAGCCAGTTGTCTGCACCCCCTGATATCCTGGTCTGCAACCATTTTTCCAACAGATTGATAGTACGCATTGGGATACAGCACAGGCTGATAGCTCGCACAGGCAGACAGTCCTGATAGTACTATCCCGATTCCCACTATTTTTCCCAATGTACTGATCATAGTATTCCACTCCTGATTTCTGATATTAGCGTTCAACTGGTGTGATTTTGATTGTCTTAAGCTCTTTTCCCCGCTGAAATTGCAGCACTACTTTTTCTCCTGCTTTCATGGTTGTGAGAATAGCTGCATACGACTTCAGGTTGGTGATGGGTTGTCCTGCCAGCTTAATCAAAATATCACCCGGCTGTAGCTGCGCCTGCTGTGCCGGAGAATTGGCAACGACATCCTCCACCCGCACACCTTCTCCTTGCCAGGAAAAATCCGGCACGGTGCCGAGGCTGATTTTACGTTTGGCATTTGTCTGCGCAGGAGCCTGTGTTAAACGAGATGGCTGTGCATCGAGCATGATAGTCAACGGCTCAATACGATTGGCCAGATACTCAGCACCTTCCTTGAGAATGGCTGCCACTTTGATCAATCCGGCGGTATCGATTTTATCGACAGTATCGCCCGGCGCGTGGTAATCCTCGTGCGCGCTACCAAAGAACTGGACTGATGGTATTCCCTCCTTGATGAAAGCAGCCTGATCGCTGGAGCCAAAATCGTTTGCCACGAGGTTGACGGGAATACTGGTAACAAAACCAGCACCCCGGAAAACATGCACCAACTCACGTGCCGTACCCGTGCCAAACAATGTAACCGGGTTATTTCCCAATCGGCCAACGGTATCCAGATTGAGCATTGCCATGATTCTTTCTGATGGATAACCGGATAATGGATCGCCAAGATAATGGGTAGAGCCTAACAAACCAGCTTCTTCACCGGTAAATGCAATAAAAATGATGGAGCGCTGTGGTTGCCATTTGGTTGCAACCTGCCGTGCCAGTTCGAGCATAACAGCGATACCGCTGGCATTATCATCCGCACCATAATGAATCTTGCCATGATTGGCGGCGCGTACATCTGGCCAGCCCATACCAAGGTGATCATAATGCGCGCCAATCACCAGGCTTTGCCCGGCTAACTCAGGATTCGCGCCCGGCAGGATGCCGATAACGTTACGTAGTGTGATTTTTCCTTTGGGCTCGCCCACATCCTGCTGCCATATCTGAAAATAGCTTTTACCTTCTCCTCCGGGTTGCAACCCTGCCTGCTGGAATTGTTGCGCGATGTATTCCGCAGCCTTGTCCAGTTCCGGGCTACCCAGCTCACGCCCCTTGAACGCTTCGCTGGCCAAATAGGTAATATCCTCCAGCATGCGATTTTCTGAAAACAAGGGCGGCAGCTCCGCCAGTGCCCGACGCGGCGCCAATGTGCTGACGTGATTCGAGGTAAATGTAGCGTTATCTTTTTGAGTGATTAGTTGCGTCAGTGGCGAGCGGGTAATTGGCCATTGCCCTTTATTAATATTATTCAGCTCATCTCCTTCAAATACCAGATAGCTGTATTTGCGGTAATGTGGCAGTTTTCTGGCTAATTCGGCGATCGCTGCAGGTTGATCAGCTGCTACCCACAGCAGGGTTAAATCCGGATTAGTCGGCTGACGCGCTGTCAGCACCACAGCATGTTTGCTCTGTTGCCAAGTTTTATCGCTTAGCTGTAGCGTGCCTTCTTTTCTGGCCACACCTTGTTCCGCCAGGGAATCAATTAATTGATTGCTGAATTTATTTTGCCAACCCAAAATCCAGATTGTGCGATCAGCAGGCAATGCTTGCAGTTGATCATCCCGGACTATTTCCAGCGAACCGACTTGTGTTCTTTGCCAATTGTCAGCCAGTGATTGATAAGCCTGCATCAGTTCTTCACTAACGTTGGCAGGCAATATCAGCAAGGGGTTTTCTGCTCCAAAACCTTGCGACAAGGCAGAAGGAATTTCACGACTATCCAAACGCCGGAATACATCAAACTGGGGATCGATATCAATGCGTACCGGACGTGCCGGGAAATCCATTGCAATACGGTTGACCGATTGGTTAATTTCGATCTGTATTTGCCGGGCGGCTGTTTCCCCTTCCAGATGAATCGCCACCGGTATGCTTAGTTGATAGGGAGCACCCGATTGGGTTTGCTTAACAACGGCTTTAAGCCTGAACCCATTGCCTACAGGTTCAGCCTGGGCGCTTTCCAGCAACAGATCAGGCGCACCACTCTGATACACCCATTGCTGAAAGAACGAAGAAAAATCCCTGCCGGTTTGGGCATTAAAAGTTGTCAACAGATCTTCAAATGAAGCTTGTTTGAACTGGTATTGCTGGTAGAAAGCACGCAGCACCTGGGTAAAGTCTTGATCCCCCAGTTCCTGCCGCAGCATGTGAAACAGCATCATGGCTTTGCCATAACCGATGGCCTCTGTGCTGGGACTGTGGCGCGAAGTAAACCGGGCAATCGGAAAATCCTTTTCCTTATTCACAAAATCAGCATATTTTTGCAGCACATCGCGGCGGTATTCTTCTCCTTTGCCACTCTGTTCACTAACGAGATGATCTGCCAGATAAGCAGTCAATCCTTCTGACCAGTTACCTTTGCGGTAATCAACAAATACGCCGTTACCCCAGTAGTTGTGCAAAATTTCATGTGGATAGGAGGTATGCAGAATGAAAGGAAAGCGTACAACCCGCGGCCCCAGCAAGGTAAACGAAGGCATACCATAACCGGTTTCCCAGAAGTTTTCGACCAGTGCAAACTTTGCATAGGGGTAGGGCCCGATCAGCTTGCTGTACATGGCAATGTATTGTCCGGTGGCATCTAGATATTTTTGTGCTAATGCCTCATCCGCGCTGCGCAGATAAACATAGGCCTCGACCGGCCCGGCTGTTTGCTGGTAACGCTGATAGCGCCCGGCAACCAGATAAATATCATCCTGCGGATGGTTTTCTTCCCAGATAACATGCCGGGTGGTTGCTGTGGTCTGCTCCTGCAACAGTTTTCCCTGGCTGACCACATCCCAACCGGCTGGCAGCTGAATATCCAGATGAAATGACACCATATCGTCATCAAACCGGGGATACCAGGCAGTCGAGCTGGCCAGAAACACGCCTTCTTCCGAAATCAATCCGGGTGAATAGCTAAAGCTGCGCGCGTATTCCAGACTGGGATCACGCACTGCATGGTGAATCTGTCCGTTGAAAATCAGTGAAAAAGACTCCTGCCCTGCTGATAACGTTATGGTGTAACGCTTCAGCGGCACCGGGCCGGCATAGTCCGCAGCCACATCAGCTGTTCGGGCGGCAATATCTACTCCTTTATCTGCTGTAACCGATAAACCCGCATGCAAGCTGAATTCCAGACGAGTCACTGTTGTTGGATTGAGCATATGCTTGGGGACATGAATCTGATCCTTGACCTGAATTTCCGAGGTATCCGGCGAGAGTATGATTTCCATCCGGTGGTGAAATGTTTGGTCATTAGCCAGCACAAGCACACTACAAAGCAGGTTGATAAAGATAAAGCAGCACAGGATAAAAAAACGGATTGAAAGTATCATAACTGATTAAAAATTATTGAAAACTGAATTGAATAGCGAACTAGATCGTTCGGGCCGGTTTGATGATCCTTTATTAGGATGCCCTTGTAACGGGTGGGTTCGCTTACCTTTGCTTATCTTTTTACGGAAACTATGCTTAAATGATTTTTATTTACTGATGAGGATTATGAACCAAATGAAAAATTTTACACAGCCGATCAGCCTTTCCGGTGGCCTGCCATTTGTTCGTAATTTACTGGCAACCGCCTGTTTTCTTGTTATGGCTCAGGCAGGAGCAGCCGGTTTTATTACCGATGCCAAACAGATTTCAGGGCAGGAAGTCAGGTCCGGTGAAGGGTATTACCGTGCTGATGGTAACTGGCTGGTTTATCAGGCAGAAGTTGCTGGTGAGAATCCTTTTTACCAGATTTATCTGAAAAATCTTGCCAGTGAGAATGTGCAGCAGATTTCACCTGGCATTGGCAAAACCACTTGTTCGTGGGTACATCCTTCCCAGGAGAAGGTGTTGTTTTCTTCAACCCATGACGATCCCGAAGCCAAAGCCAAGATGGTTGCTGAGATTGAGCAAAGAAAATCTGGCCAGCGCAGGGCGTATGCCTGGGATTATGACGAATTCTACGATATCTATGAAGCTGATTTCGAAGGCAAAAACATCAAAAACCTTACCAATATTAAAGGATACGATGCGGAGGCTTCCTGGTCGCCAGATGGTAAGCTGATTGCATTTGCCTCCAACCGCCGGGCTTACAGCGAGCCGCTTACCGAAGAAGAAACTGCACTGTTCAACAATAACCCTTCTTCCCTGATCGATATTTACATCATGGATGCAGATGGCTCCAACGTAAAAAGACTGACGCATACCAATAGCTATGACGGTGGCCCGTTCTTCAGTCCGGATGGAAAAAGGATCGTTTGGCGTCGTTTCTCCGAGAATGGGCAGGAAGCAGAAATATTCACCATGAATATTGATGGATCGGATCAAAAGCAGCTTACCCGGCTCAACAAGATGTCTTGGGCACCTTTTTATCACCCATCCAATCAGTACATTATTTTCGCAACCAACGTTGAGGGGCATCGGAATTTCGAGCTTTACATCGTTGATGTTGATGGCAAGAAAGAACCCATACGGGTAACGGAGGAAGAAGGATTCGATGGCCTGCCGGTATTTACACCGGATGGCCAGTACATCACCTGGACCAGCGACCGCACACCTGATAAAAAAGGCCGTCTTTTTCACGGCAAATGGAACCATGAAAAAGCACTGGGAAGTCTGGGGTTGAAATAAATAACCACTGGTTAAAGTCAGTGGTTGTTTAGTCTGGCTGACAGTTGTAAAAAATAAAACTGTCAGCCAGCATCAACTCAGCCCAGCTTCAGAACTCATTTCCCCGGCTGTTATCAACCTCTTCCGGACTCACCAGACTGCCAAGATTTCCCCAGGTATTTCTGATATAGGAAACCACCCAGGCAATTTCATTATCGCGAATGATGTGCTGGAAAGGTGGCATGCCATAAGGACGCGGATTACCCGCTGTGACGGGAGGGAACCCACCATATAGCACACTACGAATGGTGTTGTGCGGTGAGGTCATAGTGACATTACGATTACCCGCCAGCGGTGGGTAAATGCCCGGCACGCCCTCTCCTGATTCGCCGTGACAACCCTGGCAATGTTTTTCATATACCGGTTTCCCCAGTGCCAGATATTTGCTGACTCGCTCCGGCATAGGTGGGATTTTTTTCGGTGCCTCATTCCCGTTGCGTTTCTCACCAATAGATTGCAGGTAAACCGCCATGGCACGCATATCTTCAGGAGACAGATATTGCAGACTTTGCCGGACAATAGTGGCCATGGGGCCGGAAGTTACCGCATGCTCGTTTATGCCAGTAGACAACAGTTTGACGATTTCACCTGTTGACCATTCTCCTACCCCCGCCTCCAATGGGGAAATCAGCGAAGGGGCATACCAGTAGGTTCCCATAATTTCACCTCCTGCCAGCTTGCTATCCTGAGTGGCACCCCATACATTGCGCGGGGTATGGCAGGCATTACAGTGCCCAAGCCCTTGTACCAGATAGTTACCACGGTTCCATTCTTCGCTTTTGGAATTATCCGGCTCATACACTCCCTCCTTGAAATACCACGTCCGCCACAGGAACAGCAGAAACTGGTTATCGTAGGGCGAGTTGATCTTGTGTGGCGGATTGGTCTGCGCAACCGGCTTCAATGAACGCAGATAGGCGAACATGGCATCCGCATCCTCGCGCGTGATCTTTGTATATTCGGTATAAGGAAAGACGGGGTACAGATAGCTGCCATCGCGCGCTTTCCCGGAATGAAGTGCTTGCCAGAAATCCTCATTGTTCCAGCGGCCGAGGCCTGTTTCATCATCTGGTGTAATGTTTGGTGTTACAAATTCGCCAAACGGCGTTTTCAGCGTACGTCCGCCAGCATAAGGCTCTCCACCTCGGGTCGTGTGGCAACCCATACAATTTGCAGCCCGCGATAGATATTCACCACGCTTGACTTGCTCAGCATCTGGAGTTGGAGACTGGCTTGCTGCAATAACTGACAACGGTAACAACAGGCTCGCTGCAAAAACAATCATTTGCCGTTTCCCGGCAAATTTAAATTCATTTGACAATTTCATTGGATAAAGCCCTCTCCGGATAAAATGGTCTGACAACGCTGAACAAGTTCCGGGGGCAATTCTTCCGCCTCTGCGGATTCACCCGTTACCGGCTGGGTGGGCAGCCACATGGCCAGCGCATTCACCTCCTCCTGTGTCATTTTATTGGCTATCTCAGACATACAATCTGGTGTTTGTCCACGCATGATTCCGCCGTTGCGCCAGCCGCCAAATTGGGCAGCCAAATAGGCATGTGGCAAACCCAGTAAACTGGGAATAAAGGGTTTCGTCCCTGTTAAGGCCTTACCGTGACAGGCACTACAGGCAGGAATATCCCGGTCAGGGTCGCCCGAATGAATCAGCGTTTCTACTGCCTGTGTTTCACCGGGTGAAAGTGTGTTTGCTGTCGGTTGCGGATAGGGATATTTCAGGAAAGAGAAATAATGGGCAATTTCAAGCAGATAATCATCAGACATATTTTCCAGCAGGATCGCCATGGCCTGGTAATAACGTTGCCCATCGCGAAAATTGCGCAACTGATTAAACAGATAACCGGCAGGCTTGCCTGCAATGCGCGGGTAATAAGCATCCCGCCCCGCTCTGTCTTCATCACCATGACAAATAATACAAGGCTTGACACGCTGCTCCAGCGTATCGGAAATTTTGGGTGGCATCGGCTCCAGCGCATTAGCCAGATTGGAGATCGTCCATAACAAGATAAAAATAATAAATTTCATTTACACTCAACCAGTGAAAAATTATCAAAATAACCAAAATGCTCCCGTACTTCTGCCTGAAAACCTGGATTGGAGTCAGGCTATTTTGCAGGATGGAAATACAAGGCCAACCACCCTTTCAAAAGAGCTGATCAATAATTACCTTGCTGCCTGGTATCAGGTACGGATTGACACAACCAGCCTGATCATGCTGCGTATTGGCAGCCAATCCAAGTCTGTTGCAACGCTACTGCAGGCAACCAGGAGCCAGAATGCAGCGTATATCACCGCCTGTAACCCCACCAGCCAAATGGCAATGCCTGAAGAAAATCAGTCTGCCACGATCCGGTTGCACGAGCAACTTGCCCGCTATTCAAACTATATCTATCCGGGAGAGAGCATCGACCCGTCCGGGAAATGGCCGGCCGAGGCCAGTTTTCTCGCGCTGGGGATCGACCTCGCTACGATAGTAACCATCGGGCATGTGTTTGGACAGAATGCAATCGTCTGGATGAATACTGACACAATCCCCCGATTAGTTTTACTGCGTTAAAGAGGCAGTTTCCTCAGCAAGAATATTGCGTTTTAGCTCCAGTATTTCCGGTTGATTCAATGTTTCAGTTTCCAGCAATTGCTGCGCAGTTTGGTCAAGCAGTGCCCGGTTCATATCCAGAATTTTAATCGCGCGCTCAAGTGCCTGATCAAGCAGTGTACGTACCGTCAGATCAATCTTGTTGGCGGTTTCCTCACTGTAATCCCGACTTTGTGGCATTGGGAAATTGGGTTGCAAATAAGTCATTTGCTCCCGGTCATACACCACATTACCGATTGCCTCGCTCATGCCATAGCGCAATACCATTGCACGAGCAATATCGGTGGCGCGTGCCAGATCATCCGAAGCGCCAGTTGAAATTTCACTGAATACTAGCTGTTCTGCTGCACGCCCCCCCAGTAGCACTGCCATTTTATTTTCCAGCTCCTTACGTGTCATGAGGAAACGATCTTCGGTGGGACGCTGAATGGTGTATCCCAATGCGCCAATGCCACGTGGAATAATTGATACCTTATGAACTTCATCTAATCCTGGTAGCGCCAGCGCCACCATGGTATGCCCCAGTTCATGATAAGCAACAGTACGTCTTTCAACGGGATTAAGCAGGCGATTACGTTTCTCCAGGCCAGCTACAATCCGCTCGATTGCGTTGTTAAAATCATCCATGGCCACGGCTGCTGCACCACGCCGAGTCGCTAGTAATGCGGCTTCATTAATCAGGTTGGCCAGATCTGCGCCGGTAAATCCAGGTGTCAGGGCAGCGATCTGTTCGGTATCTACATCGGAGGCCAGTGTAATTTTGCCGATATGAACGCCCAGGATTTGTTGGCGACCTTTTTTATCCGGTCGATCGACCAGTACCTGGCGATCAAAACGTCCGGCACGCAGTAAGGCGGCATCCAGAATTTCAGGACGATTGGTGGCTGCCAGCAATACAATACCGCTGGAAGAGTCGAATCCATCCAGCTCGGCCAGCAACTGATTCAGTGTCTGTTCTTTTTCATCATGACCGCCAAATCCACCTGCACCGCGCGCACGTCCCAACGCATCCAGCTCATCAATAAAAATAATGGCAGGCGCCATCTGGCGTGCCTGTTCAAACAGATCGCGCACTCTGGCAGCACCTACGCCCACAAACATTTCGACAAATTCCGAACCGGAAATTGAAAAAAACGGTACGCCTGCCTCCCCTGCCACCGCACGCGCCAGCAGGGTTTTACCAGTGCCGGGTGGGCCAACCAGCAAAATACCTTTGGGCGCCCTGCCACCTAGCCGACTGTATTCAGAAGGATTTTTAAGGAAATTAACGATCTCGATTAACTCTTCTTTGGCCTCGTCTACACCGGCAACATTGGCAAAAGTGACTTTGGTTTCCTTTTCTACATAAACCTTGGCACGGCTTTTGCCAATTGACATCAACCCACTTCCCATTATTCCCTTATTCATCTTCCTGATGATAAACAGCCAGATACCGATAAAAATTGCCATCGGTACTATCCAGGAAAGAATATCGCGCAACCAGGTGCTTTGCACCACGCCGGTATAGGTGACACTGTGCTTATCCAGCATTCCTGCCAGATCCGATTCGACCCGAGTGGTGACGAATTCAGTAAACTTTTCACCGCTCGTATCCTTGAGCTTGCCAAAAATCTGCTGATCGGTAATGGCTACTTCCGCTACTTTGTCCTGTTCCAGCAATGTCTGAAAACGGCTGTAGGGAATCGGCTCGATTTTTGTATATTGCGTGTAAAGATTCTGGATGAAGAGAATGCTGAGTACCGCAATTAACACATACCAGAAGTTGATCTGTGTTTTCTTGTCCACTGGTGACTGGCTATTCATGAATCCTCCTTTGTCTGTCTGATTTTATTTTTTCAGAATATCGGTAAATCATACCCAATTTAGTCGATCTAAAACCGGGAAATGGTACAACCTCATCCTTTATCCGGCCTTTCGCAAAAGAACCGGGTTGCATGGCCGTGTCAGTCAGATACAATGACTACTTTCATCAAACTTCTCACAAGGATAACTCGTCATGAAAACACGTGCAGCAGTCGCTTGGCAGGCTGGCCAGCCCCTTACCATTGAAGAGGTCGATCTTGCCGCTCCGCGCGCGGGCGAGGTGCTGGTTGAAGTCAAGGCCACAGGTATCTGCCATACTGATTACTACACACTTTCCGGCGCTGATCCGGAAGGCCTCTTCCCTGCAATTCTTGGCCACGAAGGCGCCGGGGTTGTGGTTGAAACGGGTGCAGATGTCAAATCATTGCGTCCGGGCGATCATGTTATTCCCTTGTACACACCAGAATGCCGGGAATGCAAGTTTTGTCTCTCGCGTAAAACCAATTTATGTCAGGCGATCCGTGCAACACAAGGGCGAGGCCTGATGCCGGATGGCACTTCGCGCTTCTCACTCAACGGCAAATCCATTATGCACTATATGGGGACCTCGACTTTTTCCAATTACATCGTTGTCCCTGAAATTGCTCTGGCAAAGATTCGTGAAGATGCCCCTTTTGACAAAGCCTGTTACATTGGTTGTGGGGTGACCACCGGTATTGGTGCGGTACTGTTTACCGCCAAAGTGGAAACCGGTACAAATGTCGCTGTATTCGGGCTGGGTGGCATTGGTCTAAATGTTATTCAGGGTACACGCATGGTCGGTGCAGACAAGATTATCGGCGTTGACATCAATCCGGAGCGGGAAGTATTAGGCCGACAATTCGGCATGACACATTTCATCAACCCGAATGAGGTTGAAAACGTGGTGGATGCGGTCATACAGCTGACTGATGGCGGTGCAGACTATAGTTTTGAATGTACCGGCAATACTTCAGTCATGCGTCAGGCGCTGGAGTGTACACACAAAGGCTGGGGGCGCAGCATCATTATTGGTGTGGCAGAGGCCGGCGCTGAAATCAGTACCCGTCCGTTTCAGCTGGTTACCGGCAGAAAATGGGAAGGCTCCGCCTTTGGTGGCGCACGTGGTCGCTCGGATGTGCCACGTATCGTTGACTGGTACATGGACGGCAAAATCAGCATTGATCCACTCATCACACACACACTGAAACTGGAAGACATTAACGAAGGCTTCAAATTGATGGAAGCCGGCCAATCAATCCGTTCGGTCGTGGTTTACTGATCTCCTGGAATATATGACAATCAAACTGGAAATTCGCAGCCAGCACCGCTGTTTTGGCGGTCTTCAAAGTTACTATCAGCATCATTCGGAAATTATCGGCTTACCAATGCGCTTCTCGGTGTATGTGCCGCCTGAAGCCAGTGAGCAGCGTTTACCCGTACTATTTTTTCTAGCTGGGCTAACCTGTACGGAAGAAACCTTCATGATCAAGGCTGGGGCACAACGTTATGCTGCCGAGCTCGGTCTGGTGCTAGTCAGTATGGATACCAGCCCGCGCAATACCGGTATTTCTGGGGAAGCGGATGATTGGGAATTTGGATCAGGTGCCGGGTTCTACCTTGATGCTACAGAATCTCCTTGGTCTAAATACTTTCATATGGAAAGCTATATAACACAGGAGTTGCACAACATCATACTGAGTCAATTTCCGGTTGATCCAAAACGTGTGGGAATTTCGGGGCATTCTATGGGAGGGCATGGTGCGCTGACTCTGGCACTGCGTCACCCTAAACTGTATCGATCAGTTTCCGCTTTTGCACCAATCGCGGCACCCATCCATTGTCTCTGGGGACAAAAAGCATTCAGCCGCTATCTGGGAGAATCACCAGAAAGCTGGCGTAAACACGATGCGACCGCCTTGATTGAATCTGGCCACCGGTTGCCAACTCCATTAATTGATCAAGGACTGGATGATCCTTTTCTTGCCGAACAATTACATCCCAGCTATTTTGAAGCTGCCTGCCAGCAAGCTGGGCAGCCTGTTATCTTGCGTCGTCATGCCGGATATGATCACAGTTATTTCTTTATAAGCACCTTCATTGAAGATCACCTGCGGCATCACCACACCCTGCTGACGCTGGATCAGATTGATTCAGCAGGGTAATTCAGTCTGAATTTTCTTGACACATCTGTATCGTCATTACACGACAGCGACAACCTTCCGCCTTTGCGAGCGTGTTCCTGTGAAGCAATCCAGAGTGGTTATACCCGGGATGAGGATAGTCTGCTAATGCAGTTTTACCGGAGATTTAATACGGATAAGCGGCAAATTTGATAAAAATGCCGCCTTATCCTCTACTGTCATGACAGTTCTTAGCACCATCAAATCACAATGACATCCGGCAACGGGAAGCCGTTGAAATTGCTTGCGTACGACGTTGTGTAAGCGCCTGCGTTAGGGATAAAGATGAAATCATCTTCCTGCACATCTTCAGGCAACATCTCGTCGTGCATCAATACATCCACGGAATCACAGGTCGGACCAGCAACCGCCCAAGGAACCAGAGAACCATTGCGTTGAGTCAGGATTTCGTAACGCAACCCTTCGCTTACCTCAATGATGCCGCCGAAGATCCCTGCATCCCAGTACATCCAGCGCTTGCCGTTACGGGTCGCGGTACCGACCACACGGCACACAAAACACGCTGAATCGGATACCAGATAACGCCCTGGTTCTGCCATGATGCGAATATTTTCCGGCAAATCTGCAATGGCCTCGTTAATAACCTCAGCAATGATTTCAATGGATGGAATCGGTTTGACGTAACGCACCGGGTAGCCGCCACCCAGATTCAACAACCGGGGATTGAGACCGGCCTCGCGCATGCTGGCAAACACGGTTTTGGCGCGCTCGATTCCAACCCGCCAGTTCTGTGGATTGCGGCATTGAGAACCCACATGAAAAGTAACACCTGCCAGATCCGCATTTAGCCTCACAGCTTCATCAATAATTTCGCGCACGTCTACCAGATGTGTTCCAAATTTTCCTGCCAACGGCCAGTCACTGCCGATATTGGGAGTGTCAATTCGCAAATACAACTTGGCATCAGGCTTGACACTGACGATCTTGCGCAGCTCCTCAACGCTATCCAGCACGTACCATTCCACGCCTTTTGCAGCAGCATACTGGAGGTAAGCGCGCGATTTCATCGGGTTGCTGTAAAAGATTTCAGCAGCAGGTACGCCAAGATTCATCAGGAGATCAAGCTCCGCGATCGATGCGATTTCAAACCCCACACCTTCTTCGATCAGCGTTTTCAGTACACGTGGATCAGGATTGGCTTTGGCTGCATAATGTGGATGTACGCACGGCATGGCTGCCTTGAATCGTCGGGCTTTATTGCGAATGATGGCGGTATCCACCATCAGAAAAGGCTTTAGATAACCTTGTTTTAATCTGGTTTCCACCAGGGAGAGATCGATACTGACTTCAGGGTGAGTATCAAAAATGACATTTTCTGTTTGCTGCTGTACGGCTGCGGATAGTTTTTTCATGAGAATTTCTCCTGGAATCGCTACGTTTCGGGAATATGAATTTGAACCCAATCAGTTGGAACAAACAGGTTTATCTTGCTTCTCATGATGACCTCCTTATGGGCTGCTGGAATTTCTAAAGGCACGCATTATAGGCTTGATTTTTTCAGAATCAAGTATTTTTTTGCATTATTTTTATCAAAATAAACGATTAATAATCATCATGTTATATGACAAAAATTATCTTCATTATTTTTGATGGCTGTTTACAAAGCGCAGCAGCTTTATAAGCAGCAATCTTCATCAGAAAAAAGAGCCAACTTGAGCATTTTGAGTTCGATCCCAACGCCGTAATGCACTCTTCAGTGAGATATTAAACAGGTTTTTATTGGGTTTTTCTACCGATCTAATCAAGTTGGACAAGAAAATACGGGCAATATTCTTTCAGGACACTTCTTAAAACCTGTTTACAATCTGTTTCTCACCCCTGATAATAGATGGATGAAGAGACCAAAATACGCCAGCGACATCAGCCGAGAGAAGTCTGCTGAGATAGAGCCATTACTGCGCAGTGTACGCCGCCGCACCAAGCCTGCGACAGTGGATCTGTACGAGGTCTTTTGTGCGGTGTTGTATCTGCTACGCACTGGCTGTCAATGGAGATACCTGCCCGACAAGTTTCCCAGGTGGCAGAGCGTATATGCCTATTGGCGTAAATGGAGCGAGCCCGACCAGGATGGCGTCAGCCTGTTGGAGCGGGCGTTAAAAAAATCAGGTTGGCGCGGCCCGAGAGAAATTGGGGCGCAACGCTTGCAGCACGTTCCTGATCGTGGATGCGCAGAGCGCAGAGCGTGAAGAACACGGACACGGCGGGCCAGAAGGGCTATGACGCAGGCAAGAAGGTATCAGGCATCAAGCGTCATATCGCGGTAGATACCTAGGGTTTGCCGCATGCGATTGCGGTAACCACGGCAGAAGTGACTGATCGTAAAGGAGCGTTACAGGCTCTCAAGCGCTGCAAACCGAACTTGAAGCAAATCCAAAGTTTGCTGTGTGATAGCGGCTACGTCGGTCAGCCTTTTGCCCAGGGCGTCAAGGACATCCTGGGCGAGCACGTGACAGTGCAGATTGCCAAGCGTAGTAAGTTGCATACCTTCGCCGTTATCCCCAAGCGTTGGGTGGTGGAACGCAACTTTGCCTGGCTGGAGAAGAACCGACGGCTGTGGAAAAACTGCGAGCGCAAACTTAACACCAGCTTGCAGTTCATTCATCTGGCCTTCATGGCACTGATACTCAGAAGATCGTAAACAGGCTCTTATATATTATATTATTGTGTTAGGTCACCTGTCGCGTCAGTTCAGGGGTACTGATTCATGCCGCAAGCTCTGATTCTGCCAATGGCAGCGCATGTAATGCTCACCGCGTTCTTGTATGTCCTGCTTACCATCGCGCGGGCTCCGGCTGTATGGGGTTTGGGACGCCGATCAGACGAGAGCAACCCGTTATCAGCCATTGAGCCAAGAATCAGCGCCAACCTGTCCAATCAGTTTGAGTGGCCACTTTTCTTCTACGTCGCCTGTCTCTTCTTGCAGTTCCAGGCTACCCAGACAGTTGTCGCTCTTGCTTGGATATTCGTTGGTAGCCGCATTCTGCATAGCGCCGTACAGATTTTCACTAGCAATGTCCGGCTCAGAGGTTTAGTGTTCACTATCAATTTTTTAGCAGTGATTGGCCTGTGGTACTTTATGATCTCGGCGTCGGGTGAGGCAGCTACGGCCTAATCGAAGAAGTATAACGACCTGTATTTAAAACTAGGTCAACCAGCATTCAACGCGATTTTGAGCCAGCAATAACTGCAACTATCCACTCCCGCAAACCAGAGATAACTACAAATGAACCTGCATTTATCACCATCAACCTGCATTTGATCGGTGCAAACCAGAATTAACTGCGACTGACAAACATTCATTACAAACCCATATAATTAACAGAATGTCATTTTGAGCTATACCCTAACCTGATGTCAGGTTACATTACGCACAAACGTCAGAATAGAGTATAAATAACAATTAATTGACATTTCTAATCAAAGGTAATAGATTTCACTCTGACATATATTACTTTTGGAGTTAACTTGTCAGGTAAGCGCATTGGTTACGTTCGAGTCAGCAGCTTTGACCAAAATCCGGAACGACAACTGGAAGGTATTCAGGTAGATCGTGTATTTACTGATAAGGCATCGGGTAAAGATACCCAGCGACCACAACTTGATATGTTGCTAGATTTTGTACGTGAAGACGATACAGTCGTCGTCCATAGCATGGATCGTCTGGCACGCAACCTCGATAATTTGCGCAAGCTGGTACAAGATCTTACCGGGCGAGGTATCCAGGTTGAGTTTGTCAAAGAACGATTGATCTTTACTGGTGAGGATTCACCGATGGCCAACCTGATGTTGTCGGTGATGGGGTCTTTTGCGGAGTTTGAACGTGCCCTGATCCGCGAGCGGCAGCGAGAAGGCATTACACTTGCCAAACAACGTGGAGCCTACCGGGGACGCAAGAAAGCGCTCAATAGTGAGCAGGTAGCAGAATTAAAGCGAAGAGTCATGGCAGGGGAACAAAAAGCACTGATCGCCCGCAACTTTGGGATCAGCCGCGAGACGCTATACCAGTATCTGAAAATAGTAGATTGAAAAAGCCACAACCATTCTTCTTCAATCCAGAAGAGTTGCGAGTTTCGCCAGTACCTCATCGACAATTGTTGTTGGCAAGTGTTCAATCTTGCGACCATTGCGTGATCCAATGTCCAGAGCACGCGGCTGATCGCAGCGAACCACCCCCGTTGTTTTGGTACCAGTACCCATGAGTGACACGGTGAATCCAGCCGTTCTGGCAAAGCTGCCATCGGTTGTTATCGGCAGTACTATGGGTGTTTTTGTCAGCCGGTTGAACACGCCAGGAGAGATAACCAGCACCGGACGCACTCCCTGTTGCTCATGGCCAGAAGCAGGATCAAGCGAAACAAGATAAATATCCCCTCGCTCCATTAAAGCAGCTCATGACCCACGGCGGGAGTATCCAGCCATTCCCGATCTTCGGCAGTCAACTCGATCGAGGGATCGCACTGTGCTAGCAGCTCATCGAGCGTGTAATGCGGCCGTATCCTTGGCTCTACCACAAGTCGGCCGTTATCAACAGCAATCTCGACTGTAGACCCGACTGACAGGTGTAGAACATCAAGTAGTGCAGGCGGAACGGCCAGCATGATCGAGCCGCCGACCTTGCGAAGATTAGTGGTGTGCATATGGCAACTCCCATAAGTTATATTTGAGTATAACATCACTTGCTGTCTTTCTTCAATACTCAGCGACCTGGACTGCCAATAGGAATGCCGTCATTTGCAATTAATGTAAGCACCCCGCAATGGAATGCGAGCCAGCGTGAATGAATGCAAGCTCATTTGCAGATAATGTGAGCCCATTGGTTATTTCAGTTGCAGTTATTGTCAGTTCACAAACATCAAATGCAGGTCGATAGGAATAATTGCAGGTTCATTTGCAGTTATCTCTGGTTTGCGGGGGTGGATAGATGCAGTTATTGCTGGCTCAAAATCGCATTGAATGCAGGTTGATCCAGTTATAAATGCAGGTTATTACACGTAGGTATGCAGCTTGACATGAAAGACATTAAATCAGATCTTTACAAGACGATTGATGTCATCCTATACATCAAGGATAGAAAGCTCAAGGAAGTTTTCTATGATCCTATTTTTCTAAAGAAAGCTAAGACTAATCTCTGTGATTACCTGCATGGTTGTGGCGTACCCGGTCGTCGGCAACAGTGGTTTAACTCGCGACAAAAACAGGTATTTGAGTGGTATTAACCTGTCTTTATTAAAAGATCAGATAATTTTAATATCAGCTATCATTACAAGTGCATAAAACTAATAAGAAATACGCCACTGGACAATTTACGAGCAATTACATAATTAAGGAAAGGTATGAGCAACAGAATTAATCTACCGACTTTTATCATCTTGGGAATAGTAACAGTCATGCTTCTTTTTAGTACCTACAACGGCTGGCCAAGCCTACTGCTCGGAGTGGTGGTAATGACAGTAATTTTCAGTTATCTGGCCGATAGGTACAATAAGAGCTTAATTGCTCGCATGGGCATGGGATCTGATCAACAAGTTACAGTTATCGTTAATGGTGTCGAGATTGGTGAAGTGCCGGACTCTTTGCTTGCGACTATGCAACACGAAGTGTTCCACAGCAAACATACCGCTCTCGCACAGGTTATGAATGTGGGTAATGTCATCACAGCAGTGGTGAGAATGTTGATTTTTGTTGTTCCATTTTCAGTCTTTTGGCTCGTTGTCACGGCAGCGATCTTCTCTCCAGAGTTGTACTCGGATATGGTGCATGAGTTCCAGAAAGCTGACCCAACCTTCATCACTGCAAACGGGCAAGCGATACTAACTTTGATCCTAATCTTGGTTGTTACTGTTGCTGCACTCGGGTCTCGTTTTGGATTTAAGAATTGCTATCGAAAAGCGGTCAACAAAATGCTACGGCAGTATTTCAAGACAGCAGCGGATGGAGATATTCAAGTATGGAAAGAATCTAGCGTAGAAGAAGCAAAAGAACGCAACCACAGCCATAATTTGTGAGGACACGGAATAACTGTGTCGCATCTATTTCTTTAAATCACAGATAGATCAACATATTAGAAAAGGCCGGTAAATCCGGCCTTTCTTTATTGCATAATTTATCATGAGTATGCTTGCATAAAAAAGGCGGTAAAAGGCACAAAATAGTATTGAATAAGGTTATTACAGATAATGGCGAGGCTCATGCTGAATACTGATCCATTGATCAGTAGTAAATGCAGCGATAGCCCAAACACCATTGAAGCGCCCTACCCCTGAATTTTTCTCACCACCGAACGGGTTAAAAGGTAAATCATTCACTGGCTGATCGTTAACATGTGCCATGCCTGATTCCAAACGCTGTGCGAAACGTAAGCCTCGCTCGACATCACGAGTAAAAATAGCAGCAGCAAGGCCAAGATCAGTATCGTTAGCAATCTTGAGTGCTTCTTCCTCACCACGCACTCGGATAAACGGTGCGATCGGGCCAAAAGATTCTGTCTGTGCCACATGCATCTCGTTAGTCACATCTGCAAAAACATGTGGTGGTAGTACCAACCCCTGTGCTTCCTCGCCGACCACCTTACGCGCCCCGGCCGAGACAGCTTCCTTGATACGACTACATAACCCCTTGAATTGAGATTCATTGATGATCGGACCGACCATGGTATCCGGCTCATCCGGATTTCCAAATTTCAATTTGCGTACTCGCTCCACGAAACGATCCAGAAAAGCATCATGCACACCATCATCAACGATAAAGCGATTGACGCTCATGCAAGTCTGCCCTTGATGTAAGAACTTACCAAACACTGCCGCGTCTACTGCAGCATCAAGGTCAGCATCATTTAGCACCACAAAAGGCCCGTTACCTCCTAGCTCCAACTCAAGCCGTTTCAACATCGGCCCTTCCGCGGCCAATCTGGCAATATTGCGCCCAACAGAAGTTGATCCTGTAAATGAAATCACACGTGGTATCGAATGCGTGACAAATGCGTCACCAATCTCACTGCCCGCACCAACAACTACGCTAAAAACACCTGCTGGTAATCCTGCTTCTTCCAAAATCTTAGCCAACAGCAGACCACCCGTAACAGGAGTATCACTTGCGGGTTTGACAACAATCGCGTTACCAACCGCCAGTGCAGGTATAGCCGACCGAGCTGATAATTGCATGGGCCAGTTCCATGGACTAATGATACCTACTACCCCTACTGGCTTGCGATACATTCGGCTTTCCTTCCCTAGAATATCAGCAGGCAGAATACGGCCTTCCACCAAATAAGGCAGAGTGGCACCTTCCAGTAACACTGCACGTACTGTGCCCCATTCCATAGTAGCCTTGATACGAGTACTGCCCGTCTCCTGAATCAACCATTGAACAACCTCTTCCTGGCGTGCCTCCATTACCTGTGCAGCATGACGCATTACCGCTGCACGTTCTCCTGGAAGCAGCGCAGCCCAAGTTGGTTGTACTCTGGCCGCTCCCCGATATGCCTCATCTACATCCTCTTGATTTACATGTGGAATCTCTACAAGAATGTCATTATTATAAGGATTCAGATCATGCAAAACCTTTGAGCCTTTCCCATGTCGCCATATTCCATTGATAGGCAATTGATCAAAACCAGTATAGCTCAAACGTGTTTTTTCACTATTCATGTGCGGTTACTTATCATTTTGATGGAATGATGTTCTGGTAAATAACTAGGCTGAGGGGCAATCTGGGAGGGACGTTTCTGTTAAATTCATATTTCAATCTGCTCTCACCGGGAAGCAATCAGTTTGCCTAGAAATACCTCGATCTTCAGAAGTCAGAGAATCAGTAAGCTGGTTGATTAATTAACATGTACTTTTTTACCTCACAAAGAAAGTACATAAAGTAATCTCATGCAACCGATAATTAAGAAGCAAACCGAATGATTGGCTTAATCGTAATGCCTTTTTCACTATCCTCAGTAGCCTGATTGATCTGATCCAGAGAATAGAATTTCACCAATCTGTCAAAAGGAAACTTACCCTGCTGGTAAAGTTCAATCAGTGTTGGAATAAAAAGATCCGGTTTACTGTCTCCCTCGATGATCCCGATAATACGCTTTCCTGTGGTCATCACACCATTGACGTCAAAGCTTGCTTCAGTACCTAATGCAGGGGCACCGACAATACCGCATGTTCCCCGGATTACCAGGGCATCAATTGCCTGACGCAATACCTCTGGACGCCCACTTGATTCCAAAGTGAAATCAGCCCCTCCTTCGGTAATTTTGTGAACTGCTTCAACAGGATCAGTTTCTCGGCTATTAACAGTATGCGTTGCACCTAGTTCTATTGCCAGCGACAAACGTGAAGGAACCACGTCAACAGAGATGATAGTCGTTGCACCAGCAGCACGTGCTGCCATTACCGCACTCAGCCCAACCGCTCCTCCACCAAACGCCACAAAGCTGCTGCCCGGTGTGACCTTAAGTGTGTTTAGGACGGCTCCGGCACCAGTTTGGATACCGCAACCCAGTGGCCCGAGCAACTCCAGTGGTGCTGTTTTAGGTACTTTGATTACATTGCGTTCATGTACCAGTGCGTAGGTACCAAATGACGACTGTCCAAAAAAATGATCATGAACCGATTCTCGTGTGTCATTTGCCAGATAGGTCGAGGTACTACCATCTTCACGCGCACCACCGAAATTCAATGCATAAAAATGTTCACAGTAAGTTAGGTCGCCTTGTAGACAGGGTTTGCAATGGCCACACCACATAAAAGTAAGCACAACATGATCACCTGTCGCTACTTTTTTTACGTTTTTGCCAATCTGTTCAACAATACCTGAACCTTCATGCCCAAGAACGACTGGTAGTGGCACATCATAGAGCTGATCGCGGGCCACCATATCGGTGTGACACATCCCGGTTGCTACAATACGTACCAGTACTTCATCACTACGAGGTTCTTCCAGCATCAGATCTTCAAGCTGGAAAGGCCCACCTTTCTGACGAATTACTGCAGCCTTAATTTGTTTCATCTGTTCCTCACTGGAAATGAGTTATTTCTGTATAAAGTAAAATAAAGTTAACGAATACCCGACTTTCCCGGTGCAAGGATTCCGTTAGGATCCAGTGCTTTTTTAAGTGTTTTATGAACACTTCTCTGTACCGGCCCATAGGTTTCAGCAACCTTATCCATAAAAGCCGTGTTAACGCGATAAGTTCCATATCCTCGTGCAGAAAACTCAGTCAACAACTCATCAAAGCATTGGTAAGCTGCTTTTACCTGCTCTGGGTCAGTTTTGTCGTACAACACATCAACAATATGATGCATATCACGCATTCCAACGATAAATTCACCAGAATAATCCAATCCATATTTAGTGAGAATCTGCTTGGTCAGCGCCATTTGCTTGAGTGTTTCACTTCCTCGTGCCTGGGAAACAGGCGCAAACCACATTGATCCACCGCCCCCACGCCAGTTGTATAACGAAAATTCTGTAAGTGTCATTTCGCCACACATCAGTTTAGCGCGATAAGCGAATGCAGGGTCATCTGCCGCTTCTTTTTCTGTCAAGATTTTGGCTTTACCCGATTGGCTAAATGCTTGTGTCACAATCTTCCAGTTCACGTCAATCTGCTCTTGCGTACCATAGAGCGCCGCATACACATTCCAGATACCAAGTTTGTGGTCTTTCATGATCCGATAAACCGCTTCATCCGGAATTGAGCCTGGCCCACTCACATAATCACTGCGCTTAGCTTTTACAGGTGCCTCATATAGCGCATGTGCAATGACGACAGCATTTGGAATGACTCCGTTGATACGTAGCGGACGAATCGTTTCCACGATTTCCACAATATCTTCCTCATGCTCATACTGAATCACAAACGGCTTGAATGCTGGCGGCTCAGGCATCAACCAAAATCCAAATTTGGTAACAATGCCATAGTTAGATTGCGTGAAAATGCCATCTAAATAAGGACCATATCCCCATTTGAATACCTGCCAGGTATTGGAATTAGGCATGGATCCCATGCCTGTTCGCAAAACCTCACCATTCGCAAGTACTACTTCCATGCCACAGGCAAACAAGAAATGTTCCCCGTAAGGGGTATATCCAACACCGCGATCCAATGTGTTGCCCGTTGGCCCAGCAATGGCCGAAGGTGCTGGCATGGATAGCCACAGACCCAATTTATGTTCTTTTATGTAATCGTAGAGCTGCTGATAAGTCACTCCAGGCTCAACCAGAGCAAAAGCCAGATCCTTATCTACTTCAAGAATACGATTCATGCGTTTAAGATCGAGCACTACCTGGCCACGTTCTCCCGGAGCTGCCGAACCATAGCCCAAGTTTTTTCCGGTAGAAATTGTCCAAATCGGTATCTTGTATTGATTACAAACCGCAACAATTTTCTGGATCTGCTCAACTGTCGTAGCTAGCAGCGCAGCAGAAGGCGCATGCTCAGTATCAGAGACTGGCATCATCGTTTTAGTATAGGATGCCAGTTGCTCCGCACTGATAAGTACCGAACTATCACCTAATATTTCACGGTATTTACTGATAGCTCCATCGAAATCTTTCTCTGATACACCCTTTGGCAATGCCACATATTTACTGGCCATACGGTCTTCTCCCTACACGTCGATTACATACGAAACGAGGCTGATTCCTGATAATTTTTTACGATCCGGATAGTGTTGATCCGATCGATGTACAAATACACGCTTGGCACACGACTCCAGGTTTATTCTTACCCCGAGCGCGGCAGCAGTAATTGCATAACCGGTAGCTTCAACCCAGTTACTAAATTGAGGATACTCAACTTCCTTGCTATTTCTTGTTTCATGTTGACTGACAGCAATGTTGGCAGGTTGAAAAAATAAAGGTTTCCCGGTTTTTGATGTCTCCCAGCCGATCAATCGGCCAGCTTCTGGAAGTGATACGCCAGCACGATATAAGTGGGATGTCGGTTGGTCTGTCAGGTAATAAGGCAGGAACTCCGGAAAGGAGATGTTATTCATGTCCCTTTCCTTTGCATGGGTAAGAAAATCCTCAGCAATCGAAAAATCATATCCACTCTGAGCTAGTATCTGCGTCAATAATCCTCCCGCACTATATGAGGATGACGCTGTGATCCACGCATGGCGTAATGGTAAAGCCGCATGGCCAGCAGATGCTGAAGTATGCGTGCCTGTTGTCAATAAGCGAGCTGTAGAGTTTCGCACTAGCTCTGTGAATATTGCTGCGTCAGCTTGATCCATAACAGCAATCCAGCGTGTGTTTTGCGATTGCATCAGCGAGTCAATCCAAGGTAGAGAGCCAGCTGATAATCCGCTTTCAAGCTTTAATATCGGAATCGCGTCATGATGGTGATTGCTATGAACAGAGCAAGCCGATTGCGCACCTTTAGCAAACAATTTGGCTACAGAAACGTTACCCAACAATAATCGACAGTTTCGCGCGCTGTCAAAAGATGATTTAGCTAACGCTGTCTGGGCAATCCCGGGAATGCCGAGGGCCAGAGAAGTTCCGCCAGCAAGCACTCCTTTAATGAAGTTACGTCGAGTCTCATTCATAAAACAGAGCCTCCCTCAATGCTGAGATGTCTTGTGTGAAATGAAATTTGTCAGCTTTTCCAGTGATTCATCATCAATTTCGGAAGCACGGAATGGAGGCATCGCCCGGTTTCCGTTACGAACAATTGCACGAACATATACTGCAGGAAGTTGACGATTAAGAATTTGCGGCCCAACGTTAGTTTCATGACAATAAGCACAGACTTTAGTATAAATCTCTGCGCCATCTTTCCATACCTGACCCGTGCTAAGCGTGCCTTCTTGTGCCGACCATGCGTTACTCATTAGCATAGTTGTAAGAATGAAGAAAAATACTGAGGCTACTTGTCCCGACTTCTTCATATAAATCCTCCACTCAATTTCATTACAGTTTCGATTTTAAGATACTGAATTCATATGTTTCAGTTATTCACTTCAACGAGTCAATTAATTTCAGCAGCATTACTGCCAGAGAAAAGCACTTACTTTCTTTCCCATCACTTTCTCGTTAAATACTGTCTGTGCTACTGGAGTGGCAGTATCAGCCATACCATAACAAACATGCAAAGGTAACAAATGTTCTTCTCTTGGATGGCAGAACCGGGCAAAAGGAGCTTTTTCCCATTCGATCAGTCGTTGTTCACGCTCTTTAGGAGAAATTGACCAATCGGTACATGTTTCTACCAGCCAGCGATCGAATACTTCATCCTCGTGGTTACTACCAATCGTATTGGAGAAAAATGTCTTCAAATTATGAAATGACATGCCTGAACCGATAATCAGAATATTCCGATTTCGTAAAGACGTAAGAGCCCTACCAAGTGCAATATGCATTTGAGGATCCAAGTTCTTTAATAGCGATAACTGGATACAGGGGATACGTGCTTCTGGAAACATTAGCTTGAGCGGTATAAACATCCCGTGATCAAAACCACGTTGTTCATCCAGCTTTGCTGAAATACCACTGGCTGCTAACAGTGTGTACACTTCATTTGCTAGTTCAGGATGACCGGGTGCTTCGTATTGAATCTCGTAGGCTGCAGCTGGAAATCCATAATAATCATAGATTATTTTAGGTTGATTGCTGCTTATTATCGTTGCCTGCTCCTCTTCCCAGTGGGCACTAATAATTAGAATTGCTGCGGGCTCTTCCAGCTTGGTTACAATCTCTCGCAGAAAGAAAACCATCGTTTCATGTCCTTTGTCACCCAGAACAGGTAATGGTCCACCTCCATGTGGCAAGAAAAGAACAGGTGCAAATACTTGTGGTAATTCGCTCATTACTAGTACCCATCCCTTGGCAGAAGTTATAGAAACATAGTTGATCCAGTATTTCCTTTGAATAGGAAAAGTAAAAAACAGATTACAACAATCTACGGATCAAAGTGGGAACATATATGGAACAGTCAACCGCCAATATCTCGCAGATGGGCAGGTTTTATTTAAGGGATTACGTGTTTTTTTACCCAAACAACATAGCGATCCATCCAGCTTTGCAAAAACTTACTGCTGCGCTCATTTCCAATGTTTCCTGCTTCATCAAACAGATTTTCACTTACGTGAATAAATGCTTCCGGCTGACAAAGTGTTGGCACGTCCAAGTAGGCAAGAGAGGTCCGTAAATGCTGCTGAGCAATGGCTGTCGCGATTGGGCCAATGGAGGCCCCTATGACTCCAGCGGGTTTACCAGCCCATGCGTTCTGCCCGTAGGGTCGAGAGGCATGATCCAGCGCATTTTTGAGTACACCAGGCATAGAGCGGTTGTATTCCGGAGTTACGAACATCAATCCTTGCACTTCTGAGATTTCGTGTTTCAGCCGTTTGACCGACTCGGCCGGATGGTCATCATCATCCTGGTTGTAAAGTGGCAAATCACTAATATTGAGATGCTTGAATGTAAATTCCGGTGGACCCATTTTTATCAGGGCATCCGCCAGTTTACGGTTGAATGATTCTTTGCGAAGGCTTCCGATCACGACACCAACCTGATAATGATTCATTTTATCTCCTTCTTCTATATAAAGAATTTCGATATGCCTGTTCTATTATCTAGAATAATATATTCCTGTTCACTCTGAACAATCGTATCAGAAATACAAGACAAAAAAACTACAAGCTTGTACCAGGACAACCTTTGTTTTGTTCAAGTAAGTTTTCTGACACCAAAGAAACAACATAGCTTATCAGCGCCGATCTGATTGAGTGTTTAGTTGGTCGAGTTAACCCCAAGGGAATCTTACCCTCATGCTCTTCCGCAACGGTACGTAATCTCTCGAGTCATACTGCTCCTATCGTTCAATCATTCCGGCATAGGTGATATGCCAATAGGCAAAGAGGCCTGGCTCCTGCAATAGGAGAGGTTAACGGTGATCGAAGAGCATAGTTGCCCGGACAATACCCAACCAGTATGGTCAGTGTACAACCCGCACAGATTTCAAAAAGCGAACGACAGAACCCAGGGACAAAGTAAAAGGTTTTATCGCACGGGTAACCTTCTATATGTATGACCGCTATGGATTATCCATGTCAAAAGCCCAGCAACGCATTCTCATGGCGTGGGATCATCAATTTCCAGTGACCGCGTGGGAAAGAGAACTGGATAACCGTATTGCCAAACTGATGGGGCACCATAACCGCTACGTTACTGGAGAAAAAACCTGGAAACTGGATCAGAAACCTTCAAGGGAAGGCTTATCGAATACCTTACAACCGAAAACAAATTGAGAAATCTACATTTATATCGTTAAGCCAAGTATCTGGTGAAAATAAGGTAACTAATTAAACATCGCAAGAAGCCACATTGTTACTAACAACCTTAAGGATAGAAAAAATAAACCACATGGTTGCATGGAATTATGGCGTCACAGTATCAACACACCTGTGATACAAACAATTGCTTCATAAATATTGTTCAGGTTAAGGCAGTTGGAATTTCTCCAAGAGTCGTTGTATAAGAAGGGGTACGTCGCTGCTGGTTCATCGTCCATACCTTTTTTTCGCTGCCCACTCCAGCACTGCCATACATGATTGTTCCTCTGCCGAAGCGGTCATTGATCTCATCAATAGCGTGCATTAACCGCTCATTACTATCAGATTCTGTCTCTCCAAAATCCAGCTCTGCCTGTCTGGTTTGAGCGTTGGTCAGATCCATTAAAACAATGCCCGCTTTGGTGAGATCGAATCCTGGTTTATAGATCTTCTTGAGGCCACGTAAAGCAGCATTTAGCAAACTTTTGGTATCTGATGCCGGGCGCACTACTGGTATCGTTATTGAGCGGGCGTATTGAGGCCCTGAGCGATGTTTGCTGGTATGAATAAATACCAGAATGGATGAAGCCTTGCTTTGTTGCTTGCGCAGCTTCTCGGCTGCCCGTGAAGTGAACTCCGTAACGGCTTCTATCAAGGGAGCAAGATTGCGCACTGGCTGGCCAAATGTGCGGGTATGGGCAATTTCTTTTCTTGGGGATGGTATTTCTTCCAGAGCAATACAGCTTTGGCCATGCAGTTCACGCCAGGTGCGCTCCAGCGTAACGCTGAACCGCTTTCTGATCGTTGCCGGATTGCATTGCATGAAATCTTTTACGGTATTGATTCTGGCTTGTTTGAGTTGTTGGCTGATTTGCCCGCCGATTCCCCATACTTCCCCCACATCTGTCGTCTCGAAAAGGAACTGGCGTTGACGTTCGTTTAATTCAGCCAGATTGCAAACTTGTGCCAGCCGGCTAGGGTAGCTGCCTGGCTTTCTGTCTGCATCCTTGGCAATGTGATTCGCAAGTTTAGCTAATGTTTTGGTGTGGCCGATACCGATACAGGTCGGTATTCCAGTCCACTGCAAAATTCTGGCGCGAATCTCACTTGCCCTGTGTGTCACATTGGAGATCCCCTGTAACCCGATAAAACACTCGTCAATTGAGTAAATTTCCTGCTTGTCGCCCAGCTCGGAAGCCAGACGCATCATGCGCAGGCTCATGTCTCCGTAGAGTGGAAAATTGGGTGAAAGAGAAACCAGCCCTGCTGATTGCTCCAGATGCTTGATCTGAAACCACGGTTGCCCCATTTTGATACCCAGCGCCTTGGCTTCTTCACTGCGGGCAATAGCACATCCATCGTTATTAGACAGTACAACCAGGGGTACTTTTTGCAGACGAGGCTGAAAAATTCGTTCACACGAGCAGTAAAAGTTATTGCCGTCGATCAGCGCAAACATGATGTACATGATGTTTCAGAATTGTTTAATGCAGGAAGTGACCACTCCCCAGACTTCCAGTATTTGCCCGTCCTTGAAAACAATATCTTTATAGTCCGGATTGGCTGGTTGCAACCTGGTTTCTCCATCCAGGAGATACAGGCGTTTGCAGACAAATTCCCCATCCACACAGGCAATCACAATCTTGCCATGCTCTGGTTTCACAGCTTTATCTACCACCACAATGTCACCATCATCAATTCCAGCCATTGTCATGGAGTGGCCTTTTATTCGCATCAAAAACGTTGCTTCCGGATGCTTGATCAGCTCATCAGACAGATCGATGCGTTTGAGCAAAAAATCATCTGCCGGGCTTGGGAAGCCAGCACGTACTCCAGAATAAAGCGGAATATAAACAGGCTCACCGACCTGTACAGGAACAGGTTGGCTATATTTCAGTACCAACATAGGCAAGTTCATTTTCTGGTGAGTTAAACCGTTCTTTATTCTAATTCTTTTTATTGAAAGGTACGACCATGTGCAGTCACTACGAATCTGTACGAGAACCTGAACGCCTGTTGCGCTATTTTGGTACGCAACTTCCCCTGGATATTCGCTTTGATGTCTGGCCGACGTACACCAGTACCTTCATCATCCATCCGGGTGAATCCGAATCAGGAGACGAAGCTGTTCCTGATTTTCAGGCATTAACTGGCCAATTTGGATTAATTCCACACTGGGCTAAAGATACAGAATTCGGTCGCAGAACATTTAACGCCCGGTCAGAGACCGTTGCCGAGAAACCTAGCTTTAGAGATGCGTGGCGCAACAAACAGCGTTGCATTATTCCTGCTGAAGCAATTTATGAACCGGATTGGCGTAGCGGCAAATCCATTACCACTCGTATCACCAGAAAAGATGGAGAACCAATGGGGATAGCAGGGCTATGGTCTACCTGGGGAAAAGAGAGACTGTATTCCTTTACCATGCTAACCATCAACGCGGATGATCATTCAGTCATGCATCGGTTTCACAAACCCGGTGCTGAAAAAAGAATGGTGGTGATTCTACCAAGAGCATCCTATAAAGACTGGTTGACGTCATTAAACCATGATGCCATGACGTATTTACGTCAATATCCAGCCGACAGGTTAATCACCCTCCCATAACTTTCTGGTGTCTTTCTTTATTAATTTAGTACCAACGTCAGATCTATCCTCATAAAAAAATTTCAATTTCCTTTGCCTTTGCCTTTGAAGCAGTAAAACTCAAGTTTTAAATCTAAATCTGCGTGGTTATTTGCCGTTCAAATAACTTTAAAGAATGTAAAAACACTGCCTATGTTGGGTGATGGCAGTCCATATCTGTTTTTGGATGATCGGCAATAGATACAGTTGAGGTTCACTTGAGTCCACAGGATTGGTTAAAGAATAACCTGGATAAACTTGGCAGCTCCTTTGAAGAGATGTTTTTCCGTAACGTCTTGTCACGGATTACATTCGATTTTGGTTCTCTGATAGCCCAATTCAAGTTTAAGGATTCTGATGGCAAAACGCGCTATTGCGATTTTGTTTACCAGGAAGGTAGTGCGATCAGAATTGCCATCGAAGTAGACGGGTATGACAAACGTGGCACCGGAACCGGCATGAGTAAATCCGATTTCGTTGATTGGCAACGACGTCAGGCTGCTCTGACTTCACAAGGATGGTTTGTATTGCGCTTTGCCAATACAGATGTAAGGGATGCTCCTGAGCGTTGTAAGCAGCATATCGATCTTCTTCTTAGAAGTGAACGCCAGAAAAGTAATTACCAGACACATATAGAAAATTCTATCCGTGATTTAAAGAACCAACTATCACAGACGCAAGCGCAGGCTCAACGCAGCAAAGCAAGCGAAGAAGATCACCAACGTTTGATAAAGCAGATCGATACCTTGCAACATCAACTGCAACTTGCACAGCAAGAAAAACCGTTAACAGAAGATGAAGAAACACTTTTGCAACGACTCAATGAATCGCAAAAGCAATTACAAGAGATCAGCAGGGAAAATAACATTATGAAGACTACGATATGGGCATTAACTACGTTAGTTGCAGTCACCATATTGGCTCTCGTATTCAAGCCAAATACCAACGAAACAATAAAAACCGTTGCCAGTGTCTCTGATCGACCTGCCCAACCTGAAAAGCAATTAACCGAATACATCGCACAACCAGTGTTAACACCCGCGAGCACTGAGATGACTTCTGCTGGCAACGTCCAACAGTCCGAGCCAAAAATAGAAAGTTCGTGGAAAAAAGATACTTTTGATCAGGGAGGACTGGTTCTTGTTGGTAATATCCAACACCGTCTCCCCGAGAAACGGCCAGGCTCAAGCTGTCAAAACCCGCTTTCATGGGAACAAGCAGCAAGTAAGATCGGCAAAAATGCTGCTATCAAAGGTAATATTATTAACATTACTTACCGAAATGATGTCCGGGGCAAACCGACTTGGATTGAGGTTGGAGGCAGTCGATCCAAAGAAAAATCGATAACACTGATTATATGGGGTAATAACCGACTAACATTTGAATCGACACTTGCAGAGTTAGAAAAATACGATGTGGTGTGTGCAGAAGGATTAGTTAATGATTACAAAGGGAAACCTCAGATTAAATTATCATCACTGGATCAATTGTATATTTATGATAATGAGCTGGACTATCACTGGGAGAAACATCAGTCTGAATAGTCATCTGAATAAATATTTCTCGACGTCAGTTACGGTGCAATCGAATTATCTTCAATGAACAACCTGAACCCAAGCTCATCAAGAGAGCCTTCAGCAAGGGACAATACAGCCTGTGTTGAATCTTCCTCACTGGCGGTAAACCTGTAGCCATTGAGTTCGAGGAATAGCACACCAATTACAAATCCTGTCCGTTTGTTCCCATCCACAAAAGGATGATTTTGCAGAATCCCACCTGTGTAAGTAGCGGCCAAGAGGAAAATATCAGGTTGCTGATCGTAGGCAAAAAAATTGAGTGGTCTTGCAAGTGCTGATTTCAGAAGATTCCTATCGCGAATGCCCGATGCACCACCATGCAGAGAAATTAAGCGCTCATGGATGGCAAGTGCATCCTGCTCAGTTATCCAGACAGGTGCTGTCACTTCGCCAATGCACGGAGTGTATTACGGTATCGGTTACATATATCTTCTACCTTTGCCATTTTTTCACCAAATGAAGGATCGTATGGCGTAATAAGGTACCTTCCATCAGATGCCTCGGTTAAGAATAATCGCTGCCCATCCCCGGTACGTAAATGATTAACCACTTCTTTTGGCAAAACAACACCAAGAGAATTACCAAATTTTCTGACTTTCAATTCAATCATATCACCCCTAAAGTTATAACTGATGTAATAACATATAATAACAAAAATTAATTTCAGTTTGAAAAATTCAGGAATCTTGATGAACTTTACAAGCCTCAAAAAAATTTTCTATTGGTGGTTGTTATCTTTGGTGCTTCTACCTCAGATAGCAGTACCAAGCGAGGTACAAAGTCTGATTACGAGTGAAATAGAGCAGGGCACCATAACGATCATTGGTGAAGATCACAAACGGCCAGAATCTATCCAGTTTTTCAAAACCGTGATAGATGAATATCTACAACAGAGAAAATGTCTGGTTGTTGCTCTGGAAATAGCCAGCAGCCAGCAAATGATTCTGGACCAGGTATCAGAGGGAAAAGCAGATATATCCAACATTACTATTCCACCGATGATAGATCATCCAGCCTATCGGATAATGATTCATGATCTGGCCGAAATGAAAAGAGGTGGTAAATGCCTGAAGCTGCTTGCTATAGATGCTGATTTAAAAACAAGCAGTCCACGTGATGAGTGGATGGCAATGGTTCTTGAAAACCAGACAGGGAGGACGCCTATATTGGCGCTGTTGGGTGGTCTCCATGCTTTGAAACGTGTTGACTGGAGTCGTGAAGATCCGTCTCCTTTTGTTGCTGAAATTCTTGTAGAACGAAAACATAAAGTCAAAACCTATCCGCAGGTCTGGAAAAATAAAAACTGTCATGCCGACAAACGCCTAATATCTTCTGATACAGAGGAAGCAGCAAAACTGATCAATGACAGTTTAATCTCACTGCTAAATGCCTATGATTATGAGACTGTGAAGGACGTAGTTGATGGTGTAATTTTGTGGGAATGTAAGTGAGGTTAAGATGTTTAGTCCCACGGTGTGCTGGTGTAACATATAACCAGCTACGGAGGGATGACTTATGGGACAGATATACACGGAAGCGCCCACACGACAGCGGCGGTGCGTCGAGCGATACAAAATAGTCAAGAGAGTCTGAATGTTCTGGCCAAGCGGCATGGGATTAATCCAAAAACGGTAGCGAAGTGGCGGAAGCGGGAATTCACCCACGATGCACCGATGGGCCCCAAAGAGTCGCACTCGACTGTTTTAAGTCTGGAAGAAGAAGCCTCTGTTGTGGCGTTTCGCAAACATACGCTTCTACCGCTGGATGATTGTCTATATGCCTTGCAACCAAGCATTCCGCATTTAACCCGCTCAAGCCTGCATCGCTGCTTTCAACGGCATGGCATCAGTCGGTTGCCGGAGGTTGATGGTGACAAGCCAAAGAAAAAGTTTAATGCCTATCCAATTGGCTACTTCCATATTGATATTGCCGAAGTTCGTACGAAGGAAGGTAAACTCTATCTTTTTGTAGCCATTGACCGGACATCAAAGTTCGTTTTTGTTCAACTCCAGAACAAAGCCAACCGCAACACGGCAACCGCCTTCTTGAAGGCCGTGATCGAGACTGTTCCCTACAAGATCCATACAATCCTGACTGATAACGGTATCCAGTTTACGTTCCCGGCGCGTTATCGGAATGGGCCAACGGCTCAGTATGTAACGCATATGTTCGATAGGTGTTGTCAGATCAACGGCATCGAGCACCGTCTCACCAAACCCAACCATCCCTGGACCAATGGTCAGGTTGAACGCATGAATCGAACCATCAAGGATGCGACTGTAAAACGGTATTATTACGACTCACACGATCAGTTGAAGGCCCATCTCCATCGCTTTGTGATGGCTTATAACTTCGCCAAAAGACTAAAAGCTCTCAAAGGCCTAACACCCTATGAATACATCTGCAAAATCTGGAAAAATGAGCCAGATCGTTTTATCTTTGACCCATTCCAGCACACCGTGGGACTAAACATCTAAGCAATTTATATATTGAGTAGCACGCAAGAGCCTTGTGTGTCAACGCTGTACGTTGCCCACATGGCGCGCTGGGAGCAGAGCGACCGCAGAAAGGAAGGCAATCAAAGTAAGAATTCGACGATCTTTCCTGGCTGAATTGCTTATTGAATGCAAGCTCATTTGCAGATAATGTGAGCATATGAGTGCCCCGTCATTTGCAATTACTGTGAGCCAAAAACGGTATCGAAGCGAACACAATCATTTTGAAACGCGAGCCGCTACACCTACGTCATGGGCATGATTCGCCAATCTTTTGATCGTCAAATGGGCAACCCGCAGGATGTCTGATTCGAGAGAATTCTGAGTTCGAGGATATGGATACACGCGGGTATATCCATTTTGCTTGCGCTGATTGTCGCATAAATTAGGGAATTTACGACGCCGTATGCACAACAGGCTTTATGCCTCATTGATTGGTGCAGTCGTCTTCTGAAAATGACAAAGGAGATGGATCGTGAATATCTGCTTGTAATCAAGTGCAAAAAATCATTTTTTGAAAACACCATCAGGATTGACGATCTTTTGTCCGTCGCATTTATTCCTGGTTTGCACCGATAAATGCAGGTCAGCTAGATTGAATGCAGGTTCATTTGCAGTTATCTCTGGTTTGCGGGGGTGGATAGATGCAGTTATTACTGGCTCAAAATCGCATTGAATGCAGGTTGATCCAGTTATAAATGCAGGTTATTACAGCTAAGAATTTCAGAGTATTGTACAAATCATTAAGTTAGTGAAATTATTTCTATACTGTTGCAGCTATTTGTATAAATGACAGCCAGACTGCTTTGCCCATTGGCATATCACCTAGGCCGGAATGATTGAACGATAGGAGCGGTATGAATCGAGAGATTCACGTACCGTTGCGGGAGAGCCTGAAGGTGAGATTCCCTTGGGCTACTTGATCATATATATTGGAGAATAATATCTGAGCAGGAAATTACTGGGTCATTACAGTATGAATAAATAACAGGACTTTTGATCGATTCCTGTCTCCTATATTGTAATGAGATGGAATCGATCTTATAGAAGGTTACTTTAGTAGTACATTCCAAGAATCTTGGAAGAGTGTAATCAGATAAAAAACTTACTCTGGTTTTTTGTTACAAAAAAGTAACCGCCATAATTACCAGATACCGTCATCACCTTCATCAAGGCATGATCCATTAGCATCTAGCCCGTATGGACACTCTATTATTTCACCAGCAACAATTTTTTCATAATTTTCCTTTTCTCTTTCTGTAACCTGTACCCCAGGACGATTACACGCAGCTATCAACATAACTGATAGAGTAATAGTAACTACATAAATAATACGCTTGATCAAACTTCCTTTAAATTTCAGAATAGCCCCAATCATATTTATCTCCTACATATAATAAAATACCCATCATAAATGGCGTGGTAATGAAGGAAGTCTTGATAAGTAATCATTTGGATCTTCATAATTTTAGAAAATCCACCCTGAATCAGCAGTCTTTTCCTTACCAATTATCAGATTTTCTAGTGATATCTTGTGCGCTCATGTGATGGTCAACACCTGTCTAATCTGATGCAGGTTTGCTGGTGCAAGCAAGGTAAATACCAGATCGAAGATCTCAACAGCGTGACTTCGCGCTTCCTTTTTAATACCCCCCTTGTTTTCTTCATGATGATTTCCACAAGAGAGTGGGATTGTCCATTGCTTCTTATATAGAACAAAGACTATTTTTTGGATAACATTGCTTCATTAATGGAGCATTAGATATGAAATTTTTGAATGACATGGCTCTGTTCGTAGAGGTTGTCAAGGCCAAGAGCTTTCGCGGTGCTGCCGATGCTATCGGAATGCCAAACTCAACGCTATCGCGACGGATTAGTGCGCTGGAAAAGACGCTTGGATTGCGCCTTTTACATCGCACAACGCGTAAGATAACGTTAACCGAGGCTGGTCAGATTTATTACGAGCGTTGTAAGCGTATCGTCGATGAAGCCAAACTCGCACAAGAGCAACTCAGCGAAATGCTCACACAGCCCAGTGGCGTGCTACGTGCTTCACTGCCCGTGGATTTTACCGTGACCTACATGGCACCCTTGATCGCCGAATTTGCAAAACTTTATCCGGGCATCGTCTTTGATTTCGATCTCACGTCACGGTGGGTCGATCTGGTGAATGAACCTTTCGATGTGGCAATCCGTATAGGAAAACCAGAAAATTCCCAATTGATCGCACGTCCATTGGCCGTGCTCCCTACATACCTTTATGCTTCACCTCGTTATCTTGATCGCTCGGGAGAGCCTGCCGAACCCGCTGATCTGGCAAACCATGAATGTCTGGGCATCATGAAGGCTGACACATGGACACTGCACGATGGGATAAACACTACCAAAATCTCTATTGGCAGCAGATTTACGCTTAACAGTGTCGGAATGATTTGTCGCTTAGCAACACTTGATATGGGCATAATCATGATGATGGAGAAAATTGTTGCTGATGATATTGCCAGTGGGCGATTGCGTCGCGTACTACCTCAATGGCGCGGGGCTCCGGTATCTGCCTGTGCTATTACGGCAACCCGATTACTGCCTGCAAAAACACAGCACTTCATTAAGTTCTTAAAGGAGCATCTGGGCAAGGTTTAGCAGAATGCATAAAATTTATGCCGCATTTAGCCACCACCTAACTGTAGCAGCTCGCGTTTCAAAATGACTGTGCTCGCATTCCATTGCGTGGTGCTTTTCAATCCATTCGTGGCCCTTATCAGCACGACCCCCGGATACAAGAAGTGTTCTGTTTGTGAAAAGGGTAAGGGTATCGTTGCGAGACGGATCTTCTAAAATCCACTCGAGATTAACAATCTAACATGGATGTTCTGTCAGTCGCAGTTATTTATGGCTCAAAATCGCGCTGAATGCAGGCCGGATCATTTATAAATGCAGGTTGTTACAAATAAATACCGCTATGCAGCCCATCACGCCTAATACTGCCATGTCCATACTCTCACCTTGGTGCACACGAGTATCAAGCATAGTCAAGATTGGTGCAGCTGGCTTCTGATATCGGGCTATCAAGAGTCGTCTGCACAACAGCCGTTACGCCCAATCAACTGGTGCAATCGTCTTCTGAAAATGACAGCCTATCAGTAAAAAATTTTTTGTGTTATGAGATGATGTATGTCACACTATAGACTATACCGAAAGCAAAGGATACCGGCTTGATCAGGAATTTTAAGCACAAGGGACTAGAGATTTTTTTTAAGACCGGCTCGACCCGAGGCATACAGGCCGAACACGCAGCGAAGCTGGGCCGCATCCTGCGGGCGCTGGACGTGGCACAGGCACCGGCTGAACTGGATTTTCCTGGCTTTCGACTACACCCGCTCAAGGGCGATTTAGCCGGGTACTGGTCAATTACCGTTAACAAAAATTGGCGGGTTATTTTTGTTTTCGTGGGCGTCGATACCGATCTGGTTGGTTATCTGGATTACCACGACAAATAGGAGCGAAGCTATGGACATGATGAACCATCCCCACCCTGGCATGATCTTGCGCGAGGACGTGTTAAAGGCGCTGGACATGACCGTGGGCGAAGCAGCTAAACGCTTAGGCATGTCGCGTGAGTCGATTTCCCGCGTGGTCAACGGGCGCGGCGGTATCAGTTACGACCTTGCTATAAGGCTGGAAGCGGCGGGTGTCAGTACGGCCCGCTTCTGGACGGCATTACAGTGCGAGTACGACCTTGAAAAGGCACGGAAGGCAGCTCAAGGCGCAGAACTATTAAAAATAGTGCCACTGGTTCCTAAGCACGAACTAACGCAGGGATAGAAGATGGGCCTGAATACTTGCGATATTCAGGCCCTTGTCGCGGACTTGTGAAGGAAAACACGAAAAATCACGTGACAATCATGCCATCAACTCTAAGAGAATCTAAGCATGATTGAATATTATGGCACATTCGCGCACTCACTAGCTCGACTATTGAGATCAAAACAATTAAAGAGGTATTGTAATAATATCCCATTATTACACTCGGGTGTCCTAAATTTAATTATGGCTTGTTTTGTAGGCGCAGGTAAGGCATGATTATGAGCATAGATTCAATGAGTATTGTTGGCCCTACGGGTTTCAAAGAATTATTAGCGGCCAACAGCGTTCAAGATACGGTTATTCAGGCAGGTGACAAAGGCTTGATTATTGCCCTGAAAGTGGGCGGAAAGGATTTTGTTTTAGGGCGGCGGCGCGGTGGCCCGCGCTACTTTTATTCGGTTGATGGTGCGGCATCAGTGCTGATTCAGCACGGTATCACTGGCTTCTATGTGGACACAATAGGCTGGCTGCCGCGCACACTCACCAAGAACCAAAAAAGGGAGTCTTTACCGGATGGCACCAGTGGAGACATTTAGAAAAGCAAAAGCCCCCGTTGGCGCGGAGGCTTTGCAAAATGCAGGAACACATACTTGAATTGTCGTCAAACAATTTAAGTGTGACCGCCGTAGAATCGACAGAATCAACGACGTAATTAGCTAATACTATTCTACGGCCTTGTTCCTTCTTTGGCAAGTCCATTGCGTTTTTGCGCATGGCGGAAGGAGCTACATGGCAGCAGATCAACAACTTTCCCTATTCGATCGGGAAGAAGAAGCCAGGGCGTATCATGACCCTGAACAGGCAGGTTTTTTTTCTATCCTGGTTAACGCCAAGGGCGACAAACGCCAATCATCCCACCGACTGATTGATATGCCCACGGTGTTGGGTTTAATCGACAAGAACCGTGACACCTGGATGACGCAAGCCGAGTTTATCCGGCCAAACCGACGTGTGGTTAACCTTGCCCGCGTGGGCCTGCTTTTTGCCGACCTGGACACCTACCGCGAGCCGTGGGCCTCTGGCCGCACGCCGGAGCAGTTAGTAGAGTCCGTACTGTACCACTGCGCCCAAGAAGGCATTCCCCCTCCCTCAATATTGGTTTTCTCAGGCCGTGGCATACAAGCCAAATGGCTTTTAGACAGGACATTGCCGCGTCAGGCATTGCCCAGGTGGAACGCTTGCCAGCGTTACCTTATCGACCGATTGGCCCACCTTGGAGCCGATCGCCAGGCGAAAGATGCTAGTCGCGTGCTGCGTGTTGTACAGACTGTTAACGAGAAAAGCGGGGAAATCTGCCGGGTTGTCCACGTTGAAAACGAGCCGAACAGCTATCCAGTGCGTTATAACTTTGAGTACCTAGCTGAAATACTATTGCCGGTAGCTCGCTGGACGATGGAACAGCAACGTCAAGAGCGGAAGGAACGTGCCATTCGGCGACAGCTCAAGCTGCTGCCAGGCGACAAGACAGATAACTTACGCGGATTCAGTGGACGGCAACTAGCCTGGCACCGGCTTGAGGATTTGCGCACGTTGGCCGAGCTACGCGGAGGTATCCAGGAAGGTGAGCGTATGCAGCACCTATTTTGGCGCTTGAATTTTTTGCTGCTATCCGGCGCGACTAACAGCCGGCTGATGTACTACGAAGCAAAAGCCCTGGCTAAAGAGCTTGACCCGAACTGGCAAGAAAACAGTAAAGAGTTGATGACGTTGTATTCCAAGGCCAAAGCCTACGAAGCGGGCGAAAAAATCAGCTTTGGCGGTCATGAGTACGCCCCGCTGTACACGCCCAGGAACGACACGCTAATCAACCTTTTCCATATTACAGACGTCGAACAGGCTCAGCTACGCACCGTTATCAGCCGGGACATGGCAAAGGAGCGGGATAGAGGGCGCAAGGAGGCCAGCAGGCGAGCAGCTGGGGTAGTGGATAGGGAAATCTATGAAGGCCAGTCATTGAGCCGAAAGAAGCCCTGGGAAGCTCTGAGAATGAGCCGGGCAACCTGGTATCGAGCAGGCAAGCCAGAAGCACCAGGACATGAGACAAGTGCGTCCGTATTACAGGGCCAACAGGCGACTGGAGAGGTGTGAGACAAGTATGTCCGTATTACTAATGGCGAAGCCTTCGCCAAAGGCCGTGTCTTTGAGTAGCTCTGCATTAAATCTAATGCGAGTAGCCGCAAGGGGGGTGGGTAACTTGCTTGCAAGTTATCCATGCCCCGCGCAGTGCCGAGGGCACGGAGAAAAATCAGGTGTTCAAAGTCCCTGCGTATTACTAATGGTGAAGCCTAAAAGGTATCCGTATGAGTAGATCAAGAAAATCATTCTCTCCTGAACTGTTGGAGCAACTGAGATTAATGCCGGTGGTAGTCGCACTTGATGTCTTGGGATTGTATTGGAAGCGTGACTCTGATTTTGTGCCGGTGAAAGATAAAACCACTATCCGGCTTAATGTGACTCTGGGCGGTAGTGTTGTTGAATTGTTGGCCACCGGCGCAAGATGGTACGACACCAGAACAGATAAAGGTGGCGGCGGTGCAATTGATTTAGCGATGTATCTGTTGCGGTTGGATTTTGTCACAGCCGTGAAGCACTGTATAAAAGAATAAAGTTGGTAACTTCATTTTAGGGGTTGTTTCAGAAAACGGAATTTAAAGTACGTTAGTTAAGCCGGTTGTAACGGCCTGAACTTGCCCGCGCCAATCTTGGCTCTGCTGCGCAAATAGATCAAATGCAGTTTGGTGGCGATAAAGTTAGTAATTATAGAACGGGATAATAGGCTTCATACTTTCGTAATCTCACAAAGCATACGGAATAAAATTGCCAGTTTTATTTCAAAGTAACCATTTTTATTTAGGGTATCCGGATACCCTAAAATAGTAAAAAGAATATGAGAATTAAATATGGGAATCACTAGGATGACACAAGGGGAAGTGGTACGTAATCGTGTAATTCGTTCACGTATTTTCAGTTATGGGGATGGAACATTTACCGATCTGACAGCAAATGCGGTATTGGCGTCGAGTCAGATAATATCTGTCTTTAAACAGGGCGGAAACTACCGTCCTGTATTGAATTAGGGTTTTTACCGTGGCCATGAAAGTTGGCCATGGTCTATTCCCTATAGACGTTAGCGGGCGCGCTGTTGCTGTTGTGGCGCTTGCGTTTTCTCGGGGACTTTGGCCTTGTCTGGCAGAGTCTTTGCAGGCTCTTGACCTTTGGCCATATCTTGCGCAAAGGTACGAACGTGTTTTAAAAAAGTCTCACGACTTCTTGAATTGGTAATGTTCTGTTCAGCCCATTTTTCTGCTTGTGTCTGCACGGTTTCAGCTCGCTGCTGGTTATACGTCACAATGTCAGCCTTGCCCCTATCCTGACCATATTCAACCTTAATATTGGTTCGTCCGGCCTTGATTTCACCATTGTCGAACTGACGCTCAAGTTCCGGGCCATTTTCGAGTATTGACAGATCATGCGCCACGGCGGAATTTTTACCGACTTGCTGAACCAGGTGGGTGTCGCTCATCATTAAAACTTTTCCGGCGTATTGCGCGTTAGGCTTTGCCAGGTAGACAAAGCCTTTACGATCAGCACTGCTGACAAGATCGCGGGCGGTTTCCCAATCAGGCTTGGGTAACCGTTCCCCGATATATTTGATTGTGGCTTGTGCTTCTTTTTCCATAGGTATCACCTTTTTAATAAACACCCTTAACGCGGGCAGGAACGCCGCCAGGACGGCGGTATGGGGTGCTGGACCTATCGGCCCCGCACGTCCATATCAGTGGTGCCGAGGCTGTCAAACAGCGCGGCAAATTCGTTTACCTTGGCAAGAGCCAAATCTTCACAGGCGGCAGCTTGTAGCGCGGCATCTTCGGGGTTTGGGTTCTCTTCAACCATGTTCACCACGTCAACAAGCATTGACACGCTAATGGATTCCGGGCTTTCCAGATCGGAAAAGCGGTCATCAAGGTAATAGTCACTGCGTTGCACCTGGCCGTTATAAAGCCGCCAATTCTTACCAGGCACCGGCACCGGCACCGGTACGGTGCGGACTTCATCACCGATAGCAACCTTGTGCATGGGCACCGCTGTAAACCGGCGCATGAAATAGTCGTCTTTGTAGTATCGAATCTTCGTGCCCATGATGATCGGGATACCGGCGCGGTGGACAAGTTCCTTTTCTTTGTCAAGCTGTAGCAGTTCCTGCGGCAGCATCAAAGCCCGAGACACCAGCGTATCGGTTTCCGTCTTGCTGTAGCGGCCCGGGTTCAAAGCGCCTACGTTTGCGTGCTGGGTAGACTGTGCCACCGCCGTAATGTTGCCGATCATCTTTGAGTATTCCTCAGCTTCCTTGACCTGCGACGGCGTATAGAAAATCTTCACGCCCATGCTATCCATGATCGAGTGGGCATCTTCCTTGCCATAGGTCGATTCGAGCTGGGAATTGCTCTGTATGACCAGGGCCAGGCGCATGTTATAGCCCGCCATGAAGCCCACGCCCTTAGCCAGAATTTCAATCTTCCCGGCTGCGGTCAATTCGTCCAGCATAAGCAAGCACTGGTATTTCAGTGCCGGGTTATGTTCTGGCAATTCCTTCACATTCTCGTTTATCAGTTGTGAGAAAAACAGATTGACGATGAATTGTGCTTGTGTCACCTCCCCGGCAGGGATATGAACGTAGATCGTCATCTTGCGCTTGCGCACATTGCGCAAGTCAAAATCATCAGCGCTGGTTGCTTTATCCGTCACCGGGCTACTGAAAATTCCCAGGGCTGACGTGAACGTAGACAGGATGTTTTTCAGCGTGTCATCCGACCCGTTCAAAAACCGATTGATGGAGTCCTGGCACTCACGAGACAGCGGCTGTGCCGTGCGCTGCCTGGCCGTGATAACTTCGCGCAAGTACAGGGCCGTATCCTTACCCTTGCCGGACGCCTGGCGTAAAATTTCCCCCATCGTGTGCGGTAGACGCGGCGTTTCCAGTACCAACAGGGCCAGCCCTACAAAGAGGTTTCGCGCACTGTCCGACCAGAAGGGATCGCCGCGTTCTGTCGTCCTGAAAATGATCACGGCCAAGGCCCGCAGATCATTGACCCGGAAAAGCGGGTTTTCAGAGACATACGACAGTGGATTCCATCGGTGCGTAGTTTCTGAAAACGGGCTCCAATAGAAAATCTCGTTGCCCAGGTGCTTGCGTCTGAAAGCGGACGTGAGATTGTAGTTTTCCTCCTTAATATCCAGCACAACTGCGGATTCCCGGAAGGTCAACAGATTAGGGATGACAAAGCCCACGCCTTTACCCGTGCGAGTCGGCGCGGCAAGCAGCGCGAACTCGTAACCAGGCAGGTGCATCAAATCTTGCGCAAAGCGGCCTAGTAAAATGCCCTTATCGGCAAACAGCCCCTCATTATCAATATCTTTCCGATTGGCAAAACGGCCCTTGCCGTACACGTCCATATCGCGCCGACGATAGGCCATTACCATGCCAAACGGAATGGCAAGACACAGGAAAAAACCCACGAAATAACTACCGATTACCTTGACCTTTTGACGGTGCGTTTCGATAGACGCAGTGGCATCGAAAATCGTGTAAATATTGGCCTTCAAAGGATTTTCATGGAAAGAGGCATAGAGCACCATTCCAGATACCAAAAACGCGCAATAAACCAGCCCACCGAGCGACAGCAGGCCAATCACCACACCGACCCATTTTTTTGGGGTCATATCTGCAAATACGGAAGTTTTAGGCATGATCTTTCCCCTGGGCAATGGCATATTTACGCTGCGGGTTATAGTCGATTTCTACAACACGTCGCTGGCCTGTGTGCCTGTCAACTTCGATTTGCACCACAATATCGACCGTTAAATGAATCAGGCGCTTGATGACGTTGTAATCTAGCCCAGCGCCCACAGGATCGGATTTCACCATCATCATCATCTGCTCGTAAGCCATCGCGGGATTTTCGCCGTGACAGCTCGTAAGTGTGCCGGGGTGCCCGCTTAATGCAGCGCGAAGAAAATACAAACACTCTGAGCCGCGCATCTCGGCCAGCAGGATTCTGTCGGGCTTCATCCGAAGGCAACTAAGCAGTGCATCTTTAGCCGACAAAACCGGCGTGTCAGAGCCAGGACGCATTTTTGCGTTGTCATAGAGCAAATGCACCACGTTAGGCTGTGTAAGGCTTAATTCGTGAGCATCTTCGATGGTAATGATGCGTTCGCCAGGGTCGATTGCATCAACCAGGGCTTTCATCACAGTGGTTTTTCCAGAGCCAGTAGCCCCGGACAAAACAATATTCTGGCGGTACTGAACCGCCTTTGTTAGAAATTCAATGATCTTGCCCGACTTCACCAAGGACAGCAGTTCTTTTTCATGCGGTTTAATAGCAAATGTGGATTGGGTAGTGCCCTGAAACATACCCTGTTCTCCCATTTCCTTTAAGGAAATACGCGCCCTCGATGGTTGGCGAAGCGTAAACGAGACATGCCCGCGCAGTACGCCAGGCTCCATCACAAGTTGTATCCGCGAATTGTCTTTTAAAGAACCGGATAAGATCGGATAAGCGGCATTCCAACCTTGTGCCGAATTGGTGTAGGTCGCAATAGCGCCCCCGAGCGACAATAAGCTGTGCTGGTTGATCTGCGGCACGTTGTAGCTATCCCATTGGTTTGTGTACACCCAAACCCGGCCATCATTATTGACAGCGATTTCTGTTACACGGGGATCTTCGCGCCATTGCTCATATGGGGCAAGATATGCCTGTACTGCGGCGTCATCTTGCAACGGTACATATTCTGCATTGGGAAACCGCCCCGCAGTACCAAGATTGGTTTCTAAAGATTTCAAAACTGTTGAGTTCATATCTTAACCCCCGTAAACATCGTCAAACCAGAGGTCTTTGCTGACATAAATCATAAGGCGAGCGCCACGATTTACGCTGAGTGTGGGCTTGATATTGATGGTGGCATTCAACACTTTTTGAGAAACATTTTTGCCGGATCGAGCGGTTGAGTTGCCATAAATCGTTCCGCCCGAACCGCGCTGGCGTGCTATAGCAATGTCTACTGCATCATCAATTAAAGACAGCAGGAGGGCCGCGCCCAAGCGTTCAGACCAATGGTTATCGACGAAGCCACTAACACCCATCGTACCCACGCCATCGGCTGCGCCGCTATCTACGTCGATCACAAAACCATCCGTGGTTTTAATGCGTTCCCATACCACAGCAATGCGAGAATCGCCGTGTTGCAATGTCTGCCCGTATTGGCCGACAACAGTAGAGCCACGTGCGATAAGTAACCGCGATCCATCATCAGAATAGATGTCGTCAGGAATCACGCACCCGCTTTGGCCTGGCACATTGCTGAAAAGCTGCGTTTGCAAAATACATGGGATATACGATCCGCGTGTGATAACGAGCGAACGATCCCCTAACTCAGCGGCACTTGCCTGTTCGGTTTTTGAGGGCATCTCTTTCCGGCTCATCATATGCGCCTGATCCTGTACTGTGGCAGGCCGGTTATTGTTTTCGCCCGAGAGCATCATGGGCGGTAATACAGGCACATTAGCGGGAGCGTGCCCAGGCTGGCCTGCTGTACCACCAGCCAAAGGAACATGCGTCGCAGGGCCGGGTTGATAAAAGTTATCGGGTAATTGTTTTGGGGCTGGTGTTGCAGGTTGTTCCGGCTCCGATCTGGCAAAAAAATCACTTACATCAAAGTCGCGCCCTCGGCGTTGATTCGCGCTTAGGCTGGCGGTGGCCTGTTTAGCTGATTGGTTTGCTTCACGTTCAGCCCGCCAATCAGACAATTTCGTTTTTCCGAACCAGATAACTAACAGTAAAGCCACGAGAAAAACACTGAACATCAGTGCCAGGGTAACTACCCTGGAGCGCATCACCCCGCTCTTTTTGGTTTCGCCCTTAAATTCATGCGACTCTTGCGGCGGTTCCTGGTTGAAATCTTCTTCTTTAATAGCTTCACTCATTTCGGCCCCCTTGCGTTAAGAGACGATGTTTCTACGGGGTATACAGATGATTTAAAGCCATCGTTGAAAACACCGATAATGGCTTTGTCCAGACGAAGATTCCATTGTTTAGCAATTCCGTGTACCACAATGGCACCATCTTTCGCCTTGTGAAAATTCGTCAGCCATTCATCACGACTGCCAGGCGATGACTCGTAGATGACGGGAATATCTGTATTTTCTAGGAAATAAAAATACGTGAATTTGCCATCATCAAAGACCCGCAAAGGTCGAATATCGACGCTGGTATTCACCAACTCCATCGAATAACTCATGTTCGCCAGGCGAACATGGTCTTGAGTAGAGTTTCTTTGTGGTTTTTTGGATGTGCCGTAAGAAAACATGACTTTTGACACACGGTTAGAGTGCACTGTGCCCTTATAGGCCGGCACAATATCAAGTACATAGGAATGCTTGCTTGTTGCAACAATGATCGTGCCAGGCTTGGCCGTCTTGAGTGGTGCTATAAAAACGCGGTTGCCGACCTTTGCAATATCCCAGTCGATAATGCCACCGCCTGCAACGTCCTCAACAGTTTCCGATTTACCAAATTCAATAACAGTAGGACTACCCACATAGCCCACAACACGAACGACCGTATTATCTGTATAGCGGACAGTGCGAACCCGAGTATTATCAGGCGCTGCGCTAAAATCTAATCCCTGAGCGGTGACAGGCAGAGCCAGGGCCAATGCAATCACGATTATTTTCATTGCTAACCACCTGTGAATTCGTCATCAGTTTGATAGCCCAAGACAGTGAAACCAAACGGGTTATTAATCGCAGCCTTTTCACTAATGAACAAACGTGGTTCATATTCATAGCGAAGCGTGGCAACTTTATGGACTGCACGTAGCTTGGATTCTGTACGCAGGTCACGTTGCTGAACCGACAGACGTACCGTGGCAAATTTCTGCCCGCCTGTTTCCGTCAGCGAGATACTGATGATTTTAGGGGTGAACAGGATATTCTTGCCGAATTGCTGATCAAGGGCTTGGGGGCCGCTAAAGAGTTCGTTGTATTGTTTCCACGGCGTATCACCAGCAAGGCTCTTAACGGTGTCATAGTCATCTTGTATTAAGTGGTAGTTATAGCGTTCACGCGCAACAACAAACTTATTCACCCAGTGTTTATCAGCTAATTCAGATTCTGCTACATAATCCTGTACGGTTTGACCGATAGAAGTTGCCCCGGTCAAATTGTCTACGCGCACAACATAGGGCACTAACTGTTTAAGTGGCATGAGCACAGCCAGAGCTATTGTCAGAGCAACAACCGCGACCGCGAGTACATAATTAAGCGCTGCATGGCGTTTTAGAGAATTGCGCAAAGTGGCGTTTAATTCTGCTTCCCAGGTAACGTCGCGCAAGTCGTCGTTCGGGGTAATGTCGCCGGGTTTTTTTGTGTTTTCCTCGTTCATGGTTTTTCCTTACAGTCCGCGTTTTGTGGAATAATTTCGATTGCGGTTTCCGGAATTACTCTAATCTGAGAGAAGAATTAAGAGTCGTTCCGGGTTGAGGGGTTGATACTTTAGTTTGTTGGAGAGATACCGTTGATCTCCGGGTTTAATCCCGCTGGCGCGGCTTTTAATGGAACAGTCTCACTCAATGTCGGATGTAAAACATTGATCGGTTGCCTGACCGATTCCTTGCCCGTTGGGTACTCAAGTTTTGGTGCGGAAGTGCAACCAGCAACAAAAAGACAAAAAAGAGCCACCTGCAAAATTTTCATAGCGAAAATTCCTTTTAAGTAATGCGAAACAAGAATGAGGTACTACATGGATTTATTTTGTAATCGTGCCTGTTCCTTCTTTGACAGATGCACCATATTGAAAACCAGTGCGAGCAGCACTGATAGCAGAACGATGGCTTAAGGCAGTACGGGTACCGCTGCCAATTTGTGCCATAGTATTGATACCTGCCATTGCAGATTTCATGGCAGGAGAAGAACCCACTGCTTTACCTAATTCTGTTCGGGAAGCACGACCGGCTATGTAACCCGTACCAGCGCTGGCAATTTTGCTGGCATCGTGGGCTGCTTTTACAGTATTTGATAATGCGGCCCCGGCTGGGTTGATTGCCCAACGGGCAGCGTGAGCCAGTGTGCCGAGTTGCAACGCAACGCCACCGGACAGATCGGCCCCGATTTGCGCAGCCTTAAACGTCAAGAAAATGAGAATCACGGAGGCCATGACTGCCGACATTGTGGCTCCAACGAAGTCCAGAGCTTCAACAGGCGTACTAGATAAGCCGTTTGCGTAGCCCGTCACTATGGTCGTGCCGAAGCCTACGATAGCGGTGACGACAACAGCAGTAAAAATGTATTTGAGTAATGCACCAAGCCAGGTATTGAAAAATTGCGCGGTTCCTTGGAATGCCAAACTGGCGATAAACAAGGGGCCAACTGCGAATATGATTGCAAGAGAGAAATCAATTATGAGCATATTGATGGCTGCAACCATCGCATATACGAGGATAAAGCCCACCATAAAGGCTCCACCTATCATCGAGGTCAGTCCCGTGAAGTCCGTACCTGTAATGCCGATTTTCAGATGGTCATAAGACCAGATCAGAATATCTTTGTAGGCATCCGATGACTTGTTCATTACTTCGTCAAGTTGGGCATATATGTTTGCATCGGTTCCTGTGAACAGCCCGGTTAGTCCTTCCCGTAATTCCGTTGCTACTCCCATGACGTTGCTTGCGTATGTTCCAGCCACCAAGCACAGCGAGAACACTAGGAAAGCCCGTATTGATATAAACAGCACGTCTATGAGGTGATCTTGCCCACCTACGCCGCGAACGATCTTGTATCCATGCCACATTATTAGAATCGTCAAACCTAACACCAACACCGGAGTAACCCACACAATAAGCGTATTAGGTATGTCGCCCCACGATTCCACCAAACTCAGAATTTTGGTAGCTTGATCTTCAATTACTCCAATGTCAGCCATAATTATTTACCTTGTTTTCCAGATTCAACGCCAGGCACCGGCTTTGGATCTGATTGTCCGTTTTGCGCATTGGGCGCAAACGGATTAGCGGTATTTTCCTCAGTCATTTTCTTGGTCGTAATCTCTTGTTTTCCAGATTCAACGCTAGAGCCTGTCTTTGAATCTGATTGTCCGTTTTGTGCATTGGGCGCAAATGGATTGGCGGTATTTTCCTTAATCATTTTCTTGGCCGTAATCTCTTGTGAGTTGTTATCGCAGCCAGCCAAAGCGAAGATAAACCCTATACAAACGACGGACACTATCCTTTGGACATTCATCATGATTACCGTCCAATAAAGGGGTTTGCCGTGTTTTCCTTAATGGCTCGCTTGCCTTCTTCTGCGCTCGCTTGAGCCATTAAAGAACTCTGCGACTGGCGCTGGGCAAGAGCCAGACTCACCAGCGTTTGCTCATTTTGAAGCATCGACTGCCATCATCAATAATGCTTGAAAACGGCACGATTCGCTCTAGCGAATCTTCCTCATTGGCATATCTGCGCTGCTGCGAAAATATGTCCTCTTTCTCTTTAGCTGTTGTGCTTTTACTCATTTCATTTCCGCTTTTTGTACGTGACTGGCCCTATGCTATGAGTGCCCCAATACTGCTTATTGGTGCGATACCCAATATCACGGAAATACATGAAGGCTTGAGCCAGCTTAAAGTTATCGTCCGCGTTGACCTGGCGTAGCACGACTATTATGAATGCCAGCAAAACGAATACTGCAACCGAGACAAAACCGGACACCAACACGAATGACCACAGCGCCACAAGGATATGTGTTCCAACAATCAGAATGAACGGCACGATAGGAATGCCAAACATCATTGGAGGGCGCGTAGCACCCTTAAATACCCTGTCTCGACTGTCCACCATAACCTTAACCGATTAACATACCGGCAATACCTGCCGCACCGCCAATCAAAACACCCCCCCAAAAAACAGGCGCTACGTCTTTCCATTGAGCGGCTTGGAACATCATGCGAAAACCAACAAACATTAACGCAATTGTCAGCACAACCACCCCGATAGACAAAAGCCACGTTGAAACGCTATTGAGCATCGTCGTGCCGCGTTCAAGCTGCGCGAATGCAGGTGAACTGACCAAAGCCATACTGATTGCCAAACTACGCACTGATTTCATATTTAATCCTTTGCTTGGTTGATTAACATCATTGATGAAGTGGTGTTGCTAACAGAAGAATTGCCAGATAAAAGCATACTGGCTGATTGAGGCTTAACGACCTTAACGCGCACGCCGGTTTGATCCGCGTTAACGTTAGTAATCTTGCCCTTTTCCGAACTGGCCAATGGGATGACAAGTGATGCGGAATCCATGTTGACCGGGTTCCTGGGTGTTGAAGAAATTACCTTGTTGATATAGCGGGTCACATCAGGGTTTGTTTTGCCAGCACCCAGTTTGCCGGAGTAATAGCAACTCAGGGCCGCATTGGTTGCACTGTATTCTTGTGTTGCATTGAATCCAGAACCGATCGCCCAGGACTGGCATTGTTGAAAAATTTCGTATGCTGCCACAACGTTTTTGCACACATCGAAGCCTGCTTTAATATCGCTGTCCCAGCCCAGACGCACAAAATGGGTTTTGTTTACCTGCCCTTGTCCAATGCTGAAGTTTCGATCCAGGTTAGTCAGGTAATTGGCTGTTGCAACCGCCTCGGCAAGATTATTCGGCTGGCGAACCAAGCGCCCACCCACAACCCCAATAGCAAACGGATTAAACCCAGATTCAACTTGATAAATCTGTTGCATCACTGGATCGCGCAGAGCGGCTTGGCAATCTGGAGGCAAATCAATCATAAGAAAATAACAAAAAGACTTTACCGGTAACATTAGTATTATCCATGATTAACTGCATAAAGTCAACAATTGATAATACTTTTTTAACAATAATAATATACACTAACTTAAACGCTCTCACTAAGGCCGAGCAGATTGTTTTCAGCAGTCTGCATCCTTGATACAAGCATTGCGCAAGGCGCAAAAAGGCGGCATAGAGCCGCCGTTTTTTATAAACAGAAAAAGGGGTGTCGCCTTGCAAGGCAAGGCGGATTACTTCAGCAGATAGGCCAGGCCAAAGGCCAGACTAATCAACAAATTGCAGCCTACCAGTGCGCTTAATAACCACAGGTGTTTGGTGAATGGAGAAAAACCTGCCGTGATGGTTTTTGCATTTAATTCGGCTTGTTTGCTTATTTTGGCTTGGAGTGCTTCAGACTCAATTTCAAAATCAGATTTTGCTTTGTTAGTATGGATGGCCAGAGCACGCGCCATAGATTCCATATCCTTGAAAGCATCCTGAGCAACTTTTGCCGCGTTTTCTACGTCGCCAGTGACGTTCTTATACAACTGGGGCAAGTCTTTTTTCAACGTCTCGGTTTCAAGCAAAAGTTTTTGTATATCGAGGAGCAAGTCGGCATGGACTTGCTCCAGGATTGTTGATGCGGGTCGCTCATTCATTGAAGAGTGTCCCAAAGATTTCATCGAAATGTTTCTTAACGCCCTTTGCCATGCGCCCGCTTGTTCTCAGGCCGGAGAGTTCCCGTAATTTTTTCTTGTTTTGTTCTTCAGCGGGTTTGGCCTGAATTTCTTTTATGCGTGCGGTCACATCGTCCAGGTTGGCCACGACTTGATCCACCGTGCTTTTAGTAAGTAATTCAAATACCTCGTTGTAATACACAGTTGCCCAGCCGATTCCCATTTCCGAGCAGTAACCAACGATGGAAGGAAACAAAGATTCCGGCACTTCATCACGAGGCACATAATTCAGAATGACTTTGATTTTTGAGCCGGGTATACCGAACTCCTGCAACTGCGTTAGCAATTCCAAAGTATCGTTTTGTTGTTTGCCATCAGGCACGCAGGGCACTACGAAGTAATCAAAATCCTCGTGGGCATCGTCAAGGTCTTTTAGTGCCGCGAATGCCAGCTCGACATTTGATGATCCCACATCTACAACGACGTTCTGGTGCAAGGCGATTTCTTCAATAACCTTCTTGAAATGTTTGCCGCTCACTTTTTCGCCATCAACATTTGTTGTGTTGATGCTCTCCACCTGAATGACTTCGCAATTGTGAAGTCGAGGGGCCAGTAAATGTTTTGTTAGCGTGGATTTCCCTACATTGCCAGAGAAATTAACGACTGCTATCTTCGTCATCGTGTTTTCCTATTCCGTGTTTATCTAATTGATCTTCATAAGAGGGCGTTTTCCATTTTTTTAAAACGTCCCTTGGTGAAGGCTGTTGCTCCGTCTCTGTTGACGGTTCTGTAACACTCGGCTCCGCTTTATGACGCCTAGTAGACGGTTTCGTTTTTTCTCGTTGTGTTCGCGGGGCGAACATTTCATTTTCGCTCGTCGCTGTCTTGCCAGAAGTCTTTGGGCAATCACCTAATTTTTTTAAATTCTCAGTGCCACTTAAAGGCGGTCGAGGGTCAAGCTCTCTGAATTCATTTTCATGCTTATGGATTTCTGCGTCGAAATCTACGTTACGACGCAGCCAACTCGTGAATGACGAATATGTGCCTTTGTATCCCTGTTCAACCGCATATTTGTGAATCTCTTTAAACGGCAGCCCCAAATAATGAAGGAACGCCATTTGTTTCATTATCCGGTGTAACCCACCCGACTTGGTTGTTTTGGTGGATTTATAAAAATCCAATGGGCTATTTAAATCGCTCATAGAGACCAAAGACGGTTCAGAGCAGAATAAAACGATAAGAAACGAAATAAAACATATATAAGCTGAAATGAAAACTGAATATTAAATTAATAAAACAGAATTATCAAGTTATATAAAATTATTAAAACGCAATAAAGACGAAATAAAACGATATGAACGTAATTAATGCAAATTTTAATGGCAGCAGCTTTGATATATGCCTATAATGCAAAAAGGCACTACTGGTATGTTTACACTTTGGCTACGCCTTCGGTAAAATACCCTGTGCCAAAGGTTCCACCTTTGAAACCGGATAGCCTGGCCCTGTGGCCTGGCATGAATCGAAAGCTGACTACGCCAGCACCTTAAATATTCGCGGGGCGAATACGACAATGAAGCAGAAACGCGCATCGACCAAAACCGCCGTAGTTTCATTCCGCATTGGAAATGAAGCCTACGACCGGCTGAACCAGGCCAGCGCACAAGCCGGGGTGTCCACGAAGGTATGGCTTGAAGAAGCCATCCTGAATAACCGCACCCGGATTGTGGAGCGGGCCAAGCCCAGCGCCGATTTGCGCACCCTGGCTACCCAGATCAACCGCATGGGCAATAACCTTAACCAGGTTGCCCACACGCTGAACAGCGCCCAGCTTGCCGGTACCCTGTCCAGGGACGAATGTTTGCAAGCCATCGAAGGGCTTGACCATATTCGCGCCCTGTTAAACGAAACGATTACCTATGCTCGCCAGGGTTAACGCCGCAGCGGGCGGCATCCGCGAATATCTGGAAACGGGGCGCAAAAGGGGACGCGAATACGACCGCGACCTGATAGATGATCGTATCCCCTTGGCGGGCGATATAGATCTGATGGACAGCACAATTAACCAGATTGAAACCAGGCAGAAAGGGGATAGCCGTTACCTGCATATCACCCTTAGCTTTGCCGAGCAGTACACGGAAAGCGATACCCCGGCCCAGGGCCAAGTGAATCTGGAAACGATACGCGCCGTAACCGAACAGTACCGACGCGATCTCATGGCCGCCTATGACGCCGAGGAATATGTTTTCTACGCGGAAGCGCATATTCCAAAAGTCACGCATGATATACATGCGACAACCGGCAAAGCCTATGAACGGCTCCCGCACGTTCATATAGTTATCCCAAAGAGAAACATCAGCAATGACGCCTACCTAGACCCGCTAGGCTACGGTGCCGCGAACCTAGCTTTTCACGACGCTATACAGGAAAAAATTAACAATGATTTTTCTCTGAAAAGCCCGTATGACGCGCCCCGTGCCGAACCGGCCCCCTCCCCTCTTGGGCGGCATAAGGCCGACCTTGAAAATTTATCAGCTAAAGAGGTACGCACCTATATCAAGCGCGAGGCTATTGAGGCTGGGGCGCAGACCCTTGAGGATATAGCTCGCATTGCCGAGCAATACGGAGCCGTGCGGGTGCGCCACGGGCGCGACGGCGACTATCTGAACGTCAAACTCGCATGGGCTGACAAGGGCATCAATCTTAAAGACATTACCCCTGAATCTTTACAGGCTGTAACCACGGCCCCGACCCTTCGCCCCGACGCAGAAAAGATCGCTGCGAAGGTAGAGCAATGGACGCAGCATCGTGCTTTGGAAGTGCGCTATATATCAAGCAAAGGCCGATGGGCTGCATATAAGCAATTGGATGAACAAGGCAAGACAGACTGGCTTGCCGAAAAACGGCAACAATCACGCACAGCATTGTTGCGCACTTTAAACCGAGGACTGTATGAACATCGAGGAAGAATTAATAGCCAGGATAGAAGTATTGAGCCAGATGATGGCGACCATGACCGAACAGAATCTAGTCATCACGCAGGAATTAACCCGCATCACGCAGGCACTGCAACGCGGCCAGGAAGCGGCCAGCCGCCCGGACGTGCTCCTAGAGCAGATGAACAAACTAATAGAGCCAATCACGCGCGAAATCGCGGCGATTCGGCAGAGCCTGGAATAACCAAGGAGAATAGACATGGCAGAACACGACTCAACCGTTATAAGCCCCGTATTGCAAAGGTTGGAACCTTCCCGCCTCCCGACCGAATTCACCGTTTGTCAGACTTGTCCGCACTCGGTATGGTTTTCGACGAAGGACAGACTGAAATGCTATTGCCGGGTAATGTACCTGGTAAGTTGGGACAGCCTGAACCCGGTGCCGATGACGGAATGCGACGGCCCGAGCATTGGCCAGGAGCAGGACGAGCCGAAGGAGTAGACCTTGCAAGCACACCAAATAGCCGCGCTTTGCAGGCAATGCGAGAGCTTGAAACTACATGCCGCGAGGCACTTATACAGTCAGCAAGAACTCTTGAAGGCAATCGAGCAGTTACGCTTGACGTTGAACCCGCCCAGCTTGCCGCTGGCCGACTTCGCACGGCTTTGGAACAAGAAGCGATTCGAGCTGGCGACCCTCAAAAAAATGCTGGACGACAGAAAAGCGTAATCCGGGCGCAGGTGCGCGAAGAACGCGGCCCGGTCAATGCGGCACGGCTGAAAGCCGAGACAAACCCGGCGCTGGTGATCGAGGCCGCAGCCAGGTACTACAAAATCGACCCGGCCCAATATTCGACCGGCGTAGGGCGCGATGGTACCCCGCGCATATTCCACGATGGTAAGCAGTACAACCTGGGAGACTTCTTCACCAAGCACCTGAATAAATCGTGGCTGGATGCCCAGCCTATTTTGATGGAGTGCCACCAGGCATCGTTATCAGATGTCCTCCCCCAGCCAGACTTGGAAATATGGGTAGCTTTCAATGAATGGCGCGGCCAATCGTACAAACACCGGCAGAACGAGCGTGATCACGCTAGAGAACATTTTCGTGCTGAAACGCTGGCCGTGCGCAGTCTGTACAAGAAACAGAAACAGGCCGCGCAGAAGCTAACCGGCTTGGAGCGTCAAGGCGCAATGGCCAAGGCCCGCGCAGTGCGTGTTATCGCGCTGGAAGAAATCGCCCAGCAGCGCCAAACCGTGTACAGCACCTTAAAAGCACCAGGGCGCAATGCTGAATACCGCACGTTCCTGCACAATCTGGCCGAGCATGGCGATCTGGCCGCGCTGGGGGAACTGCGAAAAATGCAGCAGAACCAGACCGAGACAGTTGGGCCGGATTTTATTCAAGGCCAGGGCGAGGGCAAGCCTGTTTTCGCGCTGCCCAATTACCGTGTAGATATTGGCGGGAACGTCATCTATCAAGACCAGGGCAAGACCATCATCAAAGACACCAGGCTCGGGGTTGAAGTACTTAACCCCGAGCGGCGTACCTATGATCTTGCTCTAAAAGTTGCTGTGAGCCGATACGGTAAATCTCTGACATTGAACGGGGATACCGCATTCAAGCAGCAAATGATCGAGGCCGCACGGCGTAGCGGCCTGGATTTTGAAATCAAAGATGCGAGTAACCCGCTTGCGGCCCCTATTCGCGTCAACGCGCCAATTCGTAGACGTTAAAAGGAAAACACGATATGAAATTATTTATAGCTGAAAAGCCATCCGCTGCGGAAGCCATCGCGATAAGACTACCTGGAGCCACGCGCAAGCGCGGATACTGGCAGTGTGACGATGCGATCGTTACCTATTGCGCTGGGCACCTGTACGAGCTGGCGAAACCAGAAGTCTACGACCCGGCTCTAGCCACCTGGCGAGCTGACGTATTACCTTTCGTGCCGAATCAATGGCGTTGGGTGCCCAATCCAAAAGCCAAAGATCTGATTGACAATATCAAGCGCTGGCTAGACGATCCGCGCATTGATACAGTTATCAATGCCGGTGACGCCGACCGGGAGGGACAGGCCATCGTAGATGTACCTTTAGCGATACACCGCAATCAAAAGCGCACTTTGCGCTTTTGGGTGTCCGCACAAGACCCGTCCAGTATTGATGAAGGTCTACGCAGCCTTGCTGCGAATGAGCGCTATGAGGCTTGGGGTTTCGCTGCAATGGCGCGGGCTTGCGCAGACTGGACACATGGCATTAACTGCACCAGAGCGCAGACCATTACGGAACGGGTAAACGGTGGCAGTGGTGTGCGGCCTGTTGGCCGGGTGCAAACTCCTACGTTAAACCTTGTCGTCGTGCGAGATCGGCTGATAGAAAATTTTGTGTCGGTACCTTTCTATGTTGTAGAGGCTACCATGCAGCACGAAAACGGCAGCTACATAGGCCGCTGGAATCCTCCCGATGATACAGGGCTGGACGATGAAAACCGCTTGGTTGATCCAGCCGTAGCCCAGGCCGTCATTGATGACGTGCAGGGCCAGCCAGGCGCGATTACTAGCCTTGAAATCAAGGCCGGACGCAAGCGGCAGCCGACCGGCTTTTCATTGACCGGCATTTCCACGGCAGCATCCCGCGCCTTCGGTTACGGGGTTGCCCAGGTGTTGGAAATCTGCCAGGCGTTGTACGAAAAACACAAGCTGACCAGCTACCCGCGTACCGATTCGGGCTACCTGCCCACATCGCAGTTTAAAGCTGCGCCCAACATTCTGACCGCCCTATCGGCCAACTTGCCGCAGATTCAGCAATGGATTGACGGCGCTGATACCAGCATCGAATCGCCTATCTGGAATGATAAAAAGATCGAGGCGCACCACGCCATGATCCCGACCGGCTATCAGGGCGACATGAGCGCCTTGAGCCAGGAGGAAATGAACGTCTACATGCTGATTGCACAAAACTACCTGGCGCAGTTTTACCCGGCCTGCGAGTTTGACGAAACCACCGTGCAGACCAGTATCGGCCAGCATGTTTTCGGCACCAAGGGGCGCGTCATCACCAATGCGGGCTGGACTGTCCTATATGTCAACAGCACCAACGAGGACGCCGACGAGGGCGAGGACGGCCAGGCACTACCCAGCATGGAGCAAGACGACGCGGTAACATGCATCGACGTGCAAGCGCACCAGCGCAAGACCACGCCACCGAAGCACTTCACAGAAGCGAGCTTGCAAACCACAATGGAAAATATTCATCGTTATGTTGACGATGAAAACGAAAAAGCGTTGTTGAAAGATGGTGACGGCATTGGCACTCCGGCCACTCGTGCAGCCATCATTGAGGACTTGGGCAAGCGTGGATTTCTTGCGGCCAAGGGCAAATATATTATCAGCACCGATACCGGAAGAGGGCTAATTGACAGCCTGCCAAGTGAGTTGACCAGCCCCGGTATTACGGCTCGCTTTGAATCGGGCCTGACCGCTGTACAGCGTGGCGAGTTAAGCCGAGATGATTTTCTGGCCGAGCAAACAGCATGGGTTAAAGAACAAGTATCTCAAATTCTTGCCCCGACCTTGCCCAAGTTGGCCAAAATCTCCCGACCCTGCCCTACTTGCGCTACGGGCACTTTGTGGCGCATCGCCCGCAAGGACGGCAGCGGCCATTTTTGGAGTTGCGACCAGCGCAATGCCAAAATAGATCCATGTGAATACATTGTATCGGACGAGGACGGCGAACCAGGCCAACCGCGAGAACAGAGGTTAAGCCACGAATGCCCGCATTGCAAAAAAGGCCAGATACGCCGCATTGCCCGCAAGGACGGCAGCGGCCATTTTTGGAGTTGCAGCCGGTGGAAGGACAAGAATCCGTGCAGCTACACTGTGGAGGACGTGGACGGCGAACCAGGGCCGTATGTAGAACCCGATCAGCTCTACAAGTGCCCCAAGTGCAAGAAGGGCCAGATACGCCGCGTGGCCCGCAAGGACGGCAGTGGTCATTTTTGGAGTTGCGACCGATGGCGCGAGGGCTGCAAATTTACTACCGGGGATAACGAAGGCACCCCACAACTTGACTAAAGGGAAACACGATATGTATACAATTGCTCAGATCGAACAAGCCAACGCAGCGATACACAACCAAGGCGGCGACACGCCCCAGGCACTGGCTCGTATGAAAGCTATCAGTGATATTTATCTGAACGCACTGGCCGCTGGAGTAGCCAGGGTCGAACAGGAAAGCCTAACTGAGCAAGAAATTGAAATGATCAATCATTTTCTGAAGTAATACTTTAAAGAAAAAGCCCTGCAATAACGCAGGGCTTTTTTCAACTGACGATGTTCGCCAGGCGAACATCGTACAGCGCACTTAACGCTTCAACCATGGATATTCTTCTTGCTTGGGCGGATGCGTTTGTTCCCACCGCGCTTGTTCCGACACAAAATCTTTGTTAGGCACCCACCTGCCGTTCTGTTCCATCGTCCCTATGTACTTGGCAGCAACGTCCGTATAGTTATTGCTCCAATACGCCGCACAGTGATCGGGGAGTGAGTTCTTAATTCCGTAATACGTTTCAGTGTTACAAGAACTGCTCATAAAGCTATTATCCCAACCCTTGCATACCTTGCGTTTAAGTTGTACCCGTTGGGTGCGATTCAAATAATCGGCATCGCAACGGCCCGCGCCATTTACAATATCCTCAACAAGCTGGGGCATGTTTGCAGATACATCCTTCGCAGTAGGACACATATTCAGAAACGAGCGCCGTGCTTTGACTGTATTGCTCCATTTCAAGCGCGTAATATTGAAATACCGACTCAGTGAAGCACTGCACTCATCCGGGCGCTGTGACGAGGACAAACACAGGATCGCCTCACATGCCAAGCGTGTATCACCAGTAAAAAATTGTTCTGCTGTGTCTGTTGCGGCACCCGAAGTTGAAGCAGTTAGCATTCCAACGCTGATTATTCTTATAACAATTTTCTTCATAAATCACTCCTAGAATAACGCCGCCGAAGCGGTACAAATAGAGTTACTTAACCTAAATAACATGAGTTTACTAAAAATTGAATTTTAAGTGTACTCTTTTATTGACATGATGGAAGTATTTCGGATAAGATTAGACCTACAGGTAGCATTTCGGATAAAATCAGACCTACAGGTAGAGTTTAAAAAGGAAAACACAGATGAAAGTAGTTGCAGTAGCAACCCAAAAAGGCGGGCAAGGAAAGACGACCATCGCCTTACACCTTGCCTTTTCCGCTGTTGAAGCCGGGTTAAAAGTGTTGTTTGTTGATCTCGACACCCAGGGTAATGCCACACTGATACTGACCGGATCAAGCCGAATTGCCCACACGCCAGACTACACGGCCTTGACGGCCAGTAGCCTGTTTAACGCCCAGACAGGGCGGCGCATCAAGCCGCTGGCGACCGATGAAGGCATTGATCTTATCGCACCCGACGCGCAGCTATCGGAGCATATCAAAGGCACTATCGACCCTCATAGCCCGGAATTGGCTGCGCCCCGCACTGTGCTGGGGAAGTTCGCAGACGATTATGACTTGTGCATCATCGACGCGCCCCCCGCGCTGGGTCAGGTATTGGCCGCGCTGCTGGCCGCGTCCAATGCCGTGATAACGCCGCTGACAATGGATATTTTCGCTATCGACGGCGCAGCCGAATTGCTAGATACCATTTCACTTGTGAAGGAGGCAGAAAACCCTGGCCTGGTTCACTTGGGCATCGTGCCCAATCAGATCAATACCCGCAGCCAGGATGAAATCGCCACACTTGTCAGCTTGCGCCAAGCCTACGGATCGCTTATCACGCCCTACGCTTTTAGCTTGCGGTATGCTGTAAAGGCTGCGATTTCTGCCAGAAAACCCGTATGGCGGTCTGTCAATGGTTCCAGCCATCGCAAAGCTGCACAGGAATGGAAAGACAATTGCCGAACTGTGCTTGAACAATTAAATGTATTGGAGAGCCAACAATGACCAGCGATAAACAACCCAAGCCCCGAGGATTATCGGCGATTCCCCTGGAGGCAATACAGGCCATGAGCTACAAACCATATCCCCCAACCGTCGCACAAAAGCAGGCGCTGGTGCGCCTAATCGAAGCAGCCAAAGGTGATACAGGACAGAGCCGCTGCATTGCGGAATTCTTGCTGGCATGGTGGGATGCAGATACCTATGGAGGTTTCGGCCTCACAAAACTATGGGCTGTGGACTTACCTCTATGTCGCGACATGCAAACTGTCTTCAGCCTGATTGCAGAACAACACCATTACCCGGATCATTTCGAGCTGGCCGACGATTTTAAAGAAATTATCAGACAGTGGCGACCCGAGAACCTTGACTGATAACCATACATATAAAGGATCAACATGACCAATCCTATTATTAAAGCTGCCGCTGGAAAGTTTGGTAAAGGCATTCAATCGCTGGCTGTTGAACAGTCAATGGCCAAAGCTCCCGAAATCCCATTAGACCTCATCATTATCAAAAAGCAGATACGCACGGAATTTGAGAACGACGAAAACCCGCTGTCCGAACTGGCCGACGACATTAAAACGCGAGGCGTTTTGCAGCCTGTCCTTGTGCGCCCCATGCAAGGCGGCAAGTACGAACTGGTAGCCGGAGAGCGGCGCTACCGTGCTGCGAAAATGGCCGGATTGAAGGCCATCCCCGTACTGGTCAAATCCATGACCGACGAGGAAGCCGATGCCGCCCAATTCATTGAAAACATCAAACGCAAGAATCTGACCCTGCAAGAGGAAGCCCAACGCATCCAGCGCGACCTGGACGCTTGTGGCGGCGACGTTGAAGCCGTATTGAAAAAGTACGGCAAGCCCAAGAGTGGGCGCGTATGGATTTACAAAATTCGGGGGCTTCTAAACCTGTCCGAACAGGCACAACGCCTTATTTCGGAGAACATCACCGCCGATATAGAAGTCATCGGCGATGTACGTCAGATCGAGAAAGTAAACCCAGCCAAGGCAAAAGAAACAGTAGATGCGCTCAAAGCAGCCAGCACTGCAAAAAAAACCACAGCTACAACGGACGCAGACGGGAATAATAATTCCTCTGCAAAACCTGCCAAATCTGGCAATATGCGCGAAATTTCGCGCAATGCCAAGGCTGAGGTAGCGCCAACCAAACGTCAGGCGGCCAAGAAAGACGACGAAAAGGCCAAAGAAAACCAGGCCACGTCGCGTAACCGAGACGCCGAGGCACCCGGCCAGGTTTTTACCGTTTTCCCAGCCACATCAGCCTCCATCCAACTCAATAATGAGGCAAGGGACGATGTTTTACAGGTTGACGACGAGGAAGGCCGCGCCACACTTGAAAAAATGCTACGAGGGTTTTTCGACAAAGGTGCAGACACTGTAGAATGGGTTGCTGCGGTTTCCGAAGGGATTCGGCAAAGAGATTATGACGACTCTTCAATGGGTAGGCTAAAATTAGCCGCCCTTTCAGCAGGCTTCGCCAAGTCAGAGGGTTTCAACTTAGATATGTTGATAGACAAAGCGAAGAATCTTTAAACATACGAGTGAATGACTTTAAAAAAACATTATTATTATTCCAAAAACCGGATGCAAGCGCCCGATTTTGAGCGGACGCTTGCGTTTACACGTACACGCGAGAATACCCAGGCAATTGCCAGAGATTATCTGGTGGCACGTCATTCCCTGGGCACGATAACCACCACATTCGACACCACGAAACAAAACGTATTTAGAGCGGTTGCTACACTGATGGAAGATGCGCAAACCGCTCAGGAAACCATTGCTAAAATCAGGCCCGTATTCAATAAGCTGAACGTTCCCAAGAAGCAATACAACACAGCGCATGAGTTTTTTTTTACGTCAAAAAGTCTGGATGAAATTGCTCAACAAACAAATTCAACGGTTGAAGGTGTTTTAAAGATCGCACGATGCACGATCAAACATTACCAGCTATATACGAACAAAGACGCTATTAAAGAGCGAAAGGTCGAATTCGATAAAATTCTTCGGTACAGCAGAGCAGGAGAAAAATCCATCCAAATCTGCTACGATCATTTTGTGATTCAAGACACTTTGACAGTGATTGCGGAAAAATATGAAATCACAAAACAAAATACCTACAATATCATCAAACGCTTTGAAGAAGCGTTGGCTCGCTATGAAGCTGAAAATCCACCCAAACCTAAAAGACGCAAAATAATAAAACCCTGAACCGGGGAATTTTCCTATTCAGCTTCCTTCGCACTGATCGAAAGACAAACCTACTACAGTTAACGCCAGATGTTCGCCTGGCGAACACAATAAACGCGCCAGGCGCGTCCACGCCGTATCTCTACAAAACTGAACTTGTCAGGCATCGCGACAAACCGTCGTGTTGCATGAAGTATCAGCAGTCTCATTCGAGACTGCTTACCGGACACGCCCTAAATCCAAGGCAGGCACTGCTCGCCTGCCATAGCGGTTCCCGCTGAATTTGAGTGAATCATGTCCAAGTCGCCTTTGGCGCGTTGTGTAGCTTCGCTGATTTCCTTTCGCCTGCCCTAAACAGTTGTCCAGCCCTGCCATTCCTTCAAGGGCCGGGCTACGCCCTGAAATCGTCACCCGTTCGCACTCACTACGCTTCCTTGCGCTGCGGCCTCGGATTTCTCCCTTTCCGGCCTGTCCTGTCTGGCCTTCCTACGGGCAATCACGGCAAAAGGCACTCAGCGAAGCAGATTCACACAACCAAAGGAGAACATTGTCATGAATCACCAAGCGCAAATTCAAAAACAAAAAACCGGCAATGCAACTAGCAAAGCAGGGGTTGAAAAGCGGAAAAACGAGCGTGAAGCGGCCTTCAAGAAAATTTGGCGCGGTACACACAAGGACTATAGAGGCTGTTTGCCCGATGGCACTTTAACGGTCATAAGTTGGGCTAAATACGGCGGTGGCCTTGTAACCGCTGCGAGTATTTGTGATGCCGAGCTGGCCGAGCGCAGCGTGTTGCGTTTTGGCCAACTAAACCACCAAATTAAACAGGGGTGATAACCATGAATAATCTTTTTCAAGCTACCGACCTAATCCATAGCTACAGTCGCGCACAAGCTATTGCTGATGGCGAACTGATTGACGTAACCGACACCGCCAGAGAGGCAGGTTTTACCGTGCCGGTGGCCATGTCACGCGCTGCATGGGCTGATTGTGTTGAATGGAACGATGGAATTGAAGCCCGGAAAGCAGTTACCCAAGATGAAAGCGGGAGGCTTTGGGATGTTCTTTGGATGGCATTTGTTGTTTGTCGTGCGAAGGGCAACGACCGGCGCCGTATTTTCGAGCTTTACCGTGTTCCGCGTGAAGGCCGAGGCAACCGCCCATGTCGCGTTGCGTTAGCTGCAACCATTGGCCCAGGCGATGACCTTGCGCCGGTTATCACTATTATGCAGCCCACTGAAGATTAATCCTGGCAGGTGCCCCGTCAGGGGCACCATGTCCGACCAAATCCGGAGAAAATACCATGAACCGCTTTATTCCAGAAAATGCTGAAACCCGTGAATTCCCCGCTGCTGCAATTGTTGCTTATTGCTACGAGAGCAAGAAAGGCCCGGCGTTTGTTGCATACAAAGGCCGACAAAGTAAGCCGTGCCGTTTTCTTGCGTTTGCTGACGACGAGCGCCGCGAAACCTACCTGGCTGAACTTGTTAAGACCGAAACCGAGATGGAGAACTGCAAGCGTGCCCGGCGTGAAACCGCACACGATCTGAGTGTAGGCGATATTCTTTTTTCATCGTGGGGCTACGATCAGACCAACGTTGATTTTTACGAGGTTGTCCGGGTGCCTTCGGCTCGTTCTGCTGTTGTTCGTCAGATAAAGCAAGCAACAACGGCGAGCAGTAGCGGCAACATGGCGGGCGTAACCGTACCAAATCCCGGCGAGTTTGTTCCAACTGCCAAGGAATCGACCCGCCGCGCAGCCGGGCGGCACTGCCTGTACGGTGGAAACTTGAGCCTAACCAGCTTGCAGAAATGGGACGGCAAACCGAAGTACGTTTCCTGGTACGCCTAAAGGTGAACGTGTTTACATAAAAACATCGAGCATTTGCCCACAAAAATACTTTATAAGTAAGTATACTTATATATTGACTTATAAGTGTGGTCAAAGGCTCGTAAATACGACAATCAGTGTGGCCGCACAGGGTGCGGCCAGCCCTGAAGATTATCTGCCATTTGAGGATATACCCAACATTATGAGCCAATACGAATACGAGCAACAAGAAACTCAAACCGAGGTTTACAGCCATGCAGCAGAAGTTGAGATTCAAAAAGAATGGCGCTGGGTAAACCGTTTGCCGGGATATGGCGGCGAGTACACCCAGCATATTAATGAAATTGCACAGGACTACCAGCAAGCCGTCAATCTTGAAATAGAAGCATGGCGCATCCGCAACGGACAAGAACCTGGTGCAGATGATACGCTGGATATATCTGCACAAGATCAGGCACAAGCGCAATCGTTGCGGGCGCAAGCCCATGATTTACGCATTGAGAGCGTGAACAAGGCCGGGGCTATCGCTCAATCTATTAAATCACGCTGGAATGAGCAACAAATCAGCCTGGCACGGACAGGCGAAAAACAGATCCACCTGAGCCGCGACATTAATCGCGATATTCAACGCTAACCCAAACGAAAGGAGAAAATCATGAATCAAGCACAAATGCAGGAAGCAACCGACCGGCTGCGCAAGGAAGAAGAAAAGGGAGAAGGCAGTTTTGTTTTCGGTTTGCTGTTTTGGGCTTTTGTTCTATCAGCACTATACAGCTATTTTTTTAAATGAAACGATTGCTTGAGCACAGTACCGAAAAAAAGGATCAGAAGTTTACCGACCGCGCAAAGTTGCGCCTGCGCCTGGCTGCTGGTTTGATTGGCGGGCAAGGGCGCACGTTAAAACTGGATCGAGCAAATTTCTATCCGGAAATGCTGGAAGTGATCGAAAGGCAAACTCCCGAGCAGCGCGAATACATCAAGAGCCTTGTAGATTGGCTGGAAGATTACGAAAACGCCGTCAAGGCAGAGGAACCAAGAATTCAGGCACCCAAAAAATAAGGAAGGAAAAGATGAACGATTCACCTATGGTTTATACACAGATTTCCCCGGCTACAGACTGGTTTTTTCGACACGACAACCCTAGCCCCAATGGCCCGCCAATTGTTTACCCTGTTGCGGTATGGGCCGTTGTGGAGGGTAAGCGAGTTATCGGCTTGATTGCTGCTGATCTACCCCTTGAACGAGGCGCCACACAAGCCTTGCATCAAGTGCCCCCCGTGCCGGGGATTTATCTGCATATCTCACAACTCACCGAACAGGAGCAGGCCAGCGCGAAATCGCGCTGACAAACCATAGGAAGATCATCAATGACTAATCAAAACTGGATTGAACACGCGTACCCGTTGCAGCAAATTGTTATTCGCTTGCAGGGTACGCGGCATAGCCGCCGCGAGGATATTATCAACCAGCTCGAAACCGTCCTATCACGCCTTCGCGCTGGCGATGTAAATGGTACTGACCATGATGACGATTTTGGCTATGTGTTTGAGTCTGTCGGGTCATCGCCTGGCCTTTCATTTTTTAATGAATCTACCGACTTCCGCTAAACCACAATAGCCATTTAAAAGGAAACCTGAACATCTATGAGCGTTGCCCGTTTCGCGGGCCTGCTGGCCCTTACAGTGACTTGCATGACCGGCGTAGCCGCAGGCGGGCAAGCTACTGTATGCACCCTGTATTTTTCCACCGGCCAGACGCTTTATAACGTGCCCTTGGCGACGACCCAGGGCGAGCAGGAGCGCGGCCTATCAAAAACCCATGACGTTAATGCCGGGATGCTTTTCACCTGGCCGCAAGCGGCTACGCGTGTTTTTTGGATGCGTGACACCTGGATGCCACTGCAAGTTGGATTTTTTGACAGTAGCGGAAATCTTTTCCAGATCGAGGACATGGAACCAAATACAGACACTCGACACGAGTCGAAACAGCCCGCTAAGATGGCGCTAGAATTGGCCTTGGGCCAATATCAAGCGATGGGATTAGTGGCCGGTAAAACCGTCCTGTTACACGGGCAATGTAACTAATCAGTGAATGGAAAATATCATGAGTGATCCGATAGCTACAGATGCAAGTGTAAGTTTAAGCATCTATAAAGTCGATGTGGCAAGGTATGAAGGCGATTTAAACAAGGATAGATATGAATAACAGACTTAAAAGATGGTCGTTAAGTGCCATGATAGCGGTACCCTTCTCTTTGATATTAGTGCTATCTCTCGACATCTACAATGATTGGCCCGATTTGTTGTATGTGGTCGTGATGGCGATGGCAGGAAACTTTTTCTTCAACTTTCTGGCCGACAGGCACGACAAACGATTAATCGCCCGCATTAAGGCCGATCAGCCGATCATGTGGAACGTCAGCATGAATAGCGTCGAAATCGGCAAGGTGTCCGATTCGCAGTATGCAGCCATGCAACGCATGGCATCCCGTGACGGACGGATAGCGCTCGCGCAGTTTTTTAACCTGGGCCGCATGGCGCTTGTGGTCGTTGAAAAGTTGCTCTTCGCGATACCGTTCCTGGTCTTTTGGATGGTCGTGGCGCTGGCGATTATATCGCCTGAGTCGTACACGGATCTGGTGCGCGAGTTTCAAAAGGCCGACCCAGCCGAGATAACGTCAGCCATGCGTTCGTTCCTGCAAACGGCAATGACTATGATGTTCGTCGTGTTCGGCGTCATGATCGTAATGGGCTATCGTTTTGGGTTTAGGAATCACTACAGCGAAGCAGTAAACCGTATGTTGCAGCAGCACTGCAACACGCCTGCTAAAGGCGACGTTCAACTGCGGCAGATGGCGATAGACCCCATATCAAATCAGAAGGTGGCATCTTCGCCTGATTGAGGACGGGGAGGAGCTGTTTATTTTATTAATTACGGATTATGTTCGTAATCCGGATATCCTGATCGGCCTGCTGCGCAGGCCTTGGAGTTGGCCCAGGGCCAATACATGTTGCTAGGGTTTCGACCCGGCGAAACCCAACTGATAGACAAACAGTGCAGCACACTACCCGGAGGAAATTTCAGTGAGTGAACTTATCGTATTAGATACCCAATACACCGTTAAATATGTCAGCCTTGAAAACCTGATCGACGCTGCCAGAAAACGCCCTACACAGGCCGTACTAGACGAGTTGCGCAACCGCTGTGCGGAAGAAACCGCAAAACTGACCAGCTTGTATCGGCTGGCCTACGGTGCAGAAGCAGGCCAGGAAATGCACAAAGATATGACCCGTTGCTTTAGCAACGGGGCCAGCGGATAGAACATATTTCAGTACCAGAGAACGCCTCTTTTCAGAGGCGTTTTTTTTGCTGCGCAGATTGCCGAAGCGCCAGGCAGGCCGAAGCCTGCTTTATATTTTCAGTTGTAAAAACCAGTCGCGCCGATCTACATCATTTGCCACACCCGGTTAATCAGCCTTTTGGCCCCGCCTTTCAACCGACGCATAGCTACGGGTTCATGCCTGTTCAAGGGTAAAACCTCGCCTGGCCCGTGTCCTCGCTACGCTGCGGGCCGCACCAGCCACGCGGGGCCGCTACGCGCCCTTGCACAGTCCTGCCCCCTTCGCTCTTTATGCGTCAAGGCGGCTCCAAAAAACAGATTAACCAACCAAATGAGGTAACTATCATGACCAACGCGACCAATCACAACCAAAAAAACACAAAAGCCAAAAGCAAGGCTCACCAAAAAACAGGGGTGAAAACCGATGTAAAGCAGGCCATTACTGATCGAATCGTGGCACTGATGGAACGAGGCACCGAAGCATGGAAAAAAACCTGGAAAGCTGCCGCAGCCGCTGGGATGCCTTGCAATGCCAGCACCGGGGCACCATATCGGGGCGTCAATATCTTGATTCTTTGGGCACAGCGCGAAGAAGCCGGGTTTTCGTCCAATCGTTGGATGACGTACAAGCAGGCCCAGGCCGTAGGCGCACAGGTTCGTAAGGGTGAAAAATCTGTTGCTTGCGTGTACTTCGAGATGCTTAAACGCAAAGAGTCACAGGAAGAAGCCGAGTTTTTCCCGATGGCAAAGGCGTTTAGCTTGTTCAATCTGGATCAGATCGACAACGTACCGGAGCAGTTGCAAGACTACATCGACGACATGACACTGCCCGCTTTTTCGCAGGATGAAATCGCGGAGCAATTCATCGCCGCGTCAGGAGCACAGATCGAACACCACGGCAACCGCGCATTTTATCGGCCCAGCACTGACACCATTGTTTTACCCGAGCGTGAAGCCTTCATTTCATCCGCGAACTACTACGCCACCGCTTGCCACGAACTGACCCACTGGACAGGCCACAAAAGCCGTCTTGACCGTGATTTTTCCAAGTCGCGCCGCTTTGGTGATGAACATTACGCCTTTGAAGAACTGGTGGCCGAACTCGGTTCAGCGTTTCTAGCCGGTCATTTCAGGTTCATTGATGCCACGGTAGAAAACCATGCTTCGTACCTGGCTTCATGGATCAAGGTACTTAAAAACGACAAGAGCGCAATTTTCACCGCTGCCAAACACGCCAGCGCCGCCTATGAATTCCTGGCCGATCTGGCCGATACAGCCACCGAGCAAGGCGAGGAACAAACCCCCGCGATGCAAACCGCTGCCTGATCCCCAGCAGGGCGCATAAGGTGCGCCCGTCTTTATCTGATATAGGTGTAACGGCAAGAAGGAACGTATGGGTGAGGCAAAATACAGGGGAACGAAAGCACAACGAATAGCTGTTTTGCTAGATAAGAGCGCAGTAGGTAAGTCTACTCCTGAATTTTTGTACACTTATCTTCTGAAAATGACAGCGTTGCTACATATGTGTTTATTGCAAGCTGGAATTGTGGATTTTTGCAATCTTCAGCTGCGAGAGCTGAAGTACGAAGGCTGGGCATAACGACAAGCCCATAAACTTCCAGAAAATAAGGACGCTAACGTTACACAACCAGCAGACCTAGAAAGTTTGGTTGTTTTATCACCAATGGTGATAAGAGTATGAAACATGTTAGGTACCAGTATATTTAAAGAGAGAAGTATGGAATTTCATGAATATGAATTACAACGGTTATTTGGCCACGAGGCTGCTGAAGATGAAGATCCTCAAAGGCTAAAAGATTACTACTTTAGAAGTAAGGTGTATTCTCAAGTCGTTAACGATCTTCCGTTGCGGATAATAGTTGGTCATAAAGGCATAGGTAAGTCAGCTCTTTTTCAAGTTGCAATTGATGAGGAAACAGAAAACAAGAGACTTACAGTTTTAATTAAGCCCGATGATATTATCGGTATAGGAGAAGATGTTGATGATTTCCTAAAACTTATAAGAGATTGGAAGATAGGAATCCTTGAAATCATCACACAAAATGCCCTCACCTCATTCGGTATGCTTTTCGAGGGTTGGAGAGCAAAGCTAAATCAGTATAGCGGCGCCACGTTAGACTTCTTATCTTCAACCTTAGAACTAGGTAACAAGGTTAATTTGACTCCTTCAAAAGAAGCTATCCTGCGAGATTTCCTAAAAAATAACAAAATTTCGGTTTATATTGATGACCTAGATAGAGGGTGGCAAGGTCGAAAGCATGATATACAGAGAATTTCCGCACTATTAAATGCTGTAAGAGATATATCGACTGAAAATAGAGGTATTTATTTTAGGGTGAGTTTGAGATCTGATGTTTACTATTTGGCGCGCACATCGGATGAATCTACCGATAAAATAGAGGGCTCAGTAATTTGGTATTCATGGACTAATCATGAAATTTTGGTTTTACTTGTCAAGAGGATTGAGAGTTATTTTGGTAGAGAAGTAGATGAGGCTGAGCTACTAAAAAAGCATCAATTTGAATTGATGAGATACCTTGCTCCTATAATCGAGGAGAAATTTACGGGAAAAGGGCATTGGAGAGATGCTCCTATGTATCGGGTATTGATGTCTTTGATCAGGAAACGCCCTCGTGATTTGGTCAAACTACTAACTTTGGCAGGTAGAGAAGCGAAAACGAAAGATGCGAAGCGGATTACTACAAATCAATTAGAAAATATTTTTGAAGAATATTCGCAGGGTAGGCTACAAGATACAATCAATGAATATCGTTCCGAGCTTCCTGAAATTGAAAAATTAATTCTTGGTATGAGGCCGACAAAGATTCAGCGAAGAGCATCACAAGGCTATGTATATACGACAGACCAATTACTAAAAAAAATAAAAGCAATTGAAGAACAAGGAAAATATCGCTGGGCAAATAGAAATCAGATTGATACCAAAGAACTTGCAGCATTCCTATATAAAATAAACTTCATTACAGCTCGGAAACAGATTTCTACAGGCATTGATAGAAAGTACTTTGAAGAAAACAGGTATTTATCAAATAAATTCATAGAGTTCGGCTATGATTGGGAGGTTCACCCCGCCTACCGTTGGGCACTTCAGCCTGAAGATCCAATGCAAATTTTCAATGAGCTAATGTTGAGTTCTGATTAGTTGTAACAGAGAGATAACTGTAATAACCTGCATATTCAAATAGGATCAACCTACATTTAGCGTGTTTTTCAGCCAGCAATAACTGCATCTATCCACCCCCGCAAACCAGAGATAACTGCAAATGAACCTGCATTTGATCGGTGCAAACCAGAATTAACTGCGACTGACGTGGTATTCCTATTGAATTGTCATTTCCATTGGTATTTTTAAATAATACTCAACGTTTACCGATGCATATTTACCATTCGATATAGAAGAAGCTGTCCACAATGTGTCGATGGAGAAGCTCGGAATCGGTAGTTAATAACCCGTGAAAGGTTTGATCGCAGGTGCCTATGATGCTTGCGAAGTTGTCTACGATCACCGGCAGAATAAGATTGTTCACACTCGAAAATCTCGACCACTTGAAATCAAGATCTGCCGAACGCTAACTGAGACTGCTCTATCATTGATTTTCGATACCTTTGCTCATCATTTCAATCCTTATTGCCAAAACGGACTAAGTATTGGACTGACAATATACGGTTTACGTTTTATTTCTTTTCAGTTTCACTTGCTTGCTGCAACAACTGTTGAATCCAATCCAGTTTTCCTTTAAAAAACTGGCGTTCTTGTCTCGCAAGAATTGTAAAAATTTCTTCTGCTTCTCTTAGGTAAGGTATGGCATTCTTAGGCTGGTGCCAGCTTAGATGAGCAAAACCGTATGCACTTAACGAATTTGCCACATCAGGCAGATAGACGGCAGGATGATTCCCGGCCAGTTGGCGGTATGTTGCTAAAGCCTCCTGGTAGAGTTGTTCTGCCTCTTCGCGGCGGCTGCTATCAGCTGCAACCAGTGATCCCAGGTTGTTGAGCGTCATCGCCACATAAGGCCGATAGACGGCAGGATTATTCCCGACTAGATGGCGGCATGTTGCTAAAGCCTCCTGGTAGAGTTGTTCTGCCTCTTCGCGGCGGCTGCTATCAGCTGCAACCAGTAATCCCAGGTTGTTGAGCGTCATCGCCACATCAGGCCGATAGACGGCAGGATTACTCTTGGCCAGTTGGCGGCGAATAGTTAATGCCTCCTGGTAGAGTTGTTCCGCCTTTTCGCGGCGGCTGCTATCAGCTGCAACCACTATTCCCAGGTTGTTGAGTGTCATCGCCACATCAGGCAGATAGACGGCAGGATGATTCCCGGCCAGTTGGCGGCGAATGGTTAATGCCTCCTGGTAGAGCTGTTCCGCCTTTTCGCGGCGGCTGCTATCATCTGCAACCAGGTTTCCCAGGTTGTTGAGCGTCATCGCCACATAAGGCCGATAGACGGCAGGATTATTCCCGACTAGATGGCGGTATGTTGCTAAAGCCTCCTGGTAGAGTTGTTCTGCCTTTTCGCGGCGGCTGCTATCAGCTGCAACCAGGTTTCCCAGGTTGTTGAGCGTCATCGCCACATCAGGCCGATAGACGGCAGGATTATTCCCGACTAGATGGTGGTATGTTGCTAAAGCCTCCTGGTAGAGTTGTTCTGCCTCTTCGCGGCGGCTGCTATCAGCTGCAACCAGTAATCCCAGGTTGTTAAGCGTCTTGGCCACATAAGGCCGATAGACGGCAGGATTATTCCCGACTAGATGGTGGTATGTTGCTAAAGCCTCCTGGTAGAGTTGTTCTGCCTCTTCGTGGCGGCTGCTATCAGCTGCAACCAGTAATCCCAGGTTGTTGAGCGTCATCGCCACATCAGGCCGATAGACGGCAGGATTACTCTTGGCCAGTTGGCGGCGAATAGTTAATGCCTCCTGGTAGAGTTGTTCCGCCTTTTCGCGGCGGCTGCTATCAGCTGCAACCAGGTTTCCCAGGTTGTTGAGCGTCATCGCCACATCAGGCCGATAGACGGCAGGATTATTCCCGACTAGATGGCGGTATGTTGCTAAAGCCTCCTGGTAGAGTTGTTCTGCCTTTTCGCGGTGGCTGCTATCAGCTGCAACCAGTAATCCCAGGTTGTTGAGCGTCATCGCCACATAAGGCTGATAGACGGCAGGATTATTCCCGACTAGATGGCGGTATGTTGCTAAAGCCTCCTGGTAGAGTTGTTCTGCCTTTTCGCGGCGGCTGCTATCAGCTGCAACCAGGTTTCCCAGGTTGTTAAGCGTCTTGGCCACATCAGGCAGATAGACGGCAGGATTATTCCCGGCCAGTTGGCGGCGAATGGTTAATGCCTCCTGGTAGAGCTGTTCCGCCTTTTCGCGCCGGCTGCTATCAGCTGCAACCACTATTCCCAGGTTGTTGAGCGTAGTAGCCACATCAGGCAGATAGACGGCAGGATGATTCCCGGCCAGTTGGCGGCGAATAGTTAATGCCTCCATGTAGAGCTTTTCTGTATCGACAAATTGATTGTTTTCTTGTAAAAATAGAGCGTAATCAAACAAACGTTCAGGGGTTCTACCGAGTTCCAATGCTTCTTCAAATAATTCTCTTGTTCGAGCCATACGCTGATCACCTAATTGATAATCTAGCGCAGTCAGTTTGGCTTTAAAGATATATTCAACCGCTAAACTATCAAGATAGGCTGTAGCCTCCTCAACCCGTTTCTTGCCTTGTTCTTTTTCTTTGAGCCAGTACTGCTTCTCCTGATTCATTTCTTTCTCATCCAATATCTCGCGGGCTTCTTGATATTTGCCTTGTTCAAAATATTGTCTTGCCTTCGCACCTCTCTCACTATTTAATGGAATTCTGTCGATCTCTGCCAGTAATTTATGGATACCCTCAATAAAATCATTTAAATTCTTTTCAGCCTTTTGTAACTCTTCTTGAAAATCAGGATCGTTTGGAAGTTTCACCAGATTTCTTCTGGCGTTATCAACTTTCCGCTTTAGTTCTTGATATTCGTATGACTGCGGGACAATGTCGAGATTGACATCACCACCAGCATTAATAGCAATACCGCTGGTATCACCAATAGTTTGTTTAATTTCTTTTGTACTTGTGCTCTTACTTTCTGGCACAACAAAACCCAGCACAATACTGACAATGTCCAATATTACCCCTTTATGCACCAGTCTTTCACCAGCGAATAACAGCACTAACCCTGCTAGCACCCAGACATTTACGGTTTTCAATTATTGGTCTTCTCCTGTCATTTCTATACTTCCATCTATGCTGGATGAATAAGTGTAACAACCTGCGTTTAAAACTGGATCAACCTGCTCTGCTTTCGCCACGCGATACATTGCCCATATTCGTTTGACCTGACTTTTGCTGCAATCTACAAGTCGAGAAGTTTCAGCGATACTATGGCCACTGGAGCGCAGAACGATGATTTTATCGTGCTTGGCCGTATCTACCGGGCGACCCGCATATTTACCGTTACGCCGCGCCAGTTCTATTCCTTGTTTCTGCCGCTCCCGGCGCGTCTCAAAGTCATCGCGAGCCATTTGTAGCGCAAGTTTCAAAAGCATATCCTGTACTGCCTCCAGAACGATACGGGCACTACCTTTGTACGTTTCCGCCAGTTCAGACAGATCAACCACACCAGGCACAGACAGCCGAGCACCTTTAGCGCGGATCGCAGCCACCAGCTTCTCAGCCTCATCAAGCGGCAATCGGCTGATCCGATCCATACGCTCGGCAATGACGGTATCTCCGGGTTGAAGCTCGTCGATCATGCGTAGCAGTTCGGGCCGGTCAGCCCGCGCACCGGATGCTTTCTCACGATAGGTGCCAGCAATGTAGAAACCTTCCGCCTTTGCCTGGTCAATGATGGTTTCCTGGCGCTTCAAATCCTGCTCATTAGTCGAAACCCGCAGATAAATGCGAGCAATCTTAAGGATTGCAGCGTTATCAACTGTTAGCATCTTGCCAGCCATGATTCATCCTCAGCCTATTCGTGACCCAACGATCAAAACAAGTTGTGTGTAAGTCAGCGGCGGCTGCAAAAACATCGATCATAGAGCCAAAGTAGCAGGGGGGTACCGAGAACATACAAAACAAGTGCCTTCCAAGTGATTGAACTTTGGTCGATCAAATGGAAGATCCCAACGCACAGCAGCGCGATGCAGCAGCGCACAAGGAAAAGCCTTGCTGATGACTCAATCCGTTGTTCTTGCAGTCGTTGTAATTTGCGGTTGTCGATCATATGGTTTCCTAGCCAATTTGGGGTAGCACCGATGCGCCGTAGTGCTTGGTTAGTTGGGGTATACCTTAATTGGCCATTTTGTCATAAGTAGCCAAAAATACGCAAGCGTAATCTATTTTGGCTACCTTGTTGTTAGCCACTTAAATTGGCCTATGTCATTTTCAGAAGATGATTGCACTAAATATCAGAAGTCAGTAACACATGACTACAATTCTTTTGGTGTTTTGATATAGGGGTCGTCTCAGAATTCGGAAAATAAAGCACGCTAAGGCGTAGTCACCCCGTGACTCCCCCGCGCCGATGCAGCGAGCTTCGTTCCGTCTTGCAGTGACGCAATCAGCGGGCAGGAAACGTTCCCTTTCCGCGCATGGCAGGCGCACACCAGTTCAGACAGCACGGCCTCCATGCGTGCCAAGTCGGCCATCTTCTCGCGCACATCCTTGAGCTTGTGCTCGGCCAGGCCGCTGGCTTCCTCGCAATGGGTGCCATCCTCCAGCCGCAGTAGCTCGGCGATTTCGTCCAGGCTAAAGCCCAGCCGCTGGGCCGATTTCACGAACCGCACTCGTGTTACATCCGCCTCGCCATAGCGGCGAATGCTGCCATAGGGCTTGTCTGGCTCCGGCAGCAGGCCCTTGCGCTGGTAGAACCGGATGGTCTCCACATTGACCCCGGCCGCCTTGGCAAAAACGCCAATGGTCAGATTCTCAAAATTAATTTGCATATCGCTTGACTCCGTACATAACTACGGAAGTAAGCTTAAGCTATCCAAACCAAATTTGAAAGGACAAGCGTATGTCTGAACCACAAAACGGGCGCGGCGCGCTCTTCGCCGGTGGGCTGGCCGCCATTCTTGCGTCGGCCTGCTGCCTGGGGCCGCTGGTTTTGATCGCCTTGGGGTTCAGCGGGGCATGGATCGGCAACCTGACGGTGCTGGAACCCTATCGCCCGATCTTCATCGGCGCAGCGCTGGTCGCGCTGTTTTTCGCCTGGCGGCGCATCTACCGCCCGGCGCAAGCCTGCAAACCGGGTGAGGTCTGCGCGATTCCCCAAGTGCGAGCTACTTACAAGCTCATTTTCTGGATCGTGGCCGCGCTGGTCCTGGTCGCGCTCGGATTTCCCTACGTCATGCCATTTTTCTATTAATCACAGGAGTTCATCATGAAAAAACTGTTTGCCGCCCTCGCCCTCGCTGCCGTTGTTGCCCCCGTGTGGGCCGCCACCCAGACCGTCACGCTGTCCGTACCGGGCATGACCTGCTCCACCTGCCCGATCACCGTCAAGAAGGCGATTTCCAAGGTCGAAGGCGTCAGCAAAATTGACGTGACCTTCGAGACACGCGAAGCGGTTGTCACGTTCGATGATGCCAAGACCAGCGTGCAGAAGCTGACCAAGGCAACCGGAGACGCGGGCTATCCGTCCAGCGTCAAGCAGTGAGCCACTGAACCCGAACCTGGGGCGATCATGGGACTGATTACACGCATTGCCGACAAGGCTGGCGCGCTTGGCAGCGTTGTTTCCGCGATGGGATGCGCTGCCTGTTTCCCGGCTATCGCCAGCCTGGGCGCGGCCATCGGCCTTGGCTTTCTACAGGAATACGAAGGGTTGTTTATCTCCAAGCTGCTGCCGCTGTTCGCAGTCGTGGCTTTGCTGGCGAATGCACTGGGCTGGCTGAGTCATCGGCAATGGTACCGCAGCCTGCTCGGGATGGTCGGCCCAGCCATCGTGCTGGCGGCCATGCTCTTGTTTTTTGGCAATTGGTGGACGGCGAACCTCCTCTATGTCGGTCTGGCCTTGATGATCGGGGTGTCGATCTGGGATCTGCTCTCACCGGCCAACCGCCGCTGCGAACTACCACCCAAACACGGCTAACTGCATTGGCAGTTGCCGAAACGAAAAGGAACGATGCAATGTATTTGAATATCACCGGAATGACCTGCGACTCGTGCGCGACACATGTCAAGGACGCCCTGGAGAAAGTGCCGGGCGTGCTGTCGGCGCTCGTGTCCTACCCGAAAGGCTCCGCGCAACTCGCCACCGATCCCGGCACCTCGCCAGAGGCGCTGACCGCCGCTGTGGCCGGCCTCGGCTACAAGGCCACACCCGCCGATGCCCCATCCACTTCAGCGCGGGGCAGACTGCTTGGCAAGGCGCTGGGATGGCTGGGCGGTGGCGACAAGGCTGGTGGTGATGGGGACGGACTGCACGTCGCCGTTATTGGCAGCGGCGGAGCCGCGATGGCGGCGGCGCTGAAGGCCGTCGAGCAAGGTGCGAACGTCACGCTGATCGAGCGCGGCACCATCGGCGGTACTTGCGTCAATGTCGGCTGCGTGCCGTCCAAGATCATGATCCGCGCTGCCCATATCGCCCATTTGCGCCGTGAAAGCCCATTCGACAGTGGCATCGCGGCGACTGTGCCTGCGATTGATCGCAGCAAACTACTGGCCCAGCAGCAGGCGCGCGTCGATGAGCTGCGCCACGCCAAGTACGAAGGCATCCTGGACAGCAACCCGGCCATCACCGTGCTGCATGGTGAAGCGCGTTTCAAGGACGACCAGAGCCTTGCCGTCCGTTTAAACGATGGCGGCGAGCGTGTGGTGGCGTTCGACCGCTGCCTGGTCGCCACGGGTGCCAGCCCGGCCGTGCCGCCGATTCCGGGCCTGAAAGAGTCACCCTACTGGACTTCCACCGAGGCCCTGGTCAGCGACACCATTCCCGAGCGCCTGGCCGTGATCGGCTCGTCTGTGGTGGCGCTGGAACTGGCGCAAGCCTTTGCCCGGCTGGGCAGCAAAGTGACGATCCTGGCACGCAGCACGCTGTTCTTCCGCGAAGACCCGGCCATCGGCGAGGCCGTTACAGCCGCGTTCCGTGCCGAAGGGATCAAGGTATTGGAACACACGCAAGCCAGCCAGGTCGCGCATGTGGACGGCGAATTCGTGCTGACCACCGGGTACGGTGAAATACGCGCCGACCAGCTGCTGGTCGCCACTGGCAGGGCACCGAACACGCGCAGCCTGGCATTGGAAGCGGCGGGAGTCGCTGCCAATGCGCAGGGGGCCATCGTCATCGACAAGGGCATGCGCACCAGTACGCCACACATTTATGCGGCTGGCGACTGCACCGACCAGCCTCAGTTCGTCTATGTGGCGGCAGCGGCCGGCACCCGTGCTGCGATCAACATGACTGGCGGCGATGCGGCCCTGGACCTGACCGCAATGCCGGCCGTGGTGTTCACCGACCCGCAGGTCGCCACCGTGGGCTACAGCGAGGCGGAAGCACATCACGACGGGATCGAGACCGACAGTCGCACCTTGACCTTGGACAACGTGCCGCGTGCGCTTGCCAACTTCGACACACGCGGCTTCATCAAGCTGGTCATCGAGGAAGGTAGCGGACGGCTCATCGGCGTGCAAGCGGTGGCCCCGGAAGCGGGTGAACTGATCCAGACGGCGGTGCTCGCCATTCGCAACCGTATGACCGTGCAGGAACTGGCCGACCAATTGTTCCCCTACCTGACCATGGTCGAAGGGCTGAAGCTCGCGGCGCAGACCTTCAGCAAGGACGTGAAGCAGCTTTCGTGCTGCGCCGGATGAGGAAAAGGAGGTGTTCAATGAGCGCCTACACAGTGTCCCGGCTGGCCCTTGATGCCGGGGTGAGCGTGCATATCGTGCGCGACTACCTGCTGCGCGGATTGCTACGGCCGGTCGCGTGCACCACGGGCGGCTACGGCTTGTTCGATGACACCGCGTTGCAACGGCTGCGCTTTGTACGGGCTGCCTTCGAAGCGGGTATCGGCCTGGACGCACTGGCGCGGCTGTGCCGGGCGCTGGATGCTGCGGACGGTGACGGTGCGTCTGCGCAGCTTGCCGTGTTGCGGCAACTCGTCGAGCGTCGGCGCGAGGCCCTGGCCAGCCTCGAAATGCAACTGGCCGCCATGCCAACCGAACCGGCACAGCACGCGGAGAGTCTGCCATGAACAGCCCAGAGCACTTGCCGTCTGAGACGCACAAACCGATCACCGGCTACTTGTGGGGCGCGCTGGCCGTGCTCACCTGTCCCTGCCATTTGCCGATTCTCGCCATTGTGCTAGCCGGCACGACGGCCGGCGCGTTCATCGGGGAGCACTGGGGTATTGCAGCCCTCACGCTGACCGGCTTGTTTGTCCTGTCTGTGACGCGGCTGCTGCGGGCCTTCAAGGGAAGATCATGACCGCTTCCCAGCCAGCCGAGAGTGGGCAGCTTTGAGCTTCGCTACCAATCTGGAGGAGTACCACCATGAACGCAAACGCCCCGAACACTGCCAGTTGCACCACCTGCTGCGTATGCTGCAAAGAAATTCCGCTCGATGCCGCCTTCACCCCGGAAGGCGCGGAATACGTCGAACATTTCTGCGGGCTGGATTGCTATGAACGCTTCCAGGCACGCGCCAAGGCCGCGACAGAATCTGACATTGCGCCTGTCCCTGGCGGTTCGCAGCCGTCAGATTGAGGCATACCCTAACCTGATGTCAGGATACATCGCGCACAAGCGTCAGAATAGGGTGCCAATCAAATTTTATTGACATTTCTAATCAAAGGTAATAGATTTCACTCTGACATATATTACTTTTGGAGTTAATTTGTCAGGTAAGCGCATTGGTTACGTTCGAGTCAGCAGCTTTGACCAAAATCCGGAACGACAACTGGAAGGTATTCAGGTAGATCGTGTATTTACTGATAAGGCATCGGGTAAAGATACCCAGCGACCACAACTTGATATGTTGCTAGATTTTGTACGTGAAGACGATACAGTCGTCGTCCATAGCATGGATCGTCTGGCACGTAACCTGGATAATTTGCGCAAGCTGGTACAAGATCTTACCGGGCGAGGTATCCAGGTTGAGTTTGTCAAAGAACGATTGATCTTTACTGGTGAGGATTCACCGATGGCCAACCTGATGTTGTCGGTGATGGGATCTTTTGCGGAGTTTGAACGTGCCCTGATCCGCGAGCGGCAGCGAGAAGGCATTACACTTGCCAAACAACGTGGAGCCTACCGGGGACGCAAGAAAATGCTCAATAGTGAGCAGGTAGCAGAATTAAAGCGAAGAGTTATGGCAGGGGAACAAAAAACGTTAATTGCCCGCAACTTTGGTATCAGCCGTGAGACGCTATACCAGTATCTGAAAATGGTGGATTGACATATCAGTCAACATGTTTTGGTTTTACACTTGACGCTTAAGTCATTCTTGATAGAGTTCCTGAATTCTTAGTTGAATTTATTCAGGTACCAGCTTGAATAGAAAACCAGAAAATTCGGATTTCATTGTGGGATTTATATGAATCGCATTGATCATGACACAGAGGAAGCAGTTCGTCTCTTCCTCACCTTGATCGGTAATCGCTACGACATAGCTGAAGCTATTGTCTATGGCAGTCGTGCGCGTGGCACGCACCGCCCAGACAGCGATGCGGACGTTGCTGTGCTCTTGCGCGGCGAGCATCAACGCCTCCTGGTCGCCAAGCTGGATATGGCCGATGTTGCTTTTGATGTATTACTCGAAACTGGCATTCTCATCTCACCGCTTCCAATCTGGCTTAACGAGTGGGAGCAGCCGGAGAATTACGCGAACCCCGCCTTGCTACACAACATCATCCGGGAGGGAGTTAGATTATGAGCAATCGACAACTGACATCAGGCATCTTGATGGCAAAGGCTAACACGGCCTGTTTGCCCGCGCGAGCCTTGCTCAATCTTGGTGACGTGGATGGCGCAACCAACCGTGCTTACTACGCTATGTTCGACGCTGCCCGCGCAGCGTTACTGGCATCGGGTGCACCGGTAGAGTCAAATATTGGTCGCACCCATAGCGGCCTGATCGGGGCTTTCAGCAATTTTTTGGTCAAGAACGGCCCGGTATCGAAAGAGGTGGGGCGCCTTCTGAACCGAGCGCATGAAATCCGGCTGGTAGCCGACTACAAAGGTGATTCCGTCGAGCCTGCCGATGCGCGGGAGATAGTAGAACAAGCTGAAATTTTCGTTACCAGTTACCACTATACGGGCCAATTTCATGCTAGAAGAGTCTGACAACAACGACAGCGGGATGACGCCATTATAAATCGCATCAACAAGCATGTGAGTACTCCGCAATGGAATACAAACCAGTGTGAATAAATGTAAGCCGTTACAATTAGGCTACAATTTAATATCAAAGTACTTCAGAATAAATATCATTATAAAATAACAGCCAGCTGTCGCTGATAGGGAAAAACCCATGCTCAGATAGAAGTTAATTCCTGCTTTAAGCAACAATGGCAAGCTGACAAAGAAGACCAGAGAGGGAATAACCATCCAAAAAATACCAGTTGCCAGATCTGCTACTTTCCCTACATCTTGGGTATCAATATAAAGCCAGAACATCGCCAAAACGGAGGTAAGTGGCAGAGAAGCCAGTAAAGCGCCAATCAATGAACTGCGTTTCGAGAGCTCAGCTATTGAAACTATCAACAGACTGGTAATGACCACTTTGATAAAAATGTAGATCATTCTGTGGAACTGTTATTGGTTAATACTTTCCGCAAAGAACCGAAGCGTAAGTACAAGGATGGGATTACCAACATGTTAAGAGTAGTCGATGTCACTAGCCCAAACAGAATGACAATGGCCATTGGCGCCTGAATTTCACTACCAGGTTCTCCACCCGCCAATGCCAGAGGAATCAGTGCAATACCTGTCGCCAAGGCAGTCATCAGAATAGGTGACAAGCGCTCAAGAGCACCCTGTTTAACAACCTGGTATAAATCACGCATACCTTCTTCCTGGACGAGATGGTGAATATGGCTGACCATCATGACGCCGTTGCGTGTGGCGATACCAAACAGGGTAATAAAGCCAATAATAGAAGCTACAGATAATATACCGCCCGAAATATAAATACCTATCACGCCCCCAATCAGCGCGAGTGGTAAATTCAACATCACCAATAACGCATCGCCCACCGAATGAAAGGCAACAAACAGCAGCAGAAAGATACCTGTAATAACAATAAAACCGACAATGGATAATGTTTGAGTGGCTTGCTCAGCGCTTTCAAACTGTCCCCCATACTCAACATGATAGCCGCTAGGGAGGCTGACATTTTGTTCTATACTGGTACGAATATCCTTGACTACGCCAGCCAGGTCACGTTCGGCAACATTAGCCATAACCACAATCTTGCGCTGCGTATTTTCACGGTTGATGGTGTTCGGATTTCGTGTTTTGCGGATATCAGCCAAGGCATGTAAAGGTAATTGAGCACCAGAAACGGTCATGATAAGTGTGGAACGGATGATGTCTAAATCTTCCGGTGTGCCAGCGCCATAACGGACAACCAGGTCAAAACTACCAACATCTTCCATTATTCTTGACACAGCCTGACCGGCAAAAGCCGTTTCGATCGCTGTCGATACGGTATCGATCGTCAAACCATAGCGGGCAATCGCTTTTCTGTCGAATTTGATATCCAGAAATGGTACATCGGCGGGATTGTCGATTGATACATCTACCGCTCCACTCACTTTGGCCGTCAGACCCTTGATCTGGTTAGCTAATCTCCGCAGTTCAGTCAAACCCTGACCAAAAATCTTGATGGCAATATTAGCGCGTGTGCCGGACAGCATGTGGTCGATACGATGGGAAATAGGCTGACCAATGACGATTGTCATGCCAGGCACGGCAGTCAAAGATGTCCTTAAGTCAGACAAGAATTCACTTTTACCGCGATCTTGCATCTTTAAACTAACATCAATTTCTGAAGCAAAAACCTGCTGCGCATGTGGATCCAATTCCGCACGCCCAGTACGCCGAGCTGTTGAGATCACTTCCGGATGCTGCAAAATGATTTCTTCCACACGTTGCGCGAGCTGGTCTGACTGCTGCAAGGAAGTTCCTGGAAGAGTAACTGCGCTAATGGTCAAGCTGCCTTCATTGAACTCTGGCAAAAAGGCCCGTCCAGAAAATGCTAATGCAATCAAAGCTACGGTAAGACCCGCTGCTGAAAGCATACTGATTAACTTCCACCGTTTAAGAGTATGCTCCAGCAAGAATAGATACTGTTGCTTTAGCCAAGTCACTAAACGGCCTTCCTTATCTTCACGAATTGCATGGGAAGCAGGTAATAGAAGGCTACAAAGTGCCGGAGTGATGGTTACTGCAACTAATAATGAAGCGGCGATGGCTACGATATAAGCAAAGCCTAATGGCTGTAATAAACGGCCTTCTATTCCACTAAGAAAAAATAGCGGCAAAAAAACCAGGATAATAATCAGAGTAGCAAAGACGATTGAACCCAGAATTTCATGACTCGCTTTGAACACCAGAGTAATCACCGGGAGACGTTTTTCTTCTGGCAAACGGCTGTTTTCCCGCATACGCCTGACCGTATTTTCGACAACAATGATGGCATCATCGACTAAAGCACCTAGCGCGATAGCCAGACCACCCAAGGTCATCGTATTAATGGTCGCGCCCATGGCTTTCATTGTCAGAATCGCAGCAATCATGGATAGTGGAATGGCAAGCAAAGTAATTAATGTTGCCTGTCCACTCATCAGGAATATAAAAATAATCAGAACTACCAGAACTGCACCATCCCGTAATGCATTAAATAAATTATGAATTGAAACTTCGATAAAATCAGCTTGCCTGAAGATATTTGCATCAAGTGTCATGCCTTTTGGAAAAGAGCTTTGAATATTCGTCAATACTTCATCCAGACGCTGGGTGAGCTCTAAAGTGTTTACACTCGGTTGTTTGAGCACGCCCAGGATGACAGCTGATTTACCATTATGCGAACCGGTACCGCGTTTAAGTGCCGCACCTATCTTAATGTCGGCAACATGCCGAATAAGTACGGGCTGACCGTTGCGCTCGGCGACAACAATTTCATTGATGTCATCCAGATGGAGAATTCTACCGATGCCCTGAATTAAATACTCCAGGCCTGAAACAGTGTAAAAGCCGGCAGAAGCATTGCGGTTACTGTCCCGGACAGCATTGACTACCTCAGCTAAAGTAAGCTTATACGCGGCTAGACGCTCAGGTCTGACTTGGACTTGATATTGTTTGGTGTCCCCTCCTATCGGAATCACTTCCGCAACACCTGGTACTGACAGCAATCGCCGCCTGACAATCCAGTCCGCCGTGGTTTTTAGCGTTAGGCTGTCATGCTGATCTGATTGCAAGGCAATAAACAAGATCTCTCCCATCACGGAAGCGATCGGTGCTAGCACTGGACTTGCGATGTTAGGTGGCAGACTGCTACGAGCCAGCTGCAGTTTCTCCGCGACTATCTGGCGAGCTTGGTAAATATCAGTATTCCAGTCGAATTCGACGATAATTACTGCCAGACCCATACCAGAATTGGATCGCACGCGACGTACTCCGGTCGCGCCGTTCAAAGCAGTTTCGATAGGAAAGGTAATCAGCCGTTCGACTTCGCTAGGTGCCATGCCGCGCACTTCGCTGATGACAGTGACAGTAGGAGCCGTTAGATCTGGCAAAACATCTACAGCCATACGCTGAGCTTCATAAATACCCCATAACAACAGGAGAGCAGAGCCGACTAATACAAACAAACGATTTTTTAATGACCAGGCGATAGCTTGTGCAATCATAATTAGTAACCGCTAGTGTGCATGGCCATGAGCACCTGATTGCGCAGGCGATGAAGCAGCCAGAAAAACCAGATAGGCACCTTTTGTTACGACACGTTCCCCTTCATTTAAGCCACTGAGTACCTGCACAAAATCACGATCCCTAAGTCCTAACCGCAACACCCGGCGTTGAAATGACTCCCCTCCTGACTGTACGAAAGCTACATCCTGGCCGTTATCATCAATGAGTGCCGTCTCAGGTACGGCAATTGATGCTATTTTCTCGCCTGTATAGATGCGTGTCTGCACTAATGAACCGACTGATAATTGCCTCTGTGGATTTTGGAACTCGACAACCATAGGCACCGTGCGTGTGACTGAATCAATTACTTGACCGTAAGAAATAAGTTTGCCGTTTTCGCCTAACTGAATCTGGAATTCGCTAGTGAAGCCGTCCACTTTAAAGCCAACTCGCTCAGGTTTTTTCAGTTGTGCAACATCGGATTCGGCAATTCTCACTTCCAACCATAAGGTATCGGGGTTGATGATGTGGAACAGTTCTTTACCTTCCTCGACATAGCTGCCAGAAGCAACAGTTACTTGTGCCAGAATACCGCTGATCGGTGCGTAAACAGGCACTCCGGAAGCACGTCCAATAGTTTGGTTACACGTTTGCTCCAGGCGTTTCCTTGCGGCGTTCAACTGGGCTTTCGTAACTTCAGCTCTACTTTGTGCTTCGACAACCCTGCGCTTGGCAACCGCCTCGATCTCAAAGAGCGGTTGTAGACGATTCAATTCACTGCGAGCCAGTTGATCTTCCGCTTGTGCTTTTTGAACCTCAAACTCCAGTTGTGCCATATCAGTGGCACCACTGAGGCGTGCCACCAATGAAGCCAGTATTTGTCCCTGTTTCACTGGCATGCCCACTTTCGGCAATACGTCAGCCTGTGTCAGTAAGTGCCCACTGGTTGGGGCACTGACATAGGCTTCATTTCCGGCAGAAGCTTTTAGGAAACCTAGTGCCTGTACTGATTGTTGCAATTCATGTTGATCAATAATTTCGGTGGCAAAATCTATTTTCCATTGTTGTTCCTTGAGGAAGGGAATATCGCCGCTGTCTTCTTCTTGTTCAGCATCTGCTGCAGCAAGAGCTGCCGCGAGATCCGGGTAAACTGGCACTTCACCTAATTCGTGGCGGACCGTAAATGCCTTCGATGCCAATTCAATAGTAAGTTGTCGCTGACCCGCATAGCGAGGCTCCACCTTGATGACGAAGATACCGGGTACTGAAGGTGAGTTAATTGAGAATCGCTCTGCAGGATAATCTTTACTGCTCAAAATAACTGTGGCCGTGCCTTCTGTAACAGGATGAAAGTCACTGAGCCTGGAAAAATGCGCCGCAAACAGGGATGCCTGCCCGACTGTTAATGCCCGGAATTCGACAAACAGTTCAGTTTTATCACTGTAGTGAGTAAAATCATATGCTGTAGGCTTTGATAATTGGCTATCAATGTTTGTATTCTGTCTGCTACAGGCTGTCAGAAGTATCAGGAAAAGTAGAGTGAGGATTCTCATTACATTATTCATGGAATGATCCCAGTGTCTGTCAATCGATCCAGTTCAATACTTGCAGTGCGGGCCTTACGCATAAGATCTAATCTGTCCAGATCATAGGCCCATCGTTCACGATAGGCATCCAGTAGCTCAAAAACTCCAATTTCACCAGCTTGATACGAAATGCTAGCGATATTGATAAGTTCGTCCGAGACAGTTTGACCTCGTTGCTCAAAGGTCTGTATCGCTTGTAACAGACCTGTCAATTCTTGCCATGAGCCGCGAATTTCACCATATGTTTTTTGATGCTCCAGGCGGTACTTGCCGTCAACCTTTTGCGCCTGCGCACGATAGCGTATTCGCTCGGCATTATTCTGACTCCAGAGTGGTAATGGTATTTCTATGCTGACCAGTAACGCTGTATCGGAATAGTTGGTGGCATTAAACGTTTTGGCACCAACACCAAGATTGAATTTGGGAATTTTCCAGCGCTCAGCTGCTTCTGAATTTAAGTTAAGAGCGGATTTTTGTTTGGCGAGGCTTTGCAAAGCCGGATTCTGTTCCAGTGCTGCCAAGAGCTGATCTAAAGCCACAGGTGCTGCTGGCAAGAGCTCGCCTGAGACGCCAGACCCAAAATCCACTGTGTCATAGTCTCCCCACAAAGCATTTAGTAGCTCCCAGCTGTGATGCAGCGCTGCTTGCTCAGCTTGTTGGTGTGTCACAGCAGAAGCATGTTCGCGCTGCAAACGTTTTAAATCATAACCGGGTACGTCGCCCGCAAAAGCCCGTTTGCGGATAATTTTCTCTAGTTCAACGAGGTGTTGTAACCAGGTACTAATAGCCTGCAACCGCAGTTGCTTATACAACACGTCAAAGAAATACAGGCGAGTTTTAGCTTTGAATAAGGCAAGACGGGATTGTGTTGCATCTGTGGCAGACAGCAGGCGAAATTCGGCTGCTGATTGTCTTAATTTACGTCGCCCGCTTAAATCAATACTCTGCTTGATCATGTAAGATTGTTCAGTTGCATTTTGGTCTCGCAAGCGAGGGTTATCCAGCAAATAATAGATCGTTGGGTTTTCCCAGTGCGAATATTCTTCAATATCACTTTGCGCCTCGTTGATAGTACCTTTGATCCAATCTTGGATACTGGCCTGTTGCAAAACCTTTTCTACCGTCTGTGCTTCAGTTAAAAATGCAGCCTTTTGTGCATATGCTGGTACAAAAAGCATTAGCAGAGCCATAAATAAAGTGTTTGTCACAAAATACCGATTATTAATCGGTATTTTTGGTAGATGATTTTTGAACTGAGCCATTCTATAGATTGCTCATGAGAGTTAGATTAAGTGATGCAAAGGCATAGTTACCGCCAGCATGCCACTAAACAAAATACTAAAAAATAGTACTGTATAAAATATACTGCTACGACTTACTGGTTTGGGTGGCTCCAGCAGTTGTTGAATCCTGACATCAATATGACTGCCATTGAACGCAGTGGTACCTATATCCTGTTCCGGAATCCGTGTATTTAATTGGCGAGCCAGATTAACGATGGTTTCTGCCACAAAAATACGATCCCTGACCTTCAGCACAGCAGTTTCATCGCAGATTTGTTCCTGTGACAATGCCAAATCAGCCAGTAAATGTCGACGTAGAGCAGGAAAATGAAACAGAGCTGCCAAATTCATTAATAAGCGATGTAACACATCGCGTCGTCGGCAATGTGCTTGCTCATGCGCCAGTACTACATCCAACTGTTTAACCGATAACTGATCCATGAGCTGTGTGGAAATAAAAATACGAGGTGTAAACAGGCCACAAGAGAAAACAAATAAATACTTACTGGCAATGCGATAAACACCAGCTTTATGATCCAGTCGGCTGACCATCCGGAGTGCTGCTTGAAAATTTTGATGCCTGGTCAGTAACTGGATACCTTTATATATATTAAACAACATGATCATCGCTAGCAGGCTGCTTCCACCTTGCCATAACACATTAGGTAGATGAACAATTGGATCAAACCAGCAAAAATGTGCTATGCCATTAGTATGGCTGGCACAGTGTTTTGTTGCTATTTCATGACTATCTGTCCAGGAAGGAAATAATCCGCCTAAAGCCAATAGCATCCCTATTAAAACGGGGCTCAGCAGCCACAACGTCAATAAATTAAACCGTATATAGCAAGGCAGTTGAATCAGTTTGTCCTTCGTCCATGAATACAAAGGTATAGATAGTAATGCCGCTGAACCCGTAAAAAAGAGTAGCGCTAAAAAGCCTGACTGGATTAAATGTAGGGTCACAGTAAGCTTTTAGTATCGTATTCCAGGGAGGTACTAACTAAACCAATAAATGTCATTGCAACTTCAAATGTAATAAAGCAGGTAACAATCCAGATGATTTTTATAATCAATTTTCTGGATCACCATGTCGCTATATTTCTTGGCAATGACAACATAAATTAGCGTTTCCCTAATTCTTTAAGCGATATTCATTAATCAACTGCTCTAGTTTATCCAACCGAGAATCATCAGTATGATGAGCCGCAATATCGATGAAAGCAGCCAACATACTATCGGTGTCTTCTTTAGAGATGACCTTAACAACATCCTTGATCATGCGGCCCATAAGTTCATCACGGCTTACGGCAGCGTGATAAATATAAGCATGACTGATTTTTTGACGCATCAATAGCTTCTTCTTGAATAAGCGTTCAAGTGTAGATTGAATGGTATTGTGTGAAATGCCACGCATTTTCCCCAAAGTGTTATAAACGCCTTTGGCATCGAAGTCGCCGTTGCTCCATAGATATTCGAGAACTGCCAATTCCAGCTCGCCTAAATGAAAACGCTTTGAACCATACATAAAGCAATCAACTACGCAAGTAGCCTGACAATTAAAAAGATAAGTTTAGGCATCAATAAACCGACTGTCAATCGGTGTTTTATAGACCTAACCTATAAAATATAGGTTTTGAGCCTTGCCGAGCAAGTCGGATCAGAACGTATATCTGTCACCGAGAAATACCCAGCACTTGAGCAGCAACATCAGCAATTCTGATAGTCGACCACACTTTGAGCGCTGCCAGTAGTCTACCCTGTGGCGGTGATCAAGAGAACAGCCAGTTACACCCAGTCAACTGATGCAATTATCTTCTGAAAATTACAGATTGAGTCCAATAAATGGACGTTTTTTGCACCAACGTCTGTGCCCCGATTTGCACTTCCTATTTTTCTTTTTAGTCTGTTCTTGTTTTTTCCAACAATAAAAATTAACATTGCACCCTAAAATTTGGGGATTTAGCAGCCTCCCCACTCAAGACGCTCGCGTCCAAGGCTTGCTCCAATCTTAAGGTTAAATTCCCTATAGAGGAGAACGCATGGACGCTTCAAACCAAGGTACCAAAGTACCGAATTCAGATACATCCCCTATTTCGCTGAATGAGAGCGCGGTACGCGTACCACACGAGTCGCTTGGTCGTCTCTTTTTGCGCTTTTTGAAGTTCGGTTCACTGGCGTGGGGTGGGCCCGTTGCGCAGATCGCGATGATCCAGCACGAACTGGTCGAGGAAGAGAAATGGGTGAGTCGGCAGCACTTCAACCGGGTATTAGCAATGTATCAGGTGCTGCCAGGCCCTGAGGCACATGAGTTGTGCGTATATTTCGGCATGCTGGCGCGTGGGCGCATCGGTGGTATTCTGGCAGGATTGGGCTTCATGCTGCCTGGCTTTATACTCATGATGACTCTGTCGTGTCTGTATATTCGTTATGGACTACAGACGACAGGCACTTTTGCAACCATTTTCGCAGTCGTGCAAGCGTCTGTTGCAGCACTCATCGTACGCGCAGTCCATCGTATCGGCAGTCATGTATTGATCGATCGATGGTTATGGCTTATCGCGATCATTGCGACGGCTGCTCAGCTCACAGGCGTTCACTTCACAATCATACTCATTGCAGGAGGCGTAATTTACGTATTGGCGAAGCGAGATAAAACGTCGCTTGCCATCTCCTTGATGATCCTGTGCGCCCTTGGAGTAATCGGCGTGCTTGTTTCTAACGACTTCCATCTCGTCGGTATGGGTAATGTGGCGGTTCAACAGGGCCAAAGCGAGGCCCAGCGGTCGCTATGGGAGCTGTTCATCTCAGGACTAAAGGCAGGGATGCTCACATTTGGCGGTGCCTACACCGTTATACCGTTCCTACAGGAGGATGCTGTTACCGACGGTGCCTGGATGACGAATACCGAATTCCTCGATGGCCTGGCGCTATCCGGTTTGCTGCCCGCACCACTGATTATCTTTGCGACGTTTGTCGGTTACCTTGGCGACGGAGCTATGGGAGCAATCATACTGACAGCAGGCATCTTCCTGCCTGCCTTTGCCTTCACGCTCCTTGCGCACGATCCTCTGGAGAAATTGGTCAGCGAACCGCGTGTACGTGAGTTCCTCGAAGGCATCACGTCAGGTGTCGTCGGTCTGATCGCAGGGACAAGCATCGCCCTGGTGGTGGTGAGTGTTGTGAACATCATAACCGTGATTATCTTTACTGTAGCACTCGCCGCACTTTTTTATTTCAAATCCAAGCTGATTATCCCACTCGTTGTTGTAGGCGCTGCGTTTGCGGGTTTTGCGGCGAGCTTTGTATCGGTGTAGTGGGTAAGCGGGGTAGACGAAGACTCGTTTACTCCGCAGGAAAGCTAGCGATGTAAGAACCTGTTTACAATCTGTTTCTCACCCCTGATAATAAATAGGTGAAGAGACCAAAATACGCCAGCGACATCAGCCGAGAGAAGTTTGCCGAGATAGAGCCATTACTGCGCAGTGTACGCTGCCGCACCAAGCCTGCGACAGTGGATCTGTACGAGGTGTTTTGCGCGGTGTTGTATCTGCTGCGCACTGGCTGTCAATGGAGATACCTGCCCGACAAGTTTCCCAAGTGGCAGAGCGTATATGCCTATTGGCGCAAATGGAGCGAGCCCGACCAGAATGGCGTCAGCCTGTTGGAGCGGCCCGAGAGAAGTTGGGGCGCAACGCTTGTAGCACGTTCCTGATCGTGGACGCGCAGAGCGTGAAGAACATGGACACGGCGGGCCAGAAGGGCTATGACGCAGGCAAGAAGGTATCAGGCATCAAGCGTCATATCGCGGTAGATACCCAGGGTTTGCTACATACTATTGCGGTAACCACTGCGGAAGTGACCGATCGCAAAGGAGCTTTGCAGGCTCTCAAGCGCTGCAAACCGAACTTGAAGCAAGTCCAAAGTCTGCTGTGTGATAGCGGCTACATCGGTCAGCCTTTTGCCCAGGACGTCAAGGACATCCTGGACGAGCACGTGACAGTGCAGATTGCCAAGCGTAGTGAATTGCACACGTTCAAGGTTATCCCCAAGCGCTGGATCGTCGAGCGCAGCTTTGCCTGGCTGGAGAAGAACCGACGGCTGTGGAAAAACTGCGAGCGCAAACTTAACACCAGCTTGCAGTTTATTCATCTGGCCTTCATGGCACTGATACTCAGAAGATCATAAACAGGCTCTTAGGATGTCGGAAATGCGGCCCTGTGGAGCACAGTCCGCAAGGTCTTCCTGCTTCAGCCCGTGCTGCTGCTCTATCAGGAAGCGTAACACTTCCTTTGGCTCAACCTTGGGAATCGGGTAATGCTCATCCTCATAGGCCGCCACTTGATCGGCAAGGTAGTCGAGAACATCAGATTCTCATCGTCTCCAATCTCATCCAGGAGGGCTTCGATAGTTATCCGTGCTTGGGCATAATCCTCCTCAGTGCGAACCGAGGTCACGCCGACCGCTTCCTTGAACAGCGGCCAAACCCGAAGAATTGCTTGCGGTTCGGGCGCCACTTTGTGGGTATGGGCCATCAGTTTCTCCTTGTCTGCTTCCATTCATCCCGATCGTACTCTTCGTGGGTGAGCACGGCGCGGATGTAGACCTTGTGCCGGTTGTAGTGGATCGAGGCGATCAACCGGTACTTGTTGCCGCCGATGTTGAACACCGTAAGCCCATCCACATAGTCGGCGCTGGCGAACGTTCCGCGCAAATCGTTGAAGTCGGCGAACATCTCCGCCCTCATGGTCCGATACCAAGCTTCGAGTCACTTCTCATTTTCGTCGCTATCGTGACAAGATCGTATCAGTGGCTCGTGGCAAGGCTTCCGAATAGTCCTGGCTGTAGTGCAATCCGCGACTTTCATGCCGCAGCATGGCGCTGCGAACGATTAGGTCTGAAGTACACACGAGATTACGCAGTTCAAGCAAATCGCTGGTTACCCGGAAATTGGAATAGTATTCATCAATTTCCCCGCTCAGCAGTCTGATGCGGTGTTGCGCCCGCTGCAATCGCTTGTTGGTGCGCACGATACCGACATAATTCCACATGAAACGGCGCAATTCATCCCAGTTATGGGAGATGACGACTTCTTCATCCGCATCCGTTACACGGCTTTCATCCCAGTCAGGCAATGGCAAATCCGGCGCGGGCGATCGGGCAAGGATATCTTCAACCGCTGAAAGACCGGTTACCAGGCATTCCAGCAAGGAGTTACTGGCCAGCCGGTTGGCACCATGCAGTCCAGTATGCGCAGTTTCACCAATCGCGTACAGATTGTCGAGATCCGTTCTTCCACGCTGATCGATCACGATACCGCCACAGGTATAGTGCGCTGCGGGAACCACCGGAATGGGTTCACGTGTAATGTCGATGCCCAGCTCCAGGCAACGCTTATAGATTGTCGGAAAATGCTGCACCAGAAAATCGGCGGGCTGGTGCGATATATCCAGAAACACGCAATCCAGTCCGCGTTTTTTCATTTCAAAATCGATTGCGCGCGCCACGATATCACGCGGAGCAAGTTCAGCCCGTTCATCATGCTTGAGCATGAAACGCTCGCCATCAGGTAATTTCAGCACTCCGCCCTCACCTCTCACTGCTTCAGTGATCAAAAAGGATTTTGCATGCGGGTGATACAGACAGGTGGGATGAAACTGGACAAACTCCATGTTGGCAACCCGGCAACCTGCACGCCACCCCATGGCAATGCCATCCCCGGTTGCCACATCCGGATTGGTAGTGTACAGATAGACCTTGCCTGCCCCGCCAGTGGCCAGAATTGTATTCTGTGCCGCTATCGTGCGTACTTTCCCGGCATGAATATCAAGCACGTAAGCGCCATAACAGCGGTTACTACCTCGGGCATGAGGCAGTTTTTCGCTGGTGATCAGATCCACTGCAATATGGTGTTCCAGCACGGTAATGTTCGGGTGCTGAGCTGCCTGCCTGGTGAGTGTGAGCTGTACTACCTTGCCGGTCGCATCATCAGAATGGATGATACGGCGGACACTATGACCGCCTTCACGTGTCAGGTGATAACCGGTTTCATTGTGATCATCGCGCGTAAAATTAACCCCTCGTTCGATCAGCCACCTGACCGCTCGCGGGCCGTTTTCTACAATATGACGGGTCATGGCTTCGTTACACAGCCCCGCGCCGGCAATCAGCGTATCGTTGATATGTGCTTCCAGCGAGTCTTCCATCGACAGTACAGCTGCAATTCCCCCTTGCGCCCAGGCACTGGAGCTGTTGTACAGCGTTCGCTTGGTAATCAGTGCGACCTTTTGGGTTTCTGCCAGATTCAGAGCAAGTGTCAACCCGGCCAGGCCGCTACCGATAATCAGTGCATCGAAACGAGGTGATTGCATGGATAGTGATAATTACTCAGAAATAATTGAAGGTGAAAATACTTCCTGAAATTACCACATTTTTTACCATGATTTCGAATCCATCAAACTGTGCTGGCGTTCCCGTCAGCAAAAATACGCTAGAATACAAATAAAGGTTTCAGGGAAAGCTTAACCGGTCAAAATTCCGGCAGATTCAAAAAAAACAATGACCCGACGTCGGTACTTTCCGTCGTCCAATTTACAGATCTAATACAGGAGAGTTTCAGCATGTCGATGGCGGACCGTGACGGGGTTATCTGGTATGACGGAAAACTGGTTCCGTGGCGCAACGCCACGACACATGTGCTCACCCATACCCTGCATTATGGAATGGGAGTATTCGAAGGATTGCGCGCCTACCAGACACCCCGGGGAACAGCTATTTTCCGCTTGCCCGAGCATACAGAACGCCTGTTTAATTCGGCACATGTTTTCAGAATGAAAATCCCTTTTGATCAAGCCACGCTGACACAGGCGCAACTGGATGTTGTTCGACAAAACGGGCTGGTTTCCGGCTATATTCGCCCGATCGTCTTTTATGGTTCGGAAGCTATGGGGTTGTCTGCCAAAAACCTGTCTGTCCATATTGCAATCGCTGCCTGGTCATGGGGAACCTATCTGGGTGACGATGCACTGGAAAACGGTATCCGCGTGAAGACATCCTCGTTCACCCGGCATCACGTCAATATCAATATGTGTCGTGCCAAATCAGTATCTACCTATACCAATTCAATTCTGGCGCATCAGGAAGTGGCGCAGGATGGCTATCAGGAAGCCCTGTTGCTGGATGTAGATGGTTATGTCGCAGAAGGGTCTGGTGAAAATATTTTTATCATCAAGAAAGGTAGGATTTATACGCCTGATCTGACATCCTGCCTGGAAGGTATCACGCGCGCGACGGTCATTCAGTTGGCAGAGGAAGCCGGCATGGAAGTGGTTCAGAAGCGGATTACGCGCGATGAAGTCTATTGTGCAGATGAAGCATTCTTTACCGGCACGGCGGCAGAAATTACACCGATTCGTGAACTGGATTGCCGCATGATCGGTAATGGCAAACGCGGCCCGATTACCGAGCAGTTGCAAACCTCATTTTTTGATTGTGTCAACGGCAAATCAGATAAACATGCCGATTGGCTGCATTACGTTTAATTGTTAAACCAGACGGAATTCCCTATGAGCACTCCTGCTACAGTCACCTACCCACAAGCAATTGAAATCCATCCGGATGATTTACCACTGTACTGCCCCAACCCGGCTATGGATACAAAAAGCTGGCATCCACGTGTTTTTCTCGAAATAGAAGCAACTGGTAAAGCCATGTGTCCTTACTGCGGTACACGCTACACCCTGATCGGCACGCCGGATCCGGATCATCATCACGCATAACACGGCAAAAGACCGGCTTTCCAATCATTCATCATTTACCGGAATCAAGGAATCATCACTGCATGAGCACACTTCCACGCGAAATCTTCAAGGCTTACGACATACGCGGCATCGTAGAAACCGCACTGACTCCGGAAGTAGTGGAACAGATCGGCCATGCCATTGGCTCCGAGGCACGCACACGTCAGCTGACAGCCGTTGCAGTGGGTCGCGATGGCCGTCTATCCGGCCCCAAACTGGTGCAAGCCCTGACGAACGGTATCCGTAAAAGTGGAATTGATGTCATTGATGTTGGTATGGTCGCCACCCCGGTGCTGTATTACGCTGCGCACGAACTCTGTAATTATTCGGGGGTAATGGTGACCGGTAGCCACAACCCGCCAGAATATAACGGTCTCAAGATCGTGCTGGGAGGTGAAACGCTGGCAGCCGAGACCATTCAATCATTACGGTTGCGTATTGAGCAAAATAACCTGACGCATGGACAAGGTGGCTATCGCCAGCACGACATCGTTCCCGCTTATTTGCAACGCATCGTGGAGGATGTCAAGCTGGCGCGGCCAATCAAAATTGTGGTGGACAGCGGCAATGGCGTAACTGGTATTCTGGCGCCGGAACTGTATCGTCGCCTGGGCTGTGAAGTGATCGAGCTGTTTTGTGAAGTGGATGGTACTTTCCCGAATCATCATCCTGATCCTTCAGTACCGGAGAATTTGCAGGATGTCATCCGCACACTTGCTACTACCGATGCTGAAATCGGTTTTGCCTTTGATGGCGATGGTGACCGACTGGGCGTTGTCACCAAGGATGGAAGCATCATTTTCCCGGATCGTCAGCTCATGCTGTTTGCAGCCGATGTGCTATCCAGAAACCCTGGCAGCCAAATCATTTACGATGTTAAATGCACTCGCACATTGGCACCATGGATCACGCAACACGGTGGCAAACCTGTTATGTGGAAAACGGGGCACTCCTTCATCAAAGCCAAGTTAAAGGAAACCGGTGCACTGCTGGCAGGCGAGATGAGTGGTCATATCTTCTTCAAGGAACGCTGGTACGGATTCGACGATGGTCTGTACGCAGGGGCGCGTCTGCTGGAACTGTTGAGCAAACAAGCCGACCCGGATGCAGTGTTGCACGCCCTGCCTGACACAATCAACACCCCGGAGTTGCAAATCAGGCTCAAGGAAGGAGAAAACCACGCTTTAATTGCGCAGCTCCAGCAAGAGGCCGATTTTCCCGAGGCTGATCAGGTGATTACGATTGACGGCCTGCGGGTAGAATACAAAGATGGATTTGGCCTGATCCGGGCGTCCAATACCACCCCGGTCGCGGTGCTGCGTTTTGAAGCAGATAACCAGGATGCGCTGAAACGTATTCAGCAAGATTTTCGCCGAATCATTCTGCAAGCCAGACCGGATGCAAATCTGCCTTTCTGACCGGATCTTAACTGCCGGCCCGCATATCCTCCCACAGTGAAAATCGCACTTGCTCAGATCAACTGCACGGCAGGTGATCTGAACGGTAACTCACTCAAAATACTGCACGCCTGCCAGCAGGCCCGGGAAGCCGGCGCCGAGCTGATCATCACCCCTGAAATGGCGCTATGTGGCCACCTACCGGAAGACTGGTTGCTGCGCCCAGCGTTTGTACAAGCCTGCCATCAGACTTTGATGGATCTGGCCACGCAGATACATGACGTAACATTGGTAATCGGGCATCCACACCGCATGGACGGTAATCTGCTCAATGCTGTTTCTGTTATTCGGGATGGCCGCCTGCTTATCACTTATGGTAAAAATCATTTGTTCACCAATCTGCTGCTGGATGAACGCCGTTATTTCACTCCTGGCAACCGGCCTTGTACGTTTGAGTGTAGCGGTACACTTTTCGGATTGACCACTTTTTCTGATTACCAGCATCCGGCACACTTGCAGGCTTTGCGTTCTGCTGGCGCGCAGGTTTTACTGACGCTGGATGCATCACCTTATACTATTGATGGCCAGACCGAACGCTATCGGGCGCTGCGTGAAGGTATTACTCAGACCGGCCTGCCAACTGTTTACATCAATCCGGTCGGCGGGCAGGACGAACTGGTTTTCGATGGTGCTTCATTCGCGATGGATCACAGTGGCCAACTCGTTTGCCAGTTGGCAGCTTTCCAGGAAACACTCGGCCTGATTGAACTTCATAATCATCAACTGATGCCCGGACAATGTTCTCCGCTGCCGGATCGGATCGAAGGCGTATACTCGGCACTATGTCTAGGCTTGTACGATTTTATTAAAAAAAACAGAATCTCCGGGGTAGTGATTGGCCTGTCAGGTGGTATTGATTCAGCGCTGGTACTGGCGATTGCGGTGGATGCACTTGGAGCAGATCGAGTCAACAGCGTGATGATGCCCTCCCCTTATACAGCCGACATCAGCCTGCAAGATGCACAAATCATGGCAGGCAACCTGAACGTGCATTACACCAAGATATCTATTACCGGGCTGTTTGAGCAATTCAGACAAACATTACACACTGAATTGCAAACCTGGCCGACTACCGGCCCCCAAACCACCCTGGAAAATCTGCAGGCCCGTATCCGTGGAACCTTGCTGATGGCATTAGCCAATCAATCCGGAAAACTGGTACTGACAACGAGTAACAAATCTGAAACTGCGGTGGGCTACAGTACACTATACGGTGATATGGCTGGTGGGTTTTCGATCCTCAAGGATGTCAGTAAAACACTGGTTTACCAGCTTTGCCACTACCGCAACGGAATTTCACCCATTATCCCGGAGCGCATCCTGCAGCGCCCGCCCTCGGCTGAACTGCGCCCCGATCAAACCGATCAGGACAACCTCCCGCCGTATGCCGTACTGGATGCCATCATTACAGCCCATGTGGAAAACAACCTGTCATCCACAGAAATTATTGCTATGAATTATCCGGAGGAAACCGTCCGGCAAGTGCTGCGCATGATCCACTCCTGCGAGTACAAACGCAGACAGGCAGCTCCCGGCATCCGCATTACCCGACGTGATTTTGGCCGATCCTGGCGCTTCCCGATCACGTCTGGTTTCTGGCAATGATCATCCCCAGTAATATGCTGCTGTTCCTCAATTCAACAGTTGTTGCGCGATTTCGTCTACAACAGGTGTTATCGTACTGGTGGCTGGAATCACGGCCTGCTGTAATACAGGAGCAGGAACTCGGTCTGTCAGCGTTCGTCAAACACAGCATGAAATTTCACTACCTTATCATCATCGTGCCCTTGCTATTTCCAGCCCATATTTTTGGACAGGAGCTGCCTGATCTGGGGGATGTCTCGCAAGCTACGGTAACATCTCATCAGGAGCGGCAAATCGGGATGCAGATCATGCGTGAAATCCGCGCTGATGCCAGTTATCTGGATGATCCTGAAATCACTGACTATCTTGCCAGATTGGGCTATCGGCTGATTGCTGCTGCCGGCCAGACAAATTCAGATAATCCATTTGAATTTTTTGCCATTGATGATTCCTCAATCAATGCTTTTGCACTTCCCGGTGGATTCGTAGGATTTCATAGCGGCCTAATCACCGCTGCACAAAATGAATCCGAGCTGGCAGGCGTCATGGCACATGAAATTGCACACGTCACCCAAAAACACCTGGCCAGAATGCTCTCCGGAAGCTCATATCTGGGCATCATTGGTTCGATCGCAGCGCTGGCCATTGCGATTCTTGCTTCACGCTCCAATCCCCAGGCAGGCCAGGCGGTGCTGGCCACCGCCCAAGCCAGCGCGATTCAATCCCAACTGAACTTCACTCGCAAACACGAAAAGGAGGCAGACCGTGTCGGGTTCGGCATGCTTGTCAAGGCAGGATTCGATCCACACGGCATGTCATCCTTCTTTGAGCGCATGCAACACGCCAGTCGCTACTATGAAAATGGAATTCCTTCGTACCTTATGACTCACCCGGTTACCCATGAGCGTATCGCTGACATTCAGAATCGCACCCGGGAGCTGGGCTACCGGCAAGTTCCGGACAGCCTGGAATTTCATCTGGTGCGCGCCAAAATCCGCGCCTCTCGGGGTAACCCGGCTTCAATTGTCAGTGAATTCAAGGCACGTCTGCAGGATAAACGCTATATTAATGAAATTGCTGAGCGCTACGGCCTGATTCAAGCGCTATTGCGCGCCAAGCAGTTCAAACAGGCAGACGAGGAGTTAAATACACTTTACCGGACTATCCAATCCGATTCTTCTGCGCAGCCCCTAAGAAATCACCGCCTTGGAAAATCCATTCAGGTGGAGGGCGATTATCTGCAATCGGCTGCCATGATTGAAACACTTGCTGCACGCGTTAAGCTTGCTGACGGGCAAATCGACGATGCATTCAGACTGTACCAGGCTGCGTTACAATCTTTTCCGCATTATCGTGCGCTTGTTTATGATTATGCTGATGCACTACTGGAACACAAAGATGCACAGACCGCGCTGAATTTCATCGATGGACAATCTCGCTTTATTCATGATGATATCCGGCTTTACCGGCTGACGGCACAATGTCATGCTGCACTGGGAAACGCCCTGCTGCAACACCAGGCTGAAGCTGAAGCACTGATCCGCGAGGGAAATCTCCGGGCAGCAATTGAACAACTCCAGGTTGCGCTACGCCATAAGCATGATAATTTTTACCAGCTCTCCAGCGTAGAGGCCCGTCTGCGCCAAATCAAGGAATTCGTGGCTGCTGAAGAGAAAAACAAATAAATACCTTTCAATGGTTTTCATCTTCTGCTAAAACTCAGCCACCTGATACTTCTCATACGATAAAGATATTGCCCCCTATGTTTAACTCACGCGGAAAAATCATCTTTTCCCTGATCATCCTGTTAGCTGCCGCACTCTATGGATACTTCTCACTCCGGGATGAATCCGGCAAAGTGCACTACAAAACACATACTGTTGATCACGGAGATATTGCACGCACGATTTCCGCCAATGGCACACTCACCCCACTGGAACTGGTTGATGTCGGCACACAGATTTCCGGCAGAGTGATCCAGCTGTTTGTAGATTTCAATGATCTGGTGAAAACCGGCCAAATCCTGGCAAAACTGGATCCCGCATTGCTTGATGCACAACTGCAACAATCCGAGGCTAACCTGAAAAGTGCACAGACTGCATTATCCGTAGCCACTAATAAAGCCAGGCGCAGCCGTGATCTGGTTGAAAGAGGTTTTATCTCCAGAGAAGCGATGGATGAAACAAAAGAACTGCTCGATTCAGCGCGGGCACAGGTTGTCGTCAGTCAGGCGCAGATTGCCCGTGACCGTACCAATCTGGATTACAGCATCATCCGTTCACCTGTTTCCGGTGTTGTCATTGCCCGTAACGTCAACATTGGGCAAACCGTTGCTGCTAACTTCCAGACACCTATCCTGTTCCAGATTGCGCGTGACCTGAAACAGATGCAAATTGAAATCAGCGTAGTGGAAGCGGACATTGGCCAGATTCATGATGGTCAGACCATGGTATTCACGGTGGATGCCTTCCAGGACCGTGAATTTTCTGCTGTGGTTAAACAGATACGGCTCAATCCCACCATCCAGGAAAATGTAGTGACTTACAGCGTTATTGCGACAGTCATCAATGAAGATGGCAGCCTGCTGCCCGGCATGACCGCCAATGTACGTTTTATTGTCAATGAGAAATCCGGCGTGCTGCGTGTATCCAATGCTGCCTTGCGTTATAAGCCCAGTCAGAAGGAACTTGCCAAGCCCACTGAAACACAGCCTGGCCAGCGGTTGCTCTACCGGCTGGAAAACAACCGGCCAGTACCGGTCAAAGTGACAACAGGCATTACAGATGGCAGCTTCACTGAAATTCTTTCAGATGAGCTCAACGTAAATGACGAACTGATCACCGAGGAAATTGATAGCAGCAAACAGGATAAATCGGGCGGCAGCAACTTCAAGTTCAGAATATTCTGATGAATCAACAATGATGTTTGCAGATAATTCCCGTGGCCGTGCGGGTGGCCCTTTGATAGAGGTGGAAGAGCTCTCCAAGACTTACTATCTGGGCAATCCCGCCGATTCTGCCCTTAGCCTGCAAGTGCTGTTTGATATCAACCTGACAATACGGCAAGGGGAGTTTGTGGCGATCATGGGGCATTCCGGCTCCGGAAAATCCACCTTGATGAACATACTCGGTTGCCTGGATACCCCCACTAGCGGCCATTACCGACTGGCGGGACGTGATGTATCAGCACTTTCTGGTAACCAGCTGGCCAGCGTCCGCAACCAACTGATCGGCTTTGTTTTTCAGGGATTCAATCTGCTCAGGCGCATGACCGCACTGGATAACGTGGCCATCCCGTTACTGTACGCCGGACGCAGCCGTGCTGAAAGTCGCGAGCGAGCAATGTCATTGCTGCAGCAAACCGGGCTTGGCAATTTTGTCACACACCAGCCCAACCAGCTTTCCGGGGGGCAACAACAGCGTGTTGCCATTAGCCGTGCACTAGTTAACCAGCCACAACTTATCCTCGCTGACGAACCTACCGGCAATCTGGATACACAAACCAGCTACGAAATCATGCAACTATTTGATCGTCTCAATCGTGAAGAAGGCATGACCATCATTATTGTTACCCATGAAGAGGATATCGCTGCCTGGACACAACGTCTGATCCGGCTCAAGGACGGACGCATCATTGAGGATCGTCCAATGGAAAAACTCGCCACCTCCCCCACTTCCTCATCATGAATTTACTGACCATCATCGGTGAAGCCATGCGGGCACTGCAGACCAACCGCCTGCGCACCGCCCTCACCATGCTTGGCATGATCATCGGCGTGGCAGCAGTAGTGCTTATGCTTGCCGTAGGACAAGGTGCACAAACCAGCATCAACAGCGCCATCGCCTCAATGGGTAGCCATTTGCTGATCATCATGCCGGGTGCGACTTCTTCCGGTGGCGTACGCTGGGGCATTGGTAGTGTTAAAACGCTGACAGTACAGGATGCGCAAGCCATTGCAGAATTACCCATGATCGATGCAACCGCCCCGGTCATTTCGGGCGCAGCACAACTCAACTACAGTGCAAACAACTGGAGCACCATCTTGACAGGTGTTACGCCAGATTATTTCTCCGTAAACAACTGGGAAATTGCCAGCGGTACCATCTTTTCAGAAGGAGATTTACGCTCCGGCGCACGTATGGCTGTTCTGGGACATATCACCGCAACCAGCCTGTTTGGTGATGAAGATCCGGTGGGAAAAATCATCCGGATTACCAATCGGCCATTCACGGTTGTTGGTGTACTGGCTGCTAAAGGCCAAAGTTTGTCGGGGCGCGATCAGGACGATAATGTGCTTATTCCGCTCACCACTGCGCAGCGACAGATTATTGGTAACCAGTTTCCCGGTTCCATCAATTTTATGATGGTTCGTGCCAAATCGGAGAACGACATGGAAGCTGCCGAAGCAGAGATCACACATCTGCTCCGGCAGCGCCACCGCATCAGCAACCATATGGAAAATGATTTTACTGTTCGTAACCTGACCGCACTGGCTTCTGTGGCCAGCAACACCGCTAAGATCATGGGCTGGATGCTGGGTGCAATTGCATCCGTCTCGCTACTGGTAGGCGGGATCGGCATCATGAATATCATGCTGGTCTCTGTTACAGAACGCACTCGTGAAATCGGAATACGCATGGCAATCGGGGCCAATCAGCGCATGATCCTTACCCAATTTCTGCTGGAATCACTGATGATCTGTACTCTGGGTGGACTGACCGGTATCGCCCTGGGAATTGGCGGCGCGTGGCTCGCCAGCCAGATTGCCGGGATTGACATTGTCATTACATCCGGGACAATTGCTCTGGCCTTCTCATTTGCCTCCATCACCGGTATTTTCTTCGGTCTCTACCCCGCCCGAAAAGCTGCTGCACTCAAACCTGTGGAAGCCCTGCGTCACGAATAATCCTGGATTCCCCCAAGTGGCGGCACGTAGCACCCCATTCGCTTGAACAACTTGTCATGTTTTTCGAGCACGTTAACCCAAGTTTAACTTGACCAAAATACTTAGGACGTGACCAGGATATGTAATAGAGATAGAATTTTTGTCGAAGGTGAAATCGTGATCTCATTTTTAACTGGAATTCTATGCATTCTGTTGCCGCTTCCACCATTATCTTTGCCGCTATTACTGTGGTCGCAACCGGAACGGCCGGATTGGTGTTGGCAGCTTCAGTAGAGGAGGCAGATAAGGTGAGCAGCCTGGGGTCAGATTGGACGGAGGTTTATCACAAGCACGGCCTTGTCGTTTTTACGAAGAACGAAGTAGAGGGATACCGAGTAATCGCGATTTCCGAGATGGAGGCTCCACCCGAAGCTGTTTTCAATGTTCTCATTGACTTCGAGCATTACCCCGAGTTCATACCCTATGTGAAAGAATCGCAAGTGCTCAGCCGCGCCAGCAATAACGAGATGGTTACTTATGCACGTATCGCGCCACCGTTTATTGATGAGCGTGACTATCCGCTCAAAGTCAGGCTAACGTACGGATCGACAGCAAACAACAGTACTTTCAAGGTTGAGTGGTCCACCTTGCCCGAGGCGAGGCCTGAGATCGAAGGCGTGGTACGTATCAGGCTTAATGAGGGTTCATGGCTGGCAGCACCCCTGGATGGCGGCAAACACACGCACCTCACTTATACATTGCTTACCAATCCAGGCGGGTTCATCCCGGATTTCGTGTTCAACTTTTCGAATACCATCGCAATACCCGAACTTTTCGAGGCAATTAAGAAACGTGTCGTTACGGCAATAGTCAGCAAAAACTGAATACTGCAATTGTCGCACTCCACATGGTTGGTTATACCTTCTGGTAATGATCGGCGTTGATACTACTGGATTGCCCCATGCTTTCAATGTTTGCAAAGATGACGATTAATAATTTGTCTTTGTATACAAAGCCCTATCTTCCTATGCTTGAACCTTCGTCTGGAATAGGCGTATTTTAGTCGAGGATGAGAAGGAATAGAGACCGAATCCGTCTTTGGCCATTGAGGCTGTGTGTAGTGGTCAAGTAATTTCAGACACTGTGATAGGTTGTTTTACTGCAGTGTGTAATTCGTAATCTACAGAACTGCTGGTTAAGTGGGTTTGGTGCCACTGGGTAGTTGTATTTGTTGTCGGTCGTCATCCGAGCGCAACTGGCGGTTCTCCGCCTCTTGACCCCTGACCAGGTGAACAACATCCAATTTAAATTGAGTATCAAACCTCCTGTGTGCTTTCAACGCTTGAATCCAGCGGCACTCCGACAGGGGTGTTCGGTCCGTTCAGATCCCGCCATCCACTGAACAGACTGGCATCTCTTCCCCGTCGAGATACGCAAGAAATTGCTGCGCTACAGACTGACTCTGGCTCAAGGCATCGCGGTGGCTACCATTGGATATCGCGTGGTAAAAAGCTGTCTTGCCCGCTTTGCAGAGCTTTTGATAATAGGCTCGAGTGCCGTGTGAGTTAATCAGCTTATCTGCCGTGCCTTGGATGAGCATCACGGGCACCGTCGGTGACATGTTTTCAATAGACTGGTGTGCGAGATAGCCCAGTAAGGGCTTAACATCTGCGTTTTTCCTAAACACGCTGCTCGGACTTTTGGTGATTTCCTGGCGCAGCTCCGATAAACAGCGACTGCGTGCAAAATTCAGCAACGGCTGCATATCTGCACTGACAAGCTTGCCCACATCAAGCGATGGAGCCGCTGCCTCAGCGCCCAGCAAAACGATCGGCAAGAAGGCCGTTATACCAGGATCCAGACGAGGGTGCGCCAATACGTATTCTGCAATGTCGGCATACTGATAACCGCCAGGTGCTAGGGCGATAGCACCACGCAGATGCATTTCGGGCATGTCAATCTGACCATGGGCGGCCACCTCCAGTGCGGCTGCGCCACCTTGGCTGTGCCCCATAACTACCCAATCCGGACTGATAGCGCTTGGGCGTAGCCAATGCAACGCACGCACCGCATCAACTACGGTGTGTAATTGGCTAGCCGCGTTCATGTAAGGATGACCGCCGGGTGTTCCCAACCCCTGGTAATCTGGGGCGATCACCGCGTAGCCCTGGGCCAGCCACCAGTCCAGCACTGGGAGAACAATTTGATGATAGCTATCCTCCGGGCCACCTGGATAGATGGCCGATGGTGCACAGATATCGGCGACCCCGGTCGTGCCGTGGGCCCATGCCAACACTGGCCAACCGCTGTTAGGTGGCTCGCCCTTCGGTAGCAACACGTAGCCAGACGCCACAATCGGCTCGCCAGCAACGCCACGGCTGCGGTAGGTAATCAGATAACGCTGCCCGGCATACGCGAGTGCCGCCTCCAGGGGCTGGGTTTGTACCGATAACAAAGAACCGGGCGTGGTAGCAACAACCACCTCCATGCTCCCGGCACGGTTTGTGTTAGTGCCCATGACACACGCACCCAGCATGCCAGCAGCAAGTAACATCGCTATGATCTTGAGAAGACGACAAACGTACGTAAAATTAATCAAGAGTCTGTACTCCTCCGCCGTTCACGAACAGCGTCTGACCACTCACCCAAGAAGAGATCGGGGCCGCAAAATAAAGTACTGCACCAGCAATATCCTCGGGTTCACCGAGCCGCTTGATGGGTGTGTGTGCGAGCATGCGTTTCTCGATTTCTGGCGTCAGTACTGTCTTCAATGCTGCGGTGCGGGTGGCACCTGGGCCAACCGCGTTGATGCGTACGATAGGACCATAATCGAAGGCAAGGTTGGCACCCATGTGATTGAGAGCGGCCTTGGAAGCAGCATAGCCACTCATCGCCGGGCTCTTATTGATGGATGACATGGACGTTATGTTAATGATCGAGCCATAGCCATCTTTAGTCATATGTGGTGCGACCAACTGTGCCAACCGCCAGGCAGCAAACACATTGAGCTGAAAATCGCGGGCGAACACTTCAACCGTGATGTCTTGTGGTGATTCGCGTCCAGCCCCTCCACCACCGGCATTGTTGACCAAAATGTTGATACGGTTAAACGCTTCCAGCGTTGCGTCCACCGCTGCGACCAATTGTGTATCTTCGAGGATATTACAGGCCACGCCGCGTACGTCACCACCCGTGGCGACAGCGGTTTCCTGTGCCGTTTCTCGCGCCACCTTTTCATTCAGATCGGCAATCATCACGCTCGCACCAGCGCGGGCTAAGGCTTGCACACAGGCTCGACCGATTCCTGCAGCACCACCAGTAACGATAGCTGTCTTACCGGTTAAATCCCATAATGATTGATTCATAATGATTACCCTTTCTGAATTAGCAGAAAACCCAACCTACTCTCTCACGTCACCCACAAAAACCAGCCTCTTGACTGCCTAACCTCCCGAGTTCAACCACCGCCGCAGGTGATCAACTGCGACGAACAGTGAGCATGCTTTAGAAAATCATCACGTGGTCAACAAGATACTTGCCGTCTTGTTGGACTAAAACCATCTCTGCCACAAAATCGCCGGGTTGTTTGCTAAAACCCTGTTTCCAGACGACGGCTACTGATTCAGGGCGCCGAAAGATAGCAACAAATTCTCGCTTAGTGAAGAAACCCTTTGTGCTTTGATAGTCTTGGCATATCCACTCCAGTCGTTCTTTTGATAGGACGCTTTTCAAGCGGCCTGTAAAGTCCCTAACGTGTCTTTCATAGTCGATTGCCGTTGAAGCATCCATTAAATTATCCATAATCGGATCGGCAATCGAAAGGATTTCAGCGTCTGATTTCTTGGCTAGTTTCATGCAGGCTTCTCCTGAGGTGATCGGTGCAAAGACCGCGTAGCGGGGTTTGTGTCCGGTTGACTGAATTATTAGGCAGCACTCTGGCTACCCTCACTCAAATGTAGCAGCGGGAAAGGCACTCCTTGAGAATCAGTTGGTGAGCGGCCAGATGTACAAATCCATTGGATAAACAAAATACTACTGCACGCGGATTCTACTCATTTACATCTACTTGTAGTTCACCTTTCAATTTTGTGCCTCAGCATTGATACTTTCTGCATAAACTGGCCAGATAAAAATAAAACTGAATCGGGAAGTTATTTTTAATCTGGCAAGTGTTATCAGATTATCACCAGTATAATTTCCGGAAACTTGTGGCCATCGCGGTGCCTCTATCTGCGATACTGCTAACAATTTCCAGCATATCTGATGTTTGTTCCCCAGTTGCCGCATACAGTTGTCTTATTAGATACCGATCAACGAGCCATCCGGTAACTGGTCATCATATTTAATTCTGCCGGCATTCCCGGCAGTACCATTTACATTGTTTACCTGAAAATGAACAGCGAGAATCTCCTTCTTCTCCTGATACTGTTGCCATTTGCTGGAAGCGCTCTGGCAGCCCTGTTACCAGCCAATGCCCGCAATACAGAAGCATGGTTGTCAGGGTGCATAACGATCACCGCATTTGCAATTGTTGTCTACCTTTATCCATCTATTTCAGCGGGAGAAATACTCCGTAACGAAATCGAATGGCTGCCCGGATCGGATTTGAATTTCACACTCAGGATGGATGGTTTCGCCTGGATGTTTTCAATACTGGTTACCGGTATCGGTTTTCTCGTAGTGCTCTACGCACGCTATTACATGTCCCCCGAGGATCCGGTGCCGCGTTTTTTCTCCTTTTTGCTGGCTTTTGCGGGTGCCATGCAAGGGATCGTCATCTCAGGTAACCTGATCCTGCTGGCGATCTTCTGGGAACTCACCAGCATTTTTTCATTTTTGCTGATTGGTTACTGGCATCACAATACAGCAGCGCGTGACGGTGCACGCATGTCACTAATCGTCACCGGAACCGGCGGGCTTTGTCTGCTTGCCGGGTTAGTTCTCCTTGGTTACATCACCGACAGTTACGATCTCGATCATGTACTGGCTGCGGGCAACACCATCCGGGAACATGAACTCTATGTCCCCGTGCTGGTGCTTATTCTGCTGGGCGCGCTGACCAAAAGTGCACAGTTTCCATTCCATTTTTGGCTGCCTAATGCAATGGCCGCACCCACGCCGGTATCGGCCTACCTGCATTCGGCAACCATGGTAAAAGCCGGTGTATTTCTGCTGACTCGGCTATGGCCGGTACTATCCGGCACGGATGAATGGTTTTTATTGCTCGGATTAGCCGGTATGAGTTCGTTACTGCTCAGTGCTTACTTCGCTATTTTCCAGCAAGACCTCAAAGGATTGCTGGCCTATTCGACCATCAGCCATCTTGGCTTGATTACGACCTTGCTGAGCTTTGGCAGTCCGCTGGCTGCAGTGGCGGCGATTTTTCACATGCTGAACCATGCTACATTCAAAGCCTCTCTGTTCATGGCCGCCGGTATCATCGACCATGAAGCGGGAACACGCGACATGCGCAAACTCAGCGGGCTCTTCAGCTTTATGCCGATTACCGCCACGCTTGCCATGGTAGCCAGCGCAGCCATGGCAGGCGTACCGCTTCTCAACGGCTTTTTATCAAAAGAAATGTTTTTTTCTGAAACACTCGGGCAACACTCCGGTTCTGTACTGGATAGCGTATTACCTTATGCCGCCACGCTTGCCGGTGCCTTTTCAGTAACCTACTCCATACGTTTTATTCATACCGTCTTTTTCGGACCCAAACCTCTGGGGCTTCCCCGAGAACCTCACGAACCTCCTCACTGGATGCGACGGCCAATCGAATTTCTGGTACTGGCCTGTCTCATCATCGGTATTGTCCCTGGTATAACCATTGGCCCTTATCTGCATACCGCTGTAACTTCGGTATTGCGCGAATACACACCACTCTACAGCCTTGCCGTGTGGCATGGGATTAACACACCTCTGATCATGAGTATGACAGCACTCATTGGCGGTGCATTGCTCTATCTGATGCTGCAGAATTATCTCGCCCAAAGCGAGGATGGACCGCCTGGTATACGGCAACTCAAGGGCCAGCGAATTTTTGAGCGATCACTGGTTACGCTCTCCTGGCGTTGGGCACGCTGGATGGAGGACACATTCGGCACACAACGTTTGCAGCCACAGTTGTTTCTGGTCATTTTCATCGCGTTGATCGCGGGGTGCTGGCCATTTCTCGGAACAGATCCTGCTTTCAACCTGGAATCGACCACCGGAATGGATCCCGCCTTTGCTGTGCTCTGGGGGATTGGCATCGCTTGTGCACTTGGAGCTGCGTATCAGGCTAAATATCACCGGCTGGCTGCACTGATCCTGATGGGAGGGGCGGGTCTTGTCACCTGTATCACCTTTGTCTGGTTTTCCGCACCTGATCTGGCGGTTACTCAACTGCTGGTTGAAATCGTTACCACTGTGCTGATCCTGCTTGGCCTGCGCTGGCTGCCAAAAAGGATGGAACAAATTGATGACGCCACGACACTGATTGCACGCACACGCCGGCTGCGTGATTTCGTGCTTGCCGTCAGCTGCGGAGGGGGAATGACACTGATTGCCTATACAATAATGACCAACGCTGAGCTGCCGGAAACCATTGCCGGATTCTTCCTGGAACGGGCCTATTCGGAAGGCGGCGGCAGCAATGTTGTTAACGTTATCCTGGTTGATTTCCGTGGTTTTGATACGTTTGGAGAAATCACAGTACTGGGTATTGTGGCACTGACCGTTTATGCGCTGCTGAGGCGCTTTCGCCCCGCACCGGACAGTATTGAAATTCCGGAGCAGCAGCGTATACAAAATGACTTTGATGACCGCCATCCCAATCGTAAGGTTGGGGAAACAGTGCATGATTACCTGATGGTGCCCGCCGTTCTCATGCAGTGGATGTTTCCGTTCATTATTCTGCTGGCTGTCTATTTCTTTCTGCGTGGTCATGATCTGCCAGGAGGTGGATTCGCCGCCGGCATTACCTTGGCAATCGGCTTATTACTGCAATATCTTGCCAGTGACACCCGCTGGGTGGAAGATCGCTTGCGTATCTTGCCAGTTCGTTGGATTGGCCTTGGCCTGTTGCTGGCAGCATTAACTGGAATGGGATCCTGGCTATTTGGATTCCCGTTCCTGACCTCTCATTCCACTTACCTGGAGATACCGCTGATCGGCAAAATACCTGTAGCTACCGCATTATTCTTTGATCTTGGTGTCCTCTTGCTGGTGGTCGGCGCAACCGCTCTGATGTTGATCGCTATCGCACACCAGTCGATCCGCAGCCACCGCGCACGTGCCATTGAATCTGCCAAAACCCAGGAGGACGACTGATGGAGCTGATTCTGTCGCTTGGTATCGGAATACTGGTTGGATCAGGTGTTTGGCTACTGCTACGCCCCCGTACTTATCAGATCATTATCGGACTGGGATTACTCTCTTATGCGGTCAATCTGTTTATCTTCAGTGTCGGCCGACTGGTAATGGACAGGCCACCCGTTACACAGGCCGGTGTCCGGGTTGATCCGGCTGCCTTCGCCGATCCGGTGCCTCAAGCACTGATATTGACAGCGATTGTCATTGGCTTTGCCACAACAGCGCTGTTTCTGGTTATTCTGCTGGCCGCGCGCGGTTTGACAGGTACCGATCATGTAGATGGCGAGGAACCGGACCGATGAAATTGTCTCCGGAACATCTTGTTATTGCCCCCATTCTGATTCCACTCATCGCTGGTGCACTACAACTTTTCCTGGATGATCGCGGACGCAAGCTGAAAGCTTCCCTATCCATTCTGTCAACGGTTGCTCTGCTGGCAGTCTCGGTTCTGTTGCTGCGTTTGACTCATACAGATAATGAAGCAACTGGAGGCAGAATTGCTGTCTATCTGCTCGGTAACTGGCCACCCCCATTCGCTATCAATCTGGTGCTGGATCGCTTATCCGCTATGATGCTGGTTTTGACAGCCACACTCGCCCTGTCCGCCTTGATATTTTCACTGGGACGCTGGCACAAGGCCGGAGTACATTTCCATACGTTGTTTCTGTTGCTGCTGATGGGATTGAATGGTGCGTTCCTGACTGGAGATCTATTCAATCTATTTGTATTTTTTGAAGTCATGCTGGCTGCTTCCTACGGGCTGGTATTGCATGGATCGGGCTTACTCCGGATAAAAGCAGGGTTACACTACATTGCCATCAATCTTGTCGCTTCACTACTGTTCCTGGTCGGAGTAGCCCTGATTTATGGTGTTACCGGCACGCTTAATATGGCTGATCTTGCCATACGTATCTCGCAGATCAGTGAAGCAAACCACATGATGCTGGAATCCGGAGCGGCCATTCTGAGTGTGGCTTTTCTGATCAAGGCTGGCATGTGGCCCTTGAGTTTCTGGTTGCCGGCTACCTATGCCGCAGCGCCAGCACCCTCCGCCGCTATCTTTGCCATCATGAGTAAAGTTGGCATCTACGTATTGTTACGCCTGGCGCTGCTTTTCTTTGGAAATGATCCCGATTTTCCGGATAGTCCAGGCGCACAGATACTGCTATACGGCGGCCTGGCAACCATTGGCTTCGGGACTGTCGGCGTCCTCGCTTCACAGACTTTGGGACGGTTTGCTGGTTTTTCGGTACTGATCTCATCCGGTACACTGCTGACAAGCATAGGCCTGGTGCAAACCGAAGTGACCGCCGGTGCCCTGTTTTATCTTGTAAGCTCCACGCTGGCAATCAGTGCACTATTCATGCTCATCGAGCTGGTTGAAAGGGGACAAAATATGGCAGCCAGCGTGCTGGCCGTTACCATGGAGGCTTTCGGTTATCAGGATGAAGAAATGGAAGATGAAGAAATCGTAGGCGTAGCCATCCCCCGAACGATTGCTGTGCTTGGCACCTGCTTTGCAGCTTGTGCCATTTTATTAATTGGCCTGCCACCCCTTTCGGGCTTTGTTGCTAAATTTGTCATCCTTTCCGCGCTATTCAGTCCTGATATAACAAGCCAGATGGATATTATCCCGGCAACGTCCTGGTGGTTCATGGCACTGTTGATTCTTTCCGGGCTGGCTACGCTGATTGCCATGAGTCGTTCCGGTATTCACACCTTCTGGGTACTTCCAGTCGATACCATGCTGCCACGAGTACTATTTATCGAAATCCTGCCAATTGCCGCCTTGCTGTGCGCAACACTGGTATTGACGATACAGGCGGGGCCAGTGATGCGCTTCATGGAAGCAACAGCAACCAGCCTGCATACGCCGCAACCTTATATTGAAGGTGTGATGAATGCGCCCCGTGCTGCGCCGCCACAATCGATAGAGGTGGCAGAATGAGTAAGCTCTTTCCTTATCCGCTGCTTGTTGTTTCGCTGGTTGTCACCTGGCTGCTACTGGCCGGTTTCTCACTCAATCAATTTTTACTTGGCTCAATCACCGCCATTGTTGCAGCCTGGGGATTCGCGGCTTTGGGCCCAGCAAAACCACGACTCAGGCGCTGGGATCTGTTACTTAAACTATTTGCAATCGTGTTTTACGATATTGTACGTTCCAATATTGCCGTCGCCAGCATTATTCTGCATGGCGGCAAACGGATTGGAAAATCGAATTTCATGGCTATTCCGCTTGATTTACGCGATCCCACTGGGCTAGCTTGTCTGGCTATCATCATCACGAGCACCCCCGGTACAGCCTGGATCGACTACAACTCGGCGCGCAGCGTGCTGATACTGCATATCTTTGATCTGGTTGATGAAGACGCCTGGTTGAATTTGATCAAAAATCGCTATGAATACTTGCTACGGGAGATATTTGAATGAGCGCCGCTATCCTTTCTTGGGCTGTCACCATCGCACAGATCGCGCTGGCAATTGCCATGGCGCTGGCACTGGTTCGCATGATCAAGGGGCCACGCGCCCAGGATCGTGTACTGGGGCTGGATGCACTTTACGGCAATGCGATGCTACTGATGCTTGTTTTTGGCATACGCACCGGAAATTCACTGTACTTCGAAACTTCACTGATTATCGGGGCGCTGGGTTTTGTGGCAACCGTGGCGCTTGCTAAATTCCTGATGCGTGGGGAGGTCATCGAATGAATCAGGCTGCTGATTTACCCATATGGGCCGCATTACTCATCGCTCTCTTTCTGCTCATTGGCGCCGGATTAACGCTGATTGGTTCTTTCGGGCTCTATCGTTTACGCAGTTTCTATGATCGTATTCATGCACCGACACTGGGAACCAGCTGGGGGACAGCCGGTATCATTACCGCTTCAATTATCTATTTCAGTGTAATGGAATCACGGCTTGTGCTGCACCAATTGCTGATCGGCGCATTTGTTATCGTCACCACACCAGTAACACTTATATTATTGAGCCGTGCCGCACTGTATCGTGATCGTGCAAAAAATGACCCTGGTGTCCCCCCCTTGGATCCGCCTAACAATACATCTGAAATCTCAAATCCAGAGAAGGAACCAACACCCACCCACAACAATACGCATACCGGGGAAGTGTAATCTTGGTTCCCCCCGATAAATAACTGCTTTACTTCCTCAGTACCTGTAACGGCGGTTGGGATAAGGTTACACGTGTTCCGATCAAGCCAAACGCTGTTACGCCGATCACGCTGACCAGTATGCCGATTACCCCAATCCATGGACTGGGTGAATAAGTAATGTGTAGTGCGTATTTGCCAATCAGATAGCCAAGTACGCTTGCCCCTGCTGCCGCAAAAGAACCTGCCAATGCCCCGAGTACTGCAAATTCCACCGCCCACGCACGTGCAAGCTGCTGTTTTTTTGCTCCGAGTGTGCGAAAAATTGCGGCTTCATAAATTCTCTCATCCTGAGTCGAGGCAATCGCAGCGTACATCACAGCAAATCCCGCCAGCAACGTAAACAGAAAGACAAATTCGATCGCGTGTGTCACTTGCCCAATCATACTTTGCACACGTTCGATCACGCTTGCCACATCAATAACCAGAAAATTAGGAAAAATACGGGTCAGCTCCTGCATGATATGAATCTTGTCAGGTGGTAAGTAAAAACTGGTGATATAACTAGCAGGGTAATTGTCGAGTAACCCGGGGCGAACCACTGCAAAGAAATTTACATGGAACGTATCCCAGTCCACCGTACGCAAACTCGTAATCGTTGCCGAAAAACTCCCTCCCCCCGTATAAAAACTCAGACGATCTCCCAGTTTGAGGCCAAGTGTTTCAGCAAACCCTTCCTCCATCGACAGCTCATGTTCGGAAGAGACAGCTTCCTCGCGCCACCAATGTCCGGCCACAATTTCATTGTCCGCTTGCAGCGTATCTGTCCAGGATAAATTAAATTCACGATTAATCAGCTGCTTCGCCCGTGGATCAGGATAATCTTCGAGACTTACCGCCCGATCATTGATCTTCAACAGCCGACCGCGCACCATCGGAAAAACTTTTGGTCGCGGGATAGCGTACCCATCGAAAAATACCATCAGCTTCTCCTGCTGATCCGGCTGAACATTAACCAGAAACCGATTAGGCGCATTCTCCGGCAGACGCGCTTGCCAGTCCTGAAGCAGATCATTGCGGGTCAAAGTCAATGTCAGCAATGCCATTAACCCCAGCCCCAGCGCAGTCGCCTGTACCAGACTGGGAATGGCCCGCCTGCGGATATTGGCCAGCCCATAGCTCCACGGGCCGGAGCCAGGTGAACGTGTCAGCAGAAACAGCCTGATCAGTAGCCAGCCGAACAGGCCAAAGAAGATGACCGCCAGCAAAAAACCCAGCATGATCATTATTCCCAGCTTGAATGACCCGGCTTTCCATATAAATAATATGGATAGTATGCCTACCCCAAATCCATAGCCAGCCAGGCTGTGCATATTGACTAATTCCAGATCCCTCCGGATCACCCGCAACGCAGGCACTTGCCGCAAATTTAGAAGAGGTGGCAAGGCAAAACCCAAGAGCAGCACCATACCGGTCAACATTCCCTGAATAGCGGGCAGCGAGCTTGGCAAGGGCAATGTCACCCCAATCAGCTCCTCCAGCCAGTACGACAAAAACTCCTGGGTAAGCACGGCAAGTACACACCCTGATAGGCTCGCAACCAAACCCAACACAATGAAGTAGTACGAATACAGGCGCAGCAGATCCGATTCGGTTGCACCCAGGCAGCGCATGACCGCGCAACCATCCAGATGGCGTTGAATAAAACGACGAATAGCCAGTGCAATAGCAGCCGCTGCCACTACCACGCTGGCCAGGGCTGCCAGATTCAGAAATTTGCCAGCGCGATCAAGTGCTGAACGGATTTCCGGGCGTGCTTCCTGAATACTCACTACGCGCTCACCTGGAGACAATCTGTCTTTGATCCAGTATCTGAATTCTTTTACCTGCGGCTCCTCTCCTGCCACCAGAAGCTGATAACTAATCCGACTGCCAGGCTGGATTAACCGGGTAGCAGCCAGATCTTTCTCATTCATCAGCAATCTGGGATTCATACTGACAAAACCGACAGAATGATCCGGCTCGCTTTCTACTATGGACACAACCGTTAATTCGGCAGCGCCTACCTCAACCTTGTCGCCCAGGGTCACCTTTAATGCATCTATCACCTTCTCACCCACCCAGACTGTTCCAGGCTTAGGAATTCCCTGGGCAATCCTGACGGATTGAGCAACATTTTCTTCCGTTGGCGGGTTAGTCAGCTTCAACTCTCCCCGCAATGGATAACCAGGTGCGACTGCCTTGATACTCGTCAAAAGACTGTTGTCACCAAAACTGACCATACTGGGAAATTTAGCCAGATGAGTAGTCCTCAACCCGATCTGATTTGCGTGCTCGGCATAAGAGGGCGGCACCGGATTATCGGAAGTTATCAGCAGATCCCCACCCAATAACTGATTGCTTTCCAGCACCAGTGCTTTTTGCACCCGATCTGAAAAGAAACTGACGGTTGCTACACTACTCACCGCTATAACGAGCGCAAGCGTAAGAATATACAACTCTCCCGCCCGCCAATCCCGCAGCAGCATGCGTAGAGAAAGCCTGATCATATTCATTTCAGGATGACCTTGGACAGATGATTCGAAACAAGAATGACTGGAAACCAGGAAGGCCGATTCATATCAGAGCACTTCTAAAAATCAGTCTTTCAGGAAAATCTAGGGGATGTGTGGTGCCCATCAATCAACAGCCCGGCCGGCAACCAGCTCGATAACCCGGGAGCACCGGGCAGAAAGGCTTTTATCATGCGTCACCAGAACAAGTGTGGTTCCCTGCTCTCGATTAATCTGGAACATCAGATCAATAATCTGGGCTCCGGTTGTCGCGTCCAGATTGCCGGTTGGCTCATCAGCAAACAACATTTTAGGATGTGTGACAAAAGCCCGTGCAATCGCCACACGCTGTTGCTCCCCCCCAGAAAGCTGCCTGGGGTAATGCCTAACCCTTTTTTCTAACCCTACCCGTGCCAACCAGTTATGTGCAACATCACGGGCATTGTCAGCACCTGACAGCTCCAGCGGCAGCATGACATTTTCAAGCGCGGTCAGTGACGGCAGCAACTGGAATGACTGAAACATAAACCCCAGTAGCCTGCCACGCAAACTGGCGCGTTCATCCTCATCCAGCTTAAAAATATCTTCTCCATCCAGAAAAACAGTACCACGGGTCGGCACATCCAGCCCTGCCAGCAAACCCAGCAAGGTCGATTTTCCCGAGCCGGAAGCGCCAACCACAGCAATTGATTCTCCCGCGCTGACTTGTAGATTAATATCCTGCAAAATAGTCAGCCGCTCTCCCCCTGTTTCCACTTCTCTGGTTAAATTGCTGGCCTGTATGATAGGCTGATCATTACCATTTACGGGAATCAATTGTTCAACAGTCAATTTTCTTGCCATGAAAAAACTATTGTTTGTCATATTATGTTTATTCGGTACCTTCCCATTCAATTCAGCCTGGTCGGGAACAGACACCAAAATCATGGTGCTGGGAGACAGCCTATCCGCAGGATACGGGCTGCCACCGGAATCCGGATGGGTGAATCTACTGGAACGGCGATTACAAAGCCAGCCCGCTAATTACAAGGTGATAAACGCCAGTATCAGTGGAGAAATTACCTTAGGCGGGCGCAAACGGATAGAGCAAGCACTTAAAAACAACGAACCGGATATCGTCATCGTTGCACTGGGAGCAAATGACGGTTTGCAAGGCCGTTCAATCTCATCCATTTACGAAAATCTGGAAGCAATTATCCTGATCTGCAAACAACACAACGTCACCCCGTTCCTGATCAGCATGCAATTACCGCCCAATTATGGCATAAGTTATACACAAAAGTTTCGTGATATCTACCCGCGTTTGGCAAAGGATCAGCAATTACAACTGGCTCCATTCCTGATGGAAGGTTTTGGTGATCAAACTGGATTCTTTCAGGCAGACGGCATACATCCCACTGCCCAGGCTCAGGAAAAAATGCTTGATAATATTTGGCCTGCACTGGTTTCCGTGTTGAAGTTACGACAAACACAGGCACCTGCCACTAACAAAAACCCGAGTGATGAAATTGATACAACCACCGGATTGCTACAATAAATTTGTATGGGTGTACCCTCCAACTTCTTGATAAAAATATCAAGGTATCTTGAAATACGGATCCAGATTTCTCAAAAACATCCGTAACTCATCTGGAAGGGGCGCTTCCAGGCGCAAAAGTTCGCCGGTTACCGGGTGTGTGCAGATAAATACCGAGGCATGCAGAAACATACGTCTTAATACCAAACCGCTTCCATCATCCTTCTGCAATTGCCTGTTCAATCCGAAATCACCATATTTATCATCCCCGGCAATGGGAAAGCCAAGATGCGCCAGATGCACCCGAATCTGGTGGGTACGTCCGGTTTTAAGCTCGGCATCCAGCAGACTGAAAGCTTCCCAGGTTTTTTGTAAAGCAAATAGTGTATGGGCCTGCTGCACTTTGTCATGATCATTCCTGCCGGTAGCTATTGCCACGCGCCGCTCTCCTTCTGCAGTCAGATATTTAAGCAAAGGTAAGCGGATATTTTGTAACGAATTTTTCCATTCCCCGCGAACCAGTGTCAGGTAATGTTTACGGACTGTCCCTTCGCGGATCTGTTTATGCAGCTCCAGTAAAGCTTGCCGTTTTCGGGCAAGCAGCAGCACACCCGACGTTTCACGATCAAGGCGGTGCACCAGTTCCAGAAATTTCCAGTCCGGGTGTTGTTTACGCAACTGCTCGATCACACCATAGCTGATGCCACTGCCCCCATGAACTGCTGTTCCGGCTGGTTTATTGATTACCAGCAGATGATCATCCTGATACAGAGCATCGAATTGCTCTGCCCGGTACGGTGCCTGCCGGGATATTGGCTTTGCCAACTTGAGAACAGGTGGAATGCGCACCTTGTCATTCAGCAGCAAACGATAGCTTGCATTAATGCGCTTGCTGTTAACACGCACCTGTCCACTGCGAAGCAATTGATAAATATGACGTCTAGGTATATCTTTGAGGGCTTTGACGAGAAAGTTGTCAATACGTTGGCCTTCAGCTGTTTCATCAACCTGTTTAACTACCGCATGTTCCGATATAATGCCCGGCATAATTTTCTCTTTACCGGGTGCCCTGCTTTTACCTATACTTTTCAAACCCGAATTCCTGTAAATCTGTTTTTTCACCATGAAGCGATTGCGTGGTCTATTAAGAAGTCATATATCCGGAGTTTCATTTTCATACTCTGGATGAATCCAGTTTCTGGCTGGTTAATGTCGCTCACCATATTAAAAAGTAGCGATGGTAATTAATTTACGCGCTCGACATATACATAGATTCAAGTTCCTGATCCCATACCCGGCCATACAGGGTATGTTCTCTGCCGGCCCTGTGTCTCACTCATTTTTGACCCGGTCAGCCGGGGATCGAAATGCCGAGTGACAGTTATCGATTAGTCTATTTCACCAGGATATCGAAACCATTATCCGTACCATGGCCAACATTCTGGCCACAGACAGATCTGTGTAAAAAATACCAGGATGCCACACTGACAGTGAACGAAAGGTTTACCCGTACACCGAGCGCGGGAGACACTAAATGAAACGCATGTTATTCAATGCGACCCAGCCCGAAGAGCTGCGTGTCGCTATTGTAGATGGGCAGAAGCTCATTGATATAGATATTGAAACCTTGGGCAAGGAACAACGCAAAAGTAATATTTATAAAGCTGCTGTTACCCGCCTTGAACCAAGCCTTGAAGCAGCTTTTGTTGATTATGGCGCCGGACGCCACGGTTTTTTACCCTATAAGGAGATCGCCCCCACCTGTTTTGACAAAAATACTGAGCGATCCAGTCACCGTATCGGTGAACTGCTGCGCGAAGGTCAGGAGCTGATTGTACAGGTTGACAAGGATGAACGCGGCAATAAAGGTGCTGCACTCACCACCTATATCTCACTGGCTGGTCGTTACCTTGTTCTGATGCCCAACAACCCGCAGGGAGGAGGTATTTCACGCCGTGTCAGCGCGGAAGAACGGGCAGAGCTGCGTGAAGTAATCAACCATCTTCAGGTACCCGACGGCATGAGTATCATTGCGCGTACTGCTGGCATCGGGCGCAACGAAGAGGAATTGCAGTGGGATCTGAACTATCTGGTGCAACTCTGGCGTGCAATCGAGGAAGCAGCCAATAGTGAGAGCGGTGTCTTTCTGATTTATCAGGAAAGCAGTCTCGTAATTCGCGCCATTCGTGATTATTTCCATGCGGAAATCGGCGAAATTCTGATCGACAACCCTGAGATATATGAGCAGGCATACCAGTTCATGGCCAATGTCATGCCGGCGAACGTTGACCGGTTAAAGCTCTACCAGGACGATATTCCTCTGTTTTCCCGTTTTCAGATTGAGCACCAGATTGAAACGGCCTATTCTCGCCAGGTTACACTGCCTTCCGGTGGTTCGATTGTGATTGATCATACCGAGGCACTGGTTTCAATTGACGTCAACTCGGCGCGTGCCATACGGGGCTCTGATATAGAAACCACTGCACTCAACACCAATCTTGAAGCCGCTGACGAAATCGCCAGACAATTGCGTTTGCGCGATCTGGGAGGCTTGGTGGTCGTTGATTTTATCGATATGGAAGTCACCCGCAATCAGCGGGAAGTGGAAACCAATCTGCTGAAGGCATTGCGCCTGGATCGTGCACGCGTCCAGATCGGCAAAATTTCCCGTTTTGGATTGCTGGAATTATCCCGCCAGCGTCTGCGGCCCTCCCTCGGGGAAGGCAACTACATCCCCTGTCCTCGCTGTCACGGCACCGGCCATATCCGGGGAACAGATTCATCTGCGCTACACATACTCAGAATTATCCAGGAAGAAGCCATGAAAGAGCAGACTAGCATGCTGCAGGTGCAGTTGCCGGTTGATGTTGCCACATTCCTGCTGAATGAAAAACGATCAGAAATATACCGGCTTGAAGCACGTCTGAAAGTTGGCATCATCCTGATCCCCAATATCTATATGGAGACACCCAACTACACGATAAACCGGCTGCGTCATGAGGATGTCAAATCAACAGAATTGCCGCCAAGCTACGGAATGGTGGAGAAAATCACTGAAGAAATCACGCTGCCATCTACTTCACAAGAACCCAAGGCAATCCGGCCAAAAGCTGCAGTCACTGGTATCAAGCCCGAACAACCCGCACCAGTTCCAGAAGAAAAACCCAGAGAACAACTTTCATTCCTGGATAAATTTTTCAGTCTGTTCAGACCGGCAAGCAGCAGTCGGATAGAACCTAAGCAGGCGGCGGAGGAGTCCCAAGCAAGACCTCCTCGTGGCGAACGAGGCCGAAACAGGCGCGATCGAGGTCGCAACAAGCGTACAAGAAACAATATCCCAGAAACAACAGCAAGCGAGACATTACAGGAAACAGGTAATCTGCTGTCACTTGAGCAATCAACCGAACATCCCGTTGAAGGCACGAGCAGCGATGATCACCATCATCACAAAGCCGGCCAACAAGATCAGTTACAAGCATCGGGAGTGGAAAATAATCTGCCTGATGCAACGGCAACCGGAGAAGACACAACGCCGGCAGAGGATTCTATCAGTGAAAGAAAAACAGATAAACGAGGAGGCCGTTCACGCCGTCGTCGCGGAGGTCTGCATCGTGACCGAGAAGAGCGGGCAGATGCAAATAAAACCACTGAACAGGCAGAGGTAGCTCAGATTACAGACAGCGAAAATATTGAGCCAGCTGTACCTTCTGCTGATGGCAAGGAAGATAGGGAACTTTCATTCCTGCCTCCCATAGAACCGATTCAGTATATTATGCCAATAACATCAGCCGATGATATTACAGCAGAGCAGGAAGCAGCCTCTGCCAAGGTAGTCGAGCCAATAAATATTGACGCTGAATCAGATACTGAATCACAGGCCGCTTCTGAACCCCGCCAGCCAATCGAACTACCCGATCTCACCCAGAGTGGACTGGTCATGATAGAAACAGCTCCAGATAAAATAGCCGAAGCACCAGAGGAATCCTTGGCGCCAGCTAAAAGGCCGCGTATTAGATCCAGCTACTTAGCAGAGCCGGATGCAACAAGTTCTGAACCTCTGGTACAAATAGAAACCAGAGATTGATACGCAACAGCTAAATGGCACTTCTAAAATAAATGTGTCTATAACGGACGCGCCGACTATAATAGTTAGCGTGTCCGTTATTGCGCGGCCCATAATAGATTGATGAATACCATTGTCGCTACAGTTTTCCTCTTGGATGATGGTGGGCATGCAATTGTTTGAGTCGTTCACGTGCAACATGCGTATAAATCTGTGTGGTAGAAATATCGCTGTGACCTAACAGCAACTGCACCACGCGCAAATCAGCACCATGATTCAGTAAATGGGTAGCAAATGCATGGCGCAACGTATGTGGCGACAGTTGCTTTACAATCCCTGCCTGTTGCGCATGACGCTTGATCAGATACCAGAACGCCTGGCGAGTCATAGCATCTCCCCGTGTTGTAATAAACAGCTTATTGCTGTGTTTACCGGCCAGCAGTATCGGACGCGCTTCCCGCAGATATAAATCCAACCAGTACAACGCCTCATCCCCCAAAGGAATCAGGCGTTCCTTGTTGCCTTTACCCAGAATACGCACTACTCCCATATCCTGGCGGACTTGAGAAATAGCCAGACCAACCAACTCGGAAACACGTAACCCTGCAGCATAAAGTATCTCCAGCATGGCGCGATCTCGCAATCCGAGTGATTGCTTGATATCCGGGGCTGCCAATAGCGCCTCTACTTCAGATTCAGTCAGGCTCACAGGGAGATGACGGGAGACTTTCGGGCTATCTATATTTACAGCAGGGTCGATAAGAATCTTCCCCTGGCGCAGCAAATACCGGTAAAACCGTTTGATACAGGCTAATGCCCTGCTGGCAGTGCTTGCTTTCTTCCCTTGCGTAATCCTGTCGGACAAAAATACCAATAGATCAGCCTGCGTTACGTCGCTCAATAGCCCATTTGTCCGTTCCTGCCGACCGAGCCATTCAATCAGCTGCATCAGATCAGATCGATAACTGGCTAGTGTATTACGGGACAAACCATCTTCCAGCCACAAGACATCCGTAAACTCATCCAGCATCCGGATATTGGCTTCAAAGGTATTCACAGTGGTTTTATTGACAAGCTCCGGATACGAGCAAGTTCGGTTAATTGATAATTTTTGTCAATAACGGCAGAGCAGGAATTTTTTCAGACTATTCCACAAACCCGATCAGCGATTGAGGATGATTTCCAGCACAAACTTGCTGCCAATATAGGATAGAACAAGCGCAACAAATCCAGCCAACATCCAGCGAATGGCAGTACGCCCGCGCCATCCGTACAGATGTCTGCCAGCCAGCAGAGCTGCGAATATCCCCCAGGAAATAAAACCAAACAATGACTTGTGCGTAAACGGCACCGACTTGCCAAACAATTCCTCTGAAAATACGATACCGCTGAGCAAAGTGAGACTAAGCAGAATAAACCCGATCCATACCAGGCGGAAAAGCATTTTATCCATCACCAGCAGCGGTGGCAGCTGTACAAAGAGCGAGGACACAACAGAATGATGCAGGCGACGCTCAAGAAGTGTCATAAGAGCTGCATGCAGAGCGGCAATCGTAAACAGACTGTAAGCAAGCATTGCTGTCAGCAAATGTGCCTTGAAAGCTGTCATCCCGGCATGTGCCAGCGGATGGACGGAAGGCAGTAACAGTGGAATCAGAACTGCGATCGCCGCTATGGCAGAAATCGGTGCGATGAGATTTTGTAATCCCTGTAGCGAGGATAAAAAACCTGATATCCAATAAATCAGGGCAGTCAGCCATACAATGGCTGAAATGGCATTGCCAACACCAAAGCTCAGCATATCATCCATAAACACCGAACGGTAAAGCACCACGCCATGCATCACCAGAGGGATAAGCATCATAAACTGCTGTAACTTCACATTCGGTGCCGTTCCTGCAGTATTCGCCTGCAACGCTGGTACAACTGTGCGCAAGGTTCGCCAGAAATACCATCCGGAAATCCCGTAAAGCAATGAAGTACTGAGATAAGTTAGAATACTGGGCATTGGCAATCAATCTGAACAATTGGTGGGAAACAACCAGTCTACCCTTCGTCCGGATAAAGCTGAAGTGCTGTTTGACAGTTTTCATGAAGTTTAACACAGGGAATAACTCTCACCAGCGGATACCGTTTCAACAGGAGCCTACATGTTTGACAATTTAACTGAACGACTTTCCGGCGTTATCAAAACTCTGCGTGGTGAAGCACGCCTGACCGAAAGCAATATCCAGGAAGCTCTGCGTGAGGTGCGCATAGCCTTGATTGAGGCTGATGTCGCCCTGCCTGCAATTAAAGTGTTTATTGAACAGGTCAAACAACGCGCCATCGGCCACGAAGTACTGGGCAAACTCTCTCCCGGGCAGGCTTTTATCGGCGTTGTCCACGAAGAACTGATGGCCATCATGGGTGGAGATAAAGCGGATATCAATCTGAATGTTGCTCCACCTGCCGTCATTTTAATGGCGGGTCTACAAGGTGCTGGTAAGACCACCAGCAGCGGCAAGCTGGCAAAGTGGTTGATGGAGCAGAAAAAAAAGAAAGTGCTGCTGGTATCTTGTGACATTTACCGTCCGGCTGCAATTGAACAACTGGCACTTCTGGCCGAGCAAACCGGAGCCGATTTCTTTCCGGTAAAAACCGGCCAGCAACCAGCCGAAATTAGCACTGCTGCTCTGGATTTCGCACGCAAGCATCATCATGATGTAGTAATCGTTGATACCGCCGGAAGACTGGGTATCGATGAGGCCATGATGCAGGAAATCAGCCAGCTGGAACAATTGCTGAAACCGGTTGAAACATTATTTGTTGCCGATGCCATGCAGGGGCAGGATGCAGTCAATACCGCCAAAGCCTTTTCTGAAGCACTGCCGTTGACCGGGGTGATTCTTACCAAACTCGATGGTGATGCACGCGGAGGAGCGGCACTGTCCGTCCGGCACATCACTGGCAAACCGATCAAATTTGCTGGTGTTGCTGAAAAACTTACCGGATTGGAGCCGTTTTATCCTGATCGCATGGCCTCGCGTATCCTTGGTATGGGGGATGTGCTTGGACTGATTGAGGAAGCACAACGCACCACCGATCAGCAAGAAGCAGAACGCCTGATGAAAAAAATGAAATCAGGTAAAGGCTTCGATCTGAATGATTTCCAGCAGCAATTTCAGCAAATGAAAAAAATGGGAGGCATGAGCGCCATGCTGGATAAATTACCGCATCAGCTCAGCCAAGCCGCCCAGAACATGAATGTGGATGAGAAAGTTATCAATCGTACCGAAGGCATTATTAACTCTATGACGCCTCAGGAACGAGCCAAACCGGAAATCATCAAAGCCTCCCGCAAACGCCGAATTGCTGCAGGTTCCGGCGCTTCTGTACAGGAAGTCAATCGTCTGCTTACACAGTTTGAGCAGGCACGCAAGATGATGAAAATGATGAATAAGGGGGGAATGGCAAAAATGATGCGCGCAGTCAAGGGAATGCTCCCCGGTATGCGGTAGGTGTTCACATTAATATAAATTACACCAGAGTTATCTGGTAGCAGATACAGCATTTATCAGACGAAATATTGTAGGCACTATGGCATGCTATCTACCCGGGCTGGTTGACACACCGACGCAAGACGGACTCAACCAACCCGGGAGCCAGTAAAATCGGACAAGGTCGTGGTTGATGAAGAAAACCTCACACTCAAGATACAAGAAGAACTGTATGAGCCCGCGAAGAAAAATTGGCAAGCTCGCTACCAGGAGTTCATTGACGCCATTCTTTCAAACTCACGTGGCGTTCTTGAAAGAATGGCGCTGGACTCTGTGCCGAGCGATAACATCAGGAGTAGTAACCAAAAGGATATTGATGCATGCACTACTACATACCACCCATATCCGGAATTCCCGCGACCTGATCTCCTGCCCTGATTTCTCGTTCTTCAAACCAGCCAGAGTTCATTTCAAGTGCATATCGAGCTGCACTGGCCGGGCAGTGTGGAGTGAGTGTTTCGGGTGCCATTTCAGCAAGATTGATGATCTTCCCTGTTTCATCCAGGAAGGCAACACTCAAAGGGATAATGGTATCTTCCATCCACATGCAGTGGATACCAGGAGCTGGAAAAACAAAAAGCATGCCATCATTTTCCGGTAGGCTATGTCGATACATCAGTCCAATCATACGAGCTGAAGTGGTATCCGCCAGCTCAATGGTGATTACGTGATCCAAAATACTAAGCTTCATGATTGGTAACTGTTGGTTTTCGGCATCAGCCGTACTCAACCCGCTGATTACCAACAGTACGACAAAACAGGCTCTCAGCATTTGCCGGTACTGCCGAATCCCTGCTCTCCACGCTGACTCTGCTGAAAATCATTCACCACATTGAAGCTGGCTTGTATTACCGGGACGATGACCAGTTGCGCAATTCGTTCCAATGGCGCCAGTGCAAATGTAGTCTGCCCCCGATTCCAGCAGGAAACCAGGATTTGTCCCTGATAATCCGAATCGATCAGCCCTACCAGATTGCCCAGCACGATTCCATACTTATGCCCCAAGCCAGAGCGTGGCAGAACCACGGCGGCGAAACCGGGGTCAGCCAGATGAATAGCTATTCCGGAGGGAATCAGAAGTGTCTCACCCGGGTGAATCTCGGTGCGCTCATCAATGCAGGCGCGTAAATCCAGGCCAGCTGATCCGGGCGTGGCATAACCGGGAAAGCAATCTTTCAGACGGGGATCGAGCAATTTGATGTCAACTTGTTTCATTGTGATGATTCATCCTTTGTGTTTATTGTAGAGACCAGCGATGTGCGCCATCACTAGCCTTGCTTGTGCGTTCTTGTCAGTTCTTGGCAAGTAATGTGATCCGTTCTCATCCAACAGAATCAGTGCGCTCTCATTTGCGCCAATGGCTTCAACAGCATTGTTAGCAACAATCAGTGGTAATTTTTTACTTTTTCTTTTTTCTTCCGCATATTGTTCAATACTATCCGTTTCCGCCGCAAACCCAACACAAAACGGAGGATTGGTCAGGCCGGCCACATATTGCAAAATATCTGGATTAGGAATCAGCGCCAGCGTAATATCCGCTGCTGTCTTTTTCAGTTTGAAAGAATGTTGTTCAACCGGACGATAATCCGCAACTGCTGCCACACTGATAAAGATATCACTGCTGCTCACCTCATCTTTTACAGCAGCAAACATTGCCTCAGCACTAACAACACGAATAAGTTTGTGGACAGCCGGAAATGGTAGGCAGATTGGGCCGCATACAAGCGTCGCTTGCGCTCCAGCCGCAAGCGCAGCTTGCGCAATTGCCAATCCCATTTTTCCGGAACTCCGATTAGTTAACCCCCTGACCGCATCAATCGCCTCAAAAGTAGGTCCGGCTGTAATCAGTACTCGCCTGCCATCAAGATATTTAGGCTGAAAGAAACTGCGCACTGCATCCAGCAAATTTATCGGCTCCAGCATGCGCCCTGCCCCGGTTTCTCCACATGCCTGATAACCGCTATCCGGGCCGAGTACTGTAATCTCATCCTGTTGCAAGGTAGTCAGATTACGTCGAGTTGCAGCGTTTTCCCACATTTGTAAGTTCATGGCTGGAGCGATCAGCAAAGGACAGTTTCGCGCTAAACAAAGCGTAGAAAGCAAATCATCAGCCAAGCCATGCGCGATTTTGGCAATGAAATCTGCACTCGCTGGCGCAATCAAAATCGCATCTGCCTCCCGGGAAAGATTGATATGCGCCATGCTGTTTAGCACACCTGCATCCCAAAGCTCAGTAAATACTTTCCTGCCTGTCAGCGCCTGAAATGTAGGTGCACCGACAAACCGGCAAGCAGATTCAGTCATTACAACCTGTACCTCCACTCCTTCCTGCATCAGCAACCGGGTCAGTTCCGCCACCTTATAGGCAGCAATACCGCCTGTTACTCCCAATAACAGGCGCTTTCCTGCAAGCGAGCAAGCTGAAATCATGACAATAAATCTATATTCAGTTGGTTAGACATATTTTTGAATAAAAACAAATAGCTATTCATTTTTACCCACAATGACCGTTCATTCGTATTACTAAATTAAACACACTCATTTTTACAGGATTCATTTAAATATGGCAATTTCAGACTGGCCGGAAGCCGAACGTCCACGGGAAAAGTTAATCCAGAAAGGCGCAACCGTACTTTCCGATGCGGAATTACTAGCTATTTTTCTGCGTACTGGAATTACCGGAAAAAGTGCAGTTGAGCTGGCACGTAATCTGTTAACTCATTTTGGCAGCCTGACAAAACTATGTGCAGCGAATTTACACGAATTTAGTAAATTGCCTGGAATGGGGCCGGCAAAATTTGCACAATTGCAGGCAGTTATGGAAATGGCAAGACGTGCACTGGCAGAAGAGCTCAAAAGCGGTGATATTATGGATTCACCACAGTCTGTGCGCAGTTATCTCCGTCTTAGCCTGGGAGGAAAGCCACATGAAGTTTTTGTCGGTATTTTTCTGGATGCCAGACACCGAACCATAATGATCGAAGAACTATTTCGTGGCACACTCACCCAAGCCAGTGTTTATCCACGTGAAGTAGTCAAGCGCGCCCTGTATCATAACGCAGCTGCCATGATTTTCGCGCATAATCACCCTTCCGGAGTCGCCGAACCCAGCAGGGCAGATGAAATGTTGACCCAATCTCTCAAACAGGCGCTTGCGCTGGTAGATGTGAAAGTGCTTGATCACTTTGTAATTGGTAACAATGAAACCGTATCATTTGCAGAACGGGGCTTGATTTAAATTGAAAAAACATATCTCTACAAGCTATAATGCAAGGCTTCAGTATTTTAATGACAGGAGTTAGTAACATGGCGCGTGTATGTCAAGTCACGGGAAAGCGTCCCATGAGCGGCCATCATGTCTCTCATGCAAACAACAAAACCAAACGCCGCTTTCTACCCAACCTTCAATCACACCGCTTTTGGTTAGAAAGTGAAAATCGCTGGATACGTTTACGTCTTACCAATGCCGCGTTACGTACCATAGATAAAAACGGCATCGATGCAGTAATTGCCGACATGCGTTCGCGCGGAGAACGTATCTGATTGACACTCGGCAAGACGACGAACCAAGAAAGGTGTATTTATGCGTGAAAAAATAAAACTGGAATCCTCAGCAGGTACAGGTCACTTTTATACCACGACCAAAAACAAGCGCGCCAACCCGGAAAAATTGGAGCTCAAAAAATTTGATCCGGTAGCGAGAAAACATGTTATGTACAAAGAAACAAAACTAAAATAAATGCATTTTGTTCTTTTAATTTGTTACCAGCAATAAAAAACCCGCTTTTAGCGGGTTTTTTATTGCTTAACTTACTTCCTTCCGAAGCAGAAAGAAGATGTTACGCATAGCATCTTAGTCTGCGTGAAAAATTCTCCAACAGCTCAATACCACTTTCTTCTGCGCGACGACACCAGTCTTCAAGTTGCTTGAGCAACTCATCCTTGGTTGCCGCCGACCGTTCCCATATCGCGGACAGCTCTTCTCTCATACGGTAAAGCGTATCCAGCTTCTGAGTATGGCTCAATACTTGATCCAGCTTGGTACGCTCCTCTTCCTTCAAGGTTTTTGCGTCAGCCAGTACCCAGTTTTTCAGAGTCGAGCCATCCACTCCAAGCTCAACTGCTGCTTGCTGTAGAGATGACAGTTCATTCTTGAATGCAATTTTCAATGATTTGGTATATTTCGCCAACACCTCATATCGATGGGAAATAACCGCCTGCAATGTCTCCAGATCACACTGGGTTTTGGCTTTATTAAGTTGCAGCTTGGGAGCTGTTTTTTTCACCTTTGCCAATCCCATCATCTCCAGTATCCGGATATACATCCAGCCGATATCAAACTCATACCATTTGTTAGACAATCTGGCGGAGGTCGGATAGGCATGGTGATTATTATGCAGCTCTTCCCCGCCAATCAGTATCCCCCATGGACTAATATTGCGACTCGCATCCCCTGGACGGAAGTTGCGATAACCCCAGTAGTGACCAATACCGTTGATGACACCCGCTGCAAATACCGGCGTCCACATCATTTGTACAGCCCAGATCGATAAACCGATCGGACCGAACAATACCACATTGATAATTAGCATTGACACGATGCCAGCCACACTGTGTTTGGAATATACATGGCGCTCCATCCAATCATCCGGGGTGCCATGTCCATAGCGATCAAGCGTTTCCTGATTCTTGGCTTCGATCTTGTAGAGCTCAGCTCCTTCGCTCAATACCTTTCTGATCCCAAAAATTTGCGGGCTGTGGGGATCATCCACGGTTTCACATTTTGCATGATGCTTCCGATGGATTGCCGCCCACTCCTTAGTTACCATGCCAGATGACAACCACAACCAAAAACGGAAAAAATGGCTAGGTATGGGATGTAGATCTAATGCTCGATGTGCCTGATGACGATGCAAAAAGATAGTAATGCTGGCAATCGTTATGTGGGTAAACACCAACGTCACGATAATATATCCCCACCACGGCAAATCAATAAGTCCGGTTAACAATACCGATGCGATATCCATATCTGTAAATATCCTCCTTTATAATCATAAATTATTCTATAACAGCTCAATCTAAATAGATGCCACTTATTAGTCAAGAAATTTCACAAGATTCTCGAAAAGAAGGTGGATCAGATAGAAAGTTAATGCGCCTGATCCCAATTTTTTCCAACCCCGATCTCAACCTTCAATGGCACATCCAGCTTAAACGTATTTTCCATCAATCCCCTTAGATTTTCCTTAACTACAAATAGTTCATCCTCAATCACCTCTAACACCAATTCATCATGTACCTGCATGATCAATTTACTTTGAAGTTGCGCTTTTGCCAGCCATTGATGTACAGAAATCATTGCCAATTTAATAATATCAGCCGCCGTACCTTGCATGGGGGCATTAATTGCCGCCCGTTCGGCTCCCATCCGGCGATTATGCTGGCTACTGCGAATATCGGGTAACTGCAACCTTCTTCCCAGCACGGTTTCAACATATCCATTCTGCCTCGCAAACTCTCTTGTACGTTGCATGTAATCTGCCACTCCTGGGTAGCGCGCAAAATAACGATTAATAAACGTTCGCGCAGCACTACGATCAATACCCAGTTGTGTAGCCAGCCCAAATTCCGACATGCCATAAATCAGACCAAAATTGATGACTTTAGCGTAGCGGCGCTGCTCCGCATTCACCTGATCAACAGAAGTGCCAAATACCTCGGAAGCAGTAGCACTATGGATGTCCTGCCCTCCTAAAAATGCCCGTATTAATCCAGCATCCTGGGAAATATGCGCCATGATACGCAACTCAATCTGGGAATAATCTGCTGAAACAATGTACCAGCCATCCGGAGCAATAAATGCCTCACGGATACGCCTGCCCTCCGGCGTGCGTACCGGAATATTCTGCAGATTGGGATCGTTACTCGCCAGGCGACCAGTAACCGCCACAGCCTGTGCGTAATTCGTATGGACACGACCGGTCTGTCTATTCACCATTTGTGGTAGCTTATCGATATAAGTCGATATGAGCTTGGCAAGACTTCGGTAATCCAGTAAGACCTTGGGTAACGGATAATCCAGAGCCAGCTGTTGTAAAACAGCTTCATCAGTGGATGGCACACCTTTTGGTGTTTTTTTGATGACTGGCAACTTATGCTGCCCAAATAAAATCTCTTGTATCTGTTTAGTCGAGTTCAGATTAAAAGCATGGCCAGCCAGGGAATGGGCCTGCTGCTCAAGTATGACCAATTGCTGTGCCAGTTCACCACTTTGCTCCCGCAGAAGATCGGTATCCAACAACACGCCATTACGCTCTATCTGGAACAGAACTTCCAGCAATGGCATTTCAATCTGCTGATAAACATGCCCAAGGTGAGCATCTTTACTGATGATCGGATATAAAAAATGATGCAGACGCAAGGAAATATCAGCATCTTCAGCAGCATAAATCCCCGCTTGTTGAATTTCCACCTGTTCAAATCCGATACGCTTTGCGCCCCTCCCGGTTACATCATCATAGCTGATGGTCTGGATATCCAAGTGTCGGCGGGCCAGGCTATCCAGATCATGTGACAGATGGGACTCCAGCACATACGATTGCAGCAGTGTATCGTGTGCGATTCCGTTCAGCATGACCCCATGGTTAGCAAATACATGCCGATCGTATTTCAGATTCTGACCTACCTTGGGTATATCACTATTCTCCAGCCAGGGCTTCAACCGTTGCAGTACCTGTTCACGATTCAGCTGTGAGGGCATACCCTGGTAATGATGTGCCAGCGGTATGTAAGCCGCGTGGCCCGGTTCCATACATAACGAAAGCCCCACCAGTTCTGCTTCCATTGGATTTAGGCTGGTTGTTTCAGTATCAATCGAAACCAGTTCAGCTGACTCGCATTGCTGGATCCATTCTTCAAACTGAAAATCAGTCAAGATGATTTGATAATCCCGGCTATCCCTGTTTCTTTCTCCCTGCACTAATGGATCATATATAGGTATAGCTGCTGTGTTTGTTTCAGGATCTGATTGCCTGAGTTCGCGTAACCAGCTCCGGAATTCAAGATGCTCATAAAGCTCTATCAACCGGGCAGCATCAAGAGGAGCAGCAACCAGATCCGGCCAACCCATTGTAAGCGGAACATCGCATTTGATTGTCAGCAGCTCTCTTGAAACCCGTAACCAGTCTAGTGCCCTGCGCAAATTCTCACCTACCACACCCTTTATTTCATGTGCATGTGCGACCAGGTTATTCAATGAGCCATATTGATTAAGCCATTTCACCGCAGTTTTAGGGCCTACTTTTTCTACTCCGGGAATGTTATCTACACTATCCCCCACCAATGCCAGAAAATCGATAATTTGCGCAGGCATCACACCGAATTTTTGTAGAACACCCGCCTCATCCAGTGATTCACTATTCATAGTATTTACCAGTCGTATACCTGGCTCAACCAATTGCGCAATATCCTTGTCACCCGTCGATATAACACATTGTATCTGCTCACCTGCCGCACGTCTGGCCAGCGTACCGATGACATCATCCGCCTCAACCCGCTCTTCCACCAGCAGCGGCCATCCCATTGCCCGGATACAGGCATACAAGGGATCTATCTGGCTAGCCAGATCTGCCGGCATCGGCGGACGGTTTGCTTTATATTGTGGATAGATATCTTCCCGGAATGTTTTACCTTTTGCGTCAAACACACACGCGCTATAATCTGGTTGATATTCTTTATACAGGCGACGCAACATATTCAGTACGCCATAAATTGCACCAGTAGGTTCATTCAGGCGATTACGCAAATCGGGCAATGCATGAAAGGCACGATACAGGTAAGAAGAACCATCGACCAGCACGAGTGTTTTCATCAAATAAGGACCTTTATGAGTTTACAAGCAAAGTTGGGGGATGCTCTTACCCTGGAAAAACCCTGGTCAGCCAGAGAATCATGGCGAGTTTTCGGTATTGTGGCAGAATTTGTTGAAGGCACGGAGCGACTTGAATGTATCCAGCCTGCCATCAGTATTTTTGGCAGCGCCAGAACTCATCCCGACCACCCGCATTATAAATTAACCGAAGCAATCGCAAGACAATTGTCGGATGCCGGATTCTCAGTCATATCCGGTGGAGGGCCAGGCATTATGGAAGCCGCCAACAAAGGCGCTTTTTATGGTAAATCTCCCAGTGTAGGGCTAAATATTCAGCTACCTCACGAACAACGTCGTAACGTCTATCAAGATATCAGTCAGACCTTCCGCCACTTCTTTGCTCGCAAATATATGTTCATCAAGTTTGCAACCGCCTACGTCGTTATGCCAGGTGGATTTGGCACACTGGATGAGTTGATGGAAGCGCTGACCCTGGTCCAGACTGGAAAGACCCGCAAGATGCCGATCATTCTGGTCTGTTCAGATTTCTGGCAGGGAATGATTGACTGGTTTCGCCAGGTACTCGTCCAGGATAATTTCATCTCCCCAGAGGATATGGATCTTATTCAAATCGTTGATGAACCCGCTCAAGTCGTAGACGCAATTTTCCGCTACTACGAAACCTCCGGGTTTGAGCCTTCAGCTGCTGAACGTAACATACAACTCAATCTTTGACATCGACAGATTCATTTCTGTCAGGAAAATACCAGAATATTCCAACTATCCGGATACATCAGCATGAGGTCAGTAACTATTTTATTTTTCTGCAGCAATCTGGTCTGGATGTCCCCTTTGGTATTCGCACAAAGTAAACCGCAACCGGATAACCTGATTCCATTACCGGAAATTCCGGAGCCTCCTTCTAGTCGCGAAGAGAGCGCTCTTCCCCCCGAACTGGATCTGGATCCATCCCTAGAGCCAGAAATAACAATCCACGAAGGAAAAGACAAAACAATCGAGGAATATCGTGTTAATGGCGAGTTATACATGATCAAAATTACCCCTCGAATCGGAAAACCTTATTACCTCCTGAACCGGCGCAGTGCTGCCGGAATGACTCACCGGGGGGATATGGGGTCTGGTGTAAGTGTCCCAATGTGGGAGATTTATCGCTTTTGAGCAAGATTCACCGGGACCTGAGCAATCTCCAGTAAATTCGCCAATTTATTTGCCACCTTACCCTTTACAAACCATCTTTTCAGCGCTTCATTCATGTCCGTCTTCACTCCGGTTACTAAAGAACAACTTGCCGTCTGGCTACAGAATTACTCACTTGGATTACTGATTGATTTGCAGGGTATTTCATCCGGAATCGAAAATACCAATTATTTTGTTACCACGACACAAGGTAAATTTATTCTTACCCTGTTCGAGAAGCTGACCAGCACTGAACTGCCCTTTTATCTCAATCTAATGGCATATCTCTCCGGGCAGGGTATTCCCTGCCCCAAACCTGTTGAATCACAAGATCACGCTTTGCTAGGTATGCTCAATGGTAAACCAGCCTCTATCGTGACCTTCCTACCTGGGCAATCCATGACACAAATCAGGGAAGAACAATGTGCACAGGTCGGAAAAACACTCGCCAAAATGCACCTGGCAGGACTGAACTACTCTGGCAAAAACAGAAACCCACGCGGACTGGACTGGTGGCAAACTGCTGCCGGAACAGTCATGCCCTTCCTTTCCCGCTCGGAGCAAAGCCTGCTTGATGAGGAATTGCAATTCCAGATAAAACAGCACACAACCAACCTTCCTCAAGGCATTATCCATGCCGATCTTTTCCGTGATAACGTTTTATTTACATCCACCGGCATTGGCGGAATTATCGACTTCTACTTTGCCTGTAACGATGCTTTACTATACGATCTGGCTATTACTGCAAACGACTGGTGTACGCTTGAGGATGGGGTAACGGACAAAGCGCGCATGCATGCCCTCGTGAAGGCCTACCAGGCCGCCCGGCCATTAACAGCGGAAGAACACCCTGCCTGGCCCACTATGCTGCGAGCGGGTGCGCTGCGTTTTTGGTTATCGCGTCTGTATGACTATTATCTGCCTCGCCCGGGCGAGCTGACACATAAAAAGGATCCAGAACACTTCAGAAGAATTTTGGAATACCATCTGACCAATCCGAGTGTGCTCCCTTCTCTTCAGGTCTGAAGCCAGGCAGATTATCGTCACCCTTTTCACATACGCTCTATAAACAATTAAAATTCTGGCCGAGCGTACTTTAAATACTGGAGAAATTACGATGGAAGCACGATATGTACGCGGCAAACAGGGATTACAGTGGATTTTGAGCGGCTTTTATTTTTTCCGCCAGACGCCTCTTAACTGGATCTTTTTGTGTTTTACTTATTTACTGATCGGAACGACACTGGGGCTTATCCCCTATCTGGGAAGTCTCATCGGCATATTGACCGTACCTGTCTTTGTAGCTGGTATTATGGCTGGATGCAGGCAGCTGGATTTAAACGGCAAACTCGAACTGGAATATCTGTTTTACGGATTCAAGAAATATACCGTATCCCTTATCACGATCGGTGGAATTTACCTGGTCGGTGATGTTCTAATTACCGGTTTCTTCATGCTGCGCGGAGGAGATGCCGCTATTGACATGTGGCTGCATGGCAAACGATTTGATGAAACCGAGCTGGCTGGGGTCATGAACGACATATTGTCGGCTACTTTATTTTCCCTGTTGCTAAGTATTCCACTGCTGATGGCAATCTGGTTTGCTCCCATGCTGGTGATCTTTGAGAAAATGCCTCCTCTCATCGCCATACGTAAAAGTTTTTTTGCGTGCCTAAAAAATCTCTTTGCTTTCCAGATTTATTTTATTGTCCTGTTTATTCTTGCCATGCTTTCAGCCATGCTCTACGGACTCGGCTTCATCGTATGGTTCCCGGTTGCATTCGCCTCAGCATACGTCAGTTACAAGGATATTTTTCACTACGAACAAGATGAAAACACCAAGTCTGATCAGGATACAAATGAAAACAAGGAAAATGCCAGCCAGATTGAGAACGATGAGCCAAAATAATCCAATTTATAAAGGAACCAGTTTTGCATAGGTAAGTGAGAGCCATTTTGTACCCGCCTGGCGGAAATTCACCTGAACTCGTATATCAGATCCACTGCCCTCATAATTTACAATAGTGCCCGTACCAAATTTTGTGTGCGATACCTGCTGACCAATATGAAACCCTGCCGTATTCAATCCTTGCGAAGCCACCCCAGCTGTAGCGACGGGTATATTTTTCCCTCCTCCCTGGCGAGAATAGGCAGAGCTGACAGTACTTTGTCCGGTTCCTGAAAATCCCTGCCGATACCCCGCCCCAGAAAAACCGGATGATCGTAACCTTTTCAGTAGTTCCTCCGGAATTTCATCAACAAACCTGGAAGGCACATTCACCCGTACCTGGCCGTGTAACATACGGCTCTCTGCATAACTCAGATACAAGCGCTGCCGTGCGCGCGTCATTGCCACATACATCAGGCGTCTTTCTTCTTCCAGCCCATTCGGCTCATTACGGCTGTTTTCATGAGGAAACAACCCCTCCTCCAGGCCACTGATAAATACTGAATGGAATTCCAATCCTTTTGCAGCATGCACCGTCATCAATTGAACCGCATCCTGATAGCCCTCCGCCTGGTGCTCACCACCTTCAAGTGAGGCATGTGCCAAAAAAGCTGTGAGACTGTCATCTTCGGCTTCATGCACAAAACTGGTTGCAGCATTGACCAGCTCTTTAAGGTTTTCCAGGCGCTCATTGTTACCCTCACGCTCAGCCTGGTAATGTGCCACCAGCCCACTTTGATCCACTACACGCCGGATTATTTCCGGCAATGGCTGTCCTTCACATGCTTGCTGTATGGATAGAACCAGATTAACAAAACCTGCTATCCCTCTTCCAGATTGACTACCCCTGGTAGAAACAACTTTCCCTTCCCCGCATGCCTTAAGTGCCGCCTGCCAAAGATTAATTCCAAGTATTCCCGCCTGGTCCTGCAATTGCTCCAATGTGCGTGCACCAATTCCTCTGGGAGGGAAATTGATGATCCGCAGCAGGGCATTGTCATCATCCGGCGAAGCAGCCAGTCGCAAATAAGCCAGTGCATGCTTTACTTCCTGCCGATCGAAAAAACGCATACCACCGTAAACACGGTAAGAAATAGATGCATTGAACAAACCATGTTCCAGCACCCGTGATTGCGCATTGGAACGATAAAGCAGAGCTATCTCGGAGAGGGATAATCCTTCAGCGTGTAGGGCCTTGATTTCATCAACAATAAAGCTGGCTTCATCCATATCCGTAGCAGCGTAATAAACCCGCACAGATTCACCTTTCCCCACAGCAGTCCACAGATTCTTACCTAGGCGTCCTTCGTTGTTCTCGATCAGTGCATTGGCTGCGTCCAGAATATTGCCTTGTGAGCGATAATTCTGCTCCAGCCTGATAATTTTAGATACGCTGAAATCTTTTTCAAGATCACGCATATTTCCAACATGCGCTCCCCGGAATGCATAAATGCTCTGGTCATCATCCCCGACAGCAAAAATGGCAGCATGTTGTTGTGAACCCGAGCCTGCCAGTAATTTGATCCATTTATATTGCAGCCGGTTAGTATCCTGAAATTCATCTACCAATATATGTTCAAAACGGCTACGATAATGGTTCCGCAGAATTTCATTACGACTTAACAATTCATAGCAACGCAGCAATAGCTCAGCAAAATCAACGGTACCTTCTCGCATACTGACAGCTTCGTACGCTTGGTAGCATTCAGCCAGAGTCCGATTGAAACCACCACGTGTATCAACCTGTGAGGCTCGTAATCCCTCTTCCTTGGCGTTATTGATAAACCATTGCAGTTGTCTGGGTGGTAGCGCTTTCTCATCCAACGAGCGCTCTTTCAGTATCCGCTTGATAACAGCCAGCTGATCGGCCATATCCAGTATCTGGAATACCTGCGGCAGCCCTGCATCTTCATAATGGGCACGCAGCATGCGATGACACAAGCCATGAAATGTGCCGATCCACATACCACGAATATTGACAGGCAGCATTGTGCTGATACGCGCGATCATTTCGCGTGCAGCCTTATTAGTGAATGTAACTGCCAGAATATTCTGTGGCTGAGCAAGACCTGATTGCAGCAAATACGCAATCCGTGTAGTCAGCACTCGGGTTTTGCCACTTCCGGCACCCGCCAGTATCAGAGCGGACCGGTGCGGCCAAGTTACGGCTTCCAGCTGTTCCGGGTTGAGATCAGTAAGTAGAGCAGTCATATAAGAGGGAACAGCCGAATTTCCCGGCTGCTATCTGAGCCAGACGGGATGATATCAGAAAAACTATTTCTTGCTTTTTGCCACCAGATCCAGGATCAGGGGCGTCAGGATCAATTCAATCGCCATACCCATTTTGCCACCAGGAACAACGATGGTATTGGGGCGGGACATAAACGATCCATTCAGCATGCTAAGCAGGTAAGGGAAAAAATCAGCACCGTGATAATCACGAAAGCGGATAACGACCATACTTTCATCCAGTGCAGGAATATCCCGTGCAATGAACGGATTGGAGGTATCAACTGTTGGCACACGCTGAAAATTAACGTGTGTACGTGAGAACTGGGGGGTAATGTAATGGACATAATCATGCATGCGACGCAGAATAGTATGCGTCACCGCCTCGCACGAATACCCTCTGGCAGCGGTATCACGGTATATTTTTTGAATCCATTCCAGGTTGACGATTGGAACTACACCCACCAGTAGATCTACATACTGGCCGACATCCGCTGTATCACTCTTCACTCCGCCATGCAGACCTTCGTAGAACAGCAGGTTTGTGCCGGGTGCAATTGTTTTCCAGGGAGTAAATGTACCGGGTTTCTGATTGTAGGGCTTGGCTTCTTCTTCATTATGCAGATAAAGACGAGTTTCCCCGGAACCGCTTTCTCCATATGTTCGAAACAAGGTTTCCAGCTTTTCAAACTCATTGGCTTCCGGGCCGAAATGGCTGATAGGTCGTCCGCCTCCTTTTTCCGATTCCTCAACCGCTCGCTTCATGGATTCTCGGTCATAACGGTGGAAACTGTCGCCTTCTACCACGGCAACATTCAGCCGTTCACGCCGAAAAATATGCTCAAAACTTGCCTTGACAGTAGATGTTCCGGCTCCGGAAGATCCAGTTACAGCGATAACAGGGTGTTTCTGCGACATTTGTTTTTATCTCCTAAATATAAAAAATGATCTCCAAAAAACTGGTAGACAGCTATTCAGTGACTGCATAGCAAATGATTCTGGCCATCAGTCTGCAGCTGCCAATAAATTCGATATTCTTCATTTAGTACAACGTGGATTTTTCCCTGCAGCATTCGCCTGCTGCCGTAATTGTTGCGCTTTTGGTAAATATGCCTGCAGATTTTGGATACGAGAGGTATGCGAGGGGTGAGTGGAATGAAATTCCACCAGCTGTGCACCCTGGCTGGCCTGTTCCATTTTTTGCCACAGTTTTATACTTTCCGATGGATTGAATCCTGCTTTGGCCATTAGATCCAGACCAATCATATCCGCCTCAGATTCCTGCAATCTGCTATACGGCATAATAATCCCATATTGCGCTCCAATCCCCAGCAAACCGACTGCAGTTTGTCCCAACGCAGATTGAGGCGCAGCAACTGCCTGGACAAGTGATATTCCCAGATTCGTTCCAACCTGCTGAGATAAACGTTCATTACTATGGCGTGCCGTCACATGCCCGACTTCATGGCCAATGACAACCGCCAGCTGATCCTGGTTATCCACCAGATCGAGCAAGCCGGTATGCACGCCAATTTTTCCACCGGGCAATGCAAATGCATTCAATGACCGGTCTTCAAATACAACCACTTCCCATTCACCCCCCACTTCCCGGGTAATTGCGCTGGCAACACAATTGACAAACCGGTTGTTCGCCGCATTATGGCTGATCTGATTCTCACGCTTCAAGGTATCAAAGGCCTGTAAACCCATACTGTTCACTTCAGTATCCGGCATAAATACGAGCTGTGTCCGACCGGTAGGAGAAGTCGCGCAAGCCGCCAGAAAGCTGACAAGCAGGAAGGTGAGCAATAGCTTCATCATGGATATACCCATTCTTTTCTCCCAACTACAACCGGATATAAATCAATCATATATTCAGCCCCAATTCAGGGCAAATCCACTGCTGGATTATCAATCAACAAGAAATACAGATGCGTAAATCATTCTTTTGCTCCCAGCCCCAGCGCACGCTTGCGTGACTGCTCTGCATCTTCTTCGGAATACTGCCGGGCAACCCATCCTGTCAAGTGTGTTTGAATAATGTCTCCCATCGCTTTAATCCACTTCGGATGTTCATTGAGGCTGGGAATATAGTGAAATTCTCCCCCTCCGGCCTCGGTAAAGATTGTTTTACCTTCCATTGCGATTTCTTCGAGTGTTTCCAGACAATCTGAGACGAATCCTGGACAGACAACATCCACCCGCCTGGTTTCCTGTTTACCTAATTCTTTTAGAACTTCTGAAGTATAGGGATTCAACCACTGGGAAAAGCCAAAACGCGACTGAAAACATATTTGATACTGGTCATTCGTCAATTCCAGTGCCTCAGCCAGTAATCGCCCGGTTTTCTGACATTCACAATGATAAGGATCTCCCATCTCCAGAGTTTTACGTGGCACACCGTGAAAACTGATGACTAACTTGTCAGGTCTCCCGTGTTTCTCCCAGTAATCACGAACATTCTGCGCCAATGCTGCAATATAGCCCGGATCATCGTGATAATGCTTGATGGTGCGAATATCAGGGATATTACGCATCTTTCTCAACTCGGTGAAAACACTATCCAATGCACAACCAGCGCTACTGGCAGCATACTGGGGAAATAACGACAGCGCCAAAATCCGGCTGCAACCCTGCTCTCTCATCTGCCGTAGCTTCTCTGCGATAGATGGATTGCCGACAATCATTGCATATTCAACTATCGGAACCGGGGTGAGCTCTTTCTTCAATAAAGCCGCGACAAGTTCTGTCTGCCGCTCGGTATGTATTTTCAGTGGAGAACCTTCCGGTGCCCATATTTGCATATACTTCTTCGCTGATTTGCCCGGCCGGATATTCAAAATAATACCGTTCAGAATAGGCCACCACAACCAGCGCGGGAACTCCACAATACGAGGTTCACTCAGAAACTGTCTTAAGTAGATTCGCAGAGACTTGGCGTTCGGAGCATCTGGCGTACCCAGATTAATCAGCAGAACACCGACTCTATCAATTGAACCGTGTCGATAAGCTGGCTCCGGCAACATTATTCGTGACATAAAAAATAGGGGGCGGAATATTACGACAGATTATTTGAAAGCAGACGGGCAGTTATATCAACAATAGGGATAATGCGCTCATAAGCCATGCGCCGTGGACCGATCACCCCCACAGTACCCACAATTTTTCCTTCCATTTCATAGGGGGCGGTTACCACGCTGACCTCTTCCAGCATGGTTTCATCAGACTCACCACCAATAAAGATTTTAACGCCACGCGCCTGACGACTTAATTCCATTAACTGCAACAACTTTGATTTTCGCTCAAACAGCTCGAATAATTGTTTCAAACTAGACAGATTATCCGATAAATCACGGACATCAAACAATTTGTGTTCTCCGGCAATCACCACTGCTTCACTGCTTTCTTGCAGAGCATCATTACCTATTTCTATTGCCGCATTCATAAGGTCTGTCATATTCCGGCGCAACTGTGTCAATTCGTGCTGTAACCCGGAACGAATTTCTTCCAGTGCACAACCAGCATAGTGCTGATTGAGAAAATTTCCAGCCTCAATCAGATCAGACTGGCTGTAAGCCGTTTCAGTAAAAATAATCCGGTTCTGAACATCTCCCTCTGGCGTTACCAGAATCAGGAAGATCCGTTTTTCAGATAATGGCACAAATTCAATATGGCGAAATACCGCCCCTCCCATTCGCTTGGGTGTTACCACCACACCAACAAACTGGGTCAAATCTGAAAGCAGGCGAGAGGTAACATTAATCAAATGCGATGGGTTATTTGGGTGCATCCGGTTTTCCAGCAGAGTAATCTGTTCATTATCCAGGGATTGCACCACCAGCAAGGTATCAACAAAAAAACGGTAGCCAAGTGTGGTTGGCATACGCCCGGCAGATGTATGCGGGCTAGAAACAAACCCCATTTCCTCCAGATCAGTCATTACATTACGAATCGTGGCCGGGCTCAGATCCAGTCCTGAAAATTTGGCGAGTGAACGCGAACCAACAGGTTGGCCTTCATGGATATACCGTTCAACCAGGGTTTTAAGCAGAATTTTTGCGCGTTCGTTAAGCATTTATTTATTTTACACGAATCAGTCCCACCACGAGCAGGGACAGCCTGAAGCGGAGGTTTCAAATATTACGCATAAGTAGAATACAGTTTTTCGACTCATTTCTACTTTTTCGGTATAGGCTGCGGTAATATCCAGTACTTACAATCACTTGAATTCATCCAGATCACCTAAAGCAGAAATCCAGATATTTTTACTGTTCCACCTCTCTTTTCATACATGAGCAGCACTTTATTCAAAACAATTGCATTAATTGGGAAACACAAAAATCCCGATATCATGACGCCTCTGCTGAATCTGGCAGAATATCTGACTGACCGGGGCACCAGCGTGGTACTGGATGATTTAACAGCCATGCATATTGGCAAAAACCAATATCCTGTAGTGGCTCTGGAAGAAATCGGCAGACAGGCTGATCTTGCAATTGTGCTGGGGGGAGATGGCACCATGCTTAATATTGCTCGCACACTCGTTCCATTCAGTGTTCCGCTGATTGGCATCAATCAGGGCAGATTAGGATTTCTGACAGACCTTACAGTCGACACCATGTATGCAACACTGAATGACATGCTGGCGGGCCAATTTATTGTGGAAAACAGGATGCTGCTCACCACCGAAGTCACACGTCATGGGGAAAGCGTCTTTAAAGAACTGGCTTTCAACGATGTAGTGCTTCATCGCGGCATCAGCAGCGGCATGATCGAGCTTGAGGTCCATATTAATGAAGAATACGTTTATTCTTTAAGATCGGATGGCCTCATTATTGCAACCCCTACCGGATCAACTGCCTATGCACTTTCCTCCGGCGGGCCAATCCTACACCCCGGGCTCAACCTGATGATATTGGTTCCTGTCTGCCCGCATACGCTTAGCAACCGTCCAATCGTAATCGGTGCAGATGCAGTCATTGAAATCAAGGTTCATTATACAACTGAGACAAAGATCTATACAGATAGCCATTCCTGGTTTGATCTGGGCGAGCATGACAGAGTATTAGTTCGGCGCTGTCCGGAAACAATAAAACTTCTGCATCCCGTCCATCACAGTTACTACCGTATGCTGCGGGAGAAACTCGGTTGGAGCAGCATCCTTCAGAAAAACAGCCGTTAGTATCCATGTTGCAAAATTTATCCATTCAGAATTTTGTTATCGTTGATCACATTGATCTGCTCTTCAAACCCGGCTTTACCGTTCTGACAGGTGAAACAGGTGCAGGAAAATCCATTCTGATCGACGCACTGGAACTTGTATTAGGCAGGCGCGCCGATACAAGTCAAATCAGGCATGGCTGTAAACGTGCCGAAATCACCGCACAATTTGATATAAGTGCCATTCCTGCGCTACAGACATGGCTACAGGAGAATGCACTGGAAGATGAAACTGGCATTTGTCTGCTGCGCAGAATCATGGAAACCAGCGGGCGTTCGCGTAATTTCATTAATGGACATGCTGCCACCCTGCAGCAATTGCGAACAGCAGGTGAATGGTTGATCGATATCCATAGCCAACACGCCCACCAATTGCTGATGCAGGGCCACAAGCAATGCGAACTGCTCGACACCTGGGCAGGTGAATCAGATCTTGCCCGGCAAGTCTCCTCCTCCTATCGGCACTGGCAAGATCTATGTCAACAAAGATTCTCACGGGAGCAGCAAAGCGAGCAAAACACACGAGAGTACGAGCTTTTGTCATGGCAACTGCAGGAACTGACCGCTCTGAACTTTTTATCTGAAGAATGGGGAATCCTGCAAGCGGAACATAACCGGTTGACGCATACAGCCAGCCTGCTGGAAACTGCTCAGTCCAGTCTGGAAGTATTATCGGAAAGTGAAACTGCGACACTGCCACAACTCAGCGCAGTGATCACCCACCTGCACAACCTGACGAATATTGACAAAACACTCGAACCAATTTGCAGCCAGTTACAATCATCGCAAATACAACTGCAGGAAGCAGTGTATGAACTAAAATACTACCAGCAACATCTGGATATTGATCCCCACAAGCTGCAGGAAATCGAGACACGTATTGCTGCTATCCATGGAACAGCCAGAAAATATCGCACCTCTCCGGAAATGCTATCAGAGCTATTGGAAGCAACCAGGCAGCGTCTGGAGGTAATGGAAAACATTTCAAACAATGAAATGCTGGCAGAAGTAGAGAAATCCGCTCGGAATGATTATGAAAATCTTGCAGGCAGATTAAGTCTGGCAAGACAGCGTGCGGCAACGCAACTATCCGGGCAGGTCACAGAATCCATGCAGGTGCTGGCCATGGACGGTGGTCGCTTCAATGTGGCAATGATACCTGTGACATCAGGCAATCTGCATGGCCTGGAGCAGATTGAATTTCAGGTGTCCGCCCACAAGGATCTACCATTGCGGCCATTGAATAAAGTAGCCTCCGGCGGTGAATTATCGCGCATCAGCCTGGCGATTCAGGTTATTACCAGCAAGATTGGTACCACTCCCACTCTTATTTTTGACGAAGTAGACACCGGAATAGGTGGACGCATTGCTGAAATAGTCGGTAAATTACTGCACCAACTGGGAGAAACGCGACAGGTAATCAGCATTACGCATCTTCCGCAGGTAGCGGCCAAGGGAGATCATCATTGGCGCGTATCTAAAATTGCCGGAACAGATGATAAACAACTGCCAGCTAGCCATATTACAGAACTTGATGCAGCAGAAAGAGTTGAGGAAATTGCTCGTATGCTGGGTGGTGAAAATCTGACTGCTGCCACACTTCAGCACGCAATAGAAATGCTGGGTTAGTCAGATCAAACCAGCCACAATAGAATTATTCCACTTTTTCTTTCTGCTCCTCGGCTGATGCGACGTAGGTAATCAACTTCTCCGGTTGCGAGTTCTCATGGCAAACCATTTTTCCTTCAACTACAGCACCCTGGTGAATTTTTATAGTTTTGTAGTAAATATCCCCGGTAATTTTTGCACCGGGCTGCAGTTCAAGACTCTCATCGGAGTGAATCGGTCCTTTGACAATTCCATTAATCACCAGATACGGCACCTTGATTTTTCCTTCAATCACCCCTTGTTCACTCAACACGAGCAAGGAATGCTGCGTATTACCCGCCGCCATGATGCTACCGCTGATACGGCCATCAACCCGCAACCCACCAGCAAACTGGATATCGCCGGTAATCACGGTATTTTCCCCGATTAATGTATCAATATCACTAACTACCCTACGTTTTTTTCCGAACATTCCCCGATTCCTTTTGAGATAACTGAATCGTTTTTGTCAGCACCGCTTCATTTAAACCATTCTCATAGATAAAAACCTGCAAATTTTTTACTACCGTATCAGCTGGTATCTGGAAACTTTTCTCCAGTCTGTGGTAGAAGCGAAAGTTTATCGGAAATTCCTTGGATGCATTCTCGTCTACAAGAGAAATAAATTTTTCTTCACCGTTCTGAAGTAACCCAACCACAAACTCCAGCTTGCCGTTAAATTCTTTTGAACGCTGACTGCCTTGGGCAAGTAATAGTGTATACAGGTATTCACCAGGAAGTTGACCTTGTTCAAGCGTAAAGCGATGAATAACCAGCTCGACGCCAGGTAATTCCTCGTTACCGGAAACCATCTGCTGAAACAAGTTCAGGTCCTCTCTCAGGCGCTCATTTTCCTCATCCAGAGATTTAACCTGCTTCACCAGATCAGCGCGTGTCGCATTACTGATCTGCAACTGCCTGACAAGCTCTGCAAGCTGTGAGCAAAGAACAGAGTCATATTTCTCCAGACAACTGTTTGATTCCAATATCTGTTCGAGAACCGGGTCTGCTGCTGCAACATTACTGGCTGGTTGAGCCGCTCCTTGCCCGACCATGTACATTCCATAAGCAAGCAAGGCTACCAGTAATATCCCAATAGCTGCTATCAGCAAACGTCGATACCAGGGAACATGAGGACGTATAACCACCCTGGGTGCATTAATATTTTTTTTGTTATGCAGCAACTCGTTCTCTCATTCTTTAGAAATTCCCGGGGTATTACTATGCATACATTATCTGCAGAATGACGTTCTTTCAGTCACTTCACTCTTCAATCACAAACTGCTAGGGTAACAACGGAATATGCTGAATACCCATACTCTCCGGCAGGCCATACATAATATTCATATTTTGAACAGCCTGCCCGGCAGCCCCTTTAACCAGGTTGTCGGTAACCGAAAGTATTACTGCGGTATCGCCATTCCGGGGACGATGAACGGCAATCCGGCAGAAATTTGAACCGCGTACAGAACGTGTTTCCGGATGACTGCCTGCCGGGAGAACATCAACAAAGGGTTCATTGGCATAACGGTTTTCATACAAAGCTTGTAAATCAACATCCCGGGTAAGTCTTGCATATAATGTGGCATGAATGCCCCGAATCATTGGGGTCAGATGGGGAACAAAAGTCAGGTCAATCGGCTTATCTGATCTTTCAGATAAGCCTTGTCTGATTTCAGGTAAATGACGATGACCCGCCACGGCATAAGACTTGAAATTGTCTGACGCTTCTGCATACAGCGTGTGTATCTCAGCCTTGCGCCCTGCTCCGGAAACACCCGATTTGGTATCAGCTATCAGATGACTTGCATCAACAGCACCTGCCTCGATCAGTGGGATAAAACCCAGCTGCACCGCTGTTGGATAGCAACCGGGATTGGCAAGCAATCTTGCATTCCTGATTTTTTCACGGTTAACTTCGGGTAAGCCATAGACTGCTTCAGCCACCAATTCAGGAGCTGCGTGCGACATGCCATACCATTTTTCCCATTCCGCAACATCTTTAATCCTGAAATCAGCAGACAAATCAATAATTTTTATTCCAGACTCAAGTAGTGCACTTGCCTGTTGCATAGCAATACCGTTTGGTGTTGCGAAAAAGACAACATCACATTTCCCAAAATCCACCTTGAGCGGATCAGTAAATTTAAGCGCAATCTGTCCGCGCAAACTGGAAAAAAGATCATCAACTCCTGTTCCAGCCTCTTGACGAGAGGTAATAACTTTAAGCTTGGCTTTCGGGTGCTGTGCGAGAATACGTAATAACTCGACACCCGTATAACCTGTCCCGCCTACAATACCAACATTAATCATCTCTAGGAAACAACAGCTGAAAAATTAATTATTTATCAAAAAGCAGTCGGTATTTTGTACAGTAAACCTAATACGAAAAAGCCGCCCAACAAAGAGGGCGGCTTTTTCGTATCGTTTGGAAAACAACAATCACCGTTTAGAAAACTGCTTGCGACGTCTTGCTTTGCGAAAACCAACCTTCTTCCGCTCTACTTCACGTGCATCTCTTGTTACAAAGCCTGCTTTACTTAAGATCGATTTCAGTGTTTCATCATAATCAATCAACGCACGGGTAATGCCATGCCTGACCGCACCAGCCTGCCCGGATTCTCCGCCTCCGTGTATGTTGACCATAATGTCCAGATTGGCACTATTTCCAGTCAGCTCCAATGGCTGACGGATGATCATACGCCCTGTTTCACGAGAAAAATACTCATCAGCAGGTTTATGATTTACCGTGATGACACCCGTACCTGGTTTAATAAAAACCCGTGCAACTGCACTTTTTCTGCGACCGGTTCCGTAGTTATATTGAATAGCCATAATTTATAAGATTAAGCGTTAATTTCCAGTGACTGCGGTTGCTGAGCCGCATGAGGATGTATATCCCCGGCATAAATTTTCAACTTCTTTATCATGGCATACCCAAGCGGACCCTTGGGCAACATACCTTTCACAGCTTTTTCAAGTGGTCTGGCAGGAAAACGCGCATGCATCTTTTTAAAAGTAGTCTCATAGAGACCCCCGGGATAGCCACTGTGGCGATAATATATTTTATCTTCCGCCTTGTTGCCAGTAACTCTCAATTTATCCACGTTGATAACCACAATATAATCACCAGTATCTACGTGCGGTGTATAAATAGGCTTATGCTTGCCACGCAAGCGATGAGCAATAGCTGCCGCCAATCTACCCAGAACTTTATCGGTTGCGTCAACCACAAACCACTCGTGCTTTACTTCATATGGCTTGGCAGAAAAGGTTTTCACTGAATTTCCTTTGTTTTTATAGTACAAGATAACCGCGAATTATGAGTTAGCGCATTAAGAATGTCAAATTTGCATCCAGACAAGCTGGATTCAAGAAATACATACTGCAAAGTCAGAGTATAATGAAGCTTTTGCTGACCCTCATGAAACAGTTTATCCTCTTCCTGTTCTTATTAATGCCCGTTTTTCCGGCATGGTCACAACAGCCGGAACTGTCGATTGCTGCCAAATCCTTTACTCTGACCGATTTTCACAGCGGCCAGACACTCGCCAACTCTAACCAGCATGAGCGACTGGATCCTGCTTCACTCACCAAACTGATGACAGCCTACGTTGTCTTCTCCGCACTGAAGCAGGAACGTATAAAGCTGGACCAGATCGTGCCCGTATCCAGAAAAGCCTGGCGCATGGCAGGATCACGTATGTTTATCGAGCCAAACAAACCAGTAACTGTTGATGAGTTAATTCATGGGGTAATTGTACAGTCAGGGAACGATGCCTGCGTTGCTCTGGCAGAACTGATCGCCGGTTCGGAGGATCTGCTTGTGCACATGATGAATGAAGAAGCAAAACGCCTGGGCATGTACAACACGCATTTTACCAACTCAACCGGCTTAACTCATCCTGATCACTACAGCACAGCTAATGATCTGGCATTACTGGCAGCAGCAATTATCAAGGATTTTCCAGAATACTATCCACTCTATTCCTTACGCGAATACACCTACAATGGCATTACCCAGCAAAACCGTAACCGCCTTCTATGGACGGATCCTAATGTTGACGGCATGAAAACAGGGTGGACAGAAGCTGCCGGATACTGCCTGGTTACCTCAGCAAAGCGTGATCACCGGCGCCTTATCTCTGTAGTGATGGGTACCGCTTCACCTAATGCACGCAGTATCGAGAGCCAACGCCTGCTGAATTATGGGTTCCAGTTTTTCGATACGGCACACCCTTACAAAAAGAACCAGCCGGTCGCAAATGTTCAAATCTGGAAAGGCACACAAAATAAAATAAAAATCGGCTTTAATCAGGATATCTATTTTTCACTCCCTAAAGGCAAAGTCGAAGGGGTAAAGGCTCGAATGGAATATCGCCAGCCACTTATTGCACCCGTTGATCAAGGCCAGGAAATAGGAAAGGTAAAATTCGTCCTGGACGGATTGGAAGTGGCCACTTACCCCCTGGTTGCGCTGGAGGCTGTTGATACAGCCAATTTCTTCGGGCGCGCATGGGATAATCTGAAAATGCTGTTCAACTAATCTCGCGGACAATAAAAGCATGATTTATCTCAACGGAAAATTTCTACCAATAGAACAAGCTACAGTTCCGATACTGGATAGGGGCTTCATTTTTGGGGATGGGGTCTATGAGCTTATACCAGTCTATTCGCGCAAGCCGTTCCGGCTGAACGAACATCTTTCCCGCCTGCAGTACAGCCTTGACGGGATACGCCTCCAGAATCCACATACTGAAAAACAATGGATTGATCTGGTTACACGCATAATTGAGCTGAATGAATACGATGACCAGTATCTTTACTTGCATATTACTCGTGGCGTAGCGAAACGTGATCACGCATTCCCTCACGGAGTAACACCAACCGTCTTTATGATGAGCAGCCCTCTACTGACACCGCCCGAAGGATTGCTCGCATCCGGAGCAGCGGCTGTCACCGCACAAGACAATCGCTGGGGTCGCTGCGATATCAAGACTATTTCTCTCTTGCCTAATATATTATTACGTCAGCTTTCGGTAGATGAACATGCCATAGAAACCATCCTGCTGCGTAATGGATTACTGACCGAGGGAGCAGCCAGCAATATTTTTATTGTGAAAGGTAACCAGCTGCTGACCCCCCCCAAAGATCATCGTATTTTGCCTGGTACCACCTACGATGTGGTACTCGAGTTGGCTGTAACTCATGACATTCCTCACGCAATAAGAGATGTTTCAGAGACCGAATTACGTACCGCGCAGGAAGTCATGCTCACCTCTTCCACTAAAGAGATCCTTCCCATTACCCAGCTCGACGGGCAGCCAGTAGGCAATGGTGTGCCCGGCCCCATATTTCAGCAGCTCAATAGACACTATCAAGCATATAAACAAGCAGTAATGCGCGGACACGCCTTACCCCAGTAATACAATCTCATGACAGAAGAATCACTTATTGAATATCCTTGTGATTTCCCGATAAAAATTATGGGGAAGGCACAGCAGGGATTCACTCAATCCATGCTGACCATTGTCAAAACACATGCTCCTGACTTTGACGATACAACTCTCGAAGTTCGCACTAGTAAAAGTGGAACTTACCTGAGCCTCACCTGCACAATCCGCGCAACTTCGCGCACACAGCTGGATTCTCTCTATCAGACACTGTATAACCACCCAATGGTAACGATGCTTCTGTAGGCTGATCAGTGTTCGATATCATCATACTCACCACGAGTAATAAGCCCATTCTATAGAAAAACACATGCCTTCACCCTGAACAACGGGCACACAAACCGAATCATGTTCCGAAAACAAGCTATATGTTTACTGTTACAGTAAAAAACATGGGGATTACGGAATACCTCACAGCCTGGCAGGCCATGAAAGATTTTACGCAGCAGCGTACTCGTGAAACCCCTGATGAGATTTGGCTATTGGAACACCCTCCAGTTTACACTCAGGGAATTGCCGGGAAACCTGAGCACCTGCTTTTTCCTAACAACATCCCCGTCATCAAAACCGACCGGGGAGGACAAATAACCTATCACGGCCCCGGGCAGGTAATCATGTATCTATTGCTGGACTTACATCGCTGGCAGCTTGGTATCAGACAACTAGTCAGAAAAATGGAAGGGGCCGTGATAAACTTAATGGATGAATACGATATCGTTGCAAACGGCAGCCAAGATGCGCCCGGAGTGTACGTCAACGGCGCCAAAATTGCCTCGTTGGGACTGAAAATAAGACGCGGCGCATGCTATCACGGTATCGCCTTTAATGCTGACATGGATCTTACTCCCTTTGTTGCAATCAATCCTTGTGGTTATCCCGGCTTGCGTGTCACACAGGCAATAGATCTCGGCATATCGGACAACAAAGAAGTACTTGCCACCAAACTGGTGCACAATTTTATTGCTCAATTAACCAATGCTTAACATAGGATAATCACCACTCATGGTCGCTGATACCCACCAAAGAGGTACCGCCAAAACGGCACGCAACCCAATCAAGATAGATCTGGAAAAATCTGGCCAACTATTGCGCAAGCCTTCCTGGATTCGCGTGCGCTCACCTAACAGCCAGAGATACCAAGAAGTAAAACGCCTGCTGCGTGAAAATAAATTGCATACCGTCTGCGAGGAAGCCTCCTGTCCGAATATTGGGGAATGTTTCGGGCGTGGTACAGCAACCTTCATGATACTCGGTGACTTATGCACCAGGCGTTGCCCGTTCTGTGATGTAGCGCATGGCCGGCCTCATGCCCCCGATCCGGATGAACCTATGCATCTGGCCAAATCTATTGCAGTGCTAAAACTCAATTATGTTGTCATCACAAGCGTAGATCGCGATGATCTTAGAGACGGTGGCGCACAACACTTTGCAGATTGCATCCGCGCAATTCGTGCTCAATCTCCACAAACACGGATTGAAATCCTTGTCCCGGATTTTCGTGGTCGGCTGGAAATCGCACTGGAGAAACTATCCGCCTGTCCCCCTGATGTGATGAACCATAATCTCGAAACTGTGCCGCGCTTATATAAGCAGTGTCGGCCGGGCGCAGACTACGCACATTCATTGCAACTGCTCAAGGATTTCAAGGTAGCTTTCCCTCATATTCCGACCAAGTCCGGTCTGATGCTGGGGCTGGGGGAAACCGATGAAGAAATTATTGAAGTTATGCAGGATTTACGCGTACATCAGGTCAATATGCTGACCATTGGCCAATATTTGCAACCCAGTATTGGTCACCACCCGGTCATGCGCTATGTTTCACCCGAAGATTTTAAAACCTTCGAGCGCATTGCCACCAATCTTGGATTCAGCCACGCTGCTTGTGGTCCAATGGTGCGCTCCAGCTATCATGCTGATCAACAAGCGCACGAAGCCGGGATTGAGTAAAGCAGAGATATACTGAAGAAGACATGCTATATAGTGCCACCCTGGACAGCCCCGGTATTGCATGCTTCATCCAGCTCGGATGCGTCATCATCATGATTCATACCAACCGGGCTGGCAGGAAGTGACTCCTCATCAAATGCCTTATCTCCTTCTTCCGTCGCAATACCATGCGGCTTGATTCCAACAAAATCATAGCGGCTGGTATCCACCAGGTGTGAAAGCTGAATATTTTGTAAAGCTGTAAACATCGTTTCAAGCCGGCCGGGGTATTTCTTATTCCATTGCTGCATCATTTCCTTGATTACCTGCCGTTGCAGGTTCGTCTGTGAACCACATAAATTGCAAGGAATAATAGGAAACTGGACAAGCTGAGCATAAGCAGCCAGATCCTTTTCCTTGCAATATGCCAGCGGTCGGATTACCACATGACACCCGTCATCACTTACCAGTTTGGGAGGCATTGCTTTCAGTTTGCCCCCATAAAACATATTCAGGAAAAAAGTCTCCAAAATATCGTCGCGATGATGTCCCAGAGCAATCTTGGTTGCCCCCAGCTCGGTTGCCACCCGGTAAAGCACCCCTCTGCGCAGACGGGAACACAGGCTACAGGTCGTTTTCCCCTCAGCAATCACTCGTTTTACAACACTATAGGTATCCTGTTCAACAATGCGAAAGGGCATATTTATTTCTGACAAATAACCAGGCAATACATGCTCAGGAAAACCCGGCTGCTTCTGGTCCAGATTAACTGCAATCAGCTCGAAATCCAGCGGCGCATGTGCTTGCAAATTGCGTAAAATATCCAGCAGCGCATAGCTATCCTTTCCACCGGACAAACACACCATAATCCGGTCACCGCTCTCAATCATATTAAAATCGGCAATGGCCGTGCCAACAAGCCGCCTCAGTCTTTTACGCAACTTATTAGTGCTGTATTCGAATTTTCTGGAAAATGTATCCGTAATCATATGAATTTATAGAAAAATAAAGTAAGAAAGCTATCAAAAAAATCAGCCGGGTAACTATTCCACAAAAAGTTAAAGAAAGAACATTTGTATAAATTCACACTTGAACAACACAATAATTAGTTGTTTCTGCTGTCTATCACGGATATATGAGAAAGTCAGTTATAGTTATATCTTCAAGGCTTCATATTTAAATAACAACACCACTCAAGCAAAAAATTATAACAATGTAACGATTAGCCAGCCAGAAATCGGGGAGAACGTTATACATGTTATCAATGTCTAACCGCGCAAGAAACAGTTCCATTTTTCTAAATGCTCAGGACGCATTTATCATTAATTACCCCTTTCTAGCCAATTCAAGTGAATACAAGGCAAAACCATATCGGAGAGCACATGAAAAGACAATTCAATAAATTCTTTACCCGTTCCCTGCTAACTATCGCACTAACAGGCGCCGCCAGCATGGCAGTGGCTGCAACCATGGAAGTGTATAAAAGTCCAACTTGCGGCTGTTGTGCTAAATGGGTGGATATCATGCGTGACAACGGATTCACCGTTAACATCCATGACGTAGGCAACGATGATGCCAGAGCAGAAGCTGGCATCTCCACCGAACTGGGGTCGTGTCATACCGCCCTGGTTAATGGCTATGCCATAGAAGGGCATGTTCCGGTTGATGATATCAAACAATTGCTGAAAGAACGCCCGAGAGCAGTCGGCTTGTCAGCTCCTGGAATGCCACATGGTTCCCCGGGCATGGAAACCGGACGTGTTGATGCCTATAACGTGCTGCTGATCAGAAAACCTGGAGACAAACGGGGCTCAGCAGAAATCTACAATCGATATGGCCCGGGAAAATTACAACAGGCAGATAAAATACCTGAAAATAGTACAACCGAATCAATTCTAAGACTTAAATAACGTGATATCTGCAAGAGCCGTAGCGCTTATGTCATTGTTACTTATTGCTGCCTGCTCAGAGCAAACTGATACTCGCTCGGCAGGCAGTGCCTTAGATCGCATTCTGGGCAGGGATATATCTCCGGAACAAATCACACGCAATTTTAACCCCGATCAAGTTGCGCATGGCCAAACACTTTTCCAGAAAAACTGTGCGGTATGTCACGGCCAGAACGCGGAGGGCACTTCGGATTGGCGCAAACCACTAGAAAACGGCAGGTACCCGCCGCCACCACTGAATGGCACTGCGCACGCCTGGCACCATTCCACTGAAGAACTAAAACGCTTTATACTGAATGGTGGTCCTCCGGGTGAAGGCCGCATGCCTGGTTGGGAAGGGATCCTCAAAGATCAAGAAATTGATGACATCCTGATCTGGATAAAATCCCTGTGGCCGGATGAAGTCTATCAGGGCTGGTACACCAGAATCGAGAACAGGCCAAAATAGTAGACGTAATGCTGTTCAGCTATTTCACCACACCAGCCTTGGGACGGAGAGAACCCTACTATCAGCGGCCCGGTTACCGGCAACGCTAACAAAAACTTCTCCGATCTTTCGATTGGGTTAGTTCTGGTAATCACCAAATTAATACAGAAGGCTGAGAAGGATCATTCGTGCTAGATGCCCCTTGATCAGATTTACTATTGAAAGATGGCGCGCCCAGCACGATTCGAACGTGCGACCCCCGCCTTCGGAGGGCGGTACTCTATCCACTGAGCTATGGGCGCGTGAGAAAAAACGATCTGCTGATGTACTGTTGTATGCTCCACCCAAGGAGTTTGAAAAACGGCAAGCAGCGTTGGACTGAGGGTTATATATGCGGGTATTATACTATTACCTTCTAATTACCGCTTGAACACATCAGGAACGAAGGTGCCGTAAATAGAATTATTCCTCTGTTTTTTGCTCCTGCTCCCTGGCTGGTTCCGGCCATGAAAAATAGACATAGCTCTTTTGTGGTGTTCTGGCTTCCTTGAAACGTTTTAATGCGTCTCGGTCAACTTCTTTGTCCCACCAGATCGCACGAGCCTCCTTCTGCTTCTCGATAAGATCAGGCCGCTTGGCAAGCAACTCCCGCATGAATTTCGTATATTCCGACTCGTAGGAATAATCCATATTATTTACCCGTAAAATTATTAACTTATGAAACCCGTTCTTTCAATCTCCGGGTTACAGAATGTTTTATTCATTATATCTGATTGTTGTACCGCATCTGCCTTGAGACAAATTCATTCATGATAATCTTTCAACAAAATTCCGCAAAGATTCACGACAGGATTATCAACCTGGTATTAAAACAGCAGGAGAGGGTTTTTTGTCAGAGCAACTAACACAATATAGATAAACACAATTTGTGCCAGGAGCCAGGCAGTTACCTTTGCTTGACGTGTCTTAGCTAGTCTGAAAGCTGTGTAACCCAACACGATATAGACAAGCAAACCAATAATCTTAGCCGCCAACCAATATTCAGCAAGTGGATTCCTGTGCGCAATCACTGCCATCGTTACAGCACTCAGCAATAAGATCGTGTCATTAACATGTGGTGTAATTTTCACCCAACGTTGCTGCAACAGTGGTGAAATACGCAACATCCATATCCCGCGCAGCAGAAATAATGTGTAACTGACTACAACGCTCATCACATGCACATATTTCAGCACCAGATAATCAATCATCATACCTGCACCAAGTCAGCCATATCATCACCATCCGATTTTGAATGTGACACCCGCATTCGATCAGACCTTGGCCCAGGCATACGCCTCATCGTAATCAGAAAAAACGACCACATCCGCATCAGTGAACAAATTAGAAACCCACGCACTCCATACTTGCCACTGACTATCTGTCACTACTGCCACACGACTAATTTTGTTGCCGTGTTCGCGCATAAACCTGACCTCCTCCCAGGCAACACCTACTGTATAAGACACCATATCTCGCCAATCCAGCAGCAAATTGGCTTCCCCATTGAAATGAAATTTGTAGAGTACCTGTTCTTCAAATTGTTTGAAGTCATCCAGAGTAAACTCCCCGATAATTGCAACAACGATAAGATTGCCGGTCTCTTCAATATTGATCATTGGTCATCAGCTCCGAGTAATGAATGTTAAATCATAGATAAATGGTAGTTCTGACGCAATCAGGCCTTTCAACCAGGCTGGCAGCGCTATGGAATATCAGTCATCAAGAGTAACGATATTTGTCCGTCGCACCGATATTCCCCGAATACTCAACAATCCTCCTATAATAATCAGCCCCATTCCTATCCAGGCCGAAACAGGCAGTCGGTCATCCCACAAGAACAGATCCATCAGCCCTGCAAACAATACCGTGCTATAGGAAAGTGCTCCGACAATAATGATATTGCTCCCTCGGTGTGCACGAGAAATTGCCAATTGTGCCAGCGTTGCCGTTACACCAATACCCAATGCCAATGTCAGGCTCTGCAGATTCACCGGGCTGAAGGCAGTAAATATCAGCCATATACCGGTAGCAACCGTACACACCAGCGTAAAATAAAACACGATACGCCAGTCTGATTCACCCTGTTCACTTAGCTGTTTGATATGTAAATGTGCGATACCGCCAAACAGCCCCGAACCGGCGCCAATCCATGCCATATACCATTGATCTTCAGCCAGGGTAGGACGAAGCAGCATGACCACGCCAATAAAACCCACCGCTACTGCCACAACCAGTAGCCAGTTAAACTCCTCTTTCAGGAATATCACCGCCAGAAAAGCAAGAAACAAAGGCCAGGTATTATTCAGAGAAATGGCTGTTGCCAGCGGTAACTTCAAAATACAATAAAAAAATAGCAGCACCCCGCTCAACCCGGCCAATCCTCGCCAACAATGAGCTTTCCAGTGTTTTGTTGCAATGGGTTTTCCATAAAAACGCATAACAGCAAATGTTGAAATTACCCCCACCAGTGAACGGTAAAATACTAGTTCGGTATTGGAAAAGAACACTGCGGCAAGCTTTACCAGCTCCCCCATGCAGGCGAACATGAATCCCGCCACCAGCATCCATAATGAAGACATTCTGGCTGTAAGATCCCGATTCAGGGCAGATGCTGCTCAAGTTCACGCCGAAGGAAATGATGAAAATGTTCCATTCCCGCTTCCATTGGCATCTGGTATGGGCCTGTTTCATTTATTCCCTGCTGATGCAATGCACGCCGGCCAGCCGTAATCCGCTTGCAGATTTCATCATCTTCCCTGGCAGTCTCTTGATAGGCAGCCTGCTCCCTCTCCACAAATTCTCGCTCAAACAGAACGATTTCTTCAGGATAGTAAAATTCAACCACATTCATGCACTGCTCTATTCCAGTTGGCAAAATGGTACTGACAATAAGAGTATTGGGATACCATTCAACCATGACGTTAGGATAGTAAAGCAACCAGATCGCGCCATGTCTCGGTACTTGTTGATTATTATGCTGCAACACCTGCGTATGCCATTTCTGATATATCTCTGAACCCGCTCGATTAAAATCCGGATTTACACCGACAGTCTGGACGCTGTACCAGTCACTAAATTCCCATTCAAGCTGCCTGGTATCCACGAAATGGCCTAGACCTGGATGAAAAGGATCAACGTGATAATCTTCCAGATAAACCTCAATAAAGGTTTTCCAGTTGCACTGGTACTGTTCAATTTGCACACGATCCAGCACATATCCTGAAAAATCCAACTCATCACGAACCTTCATTCCGGCAAGATCCTGATTCACATCACGCTTGCCAGTAAAAATCAATCCGTTCCAATGCTGCAAAGCCGTTTTACTCAGATTCAGGCATGGATTTTTACTGAAATGTGGCGCACCCAGCAATTTGCCATCCATGGCATAAGTCCAGCGATGAATCGGACAAACTATATTGCGGGAATTACCACGCCCCTCCAGAATAATTGCCTGGCGATGGCGACAGATATTCGATAGCAGTTCAATACCATTTTCATTACGAACCAGAACCTTGGCATTATTCTGCGCAGCCAGCACGTAATAGTCACCTGTTTCCGGTACCATCAGTTCATGTCCAACATAGCCGGACCCCTGATCAAATAACAACTGTTTTTCCAGCTCGAATATCCGAGGATCCAGATACCAGTCAACAGAAAGCTGCGGATGCGTAACAGTAATATCAGAAGTATGTACAAAGCCAGACATATATTTTCAGTATCACCTCACAATCAGAAAATAAACCCTCAAGCCAATCAAAAAAGAACCTGATTAACAGTAACAGAGTACCTTAGCAGCGAATATGATCTTTTTCCACAAAATCAAGAGAAATTATTTCAAACCCGGTAAAACACTCTGTTATAGGCATCACGGCATTGAATAACACCATAAATCTACCGGGCCGAGATTTTAAACCACACTGTTTTATTCATAGACTATAATCAAATAATAATATTGGATTCACACTCATCTGGACTGTTAAAGCGATGCCGCATTATGCTCTTTTGTTGCGGGACACTATTAACAATAGCTTAATTGTCATGCCACAAACGACTTAACTCGCAAAACCTCAAATACAATGAAAATAGATAACAAACAAACAACTCTTCAGTTGCTCATCACGAGCATATTTGTATTAAGCCTGGCTGCTTGTGACAACCAGCAAGAAACAGTAACAGTCAAAAAAGCAGCTGTCCTCCCCCAGGGACCTACCACGGGAATACTGGCTGATTCAGCAGTAGAAGGCGTATCCTACTCTGCCTCATCAGGCGCATCAGGTGTTACCGATGCAACCGGCCTTTACAAATATACACACGGTGACAGTATTGAATTCAGCCTCGGCAAGTTGAATCTTGGCAAGATTACCGGAACAGGGCTTACTACTCCGATTGAACTGGCTGCCGGTGATCAGAACAAACTGCTGAATTTGCTGATCCTGTTCCAGTCACTTGATGCTGACAACAATCCTGCAAACGGTATCTCCATCCCCCCGGCTGCTACAGAGACACTGGACACTTCACTCGACCTGACCGTGGATCCGGGTACTTTTACTACATCCCCGGCACTGGCTTCCGCCCGGGAAACTGCCAGCATACCTGGCAGCATAAAAACAGCCGATGAAGCCAATGCTCATTTTTTATCACAAGCAATCAACCTGTTGAGTAATTATCTCTGGGTAAACGAGGATGATGACAGCATAAGATTTTTCCGTTTTTCAAATGATGGCAGTGGGAAATATCTGAATGGTGTGGTTACACCAGATGATTCATGTGATGCCAATCGCGCCTGCGGCGCCAAACTGGTTTTTACCGCAGGAGTGGAGTATGGTACTACCAAAGCAACCGAATACGACGAACGTGGTTTTAAGCTTGCAAGCACGCCTGAAATAGATACCAACATCCAGTCAGGACTATCCCATCCACGGCCCAACTGGCGTATTTATACCAATGGGAATGAGCTGATTATCTCTGATATTGTCATCGTACAGCGTGCAAGAGAACAACCTGGCCTGTTTGATGAACTGTTCCACATCACAAAACCGCTCGAACTGAGTTCTGATGATGAAGTTGCCGAAACTACCGTTCAGGAAACCCGTTACCGGAGAATGGATAATTCGCAGGGCATCGTCGGCGCCTGGACAGTAGACAAGGATACTGTCAAGTCACCTGTTTTTCTGTTTTTCCCGGATAATCGCTACATACTGATTGATCCAACTGGCAGCGCAGCTCAATCAGCTCCTTCTGAATGCGCGAAACCAGGCGTCGAGCTCGCCACCTATTCCTTTGATGCAGGCAACGGCACGCTCAAACTATCTAGCTTTACTTACAATACAACTGGTTGTGCTGGCCTGTCAGAATATGTTGGCAAACCGATTACCTTCAAAATAGATACAGATGCACAAAGTGCAGCCCTCTCCGGGGAAGGATTGGCCCCTATTACATTGCACCGCATCTCTCACTGATTGATTTTCTAAGCAACTCCGAAAGAATATCTGATCACATTATTCTTTCGGAAAGTTGATTCCGGATATTTCCGGTATGACAGTCATTCACGTTGCATTAGATGTTCCCCTCGACCGGCTGTTTGATTACCTCGCTCCGAATGCCGATTCAACCGATATTGGCCGATGCGTGCGCGTCCCTTTCGGCAACCGGCAACTTTCTGGCATTATCCTATCTGTCAGCAATTCATCGCCCGTTCCGGAGGGAAAACTAAAAACTGCCGGGCTGATCGATCAAACAATCCCTCCCCTGCCCCAGCCATTACTCGAACTATTCGAGTTTTGCAGCCACTATTATCACCATCCGATTGGGCAGGTTGTCATGAATGGCCTGCCTGCTTTGCTGCGAAAGCCTGGACATACAACCAGCAGACTGCCGAAACAGATCCAGGCGTGGATATTGACTGAGGTAGGCAGAACCATCACGCTTTCCGATATTTCCGCCAGATCCAAAACTAAACGCCAGCTGTTTTCCCTATTACTGGAAAACGGGATCATCACAGCTGAAATTTACAAAGCAATGTCACCTCATTCCCGCAAGCTGCTACATGAATTCAAGGATTTGAGGTGGATTGAACAACGCACTACCTTACCGGAAAAATCTGTATTCAGTACAGCATCCGCCCCTGCTCCAACCACAGAACAGGCGCATGCCATCGCCGAGATTCTCGCCAGAACAGATACGTTTACTCCTTGGTTGCTTCATGGCATTACTGGCAGTGGCAAAACAGAAGTCTATCTGCGGGTAGCCGCTTCTCTGTTGGCACAACAAAAACAGATTCTGATTCTGGTACCGGAAATCAATCTTACTCCGCAACTGGAAGCAATTTTCCGCAAGCGATTTCCCGGCACACCGCTGGTCAGCTTGCACAGCGGATTGAATAACAGTGAGCGTCTGCAAGGCTGGTTACAAGCACAACGTGGGGAAGCCGGCATTATTCTGGGTACACGCCTGGCAATTTTCACTCCCATGCCCAAGCCGGGCTTAATTATTGTCGATGAAGAACAGGATCATTCTTTCAAACAGCAGGATGGATTGCGCTACTCTGCGCGTGATCTGGCAGTGTATCGTGCAAGACAGGCCAACATACCCATCATTCTTGGCTCAGCCACCCCTTCTCTGGAAAGCTATCACCAGGCGCGTATCAACCGCTACCGATTACTGCAGCTGCACGCGCGGGCAATCAGTCAGGCAGTACTGCCTGACATTCGTTATATAGACATACGTATAACGCCCACACAGGAAGGATTGTCGGAGCCTATACTTGATGCATTACACCAATCTCTTGATCAAAAACAGCAAAGCCTGGTATTTATCAATCGACGCGGTTATTCCCCGATACTGCTCTGCAAATCCTGTCGCTGGATTGCTACCTGCAAACGCTGCTCCAGCCGTATGGTTGTCCATTTGCGCAATCGACAACTGCGCTGTCACTATTGCGGTGATCAGCAGCCGATTACACCCGCATGCCCGCAATGCGGAGATCCAGATATTCTGCCATTTGGCCATGGCACACAACGGATTGAATCAGCATTAATTAAACAATTCCCGAAAGCGCGCATTCTACGTGTTGATCGTGATAGCATCCGCCACAAAGCCGCCTGGCAAACCATGCTTGATACGATTCACCAGGGAGAGGTGGACATTCTGGTTGGCACCCAATTACTTGCAAAAGGACATGATTTTCCAAACCTTACCCTGGTGTGTGTGCTCAACGCCGATTCATCCCTTTACAGCACTGATTTCCGCGCTGAAGAATATCTTTTTTCACAATTGATGCAAGTAGCAGGACGTGCCGGTCGCGCCCATATTCCTGGCACCGTCCTAATCCAAACTGAATTTCCGCAGCATCCGCTGTATCTGGCATTAATACGACAGGACTATGCAGCATACGCGCAAGCGCAGTTGAAAGAACGCAAATCAGCCGGTTTCCCGCCTTTTGTCTATCTGGCAGTATTACGTGCAGAAGCCCCGGTACTTGCAGAATCCTTGGAATTTTTACACCAGACGGCGACAATCGCCACTATTGCTAAAGAATACACCCACATCCAACTTTTCGATCCTGTTCCCGCCACCATGACTCGGCTCAAGGGGCTGGAGCGTGCGCAGCTGCTGATTCAGGCTGCTTCACGCAAGCGCCTGCAAATATTTCTGAGTGATTGGCACCAGCGTATTACTTCATTACCGGCTCGCAGCAAGCTGCGCTGGCATTTGGATGTTGATCCGTTGACACTTTAAAAACAGCTTCCAGCATCGAGATCGGTTCGCTCACAATGATTTTTCAGAGCGCTCTAATCTGTATTCTCTCAATCCCTGGTATCGCGAATCAGCAATATAGGGATAGGCGCTATCCGAGCAACCCCTTCAGCCACGCTACCCAGCAATAATCGACTGAAACCCGAATGACCATGCGTGCCGATCACAATCAGCTCTGCCTGCCAGCGTCTTGCCTCCTCCACCAAAATATTAGCAATTCGTTCGTTATTTGATGGAATCAAGCGAGTTTCAACCGGGATACCGGCAGCCTCTACTATTGTTTCAGCTCCAGTTAGTATTTTTTCTCCACAATCGTGGATTGTTTTCTGCAATTCTTCGTAATTAAAATAATTCTCATCTACTAAATAGACTGCATCTTCATAAACATGCACAAGCTCCAGACAAGCTCCTATTTTCTTTGCCAATTTAACCGCTTCCTGCAAAGCCAAATTTGAAGTAAAGCTGCCATCAACCGGAACAAGAATCTTCTGGTACATCAAATACCTCCTGCAAACATTAACTGGATCAATATATCTCTGCCGCACATTCGCGCTCATCACCTATCTTATCCCGTATTACATCAGGGAGTATTTCCAGACGAGACGAGTCAGTCAGGCACTGCGCAGACGAGAGTATCCGATCGCCACTATAGCCAGCATGGGTAATACAAACCCTAGAATCGTTACTATAATCAGCAAAACACCCAATTCACTATAATCAGCCGGAACCAATATTTCACCAGTATCTACCTCTCTGACTTCGCGTGTTACCGTAAAAATCTGGTTGATATACTTGGTTGCCAGTTGCGAAGCAGATAAAGCCAAGTTGGTGAATGAAGCCATGACAGCAAAAAAGGTTGCCTTGAGTTTCTCGGGAGCCGAATTGGCAATCCACGCCAGCATTGGAATCATGGCGATCTGCCCCAGCGGTGATTCCAGAGCTGTATCAATTACCGCAATAAAGCGCGCATCGACGATTCCGCCCGTATGTGCCGCAGTCCATACATGCAAACCGAAATACATCGAAATGATCGGCAGCGACAAAACAGTACCAGCTACGGTTAGTGCGCCAATGACATAAGCCATTGATCGTTCAGCCATAAACCGACGAAAAATAAACATGCCAGCAAGCGTCAGCACAGAGCCAATCAAAGAAAGTGTAGCCAGAAACTGCTGATCAAACCCCAGCTCATCGATCATCCACCAAGTCGAGCCCGCACCAGGTGTGGGAACGCCCCGGAATACAAATACCAGCAAGGCTGTTCCTACCAAAACATTGCGTGCCTCACTTTCCAGCTCGGCAGTCAATTGCCAGATCAAAAACAGCACAATCACCATCGACAGGCTAAAAATAATTTCTTCAGCACCGGAAATCTGCACAAGCCCAACCCCCAGGGAGACAACTGTAAAAGCCAACCCGCCACCTAGTATCCACCAGTTAATTGGAGGTGTTTCGACATGGGCACCAGTTAATATTCCGATTTCTTCACGATTTAGTCCCTGAGTGGAAAAATGTTTTATTTCACGCCATTTCAACCATCCGGCCAGCCAGATTCCGCATACTGAAACAAAAGGAATTACCAGTGCAAGCTGGTATATCAGCAGATAGGCCTCTCCCTTGCCAGCCTCGGAAAGGGTTGCGACACCTTTCATCAACACAACGTTTGCAACCGCAACCAGAATACCGCCACCAATAATAGCAACACGCCCCAACGTCTGCATCGTAATGTGCATCTGCTTGCGTACTTCCAGATCAATCAGCTGTCCATCCGGATTGACGCGCGGAACAGCCTCTACAGTCATGGCATCGGCCACTACATCCTGTAGCACATAACCTACCGGTGCAAGTAACGCAGCCAGCACATACCACTGCGCCAGTGGTGCAACCTCACGCATCGCCTCGGTATAGCCAAGCAATCCGATCATGATAAAAAGACTGGTCGCGATCAATCCCGCTCCCAGATAGACTAGCAAGCTCTTCCAGCGCCACATCAGATCCACCAGATGACCCATCGGCATTTTCAGTGCCCATGGCAGCGTCATCCAGAAGCCGAGGGCAGCCAAAAATTCTGCCGACAACCCCAGTCTTTCCTTAACGTAGAAAGTGCCAACAATTCCTGTGAGACTTGAAATACCGGCTGCCAGATAAACCATCAAGGGAGGCAGATACGAAAGACGCATTTCCCTGCCCAGAGCCAATAAATTAAGATCAACCCACCGAAACAGTGCGGCGGGTAATCGCGTGACAAACTCAATATTCACTCGGTATGCAGTCAGCCTGGCCGTTTGCCGATTTGTACCTGAATATCCAACTCTTCCCCATTACGGAGAATAGTTAGCGTTGCTGCTTTACTTGGGGGAAGGGATGCCACTATATTCAGCATTTCGGAAGCATTGAAAACAGGCTTGCCATTCACTGCCGCCAAAATATCTCCTGGTTTGATTCCGGCATCGTCGGCTGGCCCATTTTTAAGTACGCCTGCAATCAGAGCTCCATCAGTTTTCTTCAGCTTTAGGGATTCCGCCAACTCTGGCGTTATATCTTGCATACTCACGCCAAGCCAGCCGCGCGTAACACCACCTGTTTCGATAATCTGCTGCATGATCTGTTTAGCCGCATCCACCGGGATAGCAAATCCGATACCAAGCGACCCGCCGGAACGTGAATAGATCGCAGTATTGATCCCGATCAAATTACCGGAAGTATCGGTCAGCGCACCACCGGAATTACCGGGGTTGATTGCTGCATCGGTCTGAATAAAATTTTCGAATGTGCTGAGCCCCACCTGGGAACGCCCCAGTGCACCGATAATTCCCATCGTCATCGTCTGCCCTACACCAAACGGATTACCAATTGCCAGCACAATATCCCCCACTCTGGCTTTTTCAGAATCGCCAAAGGCAATGCTGGGGAGTTTGTCCAGATTAATTTTTAGAACCGCCAGGTCACTTTCAGGATCCGAACCAATCAAGTGTGCTTCGGTTTTTCTTCCATCCATCAACGCCACCTGAATCTCGTTAGCCGCTTCCACCACATGATGGTTCGTGAGAATATAGCCTTCCGGGCTAACGATTACTCCGGATCCCAAGCTGGAAGTGCGCTCGGTTCTCGGGCTGAAACGATTGCCAAAAAATTGCTGAAAGACAGGATCATCCATAAACGGATGGGAAGGCACTCTTACTTCCTTACTGGTAAATATATTCACCACGGAAGGCATCGCCACTTCTGCTGCTGTATGAAAACCACCAGCACCCAGCGCTTTTCCACCATCAGCCTGGACTGCTTCACGGATAGTCGCCAGCTTGCCGCGAGGCGTCCACGGCAGCAATTCCGGGCGCAAGGTTGAAACAACAAAAAAGATGGCGAGAAGAACAGTAATGGTTTGTGTGAAAATTAGCCAGAGTTTTTGCATGGAAAATCCTACATCCCAAATGAACAGAAAAAGTATTATGCACCAAAATATACTGGAAAATTACCTGAATGATCTGCTGGACGTTCAGCAATTCCGTGATTACTGTCCCAACGGATTACAGGTGGAAGGACGAGCTTCGATTCAAACGCTCGTCAGTGGTGTAACTGCTTCCCAGGCTTTGATACAGGCTGCACTGGATTTGCATGCGGATGCCATCATCGTGCACCATGGCTACTTTTGGCGTGGAGAAGATACCTGCCTGCGCGGCATCAAGCGCCACCGTATCGCCACGCTCATCAAGCATGACATCAATCTTTACGCTTACCATCTGCCTCTGGATGCCCATGCTGAACTGGGCAACAACACCTTGCTCGGAAAAAAACTGGGAATAAAGGAAGAAGGCCACTTCGGCGAACAGAATATCGCTGCTTACGGTTATTTTCAAAAACCAGTCAGCCTTGACGAGCTGGATAGTTTACTGAGCTCAGTACTGGGGCGCAAACCACTGATAATCGGCGACCCGCTTAAATCTGTCCGACGTATTGCCTGGTGTACCGGAGCAGCTCAAGGATATTTTGAGGAAGCTATCCGGCTGGGTGTAGATGCATTTATTACCGGTGAAATTTCTGAACAGAACGTGCATACAGCCAGAGAATCCGGCACGGCTTTCATCTCAGCCGGACATCATGCCACCGAACGCTATGGAATTCAGGCGCTTGGTGATCATATCGCGCAAAAATTCAGTATTGCACACCATTTTATTGATGTAGAGAACCCGGTATGACTAATACATTAGCAATACGGCAGAACAAAAACAGGCAGCCGCTCTCAAACAGCAAACAAGGTATGATCTATTTTTTTTCATCCTTGTTATTATCCAGTTGTTCCAGTGGTTTATTTTTTTTACGGGGGAGCGTCCACCAGACGAGGAAAATGAACAGACTCAACGCCAAGATTGCTTCCAGTGCTAAAATCCACATATTCTTCCCTGAAAAAATGTTTTTACAAAACAGATACTTTAACCGAAATCTGCTGAAAACCCAATTTATCACCCTGCTGATCTTGATCCCGCTCGGATTAACCGGCTGCAAAACTGAAACCATTTCCACCAAATCTTCCACATCCCAAATACCTGCAAAAGTGGCCGCCATTCCCACAACACCACAATTAGCAAGCCCCACTCAAGATACCAAAGACAAGGAAGATATGAGGCTACTTAAAGCTGCCAGTTGGTCAATGCTGCCAGGCTGGCAACATGAAAGCCTTCTTCCAGCGTGGAATACCTTCATGCAAAGTTGTAAATCTCTCGAACGGCGCCCCTCCTGGCAGGAGGTATGCACGCAGGCTACAACCATTCGGCATACCAGTGAACAAGCTGTTCGAAATTTTCTTGAAAATCACTTTGCACCTTATCAGGTGATCAATCCAGATGGCACTACCATTGGCCTGGCAACCGGTTACTATGAACCTCTGCTTAAAGGCAGCCGTAACTATTCCAGCCGCTTCCGTTATCCGATTTATTCCACTCCCGACAATCTGCTGACGATCGAGCTCAAAGATGCGCTACCCGATGCAAATCAGGTAGCGCTACGTGGCCGTCTACAGGGACGCACAATTATTCCTTACTACACCCGTGCTGAAATCGAGAACAACCGCAGTCTGCTGAAAGGAAAAGAACTGTTGTGGGTAGAGGATGAGGTCGAGCTGTTCTTTCTTCAGATACAAGGATCTGGCCGCATCGTGCTGGAAGATAGTGAAACCGTAAAAATCGGCTACGCGGATCACAACGGTTATCCCTACCGCTCTATCGGAAAAATATTGATTGATCAGGGTGAGCTACCCGCCTGGCGGGTGTCCATGCAGTCTATCAAACAATGGGGACAGCAAAACCCTGCCAAATTAAAATCCCTGCTGCAGCAGAATGCGCGTTATATTTTCTTTCGCGAACTGTCAGCCGATCTTGCCGGACCGATCGGTGCGCTAGGAGTTCCTTTAACGGCGGGCAGAAGTCTGGCTATCGATCCGGACAGCGTTCCGCTGGGTGCTCCAGTCTATCTTTCCACCACTTGGCCCAATACAGCACAGCCACTTAACCGCCTGATGATTGCTCAAGATACAGGCAGTGCTATCAAGGGTGGGGTGCGTGCTGATTTTTTCTGGGGACACAGCTCGGAAGCCCAGACCCAAGCGGGTAAGATGAAGCAACAAGCCCAGATGTGGGTCCTGCTTCCTAAGCAATACAGGGAATAAAAAGTAACCAATCAGGCAGATAACATCTGTATCACTGACTCGCTGCCTGATCTAGCCGCTTTTCGATTTCTGATTGCGGGATAAAACCCGGTACCACTGAGCCATCCGCAAAAATCAGGGTTGGTGTACCAGTTACTCTGTTCTGATGGCCTGATTCCAGCAGTATCTGCAGCGGTGCATCACAACTCTTGCCAGCAGGAGCAACTGATTTCAGCATAAAATCATCCCATGCCTTGACCCTGTCTTCAGAGCACCAGATGGCTTCAGCTGTTGTCATGGAGCCGTTAAGAACAGGATAAAGCAAGGTATAAATAGTGATATCCGTCACATTAACCAGCTCCTTCTCCAGTCTTTTGCAATAAGGACAATTGGGATCGGAATATACAATCAGCGTACGTTTTCCGTTTCCTTTGACTGTTTTCAGCGCATGTTCCAACGGCAATGAGTCAATTGCAATCCGCCGCGAATCCCGGATCTGTTGCATGCGCTCACTGGTCAGGCTTGCCCGCTTCTTGGCATCCACAATATGCCCCATGAAAAAATATTCAGCCTTCTCGTCCGTATAAAAAATTTCCCCATCGATCACAGCCTCATACAGCCCCAGATAAGGTGTCTGCGTGAGGCTTTCTATTTTGCTCTCCGGGAAAAGAGCCTGAATCGCCTCTTTCAGATCAGCCTCATTCGCCTGCGCAATTCCGGACAATAACAACCCCAACAGGCCGAATGAACATAAAAACAAACGCATACTATTTCTCCAGTATAAAAATCCAGTAACCGTAAAAAGTGAATTCAGCTCAGCGCATGATGCATCAATCTGTTTTTCAGAAGTGGAAAACGATTGGTAATCCCCAACCCCAGATTCCTAATGCGCATAATGGCTGCATCCTCGCTACCAAACAGTTTCTGCAACCCGTCTGTCACCCATTGCATGGCAAGAATATCTTCCTTGCGATTACGTTCATAATAGCGTAGCAAAGAAAATTCACCACAATCTCCCAGCCCGTCAAACTGCAAAAGAACATTAGCCAGCTCACGGGCATCGCGCAATCCCAGATTAACGCCCTGGCCTGCCAGCGGATGAATCCCATGCGCAGCATCACCAATCAAAGCCAGCCTCGGTTTGACGAGTGATTTGGCTTGTACAAAGTTCAGCGGAAAGCCACGTTGCGGCGTAACCAGTCGCATCATGCCCAGCTCATGCTCTGCCGCCCGTCCAACCTGGCCGCATAACACCTCGGGTGATAAAGTAAGCAACTCATCAGCCAGTACTGCATTCGCTGACCAGACCATCGAAACCCGTTTCCCCGGCAACGGCAGCAGTGCAAGAACGCCATCACGGCGGAACCACTGATAGGCAATGTGATGATGAGGCCGCTCCACCTCAAAATTGGCGACCACCCCGGTTTGATGATAGCTATGGCGATCTACCGTAATTCCCGCCTGTTCACGAACACGGGAATTGACACCATCCGCCCCGACCAGCAACGCCGTCTGCAAAACCGTGCCATCTGACAAAGTCAGCTCAATGTAGGATTCATGCCAAGTAAGTGAGTCATACTGCGCCGGACAAAACAGTTGCACATTTTCTGCCCCCGATAGCGTCTCCCAGACAGCATGTTGCAGCTGGCGATTCTCGATGATGCAGGCAAGCTCCGGCACGCCACTCTCATACGCGCTGAAATCAATCCTGGCAGCGCTGTCGTCACCATGTACCCGCATTTCATGGACAGGTGTCACTCGCGCCACATCCATCCGCTGCCAAACTCCGCAAGCATGCAAGAATGCCACACTGCCGGGGCTGATCGCATACACCCGCCCATCCCAGCTGTCATCGGCTGGCAAAGGCGCTGGCGGCCGTGATTCAATCAACGCCAGCCTCAGCCCGCTATCCTTCAAAGCGGCCAACAGACTCGCACCTACCAGCCCGCCCCCAATCACTACAATATCGAATTTCATTGCCGGATTATACTAAGGAACCCCCCGCCATGATCACTGTTTTCAATCGCGAGTGGAACTGGCAGATAGTGGCCCGGAACAATAAGTAGCAACCCAGCTACAAGCCGCATCAAGTGTAAAGATTTTCGACAAAATTACTGAAGTAACCTGGCAACCTGAGTGCAGATCATGGTCAGGCGCTTAATGAAGAGAGGAGAATGTGAAGACAAGGATCCTTGCCTTCACAAATAAATCAGTCTTAAATCAGACTAATTGGGGAGTTACGGCGACGCAGCATCAACATGGCCAGACCACCCAATGCAATCAACAAACCACTGGATGGCTCAGGGACAGCATTATTTCCCGGATCGCCAGGAATCACGGGACCATCATTGCTTGCCATGATCAATCGGAATATTCCATTGTCAAAGCCACGGGATAGTAAATCCGTATCAAAGTTTTCAGCAAGATTAAGATACCTGATTTCTGAAAAATTACCACTCATTCTACTTACTTGGAACAGATCATAGGCAGTATCAAAACCTGGTGTATAGCCGCCAAAATCCAGTTCAAGTACACCGCCCGCAACAAAATTACCGCCGATGATGAGCTGATCATACGCTGTTGGCCCAAAAATCTCCATGTGCAGAACACTGTCATTTTTAAGCGTAAGATCGCCAGTAATTGTCAGTATTCCCGGAGAATTTCCTGGACTGATCAGGCCATAATTAATGACATCTCCGTCGATTCTACCGTCATCACCTGAGACTGTACCATAATTATGAACTACCAAACGAGAGCTCATGTCCATACCAAGAGGGACTTTACCAAGTACTCCCCCATTATCGAGTGCAAGCGCCCCCCGTTCTTCCAACATATACATCCAAAGCTGAAGCAACCCCACCGTCACTCACATTCAACTCACCATCAACATTAATCTTATTCAAGTGCCCTAATTGTGAATCTACACCTGCAACATTAATGGCACCACCAAGTTGAACACGAATATCTGGGCGAGGAAAACCGCTATCAATAGCAAGACCTACTTTTCCGCCATTCTCTATATTGAGAGTGCCTTTATTATTAACATCGAGACCATATGTGGAGTTAATTCCCCAAAGTGAATTTTCTCCTTTAATATTTACAGTACCCGTACCACCATAGTAGCTCTCACCAGAATAATCCCCCACAAGACTTTCACTATGGCTATAAACTTTTCCGCCATCAGTCACGTTGAGTGTTCCGTTCCCCAGTACTCCTATACGAATATTTCCATCAACCTCTAAACGTCCACCATCAAAAACATCAGCGATAGCTGTAATAACCTGCATTTATAACTGGATCAACCTGCATTCAATGCAATTTTGAGCCGGAAATAACTGCATCTATCCATCCCGCAAACCAGAGATAACTGCAAATGAACCTGCATTTATCGCCATCGACCTGCATTTGATCGGTGCAAACCAGGAATAACTGATTGCCTTTTTGCCGGCAGTTCTGGTCATACCGCCTGCAAGGCTTTCCGCACCGCTTTGGGCGCTCGATCGATGACCAGAAGATAGGCGCGAGTCGGTCCTTCCGGCTGGCGCGAACCCTGCTCCCAATGGCGCAGCGTGTTCACCGAAAAACCGAACCGTCCGGCAAATTCTTCCTGCGTCATGTCGAGCTTCGCGCGGATCGCCTTCACGTCGATCCGTTCGGGAACATGGACGCGATAGGCGGTCGCATCGGCCTTGCCCTCGGCATAGGCCACTGCTTCCCGAAGGCCGCGCCGGATGCTGTCTGCAACCTTGCTCATGGCTTTCTCCTTTTGAATGTGTCCACCAGCATCGTGGTTAACTGGCGGAAGTCGTTCTTGTCCCGCTGGCTCAAATCAACTCGTTCGTTCTTGGCGTAGGCGGTAAGCGCAAAGAGCGGCATATCGGCGTCGTGGTAAAAGTAGATCACTCGCGCGCCGCCGCGCTTGCCTCGCCCTTCCAGCCCCCAGCGGACCTTGCGGATGCCGCCTGTCCCCGGAACGAGATCCCCCGCCGTGGGATTGTGGGCCAGATAGTCCACCAGCAAGGCGCGCTCTTCGTCGTCCATGAGCTTTCGCATCGCCGACAGGAACTCCGGCGTTTCCACCACGTTGATCGGAACCTGCTTGACCATGTAGGTATACTACTCCAATGAGTCAGATACCACAACGCAAAAAGATAATCCATTGGATTATCTTTCCTCCGGTCACGCGCTCCCCTTCCGGCGCATTTGCTCGGCAAGAATAAGTGCTTTGCTTCCTCAGACCCATATTATTTAAGTCTTTCATTTATATGTGAATGTCTGATGGAATACGTATATGTCGAATTTCTTTACACTTTTGATGTTGTCATAGACCCAGGATACTGAAAATGCATTATTGCATCTAAGCGGGGGCTGGCCAGTACTATTGGGTTTTGGGGAGCCTGCCTGTAAGTTTTTATTTCTAAAAAATATTTTTATATGTCGATATTTTTTACACTCCAGGAAAATAAATCTTAATTGCATAAAATATGCATTATTAATGCATATGATTATGATTTTGGCATAAATATTGCTTAATTTACATATGTAATAATGTAAAAAATTTCAAATTACTTTTTCTAAAGGAAATAACAAAATGATAAAAAAAGCTACTTTGGCCACCGCGCTTGGCATGCTTGCTTTTGCTGCGCATGGGGAAACAGCAGTTAGTTATTCTTCTTTACCACTGAATTTAGAAACTACTGAGATCGCGCAATCTTTCAACCTGCCCTTTTTTGATACCAGTCTTGGTACCCTTGATTCGGTTACGGTTGAATTGTTCGGCCATGCGATTTCATCGGGCACATTGACGAATACTGCTGCCCAGAGCCAGAATCTTTCCTTTGAGAGTAATCTGAACCTGTTTTTATCTGGAGGGTCCCTAAGCGGTGAATTATTAAGCTTGCCGCTATTCAATACCGGCTTCATCAATATTGCTGGTAACGGAGGTACCTATGATCTTGGGAATGCAGATATCGATGGCTCAACATTGATCAATGTTTCTGCTGGAGATCTCAGTGCTTTCATCGGTGGTGGTAACTTGAGCTTCACCTGCAACAGTCTTACCGGCAATACGCAGACCGGAGGGGGTGGTAATATTCGCGTATCCCAGGAGACTCAAGCCGGTTGTGGTCTTGAGATAACCTACAATTATACGCCAGCAGACAATCCTCCTCCCGGTACTGTCCCTGAGCCCGGTTCACTTGCCTTGGTTGGCCTGGCAATGGCTGGATTGAGTTGGGTACGTCGCCGCAGAGCAAAATAAAGTTTATAAACTTTTCTGCGACTTACTCTTCTTTGGTTAGAACCTGTTTATGATCTTCTGAGTATCAGTGCCATGAAGGCCAGATGAATGAATTGCAATCTGGTGTTGAGTTTGCGCTCGCAGTTCTTCCACAGTCGTCGATTCTTCTCCAGCCAGGCAAAGCTGCGCTCGACGATCCAGCGCTTGGGGATAACCTTGAACGTGTGCAATTCACTACGCTTGGCAATCTGCCCTGTCACGTGCTCGCCCAGGATGTCCTTGACGCCCTGGGCAAAAGGCTGACCGACGTAGCCGCTATCACACAGCAGACTTTGGATTTGCTTCAAGTTCGGTTTGCAGCGCTTGAGAGCCTGCAACGCTCCTTTGCGATCAGTCACTTCTGCCGTGGTTACTGCAATAGTATGCGGCAAACCCTGGGTATCTACCGCGATATGACGTTTGATGCCCGATACCTTCTTGCCGGCGTCATAGCCCTTCTGGCTCGCCGTGTCCGTGTTCTTCACGCTCTGCGCTCTGCGCATCCACGATCAGGAACGTGCTGCAAGCGTTGCGCCCCAATTTCTCTCGGGCCGCGCCA
>NZ_FPBL01000011.1 GCF_900116685.1 Nitrosomonas eutropha
GCACCGTCGATATGTCCGCCTGTACCGGCCCAATCAGCAGCAGGCCCGCACATAGCAGCATCCCCTTCAAATACTCCCCTAGTCTCATCTCTCTCTCCTTTATAGCTGTTTTATCAACATTTTATATTTCCATTTCTGGAAATTTTTCTGATGCGCAGGCTTCAGTCTCAGTAACTCAACCCATTGCCTTAACTGCACCAGAAAGACGACTCTTATGTCTTGATGCTTTATTTTTGTGGATTATTCCTTTGCTTGCGATCGAGTCAATAACACTTGCTGATTTTCTGAATACAGTCTCGGCCAGACTTTTGTCACCAGCCACTATTGCCTTTCTGACGCTTTTAATCGCGGTGCGTAGCTTGGATCGCAATCCAGAGTTTCGCTCACGCTGCTTGATATTTTGCCTCACCCGCTTTTTAGCTTGTGCTGTATTTGCCATATGATTCTTTTATTCCCTGTTAAATTTTTAATACGCTGCTCATCAATGCTTCGAACCGCGCGATTTTACTTTCATTTCCAGCTTATTGCAAAGATCGGTTACACAATTCAGCCGAAATACACACCGGATAATTCATTTTGAATGGGAAATTATATGAATTGCATCAAGCATAAATTACTTTAATTCAGCTCATTTCGCTTCATTTTCCAAGTGTTGAACATCTTTTTTATGGCCTTCAGCTCCCGAACCTTCTTTTCGTAAGATATACGAATAAAAGGGGCGAATGATACAATTAAGCACTTTTCTTAGAACCTGTTCAAGGTCTCAATCAAGGGATGCAGTGCAAGGCAAGATTGAACGAGAAAGCAGAACATACTTGAAATATGTGAGCATTTTGAATCCAATTTCAACACCGTAATGCACCATTCAATGAGATATTGAACAGGTTCTTACTGGAGCGTTAGTCTGCTAAACGGGGAGCAATATGGCTACAATTGAATCTATTTTGCGTGAAAATCGAATATTTCCCCCTGCCAATGAATTTGTCAGGCAGGCCAATGTTGCCGGGATGAAAACCTATGAAGTCCTACGCCAGGAAGCTGAACGTGATTACACCGGCTTCTGGGCAAAACTTGCAAAACAGTACATTACCTGGCACAAACCTTTCACTCGTATTCTTGATGACACCGATCCACCTTTTTATAAATGGTTCGATGATGGCGAACTGAATATCTCGTGGAACTGTCTTGATCGGCACCTGACAACAAATGCCAACAAAACCGCGATCATTTTTGAATCTGATGAAGGTGAAGTAATACGCTGCAGCTACCGTGAGTTACACCAGCAGGTATGCCGTTTTGCTAACGGATTGAAAGCACTCGGAATCCGTCAGGGCGATCGCATCGTCATTTACATGCCCATGCGGATTGAAGCCGTGGTTGCCATGCAGGCATGTGCGCGCATTGGCGCAATTCACTCAGTAGTATTCGGCGGTTTTTCGGCGAAAAGTGTATATGAACGTATCATTGATGCCGGTGCGTCTGCTGTAATCACTGCAGATGAGCAAACTCGCGGGGGCAAACGCCATGCGCTGAAAGTAACTGTAGACGAGGCATTAGCAATGGGCGATACAGCTTCAGTACATAGTGTTGTTGTTTTTCAGCATACCGGTACTGATATCCCCTGGCAGCCAGAACGAGACCACTGGTGGCACAACCTCGTCGCCGACCAATCTGATGAATGCGAGCCGACATGGATCAATGCCGAACACCCTTTATTTACACTCTACACCTCAGGATCAACCGGAAAACCGAAAGGAGTACAGCATTCCTCAGCCGGCTATCTACTTGGAGCGATAGTCAGCATGCAGTGGGTATTTGACTATCATCCAGACGACATATTCTGGTGTACAGCTGATGTGGGCTGGGTTACCGGACATAGCTACGTTACTTACGGACCGCTTGCAATTGGGGCAACCCAGGTAATTTTTGAGGGAACTCCAACCTATCCCCATGCCGGGCGATTCTGGGAAATCATCCAGAAACACAGAGTCACAACCTTTTATACCGCGCCCACTGCTATCCGCTCACTGATCAAGCTAGGCCCTGATTTACCTGAGAAATATGATCTCTCTTCACTGCGTCTGCTTGGATCAGTTGGTGAGCCGATTAACCCGGAAGCATGGATGTGGTATTACACAATCGTTGGTCAGTCACGCTGCCCGGTTGTTGATACCTGGTGGCAGACTGAAACCGGCAGTCACATGATCGCCCCTATTCCTGGTGCGATACCAACCAAACCAGGCTCCTGTACGCTTCCATTACCTGGCATTGATGCAGCAGTGGTAGATGAAACGGGGCTTCCGGTAAAACAGGGAAAAGGCGGTTTTTTAGTTATCAAGCGCCCCTTTCCCTCAATGCTGCGCACTCTGTGGAACGACCCTGAACGTTTTAGGAATACCTATTTCCCGGCAGATATTGCTGGTGGCCGTTATTATGTTGCGGGGGATTCGGCTCACTGCGATCAGGACGGCTACTTATGGATCATGGGACGGATTGATGACGTTTTAAATGTCTCCGGGCATCGCCTGGGCACCATGGAAATCGAATCTGCACTGGTAGCGCATCCTCTGGTTGCAGAAGCAGCTGTTGTCGGAAAACCACATGAGATCAAGGGGGAAGTGATTGTAGCATTCGTTGTCCTCAGGGGAAAATTACCTGACGACCAACAAGCCGCCGAAATTGCCGCAACTTTGCGCGAATGGGTTTCCAGCGAGATTGGCGCAATTGCCAGACCCGAAGAAATTCGGTTTGGTGAGAATCTGCCTAAAACGCGTTCCGGCAAGATCATGCGACGTCTCCTGCGGACCCTGGCAAGAGGCGAAACCATTACTCAAGACATTTCAACACTGGAAAATCCGATGATTCTCGAACAACTCAGTCAAACGATATAACCGGAATCTGTCAATTTATGGAACAACTCCCAGCCATCATCGATTATCCGGACGGCATCAGCGTCATCGATGCCCGCTACCACCGTCCGGGCCGTGCTGCCATCCATCTGATCACGGAAGGAGATAAAGCCGCCTTGGTAGATACCGGCACCCGTTTCTCGGTTCCCGGCGTCATGGCAGCGCTAGCGCACAAACAAATTACCCCTGAACAGATCGACTATATCTTTCTCACTCATATCCACCTTGATCATGCTGGTGGCGCTAGTGAATTCATGCAGCAGCTACCCAATGCCAGACTGGTGGTACATCCGCGTGGCGCATCACATATGGCCAACCCTGTCAAGCTGATTGCTGGTGTCATGGCCGTATACGGTGAATCGGAATTCCGGCGTGTCTATGGTGAAATCCGGCCGATCTCTGTCGGTCGTATCATCGAAGCACCTGATGACACCCTGATCGAACTGAACGGCCGCCCACTGCGATTGTTGGATACCCCCGGACATGCGCGGCACCATTATTGCATTCATGATGCCCGCAGCGCATCCATCTTCACTGGCGACACCTTTGGTGTGTCGTATCGTGAACTCGATGCCAACGGACTGGAATTCGTTTTTCCAACCACTTCACCAGTGCAGTTTGACCCTGAAGCCGCACATGCTTCCATTAACCGGCTCATGGCGTTGCGCCCGAAACAAGCATTTCTCACACATTACGGGCGCATCCGCAACCTTCTGCACCATGCATCACAAATGCACGCACTCATCGATGCCTTTGTCAGTATCGTACAGCAAGCCGCAGAAATTCCAGATAGGCAACCCTTCATCATGAAAGCATTACAGGATTTTCTCTGGGAGCGGCTGACCGCCCATCAGTGCGCCCTCACTCGGGACGCTGCTCTCTCGCTACTGCAAACCGATATCAGACTCAATGCACAGGGACTTGAAATCTGGCTGGAACAGACTCTCAGGCAACCAGACCAGGTTGCAGGCTAATCCAATAAGCTGTCCGCCTGCTGCACAAACCTGTATCCCTCTATAATCTTCCCGCAGCAAAGTTAATGCACTTAACGGATGATTTATCCGGAGTACCCTACTTACTGTGGGTCAAAATAGTTAACGATAACCTGCCCGCCGGAGATCACCAGATCAGGATATTCCAGCCGTTTCAGATGTTGCTCGGGGTCACCTCGGATTGCAATCAGATCAGCCGGAGCCCCGGGCTGTATCGTCCCCAACAAGGGAATACCAAGATACTGGCCAGCCTTAGCTGTCGCAGCTCTCAGGGCATCCAACAGCTTCATCTTCCCCAAATGCATCAGGTACATCAGCTCTTGCGCATCGATCCCCCAGGGAATATCAGGGTGAGCAATTTCCGTCCCATAGAGCAACTCACCGCCGAGTTCTGACCAGACAGTCGTATTGTGGGCAATCCCGCCACATTTTGAGAGGGTATCGATCGTACTGATGATGGTGACATTCTGCGCCCTGGCCTGTTTTAGCAATGATTTAGGAATCCGGTTACAAGGCATGTGCGCCCATTCATCGACCCCGGCGTTCAACGCCACCTGTATACCTGATGGCTCCGCCACATGAGCCGACACCTTACGCTGATGCCGGTGGGCTTCATCGACAACAGCCTTAACAATGGACTCCCGCAACATGGGCCATGCCGACTGGCCATGTGGGGCAGCATGCGCGTGATCATGGTGAGAAGACCAGGGAGCACCTGCTTCGCTGCCGGGTTCAAGTGCAATCTTGATGATTACCGCTCCCTGGCTAATCAGGCGACGCACAGCCTCACGCGCCTCAGCTTCACTGGCAACGGGAATCGCCAGATCCCTGGCACCCATCGTAACAATCGGGTACCCATGCGGTGCAGTAATAATCTGGCCCGAAGTAAGCACACGCAGACTACCATCCCCGCCATAAGGTTGATGAACAGGCCCGCCCACGTCCCGCACCGTGGTCACTCCATGTCTCAATACGATATCTGCCGGCACTTTCCGAAAAGTCAAATGTGCGTGTAATTCGATAAACCCTGGTAACAAGGTTGCATCGCCCAGATCAATATCAGTTGATGCATCACCCGCCTTGAATGAATGACGCGGCTCGATTTTTGCAATATGCCCATCTTTCACCAGTACCGACAAACCACTGTGCATTTCATTTCCGTCAAAAACCCGCGCAGCGTGCAACAATAAAGATGAAGGGCTGGTTTCCTGTGCATAAACCTGCACGGAAAAAAATATCGCCATCATTACCGCAACCTGGAAACAGCAAACATGCTGCATATAATTAGAAAAAACATCGGTAACGTTTTGTATCCTCATTTTCCATCCCTGATTGACAATGGGTATTTTTCAACAATCATATGAGTCAATAAGATCCGCCAGCACCGCAAGCGCGGCCATCATAAAAAAATTCTCCCCTATCGATTCGACTATCTCCTCACCGTTTTTCCCGGCGCGCTGTATGACAAGCTGAATCCGGGTTGATTACAGTGAAGCAAGAGCTGCAGAGAACGGTGCCGATCTGCTGATGCGCATATTCGCACCAGAATGTTTCATCGGGCAGCAAACGTACCAGAGACAACATCGCAAGCGATGCAATCACTGCTACGGAAAAATCTTTAACATTCTTCTGCCTGACCCAGATGATTGCAACTCGGGCAGCAGCATGGGCGCAATCAGCTGGTGATCGAGATAGCCGCCAATGAGGCTGGTGCGGGGTCTTTGCTGGCTGTTTTGCAGGCCATGGATCTTCTGCCCCCTGCGTGCCCAGCCATGCGAGCGATGGCTGCTGGGGGCACAAAGCCGGTTTCATCCAAGTACACCAGTGGGCACCTCTTGAGGTGCGCTCGCCAGTGGCGCAGCAGGTATTTCTTGCGCTTAAGGGCGGCTGCCGGGCTGAAGGCTTGCTCGTACGCGTGACCTCCATGGCCATGAGCGCGCGGCTAATGCCATTGAGGCTCACACCCATGATCTGGACCATCTCACGCTGCAGTAGGCCGGGTTGCGCCTCGATGAGCTGAGCCAGCTTGAGCTTGGTACGATCGATCTTGCTTGTGGCCTGTCCTGGACCCAGGCTTGCGCCTTTGGTGATCAGGTGGCTGGCCCAGCCACACGAAGACGGTCGAGCGCGCCACCGCAAACAGCTGCGCCGCCTCTTTCTTGCTACCGCCAGCAGCCACAAACGACACCACCCTTTGCTTCAAGTCCTCGCTATAGGCCATAACTTGCTCCAGGTTCAAGGGGGAGAATAGCGTAAGTCTGATTTATTTTGGGATCAACTATACAACATCAGCCAAGCGACGGTACGTAAGTGGAAGCACCGTGAGAGCGCTGAAGATCTTTCACATCGTCCGCATACGACACTGACGCCTGCTCAGGAAGCCATTGTAGTGGAGTTGCGTTGTATGGTGCTGCTGCCGCTCGACGATCTGATCGCAGTGGTTCGGGAATTCATCAATCCGGCTGTTTCGCGCGCCGGCCTGGATCGATACCTGCGTCGGCATGGTGTAGCCAGTTTGCGAGCGCTCCAGGCCAAGGCGCTGGCCGATGCGGGAGAAATCAGGCCTACGTTCAAGATCTTCAGATTACGAGCCTGGCTTCTTGCACATGGACATCAGGTACCTCCACAGATGCCCGATGAAAACCATAGGCGTTATCTGTTCGTGGCTATTGATCGTGCCACACGCTGCTCACCGATAACAGCAGCCAGTTCACGGATCGTTTCACCAGCAAAGAACACGAACCTGCAGGAACCCACAAGTTTGATATGCGTTGCAAAACCCTCCATATCGAACACCGTCTATGTCTGCCGCGCCACCCGCAGACTAATGGCATGGTCGAGTGATTCAATGCCAGAATCAGCAAAATGATCAATCAAACCCGTCCGCATCGGCTGCAGATCTGGAAACCACACTCAATCAATACGTTAAGAACTACAACCACTTGATCCCTCAACGCGCACTCAAACACATATCACCTAAAACCGGCACACCCAAAAACCTGAATCGTTCAAGAAAAACGTTTATAACCAACCGGGACTTGACATGAATACATGTACCAGATCATTGAACGATTCCACCCATTTCTGTCCTGCAAGAGGAGGAGTATTTGCAGAAGCACTCCACACAGCGAGAACGGAAACATCAAGCCTGTTCTCCTACCGTGCCGGTACTGTATTACAGCCGCCGATCAGAATTATCAAACCCAGCACGACAGTCCATTTGAAACGGATCAATTTTCCTCTCCGGAGATGACTACGGATGACGATGTATCGATGGCCCCAGGTAACGCGAATCATGCTGATGATTTTTCGGGCTGAGGCGTGCTGCCCGTTTTCTCATCCAGATAATGATGCCGGTTACTGACAGCATGACTATGACCAGGCCGAGCACACAGACAAAGATACGATATGGCAATCCGAACACATTGGCCATGTGCAACGCAGTAAGCCAAGTGGTCACTGTATTGCCATTGTACTGACCGCTCGGCAGCAACACCAATTTGAGTTCACCGGAATTGGCATCAAAAAATACGCTCGTTCCTCCTCGCTTGTTTTGAATATCCTTTGAGCTGCGAACCATATATAGGTAAGTCCCATTCATACGATTCAACCCCAACGCAATAACCCGCTCGATCGCAAAACCATATTTTTCTGCCTGCTTAGCCATCAGTTTTTCACCGATGGATTGCGCCTGCCGCCAGCCTATCTCAGCTTCTGCCAGAGGGACATCCCGTTTCTCCAGTTCAGTCTCAGGTGTCTTATATTCCATCACTGCGCGAGTGGTCCAGGTATACACGGTATCCCACAGATTCATGTAGACGCTGGACCAAGCAAAAGTGAGCAAAATCAGCCACAGCCATAAGCCACTGGCGCGATGCAAATCAAAATTGAGTTTGTAACTGCTCGATTGCCAGCGAATTTTCCAGGCCGGCTGCCAGCGTTGCCACCAGGTGTTCTGATCAGGGGCGGATTTCGTGGATTGTCTGCACCGCTGCGGCAGGGTCAGATAAAACCCGACAAAACAATCGATCGTCCAGATCAGCGCACAAATGCCCAATACCCATAATCCGAACTTGCCTAATGCCAGTTCGTAGTGCAACTTGTAAACAAAAGGCATGAAGTTGATCATCCCTTCGGAAATCGCTCCAAACTGGCGCCGCCCCAGTTCTTCACCGGTGTACGAGTTGAGAATCAGCTGGTTGAACCCGAGTTCGCTCGATTGACCGCTTTCATCCGAACGTGCGCTCATACTGACTACAGTAGCATGCTGATTACCTTCTACAACGACCCAATCGACCCGGCCATGCGGGACTCGCTGCTGCGCAAGCTCAGCCAGTGCCGCAATATCCAGTTTATTAGCCAGGCTCTGCTCGGGGTAAAACTGAGGATTGATCAGGCGTTCCAGCTCTGGATAGAACGCCAGTAAACTGCCCGTCGCCCCCACGATAATCAAAAAACCAGCCATGAACAACCCTGCCCAGCGGTGCAGCCAAACCCAGAAAGAACGTTTTAATGCGGTCATAATAAATAACCTTGTTTAACAAAATTTAACCTTACAGTGGCACCTATACACTGCTTATCATCGCTTTTCATACCTTAATAACAATTATCCCTTCAAATCTGCTAACCGAGAATGCGACAAATTGTCGCATTCTCGATTGGGTATAACATCAAATAACTTTATCAGTAGCGATCAGAAATAGGGTAACCCTCTCAAAAGTTACTCTTAATCAAGTATCCGCAATATGGGAAAACACTATCCGAGCGACATTAGTCGCGAACAGTTTGAGCAATTGCGCCTGTCTGTTACCAGATGGTTTTCCGAAATGGCGCACGGTGCATGCATACTTCACGATCTGGAGCGAGCCGAATGCGGAGGGAGTGAGCCTGTGCTGAAGCCGGCGCTAAAAAATCCGTTGGCAAGGTTCGTACCAGACAGGGGCGCAACGCTTGCAGCACGCTCTTGATCGTGGACGCGCAGAGTGTAAAGAACACGGACACGGCGGGCAAGAAGGTATCGGGCATCAAACGTCATATCGTGGTAGATACCCAAGGTTTGCCGCATGCCGTTGCGGTGACGATGGCGGAAGTGACTGACCGCAAAGGGGCGTTGCAAGCTTTGGAGCACTGTAGGCCGAGCTTGGGGAAAATACAAAGTCTGCTGTGCGACAGCGGCTATACCGGAGAACCATTTGCCGAAGGCGTGCGAGAAATTCTGGGTAAACTTGTCACGGTGCAGATTGCCAAGCGCAGTGAATTGCATACCTTCGCCGTTATCCCAAGCGTTGAGTGGTAGAGCGAATTTGCCTGGCTAAAGAAAAGTCGACGGCTGTGGAAAAACTGCGAGCGTAAACTCAATACCAGCTTGCAATTCATTTATCTGGCATTCTGGACTCTTTTGCTTAAAAGATTTTGAACAGGCTCTAAGCTCGTTTGCCGCGACTCAAGATGTGCGGCAGGAAATCAGCGCCGCCACCAGTACGATCAGCATCGACGTTGCGGAAATGAATTGCATGCTGGCGGTAAATGCGTGCCGTGAGACAGTAAGCAACTCGATCCTTGCGGGTTCCAGTAATTTGTCAGCGATGGCGACCGCCGCGCTCAGGGAACCATTTGCGTACGTAAGAGCGTCTTCGGGCACGCCCGATAATGATTCAGGAGAAAACTCCATGCGGTAGATCAGGCTAGCGAGGCTGCCCAACAGGGCGATGCCCAGCGCACCACTGAGTTCGGAGCCTGTCTCGGACAATGCTGCCGCAGCCCCCGCCCGCTCCGAAGGGGCTTGGGCGATGATTAGCTCGACGCTGAAGGTGAACAGCGGTGTCAGCCCCAGCGCCAGCATCACTGTCCCGGTAATAATTACTTCCTTGTCAGACGAACCACCTACTTGCGTCAACAGGGCAAATCCCAATGCCGACAGCAGCAGGCCACAGGTGGTGATGCGGCGGGGATGCCAATAGCGTGCGATGCGCGGTGCCGTGGCGGAGCCAATCATGAAGGCGCCCCCCCAGGGCGCAAGCCAGCAGGCGGCCTTGAATGGCGAAAGATCGAGCACTAGTTGCAGATACTGGGTCAGAAGGATTGAGAGTCCGAACAACACAAAGAAGCCGAATGCGTAGCTGAGCATGGCCGCAGAAAAGCCAGGCCTGCTGAACAGCTGCAGATCCACCATGGGATAGGCCAGTCGCGTCTGACGATGCAGAAATACTCCAGCCAACGCCACACCAACGAGCAGCGACAAAACAGGCGACCAACTCAGCCCTTGTCCTGCCCCCTCTTTCATACCGTACACAACAGCCAATACGGCGCCTAGCGATAACAGTACGCTACACAGGTCGACACGGCCCGGGGCCGGATCGCGATATTCAGGCAGCAGCCAGGGACCCAGTGCCAACAACAGCAACATCGCAGGTACGGAGATGAGAAATATCGAGCTCCAATGAAAATGTGTAATCAGTATCCCGCCCAGCAAGGGGCCAATCACTGCTCCGGCCGAGAAGCTAGCCATCCAGATGCCGATAGCTGTCGTCCGTTCGTTCTTGTTGTGAAACATGTTGCGAATCAGCGAGAGCGTGGACGGCGCCAACGTTGCGCCGGCCACTCCGAGCAAGGCACGAAGAAGAATCAAGGTGCCGGCACTTTTGACCAGTGCAGCGAGGATCGAGACAATGCCAAAAGCCGCTGCACCAATCAATAACAGTCGCCGTCGCCCGATGCGGTCGCCGATAGTACCCATGGTGATCAGGAAGCCGGCAACCATGAAGCCATAGATATCCACCATCCATAACATCTGTGCGTTAGTGGCATTCAGCGCTACATTGATGGTCGGTAGTGCCAAGGTCATGATCGTCAGATCCATGGAGTACAGCAGACATGGCAGGGCGATTACTGCTAAGCCGATCCATTCGCGCCGCGTGGCCTTGGCCGCTATGCTGGACACGGAATAGCCAGCCTAGGCAGCCGTCTCTGGTAAAGTTGGATCGCCAGAGGTTCAGCCTCGACCTGCCGTCGGTGTCGTAATCCGCATAGGGATAACGTAGACATCACTGACATCAGATCGAGCTGGTCTTTCTGGGTGCCTCCATTTATGCTGAATTGAGCGGTATTTATCACTGGTATGCCGTCGGATCTTTGGGACTTAGGTAAGACGAGTGGCGGCGTGCTATGACATCCATACCGTGCAAGCGGTAGAAGATGTCATAGCCACGGCTCCCTCGCTCGCGCCAAGCCCGTCGGAGATAGGCCATGTCAAACAGACCAAGCTTATCAAGGCCGCTATCCGGCTCCAGCGAACTCTCCATCCGCGCCTCAAACTCGGGCGACGCATATACCATCTGCGGCACTGGAAAGCCGATCTTCTTTCGGCTCGAGATTGCGCTAGGGAGCCAGGGTGACATCGCCTGCTTGAAGATCCATTTTTCCGAATCCTCATAGTGCTTGAGCCTCGGTAGAAAGGAAAACGCACTTTGAATGACCTGCTGGTCAGCTAGTGGGATTCTGACTTCAATGCTGTGCGCCATGCTGGCCATGTCTATCTGACGATATTCAGAGACTACGCACTCGCCGTGATAATCGAGCAGGCAAGTGAGCTGTTGGCTGTCCTGCGTATCATGTGCGTACAGATCGAGATAGGGCTGCACGGCGGAAATGAAGGCGGCGCGGGCATCGACCTCAAGCATCAGTTGCCCGAGGTCGATATCCCCCACCGCATTGAAATAATCGAAATAGGCACCCGCTACCAGCCTCGAGGGGGTGGTTTTCAGCCTGTGTCCATGACTGTAACCATCGAATACCTCGTCCGGCCCGCTGCCACAAAACGCCACGCGATGACCGTCGGCGGCGATTTGCTCGAGCAGCAGGAACAGACAGACCGCCTCGGGTGCACCATTCGGTTCGCAGCACAGCGACCACCAACGGTCCATGGCCTCGCAATAGATCTGGCTCGTCACCTCAATTTCCCGGTGCTCCGTGCCGAAGGCTTCGGCCACCAGCCGAGAGTAGCTGAACTCGTTATGCATGATGGCACCTGCCCTCAACCCAGATTCGGGAAAACCGATAGCATAGGTGTGCAGTTCCAAGCCCTGGCTCCTAGCTCGGGCTACCACGCTGGACGAATCAATGCCGCCGCTTAATAAATAGGCATACGGAACCTCCAGGTCGAAACAGCGTGTGCAGCCTGCAGCCACTGCGTCCCGAATACGTTCGGTGATTGCGGTGACATCCTGTTGCAATTCATCACCGATGACGATCTTGTGATAGCGCCGATGACGCGGGCGTTCACCCTGTTCGACGACCAGGCAACATCCAGCCTCAAGCTTCTTGATCTCGCGGATATGAGTATGGGGGCCAAATACGAACATGATGCCTGCGGCCTGGGCCAAACCTTCGCGGTCCCAGCTGAAGTTGAGATGAGGGATACGCAAAATGGTCTCAATATCCGAGGCAAAATACAGTTCGTCCCCGGCCCCAAGCGTGTAGTACAGTGGCTTTTGTCCCGTTGGATCCACAGCCAGCAGCGTTCGTCTGGCCGACCGATCGTGCAGACAGAAGGCAAACATGCCCTCGAGCATGCTTAGCATGTCCAGGCCATGACGTTGGTAGATGGCAAGCAGGCTCTCGGTATCCGATTTGGTACGGAAGTGATAGTCCGGACACAAGCGTCGCAGATCGAGATGATTGTAAATTTCACCGTTGAAGGTCAGGGTCAGCATGCCGTCGGCACTCTGCATTGGCATGTCTGCCTCAGAATTGTGTATATCGGTCACGCGCAGACGAGTATTGCCCAGTACGACCCGTTCATCCGCGACCACCGTACCTCGGCTGTCCGGCCCGCGCCGTTGCATGGCATCGGTTCGCACCATGTCCTCGACTACCCTAATGCGCAAGGCCGCCGGAGTCTCGCGCCCAACGAACCCAGCGATTCCGCTCATCTCAAGCCCCCAGTGTCGCAGAGGTTGCAACGGTGGCGTGCTCTGCCTCGGGTGCCTCATAATCCTCGAACAGCGCGGGACGCATCTGCTCGATCCAACTCAGATACAGTTCCACCCGATCGCAGATGATGATTACAGCGCTCTTGCGCTCTGTCTGCTTGGCATCAATGGCTCGCAGGTAGCGCAGTGCAGCTAGATAGGTGGCGCCACTGGAAGGGCCTGCCATCACTCCATAGTCACGGATTAGGGCGAGCATGCCATCAAGTGCCTCGCTCGCCGTGATGCCAACTAACTGGTCATACTTTTGTTCCTCAAAGGGGCCGACGTAGAACATCTCATCCATGTGACGGATGCCGGGGATGGCGCTGTCCTTGGTCGAAACGATACCGGACACTTTCAATTTCTCGTTCGCTTCCCGAAGGCGCCGGCCGATACCGATACTGGAACCCGCAGTGCCGACTGGTGCAAAAAAGTAGTCGACCGGCCCGAGATCCTCCAGGATCTCCCGCGCCGTGGTGGCGTAGTGGGTGCAGTCATTGTTGGGATTGCGGTATTGATCGGTATAGAGATAACGATCGCGCTGTTCGTATGCGCGCGCATCGACGTACAGCAAGGCTGCCATGGCATCGGTGGGGTCGACGTCTCCCGCCATCGGTGAAACCTTGGCGCCCTGTACCACCAGCATGCGGCGCATCTCCTGAATACGGATACGGTTGGTAATGGTCTCAAGGGCGCTGCCATAGATAGATGCCACTGCCTGAAGTGCACGCGCTGCATTGCCGCTCGATAGCTCCAACAGCTGCTTGTTACTGGACTGCAGAGTGCCCAAGTGTGGGCGTAGCATTGCCCATGCCGTCCGATCCTTGATCGAGCCGAACGGGTTGAGGTGCTCGAGCTTGGCGTACAAGTCGATATTCGTCAGGCTAGTCTTGGCTGGATTCAATTTCAAGATCGGCGTATTACCGATCAGATCGGTGATCGAATCGACCACCAGTCGTTTCCTGCTAGTAGCCATCTTGGCTGGCTCGTCATCGGCACGACGGATGGTCTCTGTCGATTCGGTAGCTTCCGATTGACTCAGCAGGCTGAATATCAGCGAGATCAGGGAGAGGCCTGGTCGTTTCTCTGTCTGATGTCGGAACCTGAAACCATGCTCGCAGACACGATTGGGATCAATCATGTCATTGATAATAAAACCCAGGCTATTACGGGGCGCGCTGCGGAAGATGAAGTGCTGGATATTGGTGAACTTCCGCAGATGGCGTAACAAAGGTTGCTTGTCGGCGATCCAGTTCGACACGAACACCAAGTCGCAATCGCTGAAATCGTACTTACTGCCATCGACACAAATCACACGGACCAAATGGTCCAACCCCACCTTGGCAATCAACTCCGTGGCGAAGGCGGTGGATCTGGTATGAGGATCCAACACCACCACCTGATAGCCGAGTCGCTGCGCCAACAGCATGGCCGGGAGCGGCAGCGCACCACCGCCTATGTAGCCGATGCGACAGCATTGAGTAGCAGCGGGCGGATAAGTAGATTCAGTACAGGAGCGTAGCTGGCCTTCTCGTTCGAGCCAGGTCAGCTCGTCCTCCATCAGGCCCTGATAGATTTGTCCATGGTAGGCGCGATAGATCTTGCCGAAGGTCAGGTTAGATTCCCCTAATAAATTTTCTGCAATCCGGCATTCTTCGAGAACACCAGCGTCGCAGGAGATAGGAAAGACGTCGCGGGCTAGCGCAAGAACGTCCGCGTCAGCGGCGATCACGCTCGCGTCGCTAACCGATACGTCGGAGCTAGCGATGGAGTACAACTTGTAGCGGGCTTGATGAAACTGCTCATTCTCCGGGCCACAAGCACCGAATGCGAGTATGCGTTCTCCAGCTTCCAGGATATGCCGTTTTAGATCGACGGTGCTGTCAGATAGATGAATGTTTTTCATAGTCCGTAACTCGCTAATCCTGTTTAAGATGATGGGAGTGAAAATTGCACAAGAAGGTGGTCACTAAAGATCTGCGCAGTCTCTTTCATCGTACCTTCTCACAGCGGAATGCATAGTTGTGGACATACTCCGCGTCGACATGGTTAATAACCTTCTGGTACCATGCGCTCGGTTTGGAGAGCGAGGTATAGCCCTTGGGCACGATGCGCTTGATGCTGGTCTTGAAGCCGACCCCGATGAAGGCATCGGCGATATCATCCAGGGTGTGCTCCTTAACCTTGATGGCGGCGAAGCGATTGATCGCCGTTCGCAGTTCGGTACCGGCGGCGGCGTTCATGTAGTCCGGGTGTGTGGCGAAATAGATACCACCAGGCTTCAGTGCCCGGTATATCTGTTGAGCATGGTCTCTCAGATCTTCTATCAGATAGATCACCGCCGTGCTGATGGCAATATCGAACCGGCTCTCAAAATTGGCTATAGTGTCGGTGGCAATGTATTCGATCGGGCGATCACCACATCGCGAACGGGCAACTTCGATCGAACTACGGGCCAGATCGACGCCAACGGCCTGGCGGAATTCGTGCTCGTCGTACAGCTTGCGCAGGAATCCACCCTGGTTGCAACCAAAATCCAGCAGGATTTTGTCCGTAAGGCTGACGTCAAAGGTCTGCGAGGCAACTCGCTCCCAGAACTCGCCATGCTCGTCCTCCATCGACTGGTCACCAGCATCGGGTTCAGTCCACCACTGTTCAATCATTTTCATGAGTTATGTCTCCTTTGGTAGTTTTTGTATACTTACCTGCTGTACTAAAATCCGAATCAAGGGACTGACTTTGCTTGAATCCACCATGCTATTCGCACCCCGAGATGAATGTGGAAGCAGAGTGGTGCCGGTTTCATTCAGATCGTAATCGAGTAAACACCAGCACCCGATTCATAAGCGGTAAGACAGCGTTAGTAAAAATGTGCGCGGCGGATTGGGGATTAGGGCGTAGTTGTAGACGCCGCTCGCGCCGCCGTAGTAGTACTTGGTGTCGAACAGATTGTTGACGTTAAACTGGGTGCGCCAGTTACCAGTGTCGTAGTAGGCGGTGGTATCCATACGTACGTAGGCACCCAGTTTGTGGGAATTCGGTAGAGTTGCCTGACGCGATGAGGCAGCATAGATGCCACCGCCCACACCGAGGCCTTGCAGAACACCACCGGGTTCGTAGGTCGTCCACAGATTGCCGCTGTGCCGAGGCACATCGGGCAGCTTATCGCCGACTGGGAAGAAGCCATCCGCTTTCACTTCGGCGTGGGTATAGGCATAGCTGGCAATTACCTTCCAGCGCCGTGTCAACTCACCACTGACATCAAGTTCGAAGCCGTGGCTGGATTGACGTCCTGCAAGGATGTTTCGTAGGGGGTCATTCGGATCGCTGGTCAGAATGTGACGGCGGGTTAGCTTGTAGGCTGCTAGCGTAGCGTTCAGTCGCCGGTCAAAAAAGTTAAATTTGGCACCAATTTCTTTCTGGGTACCAACTTCGGCGTCAAACACGCTGGCATCGATGCTGCGTGTAATATTTGGCGAGTGCGATCGACCCACACGGGTGAACAACGCAGCTGTCGGATTTAACTCCCACACCGCACCGACCTGCCAAGATAGCGTCATCTGGTTCGCGCTATTCGTATAACCGCTGCTCTTGGCTTCGTTATGGAAACGATCCAGTCGAAGACCGGCTAACAGCTTCACTGCAGATGTCAGTGTCAATAGGTCCTGTGCATAAATTCCAATATCGTCTCCCCGACCCTCGTTATAACCTTCACCCAGAATGATGGGTTCGTGATGAACAGGGCGCATGCCAGGATCAAACAGGTCGAGGACAAAACCCGTTTGGTCGGTATTGTTAAACCGGTTTACGACCTTTCTGTATTCCGTGCCGAACAGCAAATTGTGTTCAAAGTTCCAAGTATAGACCTGTCCGCGCAACTCAGCTTGCACAGCGTGTCCTCGGGACCACTCATGGCCATTCATGTAATGGGTGAAGTGTAGCTTATTGTCGCCAGTGTACAGGTAGTTGTCAGGAAAGGACTGGGTCGAATCCTGAGTGGCTCTATGGTACTGTGTGGCAATCCGAAGACCCCAGGTCTGGCTCAGCTGATGATGGAGGATAGCAGTACCTACGTAAGTCTCGTTGAGTCCGCTATCGCCTGGAAGGTCAGGGTAGTCTCCTTTACGCAGCCCGAAGTAACGGGTACGGGAGAGGTGACGGAAATTCGGCAGATTAGGCAGGCCGAAGTCGAATAGATCCTGGTCGAAGCGATTGTATTCCGCTAATAACGTGACGCTGGTTCTTTCCCCTTGCCAGGATATTGCCGGGGCTAGGGAATATGATTCGAATCCACCACCATCACGAAAGGTACCGTTGTTCTCGTACGCACCGTTCAATCTCACGGAAAAACCCTTACCCAGGACGCGGTTGATGTCAAAGGTCGGTCGCCATTGCTGGTAATTCCCCCACAGCAGATTGATTGCACCATAATTATAGTAGAGTGGTCGTTTTGAAACCGTGTTAACTTGGCCACCTAGCGAACCAACGCCGCCATAGAGCGTACCGGACGGCCCTTTCATCACTTCGATCCGTTCGATGTTCTGCACATCGCGGGTAACCAGGTTGCCGTTGTATTGGAATCCATCGCGACTGCTGCTGTGGGTCGTGAAGCCGCGTATATTGAAGAACATTCCGTGATTCCCACCGTAGCTGGCTTCGGTCTGCACACCGCTGACGTTTTCTAGCAGTTGGCCGGGCTGGGTCACTGCGCGGTCGCGCAACACTTCATGCGGTACCACTTGGATTGAGGCGGGGATGTCGCTCAGAGGCAGATCCGTCCTGGTGAGGCTGTTAGCGCGGTTAGTAGTGTAGCCACTCGATTCGGGATAAGCAGGGGCGCCAGTAACTGTCATCGCCGGCAACTGCGTGACATACCCAGTGGGTACTGCCACTTCTACATCACGAGCTACCTGCCCAGCATCCTTTCCCTCGGGACCATCTGCAGTCTCCTGTCCTTGCATTATGGAATCGGATCTCATCTTTATGCCCTGCGCCAGATGCGCCCGCCCTTGTTCTAAAGCAGACGTTTCCCTCACATCCTGCTCCTCTTTCACTACGCGGTTTTCTTCAGCTCCAAACAATGGATTGCTTAGAGTCGTTCCTAAGAGCACCCACAGTAGGGTGGTAGAGGATTCTTCCATTCTTTTTTCTCCTGATCATCCTGATCATTTTGATTCCGGCTGGGTACTCACCTCGATCGAGTCGGCCTGGATTTTAAGACCCGCTTTCGTCGTGGTGTTGGCGATAAAATTGAGCACAATGTCGTGACTGACATTCATAATGGATATCGGCGATGTACAGCTAGCTGTATACTTAATGCGGAGAAGTTATACAGAACAGAAGCAGGATTTGGAATGTGACATAACGTCGCACCCGATTCAATCCGAGCCCACAAGCTGATTTTGCCAGTTTGTCCGATGTATCAGCCAGAACAGCTTGCAGGATTAAACAAGGTCACTATCTTCAGGGATCGTATACTCAATGCATTGGAGCGAGGAGAACGGCCGACCGATATAGCAGCACGCTTTGGAGTGAGTCGAGTGTGGGTGTATCAGGTACGTGATCGCTTCTATAAGGAAGGCAAGCGCGGCCCATTGCAAGTAGGTGGATATCGGCGTTCCCGGGTTGCTCACATGGAACAGACACTTCGGGTGGATCAGGGAACAAGCCGATCTGAAGCTGGTGGAAATGTGCGAGCGTCTGTGCGAACAAGGCATTCAGATCAAAGCTCCAGCTTTGTGGCATCAGCTGAACAAATGGGGGCTGAGCTTTAAAAAAACACTACATGCCAGCGAGCAAGAACGCGCGGATGTGCAGCAGGCACGCAGTGAATGGCAGTACAAACAGCCTTACTGGGATGCATCCAGACTGGTGTTTCTGGATGAGACATGGGCAACGACCAACATGACACGTTTGCGCGGTTGCGCGCCCCGCGGAGAATGCTGCGTTATGCAGTGTGACTGCACCAATGGTTCAATGAATGGCGCATTATTTCTGGCATATATGCGTGACTTTCTATGTCCGACGCTGCGTCCTGGTGACATCGTTGTAGCTGACAATCTATCGAGCCATAAGGCAACGTGCGTGCAAGAAGCAATCGAGACAACAGGAGCAATAATCCGCTATCTGCCACCTTACTCCCCTGACCTCAACCCTATCGAAAAACTGTTCTCCAAATTCAAAGCCATGCTGCGCAAAGCAGCCAGACGCACCAGACAGACATTGTGGGACGAGATCGGCAGGATTATCGACACCTTTTCACCTGTCGAGTGCCAAAACTATTTCAATGCAGCCGGATATGTATGCAACTAAAACAAAAACGCTCTAATGATCGATGCCAGCCATTGCAAGGTTCACCCTCATGCCAATGGAGCCAAAGGGAGTAATCAGGATATGGGCCGAACAAAAGGGGCTCAACACCAAAATATATCTGGCCGTGGATGCGTATGGTATCCCGGTCAGAATCTTTATTACACAAGGTACCACTGCTGACTGCACACAGGCTGGCCGCCTGATTGAAGGAATCAGCGCAGATTATCTGCTGGCAGATCGTGGCTATGACAGCAATGCGATTATTGAGCAGGCAGAAAAACAGGCTATGGAGATCGTTATTCCTCCAAGGAAGAATCGCAAAATGCAAAGCTCTTATGATAAAGAACTATATAAATTGAGACATCTTGTTGAGAATGCCTTCCTGCATCTCAAAGGATAGCGAGGTGTTGCTACAGGATACGCCAAAAACACCTCTTCTTTCCTTACTGATGTACAAATCAGATGTATCGCCCTATGGGTATGTATCCCGTGACTACATAATCTAGCAGCCCGTCGAACTTAAGGTCTGAATGCAACGTAACCCATTGTTTTTACCAACACTGCTTGTCATTGGCATAAATTATGGTTCGTTATAAATCAATTGGTTGCGCGTTAAGTCCGACAAACCCCCAGTGCCTGTTAACACTAATTAAATGATCTACAACCAGAGTGAAATGGATGAAGAATCGGAAAACTATATCCAACTTGTCAAAGCGAGAGAAGATTCTTCTGAAACTCTTCAGGCGACGAAACAGTCGCTCCACCTCATTGCGCTTTTTGTATATTTCAACATCGTACTCCCAAGGCGACACACGATTTGCTTTTGGTGGCACCACTGGAATCATCCCCAGATCAAGTACCAACTGCCGGGTTTCATCCTCTTCGTACGCTTTATCCATAATCACGTGAGTGTCAGAGAACCCCTTATTCTCCAGGGTTTTCAGAAATTTTCGTCCTTCTGGCGCATCACCGGCCTGACCAGGAGATAACGAAAACACTACTGCGGTTCTGGCATCTGCCGCAACCAGGTGAATTTTGGTAGTCCAGCCCCTCATGATTTACCGATAGCTTGAACACCGTTTTTTTAGTGCACCAGTACCATCAGGATGGACTTTGATTATCGTACTATCCAGCGACATGTGATCCACTTCCAGCTGTATCAGTTTGTTTTGCTGGAGCGTGAGAAAAACCCGATCCAGGACACCATTCCTGGCCCAATGATTGGCGCGCGTATAAATACTGTGCCAATTGCCGAATTTCACAGGCAGACCGCGCTACTTACAACCGTGTTCTGCAACATACAGAATCGCGTTGAGCACTTCCAAATTCGAGAGAGTGACATTACCTCGTTGTATCGGCAGTAGATTTTCAATAAACTTGAATTGCGATGCATATATTTCCATCCAGCAACTCTAACAGAAATAGTGTTAACAGGGCCTAATAAAGAAGAGTTTATTTGAGTAAAAGGATAAGAAAGAAAAGGATGCTCCGGGCTACGCGAGGAGACTGAATTCGCAAGAGAAACTTACTAGTCCGGCTGATGCGGATCGGGCTGGCGCATCACACAACCGGCTTTCTCCAGAAAACCATCGTCATTGAATCTGATTGTCTCTCCCGGCTGAAACCCGGGGGGCACTTGCTGGGTTATCACATAGCGATTGCCATCATTTGCCAGCAAGCTGATTCTGTAATAAACAGGTTCGGTAATGTTCCTCTCGGAAGGAACGTAGCCGCTATTACCCGGGACATCGACTTCAGTAAAAAAACTTCCCCCATGTCTGCCCAAGGGAATTGCGACTATCCCTGAAATAAATGTATCCGTATTGCCACCATTGGCGGAGTTAAGCATGACGGGGGCGATGTGTTCCACTATTCCGCAATACTCAGCTGGAAGTCGTGCAGGGTCAATCGAGGTTCCGGAAGCATCGGTGCTGCGTATACGACGATAGGTTGACTGTTTCCGCCTGCCTGCACTCTCATCAATCTTATCGGGAGAGGAAGTAGTAACCGTTACACTAGATTTTCCCTGTTGACGGGGTTTTGAATACTCTCCGGCTATTTCCCGGCTGTTCACGATCTTGTCTTGCCGCGCGCTGGAAGCCAGCGTAACCCTCATCAATCCCGTATCAATCATCAAGAGCAGCACGGTGAATATCAGTTTGCCAAGCGAACCAGTAAACATAGTTGAACTCCATGACTCGGCGCAAACAAAGTCATATCGACAATCACACCCCGTGCTTGAGGAAGAATCCCGAGCCGCACCACGGGGTCATCACCTGTCGTCTAATCTTCCTTGCGTAACTGCGGAAACAGAATGACATCGCGAATGCTTGGAGAATCTGTCAGCAACATCACTAGCCGATCGATACCGATTCCCTCGCCTGCCGTTGGCGGCAATCCGTATTCCAGTGCCTGGATATAGTCGGCGTCATAGTGCATCGCCTCCATATCACCTGCCTCTTTAGCTCTGGCCTGTTCAAGGAAGCGACTGGCCTGATCTTCAGGATCATTCAACTCGGAAAAGCCGTTCGCAATTTCCCGCCCGGCAATATAAAGCTCAAAACGATCCGTAATCTCCGGGTTTTGATCATTGCGGCGTGCCAGGGGCGATACCTCGGCTGGATAATCAACGATAAATACGGGTTCAAACAGCAAGTGTTCGGTTGTTTCATCGAACAGAGCCAGTTGCAGTCCGCCGACTCCGCTGCCGGGATTGAATCCAATTCCCTTCGCCTGCAAAATCTTGATTAAATCATCTCTGCTGTTAAGTTGCGCTTCGGAATATTCAGAGTGGTATTTCAGGATAGCTTGCGTGACAGTCAACCGGGCAAAAGGTCGGGCAAGATCCATTTCGCGCTGCTGATAGACGATGCAAGTGGTTCCCAATACTTTCAGTGCAACTTCACGCAGCATGGATTCCGTCAGATCCATCAGGTAATGATGATCCTGATAAGCCTCATAAAACTCCAGCATAGTGAATTCCGGATTATGACGAGTGGATATACCTTCATTCCTGAAATTACGATTAATCTCAAAAACTTTTTCCATACCACCCACTACCAACCGCTTCAGGTAAAGTTCCGGTGCGATACGCAGATACAGCGACATATCCAGTGCATTATGATGCGTAACAAAAGGTCGCGCAGTAGCTCCTCCTGGAATGGAGTGCATCATCGGTGTTTCAACTTCAAGATAGCCTCGGTCAACAAGAAGTTCACGTACCGCCTGAATAATTTTTGAGCGAACCAAGAACACCTTGCGTGTTTCTTCATTTGTAATCAGATCAAGGTAACGCCGCCGGTATTTCTGTTCCTGATCAGTAAGGCCATGAAATTTCCCCGGTAACGGGCGCAAGGATTTAGTCAGAAGACGAAGCCGGGTAACCCGTAATGACAATTCGTCCGTCTTGGTTTTGAACAAAATACCTTCCGCGCCGAGAATATCCCCCAGATCATAATGCCTGAATGCTTCGTGAGCGGATTCTCCGGTATGATCATTGGAGATATAGAGCTGTATCCGTCCGCTCATATCCTGGATCGTTGCAAAGCTCGCCTTTCCCATGACACGCTTAAACAACATGCGCCCTGCGACTTTTACTTTAACCTGCTCACTTTCCAGTTCTTCTCTTGAATCATTATCATACTTTTCATGCAGGTCATGAGCCAGGCTGTCCCGACGATAATCATTCGGAAAAGCATTGCCGATCTGGCGCAACGCAGTCAATTTTGAATAACGCTCTGCAATAAGGCTGTTTTCATCCTGGGAAATACCGGATGTATCTTCCTGGGTCATATCTATTCCAAATTTTATGTAATTTTTATTGGTATAAAATCTCTCTGTATCGTACCAAGCGGCACGGATATCCTGGAGCCGCTGCCGTATGCGTAATCAACGTGTATTATATAGTTACTTTGCCTGCTCCATTCTAGCGGGCTCACGAAAAACCATCTGGCAGGAAACTTACAGTTACACGGCATCGCGCGCTGCCTGGGCACATATTCCGATCTATGTACTGTCATTTATCCCATGGGAACAATCAACATCTCATTGAATTTAACTGAAAAATATCTGTGAACACGCCTTCAGCCCCTGCTCATTTCATTCGTAATATTATTGAAGAAGACAACCGCACCGGCAAATGGAACGGACGCGTAGAAACACGTTTCCCACCCGAGCCAAATGGCTATCTGCATATCGGCCATGCAAAAAGCATTTGCTTGAATTTCGGGCTTGCGCTCGAATATAACGGCGCCTGTCATCTGCGATTCGACGATACGAACCCGGAAAAAGAAGCCCAGGAATACGTCGATGCCATTATAGAATCGGTCCACTGGCTGGGCTTCGACTGGCAGGAACATCTTTACTACGCTTCCGATTATTTTGATCAGCTATATGAATTCGCAGAATATCTGATCACGCAAGATAAAGCGTATGTGGACAGCCTATCAGCAGACGAAATCCGCCGGTTACGTGGAACCTTGACTGAAGCAGGCACGAACAGCCCTTATCGTGATCGCCCGGCAGCCGAAAGTCTGGATTTGTTCCGGCGCATGCGTGCAAGAGAGTTTCCCGATGGGGCGCATGTGCTGCGCGCGAAAATTGATATGGCATCCCCCAACATCAATCTGCGTGATCCAGTTATCTATCGTATCCGCCATATCCACCACCAGCGCACGGGCGATAAATGGTGTATCTACCCGATGTACGATTACACCCATTGTATTTCCGATGCTTTGGAACGGATCACGCATTCCCTTTGCACACTGGAATTTGAAGATCATCGGCCACTGTATGACTGGATACTAAATCAGTTAAGTGAAAAAGTTCCCTGCCACCCGCAGCAGATCGAATTTGCGCGACTCAATCTGACTTACAGTGTCATGAGCAAGCGCAAACTGATCGACCTGGTAGAGAATAAACTGGTAGATGGCTGGGACGATCCACGCATGAATACATTGGCAGGCCTGCGCCGCCGGGGCTATACACCAAAATCAATCCGCTTGTTCGCGGAACGAATTGGCATCAGCAAGGCAGATTCCTGGATTGACATGACGGCACTGGAAGATTGTTTGCGTGAAGATCTTAATGAAAGTGCCCTGCGCCGCATTGCTGTCCTTGATCCGGTGCTGCTGGTCATTGATAACTTTCCAGATGATCAGAAGGAACCCTGCTATGCGCCCAATCATCCAAAAAAACCAGAGCTTGGTACACGCGAACTACCGCTGACAAAACAGCTTTATATCGACCGTGAAGACTTTATGGAGGTGCCAGACAAAGGTTTTTTCCGCCTGACACCTGGGGCAGAAGTGCGGTTACGTTATGCATATATCGTAAGATGTACACACCTTGTCAAGGATGGTCAGGGAAAGATCCTGGAGATTCACTGCACTTACGATCCCGCTACCAAAAGCGGCACTGCCGGGGCTGAAACCCGAAAAGTCCGTGGCAATATCCACTGGCTGTCGGCCACTTATGCCAAGGCTGTTGAAATCAGGTTATATGACCGCCTGTTCAGCGACTCACATCCCGACACGGAAGGCAAAGATTTCAAAACCTCGTTAAATCCGGATTCCAGGAAAATTATTACCGGCTACATCGAGCCTTCTTTGCTTGAAACGCAAGCAGAACAACGTTTTCAGTTTGAGCGTCATGGCTACTTTGTAGCTGATCTGGCAGATACCAAGCCGGGAAAGCCGATATTCAATCGAACCGTATCACTACGCAATACCTGGGTGAAAATCACGGACAAATCGGAGCACAGTGGATAACCAGCAATTGCATGAATTACATTTGCATATATGACAAATCATCAGGGCATTCACTAAAAAGAACCTTTCTTATTTCACAACCAGATTATTTTCTTGTTATACTTGCCCCTTATTCCAACAACATGAATTGAAACATGTCCTTAAAACACATTGTCATTCTGTTGCTCGGCGCAGGTATGATAGCTGGATGCAGCTCGGTTCCCAAAGATTCAACGCGTGATGAAATTTCACGATATTCACATAAACCCGGATTTGCGATTCCTCAGGGAATTCTGGAAAATGATCCGTTTTTCGTGCGGAATCGTCTGTACAGCCAATATCAGGAATGGCGTGGCACACGCTATCGGCTGGGAGGCACAGATCACACTGGAGTAGATTGCTCTGCACTTGTCAGAATTATCTTCAAGGAAGAATTCGGCTTCACATTACCCAGAACAGCACTTTCTCAGGCAGAATTTGGTGAAAAAATCAGTCGGGATGAGCTTATGCCGGGAGATCTAATATTTTTCAAAACAGGTGGACGTTCCTGGCATGTAGGAATCTATCTGGATAGCAAGAAATTTCTTCATGCCTCATCCAGTCAAGGCGTCACTATATCCAGCCTAGATAATACCTACTGGAAATCCAGATACTGGAAATCAATCAGGATATAAAAATCATACTGCCACCTGTCATATCCGGAACGAATGCTTATTCAGGTTCCATACAGGCGTCTTTCCAGCCGCATCTGGTTGATAATTGATGCGCTGATCTCTTCTATTGATACTCCGGTAGTATCGATAAACGGGATATTAAACTGCTGGTACAACTCATTCTGCCACTGAAGTTCATGCTGGCATTCAACGAATGAAGCATAATGACTGCCCGGATAACGCCCCACGCGAACAGCCTGAAGCCGTGACGCGCTCAACGTCAATCCAAACAATTTCTCACGCAGCGGCTGCAACAGTGAAGGAAGACGCATGGCTCCCATATCTTCTGGCGTAAACGGATAATTAGCGGCAAGTACGCCATACTGTAAAGCCAGGTACACGCATGTCGGGGTTTTGCCAGAACGCGATACGCCTACTAGAATCACGTCGGCATCGGCAAGAACTTTGGAATTACTGCCATCATCACTGTTCAACGCATACTGAATCGCAGCAATACGTCGGAAATAGGAAGCATCCTGGCCAAGAATATGGGAGCGTCCGGGTATGCGCACGGGCGACTGTTGCAGCGCCGCTTCCAGCACACCAAGACAGGACTCAAAGAAATCAATAAGATAGCAATCGGCCTGACGGACAGAAGCGAGGATAACCGGATCCAGCAATGTGCTAAATACTAATGGCGGCTGGTCCTCCTGCTTCGCAATTGTATTGATACGATCAATGATCTCCTGAACCTTGGCTGCACTATCCAGGAAAGAAGCATAGTGCTTCTTCCATTCTATTCCATCGAACTGGGTCAACAGACTATGACCCAGTGTTTCCGCTGTAATGCCGGTACGATCAGACAGGAAAAAAACGCTGCGTTGTAGTTGTAACATCGCCCTACTGCTCCTGGCTCGCCAGATGCAACCAGGTGCTCACCACCGTATCCTGGTTAAGAGAAAGGCTGCTGATCCCCTGCTCAACCAGCCAGCGCGCAAAATCCAGATAATCGGAAGGCGCCTGGCCGCAAATGCCAATATATTTCCCCTGTTTATGGCATGCGTTAATAGCCATTTCCAGCAACCGCTTTACAGCCAGGTTACGTTCATCGAATAAATGGGCAACTAACCCCGAATCACGATCTAGCCCGAGTACCAGCTGGGTCATATCGTTAGATCCGATGGAAAATCCATCAAAGTATTCGAGAAACTCTTCAGCCAACACAGCATTGGAAGGAATCTCACACATCATGATCAAGCGCAATCCGTTGCTTCCGCGTTTTAATTCATTAGCCGCCAGTAATTCTGTAATCTGCCGCGCCTCCTCTAAGGTTCGACAAAAAGGAACCATCACCTCAACATTGGTAAAGCCCATTTCACCACGCACCTTGCGTAAAGCCAGACACTCCAGCTCAAAGCAAGCACGAAAAGAATCGGCAAGATAACGCGAAGTACCGCGAAATCCGAGCATTGGATTTTCTTCGTGCGGCTCGAAACGATCGCCTGCAATCAGATTGGCATATTCATTGGATTTAAAATCAGATAAGCGCACAATCACCGGATGCGGGTGAAAAGCCGCCGCCAGCGTGGCAATTCCTTCCACCAGTTTCTCAATATAGAACGATACCGGATCAGGATAACCCGCCGCTCGCTCGCTGACAGACGCTTTCAGAGCGTTCGGAAGTGCATCAAATTCCAGTACAGCCCGGGGATGAATACCAATATTATTGGCAACGATAAATTCCAGGCGCGCCAGCCCCACTCCATGATTGGGCAGTTGCGAAAATGCAAAAGCCTGTGCAGGATTTCCAATATTCAGCATAATCTTGACCGGCAATTCGGGCAGCTTACTGATCTCTGAACAAGTATGTTGAAAAGGAAGCAGGCCTTCATACACAAAACCAATATCTCCTTCCGCGCAGGATATAGTTACTATCTGACCATCGCTGATTTTTGTTGTAGCCTGTTCACACCCGACCACTGCCGGAATACCCAGCTCCCGCGCAATAATCGCCGCATGACAGGTGCGCCCGCCACGATTGGTCACAATCGCTGCGGCACGTTTCATGATCGGCTCCCAATCCGGATCAGTCATATCTGTTATCAGCACGTCACCCGGTTGAATCTCCGCCATCTGCCCGGCATTCATAATGACTCGCGCTGTTCCCTGCCCAATCTTCTGACCGATCGCACGCCCCTGCACCAGCACCGGACTCCGTTCGCTCAGATAAAATTGTTCTACTGATTGCTCGGCACGGCTTTTCACTGTCTCCGGGCGAGCCTGGACAATATAAATTTGTCCATCTATTCCATCCAGCACCCATTCGATATCCATTGGCCGGTTGTAGTGCTGCTCGATAATAACTGCCTGCCGGGCCAATGATTCAATTTGCTCATCGGACAAACTGAAACGCTGGCTTCGTTCCAGCGATACTGGTTGTACCACGGTCGCCTGCCCTGCCTGCTCATTGTTATAGATCATCTCTGTTGCCTTGGCTCCCAACCGGCGGGAAAGAATTGCGGGCAACCCAGCCTCAAGATTAGGTTTATAAACGATAAATTCATCCGGGTTGACTATTCCCTGCACAACGGTTTCTCCCAAACCATAAGCAGAGGTAATAAACACCACATCCCGAAAGCCGGATTCAGTATCCAGTGTAAATATCACACCACTGGCACCTTTATCGCTGCGCGCCATCCTTTGTACGCCTGCAGATAAGAACACCTGATTATGATGAAATCCATGATGGGTCCGATAGGAAATCGCCCGATCCGTATAAAGTGAGGCAAACACTCTTCTGAGCGCATTGAACAGGTTATCAAGTCCCTGCACGTTCAGCAGCGTCTCCTGTTGGCCAGCAAAGGATGCGTCTGCCAGATCCTCAGCTGTTGCCGATGAACGCACCGCAAAGGAGACCTCATCGCCCGAATCGGCAATGAGTTTCTGGTATGCCTGAGTCACCGCCTTTACCAGATCATCCGGCAGCGTAGCAGCAAGCAGCCAAGAGCGAATCTGTTTACCTGCAACGGCCAGCGCCGCCACATCATCCACATCCAGTGGTGTCAATAATTGATTGATGCGGTCATTCAAATCATTGACCCTGAGAAATTCACAATAAGCGTATGTTGTCGTAGCAAATCCACCAGGCACTTTCACCCCGGCGCGAGAAAGATTTCCGATCATCTCCCCCAGCGAGGCATTCTTGCCCCCTACGCTTGCTACATCGTTCATATCTACCTGATCCAGCCACAAAATATAATCAGGATGACCAGCCATAATTTACCCCCATCGAAAAACAGAACGGATACGATAACATCTGCGCTCTGTCGTCTTCTTTTATCAAAACAAATAACCCGAATAAGCTTTGGATTGCTATCTGTCTGCGGGTCGAACAAATATCGCGGCAGCAACATGCCTCCCTTCAGATGACAGGATATTGTAGGTTCTGCATGCTGCCTGCGTATCCATCGTCTCGAATCCGATTCCGCGAGCCAGTATTTTTTTTATCAGCGATGCATTTGGAAACTGCAATGACATTCCTGTTCCAAGCAAAATAATCTCCGGCTGTACTGCCAGCAATGGATCAAAATGCTCCATTTCCAACTGGTTAATACTGCTTACCGGCCAGTGCTCAACGATCTGTTCCGGCAGCACGATCATGCTATCTGTATACCGCACCTGATTGACCGCAACATAACCGTCTCCGTAGCCAGAAAAAATGTTCAAACCGGAGTTATCCGAAAGATGTAATTTCATGTAAATCCCTTCGTAACGAAAAATTCAGTTTTGATCCAACTGGATAATCAGCCCAACCATTTTCATTTCAGGACACCTCTAACAATTACAATTGGCTTTCCAGACAAACAGCAACATTGTCCGGTACTCCTTGCCTCATCTATCTATTTGACAGCTCTCATTGCTGCGCTCCATACGCCTTGCACCTCATCCCGCACCCCCGGTTTTTAGAAATGCCCCTTAATAAAAATCAGCGTAACATGGTATGCTTTTTCCGTATTAAATAGAATTTTCTCTATCCGTCCATGCAATCCATCAAAAAATCCAGCAAACTCAACCATGTCTGCTATGACATACGGGGACCTGTTCTCGATCGCGCCAGACAGATGGAGGAAGAAGGTCATCGTATCATCAAGCTCAATATCGGCAATCCCGCATCCTTCGGGTTTGAAGCGCCGGACGAGATCTTGCAGGATGTCATCCAGAACCTTTCTGCCGCATCCGGTTATTGCGATTCCAAAGGGCTATTCGCTGCTCGTAAAGCGATCATGCACTACACACAGGAAAAAAATATCGCCAACGTGCAGATGGATGACATCTACGTCGGGAATGGCGTATCAGAACTGATCATGCTGGCTACCCAGGCGCTGCTGGAAAATGATGATGAAGTGCTGGTTCCTTCGCCGGATTATCCCTTATGGACGGCCGCTGTCTCCCTGGCGGGTGGAATCGCACGGCATTATATATGTGACGAACAATCTGACTGGCTACCAGATCCGGAGAACATAAAAGCCAAGGTCAACAGCAGAACCCGGGCAATCGTCATTATCAACCCCAACAACCCCACTGGCGCACTGTACCCGGATGATTTGTTGCGCGATATCATCGAAATTGCCCGACAAAATAACCTGATCATTTTTGCTGACGAAATCTACGACAAAATCCTTTATGACTCTGCCCACCATACTTCGATTGCTTCGCTGGCCAATGATGTTCCGTTTGTAACATTCAACGGCTTATCCAAAAATTATCGTGCCGCCGGCTTTCGTTCCGGCTGGGCAATTGTCTCCGGCGACAAAACACGCGCACGGGATTACATTACCGGGCTCAATATGCTGGCATCCATGCGTTTGTGCGCCAATGTTCCAGCACAATTCGGCATCCAGACTGCACTGGGTGGCTATCAAAGTATTCACGATCTCACCATGCCCACCGGGCGACTGAAGCGTCAGCGTGATCTGGCCTGGAAATTGCTCACCGACATTCCGGGCGTAACCTGCGTTAAGCCCCAAAGCGCACTGTATCTATTCCCACGGCTGGATCCCGCCTATTATCCAATTGCAGATGATGAACAATTTGTACTGGATCTGCTGCTGGAAGAAAAGGTGCTGATCGTTCAGGGAACCGGATTCAACTGGTCGCAGCCCGATCATTTCCGGATTGTATTTCTGCCTAACAGTGACGACCTGACCGAAGCCATCGGCCGTATTGCACAGTTTTTAGGCCGCTATCGCGCTCGTCACGGCTGCTAATCCTGCAGCCAGGAAAACACGGTAACCAAGCGGGTAACTGACTTGCTCCGCTTTATTCCGTATATAATCTTCGGTTTATCCTTATTGATACACAAACAAATTCTGTTATGAAGCCAATTCATGTAGGGCTGCTCGGCGTTGGCACCGTTGGCGGCGGCACTTATACCGTTCTGAAACGCAACCAGCAGGAAATCACCCGCAGAACCGGGCGCAATATCATCATTAGCATGATCGCCGATCTGGATCAGGAAAAGGCGCACAACCTGGTCGCGGGTGATGATGTTGTCGTAACATCCAATGCACTTGAAATTGCCAGACATCCCGACATTGACATCATCGTCGAACTGATCGGGGGACAAACTATCGCCAAACAAGCGATACTTGAAGCCATTGCTCACGGCAAACATGTCATTACCGCCAATAAGGCACTGCTGGCAAATCATGGTAATGAAATATTTGCCGCCGCACAGCAACGCAATATCATCGTCGCGTTTGAAGCAGCCGTGGCGGGAGGTATTCCCATCATCAAGGCGCTGCGAGAAGGCTTGGCAGCCAACCGCATTGAATGGATTGCCGGCATCATCAACGGAACCAGTAACTTCATCCTGTCGGAGATGCGTGTCAAAGGGCTGGATTTCAGCACCGTTCTGGCCAGCGCACAGCAACTGGGTTATGCCGAGGCTGACCCAACCTATGATATAGAAGGCATTGATGCTGCTCACAAAATCACCATCATGGCAGCACTTGCCTTTGGCATTCCAGTTCGGTTCGATCAAACTTATATCGAAGGAATCACCAAACTGGCCAATGACGATATCCGTTATGCCGAAGAATTAGGCTACCGCATCAAACTGCTGGGTATTACCAAACGCACGGCCAATGGCATTGAGTTGCGTGTCCACCCGGCGCTGATTCCAGTCAAACGACTGATTGCCAATGTGGAAGGCGTAATGAATGCGATCATCGTAAAAGGGGATGCAGTCGGGCCGACGCTATATTATGGTGCCGGGGCCGGTGCAGAACCTACTGCCAGCGCAGTGATCGCTGATCTGGTAGATGTCACACGTCTGCTCACTTCCAGTCCGGAGCACCGGGTGCCCGTACTGGCATTCCTGCCGGAGCTGCTGTCTGATACACCCATCGTACCGATGGAAGTCGTGGAAACTGCTTATTACCTGCGATTGCAAGTCACGGATAAACCTGGGGTGCTGGCCGACATCACCCACATCCTGGCAGACAATGAAATCTCCATCAGTGCAATGATCCAGAAAGAGCATGCAGATAGGGAAGATAAGGTCAACATCATCATGCTTTTGCACAAAACCAGGGAAAAGAACATCAACACAGCTATTGAAAAAATCCAGAACCTTCCGGCCATGGCTGATAAAATCATCCGGATTCGACTTGAGGAGCTTGGCGGTTAAGGCTGCACAGCTTTCAGATTTTGCTTTATTCATATTCAATTTAATCCCTGATTTCTTTCAGGATTGATCAGCTTCCAATGTGAAGCACCCGGTTGTTTCTTTCCCCGTTTATCACAGACTAATATGCGATATCTCTCGACCCGGGGTGGCATGCCGCCCAAAACATTTACTGAAATTCTGTTAGGTGGATTGGCTCCGGATGGCGGGCTGGCTATGCCTGAATCTTATCCCGAAATAAGCCCGGCAGAACTTGAATCCTGGCGCTCACTCGACTACCCGTCGCTTGCATTTGAGATTTTGTCGCGTTTCATGGATGACATCCCCGCCGACGATTTACGCACCTTGATTGCGCGCACCTATACGGCTGAAGTTTTTGGCAGCAAGGAAGTTACCCCGATTCAGACACTGGAACCCGATCTGCATCTGCTGCACCTGTCTAATGGCCCCACCCTGGCGTTCAAAGACATTGCCATGCAGTTCCTAGGCAACCTGTTCGAGTATGTGCTGGCAAAAAATAACGATGAACTGAATATCCTGGGCGCAACTTCCGGTGATACCGGCTCCAGTGCAGAATATGCCATGCGCGGCAAACGGGGTATCCGCGTATTCATGTTGTCACCTTACGGAAAAATGAGTGCTTTCCAGACCGCACAAATGTTCTCGCTACAGGATGAAAACATTTTCAATATTGCTATCAAAGGTGTATTTGATGACTGCCAGGACATCGTCAAGACTGTCAGTAACGACCAGGCATTCAAACAAAAATATCGAATCGGTGCGGTCAATTCAATCAACTGGGCGCGTATCGCTGCGCAAATTATCTATTACTTCAAGGCCTATTTTGCGGTTACCAGCTCCTACGGGGAAGCAGTATCTTTTTCAATCCCTTCCGGCAACTTCGGCAATATTTTTGCCGGCCATGTTGCACGTATGATGGGCCTACCTATCAGGCAACTGATTCTGGCAACCAATGAAAATGATGTGCTGGATGAGTTCTTTCGTACCGGTTTATATCGCCCCCGCGCAACGATTGAAACGAAGCAAACCAGCAGCCCCTCGATGGATATATCTAAAGCATCAAATTTTGAACGGTTTATTTTCGATCTGACCGGTCGGGATGCAGCTCGCGTCAAGGAACTCTGGAAATCGGTTGATCAAGGAGGGTCGTTTGATCTTTCTGATACTGATCTGTGGAAAAAAATCAGGGATTTTGGCATCATTTCCGGAACCAGCAACCATGCTGAACGCATCACCACTATTCGAGAGATACACCGCAAATTCAATACCCTGATTGACACACATACAGCAGATGGGCTGAAAGTAGGTATGGAATTGCGCGAACCTGATGTTCCACTCATCTGTCTGGAAACAGCACTACCGGTCAAGTTTGCGGACAGCATCCAGGAAGCAGTCGGATTCGTACCGGAACGACCTGATGGGTACGATAACCTGGAGAAACTGCCCCAGCGTTTTGAACATATGACAGCAGATGCCGAACAAGTTAAACGGTTCATTGCCAATCAGGTTGGGCCATCACATCAGAGGCACGGATAACGAAAAAACTGACCCCGATCCTGGTACATTGCAATCATCTTCCTAACGTTATCGTAAAATCACCTGTATTCTTTCGGGATAAGGTACTTTTCTGATCAAATTAAAATAAACGGAAAAAGGAGTGCATTATGCTGTTCTCGATTAGTCGCTATGATCCGGACAAGGATAAAAAACCGTACATGCAGGATTATGACGTTGAGCTCGCGCCGACAGATAAAATGCTGCTGGATGCGCTGATACGTATCAAGGCCATTGATGACAGTCTCAGTCTGCGCCGCTCCTGCCGGGAAGGTGTGTGCGGCTCCGATGCCATGAATATTAATGGTCGCAATAATCTTGCCTGCATCACACCGCTTGCTGGCCTGCGTGAACCTGTAGAAATCCGGCCACTGCCGGGATTACCGATTATCCGCGATCTGATTGTTGATATGAGCCAATTTTTCAAGCAATATCATTCAATCAAGCCCTATCTGATCAATAACGACCCGCCGCCAGAAACCGAACGTTTACAATCCCAGGAAGAACGCGCTCGTCTGGATGGTCTTTACGAATGCATTCTATGTGCCTGTTGCACCACTGCCTGCCCTTCATTCTGGTGGAATCCCGACAAATTTGTCGGGCCGGCCGGATTGCTGCAAGCCTATCGCTTTCTGGCTGACAGCCGGGATCAGGCCACTTCTGAACGACTGGATGATCTGGAAGACCCCTACCGTTTATTCCGTTGCCATTCCATCATGAACTGTGTTGATGCCTGCCCCAAGGGATTAAACCCGACTGCCGCGATAGAAAGTATAAAAATCATGATGCTGAATAAAACGGTATGAACCACCAGGCTCGCATGCGCTGGCGCTGTCGTCGCGGCATGCTGGAGCTGGATATCGTTCTGTTGCGCTTCATGGATATTCATTATGAACAACTGGATGAGCAGCAGCGTGAATTGTTCGAAGTGTTGCTAACGTACCCTGACCATGATCTGTGGAATATGATCTCCCGCAATACGGGAGTACCTGACGAAGCATTTCGGCCTATATTAAGATTTTTACAGGAAAATTAACCAAAACCCTGGTCACCTATCAGGAAAATTTGAATTGCAGGATAAATGGAGAAAATTATGCCCCCACAAGATGTTGCCACTTTGTCACCGGGTGAAAACAAGAAAACAATTGAACTACCCATTCTGTCCGGTAATGAGGGTCCTGATGTTATTGATATTCGCTCGTTATACGCTCAAAGCAATATGTTCACCTACGATCCCGGATTTGTATCCACCGCTAGCTGCAAATCAGCCATTACATTCATTGATGGCGATCAGGGTATCCTGCTGTATCGCGGCTACCCGATCGAACAACTGGCCACCCGCTGTGACTTCATGGAAGTCAGCTATCTGCTGCTGAATGGAGAATTGCCTACAGCTGACCAAAAAAAGCAATTCGTCAATAACATCAAAAACCATACGATGCTGCATGAGCAAATGATCAAGTTTCTCAGCGGATTTCGCCGCGATGCGCATCCCATGGCTGTCATGGTTGGTGTGGTGGGTGCATTGTCTGCTTTTTATCATGACGCCATGGATGTTTCTGATGCACCACATCGCGAACAATCTATATTTCGTCTGATTGCCAAACTGCCAACCATTACGGCAATTGCCTATAAATATAATATCGGTCAACCTTTCATCTATCCTCGTAATGATCTGGACTTTACGGAAAACTTCCTGCACATGATGTTTGCCACACCAGCCGAGAAATATGTTCCCAACCCGGTCATTGTCAGGGCACTGGATCGTATTTTGATTCTGCATGCGGATCACGAACAAAATGCTTCCACATCAACAGTCCGTCTGGCGGGCTCAAGCGGTGCCAATCCATTTGCCTGCATCTCTGCCGGGATTACCTGCTTATGGGGTCCGGCACATGGTGGTGCGAATGAAGCCTGCCTCAATATGCTGGAAGAAATCGGAGATGTTTCACGCATCAATGAATATATCACCCGCGCCAAGGACAAGAATGATCCTTTCCGCCTGATGGGCTTTGGCCACCGGGTCTACAAAAACTTTGATCCGCGCGCCACACTGATGCGCGAAACCTGCCACGAAGTACTGGATGAACTGGGGCTGCATAATGACCGGCTGTTCAAGCTTGCACTGGAGCTGGAAAGAATCGCCCTGGAAGATGATTTCTTTATTACCAGAAAGCTGTACCCCAATGTTGATTTCTACTCGGGAATCGTACAACGAGCACTGGGTATTCCAACATCCATGTTTACTGCCATTTTTGCTACCGCACGTACCGTTGGCTGGGTTGCACAGTGGAACGAGATGATCTCTGATCCGGAACAGAAAATAGGCAGACCCCGCCAATTGTACGTTGGAACCCCGCGCAGAGATGTACCATAATAACCATGGCCATATCTGATCAACAGGAAACTTACAAGCCTGACGGCTACAGCTGGCAAGAATAAAAGACAAGCAGCAGATTACCCATACCTCGCCATTTGTCTTTTTCTTTGCCCCCCGGAAAATATGTTGCGGTAATTTCACAGGCTTCAGGTGGCTATCGTGATAAAACAACTTTTAGAAGATTCAAAACTGTTCGGTACCAATGCAGCATTCATCGAAATGCTCTATGACCAGTATCTGGAAGATCAAACCAGCGTACCGGATCAATGGCGCTTGTATTTCGACTCACTGCAGCCAACAGAAAGTATTTCCATCCGGGACATTTCCCATACTCCGGTTATCGAGTCACTGATTCGATCTGCTGCACGACATGAATCTTCCCTTTCTGGCACCCCCTCAAAACAGACAGAACAGCAAGCTATTGACTTTGAAGTACAGGAACGTAAACAAATTGCTGTTCTGCAACTGATCAACACCTACCGCTTCCTGGGTGTGCGCAGGGCTAACCTTGACCCGCTCAATTTGCAGCAAAAACAGGATGTTCCCGAGCTTGACCCGGAATTTCATGGGCTAACTGACGTAGACATGGACAAGGTATTTCATACCGGTTCTCTTGTCGGCCCGGAACATGCCACCTTGCGGGAAATTTTACATAGATTGCAGCAAACCTATTGTGGCAGCATTGGCGCGGAGTACATGTACATCACGGATGTGAAACAAAAGCGTTGGCTACAAAACCGGCTTGAATCCGTCTGCTCCCAGCCCAATTTCACCCCGGAATACAAGCGCCATATTCTTGAGCGATTGACCGCTGCAGAAGGTCTGGAGCAATATCTACACACTCGTTACGTTGGCCAGAAACGCTTTTCCGGGGAAGGCAATGAAAGCCTTATCCCGATGCTGGATAAACTGCTGCAACACGCAGGAACAGCAGGTGTACAGGAAATTGTCATGGGAATGGCTCATCGCGGACGCTTAAGCGTACTGGTCAATACGCTAGGAAAAATGCCTTCCGAGCTGTTTCAGGAATTTGAAGGCAAACAACCGCAGGAGCTGACTTCCGGCGATGTCAAATATCACCAGGGATTTTCTTCCGCGGTTATGACGCCGGGTGGTGTTATGCGCCTGGCGCTTGCATTCAATCCGTCACACCTCGAAATCGTCAATCCGGTGGTGGAAGGCTCCGCACGCGCACGTCAGCATCGGATTGGTGATAAAAATGGCGATCTGATTGTTCCGGTGCTAATCCACGGTGATGCTTCTTTCGCCGGACAGGGTGTTGTCATGGAAACACTGAATCTGTCACAAACACGGGGGTACGGTACAGGCGGAACGGTTCACATCGTCATCAATAACCAGATTGGTTTCACTACCTCAGATCCGCGTGATAGCCGCTCCACGCTGTATTGCACAGATGTCGTCAAGATGATTGATGCGCCGGTTCTGCATGTCAACGGAGATGATCCGGACGCAGTCATACTGGCAACTGAAATAGCGCTTGATTTTCGTATGCAGTTCCGCAAAGACATCGCAATTGATCTGGTTTGTTTCCGCAAACTGGGCCATAACGAGCAAGATGAGCCCATGGTCACCCAGCCCTCCATGTACCGTGTTATTCATCAACACCCGGGCATTCGTAAACTCTATGCTGACCGGCTCATCCAACAGGGTGTCATTGAGGAAGCCGATGCAGAAGCCATGGTGCAATCCTATCAGGATGCCATGGACGAAGGCCGCAACCCTAACACCACGATCTGCTACGACTACAAATCACCCAATACAGCCAACTGGGCGCCTTTCGTATCTCCCACAAAATGGAATCAACCGGTAAAAACCGGTGTACCTATCGAAGATCTGAAACATCTATCGGAGCGCCTAACCGCTATTCCAGCCACGTTCCAATTACACCCCAGGGTTGAAAAAGTGATTGAAGATCGGCGAAAAATGGGTGAAGGTAGCTTACCGCTTGATTGGGGGATGGCCGAAAGCCTGGCCTATGCCGCTTTGCTGAAAGAAGGTTATCCGGTGCGTATTTCCGGACAGGATAGCGGACGAGGCACATTTTTTCACCGCCATGCCGTCCTGCATGATCAGAACCGTGAACAAGATCAATGGGAAGATGGCATATATATTCCTCTGCGCTATATCACCCCCCAACAATCTGATTTTGTTGTGATTGATTCAATCCTCTCAGAAGAAGCAGTGCTGGGTTTTGAATATGGTTATGCCACGGCACGTCCGGATGAACTTGTCATTTGGGAAGCGCAGTTTGGAGATTTTGCTAACGGCGCTCAGGTTGTGATTGATCAGTTCATCGCTTCAGGTGAAGCCAAGTGGGGGCGTCTGTGCGGGCTGGTTTTATTATTGCCGCATGGTTATGAAGGACAAGGGCCAGAACATTCCTCTGCACGCCTGGAACGATTTCTGCAGCTGTGTGCTGAATACAACATCCAGGTATGTATCCCCTCCACACCAGCACAGATCTTTCATTTACTCCGGCGACAGATGATCCGGCCGATACGTAAACCGCTGATCGTCATTACCCCAAAAAGTATGCTGCGTCACAAGGAAGCAGTTTCATCTCTGGAAGAACTGGCAAACGACCAATTTCAGCCGATTATCTCCGAAACAGAAACATTTGCAGCAGAGAAAATAAAGCGTCTGATCGTCTGCAGCGGAAAAATATACTATGAGCTGATCGCCTATAGACGTGAACATGCCATCACCAATATGGCCATCATCCGGCTGGAGCAGCTTTACCCGTTCCCGCACGAGGATTTTCAGGCGGAAATCAATCACTATGCATACACGCAAGAAATTCTTTGGTGCCAGGAAGAACCGGGTAACCAGGGTGCCTGGCACCGTATCCAACACTACTTGCTGCGTCACATGCGATCAGATCAAAAACTGGGGTACGCACTCCGACCCTCATCTGCTTCCCCCTCGGTCGGGTATCTTGCAATGGACAGATTCAGGCAAAAAGAATTAATTGAAGCAGCATTTCGCGACACAATCTGACAAGGTTATGGAGAAATTATCATGCTGATAGAAGTCAAAGTCCCCGTATTTTCAGAATCAGTGACAGAAGGTACGCTGATCAATTGGCTTAAAAAACAGGGAGAACATATTGAACGCGGTGAAAATCTGATTGATATTGAAACAGATAAGGTTGTTCTGGAGCTCCCCGCCCCGCAATCAGGCGTGTTGGCTGAAATCGTCAAAAATGATGGATCTGTCGTCACCAGTGGAGAAATTATCGCCCGTATCGACACTGCAGCAAAAGGCTCGAAAACAGCCCCACAGCAAGCCGTACAAACCGCTCAGCCTGAATCCGCTACCGATCCTGAACAGCCAGCAGCTGATAAGACCGACGACGTGTCACCACAACCAGGCCGCCCGCTTATGCCGGCTGCAAAAAGAGTTGCAGACGAAAATGATCTGACTACCGAGGAAATAACAGCCATACAAGGCACTGGCCGTGATAGGCGGATTATCAAGGAAGATGTACTAAATCACATTGCAAACAAGAAGAGTAGCGCTGCTGCCAGCACCAATCAGCAACCAGATTCACAGGTTGATCAAGCCGTCAGTACAATTCATGCAGAAAAATCGGAACGACAAGAAAAGCGCGTACCCATGACCCGCCTGCGCATACGTATCGCTGAACGGCTGGTACAGTCCCAGTCCACAGCTGCCATTCTGACGACATTCAACGAAGTCAACATGCAGGCAGTTCTAGATTTACGTGCCCGTTACAAGGTCAGTTTTGAGAAAGAACACGGTATCAAACTCGGTTTTACTTCATTTTTCGTCAAGGCAGCCGTTGCAGCGCTTAAAAAATTCCCCATCATCAACGCATCGGTGGATGGAAACGACATCATCTATCATGAGTATTACGATATCGGTATTGCCGTGGCCAGCCCGCGCGGCCTGGTTGTGCCGATCATTCGCGATGCCGACAAACTCACCTTTGCCGAAATTGAAAAACAAATTGCTGATCTGGCCAAGCGGGCACAAGATGGAAAATTGACAATAGAAGAGCTGACAGGTGGTACCTTCTCCATTACCAACGGCGGCGTATTCGGATCAATGCTCTCCACGCCGATCATCAATCCGCCACAAAGCGCCATTCTGGGTATCCATGCCACCAAACCGCGCCCTGTTGCTGAGAACGGCCAGGTTGTCATCCGGCCAATGAATTACCTCGCACTTTCCTACGATCATCGCATCATCGACGGACGCGAAGCGGTATTGTCACTGGTAGCCATGAAGGAAGCACTGGAATACCCGGCCAGCCCGTTATTTGATGATTGAGGAAACCATGTTATCCACCTTGGGCGGACTGACACAATCAGAAACAGCTATACAATCAATCAGCTGATTTTTTTGCAGTTTCCCACTGTTCGGGCGTGTAGGTTTTCATGGATAACGCATGGATTTCTTCGCGCATCCGGTCACCAAGCGCCTGATAAACCAGTTGATGCTGCTTGACGATATTCTTTCCCTGAAACTGCTCGCTGACGATCACAGCGCTAAAATGATGGCCGTCATCCCCTATTACCTTGATCCAGGTACAAGGCAGCCCGGTTTTAATTGAATGTTCGATTGACTCTGCTGTAACCACAACTACTCCTTTATTCGTAATAATATAAAAGTTGTCATCCTACTCATGAGCGAATTTTGTAGCCACTTTTTAGCATCCACAATGCCCACCCTGAAATCACAATGAGACAGCACAGCACAACGCTCATGCTGATATAAGGTGAAATGTCAGAAGTGCCAAAAAAACCATAGCGGAAACCATCGATCATGTAAAAGAACGGATTCAGATGCGACAGGAACTGCCATATCGGCGGCAAGGAATGGATGGAATAAAACACACCAGAAAGAAAAGTCAGCGGCAGCACAATAAAATTCTGGAAAGCAGCCAGCTGGTCAAACTTGTCAGACATAATCCCGGCAATGACGCCCAATACCCCCAGCAGAGCACTGCCAAGCAACGCAAACAATATCACCCAGAGCAACGACTGCAGCGGCAATGGATAAAACAGGAGAGCAACAGCATATACCCCTGAGCCAACAATCAATCCGCGCAATGTTGAAGCGCTAACATAGGCCAGAAAAATCTCCAGGTAAGAAAGTGGCGACAGCAGGATAAAGACCAGATTTCCGGTTATTTTCGACTGGATCAGGCTGGAAGATGAATTGGCAAAGGAGTTTTGCAAAACCGTCATCATTACCAGCCCGGGAATCAGAAATACGGCATAAGTAACACCATCATAAACTTGCACCCGATTAGCAAGTACATGAGAAAAAATTAGCAGATAAAGCAGGCTGGACAAGATTGGTGCCAGTATCGTCTGCAAGCTGACTTTCCAGAAACGCAATAATTCCTTGTAAAACAGAGTATAAAAACCGGTCACGCGCCACCTGCCGAATCAGCTTCCATAAGCTTCATGAATACCGACTCAAGGTCAGGTTGAAGCAGTTTAATATCAAGCACTTGTATTCCAGATTTTCGTAAAATTGACAATGCCGTCTCGATCTCTGAACTGTCCTTTATTTTCAGGCTGTGCAGACAGCCTTCCTGTTTACCTGGCCATGCCTGCAAACCGGATGGCAATTCCTCCGAAGACAAACGAAACTCCAGTGTGTAACCTCGCGTGCTGTGCACAAGGTTATGCATACTATCAAGTGCGATAATTTTTCCCTGCTTGAGCACTGCCACACGATTACACAAGGCTTCGGCCTCTTCCAGATAATGCGTAGTCAGAACAATCGTATGGCCCTGGAGATTAAGTTGCTGGATGAATTGCCACAAACTTTGACGCAAATCCACATCTACGCCCGCTGTCGGTTCATCAAGAATAATCACCGGAGGTTTATGTACGAGCGCCTGTGCGATCAACAAACGCCGCTTCATGCCACCTGACAAGGTGCGTACATTCGTATGTGCTTTTTCTGTGAGATCAAGATGGTGCAGAATTTCATCAATCCAGACATCATTTTGCTTAAGGCCGAAATAGCCTGACTGGATCACCAGCGTCTCACGCACAGTAAAAAAGGGATCGTACACCAGTTCCTGTGGAACCACACCCAGCCTTTTTCGCGCTTCACGATAATCGGACAAGACATCGTACCCCATAACACTGGCAGTTCCATGACTTGCACGGGTTAAACCAGCCAGGATACTGATCAATGTGGTTTTACCTGCACCATTAGGGCCCAGCAACGCGAAGAACTCACCTGGTTGAATAACCAGATCGACATTATCCAGCGCAACCAGCGCACCATAGCACTTGCCTAGCCGCTGTATCTCGATAGCCGGGGTCATCTCATCACGGGAAACAATCAGAATTTATTGAACAAAACAAAGGAACGGCAGCACCTACCCAATCAACCGGATTTACCTGTACAGCCGGATGGAATTAAAGCGTCTACGTCATATAACTCGATAAGGCCAGCCAGATTTGCCGGCAGGTTGATGAATTCAATTTTCCGGCCGTGTATCTGGGCAGCACGCACCCACTCAAGCAACATACTGACAGCTGAAGAATCCACCTGGGTAACCTCCGCCAGGTTGATCACCCCATTGTCCAGCTTGATTGCCGCCACACCTGCACGAGTGATTCCAACTACATTATCGTAAGTTACCGGACCACGAACAAAAAGACGGCCTTCCTCCACGCGCATGCCGGTTTCCGTATCCATGCCTGTTTACTTGCCCTGCATGGATGTATTTTTCTCCACAAGTGTTGTGATCAGACCATCCACGCCACCGTTTCTGATCTGACTGTTAAAGGTGCCCCGATAATTGGTTACCAGGCTGACACCGGCAACAGTTACATCGTAAACCTTCCAGCCATTACTACTTTTTTCCATGGAATAGTCGATCGGCACCGGCTGTTTACCGCTCCCCTGGATCACCTGAGTCTTGACTGTTGCCCTGGTATCCTGCGGGTTGACATTACTTGGGCTGACCTTGATGATCTCATCACGATAGCTGGTCAGCGAAATGGAATAGGTTCGCACCAGTAACGTGCGAAATTCCTTGACCAGAGATTTTTTCTGATCTGGACCTGCAAGTGACCAGTTTTTACCCATCGCCAGCTGGGTCATGCGTATGAAGTTAAAATGCGGCAATATTTTTTCCCGGATAAGATTCAATACCTTGTCCTGGTTGCCCGCCCTGATACCATCATCCTGATTGAGTATGGTAATCACTTCATCAACTGTATTTTTGATCAGCGTATCAGGTGAAACATCCTGTGTTGCTGCAGGGAATGCAATAACCAGTAATACCAGAAAAATAATCTTATTAAATAATAGTTTCATGTTTTATCGCCTGTTTCAAATTTCGGAATCCGAATCTTTTTTCTCTGACGCCTTATCGAACAAGAAACGCCCGATCATTTCCTCCAGCACAATCGCCGAGTTGGTTTTCATAATCTTTTCACCATCTGTGAGCATCTCCTCATCCCCGCCTGGTAACAATCCAATGTACTGCTCCCCCAACAACCCTGATGTCAGAATGCTGGCAAATGTATCCTTGGGAAACCGGTAGCGTGTATCCACCTTCATGGTTACCACCGCATCATAGGTCTGCACATTAAACTGAATATCTGTGACACGCCCCACCACCACACCCGCACTTTTAACGGGGGCACGCACCTTTAAACCACCGATATTCTCGAAATTACCGACCAGTACATAGCTTTTATCTGCCTGAAAATCCATAAGGTTACCTACTTTCAACCCCAGAATCAGCAATGCACCAATCCCCGCCATGACGAAGAGGCCCACCCAAAAATCCATCATGGTACGTTGCATCAGCTTACCCCTCTGAACATAAATGCAGTTAAAACAAAATCCAGGCCCAGAATTGCCAGCGCGGAAGTGACCACTGTACGAGTCGTTGCACCCGATACCCCCTCTGCCGTTGGCGGTGCATCAAATCCCTCAAACACGGCAATGGCCGTCACTACCACACCAAAAAAACAGCTTTTGATGACACCGTTTACAATGTCATAACGGAAATCAACCGAGCTTTGCATCTGCGACCAGAAAGAGCCTTCGTCCACACCGATAAAAATCACCGTCACCAGATAGCCGCCAAACACACCCATCACAGAAAACATGGCTGCCAGCAGCGGCATTGAAAAAACTCCACCCCAGAATCGCGGCGCAACGATGCGTGCGATCGGATCCACTGCCATCATGCCCATGGCGGCCAGTTGCTCGGTTGCTTTCATTAGCCCGATTTCGGCAGTCATGGCCGAACCTGCCCGGCTGGCAAACAGCAAGGCAGCAATCACTGGCCCCAATTCGCGCACCAGAGATAACGCCACCAATGTTCCCACTGCCGATTCGGAACCAAATTTCTGCAGCGTTTCATAACCCTGCAATCCCAGCACCATGCCAACAAACAGCCCGGATACCAGAATAATAATCAGCGACATCACTCCGGCATAATAGATCTCACGCGTAATCAAACGAAAACGCAGAAAACCGGGAACAGATTTCAGCAATACCAACAGCATAAAATGGGTCGCGCATCCAAGTCGCCAGATACTATCAACCATCCTGTGCCCGATCGACTCGATAACGATTCTGATCCGTCTAAGCAAACTGATCACTCCCTGTATTCATGCTGACAATATCCGGTCAGACATCGCTTCCAGCGCCTACTCCCAAATCCTGAGAATAAGGCTGTGCCTGATAATGAAAGGGCACCGGGCCATCTATTTCACCATGAACGAACTGGTGTACGAATGGTACTTTTGATTCACGTACCTCATCAGGCGTTCCGTGCGCAGCAATCACCCCATCGGCCAGAAAATAAACGTAATCAACAATCCGCAGCGACTCCTGAATGTCGTGTGTCACCATAATGGAAGTCATGCCGAGTGTATCGGTCAGGCGGCGAATCAAACCGCCAATCACGCCCAATGAAATTGGATCCAGACCAGTAAACGGTTCGTCGAACATCATCAGCATAGGATCCAGTGCAATAGAACGCGCCAGTGCCACGCGCCGCGCCATTCCGCCAGAAAGTTGCGCCGGCATCAGGTGCTGGGCACCGCGCAAACCAACTGCGTGCAATTTCATCAGCACCAGATCCCGGATCATTGATTCAGGCAAATTCGTGTGTTCACGCATCTGAAAAGCAACATTATCAAACACTGACAAATCGGTAAACAATGCACCGAACTGGAACAGCATGCCCATTTTACGTCGCAACTTGAATAATTCATTCCGGCCGAGCTCATGTACAACTTGCCCCGCTACACTGACAGATCCAATCGAAGGCCTGACTTCACCTCCAATCAGCCGCAGCAGAGTCGTTTTTCCTGACCCACTCCCTCCCATGATGGCAACCACCTGCCCGCGCGATATGCTCATATCAGCACCTTTCAGAATTGGCCGGGTGCCATAGGCAAAATTAACGTTCCTGAATTCAATCAATGGACTGGTAACCATCAGTTTCTGTCTTTTAACTTCCAAAATTTCAGTGACATGCGTAACATCTCCAAGGTTGTGCCCCGATTCCAGTGCTGGCCACACAGATATTCCAACCCGAACATTCCCCTGACATAATCCAATTCATGCATTTTACCAGAGCCCCCCGGATACCACCCAACCCGTCACTCTCTTTCCTGAAATTTTGTCTTTTTACAATCTTTCTGATTGTTGTGCACACCCAACCGGGGCTGGCCGACACCATCTATCGCTCTACCGATCCCCATGGTCGAACTCTCTATTCTGATATCCCCACCCCAACCGCAAAACCTCTGCAACTTGCCGCCCAGCCAGCACGGAGCAAATATCGAGTCGCCAGGGTTATCGACGGCGATACTGTCGTGCTTGAGAATAACAAACGGGTAAGATTGCTGGGCGTGAATGCACCCGAGATCGAGAACCGGTTTCGTCCGGCAGAACCAGGCGGGATCGAAGCAAAAAAATGGCTGCAAGGGAAACTACAAGGGCGCAGTGTTTATCTGGAACATGATCGGCAAACGCAAGATCATTATAAAAGAATGCTTGCTCATCTATATCTTGCGGATGGAGAACATATCAACCTGTCTCTGGTGGAAAAAGGGCTGGCTGTTGTCACGCTGATATCTCCCAATCTGCTGCATGCTAATACCCTGATCAAGGCGCAGCAACGGGCAGAAGCAAAGAAACTCGGGGTCTGGTCAATGAAGCAATACCAGCCACGTCAACTGGTCAAACTAACCGAAAAACCATTTGGCTGGCAGCGCTACCGGGTAAAAGTCACAGCACTCAAACGTAACCGCCGGTTCAGCCGCCTTATCATCGGCAAAAATATCGACCTCACTATTGCCAACCAGGATCTGGCCCTGTTCCCACGTCTGGAAACTTATCTGAATAAGCCGTTGGAGGTACGTGGCTGGGTATCACGCAAGAAAAACCATTTTTCAATACGCATTCAGCATCCGAGTGCATTGATTCTGTATTAAGAGCACTTCTGAAAATTGGTTTTCAGATGAGGCACCTTTAAGAAAAATCACTGTAGCGTGACCGTTTGCGCCATTGAATACGTGGAATAATCAGTCCCAGAAATAAACCGGCAAACAGTACCAATCCTCCAGCATAAAACCATTCTCGCTCGACCTGTTTGCCCAGCGTCTGGTTTTCTTGCTCGAGTTTGCCCAGTTTTGCCGTCAAAACATCTGTTTGTTGTCGCAGTTCCTGATTCTGATTATCAAGCTGTACAGCATTGGCAGCCAGCTGCTTTATTTTGGATAACTCGGCCGCCAGCTGCTTGTTATTCTTCTCAAGCATCGTTGCCCGCTGCATCAGTGTTTCATACTCATGCCTGATAAGATCAGCCTGTGCACGCGGATTATCCGGGCGATTCTCATCGCCTGAAAACTGATTGCTTAATGCTTCGAGCAGCACTCTCGCTGCCGGTTCAGTCATCAGGTGCCGTGTTAACACCCATCCTTCAGCACCGCCAGCTGTCCTGACCCTGGCATGCCCACTGCTCCGGTCGCGCTCCAGTACTTCTAGCTCAGCGCCACTTTTCAATACCTTCACAATTGCATGTTTATGACTGGGGCCTGTCCGTACTAACACTTCCACCTGATCACTGGCATAGCCTTTTTCAGCCTGAGCCGCCAATGGCAATACACACACAAAAACGACAAAAATAATCAGAAGATGGGTAAGTCTACTCATTTCACTTATAGTGGCTGGTTCCGGAAACAAAATAGTACGGCCATCGTTAACGCATGCCGGAACATCCGGTTTTCATACGAATCTGATCTGAAAACGCTAACGCTACTTGTTGTCATCAAATCCCGATATGAAATATTTAATCAATAGCACCAGAAAAAAGGGAAGGGAACTCAGTGTCGTCATCAGATAATGTTCATAGGTAAACTGATCACCTTCATCCATAATGATATAGGTAAAGAAAACACCAATCGGAAAAATGATCATTAAGGATTGGAGTAACAAAAACAGATTCTTCATTGTACTGTCTCACACTATCTTGCTCATTGCCACGAGAAACCGCATTTACACTACAATAGAATATCATAGAAACTCAGATCATTATGTCGGGGCGGCAATACCCAAAGCCACATGAAATGACCGAATCATCTCGGATTTTACTCATTCTGACCAACTTCCCGGATGAAGCAAGCGCCAGGAAGCTGGCAAAAATACTGGTTGACCAGCAGCTGGCAGCATGTGTCAATATCTTGCAGGGATGCACTTCAATTTATCGCTGGCAGGGTCAAATTGAAACAGCCAGTGAAATACCGGTTCTGATTAAAACTACCCGACAACGATACCAAGACGTGGAACAAACGATCAAATCACAACACCCCTACGAACTCCCCGAAATTATTGCTGTCCCTCTCGATAGCGGGCTACCCGCTTACTTACAGTGGATAGCTAATGAAACAACCGAAACAGATATCTAACCGGGATAACCAATGCGCTGGATAAAATTCATTTTGATTTTGCTGTCACTATGCCTGATCAGTACGCACACCATGGCCGAAGAAAGCCAGGCCGGGGGGTTGATGAGTATTTTGCAACGACTGGGGATGAGTACCGATCAGACCGAGCAGGAATTACTGCCACCGGATGAGGCATTCAAGCTGTCCCTCGAAGTACAGGATGATCACACACTGATTGCCCGCCTGGCACCAGCCAGGGATTACTATCTTTATCGTGACAAGATTGTTTTTGAATCAAAGAGTGAAGGGATTCACATCGAGCAAGTCACCCTGCCATCAGGGAAAATGAAGAATGACCAGCTCTTTGGCAATACTGAAGTGTACTACCAGCCACTGGAAGCTGTTATCACACTGCGCCGCGAATCATCTGCTCCGGAGCAGCTATCCCTCTCTGCTACCTACCAGGGTTGTAACGAACCAATCGGTGTGTGCTATGCGCCGATCAACAAGGAAAATGAACTACTGCTGCCCGCCCTGAAGGCCATGGTGGACACAGCCGCCAGTGCCATCAGCAGCAATGTACAAGCAGCCAGCACAGATTCCACTGCCAAATTATTTCAACCACCTGCCAAACCTGCTCCATTATTTGAAACAGAGTCCTACAAAATAGAACGCCTGTTCGCCAGCGGCAATTTCTGGCTGATTCTGAGTGGCTTTTTTGGCATTGGCGTGCTGCTCGCTTTCACGCCCTGCGTATTCCCCATGTTGCCAATTCTGTCCGGAATCATCGCCAGCAAAGGACAGCAAATGTCGAAAACACGCGGCTTCATACTGGCACTGGCCTATGTACTGGGGATGTCGATCACTTATGCCGCAGCTGGTGCTGCCGCAGGCTTATCCGGGGCCATGCTATCCACCGCACTGCAAAATGCCTGGGTACTGGGAACATTCGCACTCATCTTTACTGCACTGGCATTCTCCATGTTTGGTTTCTACGAACTGCAAATGCCTGCTTTCATACAAAACAAGCTGATGGAAGAAACCAGTCATTTCAAGGGTGGCCAACTAGCTGGCGTGTTTGGGATGGGCGCACTGTCCGCACTGATCGTCAGCCCCTGTGTTGCCGCCCCACTGGCTGGCGCATTGATCTATATCAGCCAGACTCGTGATGTAGTGTTAGGTGGATCCGCCCTGTTTGTCATGGCATTGGGGATGGGCGTTCCACTGCTGTTGCTCGGTGTTTCTGCGGGCGCGCTATTGCCTAAAGCTGGGGCGTGGATGAGATCCATTCAGCAATTTTTTGGTGTCCTGCTGCTGGCCGTGGCCATCTGGCTGATCTCTCCCGTAATTACAGAAGTCGTCCACATGCTGCTCTGGGCAGCGTTACTGATCATTTCAGCCATCTACCTGCATGCGCTTGATCCACTACCCAATCAGGCCTCTGGCTTCAGTAAATTTCTCAAGGGGATCGGCGTTATTGCATTACTGACCGGTGTGGCATTACTCATCGGCGTACTTTCCGGCAGTCGGGATGTCCTGCAACCCTTGTCGAAATTTAACCTGACTGCATCCCCCCCTTCCGCACAGCTTGCTGAATCCCCGGCTGGCACGAATGCTCCCCTGCCATTCAAGCAAATAAAAACAGTTGCAGAGCTGGATGAACTCATCCGCCAATCGCAGGGACGTTACGTCATGATCGACTTTTACGCCGACTGGTGTATTTCCTGCAAGGAAATGGAACGCTTCACCTTTACCGATCCACAGGTCCAGGCGCGTTTGAAGAATGTCGAACTGGTTCAGATCAACGTAACCGAAGGAACAGCAGATGACGCCGAACTGCTCAAGCGTTTCAAACTCTTCGGTCCACCTGGAATTCTGTTTTTTGATAAGCAGGGAGTTGAGATTCCTGACATCAAGATTATTGGCTACCTCGACAAAAAAGACTTTGTTACCGTGCTGGATGCAATACTGCTCTGACAACCAGACAGCAACCAGCCACACTTACACCATTTTGCAGACATAGCGATACTCGCTGCGTCTTGAGTGCGCCGGTACAGCAAATGCCAAATTGATCCGGTATCTGTTGTACCGCGTAAATATCTACTTCTTTCCGGAATCCTTTATGTCCAAGCCCAACAAGTTTTCGTTCTACATTATTGTTGCCATTCTTTCACTGGCCGCTGGTATTGCCTACAAATCCAGAGAAATGGGTATCACAACCTCCCTGCCGGATAACGTCAAGAAAGCTGCAGCAGAAACATTCTTCAACACAACGTTATCCACCCCGGAAGGTATCCCCCAGGCCATGTCGCAATGGCGGGGAAAAATCATTGTTATCAATTTCTGGGCAACCTGGTGCCTGCCCTGTCGGGATGAAATTCCGGAATTGATTGATACCTATGCAACATACCACCAGAAAGATCTGGTTATCGTTGGAATTGCCATAGACAATGCCGAAAAAGTAACCGCGTTCAGCAAGGAATTCAACATTAACTACCCCGTACTGGTCGGAGAATTCGATGCCTTTACCCTGACAGAAGCTATGGGCAACCCGCAAGGCGCCCTGCCTTTTACCGTCACAATTGATCGCAATGGCACGATCGTCGATACCCACCTGGGGCGAATCAAAAAACGGCAAATCGAAACAATCATTCAACCAATGTTGTAAGAACCTGTTTAAGGTTTCGATCAAGTGATGCAGTGCAAGGCAAAATTGAACGAGAAAGCAGAGCATACTTGAAGTATGTGAGTGAACATTTTGAGTTCAATTTCAACGCCGTAATACGCCCTCCAGTGAGATATTGAACAGATTCTAAGCTAGCCGTGATATTTTCCAGATACCAGCAAATGTTCACATCCATCCGCTCTTTGCTTGCCCAGCAGCTATGGGCAAGGATCTTATTGGGGATGGGATTAGGCACGATCACAGGGCTTGCATTATCCCCCGGCGGCTTTGCATTGCTGGAAAATGAAATCGCACTCACTGCAGCAGAATGGATTGCCCTGCCCGGTACCGTATTTCTGGAAATCCTGAAAATGGTAGTAATTCCGCTAATCATCTGCTCCATCGTACTGGGCATTCTGAGCAGCGGCTCACCCCGGCAGCTAAAGAAGATGGGTACATTTATCGTGCCCTATTTCATAGCGACTTCTTTTGTAGCAGTCACAATCGGCCTGGCACTCTCTCTCTTTATCCAGCCGGGACACATGATGGGTGCCAGTGCCCATGCAATGGCAACGGATGCAATATCGACCTCCAGCACACCGATACTGGATGAACTGACTGTTCCACAACGCATTACCCGTCTGATTCCTTCCAATTTTGTCGAAGCAGCTTTGCACGTCGACATGCTCAAAATTGTGATCATCGCCATCTTTTTTGGTGTTGCCGCGCTGACCATGCCGCGCGAGATCGTAAAACCATTTGAGGCACTATGTCAGTTCGGGCAAGGCGCCGCGATGCAAATTATCGACTGGGCCATGGCATTAGCACCTTATGCCGTATTTGGCCTGATGACCGACGCCATGATTCACCTGGGCTTTGACGCCCTCAGCGCCATTGGCTGGTATATGACCTCTGTACTATCGGGGCTGGCCATTATTCTCAGTTTGTATCTGTTCGGAGCAACCGTATTTGGTGGCCATTCACCAACTACTTTTTTACGAGCGATCCGTGAAGTGCAACTGCTGGCCTTTTCAACCTCCAGCTCGGCAGCTGTGATGCCAGTATCCATCCGTACCGCAGAAAACAACCTGGGTGTCAGTGAAGATATCAGTCGCTTCGTCATCCCCATTGGTGCAACCATCAACATGGACGGCACCGGACTTTATCAGGCTGTAGCTACTATTTTCCTGTGTCAGATCTTCGGCGTGGATCTGAGTTTTACCGAGATGGCCTTGCTGATGTGCGTCATCGTGGGTGCATCAATCGGCACTCCCGCCACCCCTGGCGTTGGCATTGTCGTGCTGGCCACCATTTTATCCGGCATCGGCGTACCTCCCGCCGGTATCGGTATTATTTTCGGCGTTGACCGTATCCTTGACATGTGCCGCACGACTATCAACGTCACAGGCGATCTCACCGCTGTCGTCATTATGGAGCGCTGGATGAAAAGCAGATCTGCTTAAAAAGCAGGCGAAAATCACCGTGCAGAGATTCCCTAAACACCCGAAGCGGCACGCCAAAGCGATCCAGCAACTTCAGAGCTTTCTTTATCTCCGCCCGTGCAGCAGAAATACCGTCGGTTTCTTGTGCAGATCCGGCCAGTTGCTGCTTGGCCGCCATTCACTGATCATTTGCGTCAGGACAACCTCATCTGCCTGGGTCAGATTACAGGCCACACATAAATCCGTTTCCACATGGCATTGCTGCACCAGCGCCTCCAGCAATTTCCGGTTGCGGTAAGGTGTTTCGATAAAAATCTGGGTCTCATCCGCCGCGATGGATGCCTTTTCCAGCTGGATAATCTTTTTATTGCGCACCTCTGGGGCAACCGGCAGGTAGCCATGAAAGCGGAAGCGCTGGCCGTTCAGCCCGGAAGCCATCAACGCCAGCAAAATTGCAGAAGGACCAACAAACGGCACCACCCGAATCTGCCTGCGATGCGCCAGCCGGACAAGCATCCCACCGGGATCAGCAATCGCCGGACAACCTGCCTCGGACAACAAACCAATATCCTCCCCGGCAAGCAATGGCGCCAGTAGTGCCTCCAACTCAGCGGCGGGAGTATGCTCATCCAGCACTTCCAGTTTGAGCGTTTGCACAACGCACAGTGGATTTACCTGTTTAAGAAAATGACGCGCTGTTTTAGGATGTTCGACGATGAATCGCCCCAACAGGCTGATTCGCTGCTGAACTCCGGCAGGGAGTATCCAGCTAAGATCGCCTTCCCCCAACGGGGTCGGGATCAGATATAGCGTACCGTAAGGCATAACGTCTGCAGGCATGATGTTTGTAAATCAGTGCAGCACGCGCGGCACACTCAGAATGAATTCAGGAATTTCCACCGAAAAATGAAAACCATCCTCGGCCACCATCTGATAAGAACCTTTCATGGAACCCGCTATTGAGGAAATCGCAGTGCCGCTGGTGTATTCAAAACTTTCGCCGGGTTTAAGTAGCGGCTGCTCTCCCACCACACCCAACCCGCGCACCTCCCGCGTCTCCCCATCGCCACCAGTGATTATCCAGTGACGGCTCACCAGCTGCGAAGCCACGCTGCCGATATTATTGATCGTAATCGTATAAGCAAACACATACTGCTCCTGCGCGGGATCGGATTGATCCTGCAGATAAGTAGTACGCACTTGCACTTTGATGTTGTATTTTTGGTCGTTTTTCATGCAGCATATTCCACACTATTTTGCGGGCAACAGCAAGCAACCTGGTACGAAACCACCAAAATTATAATTCGTAGGGTATGCATTTATTGATATGGGTATTCCACCCCGCTCTTTGCGAGCACGGCAGTGCAAAGCAATCCAGCACAGTGCAACACTGGCCAAGCACAATGTGTATAAAGAGTAGCGCTGAAACTGTCGTTATCCAGTCTTGCATCATGTAGAACCGACAAAGGCCAACCTGTCGTGAAGCAGGGGCGCAAAGTTTCCGATCCTGATTGCATCAGGAAAGCGGGACTGCCGAAGTTCGCATCCACTCCCTTTCTTCATACAGGTATGCGTACTGCGGGTCGGCTTCGTTATAACCCATCTTTCCAAGGAGCCGCGCATGTCAAATGCAAGATTAATTCATTCGCCATTTTCAGATCACTTATATCATTGCTTCAGTTTTTCAATTCTTCTGTTTCTCCTGATCATCTTCTCCAGCAATAGCCATGCCAATCCAAGCAAGGATATTCTGGAAGCTGCCAGATCTGAATCAACCAGTAAAACCGCCGCTTCTCCCTCCCATTGGAAAAAAGGTCGTCTGCTGCTCATTCCGCGTGCCGGTTTGACCGCAAAAGAGTTTGATAAGGCCATCAGACCGCATGGCATCAAATCCAAACGTAAACTCAGCAGACTAAGTGCGCATATTTACGAATTGCCCGATGGCGTGGATGAAATCAAGGTCATGAACAAGCTCAAAAAAGATCGCCGTTTCAAGGCGGTTGAGCTGGATCAACTGGTTGGCCCAGCGCAAATGGTTTCTGATCCCGCATTCAACAGCAGTTGGGCGCTACCCAAAATCCAGGCACCTATCGCCTGGGATATTGCTACTGGCGATGGCGTAACCATTGCTGTTCTTGATACCGGGGTGGACAGTAACCATCCTGATCTGGCCGCCAACATGGTTCCCGGCTGGAATATTTACAATGGTAACGACGATGCCAGCGATGTACATGGCCACGGCACCAAAGTGGCCGGTTCAGCGACAGCAGCGGCCAATAACGGTATTGGCAGCGCTGGGGTAGCCTGGAATGCACGCATTATGCCAATACGCATTGCCAATCCCAACGCTTACGCCTATTTCAGCGCCATGGCGGATGGCATTCGCTGGGCGGCTGATCACGGCGCGCGTGTTGCCAACATCAGCTATGAAGGCGCAGCCGGCAGCTTGACTGTGCAATCTGCTGCCAACTATATGCGCAGCAAAGGAGGAGTGGTGGTCGTTTCCGCAGGCAATTCCAGCGGATATATCAGTTATGCCCCCAGCGATGCGCTGATCGTTGCCTCGGCAACAGGCAGTAACGATACACGCGCCAGCTGGTCCAGCTACGGCCCCGCAGTGGATGTTGCTGCACCGGGAGCAAGTATTTACACCACTACGCGCGGCAGCGGGTACGGCTCCGTTTCCGGCACGTCCTTCTCCAGCCCGATTGTCGCTGCCACCGCTGCACTGATGTTCTCTGCCAATCCGGATCTGGCCCCGGCAGATGTCGATCAGATACTCAAAACTACCTCTCTCGATCTCGGTGATCCCGGCCATGATGCCTACTACGGCCACGGGCGTATTAATGCTGCCGGCGCGGTGAATGCTGCTTATGCACAATTTAACGTAGATAACATTGCGCCGGTTATCAACATCACTTCCCCCACTGGAGGCACAGTGTTGGGAGATGTGTTGGTGGATGTCAATTATTCTGACAACAAGGGCGTGGTGCGTGTAGAGCTGTACGTCAACGACAGAAAAGCGATCGAAGATACCCAGCCGCCTTTCGCCTTCGCCTGGGATACCAGCACACTGGCGGACGGCAGCTACACCCTGGTAACGTATGCGTTTGATGCTGCCGGTAACCAGGGCACCTCTGCCCCGGTTAAAGTCACCGTAAAAAATACGGCGGCAGATACCACACCGCCGACCATCAGCATCACCTCTCCCACTGGTGGCACAGTCTCCGGTAACGTACCCGTAAGTGTAAATTTTTCCGACAACATCGGCGTGGCACGTACAGAACTGCACATTAACGGCAAGCAGACGATGGAAGACACCGAACCGGGCAACCGTTTTACCTGGAATACCACCACGCTGGCGGATGGCAACTATACCCTGGTGACGTATGCGTTTGATGCTGCCGGTAATCGGGGCACTTCCTCACCGGTGGTGGTCAGTGTAAAAAATTCCGACAACAATCCACAGAAAGCGCCTTTACCCAGAATTAACCAGTTCAATCTCAAGGATGGACAGAAAGTCAGCCTTTTTGAGAACGTCAAAGTGAAAGCCGACAACAACACCCGCAAAATCAATCTGAAAGTGAATGGCAACATCCTTACCACTATTGACGGCAACTCGTTGAATTACCGCTGGAATACCTGGGAAAGTTCCCCGCGCGGCAGCACGCTTACTGTTACTGTGGAAGCTGGTAACGTGGATGGTGAATTTGTCAGCCAAACTGTCAGCGTCAGAAATTAGGGAGGCTGTATAACCTTAATCCTGTCCTGACACAATCTGCAGGATTAAGGCAATCCGGCGCCGCTACTATCGTCTTTGTGACTGCGAGCGCAGAGAAGCAGGCAGTAATCCAGCGGCGTTGGTAATCGCCACGGCCTGGAGGGTCTCGTAATACCAGGATAAAAATATCCTGATCATTTTCTTACCTTTGATTCTCAGCATTCAGCGCCCTACTCCCGCAGGGCGTTTTTGTCGAAAAATTTTACAATCACATACATCATTCCGCTCCAGTTCCAGAAAAATAACTATCAATCAGATGGTTATTTTTTTGGCACGATTATTGCTTAATTATATTTGATATTTTAAAGTTAAAAGTTAATCAGGGAAAATTAATGAAAAGACTATATGAGTTAGTACTGGTTGGTTTGCTGGGGGGGGAGCGTTTTCTTCAACAGTAAATGCTGAACCATTAATAGGAGAAAAAATTGCAGGCAACGATTGTTCGGGGGTGTTTGGATAAGGATTCAAAAATTGCAAGATTCCAGAAAAATATGACTCCAAGCAATCACCTGTTATTATCAAATTTGATGATAAAGGAAAGGCTACATGGACAACTGAAGTTAATACAGATTTATTTCCCAGCATTACGGGTGATGAGTTCTCTTTTACATTTGACAGTAGCAAAGAAGGGCGAACTGGAACATGGTCATATGCTCCCGGCATAAGCAACCCGGTCATCACATTCTTTGTAGCCAAAGGCGGGAGTTTCTTTAACCTGTTCCAGAATGAGGGTGGTGACAATACAGGTACTTGGAGCACGCCAATCAACCCTAAAAATGATAAGAATTATGGTCTGTCACATCTTACCTTTTATGACACAGGCAAGAATGGTGGTGGTGGTGGTGGTGGTGGCGGTGGAAGCGAAATACCCGAACCCGCCAGCCTGCTGCTGTTTGGTGCCGGACTTTTGGGATTTGGCCTGAATCGCCGTCGTAAACAGGCCTGAACAATTACAAAAATAAGTAACTATTAATAAAACTCAAGCGCCGGACAACCGGCGCTTTTTTTATACGCTCACCCAATACCCCACCGCCACACCCTCTTACCCTGCTCCCCCTTCGTCATCCTGTGCTTGAACCTTCATCTGGAGTAGACGTATTTTAGTCGAGGAGGAGAAGGGATAGAGACCAGGTTCATCTTTGGCCATCAAGGCTGCTCGCAATACGAATCGCCCTTTTCCAACCTACCCACAAGGCTGGACAGTTCATCGCGAGACCCTTGGGATCATGGCGATCCAGGATAGTGGCAAACGGAGAAAGGAGAATGAAGTGGTTATCAGTCAGCAAACACTTCTTCAATGGTTTGTGCTGTCAATATTCGTTCACCCCAGTGCAACAGGGTCCGTGAATCTACAGATCTGATACGAGCTCGGGTAATTTCATCTGCCGGACCAAATTTTCGCTCCAGCAGCTTCAAGAAAAATTCTGCTTCGCCCTCCAATCGTCCTTCCTGTCGTCCTTCCAATCGCCCTTCTTGTCGTCCTTCACGGATACCTATCTGTTTGCCTTCCTCAATTCCCTGTTGTTTCCAGTCTTTGGTCCAATCTTTGACACGTTCTGAAAGCATACTGTGTACCTCCTGTAAATCATGAATTTCATCGAAGCTGGTTTTGGGCATTCTGCCGGGTAAGAATACCCGTTTTAGCCAGACAGTAAATGCGCG
>NZ_FPBL01000015.1 GCF_900116685.1 Nitrosomonas eutropha
CGCGCATTTACTGTCTGGCTAAAACGGGTATTCTTACCCGGCAGAATGCCCAAAACCAGCTTCGATGAAATTCATGATTTACAGGAGGTACACAGTATGCTTTCAGAACGTGTCAAAGATTGGACCAAAGACTGGAAACAACAGGGAATTGAGGAAGGCAAACAGATAGGTATCCGTGAAGGACGACAAGAAGGGCGATTGGAAGGTGAAATGGATTTGCTATTACGCCAATTGGAATGGCGTTTTGGCCCTGTTAGTGAAATTATAGATGCTCGTATAAAAAAAGCAGATTCACAAACATTGCAGCTTTGGGGCAAACGAATATTGACAGCACAAACCATTGAAGAAGTGTTTGTGGACTGACAACCACTCCATTTTCTTTTCTCCGTCTGGCACTATCCTGGATCGCCACGACCGAAAGGGTCTCGCGATGACGAGTTTCTTTGCAAAAACCAGGGTTTTTCCGCTTATTTATATAAAATCATCGTCATTGCGGAGCCCAACGGGTTGAAGCAATCCAGCAGCAACCGAGGAGATGAAAACTTCACCGATTATGCCTGAGCGCATCAACGATTTGCATGCGTGAAGCTTTCCAGGCGGGGTAAAAGCTGGCGATAAGCGTGGTAATGATAGCCAACGCCAGTGCTTCCAGTAGCATATCCGGGGTGACGAGGATTTCTCCGGTGTATCGCGCACCTGCCGGGAAGGCCGGTATTATTTCAGAGCCTGTTCAGAGGCTCAATCAAAGAGCGGGCAATACCAGGAAATTGAGCCAGAAAGAACGTCGTAATGCACTCTTCAGTGGAATATTGAACAGATTCTAATAACAGACCAAAGTAAAAAGAAGAAAGGTGTTTGATTATATGGGACAGTTAGTGAATACTTCACGGCGATATTTGGTCAAAAAGACCAAATGCACATGCATCAGAAATACGCAATGCCTTCCGTGGCGAATGTCATTGTTATTGCTCATAGACCAAACTATACTATCCCCATGCAACGCCTCCAAGCCTTTAAATATGAACTTCGGCCAGCAGCAGCGGCACATGCGCCGCTTCGCTGGTTCGTGCCGGTTTGTGTTCAACAAGGCACTGGCGCTGCAAAAGGCCAATCATAAGGCGGGCGGCAAATTCATCGGCTACGTGGCAATGGCAAAAGAATTGACCACCTGGCGCAATGGCAGAGAAATCCCTTGGCTCAAGGATGCGCCAGTGCATCCCTTGCAACATGCACTCAAAGACCTAGATCAGCGAACTATTTAATCCCGAAAATTACGGAATTGTAATGGTAATTCCGTAATACTGCTCTTTACCAGCTGAATTACTTCTTGCAAAGAATCACGTTTTGCACCGGTTACCCGTACAACATCGCCTTGAATGCTCGCCTGAACTTTAAGTTTGCTATCCTTGACCAGTTTGACGATTTTTTTGGCCAAATCGCTTTCCACTCCGGTTTTAACCGTGATTTTTTGCTTCACCTTGTTGCCGCTTATTTTTTCAACCTGACCCTTATCCAAACAGCGCACATCAATCTCTCGCTTGGTGAATTTGGCTATCAGAACATCCATTACCTGACCAAGTTTGAATTCATCATCTGCAAAAAGATAAAGCTCATAATCGGTCTGCTCGGCACGTGCATCTGAACCTTTGAAATCAAAACGAGCAGAAACTTCCTTGTTAAGCTGATCAATCGCGTTACGAATTTCCTGTTTATCAACTTCAGAAACAATATCAAATGAAGGCATGATTTTCCCAACCAAATTAAAGAGGTTACCAGTGCAGATAAAACATGGCCTTCGCCAAGATGACAATTGCCAGTACATGGCAGAATATGCTCAGGTGCAAGCGCTGTGAACGCTGTCTGTTCAGCAGACCACGTTTCCGCCATATCATGGCTGTCACGAAGTGACCGAAAACGCTTATTGCCAAGATGATCTTGATACTCAACAACAATCCGAAGCTGCTTGCCAGAGGCTGTGCCAGTGCTGCCTGGTGTTGCCAGGCCATCCCTATTCCAGCGGAATACAGTACCAGAAGCACCCAGGGCATGATCCTGACAGCACGGTTGCCAATAGCGCGTTCAACCTCACGCATAATTTCGCGCGGCAGGTGCTTCCGTATACCTTCGATCATTACAACTTCAAAAAATACTGTTCCCGCAAAAGCGATCGCTGCCAGCAAATGCAGTGTTATCAGTACGCCATAACTCATTGTATGCATCCTCTTGGTTGAATACTCATACGCTCAACAATCAGCGAGGCTGTATCGGAATGTTTCCCGGCTTGATAACTGGAGGCGATTGATCCGCACGCGGCCGGATCAGCATCGGAAAAAAACGCCAGAGGTAAAGCGCAAAGGCCAGTATCCAGATTGCGGACGAACCATGCAACAGACCTGGCACATACGCAGTTGGCAACAGTGCTGCCAGCCGCAGTACAGCAGCTGTGATAATTAACATGTACAAAATGACCATGCTGTGATCGGTACGCAATGGCCGCCCCAGGTGACCCAATGCAGTACGGGTGACCATGCCGATAATCAGTATCGCAAAACCTGCCACGCCGATTACGTGTACTGGCCAGGCGGCACGGGAGATCCAGCCTGCAGAATAAGCGGCTGCAACCAGCAAACCGATACCCAGCCCGGCGTATCCGGTATAAAGAATCCACAACAACGGTACCTGCCGAACGGCCCACGGTTTCCAGGCAAACAGCTGCCACAGAGCGAGGACCCCGGCGGCGGCCAGTGCAACTGCCGCCGCTGAGGCCCACCCTGACAGCAAGAACGCAATGGCGAAGATACTCGCTGCAAGCTGCCACTGACCACTGCCAGCAAGCATCGGAATCGTCAACCCCTGCACTGCCCGCATAGCGAAAAATGGAATCACCCGACGTGCAATCAGTAGTGCAATCACTGCCATGCACAGCAGGCCAGCATGAAAACTCTCCATCAACAAAGCATAATCCCCTACCTGTGTAAACCATAGAAACAGGCCATCAGCTACACCTAGCCCCAGCACAAGCAGTGGTATACCGTAATTACGCTGGCTACGCTTTTGATAAATCACCCGGCCCAGCGCCAATGCTGCTATACCGAAAAACAGCAGCTCACAAAGTGCTGCGATACCAAATGCTGTCGATCCCGGCATAAGAAAACCAGCCCGCGCCACAATCCACAACAGTGTCAACCCGCCTAGCGCACGACCGTGCAACGGATTGATGCCAGTCCAATTAGCACTAGCGGTAAACAGGAACCCTACTGCAATAGTGGCGACGAACCCCCACAGCATTTCATGTGCGTGCCAGAACATCCCGGCCAACACACCTGTCAACCATTGGGGTGCGTATATCCATAGTGCTACCGAAATAGCTGCCCAGGAACAACCTGCAATATACAGTGGCCGAAAACCCAGACTGAGGAAAGCAGCCCATTGCGGTGCTGGTTGCTGTTTCCTGATTTGTGATGACTCAGCCATGAGACAGCCCCACAGGCATCACCTCGGGATGATGGCTGATCTGATAACCCATCCACAGACTGCGCGCGATGCGGTCAGCCATCATGCAAACCTGTTCAGCCATGGCCTGATTAGGCTGTTCAGCAGCGGTTTTATGGAACAGCTTGAGCCATTGCTGAAACAGCTCCGCATTCAGATCAGGCAGGGCTATATGCTTAGGCATTGGCGTACCACTGAAACGATCAGTACCACGCAGAATAGATGACCAGAAATCCACCATTCTGGTCAGATGGGGACTCCAGTCATCAATATGTGCATCGAAAATGGGACCAAGTGCTTCATCATCCCGTACCCGGGTGTAAAAAGCGTGGATCAAGCGTGTGATATCTTCTTCAGTACACAACGTAGGATCAGGCATGCATACTTCTCCTGAGCAGAGTATTTATAAGATTGATTTTGAGTGTATCTTATATTCGAGTACCTCAGCAAGCCAGACCACCAGCAATCCCTGTCAGGGTTTTACCTTGGCCCGTGACACTGTTGCGATGCATTGATCATGATGAAATACAGTAGTTTTTCAGAGATTTCCCAAGCATTGCCTGCCGATTTGTCATGATACGATTCTGAATAAAGAGCAATCCAACCAAGGCCGCTTGTCTATCAGGTATCCTTTGAAGAGCGTTAGCGAGGCGGTCAGTGCAAGGCAAAAACAGGTAAAAACGCGGTTTACAAGCAGTAAATGAGCATTATGAGCCTGTTTTTAACGCAGTGATGGCAACGCAGACAGTTTTTCAGAGGATCCTTGGGAAAACTGGTAGCATCAAGATTATCTTTTGGCAGATAAAGAAATCCAGGAAGTCTTCGGGGTTTACAATCCCGCTCATTGTCTCTGTCTCGCGAGAAAAATTATGCAGAAAAAAATTCATCTCATTGCCGGTGCACGGCCTAATTTCATGAAAATTGCGCCAATTGTCCGCGCCTTGCAGCAGCAGGATAAACTAGCCTACAAGATTGTTCACACCGGCCAGCATTATGACCGGGCAATGAACGATGTTTTCTTCGAGGAGCTGGGCATCCCGCAACCGGATATCTTTATGGCAGCCGGGGGTGGCAGCCATTCACAGCAAACAGCAAAAATCATGGTCGCTTTCGAGGAATATTGCCTGGTAGAGCGACCAGATGCGGTACTGGTTGTCGGTGATGTCAATTCAACCCTGGCCTGTTCGATCGTCGCCAAGAAACTGCACATTCCGGTTGCCCATGTCGAGGCAGGATTACGCAGCGGCGATATGTGTATGCCAGAAGAAATTAATCGCTTGGTGACAGATAGTATTACCGACTGGTTTTTTGTGACCGAGCCGAGTGGACAACAACATTTGTTACAAGAAGGAAAACCGGCATCGGCCATTCATTATGTCGGTCATGTTATGGTGGATAATTTGCTCTACCAAGTAGAACAGCTTGCCCGAACAGACACTTCCGGGTTTGAGACCAATCCACTTAAAACATCACTGGAAGATCATCCGTATGGCGTCGTCACCATGCACCGGCCAAGCAATGTTGACCACCCTGAAACGCTGCAGCGCATCAGCCAGGTACTGAAGCAGATTGCTGGGCAGCTTCCGCTCATCTTCCCGGCGCATCCGCGCACACAAAACAATCTGAAAAAATTTAATATCGATCTGGGGCCCAACATCACACTGATCGGCCCACAGGCTTACATGCCCTTTCTTCATCTCTGGAAGGATGCCACCGTTGTGCTGACCGATAGTGGCGGTTTGCAGGAAGAAACCACCGCCCTGGGAATTCCTTGCGTCACTATTCGGGAAAATACCGAACGGCCAGTCACGGTCGATGAGGGCACCAACATACTGGCAGGAACCGATCCGGTACGAATACAGTCGGCGGTGGACAACATTTTACAAGGACACGGCAAGCAGGGACGCCGGCCGAATTTATGGGATGGCAATGCTGCACGGCGTATCGTGGAAATACTGACCAGAGAACTGGATCACCCCTGAGAACCTGTTCAATATCTCACTAAAGGGCGTATTACAGCGTTGAAATTGAACTGTATCTCTTGATCGAGACCTTCAACAGGTTCTGAGTTCAAAATTTCGAATGGCCAGTAGAAATCTGCCCTATTCTTTATAACCAATCTGATGCAAGCATGAAACATTCCCTTACTCCAGTTATTCTTTCCGGTGGCCCAGGCACACGGCTATGGCCACTTTCGCGCCAGCAATATCCCAAGCAATTACTACCGCTGGTTGATCAGCATTCCCTGCTGCAGGAAACCGTACGTCGCCTGGATGGGCTGGATGATATTGTTATTCAGCCGCCCATCATTGTGTGCAACGAAGAGTACCGTTTTGTGATTGCGGAGCAGCTTCGGCTTATCGGCAAAACCGGTAAGATCATTCTTGAACCATGCGGGCGAAATACCGCGCCTGCCCTGACGATCGCGGCACTGGCCGCTATGCAGAAAGGGGATGATCCGATCTTACTGGTGATGCCATCTGACCATGTCATAACGGATATAGCTGCCTTTCAGACGGCTGTTCACAAGGGTATGCTGCTTGCTGAAAGCGGCATACTGGTTACTTTTGGTATCACGCCTGATACGCCGGAAACTGGTTATGGCTATATTCAATACGGTACCGCACTATACGAACCGGGCACTTTCCAGATCTCCCGCTTTGTTGAGAAGCCAGATCTGGTCACGGCACAAAATTATCTGGCAGAAGGTTCCTATTTATGGAACAGCGGCATGTTTATGATGCGCACATCCGTCTGGCTTGCTGCCATTGATACCTGCCGCCGGGATATGCTGGATGCTTGTCGCGCTGCATGGCAACCGGAATCAGTAGATGGTGATTTTCACCGGATTGATAAAACTGCCTTTGCTGCCTGCCCTAGCGATTCAATTGATTATGCCGTGATGGAATCACTTTCTGCGCATCCGGATACCCTGCCGCCAGGCGCAATCATTCCGCTTTCAGCCGGATGGTCGGATATTGGCGCATGGGATGCGTTGTGGCACACCCTGCCAAAGGATGAATCGGGCAACGTTGTCCGTGGTGATGTGCTGCTACATGCCTGCCGCGATACGCTTGCATTTTCCGAACATCGACTGGTTGCTTGTATCGGCGTGGATAACGTAGTCATTGTGGAAACTTCTGACGCAATTTTGGTTGCACATCAAGACAAAACACAGGAAGTCAAACATATCGTTGATACCCTGAGGCAGAAGAACCGGCCGGAAACCCGTTCACATCGCAAAATATACCGCCCATGGGGCTGGTACGATTCGATCGATACAGGTGAACGCTTTCAGGTCAAGCGTATTGTTGTCAATCCTGGCGCCGCATTATCATTACAAATGCACCATCACCGCGCCGAACACTGGATTGTGGTGCGAGGGACTGCGCAGGTTACCCGGGCAGACAAAACCTTTCTGGTCAGTGAAAATGAATCCACTTTTATCCCGCTGGGGACACCGCATCGGCTGGAAAATCCAGGGCGAGTGCCACTGGAAATGATTGAAGTCCAGTCTGGCTCCTATCTGGGAGAAGATGATATCGTCCGGTTTGAGGATAAATACGGCAGAAAGGAAAGTTAACAGGCTTGAGCGAGGTTGGTACAGTCTCCGATCAGGCGGAACCGTCTGGGAAATTGCTCTGGCAGTCAAGTATAATGCCGTTTTCGAAGGTTTTATTTAAAGGAGAAAAGCATGCCGATCTATGAGTATGCCTGCCATGCGTGTGGATTGGAAAAAGAGTATCTGCAGAAAATGAGTGATGCCCCGATCGCAAAGTGCCCTTCCTGCGGCAGCACTGATTATGTCAAGAAAGTTTCTGCTGCAGGTTTCCAGCTGAAGGGAACCGGATGGTATGTAACAGATTTCAGAAACAAGAACACTGGCCGACCGGATTCAAAACCGAAAGATGAATCCGGCAAGGAAACTGCCAGCACCGACAAGACTGCTGCAAATACTGCGACAACAACACCGGCTGCAACCACTGCGCCGCCTGCGCCTGCTACAGACTAGCAGGATTTTTACACAGCAAAATTATCTGAACCGTTTTTTTCATTCAATCAACATTAACGTCACTTATGCGTACTGACTATTGCGGCGCCATCAACACACGCCATCTGGGTAGAACAATTACTTTATGCGGTTGGGTACATCGCCGGCGTGATCATGGCGGGGTTATTTTTATTGACCTGCGTGACCGCGAGGGAATCGTTCAGATTGTTTGTGATCCTGATAATGTTGCAGCTTTCCTGGTTGCCGAAAAAATCCGTAATGAATTTGTGCTGGAAATTACCGGCTTGGTGCGCCATCGTCCCGAGGGAACAGTCAACCGGGGGATTCCCAGCGGGGAAATCGAAGTATTGGTCAACACCATCGAAATTTTAAATCCTTCGCTCACCCCTCCGTTCCAAATGGATGATGACAATCTGAGTGAAGCGATACGGCTGGAATACCGTTATCTGGATTTGCGCCGCCCGGCGATGCAGCACAACATCCGGCTGCGGCACAAGGTCACCATGGCGGTACGCGTATTCCTGGATCAGCATGGCTTTATCGACGTGGAAACCCCGATGCTAACCAAATCCACGCCGGAAGGCGCGCGGGATTATCTGGTACCTTCGCGCGTTAACGTTGGCTGTTTTTTTGCACTGCCACAGTCTCCGCAACTGTTCAAGCAGCTACTGATGGTATCCGGATTTGATCGCTACTATCAGATTACCCGCTGCTTCCGAGATGAAGATCTGCGTGCAGACCGCCAGCCGGAATTTACTCAGATCGATATTGAAACCTCCTTTCTGCAAGAAAATGACATCATGGGTCTGATGGAGGACATGATCCACCGCCTGTTTACTGATGTGATCAATGTCAGCCTGCCCGATCCTTTCCCCAGGATCAGTTATGCTGATGCCATGTTCCGCTACGGATCGGACAAGCCAGATCTGCGTGTACCGCTGGAACTGACAGAACTGACTGATCTGATGCAGGATGTATCTTTCCAGGTATTCCACGATGCCGCACAAAAACCGGGTGGGCGAGTCGCCGCACTACGTGTTCCTGGCGGTGGGGAACTGTCTCGCAAGGAGATCGACGAGTACACCCAGTTTGTCGGCATTTACGGAGCAAAAGGTCTGGCCTATATCAAGATCAATGACCTGACCAAAGGACTGGAGGGACTGCAATCCCCTATCCTAAAATTCCTGCCCGAACCAGTCGTGCAATCAATACTTGAACGTACTCAGGCACAGAATGGTGATCTGGTGTTTTTTGGTGCGGACAAGGCCAAAACTGTCAACGATGCCTTGGGCGCATTACGGGTCAAGATCGGACATGAGCGCGGTCTGGCCACAAACTCGTGGCAACCTTTATGGGTCGTGGATTTCCCAATGTTCGAGTGGGACGAAGAAGAAAAACGCTGGCAGGCCTTGCATCACCCCTTCACCTCTCCCAGCCAGGGGCATGAGGATTTCCTGGCAACCGATCCGGGCAAGGCACTTTCCAGAGCGTATGACATGGTATTGAATGGCATGGAAATCGGCGGTGGATCAATCCGTATTCACCGGCAGGATGTACAAAGCAAGGTATTCCAGGCACTGAACATAGCGGATGACGAAGCAAAACTGAAATTCGGCTTTCTGCTGGATGCCCTGCAATATGGCGCTCCACCGCATGGTGGCATAGCCTTTGGTCTTGATCGTATTGTTGCCATGATGACCGGTGCAGATTCTATCCGTGATGTGATTGCTTTCCCCAAAACACAACGCGCCCAATGTCTGCTGACGCAGGCGCCCAGTGCCGTCGAGGAGAAACAATTGCGGGAGCTGCATATCCGTCTGCGCAAAACCGATATTACAACCGATTAGCCGGACTTGCCTGTTGCAAACCTACAAAATACCCGTATCTGTTCTGGTTGTTATCTACACAGCCGATCTGCGGGTGTTGCTGCTGGAACGTGCTGACCATCCCGGTTACTGGCAATCTGTGACAGGCAGCCAGGATCCGGGAGAAACACTGCAGCAGACCGCTGCGCGTGAAGTTAGGGAAGAAACCGGTCTGAATACTGCCAATTACATCCTCCGCAACTGGGAAATACAAAACCACTATAAACTTTTTGAAGAATGGCGCTGGCGCTATCCGCCGGGGATAACACACAATACCGAGCACGTGTTTGGACTGGAGCTGCCGGAAACGACACCGGTTGTCATTTCCCCGTGCGAGCATCTGAGATATATCTGGCTATCGTGGCAAGAAGCGGCTGACAAGGTCTTTTCTCCCAGTAACGCGCAAGCGATCCGCATACTAGCAAGTGAACGAAAACAGAAGAAATTTTCGATTAATAGAACGTAAGACGAGATATAAAAGAAAAATGGAGTATGACTAAAGCGCGTGATGATAACAAATACCAGAATCCGACTGCCTTCTGGTAGGCGCGATTGGACTCGAACCAACGACCCCCACCATGTCAAGGTGGTGCTCTAACCAGCTGAGCTACGCGCCTGAAGCAAAAGGATTCTAACTGAAACAACGATCCGCTTCAAATTTATTGATGAGTTCCATTATCAACAACAAATAATCCAGGAAATTTCCTGGCATTTACCTGTTAAAATACGCCAAAATTTCAATAAAACGAAATATCATGAGTTGTCTGTTTGTAATCAGCGCACCCTCCGGTGCCGGTAAAACCAGTGTGATCCGTACCTTGCTGCAAACGGATATCAATGTAACCCTCTCAATTTCCTATACCACACGCCCCCCCAGGCGGGATGAAGAGAACGGTCGCGATTACTTTTTTGTTGATCACGCCACTTTCAGGGAAATGCAGGCACATGATGAATTCCTGGAAAACGCCGAGGTATATGGCAATTTTTATGGCACCTCACGCAAGTGGATAGAAGAAACCATGGTGGCGGAACAGGATGTCCTGCTGGAAATAGATTGTCAGGGGGCACAACAAGTACGCGAACTCTACCCACAGGCTGCTTCCATATTTATTCTGCCGCCATCCATGGAAACATTAAAAAATCGCCTGGAACAACGCGGCCTGGATGAAAGCAAGACCATTGAGCGACGATTGTCGGCTGCGTGCAGCGAGATCAGCCATCTCAACAGATTTGACTATGTGGTTGTTAATCACGAACTGGAGACAGCAGCACAAGAAGTCTCCTGCATTATCCAGGCTGAACGGCTGAAAACAATCCGCCAGCTTGTCAGGCAGCGTGCTCTACTTGCTGAATTTTCCTGATCGGCCTCACGTTTTTACATTTTTGTAAATTTTTACTGGAGTTATCCATCATGGCACGCATTACCGTAGAAGATTGTCTGGAAGTAATCCCAAACCGTTTTAATATGACACTGGCAGCGACTGCACGGGCAAGGCAGATATCAGTTGGTTCCACACCAATGATTGATGCCGGACGCGACAAGCCGATCGTTATTGCCTTGCGCGAGCTGGCACAGAAAAAATACAACGAAGATATACTGAATACAATGCGCTAATCGGGCAACATGATATCCATCAGCGGACACCGCTGTAACCTGCATCACAGCCCCTGCCACACACAAATAAAATCGGCACAACCTGATTGATCCCTTACTTGAAGACAGCATTCCCTCTTCTGGCAGCATCCGCTCTCGAATGGGATAAAGTAATGCTCACCTAGGCTTTCAGCGCCTGCTGCACCCGTAACTGAATCTCATTATAAAACGGCGTTATAATCGTTGTTTTAGCTAAAAATACAAAAAATATGACCACGATAGTATCAGTCCGGCGCGGCCGGCAAGTAGCATTGGGTGGAGACGGCCAAGTCACACTTGGCGCAGTCGTTGCCAAAGCCAGTGCACGCAAGGTACGCAGGCTTTATCACGACAAGGTTCTTGCCGGATTTGCAGGCGGCACAGCCGATGCATTCACGCTATTTGAACGCTTTGAAGCCAAACTGGAAAAACATCAGGGACACCTCTTGCGCTCTGCAGTCGAACTTGCCAAGGACTGGCGTACTGACCGTATCCTGCGCCGCCTGGAAGCAATGCTGGTGGTAGCCGATCATGAAGCTACCCTCATCATCACGGGGGCAGGCGACGTCATTGAACCGGAACAAGGGCTCGCAGCTATCGGCAGTGGTGGTGCCTATGCCCAGGCGGCTGCACGCGCACTACTGGAAAATACCAATCTGGGCCCTGTCGAGATCGTTGCCAAGGCGCTGACCATCGCCGGCGACATCTGCATCTATACCAATCAGGTGCATGTCATTGAGCAGCTCGATTAACACCAGGAATTAATCCAAGCCAGGAAAACCTATCATGTCACATATGACTCCACAGGAAATTGTCCACGAACTGGACAAACATATCATCGGGCAGGAAGCTGCCAAGCGAGCTGTCGCCATTGCACTGAGAAACCGCTGGCGCAGGCAGCAAGTAGATGAACCGTTGCGCCACGAAATTACCCCTAAAAATATCCTCATGATCGGCCCGACCGGTGTCGGCAAGACTGAAATCGCCCGGCGGCTCGCCCGACTAGCTGATGCACCTTTCATCAAGATCGAGGCAACCAAGTTTACCGAGGTAGGTTATGTCGGACGGGATGTCGATTCCATTATTCGTGACCTGGTGGAATCTGCCATTAAACAGGCTCGTGAATATGAGATCAAAAAAAATCAGCCACTGGCTGAAGATCGTGCAGAAGAACGCATACTTGATGCCCTGCTGCCACCCGCGCGTGATTTGAGTTTGGAATCCAGCCCCAGCGAAGAAAGCAATACAACGCGTCAGAAATTCCGAAAAAAATTGCGCGAAGGTGAGCTGGACGATAAGGAAATCGATATCGAAGTCGCCATATCACAAGCCAGCATGGAAATTTTCGCCCCTCCGGGCATGGAAGAGCTAACTTCCCAGATTCAGGGCATGTTCCAGAACATGGGGACCAGCAAAAAGAAAACACGCAAACTGCGTATTCGTGAAGCTAAAAAACTGCTGACCGAAGAAGAAGCCGCTCGTCTGATCAACGACGAGGAGTTAAAGTTGGGCGCAGTGCAAAATGTTGAGCAAAACGGTATTGTATTTCTTGACGAAATCGACAAGATTACCAGTCGCTCGGAAGCCTCCGGCTCCGATATCTCGCGCCAGGGCGTACAACGGGATTTATTGCCACTGGTGGAAGGCACCACCATTTCCACTAAATATGGAATGATCCGTACTGATCACATTCTGTTTATTGCCAGTGGCGCCTTTCACCTGGCCAAACCATCGGATCTGATTCCCGAGCTCCAGGGCCGTTTCCCGATTCGGGTGGAACTGGGCAGCCTCAGCGCGGATGATTTCAAGCAGATTCTTACCAATACCGATGCCTGCCTGATTCGACAATATCAGGCATTACTGAAAACTGAAGGGATTGAACTGAATTTCTCGGATGATGCCATCAAACGTCTGGCCGAGATTGCTTTTTCGGTCAATGAGAGAACCGAAAACATCGGTGCCAGAAGACTGCATACAGTCATGGAAAAATTACTGGAAGACATATCGTTCAACGCCACTCGTTATAGCCAAACCACGCATGCCATTGACGCCACATACGTCGACGAGCGCCTTGAGAGACTTTCCCAGAGCGAAGACCTGGCTCGTTACGTGCTGTAGTAAGTAACCCCCGTCATGCGGAGTGTCGTTGTTCTAAGTGGTGCAAGAACCGCCATTGGTGATTACGGCGGCGCTCTGAAAGATCAGGCACCGGCCACCCTGGCAGCCAGCGTAGTCCGGGAGGCTGTTGCATGTGCCAACATCGACCCGTACAAAGTCGAGCATCTGGTTGCCGGCCATGTCACTCCCACTGAAGCACAGGATATGTATCTGACGCGCGTGGCAACACTGACAGCCGGATTGCCGCAGAGTGTAGCGGCATTAACCCTGAACCGTGTTTGCGGTAGTGGATTGCAGGCGATCATCTCCGCTTCCCAAACGATTCTGCTGGGTGATACGGAAGTGGCCATTGCTGCCGGCGCCGAATCAATGAGTCGTGGCGGGTATCTGTTGCCCGCACTGCGCTGGGGGCAACGCATGCAAAACAGCAACGCGATTGACATGATGGTGGGAGCGCTAACCGACCCATTCGATCATATCCACATGGGCGTGACTGCCGAAAATATCGCCAGGAAATGGAGCATCACCCGCGAACAACAAGATCAGTTTGCACTGGAAAGTCACCGCCGTGCCATTCACGCCATCTACAATGGCTACTTTCGCGAGCAGATTGTTCCGATCGAAACTGCTACACGCGAGGGTTCGATTTTATTTGATACCGACCAGCACCCGCGCGACAAGATCAGCATGGAAATCTTGACAAAGCTGCGCCCAGCGTTCCAGGAAGACGGCACAATCACAGCTGGTAATGCATCCGGTATCAATGATGGCGCTGCCGCACTGGTGCTGATGGAAGAACACGCAGCCGCACAAAACAATCATCAACCGATGGCACGCCTGGTTGCTTATGGCCATGCCGGGGTAGATCCGCGTTATATGGGAATCGGCCCGGTACCAGCGGTCAGGCAAGCGCTGAATCGTGCCGGATTGAAGCTGGCTGATATGGATGTGATCGAGTCCAATGAAGCCTTTGCCGTCCAGGCGTGTGCGGTTGCCCAGGAACTGGATTTTGATCCGGAAAAAACCAATCCGAACGGAGGTGCCGTGGCATTGGGGCATCCGGTTGGTGCATCCGGTTGTATACTGGCAATCAAGGCCATTTACGAACTGCAACGTATCCATGGCCGTTATGCATTAGTGACATTATGCATTGGCGGCGGACAGGGGATCGCCGCGATATTTGAACGACTCTGACCCCGATTCCTATTTTATGGAGGGTGAATATGTCCACATTGACTCAATCTCCTGCCTGGCAAGCATTGAGCACGCATCAGTCGGATATGGCAAACCGCCCGCTGCGCACCTTATTTAGCGAAGATCCGCAACGATTCAATAAATTCTCTCTGCAATTTACAGATCTCCTGCTTGATTACAGCAAACAGCCGATGGATGAAACGACACTTCGTTTATTGCTAGCATTGGCCAAACAGCAAAATCTGGCCGACTGGATGGCTCGCATGGCCAACGGTGACAAGATCAACTCCACTGAAAACCGGGCAGCATTACATATCGCCTTGCGTGCCAATTCACCAGTTTTCACGGAGGGTGTAAATGTTACGCAGGAAGTCAGGCGTGTATTGCAGCAAATCGAACAGTTTGTTGAAAATATTCATAGCGGGAAACATAAAGGCTATAGCGGACTGCCAATCACCGATGTGGTAAATATCGGTATCGGCGGCTCCGATCTGGGGCCAGTGATGGCTACTGAAGCACTCAAACCTTATCATGCACCACAACTGCACGTGCATTGTGTTTCTAACCTTGATGGCGCACATCTCGCCGATACCCTGCAGTCCCTTAATCCTGCCACTACCTTATTCATCATCGCTTCCAAAACCTTCACCACCCAGGAAACACTTACCAATGCCCATTCTGCACGCAAATGGTTTTTGGCAGGTGGGGGCAGCAAACAAGATATCACAGCACACTTTGTTGCAGTTTCCACTAATCGGGATGCAGTTATCCAGTTCGGGATCGATCCGGACAATATGTTTGAGTTCTGGGATTGGGTCGGTGGGCGTTATTCGTTATGGTCAGCCATCGGTTTGCCGATTGTGCTAGCAGTGGGAATGGATAATTTTCGTTCCCTGCTGGCTGGCGCACAGCAAATGGATGAGCATTTCCTGATGGCGCCTTTTGAGCAAAATCTGCCAGTCATACTGGGATTGATTGCAGTCTGGCAAATCAATTTCTTTCATACGACCAGCCAGGCGATCTTGCCCTACGATCAATCCATGCACCGTTTCCCGGCCTATCTGCAACAGCTGGAAATGGAAAGTTGCGGCAAGCGCGTCACCCGTAATGGGGAGGCTGTTGATTACAGCACTGGCGCGGTAATCTGGGGTGAACCCGGCACCAACGGCCAGCATGCTTTTTATCAATTGTTGCACCAGGGCACGCAAAAATTTACGGCTGATTTTCTGGCGCCATGTCAATGCCAGCATTCGCTGCCCGAGCATCACCCCATGCTGCTGGCGAATTTCTTTGCTCAAACTGAAGCACTGATGCGCGGAAAAAACGAACAGGAAGTCAGGACCGAACTGACAAATCAGAATCTGTCTGCCGAAGAGACAGAGTACTTGCTTCCTCATCGTGTGTTTCCAGGCAATCGAGCTACCACTTCGATTTTGTTCAAAAAACTCGATCCGACAACCCTTGGCATGTTGATCGCACTCTATGAGCACAAAGTGTTCGTGCAAAGTGTAATCTGGGAAATCAATCCGTTCGATCAGTGGGGAGTGGAACTCGGCAAGCAACTGGCGGGTAAAATCCTGGCTGAACTGGCTACAGATAAACCAGTAGGCGGGCACGATGCCTCAACCAACGGCCTGATTGATTTTTACAGAACGCAACAATAAGTCAGAACACATATCAAGCCATGCCCTCCTCTTCTTCTCGCAAAAATCTACGGGTGTTATTTGTCACCCCGGAAATATTTCCATTATGCAAAACCGGTGGATTGGGTGATGTCAGTGCCGCATTGCCTGTTGCATTACGTGCATTGAAAATGGATGTTCGCCTGCTTCTACCCGGTTATCCAGCGGTACTGGCCGGACTGAAATCCAGACGCAAAGTGGCTACATTTGATCTGCAACCCCATTTCCCACCCGCCACACTACTTTCTTCCCGGTTACAGATTAGCGAATCTGTCAGTGTGCCTTTGTATGTTATCCATTGCCCAGCACTTTATCAGCGTACAGGTGGAATTTATCTGGACGATACCGGGCATGACTGGCCGGATAATGCACAACGCTTCGGCCTGTTATCAAAAGTCGGTGCACTCCTTGCCAGTGATATCAGTCCACTTGCCTGGATGCCGGATATTGTTCATTGTAACGATTGGCAAAGTGGATTAACACCAGCCTATCTTCATTTCCATTCAGGAAAAAAAGCTGCCAGCCTGATGACGCTGCACAACCTGGCTTTTCAGGGTAATTTTCCGCCTGATAAGGTTGAAAAACTGGATCTGCCGGAGGAAAGTTTCAGCATGCATGGCGCTGAATATTATGGCAACTTATCGTTCCTCAAGGCAGGAATCTATTACGCTGACCATATTTCCACAGTCAGCTCCGGCTATGCCCGGGAAATTCAGCACGAACCGCTAGGATTCGGCTTGCAAGGACTGCTGGCCGAACGCAGCAAAGATATCACCGGAATAGTCAATGGTATCGACACCGCTATCTGGAATCCGGCAACCGATCCGTACCTTGCAAAAAAATATACCAGCAGGAATCTGTCCGCAAAAGCCGTCAATAAACTTGTTTTGCAACAGACAATGGGGCTGGAAAATAACCCGACGATTCCATTATTTGGAGCCGTTAGCCGTCTCACTCACCAGAAAGGCAGCGATATCATGCTACAAATAGCACCCATGCTGGCTGATCTGCCTGCCCAGTTGGTACTGCTGGGAAGTGGGGATGCGCTGTTGGAACAACAACTGACCGCCCTGGCACAAGCCTTTCCTGCAAAAATAGCAGTTCGTATCGGTTATGACGAAGCACTGTCACACCTGATCAATGCCGGTGTGGATTGCTTTCTGATGCCTTCCCGTTTTGAGCCATGTGGCCTGAATCAGATGTATAGCCAGCACTATGGCACTCCTCCCGTTGTACATGCCACCGGTGGACTAATGGATACTGTAGTGGATCTGACTCCTGAAACGCTAGCGGATAAAAGTGCAAGCGGCTTCCTCTTTCACGAGATGACTGCTGATTCATTCATGGAAGGAATCACACGAGCAGTTAATACTTATCACAACACCAGGCTCTGGAAAACCCTGCAGCGTAACGGCATGCAAAAGGATTTCAGCTGGCAGGCATCCGCTTCTGCATATCAATCCATTTATTCGCTGCTCATGCAGAAAAACAGGCCTGCCAGCATTACGTGAAAGATCAGGATTGACTGAAATCGGATTGACGCCAGTGCTATAATTTCACCAATTCAGCTAACAATACCGTCAAGTTATTCAAAAATATCGTTTCTGTGCGCCTGACTTTATCCCCCAAGGAATCATTTATTTCCGGTTTGAATTCCACTCGCCTGACAATTCTCATCCTGATGGATGGCCGTGACATTCATGCGCAGTACCCATCTATTCCGATATTTACGCACCCCGTCGTATTGAGGACACCTCAGAAATCCAGCTATGTGGAAGAGAATGCAAGGTACACGGAGTATAACAACGAGATATATCAAATGGATAGGCAAAACAGTGAACACCGCACAACACCGATATTTTCCTGAAAAACCAGTTCTTGGAAGTGCCCTTTAATCTGTTGGAGGAAGAATGAGTCATACCCTGTATGAAAGCAAAACACCGCGTGTACAACGCTGCGAACTGGCTGTTCCCGGTTCCCGCCCTGAAATGTTTGAAAAAGCACTGAAAAGCGGGGTGGATTTCATATTTCTGGATCTGGAAGATGCAGTTGCACCGGATGACAAGCTTCAGGCAAGAAAAAATATCATCCAGGCCATCAATGATCTGGACTGGAAAGGCCATGGCGTCACCCTTTCGGTACGTATCAACGGACTGGATACCCAGTATATGGTGCGTGATGTAGTTGATCTGGTTGAACAGGCTGGCCACAAGATCAATACACTGCTGATCCCCAAAGTTGGAGTTTATGAAGATGTCTACATGGTAGAAGCCATGCTCAATCAGCTCGAAATGCAGCAAGGGCTGAAAAACCGGATTGGGGTGGAAGCACTGATTGAAACCGCGCTGGGAATGGCCAATGTTGAAGATATCGCTCGCAAGGGAACTGCGGGACGTCTGGAAGCGCTGCATTTTGGCGTAGCTGATTACGCCGCCAGCAATCGTGCCCGCACCACCAATATCGGTGGACTCAACCCGGACTACCCAGGTGATCAATGGCATGCTGCCATCAGCAGAATGACCGTTGCCTGCCGCGCATTTGGTCTGCGGCCGATCGATGGCCCCTTTGGCGACATTCAGGATCCGGAAGGATTCAAGCTGGCCGCTAAACGAGCAGCCGCGCTGGGTTGTGAAGGAAAATGGGCTATTCATCCTTCCCAGGTTGCGCTGGCTAATGAGGTCTTTACCCCGCCAGCAGCTGAGATTGACAAGGCCAAGCGGATACTGGCGGCAATGAAAGAAGCTGCTGCTCAAGGAAAAGGCGCAGCAGCACTGGATGGCAAGCTGATCGATGCTGCCTCGGAAAGAATGGCAAACAACATCGTCAAAATGGCAGAAGCGATTGCTGCCAAAAACAAATAAGTATTTAAGGAACCTCTGTACGGATCTCCATGAGCCGCGTTGCTGGTAAAATCGCGATGATCGCAAGGCGTGCGCCGCAGGTCGTAGTCATTCTACGAAACCAAGGCGCACAACGCGACGAGCGCGCTATTTTTCCACAACCCTTATGGGCACGGGTTGTGCGGGCAGTCTGCTGTGTTACGCTCGTTACGAAGGGAATAACCATTCGCGCCTTGCGTGCCTTGCAGCCCACCCCGCAAAACCACGTGCGCGACCATGTGGGATTCGTACAGAGGCTCCTTAAGGAACCTCTGAAAAATAACTGCACTGAAATCAGACTAAGAATGCTCAGTTACCTGTGTAAATTGTGCTTTTTAGCTGATTTCGCTTTATCTGGCTATCACTCGCACTCTTTTTCAGAGTTTCCCTTAAACCCAACCATTTCATAAAATTCAAGGGAGAAGCTATATTGGATATTCATGAATATCAGGCTAAGGAAATCCTGGCTGAATACGGTATCAAACTGGCCGAAGGCGGATTGGCGTATTCGGTGGAAGAGGCTGTGCAACGCAGCCGGGAAATCGGTAGTAATGTCTGGGTAGTTAAAGCACAAATTCATTCCGGGGCACGTGGCAAGGCAGGTGCTATCAAGGTATGCCGATCACACCAGGAAATCGAAGCAGCAGCTGAATCCCTGCTGGGCAAGAAACTGGTTACGCATCAAACCGGTCCGGCAGGTAAACTCTGCTCGAAGTTGTATATTGAAGCGGGCACCGACATTGCCCGGGAAGTGTATCTCGCGTTCATGATCGATCGTAGTCATGAACGTATCGTCATGGTCGGTTCTGCTCAGGGAGGAATGGATATTGAAACGCTGGCTGCCACTCAGCCAGATACCATCAAAAAAATTCATATCGAACCAGCCGTTGGCTTGCAGGATTTTCAGGCAAGAACCATGGCTTTTGCCCTGGGACTGGATGGCGAACTACTCAATCACGCCATCAAAACCATCAGAGGCTGCTATCGTGCCGTGCGTGATCTGGACGCCAATATTCTCGAAATCAATCCGCTGGTTGTCACACGTAACAATGAGCTGATCGCACTGGATGCGAAGATGAGTTTCGATGAAAACGCACTGTTCCGGCGTCACCGGATTTCCGAGTTACGTGATAACACCCAGATTGATCCACGCGAAATCGCGGCAGCAGAAGCTGGCCTCAGCTATGTCGGACTAGATGGAGATATCGGCTGCATGATCAATGGTGCCGGACTTGCCATGGCCACCATGGACATGATTAAGCTGGCCGGTGGTGAGCCTGCCAATTTTCTGGATGTCGGAGGAGGTGCTTCTGCCGAACGAACGGAAAAAGCATTCCGGCTGGTGCTGGCAGACAGTAATGTAAAAGCCATGCTGGTCAATATCTTCGCTGGTATTAACCGCTGTGACTGGATTGCTGAAGGCGTAGTCCAGGCTGTGCGGAATATCGGAACAACTGTTCCTCTGGTGGTACGTCTGTCTGGCACCAATGTGGAAGAAGGCCGCCGCATTATCGCTGACAGCGGCCTGCCCATCATCACCGCAGAAACTCTGGCTGAAGCAGCCGAGAAAGCAGTACACGCACGCAACCAGGTCGCAGTCTGAATAACACGAAACCAGAAAGGGGAACAAAAAAGTGGCAATTCTCATTAATGAGCGGACGCGGATCATCGTACAGGGTTTTACCGGCCGGATCGGCACCTTCCACGCTCAGGAAATGATCGATTATGGATCCAATGTGGTAGGAGGTGTAACGCCCGGTAAAGGCGGGCAGAAACATCTGGGGCTGCCAGTATTCAATACTGTCAGGGAAGCAGTTGAACAAGCTGGTGCGGAAGCCAGTATCGTATTTGTCCCGCCTGCCTTTGCTGCAGATTCCATCATGGAAGCAGCTGATGCAGGAATCAAATATTGTGTCTCCATCACGGATGGTATCCCGACTCAGGACATGATGACCGTCAAGAATTTCCTGCGCCTCTTTCCAAAACAAAACCGGATGATATTGTCTGGACCTAACTGTTCCGGCACCATCAGTCCAGGGCGTTCCATGCTCGGTATTATGCCAGGGCATATTTACAGCCAGGGGATAGTCGGCGTGGTAGGCCGTTCCGGCACACTCGGCTATGAGGCCGCCGATCAGATGCGGCGACTGAATATCGGGATTTCCACCTCGGTTGGCATTGGTGGAGATCCGATCATCGGTAGCTCACACCGGGATATTCTGGAAAAACTGGAAGAAGATCCGGAAACCAAAATTGCATTGATGATTGGTGAAATCGGCGGCCCGATGGAAGTGGAAGCCGGACTATTCGCCAAAGAAAATATGCGCAAACCTCTGGTTGCCTACATTGCCGGATTAACTGCTCCTCCCGGAAGAAGAATGGGGCATGCCGGAGCAATCATCTCATCAACCGGCGAAAGTGCAGCAGAAAAAGTAGAACGCCTGCAAGAATTGGGCGTCACCATCTGCCCCACCCCCTCCCTGATGGGCGAAACGGTCGCAAAAGTACTGGCCAGTCTCTGATTAAGCTTTGGATTCTCCTGTCCCAAGTAAAGAAAATCACAAATGAGATCTTGTTATTAAAATGCCGGAAGAACATTATTCGCACTAAAATGGATAATTAAGTCATTTCGGCACTGATTTACTTATACATCAGGAGACAGGAGGCATTTTGGCATCCACACGCTTAGCCGCAAAAACTGAATCTGAAGAGCCTTCTCTTCTTCTGGCTGTCCTTATTGATGCTGATAATGCACAGGCTGCTGTCATCGAGGGGTTACTTGCAGAAATTGCACGGTTCGGTGAGGCCACCGTAAAGCGTATATACGGTGATTTCACTGCTCCTGCAAGTGCCTCTTGGAAGAAAGTATTACAGCGACATGCAATCAAGCCTGTTCAACAATTTGCCTATACTACCGGCAAGAATGCAACGGACAGCACACTTATCATTGATGCAATGGATTTACTCTACACACGCAAATTTGATGGATTTTGTCTGATTACAAGCGATAGTGATTTCACAGGTCTTGCAATGCGATTGCGTGAAGAAGGACTCACTGTTTTTGGCTTCGGCGAGAAAAAAACACCTGAAGCATTCCGCAATGCCTGTCACAAATTCATATTTACAGAAATCCTGCGCCCAGGTAATGATGCTGAACCCGATATAGTCACACATAAGGCAAGTGACGACTTAAAAAATATCTCTGTTCAGCCAGCTATCAGCCAGGCTAAATCAAAACAGGTATTTCCAAAGAAATTTGTTCTTGCGGCACTCGAACAATCAAGTGACGATACCGGATGGGCTCAGATTGGAACCTTTGGAAGTTATCTCACAAAATTGCAACCCGATTTTGACTCCAGACTTTACGGTTATAAAAAGCTCTCGGATCTTGTCAAAGCAAGGATAGACCTTTTTGTGACAGAAGAAAGACAAGCACCCGGAGCAACCCAAAAGGTTTTATATCTTCGTACAAAATAAAAAAATCTACAGATTCTCAGGCTCTACAGATAGATCATACAGTGCAATAATCTGAAGACTTTCCGGCTGCCCATACTAAAAATTAGCTAACCTGATGATCGCGAGCGCTTTGCGTATGCACTGTCTCAATCAGTGCTTTTACATTTTCTGGCGGTGTGAACTGGGAAATGCCATACCCAAGGTTAAATACATGGCCATGCCTATAAGCTTGCTAGTATTTCTCCAACTTCAGCAGCACCTATTTCAGCCGGATAATGTTTATCATGGAAGATAACGTAATGCCCGATCCATGAAACATAGATTATTTCTATACCAAAACTGTATGTTTGTACCTGACTTTCTCGCAAACCTGATCAAACAGTTTTTTAGCTAATGGCATTGTCGTACTTGTTTATAAAAATTGTCCTGCTCAATATGCTTTTTATAATTAAATACATATTGGTAATTGATTTGTACTGCGGTTATACGACATCAAACTTAGAAATATTAGACAAAATGTCGTATACATTACGTTAGACCCCTGCAGGAGCAACTTGGTGATTGACCTTCAAGCAAGCGATCTTCGTACCTTTATCCCAGCCCAGGATTTCGTACTATCCAAGGATTTCTACTCAGCTTTGGGCTGTGAGCTGGAATGGTCGGACGAGAATCTGGCACTGTTCAATCTTGCTGGGTCAAGGTTCTACGTGCAGCGCTACTACGTGAAGGACTGGGCGGAGAACTGCATGCTGCACATATCAGTGCAGGACGCAGGCCAGTGCTTTTCGGACATTAGCGGGCTCATAGATTCTGAGCGTTTCCCTTTGGCTCGTGTGACAGCCCCAAAGCAAGAGCCCTACGGTGCGTTAGTCACCTACGTTTGGGATCCGTCAGGCGTTCTACTACATTTGGCTCAGTGGGACGGGGTCTAACAATTCATTCAAGTGTTAGCCATCTAGAGAGATCTCCGCATGTACTGTCGAGGTGAGGACACAAGACGGGAAATCGTAAAAAACTACGAGTTACATCCTCTCGCATACGTACAGTTACTGACGGGCCAAACCAAGAAAAGCTGTACTGGAGACAGCTCTCACTAACGCCTACTATTGCTTCCATTACAAGTCGCGAAAAGATGCAAACGAAGGAACAATGCTATGCGGCGAACACGCAGCCAAGGATTTCCTGCAACTCATCAGTCACCCCGGGCTGCCCCTATTCAACCCGCTGCTCGCACAGAGCGGAAAGGCAGGAGCGGGCACCAGCGGAACGCCGCAAGGGGCAAGAACGAATGGGATGCCTCGGCCAAACAGCTGCACGATGCGATTCATCTGCTGGTCGTATGCTGGGGATCTCCACCAGGCCAAGCACTCCTCGAAATAAAAACCAAGCTTGAAAGGTTTTCGGATAGACCTCCATTCGCCAGCCAAGTCAAGGCAATTAATACGATTATAGGAAAGGATGCAAGAAATAGAACTCTAGTGAAAATGGTTAACGATCTTGCCAAGAATAATTCCATCAAGACATATGAGTTCAGCCTACTTGTAATAACCTGCATTTATAACTGGATCAACCTGCATTCAATGCAATTTTGAGCCGGAAATAACTGCATCTATCCATCCCGCAAACCAGAGATAA
>NZ_FPBL01000003.1 GCF_900116685.1 Nitrosomonas eutropha
TCTATCTGAGCATATGACTTGGCTTCTCCGCCAAATTGCTTGGTCAGTATTGTTGTGATCGCTGCCGTTAGCGTCGTTTTACCATGATCCACATGGCCTATCGTCCCTACATTTATATGCGGTTTCACCCGTTCGAATTTACTTTTTGCCATTGCGTCTGCTTCCTTTTATTAATGCTTGTATCAGTAATCTAATAACCCTGGCTGCAGCATGACTTGGTGCCCATGGCCAGGATTGAACTGGCGACCTCTCCCTTACCAAGGGAGTGCTCTACCACTGAGCTACATGGGCGTACAGAACAAGAATATTATCCTCGCCGTAATATTGTGGAGCGGGTGAAGGGAATCGAACCCTCGTCGTAAGCTTGGAAGGCTTCTGCTCTACCATTGAGCTACACCCGCTTGTGCCCGGCTCACCTGCCTTACGTTTAAATAAACAGCCGCACTATTCGCAATGACTAGCGCGATCAGATTAATCCAGCGCTACGCGCATCTCTGATTTTTGTTACCACGACTGGTGGAGGGGGAAGGATTCGAACCTTCGAAGGCAGAGCCGTCAGATTTACAGTCTGATCCCTTTAACCGCTCGGGAACCCCTCCAAAATAGCAGGGCATTATGAACGCTTAGACCGATCAAGTCAATGCTATAGCATGAGCTGATTACATAAAATTTCTGATACTGTTATTTTGATTGTTTTTCATATCAATTCAATGCGGATCGAATATTATTACTCAAATTCTCGCTCAGGATACGCGGCGTGACGAATATCAGCAATTCTCTTTTATCATCACGCTTTGCGGTATTTTTAAACAAATTTCCCAGTAACGGCACATCTCCCAGTAACGGAATCTGGTTACGATCCCGCTTTTCGACCTGTTCAAATATACCGCCGATAACAACCGTTCCCCCATTCTCTACCAGCACTTCGGTGACGATTTGCTTGGTATCAATGGCCGGACCAGCCGGTGTGCTCTCCCCGCGAGTATCCTGATTAACCTGCAACTTCATGATGATATTATCATCAGGAGTGATTTGTGGCGTAACCTTGAGGCCAAGAACAGCTTTTTTAAACTGAATCTGTGGCCGTGTCACACTGATAGTCTGAAAGGGAATTTCCGTACCTTGCTCAATACTCGCTTCCACACGATTAGCCGTAACCAGGCGCGGGCTAGCGATAATACGGCCCTGACTATCCGACTCCAATGCAGACAGCTCCAGATTGATCAATGTACCGTTGTTAATCTTGATCAAACTCAATCCTAGTGCAGCCGGGCCGCCAGCAACTCCCGCAAGCGCAGCCGCCGGCAAGTTGACGTTAAGATTATCTCCACCAGAAGGTGATACCGTACCAGCAGCCAGTTCACTGGAATTGCCCAAATTCCCAGAAATACCCAGTCGCCGTCCATTAGTCTGACTTCCGATCCGAGTTGCGTTCTGCACCCCAAAACGAGCTCCCAGGTTACGGCTGAATGTATCGGTTGCCTCGACGATACGAGTTTCAATCATGACCTGGCGCACCTGGGTATCGAGATTAGCCACATGCCGAGCTACCTCTGCAAGCCTGGTGGGAATGTCGGTAACGGTCAGCGTATTGCTGATGTCATCAACTTCCACCGAACCACGCTGGCTCAGAATACCCTTAAGCGGAATCGAGCTGGCAGTCCGATAATTAAGTCTGAATGCTTCCGTTTGCAACACTTCCAACTCGGTTATCTGCTGATTCTGCTCCAGCTGCAATCTTTCACGAGCAGCCATTTCTTCCCGTGGTGCGATAAAAATTACATTACCCACCCTGCGTTTATCAAGATCGCTCGTTTGCAGCACGATATCCAGCGCCTGATCCCAGGGAACATCCTTCAGCCGCAGAGTCAGATTACCTTTAACTGAGTCGCTGGCAATGATATTCAAATCGGTAAAATCAGCGATAACCTGAAGAATTGAGCGAATTTCAACATCCTGAAAATTAAGTGAAAGTTTTTCACCAGTATAACCTCCATCAATCAGCTTTTTGTGAATGGGCATATCATCACCTTCAATTACCGATCTGACTTCTACCGTAAAATTGGTTCCGGTTTGGTAAGATGTATGCTCCCAGCGCCCTTTCGGCTCAATAACCATCTGCACGTTACCATCCCGCGCGATAGTCTCAATCGTCTGCACTGGCGTAGCAAAATCCAGCACATTCAACCGTTGCTCAAGATTGGGAGGGAGGTAGGCCTTCATGAACTCGACAAGCAATCTTCCTCCCTGACTATGTACATTGACTACCGCTCCTGGTTGTGACAGCCCCACCTCCACTCTGCCCTCACCTTGTGTGCCGCGATGAAAATCGATATCCCGCAAGCTTAATTGTGCTTCACCTCTTACTGGCATGGAGGCTGAAACAGCAGCACGATTGAGTGATTCACCCAGTTCATTGCCCTGGAGTGCAATCAGTAAATAGTTACCTTCCGTGCTGATTTCATACCTAACTGCTTTTGACAGATTCATTACTAGACGGGTGCGGCCCTCAGCAGGCACAACATCCATACTCTTTATTACACCACGACCTGATACCTTGCCAGACTCTCCCAGAGCGCTGGCGACCTGCTCCAGATCAAAATAAAGGCGATCGGGATCATTCAGCAATACTCCGGCTGGTAGAGTCGCAATCGGTCGATCCAACGTCACTTTAACAATTAAACGACCATCTGTTTGGGCCGAAATATCCAATGCACGAAGGGTATTTACTGACGTTGATGCAGCTACAACCTGAATGGTCCACGCAGCCAGCAGAATACACATCGACAAACATTGCCAAACTCGATGAGCAATCATGATTATGCAACTCTCGTACCATTTATTTTCCATTTTCCAATTCATCACTTTGGCTCCTGAGTTTGCAGCATGAGTACACTGACCCGTTCAACCCATTCATCCGTACTACCTCGCGTAATCTCTCTCAATTTGACTTCCTCCTCGGAAACCCCTGTGATCAAACCGAAATTCTGCCCAAGGTAATTGCCAGTTTTGACACGGTGTACAGAGTTATCCGGTGCCTTAACCAGGGCAAAAACGTACTTTCCACGCCGTAGCGAACCGACCATAGCGAGGTTCTCCAACGGAAAACTTTCTAGTGCCTCTTTGGGACGTTTCAGATCAGGCTGTAACTCATCTCGCTCAGACTTTTCCTGCTGGTTTCTTCGATTACTAAAGGGATCCGGAATTTCGAAAGCCTGATAAATAAAATGCTCCAGCGGCTTGATTTCAGGCAGAGGATCCACCTTTCCCTTCAATCCCGCTCCTGATTCCTTGACGAAAAATTCCAGATCTTCATAGCCTTCCTGGCTGCATGCAGCCGTAAACAACACTATCATTACAGCTATCCAGAAGCGGAATCGATCGCTCATGACGCCCCTTTTGCATTCTTTTGTTTATTTTTCTCCGTCATTTCCCTTTTGCGCTCTGCGATTTCCTCATCATCGAGATAACGGAAAGTTTTTGCCGTAGCGTTCAATATCAACTGGCGATCTTTCCCAGGAATAATTTCAATATCCTGCAAAGTGACAATACGCGGCAACTGAGCCACATCACTTGCAAAAGCACCAATATCATGATAATTACCTGTCACCCTGACAGAAACTGGAAGCTCGGCATAGAATTCACGAACCGTTTCCTTAGCATTGGGCTTAAACAGCTCAAATTGCAATCCCCGTCCCAATCCAGCCCGGTTAATATCTACTAACAACGCATCCAGCTCAGACTTGTTAGGTAACTGTTTCAGCAAGGTACCCAGCGTTTGCCCCACCTCTGTCAATTGCACACGCAAAAGATCAAGATTGACTGCACTATTCTTTTTGGCTAAAAAAGTATTTTTCAACGTATCTTCCTCTTGCTGCACCTGTTCCAGCGCCTCCCATTGCTCCTCCCAATCCAGAAAATAACCTGCCACCATGAGGACTCCCAACAGCAACGCAAGCGCACCTACCTTGAGCGCAACTGGCCAGTTGCCAGGCTCATTGGGATTGACATGACGTAACTCTTCCAGCAGATTCATGGTTGCCCCACCGCTGCGGTAATTTTTGCTGCTACCTCGTTTCCCCTGGGACGACCCTCCTCTTCTGGTAATTCAGTTAATTTGACATTCAAATCGAATTCACTGAGCCTGATACCATTTTCGGTAGCTGCCCTGATTTCAATCAACAATGGCGACTCCAGCCAAGGCGACGCATCCAGATGGCGCATCAGCGTCGAGATCCCGGCATTGGATTGAGCGTAACCAGCAAGGTGCAGGTGCTCATTCGTCTGTTTCAAGCTCTTCAGGTAAACTCCCTCCGGTAACTGCCTGGCTACCTCATCCAGCATATGCACTACCTTGATGCGATTTCCCTGCAAAGACTCGACAATCTCCTTGCGTACCAGCATCTCCTGTATTTTTTCCTTAATTGATTTTATTTCGGCGATTTGCCGATCGAGAACAGTAATCTCATCCCGCAGATACTGATTACGTCCATTCTGATGATCAATTTTATCCATCACCATCTCGTGTACTCCCCAGATAACCAGCATCCCCAGACTAACAGTAAGACCAGCCAGTATGGCAAACTGCTGCTGGCGCGCTTTGCGCTTAAGTTCACGATGTGGAAGCAAATTAATACGTATCACGATGGATCAAATCCTCGCATGGCCAGGCCACTGGCGGTCAGCAATACCGGGGCATCCATCTTCAGCTGCCGCAGCGCAATCCGGCCGGATAACTCCATGCCAAAAAATGGATTAATAACCTGGGTAATCACCCCGGTACGTTCAGATATAATTTCCTCAAGACCCGGGATCACTGCACACCCTCCTGACAAGGAGATATAGTCAACATGGGTATGTTGAGTGGAAGTATAGAAAAGCTGTATGGCTCGAGCCACCTCCAGCGCAGCTGTTTCACAAAAGGGTCGCAATACATCATTTTGATAGCTCTCTGGCAGCTTATTGTTGCGCTTAGCTGCCTCGGCTTCTTCCGGGGAGAGATTGAACTGATTCTGGATTTCTTGCGTCAGCTGATTTCCACCAAAGGATAAATCCCGCATGTAGATAGAGGTATCATTTAACAGCACATTGATTCGCGTGACGTTTGCGCCAATATCAATTAATGCAATCACCTTATCTTTTCCTCCACCCGGCAGCTGACTGCCAATCGCTCTGGAAGAAATAGTCTGGGCAGCAAATTGCTCGACATCCATCACCATTACCTTCAGGCCGGCAGACATTGCTGCTGCTACACGATCTTCCACTTTGTCTTTACGAGCAGCCGCCAGCAACACCTCCACCTCTTCCGGGCAATCTGGAGCTGGTCCAATCACCTGAAAATCAAGATTGACTTCATCCATTGCAAACGGCACGTACTGATTGGCTTCTGTTTCAACCTGAAACGCTAGATCATCTTCCCGCAAACCTGCAGGTACGTTAATTCTCTTTGTAATAACTGATGTCAACGGCAGAGCCATAACAATTTTCTTCTGTCGCGTTCCCATTCGTTTCAGGGCGTGCTGGAGGCTGTCACTCACCTGTTCAATCTGGTTAATACCCCCATCCTGCAGAGCATCCATCGGCAATGGTTCGATAACATAACGTTCCAGACGATATGATTCTGGCGCTCCACTTTTTCCGGATAATTCCACTAGCTTGATTGAAGAGGCACCAATATCCACCCCCAACATTCTAGATGTACCTGTCAGCACACCAAAATTGATATCAAAAGATTTCTTCAGAACCATGTCAGCTTTCATTTGCATAATGTTTCGATCAGAAGATTTTTATTCAGATGCAATACTTCAACTGAAGCCGATTCTGACAGGTAAGTAAAAAATCAATTCATACAATAACAGTTGATATACCCTTTATAATCTTGTGCTGGATCATTTTTTCACCCACACAACACTCTGCCTTTTAATGTTATTCCGCTGGTTTTTCCGTTTCCTTCTGACCATTCTGGCTGCTGGTTTACTTGCGACGTTGCTAGTGATATTTGCCGCCCTGGTTACGTTACCTTCTTTACCCAGCCTCGATATGCTGACTGATTACCGCCCGAAAATACCCTTACGGATTTACAGCGCTGATGGTTTTCTGATTGGGGAGTTTGGTGAAGAACGCAGGGATTTTGTAAAAATAAAAGAGGTACCGGAATCTCTCAAACAAGCTGTTCTGGCAGCTGAAGACGATCGTTTTTACCAGCATTACGGGGTAGATTACATCGGTGTTTTACGCGCCATTTATTCAAACTTCACGGCAGGCAGCACACTCCAAGGCGCAAGCACCATTACCATGCAAGTGGCACGCAATTTCTTTCTGACCAAGGAAAAAACATTTACCAGAAAATTCAGTGAGGCATTACTGGCTTTTAAAATTGAACACAGCCTGGGAAAAGATCACATTCTTGAGTTATACATCAACCAGATTTACCTTGGGCAACGCAGCTATGGCTTTGCTACTGCAGCACAATCTTATTTTGGCAAAAAACTGTCTGATATTAATCTGGCTGAAGCGGCCATGCTGGCCGGACTCCCCAAAGCACCTTCACGCTACAACCCGATCGTCAACCCGGAGCGTGCAAAAATACGACAGCAATACGTGTTACGACGGATGTATGAGCTCAACTATATTTCAGCCGACCAACTTGCACTAGCAAAGAAAACTTCTGTTGCAATCCATCGCCAGGTAAAAATATTTGCCATGCCGGCTGATTACGTCGCAGAGATGGTGCGTCAAGTTGTTTACAATCGCTATCGCGAAGAAGCCTATACTCGTGGAATCAGGGTTTATACCACGCTGAGAAAATCTGATCAGGAAGCAGCCTACCGTGCGCTGCGTAAAGGAGTAATAGAATATGACACCAGACATGGTTATCGTGGCCCGGAAGCATTCCTGAAACTGCCAAAAGATCTTAAAGATCATGAAGCACTGCAGGACACTATGCAGAATATCAGCAACAGTGATGATATCCTGGCGGCTGTTGTCCTGTCCGTGACACCTGGTACTGTTGAAGCCTCCCTCAAGAACGGGGAAACAATCCGGATTACTGGGGATAGCCTGAAAGTAGTCAGCAAATACCTTGGTAAAGATCCCCGGGTTACCGAAAGGCGAATACGTCCCGGTGCTCTGATTCGAGTAAAAAAGGCAGAAAAAAACAGCTGGCAAATTACTCAATTACCCGAAATAGAGGCTGCTCTGATCGCAATAGACCCAAACAATGGTGCTATTCGCGCATTAGTAGGCGGGTTTGACTATAATCTCAACAAATTCAATCATGCTACCCAAGCCTGGCGTCAACCTGGATCAAGTTTCAAACCGTTCATTTATTCCGCTGCACTTGAAAAAGGGTTTACTCCGGCCACTATTATTAATGATGCCCCACTGTATCTAGGGCCTGATCAGACTGGTGGCAAGGCTTGGGAACCCAAGAATTATGACGGCAAGTTCAGCGGCCCGATCAGAATGCGCACGGCATTAACTCATTCGAAAAATCTTGCATCCATCCGTATTCTTCAGGCGATTGGGCTATCCTACGCACAGGATTACATTACACGCTTCGGCTTCGATAAAAAACATCATCCAGCAGTTCTTCCCATGGCACTTGGCGCTGGATCAGTCACTCCGATGCAAATGGCCGTTGGCTATGCTACTTTCGCCAATGGGGGATACCATATCCCCCCCTACTTCATTGAACGAATTGAAGATGAGCACGGAAAAATTATTGAGCAGACACGCCACACCACTGCAAGCCAGAACGCCAAACAGGTTATAGATCCACGCAATGCATTCCTGATGACAAACATGATGCAGGATGTCGTCCAAAGAGGAACTGCCGCCCGGGCAAGAGTACTTGGCCGCAATGATATTGCCGGGAAAACGGGAACTACCAGCAATGCCTTCGATGCCTGGTTCTGCGGTTACCAGAAAGATCTGGTGGCAGTTGCCTGGCTGGGCTTTGATGATCCCAAATCCATGGGAAACAGAGAAACCGGGGGGCAGGCAGCTTTACCTATCTGGATCAACTATATGGCCAGCGCACTTAAATCAATACCTGCCACAAAAATATCTCCCCCACAAGGTATTGTTATGGCCAAGATTAATCCAGAAACAGGCTTGAGGGATCAATTTGGGACACTCAACGAATACTTTTTTCAGGAGCAGCTTCCGCCGGAAACAGATTATTCTTTCCAGGATCCTGGTTTTACGGATCAAATGGAAGACTGGCTGTTTTAAATCAGAGAGTAGTCGAGTGTATAGGAGTATTTATCGCAGGCAATCCTCTTCTACCAGAGTTCCGCAGAACCAATAAATTCAGCAAGATAGATGCAACGAACAATTGCCTTAAGAATAATGTGGTGCCGGGAGGGGGAATCGAACCCCCATGAAGTCGCCTTCGCGGGATTTTGAGTCCCGTGCGTCTACCAATTCCGCCATCCCGGCTTTAGTTGCGGCAAGAACGCAATTATACTGAAATTACCTTACACAGCAACCAATACCAGATTCTCTGTCATAACAAAAAAATCAAGAGTTAAAACTTAACCAGCTCATCTCGGGTATATCCTGATCACGTCTTCCTCAACAACCTGTATTTTGACAAGCTCTGGGGATCTATTTATTTTCGATCCAATCAAAAAAGCTCTATTTGCATTAAATACGAGAAAAATACTAGAATTTCCCCAAGCAGTTAAATTAACAGCGTTTTTATAAAGAGCATGTTAAGAATTAAGATTATGGCTACTAACTCATGTAAAAATTCCTCGCATTTGATGTAATTAGCACTTGGTAGTACTTAATGCACGGCTGATATAGCCGAGAATAGACAGAGCTCACAGTAAAGCAGTAGCAGTTTACGGCTAACAAAAATCATTTCATACATAAAAATTTTAAAATTTCATGTCAGAACCTATTTTGCATGACTTAAATGACTCCGCTGTTGTTGCATCAAAAGCGGAGCTGCTTTTTGACGAGGTATCTCAATATCTCAAGCCTGAAGATATGCTCTTACTTAAGAATGCTTATTTCTTCAGTCAGAAAGCACACTCCGGCCAATTCAGAAAATCTGGTGAACCCTATATTTCTCATCCTGTTGCAGTCGCCAGAATACTGGGTGAACTCCACCTGGATACGATAACACTCGCTGCTGCTCTGCTGCACGACGTGGTAGAGGATACCGGTATCCTGAAGGAAGAAATCAGCAAACGATTTGGCTCTTCCGTAGCCGAGCTTGTAGATGGCGTTTCCAAGCTCGATCGGATCAGGTTCCAGACTCAAGCAGATATGCAAGTGGAAAATTTCCGCAAAATGCTGCTGGCCATGGCACAAGATATACGAGTCATACTGATCAAGCTGGCCGATCGTCTGCACAACATGCGCACACTTGAAGTAATGCCACAAGAGAAACAGCACCGCATTGCACGAGAAACGCTGGAGATCTACGCACCGATTGCACATCGCCTCGGCCTGGAAAATATCTATCAGGAACTACAGGAGCTGGGGTTTTGTTTTTCTTATCCAACCCGCTACAAGGTTCTGCTCAAGGCAATCAAAGCAGCAAGAGGCAATCGCCGGGAGGTGGTTGGAAAAATCCTGGAAGCAACCAAACAGCGCTTACGGGAAGCTGCGCTGAATGCCATGGTAACCGGCCGCGAAAAACATTTGTACAGCATCTACAAGAAAATGGTGGAGAAACATCTTCGTTTCTCGGATGTACTGGATATTTATGGTTTTCGGGTAGTTGTTAAAGACGTTTCATCTTGCTACGTGGCGCTTGGAGCTCTCCATAGCCTGTACAAACCTATCCCTGGAAAGTTCAAAGATTACATCGCCATCCCCAAACCAAACGGCTATCAATCATTACACAGCACATTGCTTGGACCTTATGGATTGCCGATAGAAATCCAGATCCGCACCCACGAAATGCACCATATCGCTGAGGCTGGAGTTGCTTCACACTGGCTTTACAAGAACAAGGGTAGTGACACTGCAATGGATGATTTGTACATGAAAGCCAATCAGTGGATGAAAGGCTTACTGGAGACCTTGAATGACTCATCCGATTCGCTGGAATTTCTGGAGCATCTCAAAATTGATCTATTCCCAGGAGAAATATATGTTTTTACTCCGCAAGGTAAGATATTAACGTTACCACGAGGCGCCACCATAGTAGATTTTGCTTATGCTGTGCATACCGATATTGGAAATTGCTGCGTAGCCGCCAGAATCAACGGCGAAATCACACCACTTCGCACCCGCCTAAGAAGCGGAGACCGTGTGGAAATTATTACTGCACCCGCAGCCAAACCAAATCCTGTCTGGCTATCCTATGTTGCAACTGGCAGAGCACGCTCCAGTATCCGTTATTTTCTGAGAACCATTCAATACAATGAATCAGTCAGGCTTGGAGAACGCCTGTTGAATCAGGCATTGCATTCCTTTGGTACGAACTCGGAGACTATCGAGCCATCACAATGGGAAAAGCTGGCAAGAGAGAGCGGGGTTAAATCCAGGGAAGCACTTTTGGCAGATATTGCCCTGGGGAAACAGCTTGCCGCAGTTATAGCCAAACGTCTCGCCACCCCGTCAGGTGAATCTGTATCAAATATTGATGGCAACAACTCTATCACCATACTTGGAACCGAGGGAATGGCAGTCAAATTCGCACGATGCTGCTACCCTATACCCGGTGATGGCATCGTCGGATTGATTAAAAAAGATCAGGGGTTGGTAATTCATACACAGGATTGCTCTGCAGTAATCAGGATCAAAGATCACAAAAATATAGACAATCAGCTGGATGTTGTCTGGGGGATAAATATCGACAGAACCTTTCCGATCAATATATTCATGACAGTAGTAAATAAAAGTGGGGTATTAGCCAGAGTAACCGCAGAGATTGCTAAAGCGGATTCAAATATTGACGATATAACGTTGGAAAATGACAAAGATTACACCACAATGCGCTTTATCCTACAGGCTAGGGACCGTCAACATCTTGCGCAAATTTTCCGCAGACTGAAGCATATCGGCGAGATAGTCAAAATGGGCCGCATTAGAAACCAATAAATTAATTACTCTATAAAAATGAGTGCTAATAACCTGCTGCTTGATTTCACCTCACCTGGAGCAATCCCCCCCGATCCTGTCGAGGAGATTCGGCGAATAGTTAATGAAACACAAATAAAAATGCAAGTGCTTGAATCACTACTGGAGAACGAACAAGTAGAAGATGTGGCGGGATGGCAATTACTGGCGATGTTTTATCTGGCAACCGACCAGGTAAATGACTTGGCTAAAATAGAAAGACTATATAAAAATATAACGGGCGTATCTCTATCTGCTAATTTGAAACAAAAATACACCCAATGGTTTAATAAAGAAGCAGCCAGTAATCCAATTATATTTGAGATTCCGAAGAAAATTACTGCAGAAACATTGCCTGTCGGCATGATTATCCAGCGTAGCCGCAGTTCTCCTGGCGACATATTGCTTGATTTTTCCAACGTACAGGAAATTGATAACAACGGTCTCAGAAAGCTTGCAAGACTTTTTTCCTCCATGACTCAGGAAAGTATCAAACTTGAGCTGAAACAGATAGATCACTTTATCGACTGTCTGCAAAACAAAGCAGAGGCAAGCACCGGAACACGCGCGATATGGGACGTGTTGTTTGCCTATGAACGCCTCCAAGACAACAGAAAAGCTTTTGAGGAAAAAGCAATCCAGTTTGCGATTCTTTACGGAATCTCACCTCCATCCTGGGAATAAAGGCCAGTATTACTGCTGGATTTTCCTTTCTTCACGAACCTTTTCAATCAGCTGATTGAGAACCGAAATTGTATCTTGTGGAAGACCGCCTGCTTTCCCGCTGGTCAAATATTTGCCGTCAATCACCAGAGCTGGCACACCAGTAAGCTGGTATTGTCGTGTTATTTGGGCAGCTCTGCTTGCCTGATTCTGCACAGTAAATGAATTGTAAGCACTAATGAACTTATCACGCTCAACCCCCTGCTGCTCAATCCAGTTAAACAGCGTCTCCTCTTTTGACAAATCTATTTTTTCACGATGGACGGCATGATAGATCTTGTCATGAAGTATCTCACCAAGACCCAGACTTTCTATTGCATAAAAAAGCCTGGCTGCGGGTGCCCAGTTATTGCGGAAAATTGCTGGAATATACTGGAATTCAACATCAGCCGGCTTGCTCTCCAGCCAGCGGCCGAGATAGGGATTCAGATCACTGCAATGAGGACAGCCATACCAGAAGAATTCGATAACTTCGATGTGTTGTGATTCGTTTTCCGTCAGCTGGGGCGTTGAAAGTACCTTGTAATCCTTACCTTCAACGATTTCCGCATGAACAGTTAGAATTCCTGCCAGGTTTACAACGACAAAACTCAAGAGAAAGCAGATAATTTTTCTTACGTTCATCCAATTTTCCTCGTTTTCAAAGTGGCAGAAAGAATATTCACGGAATACAAGTAAGTCAGTTTATTTTAAACAACACAACGATATCAGCCGGAGATTTTTGTTATTGCAGTGCCTAGTTGTTACCCGCTGCACGAACAAGACTTGTCGTCATCCCATTTGATTGTAGTGAGGCACGAACCCGGTCAAGCTCTTCCATTTTAATAAATGGGCCGACACGTACACGGTGTACAAGCACATTACCATCAGACTTTCCGATCTGAACCGAAGCAACAATACCCAGCATAGCAAGTTCAGCCTTCATTCTTTCAGCATCCCCAGAATTTCTGAAGGAGCCCGCCTGCAAGTAATACTGATCCTTGGTCACAGCAGTTTTCTCAGGTATTTTCTCCGGAGTTTTCTTGATTGCCGTAGCAGTTGGCGGCAGAGGCGCAAGATCAAACGTATCCTCGGCTGGAGGCTCCTCAATCCCGGGCAAGATTTTATAGAAATCAAAACGGGATCCACTCGTTTCCGCCTGGTTTGTATGGGGCAGAATCTTTTTCTCTGCTGATAACGGCGGTGACGATTGCCGTGCGGATTTCCCCGATGACTGGCTCTGAGCCTCTTTCCCCTGAGTAAGGAATGGACTGGGAGCCTGGCTAATGTATAGCCACACCCCGATAGCGCTTACCAAGCCCAAGGTATAGCCAACAAACAAACCAAGCCATAAAGAACCACCGTTCTTTCGTGTTTTTACCGAATTTCTGGATTTATAATCCCGACTCATCAATCTTTCCGTATTCCATTCAGCTACATCTCGTGGGGCGAAGTTACCCCCAGCAACGATAATCCTTTTGATAACACCTGACAAACGGCTGAAATCAGCGCCAATCTCGCTATTTTAAGCGTCTCATCTGGGACGAGGAAACGCGTCGAGTTGTAGTAACTATGAAACTCTCCTGCCAATTCTCGCAGAAAAAATGCAATAAGATGAGGGGCTCGTTCCTTTGCTGCTGCTTCGATAGTATCCGGAAAATCAATCATTCTCTGTAGAAGCACTAACTCAGCTGGATCAGTCAGCAATTTCGTTTCTGCCCTACCGAGTATATCTACTGCCCCCCCCCACTGCTCAAGTACGCTGCAGATACGAGCATGCGCATATTGCACATAGTAGACAGGATTATCGTTACTTTGTGATTTGGCCAGATCAAGATCAAAGTCCAGATGCTGATCACTTTTACGCAACACATAAAAAAAACGGGCTGCATCATTACCCACTTCCTGGCGTAATTGTCTTAATGTAACAAATTCTCCTGACCGGGTGGACATGGAAATTTTATTACCATCCCGATACAGGACAGCAAACTGAACCAGCGCTATTTCAAGCTTATCCGAATCAAGAGACAGTGCTTCAATAGCGCCTTTTACCCGGGAAATATAGCCATGATGATCCGCACCCCAAATATTCAGCATGTAATCAAAACCACGTTCATATTTGCTGAGGTGGTAAGCGATATCGGATGCAAAGTATGTATACTGGCCATTTTCCCGTTGCACCACCCGATCTTTCTCATCACCAAATCCGGTAGACTGGAACCAGAGCGCACCATCCTGACGATACAGTAGCTTTTTATCATCCAGCAGCTGTACAGCACGCGCCACCAACCCGCTATCGAACAATGATTGTTCTGAAAACCAGTTTTCAAACTCAACACCGAATTCCATCAAGTCATTTCGGCAATCATTCAACTGTTCCGTCAGAACAAAATTGTGGAGATAGGCATAATCCTCACCAAGAATGGATTTTGCTGCGGTGATAAGATTGTCCAAGTATTCGTCTTCCCCGTCAGTGGCTGCTTTAGCATTGATTTCAGCCAGCTGTTGCGTCGGAGAATCAGAGTAATGAGCATAGCGATCGCCATGTGTCCTATGTATTTCCAGCGCCATATCAACAACATATTGCCCTTGATAAGCATTGCCGGGAAACGGGAGAGAGATACCGCACCAACCAAGGTAACGCAACCATGTTGACAAAGCCAGAATATCCATTTGGCGACCGGCATCGTTAACATAAAACTCGCGTGTAACAGCATATCCGGCTGCAGCCATAATATTGGCCAGGCTGGCACCAAACGCTGCCCCACGACCATGGCCAACATGCAACGGTCCGGTTGGGTTAGCGGATACAAACTCGATCTGGATGGTCTTTCCTGCCCCCAGTTTATTATGCCCGAATGAATCACCCGCCTGCAGCACTGCAAGTAAAAATTGCTGTTTCGCTGTTTTCTTCAAAAAAAAGTTGATAAACCCGCCACCGGCAACAATCACTTTCCCCACATAAGGAGAATCCGGCAAGGCTTCAATCAGCACCTTTGACAGCTCAAGCGGATTCCGACGCAAACGCTTGGCCAGTTTCATGGCTAGATTACTGGAATAATCGCCATGATCCACCAGTTTAGGGCGCTGCAACTCGATTTGTATCTCTGTTTCGTCTGGAAGAACTTGTTTCGCTGCCTGGGCAAGCAGCTGTATACAATGGGATCTAAAATCGAAGGGAATCGTTGTAGCCATGACAGGAAAGTATTTCGGTAAGTCCGCATTATAGCGGCTTGCCTGCAAACTTGTTTGCGTGTTTTGATAGACAGATTGAATCCGGGAACCTGCCAGAAGAGCCTTGGCAAAGGCTCTTCATTTGCTTGAACCTTCCTCGGGCTTATTTTTCAGGATTTGTAGATTTCATGTGTTATCCAGCCAGTATATAATGAGAAATTAAAACTGTTATCGCAAAGGATGAAAATCCTGATCGGCTCACAATGGAAAATACAGAAGAAAAATTCGGGGAAGAGATACTTGATGCCTGCATCAAGCACACAAAAGAAGTTTTGGCAGAGCAACTGCCACTTGTTAAAGACAAAAAATATGATTTTGCACCGCAATTCAAGGATTTGACTATTCAGCTTTATCTCGTCGGTGTCATGCAGCAGTTTTATGATCAATACGAAGCAACCACGGCAGATGCACAAGAAAAGGCATTTCAAGCGCTGTGCCATATGATGGTCAAGGATGGTGTCAAACCCAACCGTGCCAAAAAGCAAGCTGCATTCGTCAAAAAAATGTCTGTGCTGGAGGATGGTGATGAAGCACTGGCACTCGCATTGGGCTATGAATCAAAACCCGGCGATCATAGTCTAGCTGAGGTCTTCGATCACTATGTTGGCGAGACCAGAGTATCAAAAGGACTCTGGCGCTCCTATGATCAGGGAAAAATCATTTTGTTACTGGGTGGTTTGCTCTTTGCTATGGCTGGTGTATGGTTCGTAACAATCTATCTTCCGGAAAGTGATAATGTCACCATTCTGGCGATCGGGTTACTAACGGCATTCCTATTCATGACACCCGTGTTTCTAATTGGTCTCTTGATTTACCGTTACAAAACAAAAAGAGGCAATCGCCCCAAAACTCCACCCCTTTGATTAAGCAGTCTCCGGGGAAGACCAGAGGCATATAAAAAATTTTTCTGCCAGGATAAAAACATTGTGGCGAAAATTTCCTAAATCAGCCTTGCTGATTTAAGCAGGCTATTTATCTGCACTATTCGACACCTCCTGAATTTTATGAGTGCAACGATTATCAGCGGTAATTTTATCGCAAGCAAGCTACGCGAAGAACTGAAACAACGCGTCCAAATCCTCTTGGAAACATGGATGCAACCTGGCCTGGCAGTTATTTTGGCAGGAGACAATCCAGCATCTTCCGTATATGTTCGCAACAAGGCAAGAACCTGCGAAGAATTGGGCATCCATTCCGAAATTTTTAATTTCTCTGCTGATACTCCCCAGAAAACTATATTGCGGCAGATACGGGATTTGAACGTCAATCCTGAAATTCACGGTATTCTGGTGCAATTGCCTTTACCCGGCCATATCCAGATGAATGAAGTCATTGCCGCCATAGCAATTGAAAAGGATGTAGACGGATTTCACCCCTGCAATGTGGGCGCATTGGCAACAGGACATGCCTTGTTTCGTCCGTGCACTCCCTTTGGTGTCATGAAAATGCTGGCAGAATATGACATCCCACTTCAGGGGCAACACGTGGTTGTTGTCGGGCGCAGCAATATTGTCGGAAAACCGATGGCGCTCATGCTGCTGGAACAGGGCGCAACTGTCACAATTTGCACCTCACAAACCCGAGAACTGGCCAACCACACCCGGAGCGCTGACATCATCGTAATGGCCACGGGAAAAGCAAATTTACTGACAAGCGATATGATCAGAACAGGCGCAACTGTAATCGATGTAGGCATTAATCGCTTAGTGAATGGACGACTTTGTGGTGATGTCGAGTTTTCAGGCGTAAAAGAAAAAGCAGGATATATCACACCGGTTCCCGGTGGCGTAGGACCGATGACCATCACAATGCTGATGAATAATACGATTGAAGCCGCAGAACGCGCGAAAGTAAAAGCTCAGACAGAAGCCCGGTGCGGCTCTGTGCAATAATTTTGAACTTGTAGACTTGTAAACAGGGAGCAGACCCGAATATGGATCCACTGGATATCGATCCCCAGGAAACACAAGAATGGCTGGAAGCTTTGGAAACGGTACTGATTAACGAAGGTACCGAACGCGCTCATTTTCTGCTGGAAAAACTGGTAGAGAAAGCACGTCGCTCCGGCGCCTACCTGCCCTACAGCGCCAACACTGCTTACATTAATACCATTCCACCCGGCAGGGAAGAGCGTTCACCCGGTAACCATGCGCTGGAGCATCGCATTCGCTCCTACATTCGCTGGAATGCAGCGGCAATGGTATTACGCGCCAATCGACACACTAACGTTGGCGGCCATATTGCAAGCTTTGCCTCGGCAGCCACACTCTATGATGTCGGCTATAACCATTTCTGGCGCGCTGCCAGTGAGCAGCAAAGCGGCGATCTAATTTATGTACAAGGTCACTCCTCTCCCGGCATTTACGCACGCGCCTTCCTGCTAGATGAACTGACTCGCGAGCAAATGGATAACTTCCGCCAGGAAGTGGATGACAGCAACAATAGCCTTCCCTCCTATCCTCATCCATGGCTTATGCCGGATTTTTGGCAATTCCCTACTGTCTCGATGGGCCTAGGGCCGCTCATGGCGATCTATCAGGCACGTTTCATGAAATACCTTGGCGCACGCGGCCTTGCTAAAACCGATGGTCGTAAAGTCTGGGCTTTCATGGGTGATGGTGAAGTAGATGAACCAGAATCTCTGGGTGCAATTTCCCTAGGTGTTCGTGAAAAACTTGATAACCTGATTTTCGTCATCAACTGTAATCTGCAGCGCCTTGATGGGCCAGTACGAGGAAACGGCAAAATCATCCAGGAACTGGAAAGTACCTTCCGTGGTGCTGGCTGGAATGTGATCAAGGTCATCTGGGGCTCTTACTGGGACCCCTTACTGGCAAAAGATACCAAGGGATTACTGCAACAGCGCATGATGGAATGTGTTGATGGCGAATATCAGACTTTCAAATCACGTGACGGCGCTTATGTGCGCCAGCATTTCTTCGGCAAATATCCGGAACTGCTGGAGATGGTTGCCAGCATGTCTGATGATGATATCTGGCGACTAAACCGGGGAGGGCATGATCCTCACAAGGTTTACGCTGCCTACAGTGCAGCAATGAAACACACCGGCCAACCAACCGTGATACTGACCAAGACAATCAAAGGTTACGGTATGGGTGAAGCCGGGGAGGCACAAAACATTACTCACCAGCAGAAAAAAATGGGCACGATCTCGTTAAAAGCATTTCGGGATCGTTTTGGGCTGCCGGTGCCAGATGACAAAATTGACGAGATACCTTATCTAAAATTCGAAGAAGGCTCGCCTGAATACAACTACATGCGTGAGCGGCAGCAAGCAATGGGAGGCTTTATTCATCACCGCCGCCGTAAAGCTGAAGCATTACAGATTCCACCATTATCTGCGTTTGAGGCATTGCTCAAAGCCAGTGGTGAAGGGCGCGAGACATCAACGACAATGGCATTTGTGCGCATACTCAATATCTTGGTAAAAGACAAGAATATCGGCAAGCATGTAGTACCTATCGTTGCAGATGAATCACGTACATTCGGCATGGAAGGCATGTTCCGGCAGCTGGGTATCTGGTCATCCGTAGGGCAGCTCTACACCCCGGAAGATGCTGATCAGTTGATGTATTACAAGGAAGACAGGAACGGACAAATACTGCAGGAAGGAATCAATGAAGCAGGGGCAATGGCATCGTGGATGGCGGCAGCCACTGCCTACAGCACACACAACGTGCAAATGATCCCGTTCTATATTTTCTATTCGATGTTCGGTTTCCAGCGCGTGGGCGATCTTGCCTGGGCGGCCGGCGATATGCGCTGTCGTGGCTTCCTGCTGGGCGGCACTGCCGGTCGTACCACGCTGAATGGTGAGGGATTGCAGCATGCGGATGGCCACAGCCACTTGGCTGCTTCCACCATCCCAAACTGCATATCCTATGACCCTGCTTTCGCTTACGAGCTTACCGTTATCATTCAGGATGGCCTGCGCCGTATGTACCAGGAACAGGAAGATGTCTATTACTACATCACTGTAATGAACGAAAATTACTCGCATCCAGAGATGCCCGAAGGTGCCGAGCAAAATATTTTGCAGGGGATGTATCTGCTTCGCGATGGAAGCAAGAAAAACAAGCTGCACGTGCAATTGCTGGGTTCAGGAACAATTTTACGAGAAGTAATCGCTGCGGCAGATATTCTGGAAAAAGATTACAAAGTCTCGGCAGACATCTGGAGTGTTACCAGCTTCAATCAGTTACGGAGGGAAGCACTGAGCGTATCGCGCTGGAATCTGCTCCATCCTGACGAGCCAGCCAGGCTGTCGCATGTGGAAATCTGCCTGAAAGATCGTAAAGGGCCAGTTATTGCCTCGACCGATTACATGAAGATTGTTGCCGACCAGATCCGGGAGTTCATCCCGAACCGCTACCGTGTACTGGGCACAGATGGATTCGGTCGTTCGGATACACGCGAAAAACTGAGGCACTTCTTTGAAGTGGATCGCCATTATGTCGTGGTCGCAGCGCTTAAGGCATTGGCAGATGAAGGAAAAATTCCAGCATCAGAAGTGACCAAAGCGATCCAGGCCTTTGCAATTGATCCGGAAAAACCTGAGCCGATCAAAGTCTAGATCCGTTTACAGCTGATGGAATAATTCTGTCTCATCCTGACGATATTTATAGCAGCGAGAATCAAGGAGTACAAGTGGCTGAAGTCAAGAAAGTTCTGGTCCCGGATATCGGGAGTTTTGAAGATATTCCGGTCATCGAAATTATGGTCAAGCCTGGCGATAACGTACAGGCTGAAGATCCTTTGATTGTGCTGGAATCGGATAAGGCTACGGTTGAAGTGCCTTCGCCCTACTCTGGAACGATTAGGGAAATCATACTCCAGATAGGCGCCAAGGTCTCCAAGGATTCAGAAATCCTGACCATGGAAGTAATATCTGTCGCAAAAGATGAGGAAAAGACACCTGAATCCCAGCCATCTGGATCTCCATCCGAGCCACAACCTGTACAAACAGGGATGGCCAAATTAAATCAGCCTGAAGCCACACCAGTGGTCAAATCTGCATCTACCACAGCAGCAAAACCAGTGGCCCCTCCGTCTTTATTACCGAAACTTGATCAGGAAGTCGGACAGCATGGCAAGATAATACCTCACGCAAGCCCCTCGGTCAGACGATTTTCCCGGGAATTGGGAGTAGATCTGAACAGAGTGGTTGGAACCGGCCCTAAGTTGCGTATTCTCAAGGAAGATGTACAGGCTTTCGTGAAACAGGTACTGGCTGGTGAGCATAGTACCGGAAGCTCACTCAACCTGCTGCCCTGGCCACACGTAGATTTTGCAAAATTCGGGCCAATCGAACTGAAATCACTATCGCGTATCCGGCAAATTTCAGGCGCTAATCTTCATCGTAACTGGGCCATGATTCCGCATGTCACACAATTTGATGAAGCAGATATTACCGACCTGGAAGCACTCAGAAAAACGCATAACGAAACCCGGAAAAATGACGGTACCAAACTGACCATACTAGCTTTTCTTATCAAGGCAGTTACAGCGGCTCTGAAAAAATTTCCAGAATTTAATGCCTCTCTGGACAACAGCACAGCGGAGAGTCAACTCATCATCAAGCATTATTATCATTTGGGGTTTGCGGTTGATACGCCTAACGGACTGGTGGTTCCAGTTATTCGGGACGCTGACCAGAAGGGAGTAATCAGTATCGCCAAAGAACTTGCCAGGTTATCCTCACTTGCTCGTGAAGGAAAATTAATGCCCAATGACATGCAAGGGGCAAGCTTTACCATATCAAGCCTGGGAGGTATCGGTGGAACTGGATTCACACCCATTATCAATGCACCGGAAGTTGCCATTCTGGGAATTTCCCGTGCAAGTCTGCAACCGGTTTATCAGAATGAAAAATTTGTTCCGCGCTTAATGCTCCCGCTCTCACTATCCTATGACCACCGGGTGGTTGATGGTGCAGCAGCCGCACGTTTCACTGCACACCTGGCCAGCATCCTGACCGATATGCGACTTGCACTATTCTGAGTTACGCGACCAACCGGGCATCGCAGTGCCCGATTACCTATTTACCGGCAAATGGCCGAAGCAACAGCATACTCACTCATCGGAATTTATGGCGGAACGTTTGATCCCATTCATTATGGGCATCTGAGAATAGCCGAAGAATTGACAGAGATTTTACGACTAAACCACCTGTTCTTTTTACCAGCAGGCCAGCCCCGATTGCGCGACACCCCCGTTGTAACCGGAGCACATCGCGTTACCATGCTGCATGCAGCCATTCGTGGAAATGCTATGTTTTCAGTGGATGATCGTGAAATCAGGCGCTCTGGTGAAACCTACAGCGTTGAATCACTGCAAGAAATCCGACAGGAATACCAAGCGAAATACAAAGCAGGCAAGCATATTGCACTTTGTTTCATTATTGGGGTCGACGCCTTTATCAGGCTGCCACACTGGTACCGTTGGTGTGAATTATTTGAATTGTGTCATCTTGTTATTGTCAATCGACCCGGATCAGCTCTGATCAACAATTTATCCGATCTGCCCGATGAATTGAAAGCTGCTTGCCAGACTCGCCAGGCAGCTACGATCGAAGAGTTAAAAAATTCGCACTGTGGCCGCATTTTTACTACCTCCACAACCTTACTGGATATTTCATCCACCAAGATTAGAAGCATCATTGCTTCAGGAAAAAGTGTACGCTATCTGCTGCCCGAAGCGGTACTCGACTATATTGACAAGCATAATTTTTATGCCGGAGAAAAATGAAATTACCTGACGAACAACTTGAAACAGTCATAATGGCCCTGGAAGACCTCAAGGCCAGCGATATCCGTGTAATAGACGTCAGTAAGCTGACTCCGTTATTCAACACCATGGTCATAGCCAGCGCCGATTCCACACGTCAGACCAAGGCACTGGCAGGCCATGTACAAGAAAAGGTAAAAGCAACTGGAAGGATCGTTTACGGAATGGAAGGCGAACAAACAGGAGAATGGATGCTGGTTGACCTGGGCGATATCATTGTTCATATCATGCAACCCGCCATGCGTAGTTACTATGATCTGGAAGGACTCTGGGCAGAATCATCCTGGCAGTCACCACAGGAAAATGCCACTGTATATGGTTAACTCCTGGCTGCAACAATTGGTTTCAAAATAACACGGCTACTTCCTAAACCAGTTCATTCCTATAAATTTTGCACGCTCATTATTCTGAATCATGAAGTTCCATATCCTGGCAGTTGGCAACAAAATGCCGGACTGGATTAAAAAAGGATACGCAGAATACAGCCAGCGCATGCCCAAAGAAGCTGAAATACAGCTGGTGGAAATAAAACCGGAAAAACGGGTTGGCAAAAAGACTGAACAACTATTGCAGGCCGAAAGTGAACGTATCCGTATCGCTTTACCACTTGGGTGTCATATTGTTGTTCTGGATGAATCAGGCAAGCAGACCGCTACTGTCAGGCTGGCTGAACTGATGACCAACTGGATGGAATCTGGCCGGGACGTAACGTTCATTATTGGTGGAGCAGATGGATTGCACCAGGATATTAAGCAAATAGCTCACGAAAAGCTGGCGCTTTCTGCTATGACATTACCGCACGGGCTGGCGAGAGTATTACTGGCAGAACAACTTTACCGGGCATTTTCTATCACCCGGAATCACCCCTACCACCGTGCATAATTTGCAATCCTGCTGTAGAGTTTCAGCTACAGGTGCACAATATTTGCTTATGGAAACATACCTTAAGGTTTGATCCGGGAATGATTACTACAGCTGGCAGTTATATTTATCTGGTATCACGCAGCGCTCGCAGACGCAATCTGCTCAAGCAGATTGGCATCAGGCACACCATATTGCTCATGCGGGAAACCTTATCCCGCCCGGTTGACGTGGATGAAACACCTGCTCCAGAAGAATCTCCAGCCGATTATGTCTACAGAATTACCCATACTAAAGCAGAAGCCGGCTGGCTACGTCTGAAACAGCGGGGCCTGCCTGTTTTACCTGTACTGGCCGCAGATACCATTGTTGTGCTGGATGGCCGTATCCTGGGAAAGCCAAAAGATACTGGGCATGCGGAGGAAATGTTGCGCGCACTCTCTGGGCAGGAACACCAGGTGCATACAGCAGTCGGGCTGGCATTCCAGGGACAGATTAGGCTGCGCTTATCAACAACAATGGTTCGATTCCGGGATATCAGCCAGCACGAAATCCGGACCTATATAGCCAGCGGTGAACCACATGAAAAAGCAGGCGCCTACGCCATTCAGGGAAAAGCAGCTGCTTTCATTATCAACATCAGCGGGAGTTATAGTGGTGTAGTCGGATTGCCACTATTTGAAACCTCCCAGCTACTGGAAGAAACAGGAATCCCCATTTTCTGAACAAGTACAAATATAATCGGATCCCAGTTTATATGAGCAGCGAGATTCTCATTAATGTCACGCCGCAAGAAACGCGTGTTGCCATCATAGAACAAGGAATCACACAGGAGCTGCACATTGAACGCACCAGCAGCCGTGGCATCGTAGGCAATATTTATAATGGGCGCGTCAGCCGTGTGTTGCCTGGTATGCAGTCAGCTTTTATTGATATTGGTCTTGAACGGGCAGCTTTCCTGCATGTGGCAGATATCCATGAATCCGGCCAGACCGAGCACAACAAGCCGATAGAGCAACTCCTGTCTGAGGGCAGCAACATTCTCGTACAGGTCGTCAAAGATGCAATCGGCGTGAAAGGTGCCAGGCTCTCCACCCAGGTCAGTCTTGCTGGACGTTTGCTGGTCTATTTACCGCAAGAATCCTACATTGGTGTATCTCAGCGCATCGAAGACAACAATGAGCGCGAATCGTTACGCCAGAAATTACAGAGCATTCTGCCAGCCGATTCTTCCGGCGGCTATATTATCCGAACCATGGCCGAAACCGCTGATGAACCAGAATTACAGGCTGATATCGATTATCTTCACAAACTCTGGCAGGACATCCAGAAAAAATCATTAACCATTTCTCCGCCTTCCCTGCTTTATCAGGATCTGGATCTGAGCCATCGTGTATTGCGCGATTTTGTCAATGCCGATACCTACCGGGTTCGGGTAGATTCACGCGAAACTTACCAGAAGCTGACCACCTTCGCCCAAGAATACATGATGAGTGATGTGGAAAAAATCAGTCACTATACCGGAGAGCGACCATTATTCGATTTATACGGGGTTGAGCAGGAAATCGAAAAATCACTGGCCAGACGTGTTGATCTGAAATCCGGTGGATATGTAATTATCGACCAGACCGAGGCGCTGACCACCATGGATGTCAACACCGGCGGCTTTGTCGGGGTACGAAATTTTGATGACACCATATTCAAAACCAACCTCGAAGCTGCCCAGGTAATTGCACGACAACTGCGATTGCGTAATCTGGGCGGCATCATTATCATCGATTTTATCGACATGGATCGTGAAGAACACCGGGCTGCAGTTCTGGCTGAATTTAATAAAGCCTTGCAAAAGGATCGAACCAAAATGACTGTCAACGACTTCACCGCGCTAGGGCTGATCGAGATGACCCGTAAACGCACACGTGAAAGCCTGGCGCAAATTCTTTGCGAAACCTGCCCAACTTGCCAGGGACGCGGAGAAATCCGGACAGCACAAACAATCTGCTATGAAATTCTGCGTGAATTGTTACGGGAATCTCGGCAGTTCAACGCCAAAGAATATCGTATTCTGGCCTCACAACAAGTAATCGATCTCTTTCTGGATGAAGAATCCCAGAGCCTCGCCCAACTGGGTGATTTCATTGCCAAACCCATAGGCCTGCAGGTAGGTACTACTTATACGCAAGAACAGTACGACGTTATCCTTATTTAACCCTTCTCCTGCGACAATATGTCGCATTGCAACCGGCACTAGGCTGGTCTAAAATTTTTAAACAAGGCGATGAGGATATTGATAATCGTTATCAATTCTGATAGCATCCTAAATCAATATATAAGCATGTTCAGCTTGGCTAACTTAGGTGTTTTAGTTTTCGTAACTCCAAACAGTTAACTCTAAAATCGCGTCAACAAAAAAACATACACAGTATGGCTAAAATACATCATAAACCGGTTCTTACCGGTATATCTCTCATCAGCTTCCTGGTAGTGATCGCAGCACATGCTGCCGTACTTTATGGCATGTGGCAATATCGCTTCAGCGCCACGGCTCCAGAAACGATTACGCTTTACGCGCAATTCATTGCGCCACCTGAAAAGCAGGAAGAAGTTGCCGAAGCGCCCAAAGCGGAGCTGAAAGCAGAACACATGCCTCCTCAGATAAAGCCCAAGCCACCAGTCAGGAAAGTACAACTCCAACCTAAACACCATCTGGTAGCCAAAGCACCTGCTGTTACCCAGCAGGAAAAGATTGTACCCGAACCACCCATTGAAGAACACAAACCAGAGCCAGAACCGGAAAAGAAAATCGTCAATGAAACAGTAGCTGCAGCCAAACCTGCACAGATGCCAGCAGGCCCGGTTACCCTGTCTTCCGAACTGTCTGTATCCTGCCCTGATCTAGCCAGCCCTGCCTACCCTGCCCTATCCCGTCGCCTGGGTGAGGAAGGTAAGCTGCTACTCCAGGTAAAACTGGATGAAACAGGTCGTATAAGCAGCGCCAAAGTTGTCGAAAGCAGCGGATATTCAAGACTGGACAATGCCGCTCTGTCTGCTGTCAAAACCTGGCGTTGCCGGCCGGCAACGCGCGGTGGACAAGCAGTACCGGCAATTGCCCTGCAGCCTTTTAATTTTGTCATCGAAGGAAGTTAATAGATGGAAAAAACATTGGGGTTTTCTAATTTTCTGACACAGGTTGACCCTGTTGGAATGAGTGTACTGATACTTCTGCTCGCCTTGTCAGTGGCAAGCTGGTACTTGATTGTGACCAAAAGTATTAGCAATATGATTGCCTCTCGCCGCGCAAAAGTTTTTCTCAAGCATTTCTGGCATATTGATTCTGTACCCCAGCTTAAAGCAGAGATTAGCGCGATGACTGATAGACATGCGTTTGTTCAGTTGGCTAAAACAGCATTGACCGCCACTGCAGATTCACAAAAGCACGGACTGGAGAAACTGGCAACAGCCGGTGGTACAAACGAGCTACTCACCCGTTCGCTGCGCAATAGTCTGGATCAGGAAGCGGCCCGTATTGAATACGGTCTCACCATCATTGCTTCAGCAGGCTCTTCTGCACCCTATATTGGATTGTTCGGCACAGTCTGGGGCATTTATCATGCCCTGATCCAGATTGGCCTCTCCGGTCAGGGTACGCTGGATAAAGTGGCTGGTCCGGTGGGTGAAGCATTGATCATGACAGCCTTGGGCCTGGCGGTTGCCATACCTGCTGTACTGGCCTACAACGCCTTCATACGCCGCAACCGCCTGTGGATGGCTCAACTGGATGATTTCGCTCATGACCTCTACACCATCATGACAACAGGCAGCAAGTCCAGCGAAGAAAATAATCAAAAAACACCTCAGAAAGAAACATCAACCATCTCGCAGCATACCCGGGTAGCAGAACCAGCTAATCTATCAGCAGAAGTTATCAGCGGAGAGGGGCACTAATGGCTTTCGGTGATTCAACCCGTTATCAGAGCAAGACGGCCATGACTGAAATCAACGTAGTACCGTTAGTGGACGTAATGCTGGTATTGCTGATTATTTTCATGATTACAGCCCCCTTGCTGACACACTCAGTCAAGGTTGATTTACCCAAGGCATCTAGCACCCCCAATCAAACCCAGCCGGAGCATATCGAATTTGCCATACATGCAGATGGCAGTTTTTACTGGGGCGGAGAACCTGTTACGCTGGATCAGCTACCTGCACGCTTTGCCGAGGCGGTTGCACAATCCGATAAAACCGAGTTACATATTCGTGCTGACCGTGACACGCATTATGAATTGGTAGCCAAGGTCATGAGTATTGCTGCCACCGCAGGGTTGGCACGTATTGGTTTTGTGACTGACCCAACCGAGAAACAACCCTGACAGGGACTGGGCTCATCCACAATCTGGTCGTATCTCCAGCTACCATTCCTCAAACCACCACTCCCTCGGTTCAAACAACTTCTTTCGTAGAAGGTGAATTCAATCCGGTTTCTGTCTTTTGAACATACTGGCGACAGGTTTCAAACAGGCATATACCGGCACTGACTGATACATTCAAACTTTCGATACTGCCGCTCATCGGGATACTGACAAGCTGATCGCAGGTTTCCCGGGTCAGGCGACGCATCCCCTCGCCCTCGGCACCCAGCACCCAGGCAATAGGTCTTGTCAGCGTAATTGAATCAAGTGTGTCGGATGCATCAGCAGTTGTACCAACGATCCAGATACCCTCCTCCTTCAGTTCTCGCAAAGTTCTGGCCAGATTGGTCACGGCAAAAAAGGGTACGGCATCCACTGCACCACTGGCAACTTTATGAACCGTTGCCGATAAACCAACTGCCCGATCCTTGGGGACTATCACCGCATGCACACCAAACGCATCAGCAACACGCAAACACGCTCCCAGATTGTGCGGATCCTTCACACCATCCAGCACCAGCAGAAATGCTGGCTCGGTCAGTCCATCCAATAAATCTTCAAGTGCAGTGTACTGCTGCAACTTCATCACATGGGCTGCCACACCTTGGTGACGAGTCGTACCGGTCATTTTACAAAGTCGATCCTGATTACAGAGAATCAGGCGCGAGGAAGTGGTTTCAGCCAAATTCATCAAATCACGTGCACGCTGATCCTGTCGATTGGTATCCAGATAAATTTCCTTGATGCTACCCGGATGCTGCCGCAAACGGCTGGTAATGGCATGGAAGCCAAAAATGTATTGAGAATGGGGCATAGTGGCTATGAAGAATGGAGAGGAGGAGAAAGAATATTATTTGCTTGATTTCTTGCGTGTATTGTTATTGTCTGCAAGGACAAAATCTATCTTGCGAGTGGCCAGATCGACCCGGACAAGTTTTACTCGCAAGCTGTCACCTAACCGGAAACTGATCCCGCTGCGCTCACCACGTAATACATGCTTGACCGAATCATGCCGAAAATAATCACTGGGCAATTCTGAGATATAAACCAGACCTTCAACATAAATGGCATCCAGGGTAACAAACAGCCCGAATGCAGTTACCCCGGTGATAACGCCATCAAAGCAATCATTAATTTTATCCTGCATATAAAAGCACTTGAGCCAGGATTCAACTTCCCGCGTAGCTTCATCAGCACGGCGCTCAGTTTGTGAACAATGTTTTCCAATCTCATGCCAGTCACCAGGGTCATAGTGTTTACCGGCAAGCACTGCCTTGATGGCACGATGCACCAGCAGATCCGGGTAACGCCGGATGGGTGAAGTAAAATGGGTATACATGTCATAGGACAGACCAAAGTGCCCGGCATTATCCGGACTGTACATCGCCTGACTAAGAGACCTTAGCATCACTGTTTGCAGCAATTGTGCGTCAGCCCGTTCCCGGATATGGTCAAGTGTCCTGGCATAATCCTTGGCACTGGGCTCATCACCGCCGCGTAACTGCAGACCGAATTCTTTCAGAAAATCTCGCAACGCTACCAATTTTTCATCGGACGGCCCTTCATGAACCCGGTATAAAACGGGCTGTTGGTGTTTTTCCAGAAAATCAGCAGCACACACATTGGCCGCCAGCATGCACTCCTCAATCAAGCGATGAGCATCATTACGCTCTACCGGGCATATTCTCTCGATCTTGCCCTGATTATTGAAAACCATTTCTGTTTCAATGGTCTCAAAATCAATCGCTCCCCGTTTTCTGCGGGATTTATGCAGCACCTTGAACAACCGGTACAACAACTGAACATGCGGCAGCAGTGGTGCATACTCTTTTGCGGTATTCCCTTTGGGCTGATCCAGTAGCTCGGCAACAATGTTATAAGTCAGGCGCGCATGAGAAAGCATCACTGCCGGATAAAAACGATATTCGCTCAACTCTCCTTTGGCAGTCCACAGCATTTCACACACCATACACAGCCGATCGACCTCCGGATTAAGCGAGCATAACCCATTTGAAAGCACTTCCGGCAACATTGGGATAACTCGTCTCGGGAAATAAACTGAATTGCCGCGATCAAATGCTTCTTTATCCAGCGCATCCTGATCTCGCACATAATGGCTGACATCGGCGATGGCAACAAACAATCTGAAATCCTTGCCTTCCTGGCGACAATAAACGGCATCATCAAAATCTTTAGCTGTTTCACTGTCTATTGTTACCAGCGGCAAATGGCGAATATCTTCCCGCTTGGCAAGCTCTTTCTTCAGAACCTTCTTGGGGAACTTGGCGGAAATGATTTCTGGCGAAAATTCATGGGGCAAATCAAATTTGCGCAATGCAATTTCAATTTCCATTCCTGGAGCTGCATAATCTCCCAGAATCTCAACGATATGGCCAATAGGCTGAGCGTGTTGTCCTGGCTGTTGAATAATGTTTGCCATCACCACTTGCCCGGCATGCGCATTCATGATGTTTTCTTTTGGAACCAGAATATCCTGGTTAATACGTTTATCTTCAGCCACGATAAAGAAAATACCGTGATCTTCATATAACCTACCAACCAGGTGCGTATTAACACTCTCCAGCACCCTGACGATTCTGCACTCCCGCCGTCCCCGCCGATCCACATCATTGGTAAGCCTGGCGATTACGCGATCACCATGCAACACTTTATGCATCTCTTTTGGAGTCAGGAACAGATCAGTGCCGCCATCATCCGGAATCAAAAAACCGAAGCCATCACTATGCCCTTGCACGGTTCCTTTTACGAGTTCCAGCTTGTCTGTTACACAAATATCACCCTTGCGATTACAGATAATCTGCCCGTCACGTATCATCGCAGACAGCCTGCGATGAAAAAATTCGGATTCTTCAGCAGTAATATCCAGCAACTCAAACAACTTGGGCTCGCTGATTGGTACTCCCTGTTTATCCAATACCTCCAGGATAAATTCACGACTGGGAAGCGCTACCCCGTAACGTGTCTGTTCACGCTTCAAAAAAGGATCAAGCTCGCGAAGCTGATTTTTCTTGTTTCTTTTTCTCTTGATTGACAAATCGAAGGTTTCCTATAGAATTTGCGGTCTTCATGTGTTGTTTATACCAGTCTGGTTTTCACAAAACCAAGCAGCAACACAGCAATAATTAAAATAATGCCCAGATGGCGGAATTGGTAGACGCGCATGGTTCAGGTCCATGTGCCTTCGGGTGTGGAGGTTCGAGTCCTCTTCTGGGCACCATTGTATTTTCCTCAAAAAATAACACTTGGTATTAACTTGTATTGTATAGATTCTCTGGTGAAGCCAGTGTAATTTAATCAGGCAATATTCCCGATACACGCAATCAATATCCGAATAAATCCTCGACTTTCATATCTTCAGCTCTACTCGGCTAACCGCTCGAATTACTCTGCAACTTTTGTAAGAACCTGTTCAAGGTCTCGATCAAGGGATGCAGTTCAATTTCAACGCCATAATGCGCCCTTCAGTGAGATATTGAACAGGTGCTAATTCCATTCCCAAATCAAAAATGACACGAAGGCGAGCCGCAGACAGTATAAATAATACGGCTAGGCGAAGCCGATAAAGTTAGTTTTAATTCAGAAATGGAATAAGACGGTAATAATTTTATCAACTACAGCACCCACATCGATGTAAAGACAAAACGCATCGTATCATCAAATATACGGATACCTGGAAATACATCAAGCCACAGATGAATACCGCCAGACAACTTCCTCTCACGATAGCATTTGATCCCACACCGTTAAATTTCGCCAGTACAGCTTGGGTGGCCAGCCCGATTATTTTCACAGCCAGTGATTACAGCTTTTTTATACACTGGAGTCTGCTCAAAAACATTCTCGCTTCATGAACATGAAAAATCGCCGTATCGCTCATCTGGATATGGATGCTTTTTATGCATCGGTAGAACTGCTGCGTTATCCGGAATTACGAGGATTGCCTGTCGTCATTGGTGGCCGATCAGTCCACCAACCAATCATGCAACAGAATGGAACATGTTTATATGCAAAGCTGTGCGAATATTCCGGTCGTGGTGTAGTAACAACTTCAACTTACGAAGCGCGTGCATACGGTATTTTTTCAGCGATGGGAATTATGCAGGCTGCAAAACTGGCACCCAACGCCATATTGTTACCAGCAGATTTCGATGCTTATCGTCATTATTCGCAGTTATTTAAAAATGCGGTCGCTAACATCACCCCGCATATAGAAGATCGTGGTATCGATGAAATTTATATCGACCTGAGCAAACATCCCGATGAAACAACTCCACTTGCACTGCGTATCAAACAGGCGGTATACGAAACCACTGGGTTATCCTGCTCGGCTGGAGTAGCTCCCAACAAACTGCTGGCAAAAATCTGCTCTGATCTCGAAAAACCGAATGGATTGACTATCCTGACACATGCTGATATCCCGCATCGAATCTGGCCTTTGCCCGTTCATAAAATCAATGGTATTGGCCCCAAAACGCAAGCGAAACTCGCAAATCTGGGTATCCATAAAATTGGAGAGTTAGCCAATACCGAGCCAGGCTTGCTTCAGCTTCACTTTGGTCAGCGTTACGCACTGCAGTTGCATCAAGCAGCACTTGGCAACGACGATCGCATGGTGGTAACCAGCTCGGAACCTAAATCAATCAGCCGCGAAACCACCTTTGAACGAGATTTGCACGCACACCAGGATCGGGAAAAACTATCCGCTATTTTTACCGGATTATGCACACATATTGCAGAAGATTTGCACCACAAAGGCTATGTCGGACGAACTATCGGCATCAAGCTGCGGTATGAAAATTTCCAAACCGTCACACGCGATCAAACTTTATGCACCCCCACCGCTGATGTAGTCACCATTCGCAAGGCTGCTGGAAACTGCCTTCGGCGCGTTCCTCTCGAACAAAAACTGAGATTGCTCGGCGTTCGTGCCAGCAACCTGTCCCGAGCTGATGAACTCATGGAAGAAAGCCATCTTTTCCAGGAAGAACTGTTCTTGTAGCCGATAAAAAACCCTTATTCTGTAAATTTATCCGCAGTCGGTCAAAAGGAAAGCCATGAATATCACAGCCATCAGAATGATACAAAGAGGTTTTTCATTCTCCTTCCTTATCATGGCCCATCGGGAGCCTGGCTGACACACGCCCTCTTCAATTTTCACTTCATTAAAACACTACTTTTTCGTTTGAAAATACCAGTGAAGGAGGTTGAAATGACCATGAAGGTATGGGTTCACCGGATGAACGGATATCAGAAACAGGTTGTTCACGATATTGCCGTTTCCCTGATCGAACAGGGAATCGAAATACAGGATCATGATAATTACCTTTCCGGTCATCCTGGCGTGGTTTTCAGCAAGGAAATCACATCGGAAACTTGTGAACAGTTACGTGAGCTTAGTCATAGCGGGCAGATACCGACCCTTTTCTGTTGCGATTGCGCCATTTCAGGAAATACTATCTGGCGGCTTCTGGAAGCAGGTGCCTGCGATATCTTGACATGTACAGGGCAATCACCTACGAAATCATTACCCGCCTGCAGCGCTGGGAAATAATAGATTGCATGGTAAATTCACCTGCTGTACAGAATACGCTGGTAGGAGAAAGTTCAGCCCTGAAAGCAATTCTGCGCTAGGTTGTTGAAGTAGCTCATTTTACCAATTCTTCAGTACTGATCCCGGGTGAAAGCGGTACCAGCAAGGAATTGCTGGCAAATCTCATTCACGCTTCACGCTCTGGACGCTCGCCCCGACAAAGGTGATCTGGTAATACTGGATTGCAGCACTATCGTTCCGGAATGATCCGGTAGTGAATTTTTTGGGCATGAACGGGGCACGTTCACAGGTGCGGTATCCTCACGGGATGGCATATTTGCACTCGCAAACGGTGGTGCATTGTTCCTTGATGAAATAGGCGAGTTGACTTTCGCTCTACAAACTCAGCTGCTACGCGTCATTCAGGAACATACTTTCAAGCGAGTTGGCGGCAATGCTTGGCAACGTACGTCATTCCGTCTGGTTTGCGCGACCAACCGCAATCTCTTGGCACAGGTTAAAAAGGCGAATTCCGCGCGGATCTTTATTACCGTATCGCCAGCTATATCTGTCATTTGCCTCCCTTGCGGGAACGCACTGAAGACATTCTTCTGCTGGCCAGGTACTTTCTGAAGATGTGTAGTGACTCAGCAATTCCGGACAGGAAGCTAGGCCATAATTATTAATTCGACAGAGGAATTAAATGAGCAGATGATCATTTTTACCGGAATTTAAAATTGAAGCCCCTCAAAATTCCGTGCAGTTCAGGTAACATAAATTCAGTTCTTCAAAGCAAGTACCTTTTCCATGTTCAGTAACAGCCTCCTATAATTATTTGCCATACCAACTCATCTACATCACAGGATTCAGTATTTATGCTAAATGAGCAAAGATTCTTTGTCACCGGCCCTGCCGGGAAGCTGGAGACAGTTGTCATACTGCCGGATGATGTACCGCATGGCATTGCAGTCGTGGCTCACCCGCATCCGCTTTATCATGGCAGTATGGATAACAAGATCATCTATATTCTTGCCAGGGCATTCATCGAGCAGCAGTACATCACGGTGAAATTTAATTTTCGCGGGGTAGGCGAAAGTGAAGGCAGTTATGCGGAAGGGAAAGGAGAAATCGAGGATGTGCTTGCTGTCACGCAATCTATCCGGGAGCGTTATGACACCGGATCAACCCCCTTGCCACTGATACTGGCCGGATTTTCATTTGGCGGCGCCGTCCAGGCACATGTTGCACAGCAGTTGCGGCCTCACAAGCTGATACTGGTCGCGCCTGCTGTTGAGCGCCTGCAAGCACCGCCTGTAATTGATTATGCTGAGCATATTCTGATCATCCAAGGGGATCAGGATACCGTCGTGCCGCTGCAAAGTATATTGGATTGGGCCACACCGCAAACATTGCCTGTGACCATCATCCCCGGTGCCGAACATTTTTTCCACGGTAAACTGAACGTTCTGAAAGACATTATTTTGCAGAACTGTGCGTAGTTATCGGGATAGAGGCGGTCAGTGTGCCTGCCCCCTATGCCACCCGTGTCGGGCACACACAAAAAACTGATGCTTAATCTGCGATTTGACAACCCGCCAAACAGGTAAGAACCAAAATACGTGATGGAACCGAGAAAAGTTTAAACAAATAAGGAACTTCCCCGGATGCTAGAGCAATCCAGGGAAGAATTATTTACAGCTCACCAGATTACTGGTTTGAAAGAATCGATCTTTCATTCAGATCCTGTGCTGATCTGGCATTATTACTGTAGAAAGTTTTCATTTGCTCTAATTGAGCTGCTGAAATCGTGATTGATTTTGTCAAAATATACCATTGAACGCCTTCGCTACAAGGCGGGGTCGTCAATGAACCAGCCAGCGTTAAATATTTCAGATTAGCTGGATTCACACCTGACGGTAATAATTTTTCCAGTTTGAACTTAACTCCGGAAGTCGAATTCTCTTTACCGCTTTCATACGGCATATTATCCAGAACAGTCTGGAACATCGCATTCTCTTTTCCGATATTGATGGTCACGGCCAGTACCGCAATTCTTCCATCCTTATTGATATGTACAAAATGTAATTCCGCAGGAAATTTTTTGTCCCCAAAAACATGTTCGCTAGGCTCATGGAAATGTAGTTGAACCAGGGGCAACAATTCCTTTCCGACTTTTAATCCACCCGTAAAATTCCGGGAGGTATTAACTTGTATGGCATGCCCTGTATTGAAGAAAGATGGCGTATCTGTACCATACTGTGCCGCAAGTTTATTTAGAGGCCTGGATTTCACAATCTTTGTATCTGCCAGATCCACCGGCGACTGATGTTTACCAATACCGCATTCTGCATAGGGATAACGCAATGGTATCGATTGGGAGGCATCTTCAATCGCTCCCCAGTAAGGCTCTTCCTCATAAGACCAGTGAGGTGAAGCAGAGACTGCAACGGTTACGTAACTTATAAAGATTATAGAAGCCAAATTTGCCAGTATTTTAGTTCTCACGAGTTAATTCCTATCATAATTGTTATTAAATTAGCAGGTATGTTTCCTGCAATAATCGATCATTAAAGATTTTTTATCTAAGCCAATCTCTTGTAAAGGCTGTGATTCAGTTTTTTTATTTTTTGCCTTAATCTGGGCCGGCTGTCTATTTTCGGTCGAAACAGGCTCGGCCTGATTAGTAACTGACAACGATTGAGGTTGACCTCCCCCCGATTCAGCAAAGCAAGAAATACTCAAACTCAACATAGCAATCAGAAAAAGCTTAATGCACATTATTTTCCTCCTTTTGCAAATATGCAAATTGCAAAATTTTGTTCGATTCATTCAATAGAAAAAACAACAAGATATGATGATTCAAAATTTCTCCATTTCAAACAATATGGCCTACATTGGGAAATGTGCAGGATTCGAACCATACTCTCCGGTAAATATTTTAGCCAGGGTCTCGACAACATCAGCAAGATTCACTTCACCACGTTCCCTAATTCCATCGATGACCGAGTTATTATCAGCTGCGCATAAAACGCTTACATCCGCAATATCATGCTCCCGTCCCTGCTGTGCTTCAAGCACATCACAAACCGGTCTTTCAATTACACGCCTCGTAATATCGGATGCATATTGCTCAAAAAATACAGATCCCGATGCGCTCTCATATGCAATGGCAACATCACCAACATAGCTCGCCATAAAAAACCTTCCGAAACAAGATAATCACCCCTCAACCTGGAGGCTCTCATAACTATTCGCGCCGATATTCCCGGACACACAATATTCAGTTAAAAATTCAAGCTATCCGGATGCTTGCAAAGTTTAGCCGATGAACTACTCTCTCCATCAACTTATATGGTGGCTCAATATTGCACTGGAACCGCTTCTTTCTAAATAGAATCTGGAAACTTTGAAAGCCGGAATACGCTCAGTACAATTTTCATGATATAAAGCTGCAGTATTAAAACAGCCCATAGCAGAAAAGCCAGCATCAGGTTTTCAGGTTATTGAACAAGCAGGTAAGGAGAACAATTTGGGACGCGGATTTTATACCATCATGGCGGCGCAATTTTTTTCATCACTGGCAGACAATGCCCTGCTGGTTGTGGCCATTGCCCTGCTGATTGATCTGCATGCTCCCGAGTACCTCACCCCCATGCTCAAATTCGTATTTGTATTATTTTATGTATTGCTCGCCCCGCTTGTCGGCGCATTCGCAGATTCCATGGCCAAGGGCTGGGTCATGTTTATCAGCAACTCAATCAAAATTATCGGTTGCACATTACTGTTTTTTGCGGCACATCAGCTTTCTGCACTGGGCGCATACGCGGTCGTTGGATTAGGAGCAGCAGCTTATTCTCCAGCAAAATACGGCATCCTTACAGAACTGCTACCCCCGGAGAAACTGGTGATTGCCAACGGCTGGATGGAAGGACTGACGGTTGCATCGATCATTCTCGGCACAGTCATTGGCGGCCTGCTCATTACCCCTTCTGTTGCTTCCGTTTTGCTCACTGCAAATCTCCCTTTGATCAATACCGCTGTAGATGCCAGCATCATAGTCATTATGCTGTTTTACATTATTGCTGCCATTACCAATTTATTTATACCTGATACCGGAATTGATCACCGGATACTCAAAAAAAATCCGATTTTCCTGTTTCACGACTTTGTGCGTTGTGTAAAGCTATTGTGGTTTGACAAGCTTGGTCAGATCTCGCTAGCGGTTACCACCCTGTTTTGGGGGGCGGGAGCAACGCTGCAGTTCATTGTACTGAAGTGGGCTGAAGTGGCGCTTGGCTATGCATTAAACAAAGCCGCACTACTGCAGGGTGTTGTCGCTGTTGGTATTGCATTGGGCTCTGTTCTGGCAGCAAAGCTGGTTTCATTACGCCGATCGCTGGATGTCATTCCTCTGGGGATTGTCATGGGAATTGTGGTAATCCTCATCGTCACAGTTCAGGATATCTGGCCAGCTGTTGTTTTACTGGTCATAATTGGTGGGCTGGCCGGATTCTTCGTAGTACCTATGAACGCTCTGCTGCAACATCGCGGACATATTCTGATGGGTGCCGGACACTCTATCGCGGTACAGAATTTCAATGAAAATCTTGGTATTCTTACCATGTTGTCACTATATGCACTGCTGATCTGGTTTGATGTGCATATTTATACCGTAATCGCTCTGTTCGGGTTGTTTGTATCTACCACCATGATCATGGTTCGCAAATGGCATCTGAGTAATCAGAGCAAGCAAGATTCATTACACCTGATAGGAACACAGAAACGACAATTCTGAGTTTTTACTTTGTCTGCGAGAAATCAAGGGATGTTATTGATATATCACAACAGTTAAGCGAAATAGCGTTTACCGCTCTCGCAAATAATCCCCGCCAGAACTCTCCTGCCGAATTTTCTCGAATAAACAAATTGCAGCAGCTGCAGCAACGTTGAGTGATTCGGCACACCCTGGCATAGGTATTACCACACGTTCACGTACAACTTCTAGCAGCTCTTCCGATACACCACACCCCTCATTACCAAAAGCAAACATGACCGGCCCCCGCAGGTCTGTATGATAAATATTGTCAGCACCTGCCAATGCTGTCGCTATAACATTTCCATTAAATTGACAAGCAATCTGGATCAGATCGGAATTTTCATGGATTCTCAAAGAAAAATGTGCTCCCATACCGGCTCTTAATGTTTTGGGCGACCAGCTATCAGCACAACCAACAGACAGGAACACATCTTTAACACCCGCAGCAACCGCAGAACGCAGAATTGAACCCAGATTACCTGGATCCTGAATAGCTTCCAGAACGATGCAAAAAGAATCTTCACAGGAGTCAACAGACCGGGTATGTTGGGGAATGCGAACAAGCGCCATAATACCAATCGGCGTTTTGACCAATGATATCTGATTGAACAGCGCATCGCTCAACATTAGACAATCAGCTCTTCCAAGATCTTGATCAATACTACCTAGCAGCTGATTGATTTCAGCATGCTGGCCTCCCGATTCGCTAACGATCAGCAATTCCGGAAGTCTTCCTGAAGCAAGATAAGACTGCAGCAAATGGATGCCATCAAGCAAAGCAAGTCCTTCATTACGGCGCTGTCGTGATGAACGTTGCAGCTTGAACAGCTTCTTAAATAGGGGATGCTCGCGAGAGGTTATATGGCGCATATTGCTTGAGATCTACATGTTACTTTGATTACGGATTGATACAGAATACTACCAAGGACATAACGAGAAAAATAAATGTTTCAAGATTGTTGTTCTCTCCTAATCCTCAAACCACCTTCTTTTTGTCAGAATTCACGAACAAGCTCTGCAAGAACCACATAAAGAGCATAAAATTCAAGAGAATATTAAATACTAATCTGGATAATTTTCTATTGAGAACCAATAATACCGGGGGTCAGCGACCTGCACCTGTTTTAATTCCGAAGCAAAGGAAAAGTAATCGGTCTTGACTACCTCCCCCGCAAAAGGCAGAATACGCGCTCTGTCGTTCAGATACTTGGCGAATTAGCTCAGTGGTTAGAGCAGCGGAATCATAATCCGTTGGTCCGGGGTTCAAATCCCTGATTCGCCACCATTAAAATCAAGCACTTACGCGATTATGGCGAGGCACTTGGTTTGTCTTTTTTAGTTCGTGTACCCCGCATGTACCCTTCAGCAGTAAATTATACCCGCCACACTCCAAAATTAATTGGCCGTTTGATCAAGCCAGACTTTCAAAAGCTACCCCAATAAACGAAATTATTCGTTATCTAACACAGACCGGCTAATCTCCATATCGCGCTCCTAAAAATTCACTATCACACCTGTACACCAGTAAAAACACACCCCGCACCGTAGCGATTTAAGCGATTATTTTCAGGTGGGTAAGGGTAAGCCTACCCCTCGATTAGAATTATCACTCTATAAACCCAGTGCCTTGTAAGTAGCACTCAACCCGTTGTTTTACTTGAACTTTATACTTTATGATCTATAATGTGTCTTAGTGATATTGAATTAAGATTCGCATTTACGGGCGGGGCTAATGACTCAAGCACAACAGGCCGATAAAATTTATCTGGGCAACCAAAGGGGTGGCACAACAGCGCATGTGGTAGAGGCTCGCAGGCGGATGGCGGCTAAGTCGTTTGTGTGTTTGGATGTTCTGGCGGAGGCAGCAGGCCGCGGTGATATAGACGCCTGCAAGCTACTACTTGAGAGAGTGATCCCACCTGTTAAGGTGCAGACAGTTACCCACCTGGTCACTAAAGACATAACCCCCGAGACAATAAAGATAATGGGTAGCCTGGTCAAAGTGATGGAGAACATAGAACACAGACTGGCTAAGTTGGAGGCCCGCACCAAATGACTACGAACAAAATACAGAGGCAGTTAATACTTGAAGTACTGAGAGCAGGCCCAGCCAGTACACTAGACTTACGAAGCAAAGGGGTGATGCACCCAGCTGGTAGATTAATGGAGCTTAGGAACAAAGGCTGCCTCATTGATACTCATTGGAGCTGGCAATTTGACAGCGCTGGTATAAGACATAGGCAAGGGCGGTATGTGCTGCTGAGTGAAGCGCTGTAATGTATGTTTGCTTGCTAGCCTGATCTGGTGTCTGGTCTGCCCATAGTTTCAAAGACTTCTAATTCCCCCTGATAAACCCACCAAGCTGACCCACGGGTACCCACCACCCCCCCCTGTAGAGTTAGGAGTCCCACACTCCTACACCATGTTCTGAACGAACTTTGCTCAGTGCACTAAGTCAGATTTGGGCCAGGCTTGAGCCACCCCACTACACCCCCCCGTGACAAGCGAATTACCCCGGCCACTGTGCCTGTAGATGCGATTATTTTTAGGTGGGCAGGGGTCACTTAGCGGTTTGAGTCATTGAGTCCCTGGTGCATCGGCTCAGAGGGAGCTTGAGAACCAGCTGAATTCAGTGGCTGAGGGTACCCCACACAAGACAGGTTAGAGATTTAGTACTCGGTGCACTAGCGCCCTAACTTTTCAGGAGCGTAACTGGTTACATTCTGAATTCTGAACTTAGTAGTTAGCTGAGGGTACCCCACACAGACTGGCCCTTCTTGATAACTTTATCAGAAAGTACCCTCACAAACCCCTGCGGGTGGGCGGGGGTCATTGGGTCATTTTGTGGTTTGTATTTACCCATTTTTATTTGAGTTTTAGCAATTTTAGCAATTTTGCCCTTAGCACAATATAAAAAACCCTTTTAGCACAAAACAAAAGCCCCTTAAAACTAATAAAAGTAAAATATAATAATATTAGATTTACACCAAATGGGTAATACATAAGAGCATAGATACCCCCGCGCGAGTTGTTTTTTATAGTTGCTAAGGGCAAAATTGCTAAAATTGCTAAAATTGCTGGAATAAACATGACACTATTATGTTTATTACGAAAAGAAGTGCCCGGAATCTCAGGGCACCTAAGTTATTTTGTGAAGAGTTTCGGGTTAATGGCTAGGGAGTCTTTTCTACCTATGCGTATTATTCTTACACGACCAGCGTTTTCAAGTTCACTGATAGCATCACGCAGCAATTCCCTTTTACGAACAGACTTGGGGCCGTTCTGATACGCCGTACTTTTATCAACTACCCGCGTTAATTTATCCGTACAATACCTAATTAAGAACTCATCCAACTTTGCAGCATTAATCATCTCGGTAGGCAACATAAGTTCTCCCAGGAATCTGCAAGATTCTTCCAAATACCATTCTGCCAGTTTGATCCCCGCTTGCATCGTTTCCTTAGTAATCTGGCTGTTATCATTCCCTAAAAACGTATGTAGTAAGGCCGCTACACGTGCAGCATTATCGGCTGATTTGGCTGCTATATCAGCAACATCATGGAACTCACCGCCAACAGAAAGTTTTTGTTCAATCTTGTCGTGGTAGTCCACCCACACCCCTTGCGCATCTGGTGCCAGTGACAACATTAATGGGTGAACTCCATCCTCATCTATTGGCACAGGTGTTTCCAGCACTGCTGTAATCCTGGCATTGAATATATCAATTCTCGGGGTACCCTCCAGACAGTCCGGTTTATTTTTAATAAAGCGTGTCCCCATTGTTGATTCAGGCCAAGCGATAAGAAAACGTGCAAGGAAACCGGTCCCCTTTGCCAGCCCCTCTGACTTGTCAATAAAAGTCTTAATAGTTTCTTCCTGCACTTGTAACGACATGGTTAAACGTGCATTGTTCAACTCAAAAGAATCAGTAGTTTTACGATCAATAGTGATTGAATCACCATCCCATAATTTATTAAATTTAGATAAGGTACTCATGATTGAATCACCCTTCATGCTGTGAGAACCAAATACAGTCCCTGCTTCAGGCGAGACCAAACCACCTGACGGCCATTTCTTGAGTTCAGTAACCAGTGCTTCAGGTGTCACATCTTCATACAATAATCTGAGACACATTGGAGGCTTTGGCTCTTTCTGGTACAGGATTTCCAGTTTTATTTTTGGGTCATCAGTTGAGTCCCCCTTTTTTGTGTCCTGAATTATCTTTTGTTCAAGCCCGGTGCACTCGGCTTTCCATGCGGACAAACTAGCGTTATATTTTTCTAATTCTGGTTTATTAATTACAGCTTGTTTTCTTTCATACTCCCTGATACCTGCTGTAAATTTGTCGTTGCACGTGGATTTACGTTCACCAGATTCAGCAATAGTCAGCATAAAAAGGTTTGACGGCCCGCTCAACTCGCCCATACGCTTAACGTCACAATGCGCTTGGCAAGCAAGCGACACTGCACCTAATGCTGTTGAAGCAATCATGGGTAGCGGGGCTTGAATAAACTTCACTGCTTCTTCCACGGCATCACGAATGATTGGCGGTAGTGCTTCGATCGGGTAGGGTTTAGAGTTGGTTTTGCTTATTAGCGGTTGTGGGTCGTCCCACATATCATTAGGGATAGTGTTATTACTATACTTTTCCTCCAACCGGCTCCAGTAATGTTCTTTATGTCTATCACTCCCGCCGTACTCCCATGGCTCCATAATGGCTCTTGCTTCAGCATGATTAAATCCACCATTTCTGATCAAAACATACATGGATAAATCCATTGCTGAACCGGACACGTCATTCAGCCCAGCTGTAGAGCCCTCCCACCTATGAAGGGCAGACTGATTTCTTTCTTTAAATTGCTGAAACCTGTCATTAATGTCGCTTGTTAATTGCGCAGGGGCTGTGTTAACTTTCGGAGCTATCCGAGCTTTCTGAACATCTATAACCCACTGTGGTAGATCGGCTATAAAAGGCATGGGTTTATTAAGTACATCCCAATCATCAAAGCAATAACAACCAGATGCCTCACCTTCCTTTTTACCAATAAACGCAGACGGCTCAAGCACAACATAACCACTGCCTGAGCGAATATCTATATCAGCCTCTATTTTATGATTACCAAGTGACTCAGAGCTTTTGAAGAAATAGTGCCAGGCACCGGATGGCGTTTGTGCTATCAAGGTGGTAGGCAGTGCACCGTGCTTATTCTCCAAATCTTTTAGCTGCGTTGGGCCTTGTCCACCATGTTTCGTGTCGATGTCAATAACACACAACCCGCTAGGGTATGGCCATAAACCAATATTAGCGTTTGGGTATTTAGTCCACCAATCTTTGATTTGCTGAATATCAGTTGTTGCCAATTTAAACCCGTTAGTCTGTATCGGTTCTTTAGTGTTTTCTTTACATGGGAAAACATGCCAGCCAAGCTCTGCATATTTCAGGGCATATTTTCCGAGTTCACTTAAATCACTAGGGCGAATTTCAACAATAGCCGCAACCCAACCCTTAACATGTACAACATTATTTGCTATACTATCAATGACTTGTGTGGCTGCTGCATTTCCCGGTGTGGTGGCCATTTTTATTTACCCCTCCCCAGATTCAAGTATTTCAATCATTTCATTGACCAGCTTGGCTTGTTGTTCTGCCCCCAGTCCCGCTAGTTGTTTTACCAGTGACTCATTCATTTCGCTTCCCCGTTTTCCAGCAGTTTTTGTACAGAATCAGCCGGCCATAACAACCGGCCGTTTGGCAGCTTTAACGGGGTCAGGCCAAAATAGCTCCCATTTCTACAAAACCCCGATCGTATAGACGCAGCTCTCATGCTCAGCTTCTCTGCCAGTTGCTCAGTAGTCAGTCCATTCATGTCAACCCCCCTGTTTGAAAAAAAGTGGGTCGGCTAGCCAGCGGCGTACATCTTCACAACGATATAGCGTTGTCCTCTCTCCCAACCGAATCGGGGTGGGGCCAGTACCGTTCAATCCCATTTGCCGCCAGGTTTCTTTGCTAACAGGCACAAGGCTTTTAATCTGGTTCCAACGACACCAGCCAGTCTCAGGTACAACGTAGGGTTTTTGGTCAGTCATTTGAATAACTCCATAAGTAAATAAAAACTCAACTAGACATAATGGCGTTACAATGAATTCACGGGAGTATTAACTATATCTAGCGGTTGAAGTTATTATAGGACGTTATTTGTTTTATTCCTCCTAACTAAATCTGATTGCCGCTCTCATGTAGGCAATCAGGCACGCCCAATTCACTGAGTTAAACGCCTATGCCTGCACCTCGTTGCTGCGGGATGACCTCAGCAGTTTCAGTTTGAATTTTACTTTGAATTTTAGCTTGCTCTAGTGCCCAGCACTCGATACGCACATGCCACAACCTCAACATGTCCAATGGCCTGCGTTTATAATGCTTCTCAGCTATTGCCGATGGTTTGTGCCCCATAATTTGCGCCGCCACACCCGCTGGCACCTCCACCCACTCAGCAAGCGTACTAAATGACCTTCTCAGCCCATGTAATGTAAGTGGTGGCAGTCCTGCTTCCGTGAGTGCCTTGTTATGTGCGATCCGTGGTTCTGCGATGTGCCCGCTCTTGGAAGTCTTGCTAAAAAACACCCACTCATTCACCCGAGGCAGGCCTAACAATAACTCTTTGACGTATGGCGTTAATGGGATTGTCCGTTTCCCACCCAGCCCACCCCTGCTCTCAGCTTTATCGTGCAGCGTGATGCTATCCCACTTTAAATCAACATCGGCCCAACGTAGTGCAGCCAGCTCGTTTCGACGCGCACCAGTCAATAATAAAATCTGTAAATACCCGCTTATGATCGGGTTACTTATCTGTCTCACAGCAGCGAACCATAGCTGTAGCTGTTCTTTTTGTAAGCAGTCTTGTTTTACTGTTGGTTTAGGGAGTTTCTTCTTCATACGGGCACAAGCATCAGGCTGCACCTGGTCTTTATAGTCTGTTTGGTCCTCACACCACACCAGAAAGGTACCTAACAAAGATAAGGCTAATCTTGTACGGGTAGGGCGGCAGGCACGCTCCACATCAACCCACTCAGTAACACGCTCGCAGGTAATGTCCTTTAAGGGCAGCTCCAACAGTGGGCGCAATATCCCAGGCTGTTTTTTATCACCCCTACCGGGCCGTCTGCCTCGTGTGATTAGTCCGCCACCTTCACGGGCCATAGTGTCATGATCGGTTTTGTGTCGAGTGCTCCATTCAGGCGTTCTGGCCTCGATATAGGCTGCCCACACATGCAGGGCGGGGTGAGATTCAAGCTGGTTTTTCTTTCGTGCAGCTTTATCAGCAGCAGCCAGCTCGTTTCTTACCTGACGAGGGTCACGCCCCTCAAGAACCATGACACGCATCTTAGCCGCTCTAGCACGAGCATCACTGAGACCCAATGTTTTTACATCACCCAGCGTGACTCTGATCAGCTGGCCTTTCAGCTTGCCTTGATAAACGAATGATTTCGCCCCGGCCACTGTAACTCTGAGCCCAAGCCCCGGCTGTTCATCGTCTCTTAAAATAACCTGCTGTTTGTCAGCAGGGCAGGTGGCGCTGTCGATACGACCTGGTGTTAATCTCATGTTGTGTACCCTCCGTGTACCCCCTATGTACCCCGGATTATACAATATGCCTCAATTCTGATCAATTCAATGAGGGTGTGATAAAACATAATATTATTATGTTTACAATGACTTAACAGCTAATTTGTGTTGATTGGGATTGAGGGGGATGGGTGTGTTTTGCAGAATCATAATCCGTTGGTCCGGCGTTCAGATCCCTGATTCGCCACCATCCAAAATTATCCGCTTAGCAACCTGTGTTGCTGATATGCAATCACAATCAGTACGGTCATCCTGGTTTATCTGATTTTTAAGCTAATAAGTGACAACTGAAAGTAAATTGACTTAGGCCCACGTCTATTGACGTATAAGTTCAAGGGGTACGTTCAGTCAAGCGCCTCGGAATTAAAAGAATCGCAAGCCGCTAGATCTGACTTACTACACGCTGGAAGCTTGGATGCCAGATTACGTAATGCTGTACGCAAACCTTCTTCCAACACTGGGTGATAAAACGGCATTCGCAACAAATCCCATACATTTAGAGACTGACCGATTGCCAATGCAAGCAAATGAGCGAAATGTTCTCCAGATGGTGCGCATATTTCCGCACCCAGCAATCGGCCATTGCTCGCTGCAGCATATACACGCAAAGCACCACGATTAGACTGGGCTGAACGTGCCCGTCCCTGGTTAGAGAAAGAAACTTCACCTATTTGAATATTTTCGCGCTCAATTGAATGAAAGGATTGACCAACCACGGCGATATTGGGATCAGTGAACACAATAGCCAACGGTACTCGGCGCTTAAAGCAGATTAATTCTTCGCTTGTTGTATTTAAACCGGCAATATGCCCATCATCTGCAGCTTCATGCAATAGAGGAAGACGTTTATTTGCATCCCCTGCCAGAAATACCGGTAAGTCTGCAATCTGTAGTGTAATTGGATTTACTGGTGGCAATCCTTTTTCATCAAGTGTTATACCCAGTGCATCAAGACCGATACCATCTATATTTGGCTGTCGCCCCAATGCAGCCAGTACACTGTCTACTTCAACCTCGGTATTCTCTGCACGGACTGTAATCACATTATTATCTGGATTTACAGCAACACTTGCTCTGCTACCAAGATAAAGTGGAAATTCTTCTGACAACAGCTTCACTGCTATCTGATTAATGTAGGGGTCGCTTACTCCCCCTACTGAACCACGAGATCCGAAGCCCGTTACACGTACCTCAAGTCTGGATAATGCCTGGGCCATTTCCAGGCCAACTGGGCCCATTCCGATAACAGCCATACTTTGTGGTAACGTATCCAGCTCAAACAGAGTATCTGTCGTCAGCAAACGTTTGCCAAGATTCGGCCAGTCTTTGGGTACCACAGGCCGGGAACCTGTTGCAATAACAATTTTACGAGTACAAATCTTTTCTCCATTGACCATTACCTGATCCGGAAACAGGATATGTGCACGCCCTGATATCGCACGCTCACCTAAATCACTGGTTATTTTAAGCGTACTGGCAACAAAATCATCACGCAGCCTGCGAAGGCGCTGCAGAACCTTTTTATCATCCAATTTCAGTTGATCCGAGCCCATAATCCCGAACTCACCGAAACTAAATCGTCGCTGAAAAGCATTGGCTGCCTCGATCAATAATTTAGAAGGCATGCACCCAACTCGCGCGCAGGTAGTACCCCACGGGCCATCATTGATCAATACAAAGTTATCGGTTCGTTTTCTTACCTCCCGCAAGGCAGACAAGCCAGCGCTACCCGCACCAATAATTACCACATCAAATTTATGCATTAGTAATCGAGTCTCCAATTAATTTGGATAGTAAATGAGACAGCACTTCGCAATTTACGTGCCAAGCGGCTTGTTGTTCTCATTCTCAACTTAAAACCCAGGAAACTACAGTCTGGGTGATACTTACCTTTCTTGTCAATTGAGTTTATCGGTATAATTCCTACCAATTGTTTTTACCAATTCTCTTTTCCTGTCAGGAAATATATTAAATACTCAAGGAGCAGAATCTGGTGCTTTCACCCGTTCGTATTGCCGTCACTGGTGCGGCTGGGCAAATCAGCTACAGCTTGTTATTTCGAATTGCTGCGGGAGACATGCTGGGCAGCAACCAACCCGTTATTCTTCAACTCCTCGATATTCCGGAATCCAGAAAAATACTGGATGGCGTGGTCATGGAACTCCAGGATTGTGCGTTTCCGCTGCTGGCTAGCATTATTGCCACTCACGACCCGATGGTGGCATTTGATCAGGCAGATATAGCGATACTGGTTGGGGCCCGCCCTCGCAGTAAGGGGATGGAACGCAAGGATTTACTACAGACCAATGGCGAAATATTTAGAAATCAGGGTAAGATCCTGAATCAAGTGGCCAAACGTAATGCAAAAATCCTGGTGGTGGGAAATCCAGCCAACACCAATACCCTTATCACTATGAAGAATGCCCCAGATTTACCAGCCGAAAATTTTTCAGGAATGCTCCGGCTCGATCACAACCGGGCATTATCACAAGTTGCAATGAAGTTAAACCAGCCGGTCAGCAATATCAAAAAGATGATTGTGTGGGGAAACCACTCATCCACTCAATTTCCTGATTTGTATCATGCTGAGATCGGTGATACCAAAGTCGTCAACCTCATCAAAGATTCGACTTGGATCGAAAACTACTTTATCCCTACGGTACAAAAACGAGGTGCTATGGTAATCGAGGCACGTGGTTTATCCAGTGCAGCCAGTGCAGCTAATGCTATTATTGGTCATCTGCGTAACTGGTTCTTTGGAACAGATGAAGGTGACTGGACCACGATGGGAATCTTATCCGATGGTAGTTATGAAATACCGGAGGGGGTAATTTATGGCTTCCCGGTTGTCTGCAAAAATGGCATGAGGGAAATTGTACAGGGACTTGAAATCAACCCATTTTCCCGTACCAGGTTAGATGCTGCCTACAACGAGTTAACTCAGGAACTGGATTCAATCAGGCACTTGCTACCCTGAAATCATGGAACCAAATTCTATGGTTTCTGAACTCATCAAGTGTTTATCACATTATATTTTCTTGATAAATGTCAGAACTTCCTCAGCATGCCCTGGAACCTTAACACCTCGCCACGCTTTATATAGCTTGCCTTCCCGGTCAAGTATAAATGTACTGCGCTCTATCCCGCGTACCTGCTTACCATACATATTCTTCATCTTGATGACACCAAACAGCTCGCACACTACCTCATCGGTATCACTCAGCAAATCATAGGGAAAATTATATTTTTCTTTAAACTTTTCGTGTGATTTCAGGCTGTCACGAGAAACACCAATGATTTCACAATCTGCCTGTACAAACTCTGGATATAGATCCCTGAATTGTTGACTCTCATTAGTACAACCAGGTGTATCATCTTTCGGATAAAAGAAAATAACCAAGTATTTGCTCTTTATATCTGACAGACGAAACTGTTTGTTACCTGTGGAGGCCAACTCAAAATCAGGGATCAAATCAACTAACATACAAGTATATACCTCTCATCAACAAATTAAATTTACGGGACAACATGATCAATTGTGATAGAAATATTTTCTTCACCAATTTTTACGGGAGTGCTGTGACCTTCAAAATCACCACTAGAAGGAATAGCCTGTCCGGTTTTGCTAATTCTCGCCCCCACCACCACCTCCGGAAAACTTGAGAGCTTCATCGCGGGTGTCATAGCCATGTTGTCATCAAGCTTAAACGAAACTGGAAGATCCTTGGCATGCAGCCTCAAAATAGCCAATGGCATTTTTGGCCCCTGGCTAGCCCTTGCAAAAACGAAAAGCGTATCATCAGGCGAAACCTTTGCTGCCAATGAGGCATCCAGAGTAACTGAGCCAGAAACGCTTGGGACACCCGCAGCATCTTCCTGTTTCTCACCAGAAGACAATTTCACAGGCAGATCACTCTCCACATTTGAATTCTGCGCCAGCTGTATAGGGATAGATTCATTTCTACCTTTCATGGCCAGAGATTTGGCCTGAGCGATACTGTCACTCACGGATTTATAAAAGTTCGAATCTTTTGCGTCAGCGGGTATAACATTCAACAGGCGCTCCCAATAAGTAACTGCCTGATCAAACTTTTCCTGCTCAAATTCAAGCGTACCAGCTAAAGCTAATGCCTTAGGATAATCCGGATCTATATCAAGTGCCTTGCTGATCAACTCAGCAGGTTTACCCTGTAAGTTGCCATTATTCGTCATGGCCAGCATATCGGCATAATCACTCAAGAATTGGGGGTTATCCGGAGCCATTTGAACCAGTTTGGCATAGACTGTGCTTGCTTCATCAAAACGCTCCATGATTATGTAAGAACGCCCAAGCATCACCCAGCCTTCTATATCATCCGGATTATCCTTAAGACGGGCGGCAAGACTGTCAACCATCGCCTTGATCTCAGCATGATCCGGCGGCATTCCTTCCGCATCCCCCCCCTGAAACTGCGTAGCATTAGCCAGTTGAGATTGCGGAAGCAGCCCGCGAGTATCTCCAATCACCAGATAAAGGTAGATAGCAGCAAGTGGGACTGCCAAGGCAACAATAACACTCACAATAGCGCCATGACGATTGACAGAAGTTACGCGGGGAGTTTCATCATCTTCAGATAAATCCTGCAACATCCGCTTTTGTAACTCCTGCTTACTGAGTTCATGCTGTTTCTTGGAAAGTACATCGTCAAGCAGATCACGATCCAGTTCCGCAAGCTGATCACGGTAAATAGTAATATTTGCAGCCTGGCGCTCGACCTGATCCTGAGATTCAGGTTTTTTACTTCTCAGCAAAGCGGGTATAACAAACAGTAACGCTATCGTGATGAATATACCGGCTAAAACCCAGAATACCGTCATATACTTTGATCCTTGTTCATTTCTTTAATAAGAGATTCAGCTTGCAAACGCTGATTTTCTGTCAGCGGCACATCCTTTTCCTTGATCTGGATACGACGACGCCTCAAATAAAAAATGAGAGCAGCACCACCACCCAAAAGCAAAGTGAACGGACCGAACCATAACAACCATGTTATTGATTTAAAGGGAGGGTTGAAAAGAATGAAATCTCCGTAGCGAGCTACCAGAAAATCCACAATTTCTTCATCACTTTTATTCATATGCATTTGTTCTCTGATTTCTCGCCTCATATCATTAGCGAAATCAGCACGTGATGCAGCCAACGTCTCATTCTGACATACCAGACAACGCAAATTCTCTGCCAGATTATTCAGCCGATTCTCAAGTTCGGGATCTTCTGCAACCGGTACTGCTTCATTTGCATAACCCTGGAAGGCCACAAGAGACAAGATAAGCACCATTAAGCAACGCTTTAACGAGCCAACTTTCATACATATCAGTTGTTTCATCATTACCAACTCAACTCTTCAGTTCTTTGATTAAAGGAAGAATTTTTTCTTTTAGTGATTCCACCGTTACTGGGCCAATATGCTTATATCTGATAATACCTTGTTTATCAATCACATAAGTTTCTGGTACGCCATAAACTCCGTAATTAATACCAACTTTTCCGTCCGCATCGACGATACTGGTTTCATAAGGATTGCCATACTGTCTAAGCCACTGCATGGCAGTATCGCGCTGGTCTTTATAATTCAGACCATAAATCGGAACGATACCCAGTTTTGAAAGTTCTACCAGTACAGGATGCTCATCACGACAAGCCACACACCAAGATGCCCAGACATTTAACATCCATACTTTTCCAAGATTATCCTTGGATGAAAGCGTCTTACTGGAATCATAGAGTTGTTGCAGATGAAAAACCGGTGCTGGTTTATCTATTAATGGGGATGGCACCTGACGTGGATTCAAAGTCAAACCAATCCCCAGAAAAACTACTAATATTATAAATACCGCGAGAGGCAGTAGAAAACGCATCATGCCTTACCACCTTCCTCCGAAAGAGAAATGGAATTGGTAACCATAACACCTTCGGAAGGTGCGTTTTCAGTACCAGATATCACAGATCTTGTAGTTGCCTTACGGCTAAATTTTTTGCTAATGGCAAGACGGTAACGTCGATCACTGACAGATAGAGCCCCTCCCAGAGCCATCAATATGCAACCAAACCAGATCCAGTTAACAAAAGGTTTGTGATAAACCCGTACTATCCAGGCGCCATTTTCCAATGGTTCACCCAGTGCCACATACAGATCACGCAGAAACCCCATATCAACATCAGCCTCGGTCATTGGCATACCTGACGCAGTGTAGGTTCTTTTCTCAGGGAATAACTCACTTATTTTCTTACCTTCCCTGAACACCTCAACCTGTCCCTGAGACGCATTGTAGTTAGGGCCAGGAACTGATTTCGTTCCATTAAATTGAAATGTGTAACCTTTAAGCGTTACGGTACTACCTACTTCCATACGCACATCTTTTTCAGTTTCATAGCCGTTAACCAGTGTAACGCCAATAACAAACACTGCGATACCGAAGTGTGCACAGTGCATACCATAATAGCTTCTTGGCTGTTTCACCAGTTTAGTGATCAACCCACCTTCCCCGCTATTCTGGAGTCGGTGCTTAATACCAACGAATATACTGGTTACAACCCAGAAAGCCAGCAGTAATCCAAAACTGACCATGGGTTTCCATTCACCCATAATGAACGGCATAATCCCTGCAGCCACTAAACTCACCACAAATGCCCATCTCAATAATATTGTCAAGGCTGGCAGACTAGCTTTCTTCCAGCGAGCAACTGGCCCTAGCCCAATCAGAAAAATGGCTGGCGCCATTAAAGGCACAAAAACCGCCTCAAAATAGGGAGGGCCAACGGAAATTTTCCCCAGATCAAGCGCATCAATAAGAAGAGGATAAAGTGTACCCAATACCACACTACCTGCCGCAACCAGCAGTAATACATTATTAGCAAGCAAGGCAGTTTCGCGCGAAACAATCTCAAAGTTACCACCCAAACCCACTTTGGAAGCGCGCCATGCAAACAGCGTTAATGAACATCCTACTACCAGAGATAGATAAACCAGGATAAATATCCCGCGTGCCGGATCAGTTGCGAAAGCATGTACGGAAGTAAGAACACCTGAACGCACCAGGAAAGTTCCTAACAAACTCAGTGAAAAAGCAGTAATTGCCAATAATATCGTCCAGCTCTTGAAACTTCCACGTTTCTCAGTCACTGCCAGTGAATGGATCAGAGCTGTACCTACCAGCCAAGGCATGAACGATGCATTTTCAACCGGATCCCAGAACCACCAACCACCCCAGCCAAGTTCATAGTATGCCCACCAGCTACCGAACATGATGCCAATAGTCAGGAACATCCAGGCAACGATCGTCCAGGGACGCGACCATCTCGCCCAAGCGGCATCCAGCTGCCCACTAAGTAGTGCCGCAACTGCAAATGCAAACGCGACTGAAAAGCCTACATATCCCATATATAACATGGGTGGATGCATAACCATTCCAGGATCTTGCAGCAATGGATTCAGATCATTCCCCTCAATTGCGGCAGGTAATAACCGATCGAAAGGATTGGAAGTAAACAGAAGAAATAATAAAAAACCGGCACTAACTAACCCTAAAACGCCTAAAACACGAGCTACCATGTCATCCGGTAATTGACGACTAAAAACGCTCACTGCTACTGACCAACCAGCAAGTATGGTTACCCACAGCAATAGGGAACCCTCGTGAGATCCCCATGTCGCAGCAAAACGAAAATGTAAAGGCAAATCTGAATTTGAATGAGATGCCACATTCAATACAGAGAAATCATTGCTCAAGAATGAATAGGCAAGACAGCCAAAGGCAATCGTAGTAAATACAAATTGGCCCTGCGTGACTGGTCGCGCCAAAGCTATCCACGAAGGTATTCCACGTGCCGCACCGATAAGGGGCAACGTTCCCTGGATCAGGGCCAGCAACATTGCAAGTATGAGGGCGAAGTTACCAAGTTCCGGAATCATGGTTTAAAATTATTCCTTGTTTAAATTACGGGACAAACAATTTACTGTGTAAAAGAAGTTTTTTGTGCTTTGGCCGCTTGCTCCAATGCAGCGGCAGCTTCGGGTGGCATGTAATTTTCATCATGCTTGGCGAGCACTTCATCAGCATAGAAAACACCATCATCTGCTATTTTTCCCTGTGCTACGACACCCTTCCCTTCCTTAAATAGATCAGGAAGAATCCCTGTATAAACTACCTTAATCACTTCAGCAGTATCCGTTATGGCAAACTTCATGGTTGTACCGTCCCCAACCCGTTTGAGTGAGCCTTCTTCTACCAGTCCGCCCACCCTGAAGCTTTTTCCAATAGGAGCTTCTTTTGCAGCCACCTGACTCGGGCTAAAGAAAAAAACCAGATTACTCTGAAATGCATTCAGTACCAGCACAACAGAGACTGCCAATGCACTGACACTCAACGCAATAACAGCCATTTTTTTATGACGTGGCTTCATTTCTCTCCTCGCAAAATTGATCTTCTTTTCTGACCTAAGTGTTTGTATAAAGTTCGTTTGCGACCACGAATCAATACAACCTCACCAATTATGCATATCATCGCAACAAGATAAGACCCCCATACATAAAGGCCATAACCACCCATTGCGAAAAAATCAGACAAGCTCTCCCACTTCATTCCAATACTCCTTCCTTCAACTCTGATACCCATGCCGTATGACGTTCACGCTCTAAAATGATGAGACGAGTACGGGTCAGAATCATTACAATTGAATACATCCATGCTGCCAAGGTCATGATCAGCATGCCAGATAACATGGCAGTTGCCATCTTGGGAGATTGAACCAGGCTAACAGAAGCACCCTGATGGAGGGTATTCCACCACTGTACCGAGAAATAAATAATCGGGACATTGACAACGCCCACCAGAGCAATGACCGCTCCAGCTTTGTCCGCGCGCTTTGGGTCATCAATAGCAGCCTGTAGCGACATAAAACCAATATATAAAAAGAACAGAATCAACTCTGATGTCAGGCGAGCATCCCAGACCCACCACGTTCCCCACATCGGCTTTCCCCACCATGCTCCCGTCCACAAGGCAAGAAAAGCAAACATAGCACCTGTCGGAGCTATAGCACTTGCCACCATGGAGGAAAGTCGTGTATTAAATGCCAATCCCACCCCGGCCCAGAATGCCATAATCACATACAGGAACATCGACATCCAGGCAGCCGGGACGTGGATAAAAATAATCCGGTAAGCCTCGCCCTGTTGAAAGTCTGTCGGGGCTACAAAGAAACCGATATACAACCCCACGACCAGAAAAATAATTGCCAAAGTCGCAAAATAGGGAACCATCCGGCCCGCCAGAAAGTAAAAACTCGCGGGAGAGGCATATTTAAACCAGTTGATTGTCATGTTCTGAATATTCTCTCTGAATTGATCCAGTAGATAAAATTACGCTCTACTGCCATACCAACAAACGCAACATCAGCATTATTCCCGGATACATCCTTTCTATTAGCTCATGGAAATCCGGAGAGAGGCGGCTGTTGCCCAAGGTGAAAAAACGATAGAAACCAGCAAAAATGCACCCAGTATCGAAAAATGGGCCCCAAACTCCATCCCAGCGCTACTCGCTTCAACCGCACCTGTCCCAAAAATTAATACCGGAATGTAGAGTGGCAAAACCAGTATCGACACCAGTACCCCCCCTCCCCTTAATCCCAGCGTTAATGCTGCACCGATTGCACCGATCAAACTTAGTACAGGAGTTCCCAGCAGTAATGAAAGTGTAAGCACAAGCAATGCATCTCCAGGCAAGTCATACTGAATCCCCAGTATCGGAGCCATCAATACCAGAGGAATCCCTGTTACCAGCCAGTGTGATATTGCTTTTCCGGTGACTAGCGCCGCCAGAGAAACAGGGGAAAGCAGCATTTGCTCCAAGGTGCCATCCGCATAATCACTGGAGAACATACGGCCAAGTGATAACATCGAAGCCAGCAAGGCTGCTACCCAGACTACACCTGAGGCCATTGTCCGCAATATGTTGGGTTCAGGCCCCACGCCCAATGGAAACAAGCTGACAACTATTATGAAAAAGAATAGCGTTGTCAGCACATCGGAGCGCCGGCGCATTGCCAGCAATAAGTCCCGTTTAACTATCCACCAGATCATATCGAATCAGGATAAAGTCAAATGATGAACAGCTGCAGCAGTCATGACAATTTCCTGATGAGTGGTCATTACGACCATGCCTCCTTTCGACAGATTATGCTCCAGTATCTCTTTAATCAGCTTCACCGCTTCAGTATCCAGCGCGGTCAAAGGCTCATCCAATATCCACAACCTGGTTCGCACCACTAGCAAACGCGCCAAAGCTACCCGCCTGCGCTGTCCTTGCGATAACACTTTAGCCAGCAGCATCTCACGCCCCGCTAGCCCAATCCGCCCCAACGCATCTGCCGCTTGATTTTCATCAATCTCACAATCAGCCAGTGCGCAGGATATCCGCAGATTCTCGATAGCGGTCAGATCATCCTTGATACCACCCAGATGCCCCAGATAGGTCATCATGCCACGATAATCTCCGCCCAGCTTCCGGATATCCGCTCCATCCCAGAGAATTTCACCACTATCAGGCGACGATAATCCACACAATAATCTCAGCAAACTGGTTTTACCGCTACCGTTAGGTCCGCCAACAAACATCAGCTCACCAGGATTTACTGAGAAGGAAATGTTACTGAAGAGTTTATGCTCCCCTCGTATACACTCCAGGTTCCTGGCCGTCAGCATCTGAATAATAATTGAGCTGCAATCATAAAAGCTGGAGATTATAGCGTATTGCTGATTTCTTAGTGGCGCTGCCAGTACTCGGATATATAAAAATCATTCTGCTCTTTTTTCTAACCTGTTGAATCGGCAAACCCACCTGCTGCAACGGTCAACACAACCATTCTTCTGGGTGCGATGATCTCGGAATCAACCCACTCTCCGAGACCAAGAAAAACATTCTCTCTATCATATAGCTTTAATTTGGTATTGGCCTGAAACAGGGGGTGTGATCTGTCCTTCCTGATTTTCTGCCCTTGCTGCAAACGCACTACTTCATCGTCATCAAACACCATAGAAGGGATGTCGCTTAAAAGGCTATCAATTGGATACAAAAATTTCAAGCGATCAAAAGGCTGTTCGGATTCGAGCTGATCCAGATTGCAAGCTTGCGATAAATCAAAATGACCGACACCAGTACGGGAAAGCGCCGTGAGATAGGCACCGCCATAGCCAAGCGCCTTTCCAATATCTTCTGCCAGTGTACGAATATAGGTGCCTGAACTACAACGAACCGTAATTATCATCTCAAAACCCGATAAAACATTGAGAGATATACTATAAATTATAATTTCACGCGCCTTGCGCTCAATTGTAATTCCCTCTCGTGCATATCGATAAAGTGGTTTGCCCTGTAGCTTCAGCGCGCTGAACATGGGCGGAATCTGATTTGATCGGCCAAGAAAGGTTTGCAGGATTGCAGTCACTTGCCGGGAATCAGGTGGACACACATTAGATTCAGCCACCTGCCTGATTTCACCCTCAGCATCCCCTGTATTACTTATATAACCAAGCTTAAGGGAGGCAGTATAGGTCTTATCCACACTCAGCAAAGCTGAAGAAAACTTGGTGGCTTCACCAAGGCAGATTGGTAGCAAGCCTTGTGCCATCGGATCCAATGTACCAGTATGGCCTGCCTTTGTTGCTGACAATAAACGCTTACTGATCTGAAGCGCCCGATTAGATGAGATACCAACAGGCTTGTCGAGTAACAAAACTCCATTACAGTTAACTGATTTAAGCTGAACAGATCTTGCTGATGATAAGAGTTTGGCCAAAAAATTTTAGTTCGCTAAATGTAATTCCAGGTCATAGCGCCATGCCGCATGAAATGCCAAGTCTGTAGATATCACCACAATCAGGATAAGGTTTTACCTACGGCTTCATCAATCAATCTGGAGAGTTTTATTCCACGTTCGATAGATTCATCATAAACAAATTGTAACTGCGGAACAATTCTCAACCTGATTTTACCGGCCAGCTGACTGCGCAGAAATCCTGCAGCCTGCTTCAATCCTTCCCCCACAAGCTGAGCATTTTCATTACCTCCCAGCGTGGTATAAAAGACTTTGGCATAAGCATAGTCCCGCGTCACCTCCACCCCAGTTAGCGTTATCATCCCGATTCGCGGATCCATTATTTCATTCTGGATCAATGAGGCCAATTCACGCTGAACCTGGTCAGCCACTCGTAAGGTACGGGAAAAATCCTTCGGCATGATTACCTCCTTTTCAATCAGGCGAATCATTCATCGCGCCCGATGTACAGCATCACAATACACGGGCAGTTTCAACAATCTCATACACTTCAATCTGATCACCCTGTTGAATGTCATTAAAATTCTTCAATGAAAGTCCGCATTCGAAACCAGATTTAACTTCCTTGACATCATCCTTGAACCGCTTCAGAGAATCCAGACTGCCACTATGTATAACAACACCGTCACGCAGCACTCTTACCGGCGCATCGCGTCGAACCAATCCTTCAAGCACATAACAACCAGCCACGACACCGACTTTAGATATCCGGTAAATCTCTCGAATATCGACCAAACCCAGGATTTTTTCTTTGCGATCTGGCGTCATCATTCCTGATAAGGCCTTTTTAACTTCATCAACTGCTTCATAGATGATGTTGTAGTAGCGCACATCCACCCCAGTTGAAGCAATCAGCTTGCGTGCCCCCAAATCAGCACGACAGTTGAACCCGATGACAACAGCTTTGGATGCAAGAGCCAGATTAATATCAGATTCAATAATTGCTCCGACCCCGCTATGCACGATATTAATCTTCACCTCATCGGTTTCCAGCTTCTTCAATGCGTAAGCCAGTGCCTCGCATGATCCCTGTACATCGGCCTTAATGATCAGGTTGAGTGTACTGATGTCCTCTTGATGGCCGAACACATCTTCCATTTTTGCCACATGAAGCTTGTCCAGTCGGACATCGCGGAATTTACCCTGACGGAAAAGAGCAATTTCCCTGGCCTTGCGTTCATCACTAAGTGCTATAAACACTTCACCTGCTGCAGCAACTTCAGACAACCCCTGAATCTCAACAGGAATTGAAGTGCCCGCTTCACTGACGGATTTGCCTCGCTCATCCAGCATCGCTCTGATTTTACCGAACACAGCCCCAGTAAGGACAATATCACCCCGTCTCAAAGTTCCGGACTGCACCAGAACTGTCGCTACCGGGCCACGGCCTTTGTCCAGACGTGATTCAATGATCACTCCTTTCGCCGGCGCGTCCCGCACAGCCTTCAGCTCCAGTACCTCTGCCTGCAATAAAACAGCCTCCAGTAATTCATCAATTCCCTGGCCAGTTTTTGCTGAAACGCCAATAAACATGGCATCCCCCCCCCAATCTTCAGGCACAACGCCATGATTAACGAGCTCTTGCTTAATACGTTCAAGATTGGCTTCCGGCTTGTCCATTTTATTAACAGCCACAACAATAGGTATACTTGCTGCCTTGGCGTGATGAACTGCCTCAATCGTCTGCGGCATCACACCATCATCAGCTGCCACTACCAATATGACTATATCGGTAATTTTGGCACCGCGAGCACGCATGGCCGTAAACGCTTCATGTCCTGGGGTATCCAGAAAGGTAACTACGCCACGCGAGGTTTTAACGTGATAAGCCCCGATATGTTGCGTAATGCCGCCGGCCTCCCCCCCCGCAACACGCGTTCTGCGAACATAGTCCAGTAATGAGGTTTTTCCATGGTCAACGTGCCCCATCACCGTCACTACCGGGGCACGCGATTCCATCCTGGCTTCGTCAGGAGATGAATCAACCTCTTCCAAGAAAGCTTCCGGATTATCCGGTGCAGCAATCTTGGCCACATGCCCCATCTCTTCAACAACAATCATGGCTGTTTCCTGATCCAGCATCTGATTGATCGTCACCATGTTGCCCATTTTCATCAATACCTTGATAACTTCAGCCGCCTTGACCGCCATTTTTTGTGCCAGTACAGCGACCGAAATCGTCTCAGGGATCAATACCTCATGCACAACCGGCTCAGTTGGCGCTGAAAAAGCATGCTGGGATTGCGACTCATCCGACCTGCTCCTGCCGTGTTTATCTTTGCGCAAGCGCCATTCCTGTCCACCAGATACATCTCCGCGTGCTTTTGATTCACGACGCTTAACTGGCTCATCCTTCCATGCTTCCTGCTGTCTAGACTGCTTCTTTTTCTTCTCGCCTTTTTCTTCCGGTTTTACAGCCGGCTTCTGCGGAGCACGTTCCTTGGCCGCCGGAGTCGTTTGAGTAGTTACCGTAATCGTAGCAGAGGGAATTGCAGCAGTTGTTTCAGCAGATTTTGATGGAGTTTCAGCTACAGATCCTGGCACAGCCACCGTTGCTGACCCAGGTTCTTGCACCACCTGGGCAGATTCTTTTTTTACCTCGGTCTGGGCTGCTACCTGCTGCCTTCGTTTTTCCTGTTTTTCTTTCAGTTCTGCAGCCTGGCGTGCAATCAATTCTGATCTTTTTCTGGCTTCTTCAGCACGCAAAGCGATTTGTTCAGCATCAAGTACAGATTTTACTGGAACAGCTTCTGGAGCTTCCGCTGCTTTCAGAGAGGCATCTTCACTTGCTCTTTTACTGGCCGTATCAGATTCATCCTGCTTGGTAGTCAACACCCGTTTTTTTCTGACCTTGACCTCGATAGTTCTAGGCCTTCCCGCACTATCCGATTGCTTTATCTCTGTTGTTTGTCTACGCGCCAAAGTGATCCTGGCTCTTGATCCACTACTACCATGTGATTTACGCAGATAATCGAGAAGCTGCGTCTTATCCTGCTCTGTCACAAAATCCGCTGCGGAACGTTTAACAACCCCGGCAGCCTGAAGTTGTTCCAACAACAAATTGGGCAGCATACCCAGATCATGTGCAAATTGCTCTACAGTCATTTGAGTCATCAGCAACCCTTTACCCCAAATCCAACAAAAATCATAAAAAACACAATCAATATTTCCTTAACCAACTCATATCCCGCTCCGGAAACAGATACGGGATTCGCTCGCTTTATATCAAAATTCAAGTAAACCAGGGTTCGCGCGCCTTAATAATAATTTTACTTGCCCGATCAAGATCCACGCCCGTCAACTCGACTAGATCATCCGCCGCCAGATCTGCAAGTTCTTCCTGAGTATTGATCCCTTTAGCAGCCAGCTCACGCACAAGATCAATATCCACCCCTTCCAAAGCAAGCAATGCTTCAGACGCATGCCCTATTTTTTCTTCAGTTACAATTGCAGCCGTCAACAAAGCATTGCGGGCGCGATTACGTAACTCTTCAATTGTCTCATGATCAAATTCCTGGATTTCCAGCATTTCTTCAATTGGAATATACGCAATTTCTTCCAATGTGGAAAAACCCTCATCTACCAGGATACGCCCGACCTCTTCATCCACATCAAGCTTTTCCATGAATAATTCGCAAATGGAAGCAGCTTCCTCCTCACTTTTTTCATGAGATTCTTCCACCGTCATGATATTGAGCTGCCAGCCCGTCAACTCTGAGGCCAGCCGAACATTTTGCCCACCTCGTCCAATAGCCTGAGCCAGATTTTCTTCATCCACCACAACATCCATACTATGCTTATCTTCATCCATCACTATACTGCTAATCACAGCAGGCGCCAGCGCATTCACAACAAATGTAGCTTGATCATCTGACCACTGAATAATATCCACCCGCTCACCTGCCAGCTCACCGGTAACCGCCTGTACCCTTGAACCACGCATACCAACACAAGTACCAATTGGGTCAACACGCGCATCATTTGATTTAACCGCAATTTTTGCCCTGAAACCCGGATCTCTAGCCGCCGCCCTGATTTCCAGAATACCTTCCTCTATCTCCGGCACCTCAAGCTCGAATAACTTGACCAGAAAATCTGCTGAAGTCCTGGATAACACCAGTTGTGGCCCTCTGACAGCGCGATCAATTTTGAGTAGATAAGCGCGAACACGATCCCCCATTCTCAGATTCTCATGCGAAATCATCTGATCACGCGGCAAAACTGCTTCGATCTTGCCAAATTCAATGATCGCATTCCCACGATCCATACGCTTAATCACACCACTTACCAGATACTCCCCGCGCTCAAGAAAATCATTCAAATTCTGTTCGCGTTCGGCATCGCGTATTTTCTGAAAGATAACTTGCTTCGCGGCCTGTGCCCCGATCCGGTCAAATGTAACATCCTCTATCAGCTCTTCTACATATTCACCCGGAACAGATTGCGGATTCTGCTTTACGGCCTCAACCAGTGCAATTTGCCGTTCAGGATGCTCCACTACATCATCGGCAACAATCAACCATCTACGAAAGCATTGAAATCCACCCGTATCCCGGTCGATAGAGACACGCACATCAATATCATCCCGGGTATGCTTCTTGGCAGCAGAAGCCAGAGCCATTTCGAGTGCAGTAAAAACAATGTTTTTATCCACATTCTTCTCATGCGCCAAAGCATTGACCAACAGTAAAATCTCGCGGCTCATATTCCTCCAGCCCTATTTTTCAACCTTAAATCCATCGACAGATTTACCCGAATTACAATCTTGGAATCAGCCGGGCCTTTTCCAGATTTTTCAATTCAAACTGCAACAACTTTCCGTCAACATTCAACACCAGGGCATCATCCCCCACTTCGGTCAGTATCCCCACAAAATTTCTTTGCCCTTGCAAAGCAATTCGCAACCTGATCCGGATAGACTCCCCCACAAAACGGACAAAATCAGCCCTTTTTTTCAAAGGCCTATCCAAGCCCGGTGATGAAACCTCAAGCCGGTTGTAATCAATATTCTCTACAGCCAGCAGCTGACTTAAATGATTACTAACAGCAACGCAGTCATCAAGCGTTATCGCCCCATCCTTTTTATCTACAAACACCCGCAACAATCTGCCTGGAGTAGATTGTTCAATATCAACCAGCTCATACCCCAGACCAGCAATCGTTGGCTCGAGCAGCTCAAACAATGACATAGCCCCACCACAAATAAAAAATGGGCTAACCAGCCCACCCTCGAAACACATTTGTATTATAGCAAGGATTACAGTTCATAAAAACAGAAATTTATTTTACACCAATGTTTCCAACAAGTTATCACGAGTTTCATCTAAAACATACATTGAAGCAATCGATCCCGCCGACATAAATATCGGCCTCAAACACTCCAATTCAGGATCGATACCTTCTGCACTTTGCAAACGCAAAAACGACTGGGCCCCAATCTTCGCCAAATAACCGTCGAGGCTAAGGCCTGTAGAGATTTAGTATCTGATGTATGCGGGCTGTGCCTCAACCCAAATTGTCCATCAGGCGTAAATTCTGTGTATCTTCTATGGATTTCTAATGGATTATTGAGGTTCAATTCACGTATAAATATTCGACTGACATGAACAAAGACACAGTAGGCAAAGATGGAGCACCATTATTTGGGCAAAGCAGGCGATTCGGGATGCAGTGGCACGAACAATCGCCAGTTTGTGGATGTGGGAGATACGTACAGACAGTCTCTGGTGCGAATTACCAGCTGCATTTGGCAAATGGGGCACGACCTCTTCAGCATTTGCAGGACTGGAGCAAGGTTGGTGTATTCAAGTGTTACAGCAGCAGGACTACCAGGGACGAGCTCTCAGACTCTGTTCAATATCTCACTGAAGGGCGCATTATGACGTTGAAATTAAACGAGAAAGCGGAGCATACTTGAAGTATGTGAGCATTTTTTGAGTTTAATTTTGCCTTGCACTGCATCCCTTGATCGAGGTCTTGAACAGATTCTCAGATAAACCGACGCAAAAACTTCCTTGCCATTGATTCGGAAATGTACAAATAGCGCCATTTCACAGAAAGTTTCTTTGGAAGAGTCCAAGCGTATTGCTTTACGCAGCGACAGGACCGACTACAGCTTCTCGTCGGCCATTTACCTGCTATCTGCTATCTGCTGTCATCAGCTCCAGATGAATCTCAATAAAATCTAGCCAAAACACGATCTCATAAGAAATTCGCAAAGAAAAATCTGCTATGAATAACCACGTTCTCAGGAAGCGGGGGTGCTATATTGTATCTTGATCAATAAAGTCAGAAAATTCACGAATTATTAATATTTCATGTATTTTACCCGGAACAACAACAACAGCTTCCTCCGTGGGGCAATTACCTCCGTCATTAAAGCTTCACCAGCTTTATTATGTCGAGTAACCAGGCATCAAGATAAATCCACCATCACTTTTAGCAGATAACAGTCTTGTCTGTCTTCATATGCAAACGCAGATATTAGAATTTTTGCAGGATTCACGGTAATGTTCAATCCCACAAGAAACCAGGCACGACAACTGTTCTTTGATACATGGCACAAATATCAACAAAGAGAACCACTATCCGGCATGGAAACCATAGCAGTGGAAGTTATCCTGCAGCACCCGGAATATCATTCCATACTGCAGGACACCGAACGTTATCTTGACAAGGATTATCCACCTGAACAGGGCAAAATAAACCCCTTCCTGCATATGAGTATGCACATCGCCATCCGGGAGCAGCTTGCCATCAATCAGCCAACCGGTATTCTTCAGCGTTTCGAACAACTGAAAACTAAGCTACAAGGGGACGAGCATGAAGCGATGCACCACACGATGGATTGTCTTGCAGAAATGCTCTGGCAATCTCAGCGCAACCAATCACCCCCCGATGCCAGTATTTATCTGGAATGCATGGACAAGCAGATCGGAAACAAATAAAAAGCGGAATGTGCCTCTGCCACCAGACACGCTCCGCTCATCACCCCACCCAGTATGCGAGGCAATATTATCTTTTAACTTGCAGACCCGATTGACTGGAATAATAAAATGCCAGATTTTCGATATCATCTGCACTCAGAGCAGCCGCCATACCGGCCATCACCGGGTCTTTACGCGTACCTGATTTGTAATCTTTTAATACTTTTGCAATATAGGTTCTGGGCTGGCCGCCAATTTTCGGAAACATCGGCACCGGGCTATTGCCATCTACACCATGACAGGACGAACAAACTTCCTCAGCCTTCTTTTTGCCAGCATCGATATCTGCTGCGATCACCTGCCCCGCCAGAAGAAATATTACCCCGCTGACTGCGGCCACCAAATAGCTTTTCATGTTATTTATATCCCTTAGATTAAGAAGAATGATCAATTGCCAGCGTAATAAGCAGCCAGAGCATCAATATCCTCATCAGAAAGTGTTCCCGCAATGCCAACCATTGTCGGATGATTACGCTCTCCGGATCTGTAATCTTTTAACGCCTTGACCAGGTAAGGCAGGTGTTGTCCGCCAAGTTTTGGCACGTGGTAAACAAACGGATATGCAGTGCGATATCCCTCAATACCATGGCAGCCCTGGCACATGGCGATCTTGCTTTTAACCGAATCAGTACTTCCAGCTGCATCTGCCACACCGGAAAACGACAGAATCAAGCCAGAAGCGATAAGTAGTTTGACGGCAGCTGCCTTTTTCACTTTTGCATCCTCCTCTCAAAAAAGCGAACTTTAAACGATGGGTGTTGTTTAGTCAATGAAGGCTGTAGCTATGTCCCTGTTGTGTATAGGGAAATTATTTTTTCAGCACTTTTTATCCATTCTTTTTGCAAACTGTTTCCACAATAGCCCGCTTGTTTTCCAGCATCTCCCAGCGAGAATAGTATGCCGCAAGCTTCTTTTCCAGCTCGGCCGCACGCGCCTGCAATACCATTGCATCATTATGGTTATTTTTATAAATAACAGGGGCACTTAATTTTTGGCCAACTATTATTTGTTCTTTTTCAAGAAAATCGATTTTCCCTGGCAGTGCTTCCAGCTCTTTAGTCTCTTGATAACTCAATCCAGCTGAGCCAGGTGATTTATCTTTTTTGATCTGGGACGGTTTGATTGTCGATCTGAGAGAGTCACTACTTTCCTGCTGTGGCATCTTTGCATTTGATTTGGATCGCAACCATTCCTGATAACCGCCTGCATATTCACGCAGATACCCATCTCCTTCAAACACGATGGCCTGGGTCACCACATTATCAATAAAAGCACGATCGTGGCTCACCAGAAAGAGCGTACCGCTATATTCTAGCAACAGGGTTTCCAGCAATTCAAGTGTTTCAATATCGAGGTCATTGGTCGGCTCATCCAGAACCAGCACATTGGCTGGGCGTGTAAACAAGCGAGCAAGCAACAACCGGTTACGTTCACCGCCGGACAGCGATTTCACAGGTGAGCGAGCACGTTGAGGTGGGAACAGGAAATCTTCCAGGTAACTGATGACATGCCTGCGTGTACCATCAATTTCAACAAACTCTGAACCCTGGCTGATGGAATCAACCAAGGTTTTATCTTCATCCAATTGCTCCCGCAATTGGTCAAAATAAGCTATGGATAACTTGGTACCCAGTCGTATCGTTCCGGAATCCGGCTGCAGCTCACCCAGTATCAGTTTCAGCAAAGTGGACTTACCGGACCCATTAGGGCCAAGCAACCCAACACGATCACCCCGCATGATGCGACAGGAGAAATCCTGAATAATCGTTTTATCTCCGTAGCGCTTGGTCACATGTTCCAGCTCCGCGACCAGCTGCCCGGAATGTTGTCCTGCATCCACCCGAAAACTGACATTCCCAATCCGATCCCTCCGAGCTGCACGCTCCAGCCTCAGCGCTTCCAGCCTTCTAACCCGACCTTCATTACGCGTCCGCCGGGCCTGAATTCCCTTGCGTATCCAGACTTCTTCCTGATCCAGTACCTTATCGAATTTCCGGTTATGAACCGCCTCGATTTCTAGCAGTTCGGCTTTCTTTTGCTGATATGCCGAAAAATTACCGGAAAAACTTTTCAGCTCCCCACGATCCAGCTCAATAATGCGAGTCGCCACGTTATCCAGAAAACGCCGATCATGGGTAATAAAAAGCACGCTGCCAGAAAACCCCTGCAGCATTTCCTCAAGCCATTCTATCGATGAAAAATCGAGGTGGTTAGTTGGCTCATCCAGCAGCAGCACATCTGGCGACACAACCAGTGCCCGCGCCAGTGCCACCCGCTTACGCCCTCCTCCCGATAACGTCCCTACAATCGTATCTTCCTGCAGATCAAGCCGGTTGATCGCCGTTTCTACTTTATGGTGAAGACTCCAGCCATTTTGGGATTCAAGCACGCTCTGCAACTGCTGCATACGATCAAGCAACCCCTCAGTATCTGCCCCCTCCTCCCCCAGTGCATGAGATATCTGATGATAATCCAGCAAAGTTTGTGCTAGCGTACCAAGCCCTCGGGCAACCTCCGCAAATACTGATTCATTCTCATCAAGTACCGGCTCCTGTGGGATATAAGCAACGTTTACGCCAGGCGCTATCCACAACTGTCCATCATCCAGTTTGATTTCACCCGCCAAGGCGCGTAACAGGCTGGATTTTCCGGTACCGTTACGGCCGATCAGCCCGACCCGCTCACCTGGATCAAGTTGCAACACGGCTTGATTGAGCAAAGCATGGTGGCCAAAGGCTAAACAGGCGTTATCGAGTGTCAAAAGCGGCATGGGAAATTATTAATCAGCTGAGGAAAAATAGTGTCTTGGAGAAGAAGAGATATTACTGTCCTCTAAAATATCAAGACAGACTAACTCAACAACCATAACATTATTATACTACTGCCTCAAACTGGCGGCAGAAGGTCGGCCGTGCTGACAGCCTGAAAACCCGCTTGATTCGGCACTAACCAGTGTTTCACAGATATTCGTTACAACAGAATACTTTTTATTTTGAATATTCATGTACCCAGAAAAAATTGCACTGACACAAACGGTACAAAAAGGCGGATGTGCCGCCAAGGTTGCTGCCACAACATTACGCCGGATTTTGCAGCAAGTCAGCTTTCCAGCAGCACATTCTGCGCTGATGGTGGATGGCCGCTATTTTGACGATGCCGCCATCTACAAAATCAATGAACAAACTGCTCTGGTGCAAACACTGGATTTTTTCACGCCGATTGTTGATACCCCGAGGCTATTTGGTGAAATTGCCGCCGCCAATGCCATCAGCGATGTATATGCCATGGGCGGCAGACCCGTTACCGCCATGGGTATTCTGGCATTTCCACTGACCACTCTGCCCGAACACGTCATCGTTGATGTCCTGCAAGGTGCCAGCAACAAGATCGCTGAAGCAGGTGCCAATTTTGTCGGCGGCCATTCGATTGATGATGACACCTTGAAGTTTGGTCTGTCAGTCACCGGGTTAGTCAATCCACAACAGGTATGGACCAACGCTGGCGCACAGCCAGGAGATCATCTGATTTTGACCAAAGCACTGGGAACAGGCACGCTGACAGCCGGAATAAAACGGCAGCAATTGCAAGAGGAAGACATCATGGAAGCACTGGACAGCATGACAGCTATCAATAACGCCATCGACTGTCTGTCACCGGATTCGCTGGCAGCTATCCATGCCGCTACCGATATCACCGGCTTTGGCTTTTCCGGCCACGCCATGCAACTGGCAAACGCCAGCAACGTTACCCTGAGCATTACAGCTAACAATCTCCCCCGGTTTGGCAAAACTTTCTACTGCCTGGAAAACAATTTTCTGACCAAGGCGCACCGAACCAATGCGGAGTACACCACACCACACATCAATGATGCAAAACTGGATGCGCTGCACAAACTGCTGATTCACGATCCGCAAACCAGCGGTGGTTTGTTATTAAGCGTAGCGCCTGAAGTCAGCCGGTCCATGCTGCAAGTGCTGCGTACACGCTTCAAATCAGCAGTAATAGTAGGAACCGTTCATCCTCGTCAAGATAAAGCGGTGCAATTTGAATAACCCAAACATCAATAGCGATGAGTTGACAGCTTTATTCACAGCGGATACGCCACTAATTGATGTACGTGCACCGGTTGAATTCATACAGGGATCCCTGCCCGGTTCGGTCAACCTGCCCATCCTCAATGATGAGGAGCGCGCACTGGTCGGCGCCACTTACAAACAACAAGGTTCTAAAGCAGCGGTTATGCTCGGCTATAAGATGATTTCGGGTCGGGTAAAACAGGATCGTCTGCAACAATGGCTTGATTTTATCCGGCAGCATCCCCGAGCCGTGCTGTATTGCTTTCGAGGAGGAAAGCGCTCGCAAATCACGCAGCAATGGTTGAAAGATGCCGGTATCGACAGGCCGTTGATCATCGGCGGCTACAAGCAAGCACGCCAATTTTTGATCAACACAATTGACCGGTTCAGTGAAAACCATAGATTGCTGGTGATTACCGGGCCGACAGGCAGCGGTAAAACCCGGCTGATCCAGCAGATCAGCAACAACCACCCGGCACTTGATATCGAAGCCCTTGCCCGGCATCGTGGCTCCGCTTTTGGAGGTATGCCTACTCCTCAGCCCACACAAATTGATTTTGAAAACCAGCTGGCTGTCAGCCTGCTCAAACTGAAACAGAGCTACCTGTCTGATCCAATAGTTGTGGAAGACGAAAGCCGACACACAGGCAAGGTATATTTACCAACCAGCTTCTTTGAACACATACGCAGTTCCAAAATTATCTGGGTAGATGAGCCACTGGCAACCAGAGTGGATAATATTTTTGAGGACTATATCCTCGCCACTCCGATCGGCCAGGCGCTGCAGGCCCGGCGCAACACACAACCATTGTCTTCTGCCACGGAAATCCAGGCAATGCTATGCCAGCGAGCACAACTGTTATTTGACAAATATGCCAATGCCTTGCAGGCAATCAGCAAAAAACTGGGAGGTGTACGATTCCAGGAAATATCGCAGGATCTGGAAAATGCCCGATCCAGCTTCGTGAATAGAAATGAAATCCAATCAAACAAGATCTGGATTGAAAAACTGGTGAAATATTACTATGACCCGCTGTATCTCGGCTCCCTGCAACGCCGCCAGGTCAACCCCTGCTTCAAAGGTTCACGGCAGGCCGTAATAAACTACCTGCAGACCCGTAAAAACCGAGCAATCCAATCTGAATGACTTCTCAATTGAAATTCAAACGAATGGAACCAAATACACTAAGTGGATTACCAGGCAGTGCACCCACAAATGTAGGATTAGTGTAATACGTTTTGTTGGTCAGGTTCTTCACGTTAACTGCGAGATCCACTTTTTTGATACTGTAAGAAACAGCAGCATCAAATATGACATAAGACGGTACTTTCAAAAGATTCAAACTATCAGCAAAGGCGCTGCCCTTGTATGTGGTTCCGAACCCGAACATCAAACCACGCGCAAGACCACTTTGTATCTGGTAAGTGGCCCACAAGTTACCCATATAGGTGGCGACGCCGGTAGGGCGGGTTCCGTAAATACTTCTCGTGATACCCAGTACAGAATTAGTCACTACGTTCCTGGACAAAGTTTCCGGATCCATCCATACGCCAGTACCAGTAATACTGAGGCCATTAATCGGATGTACACCCAAGGATACCTCCACTCCTCGTGAACGGTCTTTTCCATCCTGGGAAGCTATACCACCGGAACCGGGTAAAGTAACAAAATAGTTATTACGATTTGTCTGAAACAACGCCACGTTCAAATCTGCCTGGCCATCCAGCAATGTGGCTTTTGCTCCTACTTCTATCTGATCCGACGTTTCCGGTGCTGTGGATACTGCGTGTGACTCAGTTGCGAGATTAATAAACGCCCCGGTACTATAACCAGCATAAAAAGCCAGATTTTTGGCAGGCTGGTAAACCCCTCCTGTTGAATAAGTCGTCAGGGATCTGGTTCGCCCTATTTCGCGATACTGATAGTTGCCGGAAATTGTTTGAAAACCCTTATCGCTGTACTTCACGAGATCATTCCGAATTCCGAGCCGAAGCTTGAATCGATCAGTAAGATCGATTTGATCCTGCCCATAAAATGAAATCTGATCACTACTGATCCGGCGATCAAAGCTGGGTGAGCGACTTACCCCATGGCTATTTAGCGAAGTTTCGACCACGCCCCCACCAATACTCAGATTAGGCAAAAGATAGAGATTGCGTGAGGCACCAATATCGACATTTTTATACTCGAATCCACCCAGAAGGGTATGCTTTACCGGGCCAGTCGCTGTTTTCCAGATGAATTCATTCTGTAACGTCGTATAACTGGCATCGTCGAATTGCTGATATCCTGTACGTGCCGTACTAACCCCCATGGTATTGAACTGGTTTCCTCCGGCATTGCGCACCAGCTCCAGTGTCCGCGCATCATAAGCAAAGGCGGTACGCATACTCAGGGTATCCAATATCGCCCAGTCATGAGTAAGACCAAGACGGTTGATTGTCTGATCCGTTTTGTTAAACGGGCTGTAGTAGCGGGTCCCACGGGAAACATCCGCTATTCTTGAATTAGCATCAAAAAGTATGCCATAGTTATCTGGCTTGATTTTTATCTCGCGGTGATTATAATCAATCAGAAGCGTTTTATCGGGAGCCAGACGCCAGATAAAGCTGGGAGACACCTCAACGACATTACGCTCAAGCCCACGATAACCATTAGTATGTTCTATGTCGGTAATCAGGCGACCAGCCAGTTTTGGTATATAGGGAATAGCACCAGTTACATCAAGATATCCATTGGTTGTTCCGAAACTACCCAGCATGGTACCGACAGACAAGCCAAATTTATTTTGTGGCTTCTTGGTGATCATATTGATAACACCTCCAGGACCTGCCACACCAAAAAGTGCAGAGCCAGGCCCTTTCAATACCTCAATACGTTCAACGTCATACATGGTACGAAAATAATTGTTTTGTGCACCTCCATCAGGGAGGTTATCGCGCAAAAAACTCAAAGACAAGCCACGCGAAGTAAAAGCATTCGCAAATCCATAACCACCCCCCATGTGAGGCTGGATACCGCTAACATTACGCATTGCATCATTCATATCGGCTACACCTTGTTCTTGCAATATAGCGGCCGGTACCACCGCAATACTGGCTGGAATATCTCGCGAAGGTGTATCTGTCTTGCTTCCCGTCGTTGCTACATCCTCTATGGAACCAGGGCGAATTTGCTCGGTCAAGATCTTTATTTCCGGCAGTTCGGTTTTATTTTCCTGAGCTTGGGCCACAACACAAGATGGTATAAAAGCCCCTCCCAACGATAGAATCACAGGAAAGTATACAAATTTGAACAAACTTTTCATTGATTACTCCAGCCTCATTCTTCTTTTAATTACTAGCTGGCTGGAAGCAATAACGACTTTGGCTGGCTATAGAAACTTACTTATCCTGCGTTCATGAAACACAGGATTTAACCATCATGGATAAAGGCAATCCTCATAATAAAGATAACGCTCTGAGAACAAGAGTAACAGTGACGGTTAAGACTGTACCCGCCAAACCCAACGCCAGCAGTCTGGGGCCATGCAAACGACTCCACAACAAGGCGCCTGTAATCGAAAGTACCAATAGGCCGGCAGCCAGTGTGTCCGTGAACAATATCCAAGCATTGGACATGCCAGTTCCCTTGTGAAAGTTGACCAGAGTAGCCCAGGCATTTGCCTCCTTCTGTTCTATGCGAGCATCCTTATCACCCCTCCAATATTCCGCACTCAGATTGAGATCGGGAGTAATCAGTATGATGTGCCAGTTCTCCGGTTGCATGATCTGTCCGCCCCCCCATGGAACAGGCCCTTCCGATTTTTTCTGAATACGGGATTTGGCATCAGGCAGTTTGAATCTTTCGCGCAGCCAGGCCTCCAGTGTTTCAGGTGATTGCAAACTCTCCACCGGAGGGGTCAACGTACGATACGTTTCATGTTGCGCGACAAGCGGAATCTTCATCTCGTTCCGGTGATTCAGCAAGATACCGGTCGTGCCGAACAATAGGCCCAGCACGGCCCCCCACAAACCGGTCCAGGCATGTACACGGCGCAACCAGACAAGAAAACGGGCTTGCCTCATCCCTTGCGGCAGAAAGAGATAGCCACGTGATTCAGCTGGGCGTGGGGGCAGATACATATGCTCCGCTGTTTTACTGGAGGATGCTTCTGCAGAAACTGTAGTACCAGTAATTTCTCGTTTTTCTAAATCTGGAATACTCATTTGTAAAAAATTGGTGTCGTTTTATAGCTTTCCACGGTATAGACCTTCCCTCAAATTTGTCCGATGTATTCACCTCGCATGAGAAGGAATTTCACCCTATGACTTACATACAGGTTACCGGGGCGATTGCGCCAGTACGGTAGCAATTGAAACTCGTGCGATAAATCATAAAGATGATCCACACATGTTACTTCAGCCTGCTTTTCTTTATCTCTCTGTCGATCAGCATTATTACCAGCTCAATAATGGCTATTCAGTCGACCAAGTGAAGTTTCACGGAGGCTTTCGATATATCTCCAAAATAAAGTTTGGTTCGGTACTGTCATTCTCCAGCCATAACGCATGAACCATCACACTAAAACTGAGCGAACTACTAATAATGGTGCTGCCTACAACAGCAACAACCTACACAAATTTCATCAAGCCTCATTTTACACAATTTAATAAAAAACTAACAAATAATCATTCTCATTTCTTGAGCAGTATCAATTGGAATAACAGAGTCTGAACGTGATACGTGATGAAAGATTGACGCGCTCACGAACCAGATCATGATCAAGCAGCAGCACCGGAGGCATCCGCTTCCACATTTCACTGTGAAGCAAACTCAGTTCATAAGAATGTGCACTTGTCGACACTACTTACAAGCAGCAAAGCTCCAAGGCAGCAGTCACACTTGGCTATGAATGATCCAGGAATTTCAAGAGAATAATGAGTTTATTAACCTGCTATTTTCTGGATAGGGATGTTTGGTTTAGTGGCAGAGAATCGTAAACGAATATAATCAGCCTTCCAGTTACCGTTTATGTCGCAGAGTACGGGGCGCGAAGATTCAACAATTTCTGCGATAAACTCTGATCTTTCATCAGAAGCCAACGCTGCTGTAAAAGGCTGAGCAAATGTCTCAATCCATGCGCCCACGTCACCTGGCAGTAAAGTTGGACGCGAAATGAGCTCCAGATCATGCACTACAAAACCACTGACCTCAAGAAGTCTACGATACTCTTCCGAGTGAGGGAAGAACCAAGGATCAGGAATGGCAAGCCCTCGAATGGCAAGAGCAGATTCAATATTTGTAACAATTGCCGAAATATTGCCATACCCACCCAATTCTCCGACAAAGCGCCCACCAGGTTTCAGTGCACGCCACACACCCCTGATAACAGCCTCCGCATCTTTCATCCAGTGTAATGCTGCATTGGAAAAAACAGCATTAAATTCATTATTGAATTGGAGTTTTTGCCCATCCATCACTTGCGCATCCACCCCCAGTGCTCGTGCAGCGGCTACCATTTCAAGGCTTGAGTCAACACCGACCACTTCACATCCCAAGCGCTGAAGTTTGATGGTCAACGCACCATCACCACAACCCAAATCAAGAATACGCTCCCCAAATTGAGCGGATAGCAACTCGGCTACTGGCATACCGAGATCAGACACGAATCGGCCATTCTCAGCGTATTGTTCGGGATTCCAATGTTGCATATCCATTTCTCTAATCCGAATACATTCAGCGACCATAAGTTGACTGCAACACCGCTGAATCAATAAGATTCTGGTTAATCATAAAACCGATCATGGCAGGTGAAGCATCGGGTGGTACCGGCAGTTTGTCTACCTTCAAGGCATATACCGTCAGAATATAACGATGCTTGCCCGCACCAGCCGGCGGGCAGGCGCCACCAAATCCCCGTTGCCCAAAGTCCGTCACTCCCTGCACAGCTCCTTCGGGCAGATGCTTGCCATCAGGAGTGCCTGCGTTTAGTGGCAAACCCTGTACTGATGCCGGTATATTGTAAACAACCCAATGCCACCAGCCTGATCCAGTTGGTGCATCAGGGTCATACAGCGTCACAGCAAAACTTCTAGCACCTGCGGGAGCTGAAGTCCAGTGTAACTCCGGGGATTGATTGCCACCCTCACATCCGAAGCCATTGAATACATGCACCAGAGGCAATGGTATATCCGGGTTAAATGTGGGGCTGCTCACACGAAAGTCACCTGAAAAAGCAGGAGTCAATACGCCGAAGAGCAAGGCCAAACTGATCAGGTTAACGTAATATTTCATGAAAATCCTCTGTATACAGTGAGTAATTAACCTTGACGTAATTGGTTATTTTTGTGAAAACAGATACGGTCATTGATCGGGATCGAATCATTATTATTCTCGATCAATTTTACAGATGAAAAACGCCAATCAACCCTCCATCAGCTTCCAGCCAACCTGCCCCCCTGCTCTGAGCGGTATCAACTTATCTCCACCAAATTCGATTTCTTCGGGAATTTGCCAGCTTTCTTGGCTTAGTGAAATTTTCCCCGTGTTACGTGGCAAACCGTAAAAATCAGGACCGTGGAAGCTGGCAAATGCTTCCAGCTGATCAAGCTTGCCGGCCCGCTCGAACACTTCGGCATAAAACTCAATAGCAGCATGGGCACTGTAAATACCTGCACAGCCACAGGCTGATTCCTTATCTCCTAGCGGATGGGGAGCACTATCGGTACCAAGGAAGAAACGAGCATGGCCACTGGTTGCCACTGTCACCAGCGCCTGGCGATGAATTTCCCGTTTCAGCACCGGCAGGCAGTAGTGATGTGGTTGTAATCCACCTATAAATAAAGCATTACGGTTCAGCATCAAATGGTGTGCCGTGATGGTAGCGGCAATCCGGTTGGGAACCGCTTGCACAAACTCAACCGCCTCTTTGGTGGTGATATGCTCAAAAACAACGCGCAACCCTGGAAAACGCTGCAGCAACGGGATCAGCATTCGATCTATAAAAAATTTTTCCCGATCGAAAATATCTACTGCAGGATCAACTACTTCTCCATGCACTAGCAAAGGCATATCGAGCTTTTCCATCATCGCCAGCGTAGCTTCGCAACGGGCAATATCCGTAACACCAGCATCAGAATGCGTGGTTGCCCCGGCCGGATATAGTTTAACTGCCTGTACAATTCCACTTGCCTTTGCTCGGCTGATTTCTTCAGGTGTGGTGGTATCGGTCAAGTATAGCGTCATCAGCGGTTCGAACCGGCCAGCCAGTTCCTGTGGTAAGGCAGACAGAATACGGGCTCGATAGGCAGCCGCCTGTGCGGTCGTTACCACGGGCGGCTTAAGATTCGGCATGATAATGGCGCGCGCAAAACGCCGGGCAATATCAGGAAGCACTGACTGCATGGCCCTACCATCACGCAGATGCAAATGCCAGTCATCCGGACGGGTAAACGTCAGCTTGTTTGTCATATCGTTCAATCCGGTTTTCCTCACAAACCAAAAACATAAATTTTCTACCAGAAATCCGCAAAGACTTTTAAGCCTGGCTGGATTGCTTCACGCCACAGGCGTTCGCAATGAACTGTACTTTGTGTCAAGCGAATTCTGGTGAAAACACCACATTTTTCGTAGCAACTATAAAAGCCTGACGCAATAATTTATGTGCAATTGTGATACCAATTCCCCCTTGGGTGGTTTACCTGCGAACTGCAACCACCTTCTCCGTCTTCGCGAGCAGCGAAGCTGCGTGGCGATCCAGTTCTTCTGTTGCGATCGTTGCTGGATTGCTTCGCACTACTGTGCTCGCAATGACGGTAATTGATAACTGTCACATCCCTGCCCTTTGTTCCAGCAGCGCCCGAGCATACAGTTTTTTCCTGCTCTCTCCGGTAATTTCTGCAGCCAGTTGCACGGCCTGTTTCAGAGGTAGATCTCTTTGCAAAATGGCCAATGTATGCACGGCTTGCGGGCTGATATCTTCCTGATCGGGCTCTTCCACTGGCGCCAGCAGCAAAACAAATTCACCTCGCAGACGGTTTTCATCTGCTCGCAGCCAATCCAGGGACTCGCCCAGTATGCTGGTGTGAATCGTCTCGAAAATCTTGGTAAGTTCACGGGCAAATGTGATTTCACGGGTTGGGCCAAATACGGCAACCATATCTGCGACACATTCAAGTACGCGGTGTGGCGCTTCATAAAAAACCGGAATACAAGCGTATAACGTCTTGAGAGACGCCAATTTGCGCTGACGCTCCCCACTTTTGGCTGGTAAAAATCCATAAAAGAAGAAGTGCGGGGCAATCAACCCGGCAGCAGACAAGGCGCACAGCGCCGCATTGGCACCGGGAATCGGTACTACCGGAAAATTTCGCGCGCGCACCTGCTGTACCAGCAAAGCACCCGGATCAGAGATAGCTGGAGTGCCTGCATCAGAAATCAGAGCGACAGATTTGCCAGATACCAGCAACTCAACGATTTTTTCTGTTGCGTTACCTTCGTTATGCTGATGCAGCGGCATGATCCGAGTATGTATAGAGTGCGCAGTGATGTGTACAGCGTGTGCTGCCAGCAGTTTTTGTGCGCTCTGGACATGCTCGGCTGCAATGCAATCGACAGCAGATAGCACCTCTAACGCACGCAGGGAAATATCACGCAAGTTCCCGATGGGTGTACCAACCACATATAATGTTCCTTTAGATACTCCTGCTGCAGTTGGCATATTCTGGTTATAAAACGTCTGTTTTTATGATTTTCTACGGGCGTAACCGCACTATACGGCAGTTCCTCTGCTTTTTCCATTTGCGGCCAGCCAACTTCCAGTCTGTTTAACCAGCTTAAATCCAAGCCAATCTGATATTTTATGACACCTGATCACACAACCGCCCCGCTGGTTCGCTTGCTGCGCTATGGCCATCTGTTTCGTAGCCGCATCTGGCTCGCCACGCTTTATTCAATTCTCAATAAGCTGTTTGATCTGGCGCCACCCGTGCTGATCGGCATGGCAGTGGATATTGTCGTCAATCAGCAAACTTCCATTTTCGCCCATCTGGGATTTCCGGATGTCTCCGCTCAGCTGTGGATACTGGCTACCCTCACGTTGATCGTCTGGGGATTTGAATCCATCTGGGAATACCTGCTCAAGCTGTGCTGGCGCAATCTGGCACAGGATATCCAGCACACCTTGCGTCTGGATGCCTACAGCCACATCCAGAAACTGGAGTTGGCTTATTTTGAGGAACGCAGTACCGGGGGAATGATGGCGATTCTGAACGACGACATCAACCAGCTGGAGCGGTTCCTGGATGTTGGAGCAAATGATCTCATCCAGCTGCTAACCACCGTGATTACGGTAGGCGGCATGTTCATCTACCTGACTCCTAGTGTGGCGTGGATGGCATTATTACCGATGCCATTCGTCGTAGCCGGTTCTTATCTGTTCCAGAAGCGAATTGCTCCGCGCTATATGGCTATCCGCGAGCAGGTCAGCATTTTGAACAGCTATCTGTCCAATAATCTTAGCGGCATTGCCACCATCAAAAGTTATACGGCGGAGCAGCATGAGTTGCACCAAATAGAGCGTGAAAGCCATATCTATCAGGAAAAGAACCAGCATGCCATTGCCCTCAGCGCTGCTTTTGTACCGATCATCCGTATGGTGATTGCACTGGGCTTCAGTGCCATTCTGGTGGCGGCGGGATTAATGGCTGCCGGTGGAGATCTCAATGTTGGCGCATACAGTATTCTGGTATTCATGACCCAGCGCCTGCTGTGGCCACTCACCCGCCTGGGAGAAACACTTGATCTATTCCAGCGGGCAATGGCTTCTACCCACCGCGTACTGAATTTGCTCCAGACTCAACCCACCATTACCGATGGGCCACAAACCCTGACTATTGCACAGATTAGCGGGAAAATTGTTTTTGATGACATCAACTTCCATTATGAGCGACGTGCTTCCACGTTAAGTCATCTTTCCCTGACTGTCCCCGCTGGCGAGACTATTGCGCTGATTGGCGCTACCGGCAGTGGCAAAAGCACGATTGTCAAGCTGCTGCTGCGTTTCTATGAGCCGCAACAAGGCCGTATCCTGCTGGATGGCCACAATATCCGGGATTTACGCCTGCACGATCTGCGCAAATCCATCGGCCTGGTCAGCCAGGATGTTTACCTATTCCACGGTACGGTGTATGAAAACATCGCCTATGGTTCTTTTGGCGCCAGTATGGAAGACGTAATCGCCGCTGCCAAAGCAGCCGAGGCACACGATTTCATCATGGAACTTCCGGATGATTATCAGACTATCGTGGGAGAACGGGGACAAAAACTCTCCGGTGGCCAGCGGCAACGCATCTCCATCGCACGTGCCGTGCTCAAAGACCCGCCAGTGCTGGTGCTCGATGAAGCCACTTCAGCAGTGGATAATGAAACAGAAGCTGCCATCCAGCGCTCACTGGAACGAATTACCATTGGCCGCACCACCATTGTTATCGCTCATCGTCTCTCTACTATCCGTAACGCCCATTGTATTTATGTGCTGGACAAGGGGGAAGTGGTGGAAACAGGCACGCACGAAGCGCTCCTGACGCATAACGGCCTGTATGCCAACCTGTGGCGGGTACAAACCGGTGAAAAGATGAGAACGCACGGATAAAAATGGATTCTTACGAATATGGTACATAACCATAAAACGCTGTTTTTGCGAATCCTGAAAGGACGAAACAATCCGACTACATCATTACAGTCTTTGCGACTGCGAAGTAATGAGGCAGGAAGCAATCCAGAACCCTTTGCCAATTAACAACAAATAACACCCATGTCCTCCACAGAAAACAAAGGTAGCGATGCCGAGCAGCGCGCTGCTACCTTTCTCCAGCAACAGAAACTGACGTTGCTGGAAAGAAATTACCGCTGCCGCTTCGGTGAAATCGACCTGATCATGCAGGATGGCGACATGGTGGTATTCGTTGAAGTCAGGATGCGTTCCAGCGACCGGTTTGGTGGCGCATCCGCCAGCATCACCCCCGTCAAGCAGCTCAAGCTGACACGCGCTGCCCGGCATTATCTGGCAACGCACGATGATGATTTTCCCTGCCGCTTCGATGCAATTCTGATTTCCGGCGAACGGGAGAATGAAATCGAATGGATCAGGAATGCGTTTGATGAAAGCTGACGACAAGCTATCAGCCTCCTCATTTTCATCATAATAAGCAGACAATTCCCCCTTTCCTCACTGATTAAAATCAACGCCAAACGCAGCAAAATACCTGAAACCTTATTTCTGAAATTTCAAAGCAGTTGATTTGCTCTGATCAGGATAACAAGCTGCCACGAAGCTGATCAAATGAGCAAGGTGTCATCAAAACAGAAGATTGTGATATTTAATTTACTAAACTCTTATTAATTCAATTATTTACTAAACAATGAGTTTTGCTATACACCTATTTACAAAGAAGTATGCACCGTTTGCGGTGCATACTGAACGTTAGGCTTCATATGGCACTACCACCGTACTTCGTGAGCTATGAAGAATGCCGCGCGGACACACTGGCAATTTTCTCTTCTAGGCTCTTACAGCTTCCCAAGAAGCGAGTTGGCGATGTCACTCTTTCAGAGCTCTGTTCGTTCTCTGAATATCCAAACGGCCTGTACTTTTTCTTTGATGAAGAAAACCACCTTTGGTATGTTGGAAAGTCAACGTCCCGCAGCTTCATAGAACGAGTGCCATCGCACTTCGACACTCGGGAAGATGCGTGGTTTAACACGCTCCCAAAGAAGATCATGGATGTTTGCTCCATTGGCGAGTACGTCGATGCGCATTCATTAGGCCTATCTCTTCACCTGGTGCTACTCGGTGTGAAAGAAAAGCAGACCGCAATCAATCTCGAAGGTGCATTGCGCGACTACCTTCAGCCAGAACTAAACAAGGCGAAGAAACAAAAGGCAATTGGAACGACGGTCTTAGCGTCGTATGAAGCCTAACCCGTCATTGCAGCGGACTGCCTTCGGCAGCCGCTGAACTCCAACGTCAGGTTCAGTCAGTAGTGATATCTCAGTAGAGCAATAAACAATGAGTCATCCGCAACTTTATAGATGATCCGGTGCCCGTCATTGATACGGCGTGACCAATAGCCTGACAGCGCATGTTTCAGCGGCTCGGGTTTGCCGGTACCCTTGTGTGGTGGCATTCTTGTAATCTCTTTCACCAGCGTATTGATTCGCTGTACGGTTTTTCGGTCTGTCTTTTGCCAGTGCAAATAGTCCTCCCAGGCCTGCTCAGAAAAAACCGGCTTCACTCTGTCAGATTTCTCGTTTCGCCTCTGCCTGATTCGGCAGACAGGATTATTTGACCAATTACAGACTGGATACCGCCAAGCCGCCAACATTAAATCTTTTTAAAGCTTGTAGGTGCATCAAGTATCTTGAATTTTAAAACCAAAATTAACTTTCGTTATAATGTGTAGCTACATTGGTTATAACATTAGGACACGAGATGATTGAGTTGAAGGTCAGAAAGTTTGGCAATTCTCTTGGCATTGTTTTACCAAAAGAAGTGGTTAACCATTTACGCACTGGGGATGGGCAGCGGTTGTTTTTAACCGAAGCATCTGATGGAAGGTACCTTATTACACCATATGATCCCTCATTCAGCGAAAAAATGGCAAAGGTAGAAGATATAATATGTAATCGGTACCGTAACACGCTCCATGTACTGGCCAAGTGACAACGCCTGTCTGGATAAACGAGCAAGATGTCCTCGCCATTCATGAGCGTTTAATTTTCTGCATGGCGGTGCATCAGGTATCCAGCACTTGCAACACCGCTCAATTTTTTGTCTACGAACAGCAGTCTGATATTTTCCTTCTAACCACTGCCTACACAAACAACTCAATAGCTACAGGTTTATCGTTAACGAAGGGAAGGGGATATATCAACTGTAACGTAACAAACATCGATCCACTCCACCACAATGCGAGACTAAATACATAGCCCCTGAAAAACGCCACGAACAACACTGGAAATTACTCCTTAAATCGAATATCAATCTTGCCATCTGCCACCTGAATATGCTCCACGCCTTCAGAGAAAGATTTCCAGAAACCGGGATCAACGCCAAACTCGCTGACTAGATCGATATTTTTCAGCCCGCCCAGCCAGGCATTAGGAATGGGGACTCCCATGATACTAACGCCCTTGAGGATGATAACCGGCTTGTTATCCCGGTAAGCCATACCAAGACCGGCATTCAGACGCAGCGTTTTCCCACCCAGCACTGGAAAATCCTCCTCCAGCGGTAACAGCAGTTTGGCACTGACAAGATCATCCGCAAAATCAATTGCCAGCTTCTGCGCCAAATCAGTATTTTTGGCCAGCAGTGCATTTATTTCTCGCTCGGTAAAGCTGACTTCACGCTTAGCACCCTGTTCAGAATACGCCTCTGGTTTCAGGAAACCATCCTGGCCAATTTCATCCTGGTATTTATCACTCTGATTTGCTTGCCGCCCTGTTTGCGATGATGTAAATGAAAAGTCATAGCCAATTGCCCGCAGCTTCTGCTGCAGCGTCTTCTCTTCCTTTTGACTCAACTCAACCGGCTCAAAGGATGAAACAAAAATATACGTTTTGAGCACCCAGTACGTCCCGGCCACAGTCAGCACCATCGTGGCCAGAACAATCAACAGCACATGCGTCCAGTGCATAGCAGTCCTTTTATCAGTATCCAAGCTGGACTCCATCCCAAACCAATAAAACAGACTCAGGCAGCCTGATGAATTGTTGCATATTAATGATAAACTTTATTCCGAGTTCGGTTATCAGGTCTATGGTGAAAATGCCTTTGATTCTACCAGTTAAACTAATAAATTAAGCTACCTCATTCTGGCTTGGTTATTCTTTCGGAAAAGGCTTTGGTGAAACGCTTTTGAGACAGCCCATGAATAACAAAATCAGGATAACAACAATTATCACTTATGGAGAAAAATACAATGAATCTTCCATTTCAAAATGAAGCGCTGGGTAAATTAACCCTACGCCTGACGGTAGGTGTGCTCATGCTGTTTCACGGGGTATACAAATTGTTGAATCCAGCCTCTCTGGATTTCATCAATGTGCAGCTCGCTGGTACCAATCTGCCACAAGCACTGGCTTATGGCGTTTATCTGGGAGAAGTCATTGCGCCACTTATGATTATTCTTGGAATTTTTTCCCGGCTTGGTGGCCTGTTCGTTGTCGGTAATATGATATTTGCAATAGGACTTGCTCATCACACCCAATTATTCACGTTAACCGATCATGGTGGGTATGCGCTGGAACTACAGATTTTCTTTTTATTAACAGGACTCGCGGTATTTTTTCTTGGCAGCGGAAAAATTGCAGTTAAACCAGATTAGAGTACGGCTTGCAGACAATTAATCTCGCATGCCTGCTCCCGGATAAGAAGTGGCTCTGTCAGATAGCGGGGCCACTGTTATCTCCGTGGCCCTGCACTTCAATGAATACATCCATCAGCTGCCCCACATAGACGGGTAATTTTTCCCGGTCAAAACTGTAAAGTACCTGCAATACCCGCGTATCTACCTGTTCAGTGCTGTCGCCGGTGAGGGACCGCTTGGGAACGACATAAGGTTCGACATACGCTGGTGTCAGTTCAACACTGAAATCCCGGTTCCCCCGCAGGTAAGCCACAGCCCTGCTGTGTCGATCGAATCGCCAGGCATCATTCTCGTCAATATCCACCCGCACATGCAACGGATCCAGATTGCCCAGCAGCATCAGCGGAGTCGCCAGAAAACCCGTCTGGGCAAATTCACCAGGACGAACGTTGACTTGCAGAACCTCACCATCTACCGATGCCCGGACAATCAGTAAATCAAGTGTAGTCTGCGTACTGGCCAGCAAAGCGTCTGCCTGCCGGACGGCAGCTTCCGCACTGCTCAACCGGGCTTTACTGATACGCAAGGTGTTATGCCGCCTGAGTACTTCCTCGTCGCTAACTGCACGCTGCTTGAGCAGTGGTTCAACCAGTTTGCTCAGTGATTCGCTATCCTTGAGTATCGCTCTGGCCTCCACGAGGCCCGCTCTTGCTCGGGCCAGATCCGCCTTTCTAGTGACCAGTTCTGCACGCGCTTCGCGATCATCCAGATAAAAGAGCGGCGTACCTGCCTTGACTTTATCTCCCACCTCAACCGCAACTCGGGTAACCAGCCCGGACAAAGCGGTACCAATGGCAATATTCCGGCTTTTCGCCTCGACGATACCCGCTCCCGCAATAAACGATTCGTAAGGCGAGGCAGCTGGCTCTGCCGCAGCAAGAGCCACTGGGAGCGGCTGATTACTGCTGACGATCGTATAGGATGCGAACAGAAATCCGCTGACCGCCAATATAGGCAAGGTACGTCCGATTTTCATGATGGTTTCTTACAATAAAGCGACATTTGTATTCAATGCGCAGCAGAAGTGTCTGTTATCTTTACAATCCGGCCATCATCCATCTCGGCAGTACGGTCGGCAAAACTGAAAATCCGGGAATCATGCGTAACAATGACCAGTGCCCGATTACTTTGTAAAACCGTATTTTTAAGCAACTGCATGACGGTGTGGCCGGTTTCATGATCTAGCGCACTGGTCGGCTCATCACAAACGATCAGCCCGGGATCGTGAATCAGCGCCCGGGCAATTGCCACGCGCTGCTGCTGCCCACCAGAAAGCTGTGAGGGCAAGAAAGTGGTGCGATCACCAAGGCCAACTTGTTCGAGAATGCTATTTGCCTTGCGTTCAGCCTCAGCTCGCCTGATACCATTAATGAGCAACGGCACCGATACGTTTTCGGCCACCGTAAGCGAGGGCAGTAAATTGAACGCCTGAAAAACAAAACCGATGTGGCTGGCTCTGAATTTCAGTTTTTCCCGGTTTGACATGGCAGCCAAATCCTTACCAAACACCTCACAACTTCCCTCATCCTGATCAAGAATACCGGCGATAACCGAAATCAGAGTGGTTTTCCCACACCCGGAAGGACCCACCAGCATCATTAGCTCACCAGTCGCAATATCCAGATCAATACCACCGAGCGCGGTCACTCTCTGGCCGCCAGAATCATATATTTTTACGATCTTTCGGCAGCGCACTGCCAGCATATATGCACTCATCAACTCTTGAAGACGACAGCAGGTTCCAGACGGATCACCTTGAGTATGCTGATAACCGCAGCAAATACGCAGATAAGGCCAATTCCCACACCACTGAAAATCAGCAGTTGCCAGGTAAATTTGAATGCAAGTATGCTATCGTGCATGAAATAGCCAAACAGCGCGGTTGAACCTACACCAAGTCCGTAACCGATGCTTCCCACCAGAATGGCCTGGAGCAAAATCATTTGCAGCAAGATTCTGTTACTGGTTCCCATGGCTTTCAGCACACCAAACTGGCGCAAGTTATCCAGCGTAAAATTATAAAAAGTTTGCCCGGCGATGGCTGCACCCACCATAAATCCCAACAGCACCGAAATCCCGAAATTAATTGGAATACCTGTATTCTTCATGAAATAGTCGTAGGTCAGATCCATGAATTCCTGACGGGTATAGGCAGCCAGACCGGTGGATTCACGGATGCGACGGGTCAATACGGATAGGTCCTGTCCGGGTTTAGCCTTGACCAGAATGAAGGAAAGCAGTTTTCGCTCTCGTGGCGCATAACTTTTTGCCCGCGAATACGTCGTGTAAATAATGGGCTGTGCCTGAAAAGTGCGGGAGATTTTTGCAATACCGACGACAACCGCGCGGTGATCATTCACTTCCAGACTGTCACCAACTTTGATGGGCACTGACTTTCCGCCAGATTCACGTGACGGCTTTGCAAGTTTATCCCGCGCCCCATCAATATCGACGACAACGCCGTCACTGCGGCGCAAATCTTCGATGTTGCCTTCCAGCATGATAGGCGGGCCGCCGATGAGCGTGGCATCATCCAGCCCGACGACGAAACAGCTCTGGAATGTGCCATTAGCCAAACGAGCTCTCAATAGCCCCTTGTACATTGGCGTCGCCCATTCCACTCCGGAAACTCCCCGTACCCGGTAGAGCTCGGTATCCTGCAAAGGTTTGATGTCATCAACAAATTGTACTTTAGAGTCCATTACCCAGATATCAGGCAGGCTCACATCCGTTATGAAACTGTAGGTTCTAGTCATCAGGCCGAGAAAAATAGCAGGTTGCTGGGTCATGATCAGGGAAGCGAAGGTCAGCCCCATGATGATACCCAGATATTTCCCCCTGTCCCCCGTCAGCATTTTCAACGCGATGTGATACTTGGATTGCCAGTGCCCGGCACAGCCCTATAAAAACAGTTAACTTCAAACCTTCTGAAGAGATCATCCGATGACATCACCTGAGCCGGTGATTGTCAAGCTGACCGCAAAAATACCCATGACACATAGTTTTTCAGCTCCGAAAACCATTGTGATCAGTTCATACAACTGACTTTTCACAGTATTCATCAGTACCGTAACCACGAATAAGTACTCTGAAAATTCTTGACAAAATCATCAAACGGCGCAAGATAAAAACGCATTACACAAGAAAGAAGTGAGGTTGCCAGTAACGGGTTGGAGTTGTCCGTTGCCAAACAAGTCTGCCGCATGAAAGGAGAGTGCCACCATGAGTATTCGTAATATTCAGCCTGGTTTCCGTCAAGTCTCGTCACACTACACTATCTTTCAGGAACGGGTTGATGATGCCTACAAAATCAGGAGAAAACTGCCAGAACCAACCGTGTGTCCACAATGCAATGCAATATTCCAGAAAGGCCGCTGGCAATGGTTTGAAATCCCCGTAAATGCACAGCAACATCCCTGTCCAGCCTGCCAACGCATACTTGATCATTACCCGGCTGGCTATTTAACGCTGGAAGGAGAGTTTTTCCAGTCTCATCGTGATGAAATTTTACATCTTGTGCAGAATTTCGAGAAAACGAAAAAATCTCAACATCCGCTACAACGTATTATCGCGACAGAAGAACAAAATAACAGTCTGCTGATTACGACCACAGACATCCATCTGGCACGCGGCATTGGTGAGGCGATTCATGATGCCTATCAAGGCAACCTGGAACTTCAATATAACCAGGATGAAAACTTGTTGCGGGTGTACTGGTCACGTTAAACCGTTAACCAATTAATCTGTTCTTAAAACATATACAGGAGACTGCCATGACTGTCAGTGAAATTTGTAACCGGGAAGTCAGAACCATTCAACGCGACGGATCTATACTGGAAGCGGCCAGGCTGATGCGCCAATATCATGTCGGCGCGCTTATTGTGATCGATAAAGTGAACGATCGCGCAATACCGGTCGGAGTCATTACTGATCGCGACCTTGTAGTGGAAGTTCTCGCTACCGGGCTGGATAAAGAAGCAATTACCGTCGACGATGTCATGACACAAGAACTGTTCGCCGTAAAAGAAAATACTGCCATACACGATGCAATTAATTTTATGCGCCGGAAAACTATCCGCCGTTTGCCGATTATTAACGATGCCGGTGAGCTGACTGGAATCATTACAACAGACGATGTTATGGAAATATTATCGGAAGAAGTGCTTGATCTTGCAAAATTGATCCGGTACGAGCATAAAAAAGAAATACGCCATCGCCCCTAACCGGTTTCTGCCAGAAGCTCGTTAGTACAACTGCTACAACCACGGCAGCTACAGGACAAGTTTGCTACTTGCTTCTCGCATACTCTCTTGAAATTTTGCTGAATCGCTCAATATTGAGACCAGTTAACAATTCCTGAGAGGAAGTAGCATGGAACAATCCGCTGTAACCCCATTTGAGCTGCCCGCTGACATCATCGCCCTGGTACCGATGCGGAACGTCGTGCTGTTTCCACATGTCGTTATGCCTATCACGGTTGGCCGAGCGCAATCAATTGCATCGATTCAGCATGTCCTGCAAGCAAAAACGCCAGTCGGTATCGTGCTGCAGAAAGACCCTGCGATTGAGGAACCCGGATCAGATGCACTTTACCCGGTAGGCACCCTCGCCAATGTCGTGCGCCACATCACATCCGAAGATGGCACGCATCATGCAATTTTTCTGGGCGTTGAACGCTTCCGGATCAAAGAACTGGTTGAAGGCTATCCCTTCATTGCCGCACGGATACAACGCATCCCGGAAACCATACCAGATACCACGCAAGTAGAAGCACTCACGCTGCAATTGCGTGAACGTGCCATGGAAATTTTATCACTGTTGCCTGGTGTACCGGCTGAACTGGCGCATGCACTGCAGGCAACCCGTGCACCGTCTGATCTGGCAGACATTACTGCCAGTCTGCTCGACACTGAAGTAGCTGAAAAGCAGGCGCTGCTGGAAACAATTGATATTGAAGAACGTCTGCATAAAGTGTTACAAATTCTGGCGCGACGCATTGAGGTTCTGCGACTTTCACAGGAAATAGGCGAGCGTACCAAGGAACAAATGGAAGATCGCGAACGCAAGTTTTTGTTACGCGAGCAACTGAAAGCCATCCAGAAAGAACTTGGCGAAGAGGGTGAAAATGAACAGGAAGTCGCCAAACTGGATGAGGCCATTACTGCTGCTGGTATGCCGGAAGATATTGAACAGCAAACCCGCAAGGAATTACAGCGATTACAGCGGATGCCTGCTGCTTCCAGCGAATTTTCCATGCTGCATACTTACCTTGAATGGATGACAGAATTACCCTGGAAATTACCGGAAGAAGCACCAATAAACCTTGATGCTGCACGCTCAATTCTTGAAACTGATCATTTTGGATTAGAACGAATCAAACAACGCATCATCGAATTTCTTGCTGTGCAAAAATTGAAACCACAAGGCCGCGCACCGATTCTCTGTTTTGTCGGTCCGCCGGGTGTCGGAAAAACTTCGCTCGGACAAAGTATTGCCCGCGCGTTACAGCGTCCGTTTGTCCGGGTATCGCTGGGTGGCATACATGATGAAGCGGAAATGCGCGGTCATCGTCGCACTTACGTTGGTGCCATGCCAGGCAATATTGTGCAGAATCTACGCAAGGCTGGCGCACGCAACTGCGTAATGATGCTGGATGAAATTGACAAAATGACCGCCAGCGCACATGGAGATCCCTCTGCAGCGTTGCTGGAAATCCTTGACCCTGAGCAGAATGCGACATTCCGCGATAACTATCTGGGAGTCCCGTTCGATTTGAGTCGAGTAGTTTTCATCGCCACAGCCAATGTCATTGATCAGGTCTCACCGCCGGTCCGCGATCGGATGGAAATTATTGATCTGCCGGGTTATACATCGGAAGAAAAACTGCAAATCGCACAACGTTATCTGGTGCAACGACAAAGCGAAGCCAACGGCCTGCAATCGAACCAATGCATGTTGTTACCTGAAGCCTTGCAAAGCATTATTGCCAATTACACCCGTGAAGCGGGCGTGCGCCAGTTCGAGCGTGAGATCAGCCGGATCATGCGCCACGCTGCCTTGAAAATCGCGCAAGGCGAGCAGCAACAGGTGCAAATCGATGCGAACAATCTGACGGATATCCTGGGCCCTGAAAAATATGAACACGAACTGGCACTCCGCACCAGTTTGCCGGGGGTGGCAACCGGCTTAGCCTGGACACCAGTCGGTGGAGATATCCTGTTCATCGAGGCTACGCGCGTTAGTGGCAGTGGCCGTCTGATCCTGACCGGGCAGCTTGGTGATGTGATGAAAGAAAGTGCACAGGCCGCACTCACGCTGGTCAAGGCACGCGCGGGTGATTTGAATATTCCAGCTTCCATGTTTGATGGAATCGACGTGCATTTGCATGTGCCTGCCGGTGCCATTCCTAAAGATGGACCAAGTGCCGGGGTAGCAATGTTTACCGCACTGGCTTCGTTATTCACCAATCAGCCGGTACGGCACGATGTTGCAATGACGGGTGAAATCAGTCTGCGCGGACTGGTTTTGCCAGTAGGCGGCATCAAGGAAAAAATACTGGCAGCACAACGCGCCGGTATTCAAACCGTGCTGTTGCCTGCCCGGAACCGGAAGGATCTGCATGATGTTCCCGAAGCAACACGCACAGCCATGCAGTTTGTTTTCCTGGAAACTGCTGATGATGCCATTCAAGCAGCCCTGGATGTTTCTATTAACGCATCATCGGGCAACAGCGATCAGGAATCGTCCTGAAGACAAGAAGCCGCTGCTATCCACTTTCTTAGAATCTGTTCAATATCTCACTGAAAAGCGCATTACTGCGTTGAAATTGAACTGTATCCCTTGAACAGGTTCTTACAGCAGCGGCAATTTGTCGCATAGCCATTAAGTGTCATCCGGGTTATAGTTAAATTATCAGGCAGCTTTTTTTCATCTGTCATATTGCTGTCCGATCATAGTCGCAATCCTGACACGTTCAACTCATACAAGGAGAAAACCTTATGGGAAACGAAGCACAGAACACGACAAGCACTCCACCCTTCCATTGTCAGAACAATTACTCATCCGTATACGAGACAGGTCAGCTGCGGCGCGCAAAAATGCATGCTGCCCATTTGATCGGTCACTTTGGCAGCAATAAAAATCTCCCGACAGCGTTACTTCAGTTACTTGAAACCAGTATCATCTTGAAGACAACTGATTCAAAAGTACTCGCTCACCGATTAAAACGAAAACAGGCCGCCATTCATGCCGATTTACAAAAAATATGCCACTTCCTCACGAAAGAACCGGGATGATGGCATTCCCCGTCAGTTATCAGCGCCCATATATGACAGATCACGATTAGACTGCAATGATTGACTATTGGATGTGGATGGAGCATTGTTTTCAGTCCGATAGAACCCATATACCATCTCATTCTTTTACTGATGAATTATCACGACTTATAACCTTTCAGCTTCACAAGAAAATGGAATAAAAATGAAATTTCCTATCCTGATTTTATTATTGCTGGCTGCTCCTGTTTCATTTGCAACCAGCGATCTATCCAGTTTGCAGCGGCAAACTAATACAGCTTATGAACAGATGAAAGAGGCTGAAAATAAGGCCAGCAAGGCAAAAAAAGAGATGCAGATCAAACAGGATAATTTGCGCTACTACCAGGAAAAAGTAACTGAAACCGAGAAAGAATTCCAGACTGCACAACAGGCTTCACAAAAAGCTGAAGAAAATCTGACAGCAGCCAAAAAAAGATGGAATGACTATTCTGAAGAGCTTTACCAGAAATGGCGTCAATAGGAATCAAGGAATAAGACAATGCGGGGAGGTTGCCAGGCAACGCCCCGCCAGCTCGGATTACTCTGCATTTATCCGAAAGGATGATGAAAAACGATTGTTTCTATTCGATCGGGACCGGTTGAAATCATGGATATGGGTGTCTGGCAGACTTCTTCCATGCGCTTGAGGTAATTTTGCGCTGCCTTGGGGAGTTGATTAAAATCCTTAATTCCTGCCGTACATGCCTGCCAGCCTGGTAATTCTTCATAAACCGGTTCGATATCAGCCAGATCATCCGCACCAAACGGCAAAGCATCATAAAATCTATCTGACTGTTTTGACTTATAACCCGTACCAATCTTTAATTTCTCCAAGCCATCGAGCACATCAAGTTTGGTAATACACAACCCTGAAACACCGTTGATCTGAATTGAACGTCTGGCAGCCACTGCATCAAACCAGCCACAACGGCGCGGGCGCCCGGTAGTGGAGCCAAATTCATTGCCCCGCTGTGCCAAATATTCTCCAGTTGCATCTTCCAACTCGGTAGGAAAAGGCCCCGAACCTACGCGAGTGGTATAGGCTTTAGTAATACCTAGTACGTAACTCAACAACTGTGGCCCGACACCACTGCCCACTGAAGCTGCACCAGCAATACAGTTACTGGAAGTAACAAAAGGATAGGTACCATGGTCAATATCCAACAGAGCTCCCTGCGCACCCTCAAACAACAGATTGTTTCCAGTCTTGTTAGCTTCAAACAGCAGTTTAGGAACATCTGCGACCATTGGCCGAATTCTTTCAGCTTTTTTCAGACATTCATCCAGTATCTGATCGTAGTCTACCGTTGCTGTATGGTAATAATTTTTCAGCAAGAAATTATGGTAGTCGAGTACTTCTTTCAATTTGCTGGCAAATCGTTCTGGATAGAACAGATCCTGTAGGCGTATTGCACGCCGTGCAATTTTGTCTTCGTAAGCCGGGCCAATTCCTCTGCCAGTTGTACCAATTTTTTCCGGCCCTTTTGCCAGCTCACGAGCGCCATCTACTGCGATGTGATAGGGCAAAATTAATGGACAAGCCTCGCTGATACGTAATCTGCCGGACACATCCACACCAGCTTGCTCCAGCATACTCATTTCGTCCAACAATGCACCAGGAGACAAAACCACGCCGTTACCGATGTAACAAATAACATCTTTGCGCAATATTCCTGAAGGGATCAAATGCAGCACAGTTTTCTCACCATTTACTACCAGCGTATGCCCAGCATTGTGTCCTCCCTGGAAACGGATAACGCCTGCAGCCCGATCGGTCAACCAGTCGACAATCTTGCCCTTACCCTCATCCCCCCACTGCGTTCCAATGACTACAACATTCCTGGCCATACACTCATCGATCTCTCAGAAATTATTTCCAAAATAAAGCACCACGCTGTTTACAGCGTGGTGCTTTAGACATATTCTTCCAACAGCGCGGGGCTCTATCTTTAAGGAGAGATTCCCTACTACAGATGTCTGTTTACCCTGAAACAGGGCAAATTTCCCATTTGCCATTCCGTAAAACCAGATTTCTGTCACACCCGGCTACTTCTTTACTATTTTCCCCAGGCAATCCTGTCACCACGATATGCCCTGCGATACGCAGCTGCTTGATCATTGCTGCAAGTTCATCATCCTGCGGCTTCCACGGCGCCAGTATTCCTCGGGGATAATCATTTATATCAGTCAGACGTGATAATTGTTTCAAATCAAGGCTAAATCCGGTTGCTGGCCTCGCTCTACCGAATGATTTACCGATTTCATCATAGCGCCCTCCCAATGCAATCGCGACAGGGCTTCCCTGTGTATACGCGGCAAATACCATCCCCGTGTGATAGTGATAACCCCGCAAGTCGGCCAGATCAAAAATTATCCTGTCAACATAAGGTTCAAGTGCTTTCGCAACATGCTCCAATTGATCCAGAGCCTCACTGATCTCCGGAAAATTCGGTAGGTATTTGCGTGCGCGTAAAAGAACAGTTTCATCTCCGTATAACTCCGGCAACAGCAGTAATGCTTCCCGAACCGTCTTATCCAAGTCATTCAGGCCAGTGTACACCAGCTCCCTGAGGGTACTCGTATCCTTGGCCCACAATGCAGCATAAAGCTCCATTTCAAACTCGGGCCTGATTCCTGAACCATAAACCAGACTGCGAAATACTCTGATATGCCCAAGATCAAGATGAATCGATTGGATCCCGGAAACAGACAGGCATTCCAATAGCAAACGCTGGATTTCAAGATCACTCTCGATACCAAAATGCCCATATAATTCGGCCCCCACCTGAAATGGTTCTCGTGTGCGGGTAATTTCATCAGGTACCGTATGAACAACACTGCTGGCATAACAAAGCCGAGTCACACCACTAGTGTTCAGCAAATGTGCATCAATCCGGGCTGCTTGCGGTGTCATATCTGCCCGTAACCCCATCATCCTGCCACTCAGTTGATCGACAACCTTGAACATACGCAAATTCATGCCACTGCCACTCCCGGCCAGCAGGGACTCTACATATTCCAACAGGGGTGGCATCACAAACTGATATCCATGAACAAACAGCTTGTCCATGATAAGACGACGAATCTTTTCTATACGATAAGCGTCACGCGGCAGTACATCTTCGATATATTCAGGAAGCAACCAGTTACGCATTTTTAATGTTGACCGGAATGAATTAAACCTGGATCAATAACAGGAACAGTCAAAATTATCAGAGGAAAGATCAATCAACTAACCAGATAAAGAATAATGAGACCAGTCAGCATCGTGCTGAGACCCATAAATCTTATCTGGCCGTCATTCAGCTGCAGGAGTTTTTGAAAAACTTCTCGCCAAGCACCTGGAGACGAGAAAGGAAAGATACCTTCCAGAATCAGCATCAGTGCAATTGCCTTCAGAAAGGTATCCCACATATTAAATCCCAATCATTAATAAAAAATTATTTATATCAGCCATCCTCCAATACCTGAAATGCTGATTTTTAGCATGATATTTCAACTCAAGGTATAGCTTTGCTTCTACTTTTATTTTTTATGGTCTGTCGGATCTTTCATATATTTAAAAAACTCCGAGTTTGGCTCCACAACAAGAATATCTTCCTTACTTCTAAAGGATTTTTCATACGCATCCAGGCTGCGGTAAAATCCATAGAATTTTGCATCCTTCTGGAAAGCTTCAGCATAAATTGCCGTAGCCTGAGCATCACCTTCCCCCATAATTTTTTGGGCATCACGATAGGCCTCAGCCAAAATCACCTCGTGCTGACGATCAGCATCTGCCCGTATTTTCTCAGATTCCGCAAAACCTGTTGATCGCAGTTGGTTTGCCACTCGCTTACGCTCTGCCTCCATTCTGCGATAAACAGATTCACTGACTTCCTGAGGCAAATCCACGCGCTTAAGCCGTACATCCACAACCTCTACACCAATCTTTTCTGCATCTGTGTTTGCTTTCTGGCGCATGACCTCCATGATTTTGTCACGTTCGCCAGAAACCACATCATGCACCGTCCGGTTACCAAATTCATCACGCATACTAGAATTTATTGTTTGTGCAAGACGTACTCGTGCTAACGTTTCATCCCCCTGCACACTAACGTAGTACTGCTTTACATCTACAATACGCCATTTGACGAATAGATCCACTAGAACGTTTTTCTTCTCTGAAGTGATATAACGCTCAGGTTCTTCTGAATCCATCGTCAAAATACGTGAATCAAAAAAACGAACATTCTGGACAAAAGGTATTTTTAAATATAAACCAGGAGATGTTTTCACCCCTACAACCTCCCCCAGCTGAAATAACAATGCTTGTTCACGTTGATCAACAATATAAACAGCAGAACTACCTACAACTGCCAAAACCAGCAAAAGTACAGCAAATATAGATGAAATCGCTTTCATTATCTCACCTCCCGTTCACGACTGCGAAAAGACTCACGCGAGCGCGAGCTTATATCTGAGGAAAAATCTTGATTTTCGTTTTGTTGTTTAATTGTCCCCGTAGATGATTTCGCCACCCCAGAATCAGCCTGAATTAATTTATCCAACGGCAGATAAAGCAGATTCCCTCCTCCTTTTTCCTGATCAATCAGGATTTTGCTGGTACTAGATAATACGTGCTGAACCGTATCAATATACATACGCTCACGTGTTACTTCCGGTGCCTTGGCATATTCCACCAGCACCTGTTCAAAACGACTGGCATCACCCTCTGAGGCTGTGATTACCTTTTGTTTATATCCTTCGGCTTCCTCCAACAAACGGGCTGCAGCACCTCTAGCTCTCGGAATTACGTCATTTGCATAGGCCTGTCCCTCGTTTCTTTGCCGTTCTCTATCCTGATTGGCTTTGACCGCATCATCAAAAGCTGCCTGTACCTGCTCAGGAGGCTGTGCATTCTGCATAGTTACCCTGTTGATAGAAATACCAATCTGATAACGATCAAGAATTTTTTGCATTAATACAGTCGTTCTAGCAGCCACTTCTTCACGTCCTTCATAAAGGACGAAGTCCATTTTACTGGTACCAATCACTTCTCGAATAGCTGTTTCCGCTACCTGCAAAACGCTGTCTTCCGGCTCGCGATTAGTGAACAGAAAATCTTCGGGGCTATTAAGTATATATTGCACAGCAAACTGAATATCAACGATATTCTCGTCATCTGTAAGGATTAATGATTCCTTTAGCACCTTGCTGCGTACATTATTGCGATATCCGATTTCTACTGTACGCACCTGAGCTATATTGACATCCTCAATAGATTCAATTGGTGAAGGAACATGCCAGCGCAACCCAGGCTGCGTTGTTTCCACATGTTTACCAAATCGCAGCACTACTCCTCGATGGCCTTCATCAACGATGTAGAATCCGCTCCCCGCCCACGCGACCAAGAGCAGGAACCCAATGATTGCAATACCTTTACTACTCGGGCCGTCGGGATTTCCCCCATCAGAATTCCCGTTACTATCGCCTCCACCCTTCCGGCTAAAAAGCTCATTTATTTTCTGGTTAAAGCTGCGCATAACTTCTTCAAGATCAGGAGGACCGGAATTACCTCTCCTTTTCCCCCATTGCGGATCATTCAAGCCCATGTTGATTTAGTCCTTTTCATTATTTATAGAAGTGGCACGGACATTGTCGTTCATGCTTACGGATGTTGTTGAATGCTGCTTCAATTTATTCAAGTTTTGATCAAATGCCTCTGCCAGCGCTTCATAGAGATAACCCAAACCCGCTCCCGTCCTTGCACTGAGATGAACTCTTGCGATTCTACCATACTCGTCGCGCATGTAATTCTCTGACGAACCCTGCTCAATGAGGTCGATTTTATTAAAAATTAGGATTTGGGGTATAGTATCCGCCCCAATTTCCTGCAGTAATTTATTAACTTCGCTGATCTGCACATCCCGATTGGAACTGGATACATCAATCACATGCAAAAGCAGGTCAGCTCGTATGGTTTCTTCCAGTGTGGCACGGAATGCAGCGACAAGCGTATGCGGCAAATCCCGAATAAAACCAACTGTATCAGAAATTACGATCAAACCACGTTCTGGAAGAAAAAGTCTCCTGGTAGTCGTATCCAACGTAGCAAACAACTTGTCTGCAGCATATGTATCCGACCGAACAAGCCGGTTAAACAAGGTTGACTTACCAGCATTGGTATAACCTACAATGGAAACAGACATGATTTCAGAGCGTTTTCTCGCGCGCCGTTGCACATCCCGTTGCTGTTTAAGTTTAGCCAGCTTCTCCTTCAGGAATTTTACGCGCTTTGCCAGCAAGCGTCGGTCAGTTTCCAGCTGGGTCTCCCCAGGGCCACGCAAGCCAATTCCGCCTTTTTGGCGCTCTAGATGCGTCCATCCTCTCACCAGGCGCGTGGACAGGTACTCCAGCTGAGCCAGTTCAACCTGTAGTTTACCTTCGTGGCTTTTGGCACGCTGCGCAAAAATATCCAGAATCAGACTGGTCCGATCTATGACGCGACAGGCCAGTGCTGTGGAAAGATTTCTTTGCTGTATTGGAGACAACTCGTGGTTGAATATCACCATTGCAGCTTGTGTTTGCACCACTATCTGGCTGATTTCTTCCACCTTGCCCTTTCCGATAAAAGTGGCGGGATCGGGCTGCTTTCGCGTTCCTTCAACTACTGCAACTACAGACAGTTGATCACTGCAAGCAAGCTCTTTCAGCTCATCCAGACTTTCCTTATCATTTTTGCCGAAATTAATCTCTACTAATATTGCGGTGTTATCCGCTGCCGTTCCGCTATCATGATTCATCTTGCTCGGACAGTGTTTCAGCTGGTACCGGAATTGAAATTGCCTTACCCGGTACTATAGTGGAAATAGCATGCTTATAAACCATCTGTGTAACAGAATTTCTCAATAAAACCACGTACTGATCAAAGGAATCAATATGTCCCTGCAACTTGATACCGTTGACCAGATAGATGGAGACTGGAACACGTTCCTTGCGCAAAATATTCAAAAATGGATCTTGCAGTAACTGTCCTTTAACGCCCACTGTTTACCCTCCCTGGTTGAATTTCTAGTTATTTGGTTAAAGTAAGTACCCTCATGGGTAAACTGACTGGTTCTGACAGAATTTTTGCCAAGATCCTAAACCTGCCGCATCATCAGATCAACAGAAAAAATTAAAATGCATAAAAGTTCATCTTGGATATTAACGCTGTCAAAATATGATACGAAAAACCATAATTCTAACACGGCTATAATGGTATTCGTGTAGCACTGTTTTTATGTTTTATCCAAAAAGAAAGTTTAATGAGTGGAATAAAAACAACAGCAAGCTAACGTCGGATGACATGAAATATTGTATTTTTCATCTGATGCAAACAAGCTCCTAGCCAGAAAAGCTTACTCTACATACCCAGATATTACTCAGTCACATTTTCAGCAGGTAATACCCGGCTTTCAGGGAACCACATCCTGAAAATACTGCCTGCTCCAGGTTGACTGGTAATTTCCATACTCGCCTGATGACGGTTCAGAACATGCTTGACGATAGCAAGCCCGAGGCCGGTACCACCAGTTTCGCGGGAACGACTGCGATCTACCCGATAAAAACGTTCTGTCAACCGGGGAATATGATTCGGCTCAATACCTATCCCGCTGTCCTGAACATAAAACAGCCCTTTCCCATTTTCCACCGTCCAGTTCAGGGAAATCACCCCGTTTTCCGGGGTGTATCGCACAGCATTACTGATGAGGTTTTCAAATGCACTGCGCAGCTCATCTTCACTGCCAAGTAGCATGGCATGACTGACAAGATCAAGGGAAATAGTATGGCGACCAGCGCTCAATGATTGGGCTTCCTGATAAAGCTCCTGTAACAGCTTAACGATATCCACCTTTTCTTCAGCCAGATTATTTCCGGCATTCTCCAATCGGGATAGCGTTAGCAAATCCTCTACCAGACGACGCATGCGGGTAGCCTGGTCAAACATCAGTCGCAGCGCATTTTTCTCCATGTCACCGGATACCTTGTTTTCCTCCAGCAGCGTTTCAAGAAACCCTCCAATCACTGTCAAAGGTGTACGCAATTCATGCGAGACATTCGCAACAAAATCGCGCCGCATAATTTCAAGTTTTTCAAAACGTGTCACATCCCGACTGATCAGCAGTTTTTCCCTGTCACCATAAGGTACAATCTGAATAGAAAGCAGCGTATCGCGAAAACGTGTCTGATTGAGCAGAAAAGGTTTGCTGAAATCTCCCGCATCAAGATAGGCCACAAATCGCACCTGACGTACCATGCGACTAATATGCTGGCCGGCATCCATCCCAAGATTGAGACCCAGGTGCAACTCGGCAGACGAATTGCACCACTCGATCTGATCCTTGTCGCCCAGGATGACAATTCCTTCTGGCAAAGCAGATGTTGCGCGCTGTAATCGCTCCAGCGAGATATTCAATCCCAGGCGCTCCTTATCGCTACGCCTGACGAAACGGGCCAATCTGGCAAAAACGACCCCCCACAAACCAGATCTATCGGGCACTGTCGAATAGGAATAATCCGAGTGGCGTAACCATTGATCCAGACAATACAATGTATGAAGATGGTAAATCACAATCCCGAGCAGGATGATGCTGTACAGACCCAGCACGATCGCTGTATCAAATATCATTCCCGTCAATGCGGCAATAATGGTCAGCCATAAAATGGGAGCAAGACTTAGCCAGAAGGTATTCACGTAATTATGAGCCGTGACAAGATTGATTTTTCGGTGCAGCTCCGGCGCCAACCGCTTTTTCCAACTTCATCCTTCACCCTGGAATATTGTCCGGATCTTATAAAAGCGAAAAGAAATTTACGATGCGCTGCGGCAGCCAATCCAGTTTTCCTGGAAAAGCACCATACATAAAGCCAACATGCCCTCCCTGCTGCGGAAATTCCAGTGAAACGAAAGGAGATACTTCGGATCTCTGTGGCAGCACACTTTCGGGCAAAAAAGGATCATTGCGCGCATTGATCAGCAATGTTGGCACACGAACAGATCCAAGCCACGGTTTGCTGCTGGATTGGCGCCAGTAATCATCCGTATCCCGGAAACCATGCAACGGTGCTGTAACCAGATTATCAAACTCGTACAATGAATTACAGGCCGCAACCGCCTTGGCATCCAGCAAACCAGGAAACTGTTTATTTTTTTTCAGCGCCTTGCGTTTAAGGGTGATAAGAAAATGATGGGTATAAACCCGGTTAAAACCGAAATCGAGCACCTTGCCGGCTACTGCCAAGTCAAGAGGAACAGAAACTGCTACGGTACCTGCGATCAATCTGGCTGCCTGGGTGCCTTGCTCACCCAGCCATTTCAGCAGCGCATTGCCACCAAGCGATATACCAACAACATAACAGACGGTGTTTTGTTTGCGCGAATCGTTCTGCTGCGTCACATAGCGCAACATACGATCAATATCTTGCGAATCACCGGCATGGTAAGCACGCGGCAAACGATTGGGAGATCCGGAACAACCACGAAAATGAATAACAACACCACGCCAGCGCAATGTTTGTAAGAATCGCATAATACTCAACGCATAATGGCTTTGTGAATTGCCCTCCAAACCATGAAACAGAATGACCAGCGGTTTATCCGGCTCCCCCTCCAGCCAGTCAATATCAATAAAATCTCCGTCATCCATCTCCCAGCGCTCACGCTGGTAACGAATTGCCGGATTCAGATTAACGAAATAAGGAAAAATGGTCTGTGCGTTTCCTCCGGGAAGCCATCCGGGGGCATGATAAGACTGGAGCAACCGGGATCCGGGTAAAGAAAAACGGGTAGTCATTGTAAATAGTATCAAACCTTCTAAACAGATAAATCCGGCAGATTAAGCCATTACAAAATAACCAGATTATCTCTGTGAATAAGCTCATATTCACCTACATAACCCAGTACAGTTTCGATCTGGCTGGAGGGGCGACGCATGATCTTGTGTGACTCACGTGCGCTGTAATTGATCAGGCCACGGGCAATTTCGCGGCCACTGGCATTCAGGCAGGATATGGCCTCACCTCGTTCAAAATCTCCTCTCACCTCCACCACACCGATAGGCAGCAGACTTTTGCCTCCAGACAGCAATGCTCTGCTGGCGCCATCATCTAATACTACGCTGCCCCGCACCTGAAGATGATCGGCCAACCATAACTTGCGCGCAACCTTCACCGGCATATCGGCCAGCAGACTGGTTCCAACAACCTCTCCATTTGCCAGATGAACCAGCACATTTTCCGTTCTGCCTGATGCAATCACTGTATGAGCCCCACTGCGAGCAGCCCGCCTGGCCGCCATCACTTTACTCTGCATACCACCACGACCGATACTACTACCCGCTCCGCCAGCCATGATCTCGATATGTGGATCACTGACACTGATTTCAGAAATCAGTGTTGCATCGGCATGCTTGCGCGGATCCCCCGTAAACAGACCCTCTTGATCAGTCAGGATAACCAGCACCTCAGCTTCAATCAAATTGGCAACCAGTGCCGCCAGATTATCATTGTCACCAAACCGGATTTCATCAGAAACTACTGTGTCGTTCTCATTGATAATTGGCACAATATCCAGATTCAACAATGTGAGAATCGTCGAACGGGCATTCAGATAGCGTTTACGACTCGATAAATCATCATGGGTCAGCAGAATCTGGGCAGTCAGCAATTTATATTCACTGAAACAATCTGCATAGGCCTGAGCAAGATCCATCTGACCGACTGCCGCTGCCGCCTGTAACTCGTAGAGCGCAGCAGGACGCGTTTTCCAGCCCAGGCGCTGCATACCTTCGGCAACCGCTCCAGAGGAAACCAGCACAACTTCCTTGCCCATTTTTTTGAGTCGGGAAATTTGCCCAGCCCAACCTCCAAGCACCTGACGATCAAGGCCGTTTCCTTCGTTCGTCACCAGACTGCTGCCAACCTTTACAACAATCCGACGGGCAGATTGCAGAATTGATTGTGTCATAAGAATCAAGTTTCTTCAGTAACGGGCTGTAATTGCTCTAGATATCCCATAATGGCATAGGTCAGTGCCTGACACCCTTTCCCAGTTAGAGCAGAAATGGCAAACCAGCGATCTCTCCAGTCAAGCGCCTGCAGCAAATGCGTGCAAATAGCTTGTTGCTCATCTTCAGGCAGTAGATCTACCTTATTAAATACCAGCCAGCGTGGTTTGCGATAAAGCACTTCATCAAATTTGCGAAGCTCATCTACCAGCGCCTCAGCTGATTGAACAGGGTCAATATTCTCATCAAAAGGAGCTACATCAATAATATGCAGTAATAAATGAGTACGGCTGAGATGTTTAAGAAAGCGGTGCCCAAGACCGGCTCCTTCCGCAGCACCTTCAATCAAGCCAGGAATATCCGCCATTACAAAGCTGCGTCCAGCATCGACCCGCACCACCCCTAAATTGGGATAAAGCGTAGTAAACGGGTAATCAGCCACTTTCGGCCGTGCTGCAGAAACAGCACGGATCAAGGTCGATTTACCGGCATTTGGCAATCCAAGCAATCCTACATCGGCCAGCACCCTAAGCTCCAGCTTGAGTTCAAACTGTTCTCCTGCCTCGCCATGAGTAAACTGCCGAGGGGCACGGTTAGTGCTGGATTTGAAATGGAGATTACCCAGCCCTCCTTTACCACCCTTGGCCAGCAGCACTTTCTGCTGATTGTGCTTGAGATCTGCCACGAGCTCGCCTGTCATATAATTGATTATGATTGTACCTACCGGCATACGCAGTACAATATCTTCTGCTCCCTTGCCATAACAATCAGAGCCACGCCCGTTTTCTCCTCGTTTTGCGCGAAAAACTGGTGTAAAACGGTAATCGATCAATGTATTGAGGTTGTGATCCGCCAATGCATAGATACTGCCACCACGGCCTCCATCTCCTCCATCCGGTCCGCCTTTGGGAATAAACTTTTCACGGCGAAAGCTGGCAACACCGTTGCCGCCATCTCCTGCAAAGACCTGTATTTTTACTTCATCTATGTATTTCATGAGTGCCCCGCAGCAACTATTTCGATTGCAGACGGAGAAATTTATCCTGGCAAAAAACCATACAAAGTAAAAAGCCCCATTGCTTGAACGGGGCTTTTCTCCAGCTATCCGATCCGACAAATCGGATCATTAGGAAGGAATAACTGCAACTGTTCTCCGATTCAGCCGCCCCCTAATGGTAAAAACAATTTTCCCATCCACTTTAGCAAACAGAGTGTGATCACGTCCGATTCCTACATTATCACCCGGGTGGAACTGGGTACCACGCTGGCGCACGATGATTCCACCTGCCCTGATTATTTCACCACCGTAACGCTTCACCCCCAGTCTCTTGGAATGAGAATCACGCCCGTTTCTGGAGCTTCCGCCCGCTTTTTTATGTGCCATGAATCAATCTCCTTATGCAGAAATACCGGTTATCTGAATCTCAGTATAATTCTGACGGTGCCCCTGTTGTTTCCGGTAATGTTTGCGACGGCGCATTTTGAATATACGTATTTTGTCACGTCGCCCGTGGCTGATTACTGTTGCGCTGACTTTTGCCTGATCGAGTAACGGCGCACCCGTAGAAACAATTTCTCCATCCGCAACCATCAGCACCTGATCCAGCTGAATATCACTCCCTACTTCCGCGGGCAGTGTTTCCACTTTCAATTTATTCCCGACCTGAACTCGGTACTGTTTACCACCTGTCTTGATTACTGCGTACATATCCATCTCCCGTCCTAGAACCGCGCATTATAATAACATACGCGGATTTTGTGTAATAAATTCAATCGTGCCACGACATGCGACATTTAAAATAAGTACTCTTTCAAGTGTGCTTATTACCTTCTTTTGCAGACAGAATCTGCCCGTTCAGGTGCAGTGTTATAATTAGCCGGTTTATTTCCAAGTAATGGATATCTCATGCCGGTACCCCATCTCACCAATACCCTGAATGCACCCACCTTCGATCTGGAAAAACGCATTCTTGCAGCCAAGCCAACTATCGAACACTGGTTACGCAAGCAATGGCAACACCATACTGTGCCTTTTTATTGCTCAGTAGATCTACGCAACAGTGGTTTCAAACTGGCACCGGTTGATACCAATCTGTTTCCTGGCGGATTCAACAACCTTAATCCGGCTTTCATCCCACTATGCATTCAGGCGATGATGAATGCCGTCGAAAAGATCTGTCCGGACGCACATAATGTTTTGCTGATTCCAGAAAATCACACCCGCAATATTTTCTATCTGCAAAATATTGCCATGTTGCAGTCCATCATGCAGCAGGCTGGTATGAATATCCGTATCGGCTCACTATTGCCAGAAATTGATCACCCTGTATCCGTACCACTACCTAGTGGCGAACCTTTGTTACTGGAACCAGTACAGCGCAAGGGGAACAAGCTGTTTGTTCAGGATTTTGACCCTTGTGCCATACTTCTGAATAACGATCTGTCCGGCGGAGTACCTGAAATCCTGCAAAATCTGGATCAGACAATTATCCCACCCCTCCATGCAGGCTGGGCCACTCGCCGTAAATCCTGGCATTTCAGCGCCTACGACAATGTAGCACAGGACTTTGCAGAGCTGATCAACATTGATCCCTGGCTTATCAACCCCTATTTTACCGCTTGCGGGAAAGTTGATTTTCAAGAAAAAGAGGGATTGGATTGTGTCGCTGCGGCTGTAGATGAAATTCTGAACCAGATCAGGGAAAAATACGCACAACATGGAATCAATGAAAAGCCGTTTGTTATCGTCAAGGCTGATTCAGGCACTTACGGCATGGGAATCATGAGTATCAAAGATGGGGCTGAAGTCTACAAACTTAACCGTAAACAGCGCAACAAAATGACGACAATCAAGGAGGGGTTGGTTGTGAAAAATGTACTGGTGCAAGAAGGAGTACACACATTTGAGAATATTCACCAAGCCGTAGCAGAACCCGTTATCTACATGATCGATCATCACGTAGTGGGAGGATTCTATCGGGTTCACACCAGTCGGGGCATTGATGAAAACCTGAATGCACCAGGCATGCATTTTGTGCCATTAGCATTTGATACCACCTGTATGCAGACCGATCCCTCCGCCCCTCCAGATGCAACTCCTAATCGTTTTTATACCTATGGTGTAATTGCCAGGCTGGCGCTGCTTGCCTCTGCCATCGAGCTGGAACGGTATATTCAACCCTCATTGTCCACACTGGCAATGGCCGAAACCCGATGAAACTGGCTTTTATTCTGGATCCGCTCGACAGTATCAAAATTGGCAAGGATTCCAGCTATGCCATGATGTGTGAAGCGGCGTCCCGTCACCATCAACTGTATACCCTGCAACAAAGTGGCCTGGCCTGGAAAAATCACCAGGTAATTGGTTTCGCACGATCACTAACACTCATCGATCCACCAGATAATCCTCATCGCTGGTATGAGGAAGGCATTGTGGAAGAAATTCCACTGGCCGAATTTGATGCCGTGCTCATGCGCAAGGATCCTCCCTTCGACACCGAGTATATCTACAGCACCTATCTGCTCGAACTGGCCGAACGTCAGGGTGCTTATGTTGTGAACAGTCCACGGGGCATTCGTGACCACAACGAAAAATTGGCAATCACAGAGTTTCCACAATTTATACCCTCTTCACTGGTAACCAGCCAGGAACAGCTGATTCTCCAGTTTCTTGCCGAACATGAGGATATTATCCTGAAACCGCTGGATGGCATGGGAGGTGCTGGTATTTTTCGCATGCAGAATACCGACCATAATATTGGCGTCATCATCGAAACGCTAACGCGTTATGGCACCCGTACCATCATGGCACAACGCTTTCTGCCGGAAATCCGCGAAGGAGACAAACGTATATTGCTAATTGCTGGGAAACCTGTCGATTACGCACTCGCGCGCATCCCCAAACCGGGAGAAACGCGTGGCAATCTGGCGGCTGGTGGCACCGGCAAAGTACAGCCGCTGTCAGCACGTGACAGGAAAATTTCCGAAGAACTCGGACAAATCCTCTATGCTCGCGGCCTGATGCTGATAGGTCTGGATGTCATCGGCAACCATCTAACAGAAATAAATGTCACCAGCCCGACCGGTATGCGGGAAATCTCTGATCAAACAGGAATAAATGTTGCAGGGCTAATGATTGATGCACTAGAACAAAACATTCATTGAAATACTAAAGAAGTGGCGTAAAAAAAGGCCTGATTAACAGGCCCTTTTTATGCAAATAAAACGGATTAATAACCACCTTTCCAGGCGTCACCCGATTTTTCTCTCGCTTGCTGAACAACCGCTACGGCATCGCCACATTTTACTCTGACGATTTTTCCATTTTCGACCTCAGTATGGCTTTTCACGATATCAGTTGGTTTTTTATCTTTGCAAGCCAGATAGTTCAACAAATCCTTGGCACTGATTGGTGCTAAGGAAGACTCCAAGTTACCACTTGCAAACGTTGCTGTGGAACCCAGTACAAAAATAGAAACGAAAGCTGCGACGATCACCTTGTTCATTTGCACTCCTCTTCAAATTTCCTAAAACAAATCTCTTACCTGATAACCTTTCAGGCCTCCCTGTAATCCGCCCCCTGATCAGTATTTCCCGGCCTGAAAAACCGGTTCAAATCATCGGCACAGATCACCAGCCGACACTTCATCCCTCCCGTCGGCTATGGTTAATACAAACCGGCTACATTCTATCAAGTAATTCATTACTGTTGCATCTAAAAACAAACGGCTTACTGTTTTTCCCTTACTCGCCATCCGCAACAAAAAAGAAAATGTGGCCGAGCAGTTTGTCGTCCATCATCCTTAAAGTACAACATAAAGCTACTTCTTTTGTTTTGCACATTTTTCTGCATCAGGTATGCTGCCATATACTGGATACACCGATTTGATTCGAATCCTGAATCTTCTCCGTCCTGACAAACTGACTGAATCATCATGGATCACAACATTCATCGTCCGCGCACACTAATTCTCCCGCCCGCACCCTACGCTGCAGCCATACTCGCCGGCTGGTGGATTGATCGTAACATTCAGGCACTCCACTGGGGCTGGAGTGCGGCAACCCGGCCACTCGGTTGGCTGGGTATAATCGCGGGATTAGTGCTGCTTGCATGGACAGCCATCATTCTCTGGCGCTATCGAACTACCGTCAACCCCTATAAAGCAGCCTCCAGCCTGTGCACTACCGGACCATTCCGCTACAGCCGCAACCCGATTTATCTCGGCGACTGGTTAATTTTTATCGGTACCTCGATACTGCTGTCAACCTGGTGGCCACTGTTCTTCGCACCGCTGATCTGGGCAATACTACGCTACGGTGTCATACGCCATGAAGAAGCACACCTTGAAGCCAGATTTGGAGATGTCTATCGGGACTACAAAACCAGAGTGCGACGCTGGCTCTGAGATATCCCTAAAGCATACCTCCACCTCAACAAATTATGCCTCTCCGGCTTACTTCTACACAACCACCTGTTTCATCCTCACCCGCTATACATAAAACCCCTGATATTGCGAACGTAAGCGGCACGAAGTAATCCAGAAACGATATTAACAGAATGTGTAAAGTCACTTTCGTTCTTGCCGTTATGGTGTCTCAGCGTCGCCACAGCTTAATTGACGATCTTGTGAACACAGAACAAACCAAGGATATAGACCATGCTTTCATCACCAGGAATCGGCTCGGGGCTGGATATCAGCGGGATTATCAGCAAACTGATGCAGGTTGAACAGCGTCCGCTCACTCAGCTTAATACCAAAGAGGCGAAACAACAGGCGCAACTTTCTGCCTTTGGCAGTCTGAAAAGCGCCTTGTCATCGTTTCAGGATAGTGCGAAAGCGCTGGCAAAACCTGCGCTGTTTACCGGCTTCAAGGTTGCGCTGGCGGATCAGTCGCAGGCGACGGTGAGTGCTTCGGACAAAGCTGCGATAGGTTCGCATGAGATTGAAGTACAGTCACTGGCGCAGGCGCAGAAAATCAAGTCAGAAGCATTTGCCACCACCAGTACCGCTATTGGCAGCGGGTCACTAACGGTGGAATTTGGTACCTATTATAACGCGGACGGGACGTTTACCACCAACGCAGAGAAGTCGGCCCAAACCATCACAATCGATCCGGCCAAATCCTCGTTAGGTGATATCCGCAACACGATCAATGAAGCAAATGCCGGTGTGACTGCCAGCATCGTCAATGACGGTAGCGGCAACCGGCTGGTAATTGCTTCTAAAGATACCGGATTGGCCAATGCACTGAAGATTACGGTGGCCGATGCAGATGGTAACCACACCAATAGCGCTGGATTATCCAAATTGGCTTTTGATGCTTCCACCAGCGGAATGACCGAAACAGTAGCAGCGAAAAATGCAGTCATGGTGATCGACGGTATTAGAGTGGAAAAATCTTCCAATACCATCAGCGATGCCCTGGAAGGCATGACGTTTAATCTGCTGAAAGCCAACCCCGGCACGAACACCACGCTGACAGTGGAGCAGGATAAGGCCAGCGTGGAAACAGCAGTGAAGGCGTTTGTCACAGCATACAACGAATTGGAAAAAACCATCGGCAGTCTCTCCCGTTACGATACTGCCAACAAACAGGCTTCGGTATTGACCGGGGATTCCACCGTGCGCATGGTACAAAATCGGGTGCGAGCCATGCTGACCAGCAACCAATCAGCTATCGGGGGAATTAATTCACTATCCGAACTAGGTATCAGCTTCCAAAAAGATGGCACATTAAAACTGGACGACAGCAAACTGAGCGTAGTGCTGGCTGATCCGAATAAGCATATTGCAGCATTTTTTGGTGACATCCCTGGAACTACTAGCACTACTTCGACCACAATCAGCCAGACGGTCAATGTCAGCGATAGTTTGATTTCCATTATCAGCCAGCCACCCGTTTTCACACCAGGAAGTCTGGCAGTAAATATCAGCCAGATCGCTACGCAAGGCAGCGCCATTGCAAGCAAGGTGGCTGGATTGAATATTAGTGCTCCTTTTTTGGGGATGGGCGGCAACAACAAGCTGGATATGACTATCGACGGTGTTAGCAGCAGCATCACGCTGGCTACAGACTCGTACACGGCTGCAACACTCGCCGCAGAAGTTCAATCTAAGATAAACAGTAATACGACCTTTTCCAGTGCAGGTATCTCAGTTATCGTCACGCAAGATGCGGGCAAACTAAGCGTTATATCCAATCGTTATGGTTCGACTTCCAGTGTAAATATCACTGGCGGTATTGGAAAGGCAGACCTGTTTGGCACACCTGTTCAAACAGCTGGCAAGAATGTGGCCGGAACAATCGGTGGCCAGGCTGCCACCGGCGCGGGCAAGGAGCTGAGCAACAACGGCCTCACACTAAAAATAGAAGGCAGCAGCATAGGTAGCCGAGGAACAGTAGATTTCGTGGAAACCACGGAGCAAACCACATTTACCACTCCGCCAATCCCAGGATTCATGTCCCGGCTGGATCAGCTGCTCGATGGTATGGCAAGAAGCGATGGTCTGATCAACAACCGCATGGATGGCATTAACAGCACGATCAAAGGCATAGGCAGACAGCGCGAGGCGCTGGAACATCGTCTGGGGGAAGTGGAGAAACGCCTGCGAGCGCAATTCACCGCACTGGATTCGATGGTTGCCAGCATGACCCAGACCAGCAATTACCTGCAACAGCAATTGGCAAATTTACCCAAGATTGGTGACAAATAATCGCGCCAGATAACGATCATTAACCAATATTCTCATTTCCGAAAAGGAGAAAGCGATCATGTTCATTGAATCACCTGGCCGGGCGATCAAAAACTATCAGAGTGTCGGGGTTGAGTCCGGCGTGGCATCTGCCGATCCACACAAGCTGATCGTGATGCTGTTTGAAGGCGCACGGCAGGCGCTTGATTGCAGCCGACTATACATGCAGCAACATAAAATTGCCGCCAAGGGGGAGATGATCTCCAAGGCGATTATGATTATTGATCACGGCCTGAAAGCCAGTCTGGACAAGGCAGCAGGCGGGGAACTGGCCACGCGGCTCGATCAGCTCTACGACTACATGACCACCCGACTGCTTACCGCTAATATTCAGAATGATCCCGCCATCATCGAAGAAGTCAGCCAGCTGTTGGGCGAATTGCAAGAAGCCTGGGCTTCTATTGGAAGGCAACCTGTCGGCAAAGTAGATACAAAAGCAGCTGTCAACACGATGATCGAGCAAACAGTAGAAACAGGTGCAACCATATGAATCTCAATAACTCATCCAAACCTCCACCGGATGACCGCAACAACAGTATGCAAATGATCACTGCGTATGAAGCAATCCTGACAATCACCAACCAGATGCTGCAAGCAGCAAAAAACAGTGACTGGGATGAACTGGTAACGCTGGAACGCGACTGCAAGCTCCTAACTAGCCGATTGATGGAACAGCACACCCGGCAGCCATTAAGTGAGATTCAACAGAAAAAAAAAATTGACCTTATCCAGCAGATACTCGCCCGTGATGCTGAAATCCGCACCATTACCGAACCTCGAATGACACACCTGCAAAATATGCTGACCAGCCACGACCACAAACGGAAACTGGGACAGACTTACCAGACAGATACGTAATGATATTCTGGATCACCACATGCATTTGGCTAAAGAGCAGACTCTTACGAAAACAGAATTCTATAGTCAAAAACAGAAATAACAGGCAATAAGTGAAGATGGCAAGCATTTGCCTTGCCCCCCAAACTACCCATTATTTATTTGCAAGAGCCTGTTTATGATCTTCTGAGTATCAGTGCCATGAAGGCCAGATGAATGAATTGCAAGCTGGTGTTAAGTTTGCGCTCACGGTTTTTCCATAACCTTCGGTTCTTCTCCAGCCAGGCAAAGTTGCGCTCGACGATCCAGCGCTTGGGCATAACCTTGAACGTGTGCAATTCACTACGCCTGGCAATCTGCACTGTCATTGTACTCGCCCAGGATGTCCTTGACGCCCTGGGCAAAAGGCTGACCGACGTAGCCGCGCTATCACACAGCAGACTTTGGACTTGCTTCAAGTTCGGTTTGCAGCGCTTGAGAGCCTGTAAAGCTCCTTTGCGATCGGTCACTTCTGCCGTGGTTACCGCAACCGCATGCGACAAACCTTTGGGTATCGACCGCGATTGACGCTTGATGCCCGATACCTTCTTGCCTGCGTCATAGCCCTTCTGGCCCGCCGTGTCCGTGTTCTTCACGCTCTGCGCTCTGCGCATCCACGATCAGGAACGTGCTGCAAGCGTTGCGCCCCAACTTCTCTCGGGCCGCTCCAACCTGATTTTTTTAACGCCAACTCCAACAGGCTGACGCCATCCTGGTCGGGCTCGCTCCATTTGCGCCAATAGGCATATACGCTCTGCCACTTGGGAAACTTGTCGGGCAGGTATCTCCATTGACAGCCAGTGCGCAGCAGATACAACACCGCACAAAAGATCTCGTACAGATCCACTGTCGCAGGCTTGGTGCGGCGGCGTACACCGCGCAGTAATGGCTCTATCTCGGCAAACTTCTCTCGGCTGATGTCGCTGGCGTATTTTGGTCTCTTCATCCATCTATTATCAGGGGTGAGAAACAGATTGCAAACAGGCTCTAAGTGTTCAACGCGCTCACCTAAGCCCAGATAACCTGAGATGCAATATCTACCAGCAGGATATTTTGCTGGGTTTTATGAACCACCTGGGCTCCTTCCAGACGGACGTGGGGCTGAAATGAATATGGCTGACTGAAGGAATCCCGATAAAACGGATATTCTTCAGTCAGCCATAAAAAACTGCAGTCAGAACACAAAATTACTGTCAGCAGTATATCTTTACTACTGTCGCCACCAGGTTGCTAGATCAGATCAATGATCATGCTCTGTCTTTACATCTTTCAGTTTTTTGATCTGTTCAGGTGTCAATATACTGCGAATAGCTTTCCGCTCTTCAATATGATAGGCAACCATTTCATTGAAGCTATTGACATGATCCTGCCCCAGTGTACGTAAAGTTTCCTCATCAACAGCAGGTTGAGCCACTGCTTTACGGAAAGCTTTCATACTTTCTTTCATTTTCTTTTTAAGATGATCATGCACTTTAGGATCTTCTTTCAGATGGATGCGTACGATTTTGCCAAGCTGTTCATCGGAAAGATCGAGTGCTTCCGCTTGCCCTGCAATGTTATGTGCATAGCTGTGATGATGGTGCCCATGATGGGATTTACCTCCATGATCATGTCCGCTATGACCCGAGTGATCACTATCTTCTCCACCTTTGTTTTTACCTTTGCACTCACCTTTTCCTTGTTCTCCCTGCCCACCCTGACCTTCGTTCGAGTACCCCTGTCCTTTGCCTTCACCCTCCCGAGTATGGGTCTGATTTTGCTGAGCTTCGGCCAGGACGAGACTACTGGCCCCGCTTTGCCAGATTGATGTTCCAGCAACCGGAGAAACAGCTACTGCTGTAGCGGGAATGGCAAATAAAGCACCGATAAGGATTGATAATCCGGTCAATCTAATATTCATATCACTTCTCCTATTATAAAGAAAATTACAGACACACCAGACAATCTGTCTTGCGCAAAGTTTATGAAACCCGGAAACTCTCTCCACGCAATTTGTTTCTATTATCCTAGCCGGGATTTCCCCATTCTACTCCCCTCACATGGTAATTCTTGACATGGTATCCGAAAAAATAATTGAAGAACGCCTGAAGGCATTACGTTCAACCATTGCGTTGCATGATTTTCATTACTATGTACAAGATGCGCCAATTATTCCAGATGCGGATTACGATGTACTTTTTCGCACCTTGCAACAACTGGAACAGCAATATCCACATCTGATCACACCGGATTCTCCAACCCAGCGGGTAGGTGCCCCCCCGCTAAAAGTATTTACCAGGCTCACTCATCAGACACCCATGTTGTCACTGACCAATGCTTTTACAGAAGATGAAGCTATTGCTTTTGATAAGCGCATTCGTGAAGCGTTGAATGTGGACCAGGTTAACTATGCAGTTGAACCCAAGTTCGATGGATTAGCTGTCAGCCTAGTTTATACAAATGGAATACTGACAAACGGAGCCACCCGGGGAGATGGCTATACCGGGGAAGATATCACACTGAATCTGCGCACAATTCCATCCATACCCTTGCGCCTACAGACTGCTTCTGCAATTAATCAGTTCGAGGTACGCGGTGAAGTGGTCATGTTGAAAGCAGACTTTGAGCATCTCAACGAACAACAGCGAAACAAGGGAGAGAAGCTCTTTGTCAATCCGCGTAATGCTGCTGCCGGCTCACTACGTCAGTTGGATTCCAATATCACCGCTGCACGCAAACTGACCTTCTTTGCTTATGATGCTGTGCTTTCTCACAAAAATCAGCCGCTTTTTTCCAAGCATAGCGCAATACTGGATTACCTTAAATCACAACAATTTCTGGTGGCACAGCAAAGTGGTATGACAACGGGAGTGGCTGGACTATTAGCCTATTACCATGAAATGAGCACCTTGCGTTTGTCCCTTCCCTATGAAATTGATGGTGTGGTGTACAAAGTCGATAATTTGACACAACAGGAAACACTTGGTTACGTCTCACGCGCCCCCCGTTTTGCTGTTGCACATAAATTCCCGGCACAGGAGGCCAGTACCAAACTACTGGCAATCGAAATCCAGGTGGGAAGAACCGGCGCCCTGACACCAGTTGCCCGTCTGGCCCCGGTATTTGTAGGGGGAGTAACGGTCACCAACGCCACCCTGCACAACGAAGATGAAGTTCAACGCAAACAAATCATGATCGGCGATACTGTCATCGTGCGCCGGGCGGGTGATGTCATCCCAGAAGTGGTAGCGGTAATACTGGAACAGCGCCCTGCCCACGCTCAGCCATTCATCATGCCGGATCATTGTCCGGCATGCGGATCAAAAGCAGCACGCCTGCCGGGTGAAGCAGTAACCCGCTGCACCGGAGGTTTATATTGTCCAGCTCAGCGTAAACAGGCAATTTGGCATTTTGCTTCCCGCCGTGCCCTTGATATTGATGGACTAGGGGAAAAACTGATTGACCAATTAATTGACTGCGAACTGGTGCATACCCCTGCCGATCTGTATAAGCTGAATATTGATACACTCGCAGGCTTGGAACGCATGGCTGAAAAATCCGCACGCAACCTCGTTACAGCAATCGAGCACAGTAAAAGAACCACGTTGCCGCGTTTTATTTATGCGCTGGGTATTCGTCATATTGGTGAAGCGACTGCCAAGGCACTTGCTAACCAGACAAGTGATCTCGATCGACTGATGACTCTGAATATCGAACAGTTGCAGCAGATTCCGGATGTCGGCCCGGTGGTCGCGCAAAGTATTGCAGATTTTTTTTCTGAAGCACATAACCGGGAAGTGATCAGGCAACTACTCAGCAGCGGGTTACAGTGGGAAGTAGCAAATCATGACGCACAGCAATTAGCACAAACTAATTCGGCTGTGTCCGGCAAAACCTTCGTCCTGACTGGAACTTTGCCAACCATGACGCGCGATCAAGCCAAAATCAAAATTGAACAACAAGGTGGCAAGGTAACCAGCAGCGTTTCATCTGCCACCAGTTATGTCGTTGCGGGATCAGATCCCGGCAGCAAGTACACTAAAGCAATCGAGTTGAGCATTCCTGTATTGGATGAAGATCAGCTGCTGTCACTGCTGCAAAATATCTCGATAGATGCACAGCAAGGTAATTGATCCATAATTTTTACAACAACTACCCTCTTCTCTTTCATGCGTATTGTGCGTCATTACGTGCAGGCAGCCAGTTATAATAAAAACATAAAGCAATAATTTATTACTATCAGGATCAATATGATTGCAATCATCGGTGGCAGGCGTATGAACAAACTTGCCGGCTTGGAAGTCACCCATCGTCAGGTTATAAGAACCCCTTATGGGGAACCATCCGGTTCATTGATTTTTGGAACGATCTGCGAGCAAGAAGTTGTTTTTTTGTCCCGGCACGGCCACGGTATTACCATTCCACCACACGTCGTCAACTATCGTGCCAATATCTGGGCACTGCATACCCTGCAGGTCAAAACGATCATCGCCGTCACTTCGGTTGGCGGTATCCGTAAAGATATGGAGCCTGGCAAAATCGTCATTCCTGACCAGATTATTGATTATACCCATAGCCGGGAAGCTACTTTTCATGATCGATCTGACAAAACCATCACTAATACGGATTTTACACAGCCCTATTGCCCTATTGCACGTGGCTGTCTCCTGAAGGCCGCACAGGATGCGGGTGAATCAGTTATTAATGGAGGTGTTTATGCCGCAACCCAGGGCCCCAGATTTGAAACAGCAGCAGAAATCAATCGCCTGGAACGTGATGGGGCAGATATGGTTGGAATGACGGGTATGCCCGAGGCGATTCTCACGCGGGAATTAGGTATTTCCTACGCGACCATTGCCGCCATTGCTAATCATGCGGCCGGGCGCGGGGAAAGCAAACAAGCTATCCCACTGCAAGCTGCGCACAAGGCACTGGAAGATGCAATGACGAATGTCAGAAATATATTGGAACACCTGGTAAGGAATAATAATGATTAAACCCGTATTAAAAATGGGGGATCCGCGCCTGTTGCAGCCTGCGCAGAAAATCAAGCAATTTGACACACCTGTACTCAAAGAATTATTGCGAGACATGCAGGATACGATGGCTGCACTCAATGGTGCCGGGCTGGCTGCCCCACAAATTGGCGTAAGTTTGCAGGTAGTCATCTTCGGGGTAGAGCACTCTCCACGCTATCCGGATGTTGAAAGTGTCCCATTTACTGTGCTGATCAACCCCATACTCACTCCACTGACCGATGAACAGGAAGAGGACTGGGAGGGTTGTCTGAGTATTCCGGGGATGCGCGGACTGGTTCCCCGCTATACTCACTTGCGCTATCAGGGCGTGGATGAAACCGCTACTCCCATCGACAGAACAGTCACCGGGTTTCATGCGCGAGTGGTACAGCATGAATGTGACCACCTGAATGGGATACTCTATCCTATGCGAATCAATGATCTGCGCAAATTTGGTTATACCGATACACTATTTCCGAATCAGGCAATCACGGAAGACTGATTTATCCTTTGCACTGCCCTATTATTAGCAGGGTGGTGAAAAACCATCTGCGTTGGAAGCAGGCTCAAAATGCACATTTATCGTATATAAACTGCGCTTTTTCGCCTGCTTTTACCTTGCTCTAACGTGCCTCGCTAACGCTTTTTACCGCCCTGTTAATAAGGTTTGACCACAACCAGTATAACAATCGCAAACAGCGCCAATACCGGCAATTCATTAAACCAGCGGTAGTAAACATGGCCATGCCGGTTACGATCATGCTTGAAATCACCCAGCAACTTCCCGCAGTAGAGATGGTAAGCGATCAGCAAAACTACCAGTGTCAGCTTGGTGTGCAGCCACCCTCCAGAGAAACCGTAGCCAAGCCATAACCATGTCCCAAAAATGATGGTCATTAACCCACCTGGGGTCATAATGCCGTAATAGAGCTTGCGTTCCATCACCTTGAACCGGTCTATGCCTGCCTGATCTGTACACATGGCGTGATAAACAAACAATCTGGGCAAATAAAACAACCCGGCAAACCAGGTCACCATAGCAATAATATGTAATGATTTAATCCAGAGCATAATGAAATATCAGGTTTAAAATCAGAAGAAACCAGGAATCAAGAAATTTTTAAACGATCAGTACAATCGTTTACTTTTGAAACTGGGTAATTGTTTTATGCAAGTGGAAACACTTCATATTCACTCAGAAGTTTTTGATATGGCTGTGCATTCCAGTAATTATAGTAAACCACCGGCCCAATTTCCGCAAAAGCAACAGAACTGGATGTTTTAACGTCGTAATCTGAATTGCTGGAGCTCGCTACAGATCACAGATACGAAATACCAGACAGGAACCTATGATGATCAGCCATAGCAGACATTTATCCTTCAATACAAAAGTGCTGGCTGTTCTCGTCCTACTTATCACTTATGGATCACTTTACCCCGGGAATTTCACAAGCACTGCCTCGGGAGCGTTTGAACAATTTTTTACAAACCCGGAATGGATAACGTCTATCGGTGACATACTGGGCAATATCGCGCTATTTCTCCCGCTGGGCATTGCTGGAGAACGAATGATCCATTCGCGGAACAAGATACTTGCTTTATTATCGCTGAGCGTCATCAGCCTTATTTTCTCGCTGATTCTGCAAATCCTGCAGATATGGCTACCCACCCGATCCGCAGCACTAGCAGATGTATTCTGGAATATGACAGGCCTGTTCACAGGAATCGGAGTAAGTGTCCTGATAAAACAGATGTCCTTATCATGGCCGAGCAGACAATCTTTCTCGGGTGGCAAAGCCGCTATCCCTTTAGCAATATTATTGCTCTGGTTATGCAGTGAATTATTACCTCTTGTTCCATCCCTGGACTGGCAAAAATTCAAGGATGCTGTCAAACCCCTGCAAATACTTGATTTCAGCTTCTCCGCTATCTGGACACATGCAGCCAGCATCATAACAGCTGGAAGTATGCTTTCCTTACTGACCCCAAGACCTCTGGTCTGGCTGACAGGAGCACTATTATTCATTCTGGCTGGAAAAATTACGATTGTAAGTCAATTCCTTGACACATCTACCATATCAGGATTGCTAACGGGTTATCTGGTAAGTATTTTATTATTAAGAACCAGTTCGCACACCAGGATAATCGTCGCTTTCTGGTCGCTGCTAGCTGCCTGGACTATTCATGCCCTGACACCTTTCTCCCTCACGACGGGTGGCACTTTCAATCTTATCCCCTTCACCACCATGCTTGAGGGCTCCATGCTTACCAATGCTATAGCATTGGCTTTGTCCCTTTACATCTATTCTGCCCTATTATGGTTCGCTCCCTATACCGGCGGAAATTTTCGTGGCATAGCCCTGGCACTGATCTTCTGGTCGATAGTCATCGAACTGATTCAAATGGCGTTATTAGGACGTAATGCAGATATTACCGAGCCGCTACTGATCGGGCTGATTGCATGGGGATTAACTGAATCCAGGCAACTTGAATGCCATACTGAAATGCCTCATCCTGTCGCCAACCCCGTACCGGACAAGCCCACTTCATTCATACCTCGCTCCCACCGAACTGATTCCCCTACAAATCTGTCTTTGTTCAGTGCATGGATTCCCATAATTCTTCTGTCAACAGGAGTTGCAGGCCTGCTTTGGCTAATTTTGCACTTGCCCCAAATACCTTACAACCTCAAAGAGCTATTTCTGTTTGATGGCAACATACTATTCATATTCATTTTTGTTCTGGCATTGCTATGGATCGGGGCAGGGGCCACATGGATCAGCTCCAGAATACTTTCCAGTCCCAGGCCATTTATAAGTCTGCCAGGATGGGTATTCACAGCCAGTCTTATCAGCCTGGGGTTGCTTTCAATCAGCGTAACCCAGGAAAGTATTGCCGATATTGCCGGATCGAATAATCTTTACTGGTTTGTTATTAACAAAGATATCTGGGGAGAAGGCTGGCGACATATCTTTGAATGGCTTGGACCAACATTGATTTCCATACTGGAAAGATCGGTTCGCTATACAGCGCTGTATGCGCCCCTTATTATCTCTCTGGTGCTGATTATCAGTTTCTTCAGCCTGCACAAACAGCATGAACAAGTACAAGTCTCAAGAAAAATGCTTACTCTGATTATCAGCGCGTTACCCTGGCTCTGGCTGGCCAAGACCATTGCCTTTAGCTGGTCCTCAACTGACAACCTGAATGAATTAATCTCCCGCAATGGTGCTATGGGCATGGGAGGAGGCTTTTATCTTTACGTTCTGCTCTTTGCTCTCTGCATCAACGCCGCCATACTTGCCAATCTATCCGGTAACGTTATGGAATGGATCCTGGGGATGGTGCTATCCCTCATAATGCTGCCAATCGGATGGTGGCTACTCTCTCTGGGGTTGGAATCCGAAGTTCATAAGTACGGACATATTTTTTCCGGATCCCAATTTCTGCTTGGCCCTGATCGCAAGCAAATTCTGCCCGAAGTAGAATTATTCGCCCGCTGGTGCCTGGTACAAACCGGTTTCATCACCATTATCAGCTCAGGTATGCGCAGTTTTGGCAGAATAACCCGGCAACATATGTAACCACTTTCTTCTAATCACGATAAAGTGTTTCCCAACGAAGAATGAGTTGGTATAATTGCCGCCTTCGGGTCGTTAGCTCAGCCGGTAGAGCAGCGGACTTTTAATCCGTTGGTCGCGAGTTCGAATCTCGCACGGCCTACCAGACACAGGCACTTGGTCAGAAAATGGGCAAGTGCCTTTTCTATGTTCAGATTCATTCATGCTTCGGGGTAATCTGGTGCAACATTCTTGCACTGGTTGTTACAAACCGAGCCTCATTCTCCACAACAAACCCATATCCCCTGCCCATGTTTCTTATCGACTTCATTATCCATATTGATAGCCACCTGCGGGAGCTCGTCTCGGAATACGGAATATGGGTCAATGGCATTCTCTTTCTGATCATATTTTGTGAAACCGGGCTGGTTGTACTTCCTTTTCTGCCTGGTGATTCCTTGTTGTTTGCTGCAGGGTCGCTCGCATCGTTACCAGGATCACAGCTTAATCCCCATATCCTGTTTATCGGGTTATGCCTGGCCGGTATTTTGGGTGACAGCGTCAATTACTGGATAGGTCAAGAATTCGGGCTAAAGGTTTTTACTCCGGAGAAGTTCCGCTTCCTTAAACAGGAGCACCTTGATAAGACGCATGCCTTTTACCTCAAATACGGTGGCAAAACGATTATCATCGCACGCTTTATCCCCATCATCCGCACTTTTGCTCCATTTGTGGCCGGTATTGGTACCATGCCTTATCGCACCTTTCTTACTTACAACATCATTGGTGCTGCGTTGTGGGTCGGGATATTTGTTTATGCCGGATTTTATTTCGGGCAACTCCCATTTATACAAAAAAACTTCAAGCTGATTATTGTTGCGATCATTATCTTATCAATCACCCCGCCTGTAATTGAGTATCTTAAACATCGATACAGAAAGAATAAACCAGGCCAAGGTTGATCTGTCCTGTTCGAACATGCCGGATAATGAAAACGTCACGATGTCGTCCGCCGGCTGGAATTTCCCAGTAGAGAAGGCAGAATAACAAGCGTACAGATCAGGGTAAATGCCAGCCCGACGGCAAGCAACGTTCCCATACTGGCTGTTCCTTTATGCGGTGAAAACATGAGACTGGCAAAGTCAACCAGAGCAGTCAGCGCACTGTAAAAAATAGCTCGTGCCGTACTGGTATGGATCAGCACTTCGCTTCCAACCTGGTTATCCATACTGCGATGTACCATGTGCAAGCTGCTGTCAATCCCCAGACCCAGCAAAAGTGGTAGAGCAATGATATTGGCGAAGTTGAATGGTGTATCCAGCAAGACAGTAAAAATGCCGATAAATATGCTGGATAACAACAGTGGAATCAGTACCAGCACAGTATATTTTATGCTGCGTAGCATAAGCAGAAGCGCAATCACCACCCCTGCCAAAGTCAGTGAGAACGCCTGAATAAATGCATCGATTACCGCGTTACCTGCCTCCAGACTGATCACAGGTATCCCGGTTGCATGCGGCGCCACTTGCTGCACAGATCTGACAAAACGGCGTAATGACTCATTATCACCAATATCATCAGATGGATACACGGCGACAAGATATTCCCCTGTATGACTGTGCCAGCGATTGGCCAGTGACGCGGGCAGCTCCTGTTCACCGAAAGGAGTAGCTTCAATCAGATTGTATAAACGCTGAAGCGCAACAGACAGTGTGGACAGCAGATTTTCTTCCAGCAAATGCAGTAATTTACCCTGATCATCCGGATCTGCCTTGTTTAGCCGGTGAAGCAACGATTCCACTGAATTACTGAGTGCCAATGCAGAAGCTAAAGTGGAGGAATCTGGATAATCCACAGTAAATCGTTCTAACGCGCTATGCAGAGAGGCAAGCGCCTGCTGTTGTTGCAATACCGTTTGCTTAACCGCAGATGGCGTTGCCATTGACAGCTCCGGACCGATGATAAGTGACATTTCTTCAATTGCAGCCAGCTTTTCTTCCTGCTCGGGTGGCACAAAATCCTTAATTGAAACCACTTTACTTACTTCTGGCAGTTTGCTCAGATTTTCTTTCAACTGTTGAATTTCATTGCGATCTTCAGTCAGTACAACTGCATACCATGGTGAATGATCGGGCGATGCCAGCAATTCCCGGAAAGTCTGAACAGCCTCCCCCTTTGGATCCTGCATATTGAGCAGGTTATAGTCAAACCTGATTTGTGGCCACAATACTGCTGCCAGCAACAACACTAAACAAACAGAAATGTGTGTCAGTTTTCGCCACTTCAGCGAAACCTCAAGTACTTTACCCAACATTTTCCTGCCGTTAGGTTTAACAGCTGATTGCCCCGATAAATAGCGCAGCAGTGCCGATCCGACAATAAAAGTAACCACCAGACTGATCAGCATGCCCGTACCTGAGATAATCCCAAGCTCTGCCACTCCGCTGTAACTGGTGGGGATAAATGCATAAAAGCCAATGGCATTTGCAATCGTACAGGCAGTCAGGGCGACCCCGGCTTCGCCACCCGCTCGATATACAGCCGTTTTTGTAAGCAAACCACTTTCTTGCATTTCCCGATAACGAAGCAGAAAATGAATGGCAAAATCTGCCCCCAGGCCGATATACAACACCGCAAAAGCAATAGAAATTACATTTACCTGACCAATAGCAACTGTTGCGAACGCAGCTGTCAGCACCAAACCCGCCACCAGACAAATCAGTACAGCTATAGTCATACCAACCGTATACATAGCTGAATAAAGTACTGCGCCCACCATAATGAATGTAACGACTCCGGCAATTTCCATCCCATCCAGTGAACTCTTGAGTTCGTCATCAGCCAGCGCCATATCCCCGGTAATACGCAGCTGAATCGGCCCGTCGTCGGTCAAACCTACTTCTTCTGCGGCTGCGCGCACCGCCATAACAGGTTGCTTGCTCGGCAGTAGCTCCGAATAGTCCGGGATAGGTTTGACGACAATTATTTCCTGATAGCCAGCCTTCAGCGGTTCGCCACGAAATAATGTCTGCCATGATAGGGCGCGCGATCTGCTGGCAAGCTGTGCATTGATAGTCTCGCTCACTCCCTGGAAAACTGGCTCCAACTCCAGGTGCTGGCCTTTGTTTAATTCATCGGTCGCTTGTGTGAGCAGCGTGATAAATGTGTGCAGTGTGGGGTTTCGGGCAATTTGTGCAATGAGTGGCTGAGCTTCAGCCAAATGATCCGTGATGCGTTCCAGCTGAGGAATATCTTCATAGAGTAATCCATTACGCCCAAAAAAATCTTCTACGCCTGGCGCATAAACATCGGAAAAATTTTTGTTATCTTTTTTCAGAAGCGCCACCAGTCGGTGCGCTGTGGAATAAGCCTGCTCAGGGGTAGGAGCGCTGAGTACCAGCAACAGAATATTTGTATCCTGAGGAAAGGCCTGGTCGTACTTTTCACTGTTAATACGAAACGGCAAGTGCTCGGAAAGCATATCCGTTGTATCAGTATTCATGCCAAGATTACGAGTGGTATATACCGCACTTATCGCAACAAAAATAAATGAGATTAATAAAACCCAGGGAGCATGGCGATAGCAGAAGCTGGTACAAGAGGCAAAGATCTTATAGGTTCTACTATGTGAAGATTCCATTATTTTCCGCTATTGCTCCAGATCAAGTGACTGCATTTCATATTTTTCATACCGGACAGTATTTTAGTGCAGTTTTGATGAGATTGAGGGGTTCACACATGCCGATATTCAGGCTGAAACATTTGTACAGAGAGAGCTCCAAGTAAATTTGGAGCTCTCTGTACTATTGAAAAGCGGCCCGGCTCAGAGAAACCAGAGGCAAGCTTGTTTAGCTGTTGCTGTTGATAAGTAAATTGGGTGGAGGGCCCATCGGCTCGAATGTTCTCAATAAAGGAATATCTTCTTTACTCATCCAATGGATATCCGTATCAAACGTACCTTGTGGTCCCCAGCTGCCGGTAAACTTCTTACCATCGGGCGTAAAAGTCCAGCACATTTCTTCTCCCGAGGTATTGATGACATCACCAAGATTAGTCGGCTCTTGCCATTCACCCTTTTCATCCTGATGCGCAATCCACATATCATGCCCGCCCCGCGAACCCAGATTTATCCGCATGCTGGTAAGAACCAGACTTTTGCCATCTTTTGACAAGCCAGTCCAGTGCATGTGGTCACGCTGTGGGGAATTTATTTTTGATCCCAGGCTTACCGGCTTTTGCCATACACCATCTTTTTTCTCAACTTTCCAGATATCACTCTCCTGCGTTACTCCAGGCTGGCTGTAGTTGAAATAAATCAGACTGTCAGAGGCAATAATTGGGCAGTGCTCTTCACCGGTTAATGTATTGATACTGGGAAGCTCCGGCACATCATTCCAGCTTTTGGGTGCTTGCCATACACCACTCACTTTCTGGACAACATAAAGATCGCCCGACAACAAGTTGTCCGGCTCATACCTCGTGAAATAAATGACATTGCCGTCATCAGAAAGGCTAGGCTCCAGTTCCCAAGCTGCCGTGTTGATATTGGGGCCTACTGTCGGATCAATATCGGGGCCAAGATGAACAGGTTCCTGCCATATGCCATCTATATTATGAGACATCCATATATCAAAGTTATAGGCACTACCTGGTGACTTGGTACTACCTTCACGCGTTGAAACGAAAATAGCTGTTTTGCCATCCGCACTGTAAGTTATCTCTATTTCAGTACCGGGCGAGTTAATAGGAGCCCCCATACTTTTTGATACGGCTGGTGGCTCAGCTACACCTTCTGCCCCGTGCATGCCAGGCATGGCATAAGCCAGATTGCTTGCCAGCATTAAAACCGGTAGCGTGGAACAAAGTTTTATAACAGAGCTATCTCTCATTCTGCTTCTCCTCTCCGAAAAAAGTAAACCAATCGTTCTCTTTTTGAGATTGAGAGGGTATATGATGCATTGCTGAAGTGTCAAGATAAAGAAATAGAACTACTTGCGCTCTATTTCTCCTCTTCAGATTAACACGCTGAACTTGCCAATATTATTTGAGCGTACTTCTAAAATTAGTTTTTCAGGCAAAGCAAGGCAGTGCACAGTGATCACTGCCTCGGGTAATGTCTCGTTGCTGCATCCCGTGCACCTTGTGCTTTCACCCCATACAACCGAATTTTTAAAGGTACCGTTAGACAAATTCATGGCGCACGCGACCAATTCCCAATATCTTATTTTCCACTTAAAATATTTTGCAGCAGCAAATCATTCAATCGCCTGACGAAACCGGCTGGATCTTCGAGCTGCCCTCCTTCGGCCAGCAATGCCTGATCAAACAAAATATGGCTCCAGTCGGCAAATTTGGCTTCTTCATACTTCAGGCGCTGAACCATGGGATGATGCGGGTTGATTTCCAGAAACGGTTTACTATCCGGAACTTTCTGACCAGCTGATTTCAGCAATCGCCCGAGGTTACCACTCATGTCGTGTGTATCAGCCACCAAACAGGCTGGCGATTCTGTCAAACGGTAGGTAATGCGCACATCCTTGACTAACTCACCCAGCACTTCCTTCATTTTCGCTGTTAATTCCTGAAAATCTCCTGCTTCCTTTTCATGCTCTTGCTTTTCTACTTCATCTTCCAGCTTGCCCAGATCAAGATTACCTTTGGCAATAGATTGTAAAGATTTACCCGCATATTCATTTAGATTGGCTGCCAGCCATTCATCAATGCGATCATGCAGCAGTAGTACCTCGATTCCTTTTTTACGGAATATTTCTAAATGTGGGCTGCTTTGGGTTGCCTTCAAACCATCTGCGGTGATATAGTAGATTTTTTCCTGGTCCGGTTTCATCCGGGCGATGTAATCATCCAGCGAGACCGTCTGCTCTTCTCGCTCATCATGTGTTGAAGTAAATCTCAGCAATTTAGCGATACGTTCACGGTTGCTGTAATCTTCCGCAACGCCTTCTTTCAGTACCTGGCCAAATTCACGCCAGAAGGTTCTGAATTTCTCCTGATCTTCGCTCTTATCACTCGTTGCAAGATCTTCAATCAACCCCAGTACTTTTTTCACTGAACCGGCACGAATGCTGTCAATATCTTTCGATTCCTGCAGGATCTCACGGGAAACATTCAGTGGTAAATCATTTGAATCAATAATACCGCGAACGAAACGCAAGTACCCTGGCAACAATTTCTCCGCATCATCCATGATAAACACACGTCTGATATAAAGTTTAAGGCCATGACGATGCTCACGATCAAACAGGTCAAACGGTGCATGGGCAGGAATATATAACAACTGAATATATTCCTGCTTGCCTTCAACTCTGGCATGTACATGAGCAAGTGGCGGCTCGAAATCATGCGCTACATGCTTATAAAATTCATCGTACTGTTCTTGTGTAATCTCATTTTTAGGCCGTGCCCAGATTGCGCTGGCCTGATTGACTGTTTCTTCTTCATCACTTATTTTGTATGCCTTACTCTCGTCATCCCATACCTCCTTCTTCATGATGATAGGAAGCGTGATGTGATCTGAATACTTACGGATGATAGAACGCAGCTGAAAGCTACTTAACAGCTCATCCTCATCTCTTCGCAGATGCAAAACAACCTCTGTACCCCGCTCCCTCTTTTCCACGGTTTCCAGCGTATATTCACCCTCACCACCAGATTCCCAGCGCACTCCATGCTCAGCAGTCAGGCCTGCACGGCGGGTAGTCAATGTTACTTTGTCCGCAATAATAAATGCTGAATAAAAACCCACACCAAACTGTCCAATCAGGTTAGCGTCCCTGGCCTGGTCACCCGTCAGCGAATCAAAAAATTCCCGTGTACCGGATTTGGCAATAGTGCCAATGTTATTGATTACTTCCTGCCTGGACATACCGATACCGTTATCGGTGATCGTGATAGTACGCGCCTCTTTATCGTAAGCAATATAGATTTTAAGATCCGGATCGGATTCATATAATGCTGTATCGGATAATCCTTCAAACCTCAGTTTGTCTGCGGCATCCGAAGCATTCGAAATCAACTCCCGTAGAAAAATTTCCTTATTACTGTAAAGAGAATGAATCATCAGCTTCAAAAGCTGTTTCGCTTCAGCCTGAAAATTCAAATGTTCGACGTTTTCTGTGGTTTGCATACTTTTCTCCTTAAAAAATGCGCTAACATCGTGGGATCAGGTTTCCTGATTTCAAGTCATTTCAACCTCGAAACCTCTATTCCTTAACTTTTACTTGTTTGATCATATGAAATTTTCATCTTTTATTTTTTCGGTATCACTGTGTGCAGTCACCTTCCAAGTTAATGCTCAAGAACTAGAGCTCCCGCTTGATAAAATCAAGCTACCTTCCGGGTTTTCAATCAGTATTTGGGCACATGTGCCGAATGCGCAAACCATGACATTGGGCGATAAAGGAACAGTATTTGTAGGTTCCAAATCGGCAGGCAATGTCTATGCCGTCACGGAAAATGAAGGAAAACGCCAGGTTCGCATTATTGCCAGTAAGCTCAAAATGCCCACCGGAGTAGCATTCCATGACGGTGCCTTATACGTATCGTCGGTTAACAGAATCCTGCGTTTTGATGATATTGAAAATACACTTGATCACCCCACACCACCGCACATTATAACGACTGATTACCCTAAAGAAACCTATCACGGCTGGAGAAACATAGCGTTTGGTCCGGATGACTGGCTGTACGTTTCTGTTGGCTCACCTTGCAATATTTGCGAAACGGATCTGGATCGTTTTGCTCTGATTTCACGAATAAAACCGGATGGTACAAACTATGAAGTATTCGCGAGAGGGGTGCGTAATACAGAAGGATTTGACTGGCATCCCGTCACAAAGGAATTGTGGTTCACCGATATCAGCCGGGAGTGGATGGGAGATAATCTTCCACCAGATGAGTTAAATCGTGCTCCAGAGAAAGGGATGCATTTCGGTTTCCCTTACTGTCATGGACAAGAAGTAGCCGATCCCAAACTTGGAGCAAAATATGACTGCAACAAGTTTACCCCTCCTGCCGCTGAACTTGATCCTCACGTTACGCCAATGGGAATGCGATTTTATACCGGTAACATGTTCCCCGTTGAATACCATGGCAACATCTTTATTGCAGAACATGGTTCGTGGAACCGCAGTACAAAAACAGGCTATCGTATTGAACGGGTACAGATTGAGGCAAATAAGGTTATTAAAAAAGAATCTTTTGCAGAAGGCTGGCTGCAGGATAACGAAGCATGGGGCAGGCCGGTTGACATACTAATAATAACGGATGGAGCAATGCTGGTCACGGATGACATGGCAGGCCTGATTTATCGTATCAGCTATAATCAACCGTAATTCTCCCACCTGCCATGATTTGAATTACATGGAGTGTTGAATGGCAGACAGGCTCAAACCCATAAGTGCCTGAGGGAATATGCCCAGAAGTACTATAGCCAGTCCGTTTGTGCTAATAAGTATCCTGACATCCGGTTTGAATAAAATCGGCCGGGTGTCTTCTGGTGCATCAAAATACATAAACTTGATGATACGTAAATAATAAAAAGCACCAATCAGCGCCAGTACAACCGCAACAACCACTAACCATACATACCCTGCCTCCAGGACAGCCTGAAACACAGCCAGTTTTGCATAGAATCCAATCATGGGGGGAACTCCCGCCATAGAAAACATTATTAGCAACATCATAAATGCGAGCCACGGGCTACGTTGATTAAGGCCTTTAAAATCACTGATCTTGTCCGCCTCAAATCCTTCCCGGGAGAGCAACATAATAATTCCAAACGCACCCAACGTCATTAATACGTAAGCAATCACGTAGAACATGGCTGAGCTGTAGCCGTTTTCTCCTATCGCAATAAAACCAAGCAAAACAAACCCTACGTGCGAAATAGTTGAATAAGCCAGCATCCGCTTGATATTCAGCTGAGCTATCGCTACAAAATTACCGACCGCCATTGAGGCTACCGACAGCAAGACCAGCATCCCCTGCCAATCAGTAGCCAGCTCTCCCAGACCTTCCACCAACAATCTCATAACAAAACCAAAAGCCGCCAGTTTAGGTGCAGATCCGATAAATAATGTTATTGCAGTAGGTGCTCCCTCATAAACATCCGGAGCCCACATATGAAATGGTACCGCACTGAGCTTAAAGCTGATGCCAGCAACAACAAAAACCAGACCTACGACAAAGATGTCATGATCTGCCGTACCTTGTTGGATACTCTTCGTCAACTCCGAAATGTGTAATGTGCCAGTTGCGCCATATAACATTGACATACCATAAAGTAAAAACCCGGAAGCCAGTGCACCTAGAACAAAAAATTTGATGGCAGCTTCGGTAGCAACAGCCGATTCACGTTGCAACGCTACCATGGCATAAAGTGATAGGGATAACAGTTCAATTCCCAGATAAAGAGTAATAAGGTGGCTTGCAGAAACCATAACCATCATACCCAGTGTGGCGAACAATGTGAGACTGAAGAACTCTCCTTTCAATAGACCCCGAAGACTGATATATGCACGAGAATAGATCAACACAGCCGCTACAGTAAGATAAATCATCAGCTTTAGCGTATCTGACATTGCGTCACCGACAAACATGCCTGAGAACGTATAACGAACCTCCGTGCTATATATGCCATACGTAATGAACGCACATCCAGCCAGTGTCAATAGTGACAAATAGAATGACAGAAGCCGATTTTTTTCCCCTGCAAACAAGTCAGCAAGCATGACCACGCAAATCATGAACAGCAAGAAAATTTCAGGGTAGGCTGGTGTGAAGTCAGGTAACAAAAAATCCATGAAAAATCCTTAATTTCCGATCAGGAAAGTATTTTTATTATCCAAAAATTAGCTAATATCTTAAAGCTTGGTACGTGCAACATGCTCCAGCAGATTGTCAACCGTAACATGCATAACTTCGGTAAGTGGCAGCGGATAAATACCCAGAGCCAGAACTGCGACCGCCAGGATAGCCAAAACTAAAAATTCACGTGCAGAAATATCTTTCATCCCCTCAACATTGGGATTTGCTACGGCACCAAACACTACTTTTTTATACAACCATAAACTGTAAGATGCACCCAAAATCAATGTTAGTGCAGCAAAAAATGCGTACCAGAAATTCACTTCCATGGAGCCCATAATCACCATAAATTCACCTACGAAACCGCTGGTGCCTGGAAGCCCGGAGTTAGCCATTGCAAACAACATAAAAAGAGCCGCAAAAGCCGGCATTCTATTAACTACCCCACCATAATCTGCAATCATTCTGGTATGCAAGCGATCATATAAAACACCAACACATAAAAATAAAGCACCAGAAATAAATCCATGCGAAATCATCTGCACCATGGCTCCTTCCATTCCAATAGGATTGAACAGGAAAAAGCCCAATGTAACAAATCCCATATGAGAAACTGAAGAATAGGCAATCAGCTTCTTCATATCACGTTGCATTAACGCAACGATACCAATATATACAATGGCAATCAGCGATAAAACTATCAATATCCATGACAACTCATGGCTCGCGTCTGGCGTAATCGGTAAAGAAAATCTGAGAAAACCATATCCACCTAGTTTAAGCAGGATAGCTGCCAGCACTACCGAACCACCTGTAGGCGCTTCGACGTGCGCATCCGGTAACCAAGTATGCACCGGCCACATCGGCACCTTAACCGCAAAGGCGACCATAAATCCTATAAAAATAAGGATTTGCGCAGTCATCGGTATAGGAAGATGATGATAATCGAGAATTGAGAAGCTACCACCAGAAGCCTGATATAAATAAATCAGCGCTACCAGCATCAATAGAGATCCCAGAAATGTATAAAGAAAGAATTTTAGAGCAGCATAAATCCGGTTAGGCCCTCCCCAGACTCCAATAATGATAAACATTGGAACTAGTGATGCTTCCCAGAAAGAATAGAATAATATGGCATCCAGTGATGCGAATACCCCATTGAGAACACCAGACATGATCAAAAAAGCTCCCATATATTGAGAAACCTTTTCACGGATCACTTCCCATCCGGCAATCACGACTAGTGGAGTCGTAAAACTGTTCAATAAAATTAATGGCATTGATATGCCATCAACCCCCAAATAATAATAGACATTGAGGCGTTCAAACCATACATTCCGCTCGATAAACTGCATCGAACCCATGGATGTATCAAAGCCACTATAAAGTGGAAGTGCCACAAGGAAACCGGCTACAGATCCAGCCAGAGCAACCCAGCGTACCGCTTGAGTATTCCGGTCACTCATCAAAAACACGATTAAACCGGAAATAATTGGTAGCCAGATGATTAGACTTAACAGCGGAAATCCAAATAACATGTTTTTTTTGTCTTAAATCGCATTTCAATGCGTATTAGTTATCCCAGAGAACAGAAAAAAGATCCGTCCGTTTTCGATTCTCTGAAGCCTAAAAAGGAAACAGCCATATACTCATCAGAACAAATACACCCACAATCATACTAAATGCGTAATGGTAGATATAACCCGACTGAAAGCGACGTCCCATCATCGCAAACCAACCCATCGCTCTTGCCGTGCCATTAACCATTAAGCCATCTATGACTTTCATATCCACGTATTTCCACAACACGGTACTCAGCGTACGTAAACCACCTGCAAATAACCAGCTGTACAACTCATCAATAAAATATTTCCGATCAAGCAGGATATAAATCGGATTAGCCAGTTTTTTAATTTTACCGGGCAATGCAGTTTGATAACGATACAAAAACCAGGCAGTGAAAATTCCTGACATCGCCAGCCAGAAAGGAGGAGTAGTCAAAGCATGTATCATCATGCCGAAGATTCCTGTATAGCTCTCGCCCATCTTGGCCATGACATCATGCTGCGCATCTATATAAATAGCCTCAGTGAAGAAACCTCCAAAAAGCATTGGATCAATCAGCCAGCCAGCAGCCACAGTAGGAATTGCCAATAAAATTAGTGGTACCGTCACTACCCAGGGGGATTCACGCAGATGATCACGTGTATGGCTATCCATACCTGGTTCACCATAGAAAGTCATGAATATTAGTCGGAAGGTATACAGCGCAGTAACGAATACTGTACTTAATGCGCAGAAATAGGCAAATCCTGCCCCAGGAATTTCTGAGAGAAGAACTCCCTCAATAATCGCGTCCTTAGAGAAAAAACCTGAAAAACCTGGTACTCCTGCACTGGCCAATGCAGCAACAAACATAGTGCCAAATGTAATCGGCATATATCGTTTAAGTCCACCCATCTTGCGCATATCCTGCTCGTGATGCATGGCGATAATGACGGATCCTGCACCCAGAAACAGCAATGCCTTGAAAAAGGCATGTGTCATAAGATGAAAGATAGCCGCTGAATAAGCAGATGCACCCAGTGCTACCGTCATGTATCCGAGCTGAGATAGTGTTGAATACGCAACGACCCGCTTGATATCATTCTGTACTACTGCTACTAACGCCATAAACAAGGTAGTAATCCCACCAATCACAAAAATAACCGAGTGTACTGTAACAGATAACTCAAACAGAGGAGACATGCGGGCCACCATGAAGATACCAGCTGTTACCATGGTTGCAGCATGAATCAGAGCCGAAATTGGTGTTGGCCCCTCCATTGAATCTGGTAGCCAGACATGCAAGGGAAATTGAGCAGATTTACCCATCGCACCTATGAAAAGTAGCAAACATATTACCGTCATCAACATCCAGGATTCACCTGGCACGATTTCAATAGTGCGGGATGCAAGATATCCCGCATGGGTAAATACAAGCTCGTAATCCAAAGTGCCAACATTCGCCAGTATTAAAGCGATACCCAGCAGAAAGCCTATATCAGCGATCCGATTAACCAGAAATGCTTTTAGATTGGCGTAAATTGCCGTTGGGCGAGTGTACCAAAAACCAATTAGCAAATAGGAGACCAGTCCGACTGCTTCCCAACCAAAAAATAATTGCAGGAAATTGTTTGACATCACCAGCATCAGCATCGAAAACGTAAATAGCGATATATAGCTAAAAAACCGCTGATACCCTGGATCTCCCTGCATATAGCCGATAGTATAAATATGTACCATCAACGATACACCCGTTACCACCATCATCATCGTGGCTGACAGTGTATCAATCAAAAATCCTATCTCAATTACAGTCTCTCCTGATGTCATCCAGGTATAGACACTACCGTTATAAAGATTTCCTTGTAATACATCGATAAAAATTACAACAGATGCAATAAATGACAGTGCCACTAACGCAATCGTCGCACGATGACTCCCTATCAGACCAATCTGTCGCCCAAACAGCCCGGCAACGATTGCTCCTAACAAAGGTGCCGCTGGTACTAGTAAATAAAGATTTTCCATCTAAGGTATCAATTAACAATACTGTTTAACAAATCGACAACTGCCCGCCGTTCAACCCTTAAGTTTATCCAGATCATCTACGTTGATAGTACGTAAGTTTCTGAATAAAGCGACCAAAATCGCTAAGCCAATAGCAGCCTCAGCTGCAGCCACAGTCAGAATAAAAAATACAAAAATCTGCCCAGCTATATCCTGTAAATAATATGAAAAAGCGACAAAATTTATATTAACTGCCAGTAGCATTAGCTCAATGGACATTAACAAAATAATGACATTTTTACGATTGAGAAAAATACCTACAACCCCAATGGCAAACAGAACAGCACCCAGCACGAGATAATGTGATAGTGATACCAAGATGATTACCCTTCAGACGAAAATATTTGAGATAGTTGAAATCCCTGGGGAAAAATCATTCTTTTTTTTCTGCAGGCATAGATATTACTTTTAACCGCTCGTTACGGCTAACAGCTATCTGCCTAGAGGCATTAGAAGATTTTTTATCGGTGCGATGGCGCAAGGTTATAGCTATAGCAGCAACCATTGCCACTAACAAAATGACTGCAGCCAATTCGAAAACATACACATATTCAGTGTAAATCAGTCGGCCCAGTTCTTTAGTATTACTGTAATCAACTGATTTATATTCCGGAGTTTGTATGATTTCAGAACTAAATTGTTTGCTCATTAATACCATACTCATCTCAACGGTCATAATAAAAGCCAATATTGCACCAAATGGAAACCACTTCCAGAATCCTTCCCGCATCTGATCTAAATTAATATCTAACATCATAACCACAAACAGAAACAGCACCATGACGGCACCTACATATACCACTACTAAAGCTATCGCTAAAAATTCTGCTTCGAGTAAAAGCCATAATCCGGAAGATGTCACAAAAGCAAGTACCAATAGCAGCACCGAGTAAACGGGGTTGCGTAATGTAATTACTCCTAGTGCAGAAATTATTACCACACTAGCCAGACTGTAAAAAACAAAATCCTGGAAAATCATAAATTTATATCTAAATATTTAACGATAAGGAGCATCTGCTGCTCTGTCTTTGGCTATCTGCTCTTCATAACGGTCACCCACAGCCAATAGCATTTCTTTGGTATAAGTCAGGTCACCACGAACTTCACCGTGATACTCAAGTACACGTGTTTCGACAATTGCATCCACTGGACAAGCTTCTTCACAAAAACCACAAAAAATACATTTGATCAGATCAATATCGTAACGCGTAGTACGTCGTGTGCCATCATCACGTTGTTCCGATTCAATAGTAATCGCCATAGCTGGGCAAACCGCTTCACATAGTTTGCAGGCTATACAACGCTCCTCACCGTTAGGGTAACGACGCAAAGCATGTAGCCCTCTAAAGCGAGGTGATTGTGGCGTCTTCTCTTCCGGGTAATGCACAGTAATTTTGGGCGCAAATAAATAGCGTCCAGTTACTTTCATTCCCTTCAACAACTCAAATAACAAAAAGGATTTTAAAAACCGTTTAATGCGTTCCATTTTGAAATTCCTCTCGACTAGAACCAAAGATTCAGTGGAAAGCTTTGCAATGCAGCTTCAGGCAATTGCATTACTGCGCCCAATAAAACAATCCAGATTAACGTAATTGGAATAAATACCTTCCATCCCAATCGCATAATTTGATCATAGCGATAACGAGGAAAAGTAGCACGGAACCAAAGAAAGAAAAACAACATGATGGCTATCTTTAACAGCAGCCAAACTATACTTGGGATCAGATTGAAAGGGGCAATATCTACTGGGGGCAGCCACCCTCCAAGGAACATAATACTGGTTAGGGTAGCAACCAGAATCATGTTTGCATACTCAGCAAGAAAAAATATGGTAAAAGCCATTCCCGAATAGTCCACATGGAAACCAGCTACGATTTCCGATTCTCCTTCAGCCACATCAAAAGGCAATCGATTGGTTTCAGCTACTCCGGAGATAAAATAAACCAGAAACATCGGAAATAATGGAATCATGTACCAATTAAGAAAACTCCCTCCCTGTTGCCCCGCTACGATATCTCCCAAGTTGAGACTGGAAGACATCATCAACACACAAACCAAGGCAAATCCCATAGCCAATTCATATGAAATAACCTGTGCAGCAGAACGCATGGCACCCAAAAAAGCATATTTAGAATTAGATGCCCATCCAGCGATAATGACACCGTAGACACCCAAAGATGTCATGGCCAGAATATATAGCAGTGCAGCATTGATATCAGCCAACACTAACTCTGGCGAAAAGGGAACGACAGCCCATGCCGCTAATGCGGGCGTTATAGCAAGTATTGGCGCAAGGAGAAATAGAAATTTATTGGCACCAGTTGGAATAATGATTTCCTTCATGATAGCCTTAACCGCATCAGCAATAGGTTGCCCCCACCCACCCAACCAAGGAATACCAAAAAATGTTACCCGGTTCGGCCCTACTCTGACTTGCATGAATGCAATAATCTTCCTCTCTGCAAAAGTAAGATATGCGACTGCCAGCAATAATGGAATAATGATTGCCAGAATCAACAGCAGATTCTTTGCCAATAGAAAGAGGGGAACACCCCACTCGCTGCCAAATAATTGTTCAAATAATGGTTGAAAACTATCCATTGATCAGATTCCAAATCCAGGTTCTTATAATTTTTCCAGTTTTATTTCGCCAAACATCGTCCCCAGTCTGGATATTTGCGGGTGAGCACATGCCAAACGAATACAATCATCAGGTAAATTATCATCCACAGAAATCGCTAACTGAATTTCCTCATTTTGTTGATTTATTCTGACTGTTTCACCAGCCAAAATTCCAGCTTTATTGAGCAGGGCAGAAGAAGCAAACGCCATAGGCGGAGCAGCATCATGCGTTTTTTGCAAAGATATTGCACGCCTTACGATTGGATCAGCCTGATAAATTGGTATCTCACCAATCCTTTCTACCTCGCTACCTTTCTGATCGAAATCTTTAATAGAAAGTACATCCAGTGAATTATTCAGATTTTGTACAAATTCCTCTTTATCAGAAATAATTTCTGCACGAATCTGTTCTGATGAATCGTAATCAAACCCTTCCAGTTGCAGCAAATTTCCCAGTACACGCAATACTTTCCAAGCAGGGCGTGTTTCGCCAAGAGGAGATACCACACCCTGAAAACTCTGTATTCTTCCTTCGGTGTTAACAAAAGTACCAGATGTCTCCGTAAAAGGAGAGACAGGCAGAATAACATCCGCATAATCGGGAATGTTACCTTTATAACTATTCAAGGAGACCACAAACTCGGCGCGATTTATTACCTGCGATGCTCGGCGCGTATCATAACTATCTAACTCCGGCTCAAGATTCAATAGTATATAGGCGCTACAGGCAGACTCTTCTTCCGATACACCCAGCCCTAACATCTGCCCCGCGTTCAGGCCAGATTTCCTTGATTCAGTTTTATTTGCAGATTCCGCTCTGACATCCCACGGTACAACACCGACAGAATAGGCACCCACACTATTTGCAGCCTCTCCCAAAACACCGAATTTTGCTCCGGTTATTTCTGAAATAGCTTGTATCGCACTGAATAAGTCAGCATAGTGAGGATGATGCTGAGCAATATTGCCCAAAAAAACAGCGGATGGAGAATGTTCTATAAGGCTATTTGCCATTCCTCGTGCACTCTCTGAAATATTGATCTGCTTTACTGCAGATGCAATCTGCTCAGATATGGGAATATTTTTAATTTCTGCAACTGCTTTAAGAACCTGTAATACCGCATTCAACATTGCTGATGGTGCAACAATAGTCTGATAAGCAAGCTTGGTAAATAGATCATCTCCAATTGGATTAATGACACTCAGCTGCGCACCTTGTTTTACTGCTTGACGTATCCGCTGAGCAAGCAGTGGATGATCTTTGCGTAATGTACTGCCAATAATCAATATTGATTTCAGCTGTGAAACCTCAGCAATCTGTATCCCCAGCCACGGAACTCCCTGTGATATAACATCTGCACGAAAATTAGATTGACGTACCCGATGATCAATATTATGACTACCCAATCTACGCATCAATTTTTGCAACAAATAGAGCTCTTCCAGAGTGCTATGAGCAGACCCCAAGGCACCGATACTCTGCGCACCATACTTATTAATTACGTTTTTGATACCTTCTGCAGTAAAAGCTAATGCTTCTTGCCAGCCACAAGTTTGCCATTCCCCTGATTTTCTGATCATTGGGATAGTCAAACGATCTCCGGAATTCAATCCCTCATAAGAAAAACGATCCTTATCCGACAGCCAACATTCATTGACAGCTTCATTCTCACGCGGCAATACCCGCATAACCCGATTATTCTTCACTTGTACAACCAGATTACTTCCCAATCCGCAATGTGGGCTAATTGATTTCCTGCGTGATAACTCCCAAGTTCTTGCTGAGTAACGAAAAGGCTTGCTGACCAGAGCTCCTACCGGACACAAATCAATTACATTACCCGATAGTTCTGAATCAACAGTTTTACCAACAAATGTCAAAATCTCAGAGTGTTCTCCACGACCAGCCATCCCAAGTTCCATGATTCCGGCTATTTCCTGCCCAAAACGAACACATCGCGTGCAATGGATACAGCGAGTCATATCCGTTGATATGAGTGGACCAAGATTTTTGTTGGTTACTGCTCGCTTGGCTTCCTGATAACGTGAACCACTTGAACCATATCCAACAGCCAAATCCTGCAACTGACATTCACCTCCTTGATCACAGATAGGGCAGTCTAGTGGATGATTAATAAGCAGAAACTCCATTACGCCTTTCTGTGCTGTGACAGCTTGCTGAGAGTGCGTTGAAACCTTCATCCCTTCAGAAACCGGTGTCGCACAAGCAGGAAGAGGTTTAGGTGCCTTCTCAACCTCAACCAAGCACATCCGGCAATTGGCAGCTATTGACAGTTTTTTGTGATAACAAAAATGGGGGATGTATATCCCAACCTGCTTGGCAGCATCCATTACGGTACTGCCTTGTGCGACGGCTACCTGCTTGCCATCAATTTCAATATTAATCATTAGCAATAATTCCCAAGATTATCGGGAGTCGGATAAATACAGCACTAAAACCATAGTTCACCTAGACCATGCACTTTTTATGCTCGATATGAAAAACAAATTCATCCCAAAAGTGGTGCAACATAGCTCGTACTGGCATCGCAGCAGCATCACCTAACGCACAGATAGTTCTTCCCTGGATATTATCTGCAAGATTGTTGAGTACATCCAGATCTTCAATCCTTCCTTTACCATGCTCAATCCGATTGATGATCCTATAGAGCCACCCTGTCCCTTCTCGGCACGGGGTACATTGGCCACAAGATTCCTCATAATAGAAATAGGAAAGGCGTTCTAGTGCACGCACCATACAAGTAGTATCGTCCATAATAATGACTGCCCCCGAACCCAACATGGAACCTGCTTTTGCTATTGAATCATAATCCATATCTGTTTCCATCATGATGCTACCAGGTAAAACCGGCATTGATGAACCACCGGGGATACAACCTTTCAGTTTCCGCCCCTCACGCATCCCACCAGCAAGTTCCAGCAACTTTGAAAACGGAGTACCCATAGGTACTTCATAGTTACCTGGTTTATTGACATGACCGGAAACCGAAAATATCTTGGTACCCCCATTATTCGGCTTGCCCAGCTGCAAGTAACATTCACCCCCATTACGCATAATCCAGGGAACTGAGGCAAACGTTTCCGTATTGTTGATCGTAGTTGGTTTGCCATATAAGCCAAAATTAGCCGGAAACGGGGGCTTAAAGCGTGGTTGTCCCTTTTTACCTTCTATCGATTCTAATAGCGCGGTTTCTTCTCCGCATATATAGGCACCATATCCATGGTGATTGTAGAGTTGAAAAACAAATCCGGAACCAAGAATATTCTCCCCAAGAAACCCTGCCACATTGGCTTCCTCGACAGCCTCCTCCATTCGTTCGTAAACATCCCAGATTTCACCGTGCACATAGTTATACCCGGTCCGGATACCCATCGCATAGGCAGCAATCAACATACCCTCAATAAGGACATGTGGATTGTAACGCATGATATCGCGATCCTTGAACGTACCCGGCTCCCCCTCATCAGAATTACAGACAAGATACTTCTCACCTGTATACTGCTTTGGCATAAAACTCCATTTCAAGCCCGTAGGAAAACCAGCACCGCCACGCCCACGCAGTGCAGATTTCTTTATTTCCTCAATTACAGCTTCCGGGGAGATTTTTTGCGAAAGTATTTTTTTTAGCGCAACATATCCGTCACGTTTTAAATAACTTTTTAACCGCCAATTATCCTGATCTGCAGTATCGACACCCGCCATAATGACTTGAGTAGGTTGAGTCATTTCTTTAATTCCTCAAGTAATTTGTCTATTTGATCCTCAGTCATAAAGCTGCACATACGCTTATTATTAACCAGAAGCACCGGCGCATCACCACAAGCCCCCATACACTCGCCTTCCTTGAGGGTAAACAATCCATCTACAGTTGTTTCATTGAACCCTATGCCGAGTTTCTTCTTAAGATAATCTACAGTCTGATTACTACCTGATAACGCACAAGGCAAATTAGTACAAACAGTCAATTTGTATTTTCCAATCGGCTTCAGGTTATACATATTGTAAAAAGTAGCAACTTCATAGACAGCAATTGCAGGCATCTCTAAATAGTCTGCAATAAAATCCATTGTTTCAGTTGCCAACCAACCTTTCTCATCTTGAGCAATAGCCAGTGCAGACATAACAGCTGACTGCTTCTTATCTGTGGGATATTTAGCAATTTCCCGATCAATTTTTTTTAGAGCTTCTATGCTTAACATCAGCGAATTCATCTATCTATTTCACCAAACACTATATCCTGGGTACCAATAATTGCCACAAGATCGGCAATCATATGCCCCCGAGCCATCTCATCCATTGCGGCTAAATGCGCGAACCCGGGTGCACGTATTTTCAGTCGATAAGGCATATTGGCGCCATCCGAAATAATATAAATACCGAACTCACCTTTTGGATGCTCCACAGCAGCGTAGGCCTCCCCTCTCGGAACATGCATACCTTCCGTAAACAATTTGAAATGATGAATCATTTCTTCCATATTTTGTTTCATGGACAGCCGTGGGGGTGGTGCAACTTTGAAGCTGCTGGTAATAACAGGGCCGGGATTTTTTCTCATCCAATCAATACACTGCTTAATTATGCGATTAGATTGGCGCATTTCTTCAATACGTACCAAGTAACGATCATAGCAATCGCCATTGACACCAACCGGTATATCAAAATCCACCTGGTCATAAACTTCATAGGGTTGCTTTTTGCGTAAGTCCCACTCCACTCCGGATCCACGCAACATCGGCCCAGTAAATCCCAGAGCTTTAGCGCGATCAGGCGAAACCACGCCAATATCAACTAAACGTTGCTTCCAGATTCTATTGTCTGTCAGTAATGTCTCGTAATCATCCACGTAACCCGGAAATCGATGAGTAAAGTCCTCAATAAAATCCAGCAAGGAGCCTTGCCGATTCTCATTACGCGTTGCCGTTGTCTTCTCATCGCGTATTGCTGATGATCGATACTGCGGCATACTATCCGGCAGATCCCGATAAACCCCTCCTGGCCGATAATAGGCAGCATGTAACCGAGCGCCTGATACCGCCTCATAACAGTCCATCAGATCTTCCCTTTCTCGAAAGGCATATAGAAAAACAGTCATTGCCCCAACATCCAGTGCATGGGCACCTAACCATAGTAAGTGATTGAGAATACGTGTTATTTCATCAAACATAACACGAATATATTGCGCTCTTATGGGCACATCAATTTGCAATAGCTTTTCAATCGCCATGACATACGCATGTTCATTGACCATCATGGACACATAATCCAGACGATCCATATAAGGCACGGATTGTATATAGGTCTTATTCTCCGCGAGCTTCTCCGTAGCCCGATGAAGTAATCCGATATGTGGATCAGCGCGCCGAATAACCTCACCATCCAGCTCCATCACCAAGCGCAACACTCCATGCGCTGCAGGATGTTGCGGCCCAAAATTCATAGTGTAATTACGAATTTCGGCCATTTCACAAACACCCTTCCCAAAAACTTCGTGAGGATTGCTGATTACTCATAGAGCGTGTCATATTTCTTCCTTACCGTATTGTTCTTCGCGAATGATATATGGCGTAATTTCACGGGGCTCAATAGTAATAGGCTGATATATCACTCGCTTTTGATCTGGATCATATTGCATTTCCATATGTCCCGACAATGGAAAATCCTTACGAAATGGATTTCCTATAAAACCATAATCTGTAAGAATTCTTCTTAAATCTGGATGATTATTAAAAACAATCCCGAACAGATCAAATGCCTCCCGCTCATACCAATTAGCCGAAGGCCATATATATATCACTGAATCAAGCATGGGAAATTCATTATCTTCTACAAACACACGCAGCCGCAGCCTGTGATTATGCTTAACTGAAAGCAAGTGATACACCACAGCAAAGCGCTTGTCACCCCGTTTATATCCTGCATGCGTATTTGTCGTATATTCGCTGTAATCCACACCACATAAATCAACTAACGTATCGAACACCAGATCGGTATGGTTTCTTAATGTTTCAGCGATACTCAGAAAATCTCGGGAATGAATTAAAATAGTCAGTTCCCCTAGCGCATGACTAATATCAGCCTGCTGATCACTCAGTATTTTCTGTAAATTTGCTGCAAGTTTATCTACGCGACTATCTGCCATTTTTATTCTCTAACGCGCGATTGTATTAGTACGCCAGATTTTATTCTGCAGTTGAATAATCCCATAAAGCAAAGCTTCTGCAGTAGGAGGACAACCCGGCACATAAATATCAACAGGCACTATCCGATCACACCCCCGGACAACCGAATAGGAATAGTGATAATATCCACCACCATTTGCACAAGATCCCATAGAAATCACCCAACGAGGTTCGGCCATTTGATCGTAAACCTTGCGCAAAGCTGGCGCCATTTTATTGCATAGCGTACCCGCAACGATCATGACATCTGACTGACGAGGACTCGGGCGAAAAACAATCCCGAATCGATCCAAGTCATAGCGGGATGCACCGGTTTGCATCATCTCAACTGCGCAACAAGCTAGCCCAAATGTCATAGGCCACATTGAGCCTGTGCGCCCCCAATTAATCAAGGAATCAAGGTTTGTAGTAACAAATCCTTTGTCTAATGCACCCTCAATACCCATTATTTAATCCCATTCCAAAGCACCCTTAGCCCACTCGTAAATAAAGCCAACGACGAGCAACCCAAGAAATACTAGCATCGCAACAAAACCAAACAATCCCACTTCTTTCAACGCTACTGCCCAAGGAAATAAAAAAGCTATTTCTAAATCAAATAAAATAAATAGGATTGCAATTAAATAGTAGCGCACGTCAAATTTCATGCGCGCATCCTCAAATGCACCAAACCCACACTCATAGGTTGATAATTTCTCAGCATCCGGCTTGTTTGGCGCAAGCAACCAACCCGCTACCAAACATAACGTACCAACTAGCAGACCCACCAAAATAAACAATAAAATAGGAAAATAATTTCCAAGCATGGTATCCAGCATCTCCAGTATCCTTACTAAACCATGGAAATAAAATTAATTTGTACCTAATTTCTATTTATAAATCTACTCACCTGGTGCCGACGGCGAGAGTCGAACTCGCACAGCTTTCGCCACCGCCCCCTCAAGACGGCGTGTCTACCAATTCCACCACGTCGGCGAGTAACCTTATCTAATTTTTTATACAAAAAACACAAGTTTACTCCGGAATTTCGCCAGCTCTTGATGCAGGATCAGCCTCATTTTTCGCACCTGAACTTTCAATATTTCCGGTCGAATCAGTCGCCCTATCCGACTCCATCTCCAGTTTTTGCATGATACTTCCTTCGTCTTTATCACTATTTGAGTAATAAGTTAGCGTCAGACTGGTAACAAAAAAAACAGTAGCTCCCAATGCAGTCATCCTGCTTAAAAAATTAGCAGATCCACTAGCACCAAATAAACTCCCGGAAGAACCACCTCCAAACGCTGCCCCCATATCTGCGCCCTTTCCCTGTTGCAACAAAACCAAAACAACAACAACTACCGCTGCAATGATATGTACTGACCAAATGAGTGTTTCCACAATATGCTTTACCCCCGTTCAACTTTGCGCTGCGAAACAAATTGAAATGAACTCTGCAGCAACCAATGAAGCTCCTCCAATCAACCCTCCGTCAATATCAGGCATCGCGAATAATTCAGGCGCATTATTTGCTTTTACACTTCCGCCATAAACTATCTGAACATCTGCTGCAATCTCGCTGTTATGAGCCGCTATTCGACTCCTTACAAATGCATGAACATCTTGCGCCTGCTGGGGTGTAGCAGTTTTCCCTGTACCAATTGCCCATACCGGCTCATATGCAATAACCGAATGTTTTATCGCATCAGCACCTACCAAGCCAATCACCGCATCAAGCTGCATAGCTATAACTTGCTCAGTGTCATTTGCCTCACGTTGCGCCAGCGTTTCACCAACACATAGTATTGGTATTAGCGATTGCTCCTGGGCGGAGCGAAATTTCTCCGCAACCACCTGATTATCTTCACCGTATAGCGTCCGCCGCTCCGAATGGCCCACAATTACATAACAACAACCAAAATCGGCCAGCATACCTGCCGACACCTCTCCGGTATAAGCACCTTGATGATACTGACTAACATCCTGCCCCCCCCATGCTACATGAGTGCCCTTCAACACCGACTGCGCTTGCGCCAAATAGGGATAAGGCACACATACTGCACAGGACGCATTCTGCAATGACGGGATACCCAAAACAATTGCATCAAGCAATTCTTGATTTTGAACTAAATTGCCATGCATTTTCCAGTTTCCCGCCACAAACCCCGTACGCGCCATCCCGTCCTCTCAGCTTTAAATCCACAAAACCCAAGGATGCTACCTGCGAAACCGGATCGCGTCAATGCCCGCGTTTCTCAACCAAATGGGGGATTATTGAGATCGAATTGGCCCTGATTTGCTGCACCTTAAGGTAAAATATATTAAAATGCAAAAGCTATTTATACGTTATTTCCTCCCCGCTCAACTAAGGTCGACATGAAAAAACTTGTTCTCCTGCGACATGGAGAAAGCATCTGGAATCAGGAAAATCGCTTTACAGGGTGGACTGATGTTGATTTGACACCCAAAGGGTTCAAAGAAGCCAGAAATGCCGGAAGACTACTTCGCGAAAATGGCTTTACCTTCGACATTGCGCATACATCGCTACTCAAACGGGCAATCCGCACACTGTGGATTGCGTTGGACGAAATGGATCAGATGTGGATTCCGATCGAACTTAACTGGCGGCTCAATGAACGTCATTATGGCGCATTGCAAGGCTTGAACAAAGCAGAAACAGCCAATGAGTATGGCGATGAACAAGTACTTATATGGCGACGCAGTTATGACACTCGCCCTCCCTCCATCGCAATCGAAGATAAGCGCTACCCTGGTTTTGACATGCGCTATCGCGACCTTCCCTCCGATGATATTCCGGTTGCTGAAAGTCTCAAGGATACTGTGGCAAGATTTCTTCCCTACTGGAATCAATCAATTGCTCCGCAAATTAAAGCAGAAAAAAAAGTGATTATCGCCGCTCACGGGAATTCGCTACGTGCTCTGATTAAACATCTCGACAATATCTCAGATCAAGATATTCTGAACTGTAATATACCAACAGGAATTCCTCTGGTTTATGAGTTGGATGACAACCTGAAACCATTAACGAACTACTACTTGGGTGATGCCAGTGTAATTGGGGAGGCAATATCGGCTGTCGCGAATCAGGGCAAAGCCGGAGCTTGATGTTTGCTGGTTTCATTACAGATTTCACATCAGCACCACATTATTTTCCGGGGAAAGGGAAGATATTGCCCAAGGCTGTCTATCTTCTGCTTTTGATAAATATATTTTCATCTCCTCTACTGTATGCAATTCCTCAAACCAATCGGGACAATCAAAAGCAGCTGCATGATCTGCGCACTCGTATCGACATCCTGCAAAAAGACCTGACTGATAAAGAATCTTCCAAGATCAGAGCTGCTGATGCACTTCGTGATTCCGAACGCTTAATAAGCGATCTGCACAATAAACTTTCTCAGCTTACGCACCAACAAAAAAACGCACAAGACAAGCTTGCCCGCTTACAAAACAAATCAGCACAACTCCAAGACAAAGCCAGCGCTGGACAAACGCAGTTTGGAAAGCTGATTTATTATCAGCACCTGACAAAGCACAGAGAATATTTACAATTATTATTCAAGCAACAAGATCCTGACAAAGCTACTCGTAACTTTTACTACTATAGATACATAGCACAAGCACGCTCCAACAATATCGATAATTTACGTAACCAGTTGGCTGATCTGGATACACTGGCTCATGCAAGCCGCATTCAAAATCAATCTCTTGAACAAATCCGGAACGAGCAGCTTTATCAAAAGCAACAACTTGAACTAGAGAAAAACCGACGATCAGAAATCCTCGCATCACTCTCCAAAGAGGTTTCTCGTCAGCAAAAAAAAATTGACGAACTGAAACAAGATGAACAGCGTCTTTCCAAACTGATTGAGAAGCTCAATAAACAGCTTGCTCGTAAAAAAAGCGCTCCCATAAAATCAAACAGTAAAAATAATAAATCTGCATTACGTAATAACAAATTACCAGATGCTATTGAACAAAAGGGTTCTTTTGCTGCACTAAAGGGGAAATTGCGACTACCCGTCCGGGGAGAGCTGACTAACCACTTTGGCAGCCCGCGCGAAAACGGTGGTATAAAATGGCAAGGATTGTTTATACGCTCTTCAGGAGGCAATGAAGTCAAGGCCATCGCAAGTGGGGAAGTTATATTCTCCGACTGGCTGCGAGGGTTTGGAAATTTAATGATTCTGGATCATGGTAACCATTACATGAGCCTATACGGCAACAATGAAGCGATTTACAAACGGGTGGGCAATAAAGTTAAAAGTGGTGATACGATAGCAATAGTCGGTAACAGTGGCGGAAATGCTGAATCAGGCTTGTATTTCGAACTCAGATATCAAGGCAAGCCTTTTGATCCACTGAGCTGGGTAAAAATAGAATAGCTTCAAAAAGCTGATATTAAATATTTTTAATAAGTACATACAAATTCTTCCGAAAAGATAAGGGGCAGAACAAATACACCATGCGTAATTTTATGAATAAAATCAGTTTAGTTTTTGTCGGCATTATTGCCGGGGTCATGGTCAGTTTGAACTTCTCCGCCATTGCTGATAAGGAAATTAAGGAAGAATTGCAAACACTCCCGATTGAGGAGTTGCGCACATTTTCACAAGTCTTCGGGCGCATCAAAAGTGACTACGTTGAGCCTGTAGAAGACAAGAAACTAATCACAGAGGCGATCAACGGAATGCTGGTTGGATTAGATCCGCACTCGGCTTTCCTGGACAGTGAAGAGTACAAAGAACTGCAAATCGGGACGCAGGGAGAATTTGGCGGGTTAGGCATACAGGTAACAATGGAAGATGGACTGGTCAAAGTCATTTCCCCGATTGAAGATACACCTGCATACCGCGCGGGCATCAAAACCGGTGATCTCATCATAAAAATCGATGATACCGCTGTTAAAGGCATGACACTCAACGACGCCATTAAACGGATGCGAGGGAAACCGGATACTTCGATTGCACTCACCATTATTCGTGAAGGTGAAGCCGAACCCCTCATCTTCACGCTTGTTCGAGATGTTATCAAAATTGAGAGCGTCAAATTCAAACTCATTGAGCCGGGTTACGCCTATGTACGCATTACCCAATTCCAGGAACGTACGGGAGAAAATCTGGCTGAAGCCATTACCAAACTTTATAGTGAAAGCAAGGTTCCCATGAAAGGCCTGGTGCTGGATTTAAGAAATGACCCAGGTGGTTTACTAAATAGCGCAGTAGCAGTTTCAGCTGCTTTCCTGCCGAGTAATGCACTGGTAGTTTATACAGAGGGACGTACCAATGACGCTAAAATGCAGCTTCGTGCAAATCCTGAATATTATCTCCGCAGCACCGGTCGTGATTTTCTGGCAGGTTTGCCGCAGAGTATCAAGACCATACCAATGGTAACGCTGGTTAATGGTGGCTCTGCTTCCGCATCGGAAATCGTTGCAGGTGCGCTGCAGGATTACAAACGCTCCATCATCATGGGCTCCCAAACCTTTGGCAAGGGGTCGGTACAAACCATCTTGCCTCTCAGCAATAACACAGCCATTAAACTAACAACAGCGCGCTATTTCACACCCAACGGACAGTCAATACAGGCAAAAGGTATCACGCCGGATATATTGGACGAAGACACTGATAACAATTCTCGCCTATTAAGAGAAGTCGACCTTAATCGTCATTTAAACAATGATCAGGAAGAAAGCGCCAGTAAGAAATCAGCCCCCAAGAAAAAAGATACTAAATCTTCCAAAGAATCAAAGAATAAGACAGACAAGAAACCAATAAATCATGAGCCTATGGAATTTGGATCCAGTGATGACCAGCTGTTGAGCAAAGCAATTAATCACCTGAAATCTATGTCTCAAAAATCCAAACACAAAACAGCCAAGGCAACACAAGGCTAACTCATTCCGAACAAGGTGGCGGGGCAACGTGGATGATCAGCAACTGTTACGTTACAGCCGCCACATTTTGTTACCGGAAATTGATTTCCCTGGTCAAACAAAACTAATACAATCCAGTATTTTTATTCTGGGAGCAGGTGGATTAGGCTCCCCCTCTGCTCTCTATCTTGCCGCCAGCGGGATTGGAAGACTTGTTATTTGTGACCACGATCGGGTTGACCTGACAAATCTGCAACGCCAGATCTTGCACGACACAGCTTCGATTGGTGAACTTAAGGCTGATTCTGCTAGAAATATGCTGCAGCGCATCAATCCAGAAATAGAAATTATCCCCTTGGCAGAACATGCTACTGTTGATTTATTAAAAAGGGAAATTGGTGGTGTCGATGTCGTAATTGATGCCAGTGACAATTTTTCGGCGCGCCACATACTCAATCAGGCCTGCCTGGATCATCGTAAACCCCTGATATCAGGTGCAGCTGTCCGGTTCGCCGGACAAGTTGCCACATTTGATCTACGCCAGAGTGATAGCCCCTGTTACCATTGCCTGTTTCCTGACTCGGGCGATAGCGATGATCCCGGATGCGCCGTAATGGGCGTATTTTCCCCACTAACAGGTATTATCGGCTGTATTCAGGCTGCCGAAGCTATCAAGGTTTTACTGGAAATTGGCGAAACACTCCATGGTCGCCTGCTTCTTCTGGACGGGTTAACCATGCGCTGGCGCTCATTCAAACTGAGAAAAGATCCACGGTGCCCCGCATGTGGTTCAGCCTCAGTGAAAAAATAGCTGATTTTAATAATATCAACCAGATGTTTGGAACCGTGACATGGCAAGACGCGCATAGAGATCACTGGACCTCATCAATTCCGCGTGTGTCCCCAATGCTTCCAGACGACCATGATGGATAAGAGCAATGCGATCAGCAGTAACAACCGTACTCAAACGATGTGCAATAACAAAAGTGGTCCGGTCCGTACTTAATCTGGTAATTGCCTGCTGCACCCAGCTCTCACTCTGACTATCCAACGCACTGGTTGCTTCGTCCAGCAATAAAATTGGAGCATCCGCCAAAATAGCCCGCGCAATGGCCAATCGCTGTTTCTGGCCACCGGACAACCCCAAGCCAGTATCGCCCAGACTGGTCTGGTAACCCTGCGGTAAAGACATAATAAAATCATGGATGAAGGCCGCCTTGGTAGCTGCCTCAATCTCAGCATTTGTGGTATTTGGATGAGCGTAACGTAAATTTTGTTCGATACTGCCGTGAAATAATGCTGGATTCTGCGACACTAATGCAAAGCTGCGTCTGAGATTGGACAAATCCAGGTCACGGATATCTATGCCCTCCAATGTGATACTACCCGACTGTACATCGTAAAAACGCAGTAACAAGTCAAACAAAGTTGACTTGCCCGCACCTGAGAGGCCAACCAGTGCCAACGTCTCACCTGGCCGTACAGTTAGTGAAAAATTATTGACAACCTGTATTTCCGGTCGTGACGGATAAGCAAAACATACCTGGTGGAACATAATATTGCCTGTCACTACTGGTAATTGGCGAGGATTAATAGGAGAATGAATCTGGCTGGGCTCTTCCAGCAGCTCCATGGTACGCTCCGCAGCCCCAGCAGCACGCTGCAAATCACCCAGCACCTCCGAAACCGATCCTGTTGCCGAACCGACCATAATGCTGTAAAAAATGAATGCTGCCAGCTCTCCGCCGCTAATTCTGTCTTCAATTACATCCATACCACCAACCCAGAGCATTACGCCGATCGCACCGAATACCAGAACAATCACCACTGCGATCAACCAGGCGCGCTGCAATGTCCGTTGACGGGCAATAAGAAATGCATCCTCCACATATTGATCAAAATGCATCTTATCCACTGCTTGGTGGTTATATGCCTGCACCGTCTTGATCTGTCCGAGCATTTCTCCAACATAAGCACCAACAGTCGCCACCTTGTCCTGGCTCTGGCGCGACAGTAAGCGCACACGCCGACCAAATAGCAAAATAGGTATGATGACCAGCGGAATACTGAGCATAACGATTATGGTCAGTTTGACATTAGTGATAAATAGCAAGATTACGCCGCCAATTAGCATAATCAGATTGCGTAATGCAACTGAAATGGAAGAACCTACTACAGATTGCAACAAGGTCATATCTGCGGTCAGGTGAGACTGGATTTCAAGACTGCGATTAGCTTCAAAAAAACCCGGGTGCAAATCAATCAGATGTGCGAACACTTTACGCCGTATATCTGCGATTACCCGTTCACCCAGCCAAGTCACCCAGTAGTAGCGAGTAAACGTACCTATTGCCAGCAGCACCACGAGCATCAGAAAAATCAAAACATACTGAGCTAGCAATTCAGGAGATTGTGTGGCAAATCCCCGATCCACCAGCAGCCGTATGCCTTGCCCGATCGAAAGTGTAATCCCGGCAGTCAAAAATAATGCCAGCAGACTGAAGCCCATCGATAATTTATAGGGCTTAAGGAAAGCGGCAGTTTTCAAAACAGCCTGCCAACGATTGCTCATCGTGAATAAATCCTGGTGGTAAATCTCAGATCATGCAGATAAAGAAGTCAGAAATGGGAATTATGATTTTTTATGATCGAAGGTATAATTACACAACCTTTAATTAATTATAACAGCAAGATAAATGGAGCATCTGGAGGCAAGAAAAATCAGCGTGTTATTTGTCTGCATGGGCAATATTTGCCGATCGCCTACTGCGGATGCAGTTTTCAAGCACCATGTCAGATCTGCCGGGGTAGAACACCTTATCCATATTGATTCCGCTGGAACACACGCTTACCATATTGGCGAACCACCAGACCGGCGCTCACAACAGGCTGCTCTAAAACGCGGCTATAGTATGCAAGGTTTACGCGCCAGAAGAGTTGCACAAGAAGATTTTTCACGTTTCCAATATATTTTGGCAATGGATCATCACAACCTGGAAGAACTGCAGCAAGATTGTCCATCACAATATATCGGCCGATTGGGACTGCTCTTACAGTACAGCAACCAATGGGATACCTATCAGGAAGTACCTGACCCCTACTACGGGGGCAATCATGGATTCGAAAGAGTGTTGGACCTGGTGGAAAATGCGAGTCAGGGGTTGTTAAGACACATTTTGGGGAAAGAAATACACGCTAAATAGCACGCTTCCCCTTCGAGTAATCTGGATATTACAAATAGATTAAACTGAAAGCAGTCTTCACCCGATAGTACAATTACTAGCTTGTAGAACAATCATACATATATAAAAGCTAGTTTTAATTGGTGGGTCAGAAAAGGCTAGGTTAACTGATCTTCCAAATAACAACATGAGTATTATTTTAATAAGTTGCGAAACACACAAACAATTATTTTCTGTTTTCATTTTGATATCAATGCAACCTAAGTTGATCATTCCAGCAGACAGCACTTCGCGTCGGGTTATTGCTATTTTCGCACATAACGAATCTCGTAGAATAGTCGCATGTCTTGAAGCTTTACGCCTCTCTCCTTTGCCATCTAATACCACTTGCTACGTCATTGCGAATGGTTGCACTGACGACACTGTTGCGCGTGCAACCAAGTATGCCCAAAAAGCATCATGGGTTAAAGTCGTTGATCTCAAAATTGGTGATAAAGCAAACGCTTGGAACTATTTTATCCATGAAATAGCGATCGAGGCTGAAAGTTATTTTTTCACGGATGGTGATTGCCTAATTGAAAGCGGTGCTCTTGAATCCCTGGAACAACATCTTCTAAAGAACACACGTATTAATGCGGCCTCAGGTGTTCCAAGTCACCGAAATCCTGTCACTAAGAACTTTTAGGCGAGCCATTGCTTCTGGCAGTGGGTTTGCAGGCAATTTGTATGCACTTTCACAAAGTTTCGTTTCCCGGCTACGCAAAAAACATATACGACTCCCTCAAGGTTTGATTGGGGATGACAGCCTGATAGGTGCCTTAGTACTATGGAATCTTGACTTGACCACTAGCTGGGACTACAACCTTGTCCAAATAGTGCCCGACGCTACTTTTCTGTATGAATCTATTATCCAAGCATCATTTCATGATCCTATATTCTATCTTCGTCGGTTAAAGCGTTACAGCCTAAGACACTTTCAGAATCAATTGATTAAATCACGTATAAAACAATCTGGTCTGGCGATGTTACCGAAGCATGTTAATACTCTTTACTTGGAGGCTAGTGATGATGAACTTATACCAAGACATTCATTACAATACTTCTATCCCGATTGTTGGGCAATTAAACAAATTCGTAATATACGTAAACAATCATAATCCTCAAAAAATGAAGAAATAATTTAGATCTTTTGACTCAATTCCTGACTTTGCCAAGCACCAGAGGTTACCCATTTCTTTGCCATTACCACCAACACCATAATATTATAGGGTAGATCAAAATAGCCCAAGCTTAAAAAAGCCCCTCCTACCGCATATCCAACTAGACTAACTTGTGCCATAGCTCCCAGTTGAGCAGCCCATAAAGTATGTGAATCACCACGTGCATTTCTCATCAACCATCCAGCTTCGCGGTAGGTGGTTATCCACAAAAGAAGAAAGAGGAGTAGCCCTATAAAACCATGATTACCTAAAATCTCAAAATATATACTATGCGCAGCTCGTACAATAGCTTCATATTTTCCATAAAGTAAAAAATAATCCGGATACTGATAGCTCATTCCTGCGCCAAAAAAATGATGTTTAGCTACTCCCCATGCTACTCCCCATGCATTTATCCGCCCCATAGCTGATGCATCTGTCTGATATTCTGAGATAGTATCCATCCGTCCCCACCATTGCTCCGGAAGCATGGGAATCATTACAATCGCAATGAGGAAGATAAATACTGCAACTTCTCCTTTTTTTGGGCTACGCCACCAAAACACACATCCCATGGCAACAATAGCCACTAAAGCGCCCCTAGAATACGATCCCAAAGCAGCAACAGCACACAGTAAGATCACCACACTAAGCGTATGACACCACATTTTTCGCGTAACCTGAAGCTGCAAAAAATATACCAAAGGGATAATCATGATCAAAGCTAAAGCAAACTCATTATTACCCGCAATAAAAGTGTCAGGAGGACCCCATACACGGTAATTCCCCAATGTTATAAGTGTAAAGAATCCCCCCTTAGCACCTAATACTGCCAGTGAACCAATCAGAACCCAGGCAAACGCCATGATGTGCTCCTTGGTTTGGAGCACGGCCAGGGTGACAAATATCATCAGATAGATCTTTGCAGATCGATTCCAAGTCCAATACTCCTCTGAAATATCACGACTCATAAGCCAGGATATAGTCATCCACACGACAAAGAGAGCTAAAATGGTGACAGGCAAACCTATAAAAGGCGATCGTCGTTCTTTAGTAAACGCCAGGCCGAGTAACGCCACCCCTGCAGAAAATGCTGCAACAGGAGCAGAGGCAAGGAACCCCCAAGCAAAACGATGAGGATTCATGGTACTGATCCAAGCCCACAACAACACTCCAATCCATGCTCGGCGCAGTGCATACAAACCTGCAACAAGGATAATGATACCTAAGACAATATCTCGCGAAGACAAGGTAGAAATCTGCTGTTATCGGTTAGTTATAACCTTAGGGTGGGGAAGAAGAATAGTCACCAGAAAAACAAGAAAGCTAAAAATGGAAATAACTCCAAGGACACCAGACATCAAAAGTTTCGGATCTTCAAGCCATCTTGGACGATAAACTAAAGAAGCATCATCCGTATACTGCATCAAAAATTTGCCAATAGATCGCGTCAAAAAATTCTTCTCCCAATTTATGGTAACTGGATAGGAATAATGTATACCATCAGCCCCTCCTCGATAGAATGCTACCTTATCCCTAGAACCACGTTTCAAAATAAGCTCATCAAGTCTTGCCGGAAGAATGTTGGAATTATCGCGCAAATCTTTAATTCCATAGTAATGCCCGTTTGATGAAGGAAAAGAAATGTTATAAACAGGATCAACGGCTATAGCACCATCAGCAGCTTGAGCTTCCACAACGGTGTGTCCAAATGGGCAACCATCACACGGGGCCAACATTACCAATGTTGCAGAAATTTTCATCTCGTCCAAGATCGCTGCTAATAATCTGGATTTATCGGAACAATCTCCTCCCTTCTGTAATATCTGGATAGGAGTCGGGCCAAGTGACGGCAAAAGAAAATAGTCATTATTTTTAGCAAAACTTCCAGTATGGTAGATAAGATCGTTCAATTGCTCGATATCATAGCCAGTGACACTATTACCATGTACGATCGTTCTAGCAAAATCTAATAATTTTTTATTGTCAGAATGCCAGTCAAAAAAAATATATGTCCCTACAATGCTAGAAAAAAAAGCAAACAATACTGCTGTTATTTTCGCTTTATATAACATTCAAACTCCATTCAATCATTAGCTTGTGCTTTACTATTTAGAAAAAAACTTAAATTCTTACTACTCATCAGCCATGGTATCAAGCACAAACACAGGTTCAAATCTAATTTTGTATCGAGCGATCCACCCTGGACGATTACCTGCTATCCCTCGCCAAGCCAAGATTTATTGTCAAATCCACTTACTCTAAAAAATTTAGACTGACTGCTACCGGAATTTCTGGTTGCAATCAAGTGAGATGGAACAAAGCTCTCGTCTAAACAGGCTATTTAACAGAAAACTGTATTGATCTTAGAGCGATAATATCTATAGAAAGATACCAGTCTTTATTAATACGACTTCAGTATAAGTTGTATAAGATACCTCATTGTCGATGTCTTTAAATTTATTGAGCTGGCATGATTGATATGACCTAATTCTCTATTGGAATGACACCCACCTTTACAGCAAGCTCTCTACAATTAAAAAGAAAGCGGTTGATGGGTATTTTTTCATATTTTCCATTTTTACTTGTTTGCTTTTTACTACTTCCCAATGACAATTTTTGCAGGAATTCTCACCCGCCATAAAGACAAAACCATACCTGGTTCGTTTACAAATGAGCTTCGAGCGTTAATATCACGTCATCCTGATGATAAAAATACTGTAATAGAATTTATCGATAACGGGATTTACCTTGCAAAAGTTGATATCGGTGCATTGAAACAGCCAGGAAGTTTTTCCACTAAAGAGCTGACTGCGTTTGTAGCGGGTGATCCTTTATATCAGGCTGGCCCTAGTATGCCAGGGTCACGTGCGGAAAGTCTGCAAAATCTGGCGCTTGATTTGGCAGCCGGGAAACTGGATACTCTTCACGCTTGTCGCGGAACCTACTGCGCGGTCATCTACGAACATGCGGAGGGTAGACTTCACTTAGTAACAGACAAGCTTGGTGTCCGGCCTGTTTACTATTGGGTATTGCCCGATTTCATCATTTTTTCGACTGCATTACGAATTCTGGAAGCTTTATCCTTCCAGGTAAAGTCTCTAAATCTTCAGGGAATAGCTGAAATTGCGTGTTTTAACTACCCGCTGTCTGATCGCACCCCTTACGAAAATATATTCTCCCTATATGCCGGGGAAACCGTCTGTTTCACGGGTGAAAAAATCAATCGACAGAGATACTGGCAATGGGATAAACAGCCGATGAATGCAGAGAATAGTAGCATTAATTCTGCTGAACACCTTCATGCAACATTCATCGATTCAGTCAAAATCCGGCTGCAAGGACAAAAAACTGTCGCGGCATTTTTAAGCGGTGGTCTCGATTCTCGCGCCATCGTTGGCGCACTAAAAAATCTTGATGTCGAGGTAGTCACTTCCAATTTCGCCCCAGCTGGCAGTCAAGATCAGGCATTTGGGCAACTTGCTGCTGATAAATTGGGAACTCATCACACCCATCTACAAAAAGGCAAGCAGGATGAACGAGATCCTTACCACAAATTATCCGTAAACAAATGGATTAATTCTGAAAACTATGCAGCTAGAAATTTACCCAAACCCCATGTTATTTGGTCCGGTGATGGGGGTAGCGTAGGCCTTGGGCACGTATATCTGAATCCGGATATTATCCAGGCCTCACGAAAAAAAGATATGGAAAAAGCAAAGAAAGAATTTTTCGCTTATAACAATTGGGGGATAAGCACCAAGCTTTTGAAACCGAAAATAGCTTTAACCCTAATCAATCTCCTCAATGAGGGAATCCAATCTGAGCTGGATTCAATCCATTTGGGTGATCCCAGCCGCATTTTTTACTTATTTCTGATGCTGAATGATCAGCGTCGACATATGTTTAATCATTTTGAGAACATAGATCTGGGGCGCGTGGAATTTGAGCTTCCATTTTTTGATTCTAATTTTATTGCAGAAATTATCAAACTCCCCATAGACCCCTTTCTGCACCATGTTTCCTATATGGAATGGCTGAGCTATTTCCCCAAAGCGGTGCTGGAAGTGCCATGGCAGGCATATCCAGGTCACATACCCTGCCCATTGCCCCAACTAGAGGGCCTTACATACCAATGGAATTCAAGTACTGAAGAAACCAGACAGAACAAACTGCATGCATTGAAATATGTAAAAGAGCTTTGTCGAAATTCGACGTTCTCACACCAGTATTTAAACCTTTTTTACCTGCGACTATGGATAATCCTGATGCGATTCGGGCAGAGTGATCGCTCATATCTTCTCCAAACTCCAAGAATTTTATATCGATACTGGTCCAAAGTTGTTCCAAATAATAAGAACCGGATTTAACAACGCCAGACAAGGGAAGCAAGATTCTTGTACCGTAGTGTTACCGCACTTCACCTCTTTCACCAACAGATATCGAACTTAAAAACCTTGATGATTGCTTATCCGCAGGTTTTAGACCAGATTTAATTTCATCGGACCAACGAGAAATAGCCATCCTATGACGACAGTACGAGAGCAAGTATTGACCGGGCTTAAATGGACAGCGGGTGGAAAACTGGGAGCACAGGTCATTACATGGGCAATCACGCTTGTTGTGATGCGCTTGCTGACACCAGAAGACTACGGCCTGCTGGCTATGGCATCGGTATTTGTTGCTTTCATGTTGATGTTGTCCGAGGCTGGGCTCGGCCCTGCACTGATTCAGAAACAGGATCTTGACGAAACTGCTTTACGCAGTGTATTTGCCATCGTCATCATCGCAAATATTAGTCTGCTGCTATTGCTCAATCTGTTGACCCCTTTCATCGCAGCTTTTTTTGATGAGGAAAGATTAATACCAATTTTGCACGTTTTGTCACTTCAATTCTTATTGACTATCTTCGGTACACTTCCCAGCGTTCAGCTGTATCGCCAGCTAAAATTTAGAAGTTTGTCACTGATTAGCTTCTTAACAACGATTGTCGGGAGCATACTGACACTGGTACTGGCATTCGCACAATTTGGTGTATGGGCGCTTGTTTTAGGGAATCTGTTTGCCAGTATACTCAGCGTAATCGCAATGAACGTAGTAGCTCCATTACATTTTCTACCAAAATTTTCCGTAGCCGGCATGCGTAATCTTCTGTCTTTTGGCGGGAACATTACGCTCTCACGGTTACTCTGGTTTTTTTTTACGCAGGCAGACGCTGTCATCGTTGGCAAGTTGCTAGGTAAGGAAATACTAGGTTTTTATTCAATTGCGATGCAGCTTGCTTCGTTACCTGTACAACGAATTTCCTCAATCATCAACCAGGTTGCATTTCCAGTATTTTCCAGGATTCAGGATAATCCTGAGCAATTCCGCAGTTTTATACTTAAAGCGATGCGGGTACTCAGCCTGATTGCCTTCCCTGTGTTATGGGGAATTTCCAGTGTTGCCAATGAAATTGTATTGCTATTTTTGGGGCAGAAATGGCATATAGCTATTCTACCGCTGCAATTATTAGCATTGATGATGCCATTACGCATGATTGTAAATTTCCTGCCAACAGCCATCGATGCACTAGGGCGTCCTGATGTCGGTGTGAAAAATGTACTTCTTGCCTCAATTGTTATGCCGCTTGCCCTTCTAGCCGGGAGCTATTGGGGAATTGTGGGCGTTGCATTGGCTTGGGTAACAGTGTATCCGCTAGTACTCCTTGTTAATATCCATCGCATGCTCCAGGTCATAGCATTGCAACTATCTGATTTTTTTTATGCCATCGCACCGGCAACAGGTTCAGCAATAGGAATGTATCTGACAGTATGGGGAGTGGGTCTGTTGTTCACAGATGATATTAATCAATGGGCAAAATTATCGGCTATGATCACTGCGGGCATATTGGTTTATGGTGGGCTTACTTTATTTTTTAACCGGCATGGCTACCATGAAGTCGTTGATCTGATCCGGAAACGATAATATCCCCTATTACCAGATAAGGAGCACATCTAGGGTTGCTGGCATGAACAATTCAGTAGATCGATATTAGCTGTTATCAAAATGAAGATCATAACGAGCACTCACTTCATTTATCGCCCAAGCAAATGCATATTGTCGCAACTGGCTGGGGCGATCAAGGGAATTTTCCGGGGCAAACCGCCAAAGTAACGGTGTTTTATGCAAAATAGATTCCATTGCACCTGAAATATTCTGGGTGATGCGCTCATAATCTTTGCTCAATGGCGGAGGAATCCGGCCACGTTTCAACCACTCCATGCGATTTTTAGCAAGCCAGGTACGATAAATTTCCATAGAAGCCGGGCTTAAGAATTCACTAAATCCTATGGCACTGGCTTTTTTAGTGATCCCAAAGGCTTCACGCGGCACGCCTGCTGATTCAATGATGCGGCGTGGCACAGGACGGCTATAATTCCCCACTACATCCCAAGAACGCATTTCTTCAGCGTTACTCAGATGATTGATATCGCGAATCTGCTGCACTCCCCAGAAAGTGATCGGACAATGAATAAACCCGGCCCAAAGACGGTATTCTGTTAGTGAAAGCCCTGATGAATCGCCGCGCACGACATCTTCCCCTAAATCTTTTGTGTCTTTGGCCCATATTTTATCGCCATGATAGCCTGTCAACAGCACTCGGCCCGACAGTTCAGCTTCCGCACTGGCCAGTGATACCGCTTCTGCTGTTCCATCAGCCGCCAGAAAGAAAGTTTCTACACGATCCAGCTCACGCCATGCATCACGTGCAATGCAAACTGGATTAAGACCCAGATAAGCAGCTACCTGATCACCATTTTCTGCTTCTCCAAAACGATCTTTATCAATACATAAAGCATCTTTACACCCTGCTTTATAAGCGAGCGCTGCAATAGCGGGCGAATCATAGCCAGAGGATGCCGTCGCCAGGAATTGGTAGCCATGCTTCCTGCTACGAGCAGCAATATTATCAGCAAGCTTGTTCAAATTTTCCTGAAGAAACTGCTCATAACGGGCAAAGCTACTGAAATTTCTTCTCGTCAACGTCCTTGGGATATAAGCAACCTTGTTGCTATCCCACACGATATAACCAAACATCATGATCTGAATATCGCCCAGCGAAGTTAAAATCGTTCGCTTGTACCGTGACAAGCCATAAATAATACTGGTGAAATCTTTATAATAATCAGGGTAAGTAAGGTTGATTTCAGCGCCGGATACAGCCAGTAGACAGGCCAGTGAATTTGAAACAAATAAGCCTTTATCAGTCAGCAATGACAAAATACGGTCTGTTGTGTTACCTGGTGCAACAAAGACTATACTGCCATCACGACAACGCCCTCCAGTACCCGCGACCAGATCAGTTTGATCAAAATTTCCTTCTTCAAAAGCACCGGGCCAAACAGCCTCACAAAACCAGTGATCATGCGTTTCTACTCGATTACCATGCCAAACTGTAACAGCACTGTTTTTTTCAGAGCAAAGAGCAATCCAGGCCAGTGGCGGCCAGTTAGGTACCATGTGATATAAAAAATTCATTCATGCCTCCATCTAAACAGATTATTTAACAGAGAATTGTATTAATCTGAAAACGATAATATCCACAGAAAAATAAAGTCTCTCAGTATAAATTGTATAAGATAGATCATTATTGGCATCTTTAAACTCATTAGAAGGGATGAATTTTGTTATGTTAAGCCCACCTAAGAAAAAATCGCACTACTTGCGGATAGCATTAATCAATGGATCAAGCTGTTAATCCTGGTTACTACAAGTGTATTGATCCATACCAACCTTACGCCACCTTCCAGTAACGCAGCTACCGTAAAGTTATTGATCTGATTCGCCGATGATACTTTATCGATTTATCTAATAAATATGAACCAACTGACTATCGCTATTCAACAAGACCACCAGCAACTTTCCAGTAAACGTTGGCAGTCTTTTTCGACACGTTGGCATGAACTGGCCGCACAGCAAGGCCTCACAACCCAGAATATCGATATTTTCTCTGATTCAATCAACTGGCTGGATCAGCTCCAAGGCTGCGATGGGTTTATGTGGTGGTTTGGTCAACCACTTTCGGTTAGCCGCCCTGGTCGCAGATTGATCGCAGCTTTGGCACATATCAACAAAATTCCAACATTTCCCAATCATAATACGATATGGCATTTTGACGACAAGGTAGCGCAATCTTATCTTCTGCAATTAGCAGACATCCCTACTCCCAAAACTTGGGTATTCTGGTCAAAATCACAGGCAGATAAATTCATTAATTTGGCTGATTACCCACTGGTGCTAAAACTATCTTCCGGTGTTATTTCAAAAAACGTCGAACTTGTGCACAACCGCTGTGAGGCAAGCCATCACGCCCATGCACTGTTTGGCTCCGGTATGTACGCACTGCCACCAGCCAACCTGCCCTTCCGTTGGTTTGCCAGGCGCGCAAGTGAAGCAATACGGGTATTCCTATCGCGGAAGACAGATGAAGAATTTCATAAAGGCTACTTGTTACTTCAAGAATTTCTACCTGAAAATGACTTTGATATCCGCGTAACCATCATCGGTAATCGGGCCTTTGCATTCAGACGATATAATCGGCCGGGAGATTTCCGGGCAAGCGGTAGTGGTCGTATAGATTGGAATCCTGCTCAGATACCCTCAGATTCACTCCTCCTCGCTTTTCAAACTGCAAAAATATTGCAAACCCAGTCACTCGCTGTCGATATTTTGCGACGAAATAGCAAGCCCGTCATCGCGGAAATCAGCTATTACTATGAAGGGTGGGCAATTGAGAAATGCCCAGGACACTGGAAATTATCTGATCAAGCTTCACAACCTGTTTGGGTTGAGGGCTCCATGCGGCCGGAAGATGCAATTTGGGAAGATTTCATCACTCAACTTCACTAATCTTCTCGGTAGATTGATGTTCTTTCAATCACTTTAAGGCACCCCATGAATATTCTCAAAATCCTGTTTGGCAAACGTGCTCGCAAGGCGCCTTTTGCAACATTATCCGAAGTTCTGCGCATGCGCTTTGGTTCGCAACGCTTGTTGTTTCAAGAGTATATCGATTATCGCTTGCATGAACTGGATGATCTGAGTGCAGAAGAGCGTGGCAAATTTCTGGGGAATGGCCGCAAATTCCGGCTCAATTATGTGTGTAATGATGCTCGCTGGTTCATGTTGGGTGAGAAGTTGCCGATGACTCTTTTCATGATGGCAACCGGCCTCCCCATGCCAAAAATTCATGCAGTATATGATCTCGATGGCAGAAATTTACCAGGCGCCATTACATTAAACAGTGTCGATGAAACAGCTGTTTATCTCCGCACCCTCCAGCATTACCCGTTATTTGCCAAACCCAGTCGTAGTGCCTATGGCTGGGGTGCCCAGGGCCTGCAAAATTATCTACCGGAATCAGACAGTATTGTTTTTTTGAACGGCAAGCAACGTAACGTGATGGAATGGATCAAGTCGCTTAACCCAAAGTTCTCACACGGTATTCTGTTTCAAGAACAGCTCAAGCCACACCCGGAAATTGCGCGTGTCTGTGGCCTTCGCGTCAGCAGCATACGAGTCACTTCTGCCCGAATTAATGGCAGGAATACCATTGTCAGTGCAGTCTGGCGCATTCCTGTCGGATCGAATATGGTAGATAACTTTCAGCATGGCACTTCTGGAAATTTACTGGGGGGCGTCAACATAACTAACGGCCAGATCACTCGGGTTGTTGGCAAAATTAACGGCAAGATCGAGGCAGTTGCTACTCATCCCGACACCAGTGTGCAATTCGATCTATACACATTGCCAGACTGGCCACAATTAACAGAAATTTGTGAACGGGCAGCAAACTATCTCATGGGAATGAATCTCCATCATTGGGATATCGCTTTGACCGAACGGGGCCCTGTTATTATTGAAAATAATGAAATCGCTGATCTGGATCTGCATCAGCACGCAAACCGCAAAGGATTCTGGTCAGAAGAGATCGAAACAAGTACGGCGTCAATCTTATCCACGCTACTGGGAACAACTGAGCTGGCTCCAAAAGAAATTAGCTAACCTGATGCGTAAAATTGATATTTTTTTCTAAACAAATGGCAACCTACCATATGCGGTGGTTTACTTGTCCGGACAGGGTAATTGGGGGCAGTAATGATTACTTTATTTAGCAGCTTAATATCATGAATGTCTGGCAAGAAAGACTGGCACTCCTGAGATATAAGGGAGGGGGCAAAGCGGCAGTATTCTGGCTGATTAAAATACTATGCAGAGTAGAGATTTATTTTTTCTACGCAGCTGATTTAACTCGGCAACAGGCATCGTTGCCACAACCTCTTGCCAAAAAATCCGGAACAGAGGCATTCCACTTTATTGCTCTAAATTCCACCCAGGATATTGCCATGTATCCGCACGAACTGATCGAACAAATCAGTTCACAAAGTGGCCGAGGCGTTACACAACTTATTCAGGACGATGCCAAAATCTATGCATTGATTGATGGAACACAAGTTGTATCACAAACAAATATCAGCCACGGCGCTGTTATTCGAGTCGATTCACCAACAGATTTAGATATTGGTCTGACATCTGGGGATGCCTTCCTTGGCTATTTGTTCACCCATCCCCATTACCGTGGATTAGGCGCTGCAGCATTACTACTGGAAATGGTATGCGAGGATGTTAAGAAGTATGGCTATTCCAGGATCGTGACACATATACGCTCAACGAATGTCGCTTCACTGAATACTTTTAAGAAATGTGGCTGGCTCAAAATTGGCTGGATAGCTGTCAGTACCAGCAATCATCTTCTGCTGCGCTGCCTGCACAAAGCTGGTATCACTGTCCTGGCTGTTAAACAATAAATTTGCTAATCCCGGCCAACTGACCACTTACGGAGAAAGCGGCGAATTTTGGATTTTAATCCCCATTTTTCAATAAAATCTCCCCCTAACTGGGAAAGTGTGTTGAATCCGCGCAGAGCGTAAGCAAGTGCACCCAGCGGGAACTTTCTTGGAACCAGATGAAAATTTTGCTCTACCCGATACATGTTAGACAAACTTCTTTTTCTTTCATTGTCTCCATACAGAAAATCCAGCCGGGTGATTCCACGATTAATCAGATCACGAATCCGATAGATTTGTACAATCGTACCAACAGATTTATCTCCCCAAGCGGGGTCATAGCCAGTCTGTTCCGCATAATAGGTCTCGCCATAAATGTAACCATGCTGGAAAGCAACCGACTCCTGATTACAAATTAGAAGATAACTCTGAAACCAGCCATTTTCCGCAGCAGTTGTAAGAATACGACATGTTTCAATATCGTTTCGAATACCAAGACCAAGTAAATTGTGCTGGTAAGTCTTATCGGATACCTGTTGAGCCAGGGGTAAAAATTCTGATATATCTTCAAGCGTAGTAAATATACGGTGACTGATTGTGATTTCAGGATCTTGTTCAAGACGGCGCAAAACACGCCGCACTTCTTTACGGGTTCCATATCCCAGATTCTGAATATATTCATCAAAGTTTTTGGGTAATACAATCAGCCGCCTGTGATAAGCCTGTCCTGAAGGGATCAGCTGATATTTCTTTTGTAGATTAGTATTATTCTGGAGAAACCCACCAAACGAGGAATCAAGTTCCACGCCTAGCGCAAATAAAGTCTCTCGTTTCTGAAGAATTTTCCATAAATAATCAAGAAGATTAAGAAAAACATCCTCTGTTTTTACCTCATCAGAGAATAAAGGGCCTGCTGTAATGCTATAACGGCGAATTCGGTATTCCCAGAGCGAAATACCAAACAATTCAAAACTCAAAGATGATGGATGTACGAAAAATGGAGCATACCCGGATAACGAGCCATCCTGTGCAAAACACAAAAAGATCTTGACTGATTTGTCATGGCTACATTTGGTATAAAGCCAATCTGGGTCATGATCCATAACTGCAGCGGAGTGATGCTGAATCAAATCTTTAATAGCCAACAAGGCTTGGGTTCGCGCTACGGTATCGAGTTGATCCAGATCTTGCCATTCCCAGTCATCATCGAGTTGCGGTGTGCTATGTAATTCTGGAAGGGATGCATTTTGCAGAAACATAAATCTTCAGGGTAAATAAATAATGCGGTCTTATGCGGTCGATCGAAGTATTTTTTTGATATAGGCTTTCAACTTCAGTTTCTCCAGCACCTGGACGATACCGCGCGATAATCCATCACTGCCAGTATGTAATGCCACTTTGATCAGGTTGCGCCAGGTACGCCGAAAATAATAAATATCCGCACAATATTGTGCATTAGTTGCAAAGAATGCCTTATGCGCGCCTTCTCCCTCAGTGAAATCAAAGATCTTTACGTGATCCGCTGCAAATAGACATTGCAAGGCATAGTACTGAAGCAAAGTTCCGGGTGACCAGCGCTGGTACTCCGGGTCATGGCCCACGTATTCGTAGAGAGCAATCCCGTCATGCACCGGACAATAAATATAGGCAATCGGCTTTTCCAGATAAAAAAGAATGTAGCCGCGCACGTTATCCTTTGCGGTAAGCTCCAGCATATTTTCCTGGAATTGCTGATCGGAAGGCAAGCCGCAGTCAAGCAATCTTTCCTGGTAAGTTTTCAGTGAAACTTCCATTGCCAGTTTATGGAATGCGTGCATCTCTTCCGGTTTACGATACTCCCTCCAGTCGATCTCCCCGCCTGAAAATTCCGCAAACTTTTTTATTTTCCGCAACAGCGTATTTCTGGATTTGGCAGAGAATTTCTTCAGGTAATTTTCAAAGCCGCTATCAAGCACAACCCAGTAACGCTGGTAGCTTGAAGGAATATACCGGATCGCGTGCGGCAATATGTTTAGTCTTGATAAAGAAGATTCTATCGGGTGAGAGCGTGTCACCACCACATCAATAGAGTTTCTAAAAAACTCTGAGAGCTCTGCTGGCGCAACCGGATGGGCCGGAAGTTCAGTAAAATGCGTTTTCAGTACACAGGCACTCAGTGGCCAGGTAAGAAGCCTGATTTCCCCCAAGCGCACGGTAAAATTTATTGATTGCCTGAACCATTTCTCCATCAGAAAAACCTTGAATAAGCCTGCTCGGCATAACGTCTGATTGTATGGTGCGGACGGGAGCACAAAATTTTTGTTGGCTTTATTTCAGGAATTGTCGCCGGATCAAGCTCAGAAAATAGAGCAGTTCTGAACTTATCGGTGTGATCAGACAGAAATTCACATAAACGATTAAAGCGGTTGATATTCAGTCTGTCTGGAGAACTCAATCTGCCAGCGCTTCTACCTTTGATCAGCTCAAAACTATGCAAGACAACCACAAATGAGAACCAACCTTGTTGCCAGGCATCCAACAACGCCGTTTTCATTTCTTCAGCTGAACATGCTGCCAGCTGTGCATGTCGTTGATGCCCAGGATAATCCTGGAAAAAGGCGATCGGCAGTTCCCATATACCTTCAAGCCTGAGTGGCTGCAACAGTTGCTCATCCAGATCAATCTTGCAGTCTTCACCCAAATAGCAGGGGTTATAACTGGAATCAAACAACAGCTCGTTTTGTGCTACAGCGCGTAACGTATCCCGATTAGCACCATAACTTCCGGCTCGGAAGGCGTGCAGCTTCTTTACACCCACTGCCTGAAGGCTGCGTATTCCCTTTGCAATTAAAGCCCTCTGTTCGTCTAAAGTGAATTGATGCATGTATTGCCTGAAGTGGGAAGGAATAGTCGGGTCATGAATTTCACTGAGCCATTCAGTATGCAGGTGTAGCTGGACTTCCTGGTTATTACGTTGAATCAAATCAACCATGTCAGCAAGATGATTGCTACCAGCCCGATCAGCAAACAGTGGCTCCAGAAAATAAGTAGCTTTTAATCCGTACCGATCCAGCTGCTCGAGTTGATAAGGCAGCCCGAATTCACCTTCAGATGTTTTGCCATAAAAGCATGCGGCAATTTCTTCATTAAATGTTATTTTATCCAGTGACAGGGCACGTACTGGCCAACCCTCGGAATAAGGCCATAGCTCAGTATCAACGGTGAGATAGACATTCAACATTGAACTATCCTGCTTCCCAGTCGAGAGTCCTATATTTTATTGAACCAATATCAGGCAACTTTTCTATCCTGCCTGGTATATGACACATTTCCCATATTGAGTGTATTGCGCAAAAAAGCTTCAAACATTAGCAACGTCCAGATAGGGGCACTGTAATCTCGTCTGCCGGATTGATGTTGATCTAGCATTTTTTTGACGAACGCCATATCAAAAATTCCTGTATCCGCCAACGTATTGCCAAGCAATGCTGCACGTACACGTTCACGCAACGGGCCACGAAACCAGCTGGCTAGCGGTACGGCAAACCCCATCTTGTTCCGATAAAGCACTTCATGCGGTAAATACGGCTCCAGCGACTTTTTCAGAATGTACTTTCCTTCCTGCTGGCGTAATTTCATAGAGGTGGGCAATCCCGAAACCCATTCGACCAGTTCATGATCCAGCAGCGGGACGCGCACCTCCAGTGAATGCGCCATGCTGGCACGATCCACTTTAGTCAGGATATCGCCTACAAGATAGGTTTTCATATCCAGATACTGAATTAGTGACAAGGGATCCTGTGTCGGGCTTTTATCCGCATAACCACGCAGTACTTCAACCGCCTGATAACCCCGCAGGCTATGGTGAAAATCCGGAGAAAACAACTGCCTGCGCAGCTTATTGTCCAGAATGGATACACTGTGAAAATAGCCTTCCACAGAATCGCGCGCAAGCGATTCAAATGTGGTTTTGGCACGCAAAAACTTCGGTGCCCAGTCCGCCTTGGGATAAATATTACCCAACAGGCCGAACAAGGGTTTTCGTAATCCTAATGGTAATTTGGAACGCAACCGTTCTTCTATCATATGCCAGCGATAGCGGCGATAACCAGCAAAATTCTCATCACCGCCATCTCCTGAAAGGGCTACCGTCACCTGTTTTCTGGCCAGCTCACACACACGGTAAGTCGGGATGGCGGAACTATCGGCAAACGGTTCATCGTACAACGCAGCCAACCGGTCAATGAGATCAAAATCATCCTGTTTGACCTGCTCGGTAAAATGTTGAGTCTGGTAGCGATCCGCAACCAGACGAGCATAATCTGATTCATCAAAAGCAGGATCAGCAAAAGAAATCGAACAGGTATTGACAGACTCCTTCATCAAGCCGCCCATCATCGCCACGACGGCGCTGGAATCCACTCCACCGGAAAGAAATGCGCCCAGTGGCACTTCGCTCATAAGGTGACTGTCTACTGCATTTCGTAACCGGACAATCAGCTCTTCTGCTGCTTCTTGTTCACTCAATGCGCCATGTGATGCAAACGGTATATCCCAGTATTCGTGCGGCTGTATAGCCTGTTGCCCGCGACGCAATAATAATGAATATCCGGGATTCAACTTGAACGTGTTTTTAAAAATAGTTTTCGGCTCGGGGATATAACCGTAGGCAAAATAATCTTCTATCGCCTGATGATCCAGTGTTTTGTCAAAATCTGGGTGAACCAGTAATGCTTTGAGTTCCGAGGCAAACAGAAACAATCCGTTATCCAACAAGGTATAGTAAAACGGCTTGATGCCCAGCCGATCACGTGCCATAAATAGCGTTTGCTGATTACGATCCCATGCGCCAAAGGCAAACATCCCGCTAAAGCGTTCAACACAGTGTTCGCCCCACTCCTCCCAGGCGTGCACAATTACCTCGGTATCGCAATGCGTACGAAATTGATGTCCCAAAGCGGTTAACTCACTGACCAGCTTCTGGAAATTATAGATTTCGCCATTGAATATGACGACCACACTGCCATCTTCATTGAATAAGGGTTGTTGACCACTGGATACATCCATAATCGACAAACGGCGATGCCCCAATCCAACACCGGGCTCAACATGCATTTCTCCCTCATCCGGCCCACGGTGTGTCAGCGTCTGATTCATACAATGAAGCAGATTACGATCAATCTCACTCCCGCCGCGCGTATCAAATACTCCCGTTATGCCACACATATTCCTATCCAGTCAGTTGATCTTTTCAATCTTTAATTGTGCGCAGCATTATGACCCAATACCCGATCATACACTGCAAGATAGCCATTCGTCATGGCATGCATACTGAATTGCTGCTCAATAATTTCGCGTGCACGGCGCCCGTGCCTGCGCGCCATTGCATCATCCTGATAATATTTATCAATTACTTGAGCCAGAGCGGCAGGATCCTCTGGGGGGACCAGGCAGCCAGTTTCTCCCTCCAAAACCAGTTCGGTATTACCACCTACCCGGGTCGCCACGACTGGCAAGCCGCTTGCCATGGCTTCCAGTATGGTATTGGAAATACCTTCTGCCAGCGAAGGGAGCACAAACAGATCCATCGCCTGCATCAATTGAGAGATATCCGAACGCTCTCCCGGAAGCCAGGCAAACTGTTCAACCCCGGCTGAGTGCAGCATAGCTTCACACTGTGGTTTCGCAATACCATCTCCTATGATCACAAGTCGCAACGGCCTACCTGTTACAGGTATTTTTTCACGCAATAATAAGAAAGCCTTCACCAGAGCCGGGAAATCCTTAACTTCTACCATCCTGCCAACACCACCTACAACAAACGGTCTCCCATCAAAAAAACTGGAAGGAAACGCTTCAATTGGCAGGGTGTTATCGGGATGGAAACGTAAGTGTTCCACGCCGTTATAAATCTGGCGCACTCGTGCTGGCGACACATGCACCGTATCAATCAACCAGCGCTCCAAATCTTTGCTGACAGCAATAAAATGATGAACAAACGGGCGAATTGTCTTACGCAGCAGATTGTATTTCCAGTTCTTGCCATCAAGATCAAAGATATCGCGCCCATGTTCTCCGTGTATTCGTGCCTTCACACCCGCTACAGCTGCCACCACCTGGGCCTCCATCGCTGCAAGATTGCGCGTATGTACAATATCTGGATTGAGTCGCCTGAATATCCGGTAAAGTTCTCCATAGATACTGAAATCATTGCCCTCGCGTTTGTTCAGCGCAACAATCTCGACATCATTCCGATTAAGTCGCTTATGAAATTCTGAAAATCCTTTGAGGCAAATAATGGTATGGCGGTAACGGTTCTCAGGAATATGATTGATCAGATTCACTAAACCATTTTCCAGTCCGCCTACGCCAAAATGAAAAATTACATGCGCGATTAACGGAGGGTGCGGTGTTCTTTCGAGTCTCACTTCACTCAGTCGTGTCTGCCGTAAACAGCCAGAAGCCTCTCGGTAATTATCAGCTGCATATCGACGACAAACTCGCGCAACACCGATGCGGCCTCTTCTGGATCATGTTCATAAGCAGCAGCGACAATAATTTCTGCGCCGTCATCTCCTTTCCCCAGAATCTGGTTCATGGCTTGTATTGCCTTGCCCAAATAAGGATTGGCTGTTTCCTGGTCGATCAGCCAGTACCATCTCCATACCAATAACCGGCTTGTTGCCGCATGCAGCAGATCCTGATTGACAGACAGCTCAGTAGTACCTAACGATAATTTTCTCTCATTCTCGCCTACATTGCGCCACCCATTACTCAGATCGGTAACCAGCGTATTGCTGGAGCTAATTAATTTACCTTCCTGCTGTTGATTGCGGTAATAAGTTACATAGAGGCTGACACGCTGATTTTTATGATGGAAATAACCGATAAACTGCTTCGGAGAGCCGGTGTATCGCGGCACCCAATTAGAGGGCTGAATTGAATCAGTTTCCCATTTACCAGATGGATCTGCGATGCTGATTTCAGGCGCTTGCTGCAGACCAGATCCGTTATTTAAATAATTCATATACATTGGCCAGATCGCGGCCATTGCCACAACCAATCCGGCCATACCCAGCGTTGATTTAACAGGAGTAGAAGGAGGTCTCTGGTCAGCTGAGGAAGAATTTTCGACTGATACGACTTCATCAAGGTGATCCTCTCGCCAGAAGGAACCAATCCAGAACAGCAGCAACATGACCAGGCCAAAGAAAATCCAGCCATATATCAGATGGTCGACGCCGACCGCCAGTCGCATATCACTCAGATGACCGGTCATGACGATCAGGTAGGCACGCAGCCCATTAGCAATGATCGGCACCACGATAGAAAAAGCAATGAATATCAGTCGTCTGCTGAGGCTATGGTAAGTCAGATAAGCGTAGAGCGTCCCCAATGTTACCGAGGCAATTAAATAACGCACGCCACTACAAGCCTCTACTACCGACCAGTTACCACTGGGAATACTGAAGAAACTCCCTTCACGATACACCGGGATACCGGATGCCTGCAGCGCACTGACAGTGAAATCAGCAGTAAAATCTATTAATGGCGGGATGAGTGCTTCACCAAACGGAACAGCGAACAGAAGATAGACAAGTGGAAAAATAATAGTATTAAAAGCCTGAAAGCCAAGCATAGCCCATACGATCGCCGGCATCATCGCTACCAGGGCATACTGTTCTATTACCTGAACACTCGCAGCCGAGGCCAGCAACCAGCCCAACCCTAACCCGACCAATACCAGCAGTGGCATATAATCAGGATGAAACTTAACTGTAGCCAGTACTACACGCCTTTTCCAGATCATATAGATACTGAAGGGGGCAATCAGAAAACCATGCGCATAAGTTTCAGATCTGTTCCAGATAGTCACAATTGATTCAATAGTCTCGTGGTAAATACCGAGGACCAAAGCAATCACCAGCAATGTAATTAATATTGCCTCTCTGCGCCCGTTTATGGTGTTGCTGCTTAGCGCGGTATTTCGTAACTGTACCTGTGTTGTACCCATAGCAGAACTGTCAGTTAAAATGACTTGTTGTTATCGCTTAATTGATGAATGTGAACGGCTTATTCTCTTTAAACCTTAGCCAGGATAGAAGGCTGCAAGAGTGCATCAATCTGTGACAAATTAGCTGACCAGGTGTAGTCTCGCAAAACCCGGTTCCGGGCAGCCTGCCCCATAGTCACCTGATCGTCAGAATCAAGAAGAAAAAGAACCCGGTCAGCAAAATCTCCGGCTTCTCCGGCCACCACCAGTTCTTTCCCCGGTGTGGCGTGAATTCCCTCCATTGCCTGCATAGAAACAACCACCAGTTTTTGCATGGCCATTGCCTCCAGTACCTTGTTCTGGATACCCCGCGCAATCCGCAAGGGGGCCACTGCTACTGCGGCATGCATAAGATAAGGGCGAATATCTTCAACTGCCCCGGTCACATGAATGCTGGGTAGATTTGTCAGCATCTGTACTTGTCTGGCTGGTTTGGCACCCACGATATAAAAATCAACATCCGGTAATTTTGCATGAATAGCAGGAAATACTGAATTTGCGAACCAGCTTACCGCATCGACATTAGCCCAGTAATCCATTGCGCCGGTAAAAACCAACACTCTTTTCCCAGCCGGATAAGGATTGGGATAATCACGTGCGGGAGAGAAAAAGTCAGTATCAACACCATTATTGAAAAAGGTTGTTTTATTCGCTGCATCAGGCGCAAGCTGCCTGAATAACTCAGCCTCTTTCTTTGAAACAAAAGTTGCGCTGCTGAACTCTCCTGCCACCTTCTTTTCGTAATCAAGCAAACGTTTTGATTCTCGGTGATAAATCCAGTTGAAGGGCCAGGGTTTTGATAGCGCATACTGCCGCCATTTATCCGAATCCACATCAACAAAGTCGATGATGCGACGATGATCAGATAAATGTTCAACGTACTGCGCCATCGCAGAAGAGAAAACCACAATATTCTGTATGGATTCAGTATGTGATATCGCTTTAACCCACTGCATCAGTTGCGTATTACGATAATAAGCCAGCGTCAGTGGATCATTTCCAGACAATGCCAGCAGACTTTTTATTTTGGCTGGCAGTGGATCCAGTCTGACAACGCATACATCCTGACAATAATTTCGAACTTCCCCCTCGTATTGCCAATCCTCATCATTATCAATAAATGTTCCCAGATATACACGATAGCGTTTGCTCAGGTGTTGCAAAAGATGAAAGGAACGTATTTTGTCTCCCTTATTGGGTGGATAAGGGATTCGGTGTGTCAGGTAAAGCAGTCCTTGCATCTTCCTTATCCAAGATTCTTAACAATATGCGGGCCAATCAGGTTGGCAAACGTCAAGGGTAATTTCTGCCACGCTTTGATAAAGAGCCGATATTTCGGGTTGAGTGGGTTATGCTCAGGCACAGCCTTTGCCCGATGAAGCTGATATTCATAGAATAACGGCTGTGGTTCAAACCCCCAGTTCTTTTTGAAACTATACGATCCAGTACCCTGCTTGCTGCGTCCAAAATCAAAAATCTTGTAACCTCGCTCACAGGCACGCCGCATCAGCTCCCAATACATAAAATCATTCCCAGCTAAATCACGCGCTGCATCTACCCCCCCTCCGTAATAAGGCAGAACCTCATCCCGGAAATAAAAACTCATGACTGCACTGACCGTTTGATCATCTTTGGTAATGACGAGCAATTCACAATCTTCTACAAAAACAGTTTTTAATAATCGGAAATATTTTCGGGAAAAAACCGGGGTACCCAAGCGGTGCACACTGGCCGAATAAGCATGAAAAAAACGTTCGGTATCCTGATCTACATGACTCTGCAGCGCATATTTGATCCCTTTACGCACCATGGCACGCTGCTTGCGCGGAATAGCGAGCATGTTTTGCTCCACATCCGGATCTATCGTTTTGCGAAACGTAACATACAGCTCCTTGGTTGGCCAATCCTGATGAAAAGGAGTTACATGGCGATATTCCAGATAATCGACTTGCAGACGTGTTGCCAGCATCTGCGCCGCCTGATCCAGCCTGGCTCGTACGCTGTCTGATACAGCTGCAATACCACCATATACACAAAACGGCAAGGCGCTTAAGCTGTGCCCAAATAACAAACTGTTGACTTCTGCCAAGGGAAGTATGCCTTGAATATATCCATCCTCTTCTATGTATAAGAACCAGGTTTTATGTCCAAAAGCCTGCTCTATAACTTGTTTCCATCCGGCGCGATGGAAAAAGGTTGCATCAGGACAAGACATGACAAACGCATCCCAGGCCTGAAATTTGGCTGGAGATAAAACAGAAATTCCCGGCAACTCAGCAAGGAACAAACTATCAGTGTTTTGCACAGTTATACCGTCGAGATTCACATCGTCCGCTGAAGGAAAATCTGATCCATGCGCCCCCATTCGAAATGCCGGATCAAGGCATTCAATCGTTTTTCCATACGACCTAAATTGAGGTAATGACGAAAATGTGTTCTAAAACTGATCTCTGTCTGCCGAGGTTGATCAGGATCAATTTCCCAGGGATGAAAATAAAAAATAGCCGGCTGGAGATCAATCATGTTCACTCTTTGTAGAAACCAGCGTGAGATTGCATAGGGGAAAAGGCGGAAATAACCTCCCCCCCCCGCTGGAAAATTACGTCCAAACAGTCGCACAGTGGTAACCGGCAATTCAAGCAACCTCGGGGCATTCTCGGGACTAAAAGCAAAACGAGGTGCATCCGGCATCCCGTAATGATCGTGCTTTACCGGATAAACGCTCGAACTGTATCGATATCCAGCCTCCTCAAGACATTCCAGCGCCCAGAGATTATCTCCATTGATAGAAAAACTCGGAGCACGATAACCCCATACAGATTGATTGCCAATATCCTCCAGTAGCGCTTTACTGTGGGCAATATCGTTATAAAACTGCTCACGATTCAGTTCAGTAACACGATGATGAGCATAACCATGACTGGCTAGCTCATGACCATTCTCAACGATTCGCTTGATCATGGACGGGTAACGTTCCGCTATCCAGCCCAGTGTAAAAAAGGTTGCTTTGATTTTATGCTCGTCCAGCAACACAAGAATCCGATCAATGTTGCGTTCAACTCTGCACGGCAAGTTATCCCAAGATGAACGGGAGATATGCTGGGCGAAAGCCGATACCTGGAAATAATCTTCCACATCAATCGTCAACGCATTACGAATCATAGGATTTATTCAGGAGAAACGGTTAGATCAAATTCTTTCTGTATATCAAGCATAACCTCATTTGCTTCGGCTTTACTTAGAGTCTGCAATTCTTCCAGACACCCCATAATCAGCAATCTGTCACAAAACATATTGATTTTACGTGGAATTCCAGTGGAAAAATTATGTATTATTTCGAAAATTTCATCCTGAAATAGAGGATTTCCATTCCAGCCTGCTTTTTGCAATCGATGCTCGATATAGGCTCTGGTTTCAGCCTGATCCAGTGGCCCCAAGTGATAAGTAGCAATCACGCGCTGGCGAAGCTGCTGCATCTGACTACCAAGTAACGTTCTTCTGAATTCCGGTTGGCCAAGCAGAAAAGTCTGTAACAAAGGCCTGTTATCCGACTGAAAATTGGACAACATCCGTAATTCTTCCAATGTCTGTGGCTGAAGATTTTGTGCTTCATCGACCACTAACAATGCTCTTGTACCCTCCTGCTCGCATTTGCGCATGAATCGTTCAAGATCAAGTAATAATGCTGCTTTGGATGAGCCGTCGTAAGGCAAACCAAAAGCAGCTGCCACCATTCTCAAAGCATCATCCGGATCCAGTCGAGTGCTGACTAACTGCGCAGCCACAACCCGCTCTCGCTTTAATTTTTGAAAAAGATAGCGCATCAGGGTTGTTTTACCAGCGCCCACTTCTCCTGTAATAATGATGAAACCATCTTCCTGCGACAGACCGTATTCAAGATACGCAGCCGCACGCTTATGCCCCCGGCTGGGAAAAAAGAAGCTTGGATCAGGCTTTAACTGAAATGGCTTCTCGGTAAAACCATAGTAAGTAAGATACATAAGCCTTTTATTTCTAAAAATTTATATTGACTGTTGCTGTTACTACATTAGCATTATAGTTACCATTGCTGCGATCAGATTCACGACGCAAATGAGAATACATAATTGATCCAGTCATTTTAGAAGTGAACTGTTTATTCAACCCAGCTGTCATTATTATATTGTCATCACGTTGACCGGTTAAGTCATAACTGGTTTTAATATATCCAAAGTTGATATTAGCATTACTTCTGGGAGACAGCCGGTGATTCCATAATACATTCCCACCAGTTTGGGTAGTATTTCTAGTCAACATTGCATTAGCAGCACCAAGCAAATCAGCATCCTCCTCATCCGGACTAAGTGATTTCCTGGAATAATTATAGGCACGAAATACTAATGAATTCTTTTTTCCATTTAGCGTGAGAGAAGCCTGCAGCCGTCTAAGCAAAAACAAACGGTTCGTCAGGAAATTATTTGGATCAGAAAATGAAGATGAAAGTCCCTGATTCAATAATGCTTCACTATTCTGAGTACCTGACAAGAGTTGGCTCAACATGTCAGCACTTAAAATCGAACCGCCAGATAAAGATTGTTGGCCAAAAGTAGTAATATCCTCAACATAGCTTAAGTTCCACACCGTACTGCGAGTGCGGTGATCAACAGAAGCTGCATAAGTATCTCCAAAAAATCTTTTCCCGCCTGATGCACTGACATTAGTCCTTTCAGTCGGCGTCCAAGAAAAACCTATAGTCCAAAAGGGGCTGGAAGTTTTTCCTCTTATCGAAACAAAGCTGTTATGCTCATAGCCTGCTGTGCCAATCAAATTAAAATGCGACGTCACAACGTATTTAAGCGAGCCTGATGCTCGATCCATCTCTATCGTTCTTAAGGTTCCAAGCCTGGGCCCGGAATACTTTCTGTTAATCTCTGTATGGCTAAAATCCATTCCCCAACCAAGTGTTCTGAAAGCTGAACCGCTGTTTAGCGAAAAGATTGCTGAATCAGAAGCGCTATTAGAAAAACTACGCGTATTGGAACTCACCTCACCATGGATATATCGAATTTCTCCTGCAGCAAGGTTCTTGAAACGCTGACGCACATAGGGACTGATACTCCAAGTACGTGTATCTCTCCGATTACCTGTCAAACTAGCGTTATCCAGTGCCTGTGGTCCCAATAGAGAAATATTTTGCTGAGTAACTACAGCACGGGCATCCACAAAAAAATGATTCTTGACTATCTCTGCAGTACCATTAGTATTTAATTGATGTCGCATGAGGAACCGCTCATTTTTTGCATAGATGAGATTGTTCATCGTATAGCCAAGATTCGCCTTAAAATGACGCCCCTCACCCGTAATACTTATTCCAGGGTTAATCTGTGTAATAAATTCCCCGCCCCCCTGGCTGCCAAATCCTCCTCCACCAAACCCGATTCCACCGCCCAGCCTCACGTTATCAGTATAGGTTTCACTAACCATTAATCGTGGCTGTATATTCCATTCCGCTGCATTGACCTGAAAAACCGAGCTGCCCAATCCTACAATACAGCCACCCCACAAGCACGCTATCCAGCGCGAAAAGCGGCTGTCAGCATAACCAAGTGATTTCATTAATAATAGCCGTAGCCGTAATATCCGCCACCGCTATGTGCTCTGGCTTTGTTGTAAATCAGGTTGATCACATCACAGGCTTCAATTTGTTGCAAAGCTTCCTTCACGGTCTGCTGGGTTGTCCTTTCTGCTTCAACCACTAGCACGATTTGCCCCATTTGGCCCGCAAGTACACGCGCTTCGCTGGTCAACAACAAGGGAGGAGAGTCAAATATGACTACCCTGTCATGATAACGATGGGCAAGCTCAGCTAAAATAGAATGCATGCTCTGACTAGCTAATAATTCGGTAGCATGAGCATGGCGCCTCCCAGCCGGAATCAATGTGAGTTTTTTCACGTTGGTTTTCATCATTACATCGGGTATCTTCCACTGAGGATCACGGAGGAGATCCAGCAAACCCGGCTCCTCCGGGCTGAAACCAAGACTTGCAGGGATTGAAGGCCGAGCGACATCTGCATCAACCAGCAACACCCTGTGATCCATTTCCATTGCGATACTCATTGCCAGATTGATCGAACAGAAACTTTTCCCCTCACCGGACAAGGAACTGGTAACCATAATCAGGTTGCCATTTTTAATACCACTATCCGGATTAAAGGCATTGGCAATCAGGGGACGTTTTATCAATCGAAACTGCTCGGCTATCTCGGATCTGGAGTGATCCAGAGTGACAATACCTTTGCGGTGCAGGTTTTCCAGATCAATTTCAATTTTTTTAGTTGTTTTCTTGCTGGAACTCGCTCTATTCGTCGAATCAGTCGCAAGACTATCGCTAGCACTTGCCTCTTTTGCGATTTTCTGGCCCGGTGGTACGTTGTTAGAGAGAAATAATGGATCAAAACTCGTTTTTACAGTCTGTGGTGCCTTGCCTGGAATAAAATTGCCTATTTCATTTTTTGAAAGCTTATCAGCAGCCCTTTCAATAAGACTCATATCCACTCCATTATCTTTCGAACTGTACCCTGGTAAATCCACATATTTTCTTGAATAACATCAGTAGCGATCTATATGCGAACAATCTAAGTAGTCTGCATAACATGCGGTTTTATATAGTAAACCAACAACACTACATAGCACGCAACCAGCATTATCAAAGAAATGCCAAATACATAAATTTGTCTTTTATCTTTCACCTTCTCTTTTTCTGTCCATACCATCGGTACTATTCCCAGAATCGGTAAACCTGTCAGCTCTCGCAAGGTAGTTTGGCTATGGAAAGTAGGCCGAATCTGGCTAATAACGAATGCAAGGCCAACCCCTCCAGCCAAAGCTCCAATCAGAACCAGCGTAAGAAACTTTTTCCGATCTGGCCCGGATGGCAGCTCCGGAACTGTAGGGGGATCAACAATCCTGAAAGACATTAATCCAGAAGTAGAAGTCAGTTCGCCGGAGATTTCAGCAGATGCTCTGCGCTCCAGCAATTTTTCGTAATTAGCTTTGTTCACACTGTAATCTCGGTTGAGCTGTTGCATTTCTACTTCTACAGCAGGAACAGTATTACTCATTGATTTCAGTCGTTCGTAACGTGCTTCGTATTCGCCCACTCGCGCCTTCATTGAGGCCACCTGCGCTTCAGATTCCGTCAATGCAATATTTAACTGTTGCATCATTGGGTCATAATTTTTACCATGATTACTAATTGGGCCCATAAGCTTAGCCTCTTCCACTTTGCGCTCTTCAAGCTGAGCGATCAACCGTTTAGTAGCAACTACATCTGGATGCTGATCAGTAAAATTCAGCATCAGGTTATCCAGATTAGTATTCAACGATTGAATTCGTGAATCAATTTCCGGATTTACAATGCTTTGTGGTGATACTTCACCCACCTCCAGCAACAACACCGGCTCATCGCCTGTTATCTGTTTCTTGACTGCATCACGAGCCTGCTCAGCTTCAAGCAAGGCAAGCCTGGCTTTTTCCAGCTCTTCAGCCGCCGTAACCAGTTGGCTATAGTAATCCCCCCCCTGCCCGGGTAAAAAGCCAAGATTCTTTTGTTTAAAAGCAGTCAGGGCCGCCTCAGCAGCAACCAATTTTTCTTCATAAGCAGCAATTTGTTGATCTATAAAACGTAACGCAGAAGCAGAATCCTGTTTTTTTCCTTCCAGTCCACCTTCAACAAAAATAGTCAACAGAGCCTGAACAATATCTTTGGCCAGCTTGGGGTCCTTGTCGTCATACGAAATCATGAAAATATTATCGCTGCCTGTCGTTTTAAGCTTGATATCACTCATCAATGAGGTGACCAGCTTTTCTTTGGCACTATCATCTGTGATCTTAATGTCCAGGTCTACCATACGAACAATTCTTTCGACATTTGGCCGACTAATAAGCGTCCGACTCATTATGGTGATTTGCTGATCCGGATTGGGTGATACAGTCATCCCCGCCATCAATGGTCGCAAAATACTCTGAGTATCAACGTAAATTCGCGCAGATGCCTGATAATTATCCGGCATCTTATAAACGAAAAACCAACCTGCAACCGCAATAATCCAAGCAGATGCAACTGAAACCCATCTATATTTCCAAATCCCTTTGATGTAAACCAGTATCTGAGCAATTAAATCACTCATATTGGATCACCTCGCCATTTATCACGATTGCGCTCAAATTCAAATTAATCAAAAGTAACTTTCAGGAATAACCAACACATCTCCCTGATAAACCGGTACGTTGGCAGAAATATCACCATCCCGGATCAAATCATCCAGCCTGACGCGAAATTGCTGCTGCTCACCATCAACGCTCCGAATGATCCTTGCCCTATTTCCCGCAGCAAAATCAGTCAGGCCTCCCACAGCAATCATGACATCCATCAACGACATATCTTCTCGGTATGGTAGTGCTTGTGGCTGTGAAGCCTCACCGATTACCCTGATCTGTTCACCAAATGGCCCGACAAAATCAGTTATGACAACTGTCACTACTGGCTGCTGCAAATATTTTGCAAGCGTCTCTTCGATATCACGCGCCAATTCAGTCGAGGTCTTTCCACTTGCTGGCAAATCCTCTACCAAAGGTGTTGTGATTTTCCCGTCCGGACGAACCGGAACACTCATGGATATTTCCGGATTACGCCAAACAATAATGTTTAATGTGTCACCCGGTCCAATCAGATAATCATGTGGAACCTGCTCCCCTTGTGTGCCAAGTAACGGATAAGTCGTACAACTACTGAGCAAAAACAGATAAAAAATAACCGATAGATTAGTTATCCAGGTTTTAATAGAAATATTCACACGAAACCCTCAATAAAAAGACTAGAGCGCCCTCACCCAAACTTTTTCACTACGATAACAGTAACAACACACATTATGTATCTATAACCAGAACATCAATTAACGTTTATTTATCAATTGGATAAACACTCACACCGAGTGTAAAAGTAATTTTATTTTTACAGGGACACTGAATGGCTACTATTTAAAAAATCAAGCATAGTTAACATCATTCATTTTGATCAGAAAAAACGTCAGCTTCTATAATGAGCATAAATGAGGCCCGCAGGCTGAACTACGGGAATTAGATTATATCGATCGGCCAATTAATATCTTTAACTTAATAAATATTTTAGGAGTTATGAAATTTAATTTGTATTAACAAGGACATAATTACCAAGTACCACGACACTCAAACCAATTGAAGCGGGAAGGATAATTGCATTTTATACGTTTTCTCGGAGTATCTCCTAGAATTTCCCTTCACCCGCATAATATTGGCAAGATTTTGAATTAAAAGATGAAAACTCGACTTTGAGCACATCTCCTCCTGCTTCCTCCGCCATTTTCCGAAATTCAGTAACCTGTATTTCTGCAGGGACAATAAAAACCTGAGAAATTCCTGATTTATAGTGCACTGTAATTTTCATACTCTTCCCTGATAGCCTGTATTTGTCCAGACAAACAACTCACCCTGATATTTGCCTTTTACACATTTGCCTCTTAATATAGCTCTATGTAAATCACCACTCTGCAATGCCGACATTAAGCAGTATTCCTTTCTTTTCGTGTATAACCCTCTGCGGAATCTCCCCAGATTCTAGAATGTCCAGATCAATTCAAATTCAGGATTAGAAAAGCATTTATGGCTCAATACGTTTTAGTAATGAATCGCGTTGGTAAAATCGTTCCTCCCAAACGCGTTATTCTTAAAGATATTTCACTCAGTTTTTTTCCAGGCGCAAAAATTGGCTTGCTTGGCTTGAATGGCTCTGGCAAATCCACGCTATTAAAGATCATGGCTGGGGTAGATAAAGACTTTGAAGGGGAATGCACTCCTATGCCAGATCTCAAAATCGGGTATCTGCCACAGGAACCACAACTTGATCCCGACCTCACCGTTCGCGAAGCAATCCAGGGGGGATTAGGAGAAGTGCTTAATGCGCAACAACAATTGGAAGCCATTTATGCAGCCTATGCCGAACCGGACGCTGACTTCGATGCATTAGCAGTCGAACAATCACGGCTGGAAGCAATATTAACTGCACAAAATGGGGATAATCTGACTCAACAGATGGAAATAGCCGCTGATGCACTGCGCCTCCCGGAGTGGGATACTTTGATCCAGAATCTCTCAGGAGGGGAGAAACGCCGCATTGCCCTGTGTAGATTACTTCTATCCAAGCCGGACATGTTGCTTCTGGATGAGCCTACCAACCATCTGGACGCCGAATCTGTCGAATGGCTCGAACAATTCCTTGCACGTTTCTCAGGTACGGTGGTAGCCGTCACACATGATCGATATTTTCTGGATAACGCAGCGGAATGGATACTGGAACTTGATCGTGGTCATGGTATTCCCTGGAAAGGAAACTATTCGAGCTGGCTGGAGCAAAAAGAAACACGCCTGAAACAAGAAGAAAGTGCAGAATCTGCCCGCCAAAAATCACTCAAACAAGAATTGGAATGGGTACGACAAAACCCCAAAGGTAGGCAGGCAAAATCTAAAGCTCGCCTGGCTCGGTTTGAAGAACTCAGCTCGCAGGAATATCAGAAGCGCAACGAAACACAAGAAATTTTTATTCCTGTCGCAGACAGGCTGGGAAATGAAGTTATCGAATTCAACAATGTTTCCAAAGGATTTGGCGATCGTCTGCTGATTGACAACCTCAGCTTCCGGATACCACCCGGTGCGATTGTCGGAATTATCGGCCCCAATGGTGCCGGAAAGTCCACTCTGTTTCGCATGATTACTGGACAGGAACAACCGGATACAGGCGAGATCAAGATAGGTGAAACCGTAAAAACCGCCTATGTAGATCAATCACGTGATGCATTACCTGGTGATCAGACTGTATTCCAGGTCATTTCAGATGGAAATGACCTGCTTATTGTCGGCAAACACGAGATCCCGTCACGCGCCTATCTTGGCCGCTTTAACTTCAAGGGTCCTGATCAGCAAAAAATTGCAGGAACACTTTCCGGTGGAGAGCGAGGCCGGTTACATCTGGCCAAAACATTGATATCCGGGGGAAATGTGTTATTGCTGGATGAGCCATCCAACGACCTTGATGTTGAAACACTGAGAGCACTGGAAAATGCACTGCTGGAATTTGCCGGGTGTGTGCTGGTAATCTCGCACGACCGATGGTTCCTGGATCGTATTGCAACACATATGCTGGCTTTTGAAGGTAATTCGCAAGTCATATTTTTCACAGGCAACTATCAAGAATACGAAGCAGATAAACGACGACGTCTTGGTGAAGAAGGAGCAAAACCAAAGCGTATCCGTTTCAAGCCTATCGAACGCTAATCGACCACTTGTTTCAACCACGCCACACAAAAATTTAACTTTTTCTTTCGTGTAATTACTGTATACTTGCCGCCCTGCCTTAGGGTAGGGTTTATCTAGTTTCATCGTTCCTGACCTCTCCAGATTCCTCTGTTTCTTCTTGAAATTGTGCAGTATCCCTGGTTAGCAGCGATGTATTTATGTATGCGCCAGTGGTACCAGCAATTTTTGTTGCGGTACGTTCCTGTTTGCGCATTGAATTTCTTTATCATCAGGAAAACCGACATGTCATTTGAAAATTTAAATCTGCATCCCGCAATTGTAAAAGCCGTACTAGCAGCGGGCTATACCTCTCCCACCCCTATCCAGCAACAAGCCATTCCCGAATTAATTGCTGGCCACGATGTAATGGCAAGCGCACAGACCGGAACCGGTAAAACAGCTGCTTTCATGCTGCCAGCACTGCATCGTCTTGCCACTCCAGCCCAAACTCACGGTCGTGGTCCGCGCATACTGGTTCTGACTCCCACGCGTGAACTGGCCCTGCAAGTTTCCGAAGCTGCCAGCAAATACGGAAAATTCCTGCCACGCGTCAATGTTGTCAGTATTCTGGGCGGGATGCCCTATCCATTGCAAAATAAACTTCTATCACAAGTTGTTGACGTACTGGTCGCCACACCAGGGCGCTTGATTGATCACATTGAGCGGGGGCGGATCGATTTCTCACGGCTGGAAATGCTGGTGCTGGACGAGGCTGACCGCATGCTGGACATGGGATTTATTCATGATGTCGAGCGCATTGCCTCCTCAACACCGACAAACAGGCAAACCTTACTATTTTCAGCAACACTGGATACTGCAATCGAAAAGATTGCTGCACGTTTGCTGAAAACGCCTAAACGTATCCAGATCGCGTCCCAGCACGCAAAACTCGATCATATTGAACAGCGTATGCATTACGTAGATGATCTTACCCATAAAAACCGGTTACTTGATCATTTGCTGCGTGATACAACCATCAAACAGGCAATCGTATTTACTGCAACGAAACGTGATGCTGATTCTCTGGCAGACAATCTTTCTGCTCAAGGACACAAAGCTGCCGCTATGCACGGAGACATGACCCAGCGCGAACGCACGCGCACTTTAACCGGATTGCGTCAGGGGCGACTCAAAATACTGGTTGCTACTGATGTCGCCGCGCGTGGAATTGATATCGCTGATATTACTCACGTCATCAATTTTGATCTGCCGAAGTTTGCAGAAGACTACGTGCATCGTATCGGACGAACTGGCAGGGCAGGAGCCTCCGGTATTGCTGTTTCGTTTGCATCTGGTAAAGATGGTATTCACCTCAAAAGAATAGAGCGGTTTACTGGTAATCACTTTGAATTTCAAGTCGTACCCGGCATGGAACCTCGCACAAAACCGAGATTCAGCCGTAATGACGATAAGTCTGGAAAGAGACCCTCTTCTGCCGCACACAAAGCCAGACGTTCATGGCCAAATGACGCCAGCACACGCACAACTGCCCAAGGCTTCAGGGGAGATAAAAAAAGTGAGTTTAGCCAACCTTTTAGCCGCGATACTCGCAGACGTCCGCTCAGAGACAGCAAATTCAATAACTCGGACAGTTTTGCCCGGGCAAAATAATTTAATTTGAGTGTAATCCCCCAGGTATTGATCCTCTCAGTTAATACCTGGCCAACCCGGCACATCAGAGAATCCGCATCATTTCTCCTACTCAGGAAACCACCGTACAAATTATAGTGCTCGGTCATTTCGCAGTATTCTCAGCAATTCTTGATCTGAACTAACGCCTGATTCACCCGCAACCCAACCCTTTGAGCAAGGATTTCGATGTGGATATATTTGATACGATATATGATAAATATATATCGTGATCGAATAACAGGACATCAGAGATGGTGCTACACAAGAAATTATGAGGCTTTTCAGTTCTGGCCCGATCTCATATGGATAGTAAATCTATGGCTTCCTCCGGCCCTGTTGGCATTTTCGATTCTGGAATAGGAGGGTTATCAGTTGCCCGAAAAATCAGGGAATTGCTGCCAGGTGAGGATATCGTATACGTCGCAGATTCGCTGCATGCTCCCTACGGGGAGAAATCAGACAATTACATATTTCAACGAATGGGGGCAGTCACAGAATTTCTGCTTGTCCGCAGAGTCAAGGCTGTTGTTGTGGCATGTAATACCGCAACGACGGCGGCTATTTCCAGACTCAGAGTCCGTTACCCAATTCCAATTATCGGTGTCGAGCCGGGAATCAAGCCTGCCACACTTTCCACACATACCGGGGTAATTGGCGTATTGGCAACTCCCAGAACACTTCAAACAAATTCATTCACAGCACTGGCACAACGTTTTGCAAAAAATGTAAGAATCGAGGTTCAGCCTTGTCCTGATCTGGTAACCAAAATAGAGGCACTCAATTTTAACAGCGATCAGACCATAGCCTTACTGAAGCAGTATATCTCCCCGCTGCTTGATAAAGGAGCCGACACCATTGTGCTCGGGTGTACACATTACAATCACTTGTCTGAATTGATCTCCGAGGTGGCTGGGGAAAATATTTCAATCATCAAAACTGATGCAGCTGTAGCGAAAGAAGTCGCTCGCAGGCTTTCTTCTGGAGGGTTACTTGCCGGCGGAGATCATGCAGGCAGCGAGGAATTCTGGACCAGCGGGTCTCTTACCACTTACCATCAACAGATTGAGTTGCTGTGGGGAAAAAGCAGTAAATGTTATCACTGGCTTTGATGTTAGCGCACCGTTCCGGATCTCACAGATACCCCATATCTATCTGGAAATAAGGTGCAAGTAAATCTATACTGGCCCGGTACCTGTAAACAGGGAGCATATATGATGATCAGACGAGTACTTATCCCACTGGATGGCTCCGAGCTGGCGGAACAGGTTATCCCTCACCTGCTGCGTTTCATTACACCAGATCAGACTGAGCTGCTGCTGATGACAGCATTGTCATCCACTTCCCACTCTCTGGTTGAAGATACACCCAGCTTGCCAGCATCAAAGCAGACTGCTGTATCGAGAGAGCACAAGGCACGCGCGCAGTTATACAACATCACACAAAAACTCAATCAGATTGGCTTCAACGTAATGGATCGACTTTTGTCGGGAATACCGGCCGAGAGCATACTACGCTTGGCAGAGGAAACTTTTGTTGATCTGATTGCCATGTCAACACATGGCAGAACCGGGCTGGGACGAGCATTATTGGGCAGCATAGCGGACGAAGTCGTGTGCAGCGCACGCCCACCCGTGTTCCTGGCGCCTGCTGCAATAACGGTAAAACCCGGCTCGGTACCCCGTGCTATTCTTCTGCCCCTCGATGGCACGCCACTGGCAGAGGCAGCCATACCTGCTGCTCGTCAGTTTGCACAAAATACCGGCGCAACCCTCTCCCTGATCCGTGTTGTCAGGCCGAATCATTCTGGGCACGAGCAGCATGATGAACAAGTATCTGCCGGAGAACAGTCTGATGCTCACCAGGCAATCAGTTATCTGGAGCGGATACAATTGCAGTTACAACTGGCGAATGTACCTTCCCATTACCAGGTTGCATCGGGTAACCCGGCCGAAGTCATTATCCGTACCATGCATGCGGAGAATATCGATCTGATCGTGATGAGTACACACGGACGTTCGGGCGTGGAACGTATGGTTTACGGCAGTGTTACAAGCCGAATTATTGGAAATACGACCTGTCCGCTACTGTTGGTACGCGGAATGGTGCCAGTTGAGGTTTATGAGTCAAATGATGACAGAGTATCAGTAGCCTCTTTTTGCTGATCAAGCTGTGCAACAACACAGCTCCGCCTGATCAAAAAAGTACACGAATCGCTTCTTCAACTCGCTCTACAGCAATAATTTCAATCCCTTCAATAACTTGTTTGGACTGATTTGCCTTGGGAATAACAGCCTGGGTAAATCCCAGTTTGGCCGCTTCTTTAATTCGCTCCTGCCCGCGTTGTACCGGCCGTACTTCCCCTGCCAAACCAACTTCTCCAAACACGACCGTTTTCTCCGGTAAGATCCGATTCTTCAAGGATGAAACAATCGCCAACATCACGGCCAGATCAGCGCCCGGCTCGGTAATTTTAACCCCACCCACCGCATTGATAAAAATATCCTGATCAAAACAGGGAATACCGGCATGGCGATGCAGCACCGCCAACAACATTGCCAGCCGATTCTGTTCCAGCCCGACGCTCAATCGACGCGGATTTGACCCATGTGCCTCATCCACCAGAGCCTGAATCTCCACCAGCAAAGGACGCGTTCCCTCTTGCGTCACCATCACACAAATACCCGGCACACGCACACCATGATGCGAAAGAAACAAAGCAGAAGGATTACTCACTTCCCGCAATCCCCTCTCAGTCATAGCAAAAACACCCAGTTCGTTCACTGCCCCAAAACGATTCTTGAAAGCTCGAATCAAACGAAAAGCGGAGTGTGCATCCCCCTCAAAGTAAAGCACTGTATCAACCATATGCTCCAGAACACGCGGCCCGGCCAGCGCCCCCTCTTTAGTCACATGCCCTACCAGTACAATACAAGTACCACTGGTTTTGGCAAATCGCGTCAAACGAGCGGCACATTCCCGTACCTGAGCAACCGAACCTGGAGCCGATTGCAACGATTCAGAATAAATCGTCTGAATCGAATCGATGATTGCGATTTGAGGGCGATGCTCAACCAACGCTGACTGAATGGCTTCCAATCGAATTTCGGTCAATAAATCAACTTTGGTTACATCCAGAGCCAGACGTTTTGCCCGCAGCGCGACCTGTTGCATGGATTCTTCACCGCTGACATACAACACTCGATGATGTGCTGACATCCGGGACAATGCCTGCAACAGCAGCGTTGATTTGCCTATGCCAGGATCCCCTCCCAATAAAACGACCCCGCCCTGTACCAGCCCGCCACCCAATACCCGGTCAAACTCGGACAGCCCAGTCAGAAAACGAGGCATATCTTCTGCCTCGACCGCACTCAGGCTCAATACATGTCCTTGCACAGAATCCGGAATAAAATGCGGAAAATTTTTCTCCCGCACGGTTTCAGTCAATGTATTCCATTCACGACAATGCGGACACTGACCCTGCCACTTCAACACCTGGCCGCCACAGGCACTGCAAATATAGATAGTCTTGGCTTTCGTCATGAATCAATTACACGCCCGGGGCTTCCTGATGCAGGACAGAGTTTCGATCTCACACCCGATCCCGATATTTCACCAGGGAACGCGGCACATACTTGCGATATTCAATATCCGGCAGCATCTCTATTAAAAAACCGAAAAACTGATAAAATAGCCGCCTCAAAAGATACAGGTTTCCGGAGAGGTACCGAAGTGGCCATAACGGCGCTGACTCGAAATCAGATGGTCAGGATTTCCTGGCACGTGGGTTCGAATCCCACCCTCTCCGCCAACTACTAGTATACAACCGTATACAACAATAGACAAACCCCGCATGTTTACTGGCATTGCGGGTTTTTTATTGTCTACAGTAGTATAAGTTAGTGTATGGACATGCAGCATTGCCTGGGGGTATATTTGGGGGTTAATAATTTTCACCTCAAAATGCATACCCCCAAATGCCACTTAAACCCAATGAAATAGCGGACTTTCAGCCATCGCTGCACCCTTGCGACATTGGGGTGGAGGCTTAATCATGGCACTAACTGATACCGCAATTCGCCAAGCTAAACCTCGCGACAAGCAATATAAACTGTCAGATGAGAAAGGCTTATTCCTTCTGGTGACCCCAAAAGGAGCGAAGTACTGGCGGCTTAAATATCGCATTGGGGGTATAGAAAAGGCGCTTGCGCTGGGGGTATATCCTGACGTTAGTTTGAAAGATGCACGATCCACCCGCGATGATGCCCGTAAGTTAATTGCCGCTGGCACCGACCCCGTAGCAGTACGCAAAGCGGAAAAACAAGCCGATGCCATGACGTTCAAGGCTGTCGCTGAAAAATGGTTCACACACTGGAAACCAGGCGTGACAGAGAGCCATGCTGCTAATATCTGGCAACGATTGGAGATGGATATATTGCCAGTATTAGGCAGCGTCCCTGCCAATGATCTGACGGCGGCACAGGTACGTGACTGTGTAAAAGCCATTGAGGCACGAGGAGCGCTGGACATTGCCAAGCGCCAGCTACAGAAATGCAGTCAAATCATGCGATATGCGGTGGCTCATGACTTAGCCGAGCGTAACCCGGTAGCTGATATACAACCGTCAGACATTTTGCCCGCCAGAAAAAAGCGCAACTATTCCCGTATTGATGCCAAAGAACTACCGCAACTGCTGCGAGATATGGACGCTTATGTAGGGAGCGAACATACCCGGCTTGCCTTGCAGCTGATGGCGCTGACCTTTGTTCGTACTGGCGAATTGATCGCTGCAAAGTGGGATGAATTTAACTTTGATGCGAATCGCTGGGATATTCTGGCCGAGCGAATGAAGGTAAAAACTGCCCCGCATACTGTTCCCTTGAGCAAGCAGGCACTGGTCGTACTGGAAAAGCTGCAAGCCGTATCTTACGGATATGAGTTTGTTTTTCCGTCCGATACAGGCAAGCCTACACACATGAGCAATAACACTCTGCTTTATGCCCTGTACCGCATGGGCTACAGAGGCCGCATGACCGGTCATGGCTTCCGAGGCGTAGCGTCCACCATCTTGCACGAGCAAGGCTGGCCCCATGAACATATCGAATTGCAGCTAGCCCACCAGGAGCGAGATGAAGTATCAGCGGCATATAACCATGCGCTGTATTTACCCCAGCGAGCCAAAATGATGCAGGCATGGGCTGACTACCTGGATGCTTTGCGTATTAAAAACGTGGTGGCGATGCGGCGAGCCTGATTGTCTCGAATAAAAACAGCATAACCACCGTCACTAACAAGGAATGAACATGGACAATATCAATAGTAATGAGAATACAGTCATAGCTTGTGAAGAGCGCAAATTGCTGGCTTTGGAGGCTACTTGGGAGATTGAGCAATTAAGCATCCTGATTATTGAAATAAGTGACAAACTAGATGCGGAGACATTGGCATTCCGTGGCTTGGGAGCGCGTATCAAAGAGCTTAACAGTACGATTATGTCTGCCATTGGCGATGAAAATATGGAGAACAACGAGCTTTACATGGAGATACACAAAAGGCCGCATCCGGATAATCTCAAACACATCTAACCTTTAAGCCATGCCTAGCCCGACGGGGCGAAAACCGGGAAACCCTTGTCCGGCTGGCGTGGCACCCAATCAAGGGAATGCGTTAAGGGTGCGTGATGGTTGACCTTGCAAAGCTCGCTGAGTCACTCAGTGAATCTATTACGAAATTCTTGGCAGAGATGCATTCTCGCCACGAATCCAGCGAATCGGAACGCGACAGTCGGTTAGCCGGCAGACTAGATAGTTTGCGTAGGCTAGACCTTAAGCACGATGAGTTGTTATGGCGAACCGTTCTTGCTGAGGATCGGGCGAGTTTTCTGGAAGAAATATTCGAACAGCAAGAGTCCATCGTTCAGATGCTGGTTAAAATTTGGAAGTTTAGACTTGAAATCACTGAAGCAAGATCAAAGTCCGAGGGAATGCTTGAGGGGCACGATACGCAAAAAACAATTCAAGCTAAAAAAGGGGCAAGAGGAAAGATTGCCAAGGATCCGAAGCAAACTGAAAAAGCCTTCGTCTATGGCTGCTGGCAGAATTGGCGGAATAATCCAGGTAGCTACAAAGGGAAGGCAGCATTTGCCAGAGATATGCTGGACAAATGCCAGCACTTGGAAAGCCAGAAAAAGATTGAGGATTGGTGCAGGGAATGGGAAAGAAATGCCATAACCTAGCCGGCAGAGTGAGCATCACGCCGGCACACGAGTTTCCATTGTCTTTCTAATGACGAGAATAGTGAGCCATGCCGGTACGTTCCGGTTACAGCTAAGGAATCATAAGCATGGCCATACAGAATCAATCCCCCCTGACGATCATACGTCGTCAACAAGTAGAAGCCCGAACAAGACTTTCCCGTTCCAGCATTTATGCTCGGCTGCGGCACAACCCCAAACGCCCTACCGATTACGACCCAACATTCCCCAAACCTGTTTCTGTAGGAGCCAAAGCTGTCGGATGGATTGAGTCCGAAGTAGAAGCCTGGATTGCCGCCCAAATCGAAAAGAGCCGTAAGGGCTGAGGAGAACCAGGCATGACTCAACACATCACCCAAGCCGAAGATCGGCTAATCACTGATAAAGAAGTTGCTCATCTTCTGGGCGCTTCACGTTCCTGGCCCTGGAAGCTGGTTCGGGCCGGTAAGTTCCCCGCCCCTGTAAAACTCTCTGTTCGATGTACGCGCTGGCGGCTTTCAGCCGTGAAGGAGTGGATGGCGGATCCGCAAGCATGGCAGTCTGCTAATTCGGAGGGCTAACCATGCCCATCAGAATAAAAGCCGCCGGGCGGGCAACCCAGGCGGCTTATCGAAACGTACAGTCGTATGGCAAATCAATCCGTTCTGGTATCAAAGCAGGAATCATTTCACTGACTTGCCGGAGAGTGGTGCCAATCAAGTTGATGGACTGGATCATTCATCACGGAGGACTGCACCATGATTGATGCAACCCTGCAGTTCTCCAATGCAATAAAGGCTTCTGGCCTGACCCCACCAGATACCATCATGACTGATGGAAAATTACATCGCTTCAGCAGCAACGGCAGGCGGGACGATGATGCAGGCTGGTATGTCTTCTATGGTGACGGCATCCCTGCTGGCAGTTTTGGTGACTGGCGCACTGGCCTTACTCAACCATGGAGATCGGATATTGGGCGCAATCTGACTGAAGTAGAAATACAAGCTAACCGTGAGCGCATGGATACCATGCGCAAGCAACGTGAGACTGAAGAAGCCGAACGAAAGAAGGTTGCACGAGAGCAAGCGCATCTGATCTGGACGGAAGCTTATTCATACGCCAGCCATGATTATTTGATTCGCAAAGGGATTGCTGCTCACGGTGCAAAAGTCATAAACGCTGACACCGCAAAAAAGATAACCCCTTACCTTTCAGATGAGCTGGCAGGTGAACTTCTGGTTATCCCCATGCGGGACACTGCCGGGGTGATTCACTCACTGCAATTTATCACGACAAACGGTACCAAACGGCCAGTCACCGGTGGGCGTAAACAAGGCTGCTATTTCAGTATCGGTAAGCCTGATGAAATATTGTGTATTGCTGAAGGCTTTGCAACCGGCGCCAGCATCCGTGAGGCCACTGGTTATGCAGTAGCGGTAGCCTTTGATGCTGGGAATCTATTGGCAGTGGCCAAGGCTCTTCGTGAGAAATTCCCGGATCTGTTATTGGTGCTATGTGCTGATGATGATTACCGCACTGAAGATAACACGGGACTGACCAAAGCCAGGGAAGCCGCTCAAGCAGTAGGTGGGTTACTGGCTATTCCTGACTTTGGCCCGCATCGACCTGAAGGAGCAACAGATTTCAATGATCTGCACCAGCATTGCGGATTGGAGGCCGTGCAACACGCCATATCCGGTTTAATGTATTCGGATGATGCACTAAGCAATAATATTACTCAGCCATTGCTTGTTAGTGGTGTAACAGATGTAACAGGTGTACAAGCCAATAACGACGGGCTTTCTGCTGTTACACCAGATAAAAATGAAGGTGTAACAAGTGTAACAAACACCATTCCCAGTGCTGGTGAGCGCCCTACTTTCCGTGTATTTGATGATTGGCTGGAACATGAGGGCGCAAAGTATCGCCCCGGCGTGTGGTATTTCAACATTAAGCAAAGCAATGGCGATGCCCCGCCAATGCTGACGCAATCCTGGGTGTGTTCCCCTCTACACGTTGAAGCCGTGACCTTTGATGGACAGCAAAACAATTTCGGGCGCTTGCTTCGCTTCAAAAATACCCTGAACAAATGGCGAGAATGGGCCATGCCTATGGAATTGCTGCGCGGTGCTGGTGACGATCTGCGCGGCGAGCTGTTAAACATGGGTGTGGAAATAGACCCAGCAGCCAAAAACCTGCTGGCGAACTATCTGCAAGCCAAACCACCAAAGCGGCGGATGCGTTGCGCCCTGCAAGTCGGCTGGTGTGATGATTCCTTCGTGCTGCCTGATGTCGTTATCGGCCCGAAGGCATCCGGGGTAATATTCCAGACCGGCGAGCGCAACCATGATGAGCATACCCAAGCGGGAACGCTGGCAGGATGGCAATCGGAAATTGCGGCGCGTGCCGTGGGCAACCCCCTGCTAGCGCTCGCGTTGTCGGCATCCTTTGCAGGGCCACTGCTGACTAAATGCAACATGGAAGGTGGCGGGATGCATTTTGTAGGTGATAGCTCCACCGGAAAAACCACGGCTATTGAGGCGGCTTGCGCGACATGGGGCGGAGCCAACTTCAAGAGGAGCTGGCGGGCGACTGCAAACGGTATGGAAGGTGCCGCGGCGCTATTTAATGATTGCCTGCTAGCCCTGGATGAAATCAGCGAATGCGATCCACGCGAAGTCGGTGCAATTGTGTATGCCTTAGGCAATGGGCGCGGCAAGCAACGAGCCAGCCGATCAGGGGATGCGCGGGGTGTTACTCGCTGGCGTTGCTTCGTAGTATCAAGTGGCGAGCGCACCATATCAACCACGATGGCGGAAGGTGGGCACCGTGCCAAGGCTGGGCAAACCGTGCGGCTGCTGGATATACCGGCGGCAAGAACGTATGGCGCATGGGATGACCTACACGGGATGCCTAGCGGCACAGCGTTTTCAGATGCAATCAAGCGGGCGGCAACAATCCACCACGGCCATGCTGGGCGATCCTTTCTCGAAAAGCTGACACGAGAGGGACGCGATCTGTGCGGGTATCTGGAAACAATCAAGGGACTTACCGAATTTCAAGTGGAAGGCAGTGAGGGACAGGATAAACGAACCGCCAGCCGATTTGCGCTCCTGGCTTTGGCTGGTGAACTGGCAACCGAGTACGGCATAACCGGCTGGCCAGAAGGCGAGGCGATACAGGCAGCAGCGGAAGGCTTCAAAGTATGGCGTGCCATGAGAGGCAATGGTAACAATGAGCGACAGCAGATACTAGAGCGCGTTTCCGGCTTCATTGACCGATACGGAGATAGTAGGTTTAGCAATGCCGATGCAACCAGCGATGTACGCACACCTGATCGGGCAGGCTATTGGCGCGACGGAGCCGAAGGACGCGAATATCTGTTTACTGCCGAAGGGATGCGCGAAGCCCTGAAAGGTTTTGACTTCAACCGAGCACTGGATACCTTGCAAGAGGCTGGAGCAATAGCTGCGCCGGGGGCGGATGGTGCTAGATCAAAGGCAATCAGAATCAGCGGGCGGCTGATGCGACTTTATCCTTTACGATATGAAAAGATGGGGGGCGATCATGGGGCTTGATGCACTGCTAAATCGGATGAAAAGCCGTGAATCTGTTACACCTGTTACACCGTGTTACACGGATGGTGTAACAGTGAAACCCGCATCCAATAAGGCTTGTACACCTGTTACATCTGTTACACCCCAAAACATCAATAGCGAGTCAGACAACGAAACGTACACCCAGATCCCTGAAGAATCAGCAGCACGTGTGATGGGCGTGAACTTTTCCACCGTTTCGGGGAAAACCCAGGATATAGGCGACTGGGAGAATTTCATCAACTGGTGGCTGGATCATATCGGGGAACGTGACCCGGAGTTGCGTAACACTTGCCTGAATCAGTGCAGGCGGGACGATGATGCAAGAAGATATTTCCTGTCACATGCAATCCTTGAGTTCAGGAAAGCTTGTCCTGGCCAAACATAAAAAGGAGAGAGAGCCCCACCTTTTAAATACCGGAATCTCTGGTATTTAAATCCCTCATATCTGAGGAATTTATTCACAATTCATTCCCACCGTTGGTGGAGATTCCATCCAGCCCTCAACTACTCCCAAAAACTCACATTTCTGCCCGCATCGTGCGCGCGAGGGTTCCTTTTCCTGAGTCATATCAAGATTAGATCAAGATTTCCTACGCTTACATTGCCTTGCCAGCCTACCCGCCCTAAATTTTCAGGGCGGGTAAGTTTTCGGACTCCATCACACGCGCGTGAGTTTCCATTTCAAATGGAAGTTGGTCAAGGCTATCAGCGATGGGGCGGCGTTTCACCACCCCATGTCATGCGCAACATTCGCACCATAATGGGAACACTTCAGCAGAATCCAGATTTGGATCTTGCTTACCCGGCTTCACTGATAACAGCAGACAATTTTGACATAATGATCAACACCTTGAAACCCTTTGCTGTCGCGGCATTAGCTGGTTTACGATGCTGACAGAGGGTATATTTGCCTGATGATTTCGTTTTCTGGGAGGTGTGTGATGGGAAAAGGCGGCTGTAGAGCGGGTGCAGGACGTCCCGGCAGATACAGAAAGACTGGCGGCGCATCAGGTCTTGATGTGCGATGGATGAAACGCCAGGGACTCTTAACACCGGGTAAAAGTGGGGAGGTATATTGGAGCCGCAACGGGCAGCGTACAGGATCTGTCAGCTATGTAACCCATACCAACAGCGTATGGCTAAGTTATCGGTCACGTTGGCGCGAAGAAGATTGGAAAGACTATAACTATCCTGTCCAGCTGGCTTACACGGCTTGCAACTACGGTGGCGGGCGCGCGTGGTTTCTTTGCCCAGATTGTGGCGAGCGTTGCGCCATCCTGTATATCAGTGGGCGTGGAGCCTGTCGTAAATGTCATCAGCTGGTTTATGAGTCACAAAGTGAGAATCCGTGTAATCGAACAGCGCGCGGCGCCAACAAGATACGAGATAGGCTGGGTTGGGAACCAGGCATTCTCAATAGTAATGGATGGAAACCCAAAGGAATGCATTGGCGCACCTTTGGCAGACTGACAGAAAAACATAACCACTATTTAAGAGTCTCATTTGCAGACATGAAAAAGCGTTATGGTTTTTGCTTCTGATAACCATCAGGAGAGAATCAGGCTTTCTTCCGTTTGAAACGTGGAAAAACCACGTGCTCAAGAAGTGGGCGGAAAGAGGAATTACTTTTGAGGTGCCTGATCAATCTGGATAGCCAATTGGATGCCCTGTTGGATGCGTTCACGGTGCGCCTGCTGAGGCATTCGTTATGATGGGGCAAGTTACCGCGACAGTTACCACCCCCTGCTCCGGCCGATACCAAAAAGCCCCCAGCGCCCCATGCCTGGGGGTATATTTGGGGGTATATGAATTTTCATCTAATCTAAGATCGTTTATTCATAAGGCTTTCCGGCCTTGATGTGACTCCCACCCTCTCAGCATTCGGTAATACTGACACTGACAGCCAAGCCACCCAATGAAGTTTCCTTGTATTTATGTGACATCTCCAGACCCGTCTGCTTCATCGCGTTAATGCAGTTGTCGAGTGATATAAAATGCTCACCCGTACCGCGGCAAGCAAGTGCAGCAGCGGTATGGGCCTTGATTGCGCCGAAGCCATTACGTTCGATACAGGGTACCTGAACCAACCCGCCAACCGGATCGCAAGTCATGCCTAAATGGTGTTCTAATGCAATTTCAGCAGCGTTCTCAATTTGTTCGGTAGTACCTCCCCGTACTGCAGAAAGACCGGCAGCAGCCATTGCTGCTGCTGAACCCACTTCCCCCTGACAGCCCACTTCTGCCCCGGAAATGGAGCTGCGATGCTTGATCACCCCACCAATTGCTGCAGCAGTCAGTAGAAAATCCCGTACTTGCTGCGGAGTCCCGCCTTCATGCTTAAGCAGATAGTAAATAACTGCCGGAATAACTCCGGCAGCACCGTTGGTAGGTGCTGTCACAACCATGTGCCCTGCCGCATTTTCTTCATTCACCGCCATGGCATAGGCGCATAACCAGTCATTCAGCGTACCTTTTTCCGGATTTGTTTCCAACTGCCTGAACAGATCTTTTGCACGCCGGCGTATCCCCAGGATACCCGGGAGGCGGCCTTCTGCCGTCAGTCCCTGTTCAACACAATGACACATGGCCTGCCAGATACTGTCCAACCCCTGATCAAGATCTTGTTCCGACATCCTGGTTAACTCATTGGCGCGTTTCATTTCTGCAATGGATAAGCCACTCTGCCGCGACATTTCAAGCATACTGTCCGCCGAATCAAACGGGTATGGATAAGTGCCAGCAGATTCAATTTTAAGCGGAGCATCCAGCTGGCTGATTTCCGCAAGCGTACAGATAAACCCACCCCCGATGGAAAAGAATGTTTCTGATAGAACCTTCTTTCCCTCCTCATCCAGAAGATAAAAAATCATTCCGTTGGGATGTTGCGGTAACGGATCAGATTTATCGAAGACAATGTCATCCTCCGGATTGAAATCAATGTGCCTGCCGCTGGCAAGCTGCACAGTATCGGTCGCCCAGAGCTTTGCAGTCAGCGCATTGACATCCTGCCCGGCAAGGGATGCGGAGCTATAGCCATGTAATCCCAAAGTTACAGCCCTGTCTGTTGCGTGCCCTCTGCCGGTAAATGCGAGCGAGCCCTTGAGTACGCAATAGGCACGATGGTTGCGATTACCCGGAGTTTGTAAGATCAGCTGGTCAATATCATCACGAAAAACATTTGCTGCCGCCATTGGCCCCATCGTGTGCGAACTGGAGGGGCCAATGCCGATTTTAAACAGATCAAGAACGCTTATGAACATGGGATAATTTTGGGATTGATATTAAGAAAAAACTGCCTTGACAGTTTGCTGCGATTGTCAATGATTGTATTATAGTAGATTGAACGGATCTGCTTCACAGACAGATCAAATTATTTTGCAGGAATATCACAAAGATAATAATTGACCTGTATAAACAGGCTATGGTCTAATTCTGTAGTTTTAAGGCGACAAAGGCGGTTAACTCAGCGGTAGAGTGCCACCTTCACACGGTGGAAGTCATTGGTTCAATTCCAATACCGCCTACCATACTTCTTTCTGTATGTTTGCCTGTACCAGCCCGGCAAGCCGGAAGAAGTACCTGCCAAGCTTATAATTGGCAGCATGGCAAAAGGCCTATATGCTTATTTGTATAACGGATAACGGCGACAATTTGAGCATTTGAGCAGACTTTTCCAGTCCCCACAGATCACTCACTCTTAACCAACCCTACTCCTGGCTCATGTTCAATCCGGCAAGGTTCTTCATCTCGCGATCGTTTCTTGTATGCTTGATTCTCTTGCAATCCGTTCTTTGTCAAGCTGACATGGTGGAAACAATAGAGCGGGTCAAACCGGCAATTGTCGGAGTAGGCTCTTTCCACAAATTACGTTCACCCCCTGTTAATTTTCTTGGAACGGGTTTTGTAATCGAAGATGGGTTGCATGTCATAACCAATGTTCATGTAATTTCTGATCTGTCCACTGATAAGAATAAAGATTCATTAATCATCATAACTGGCAAAGGTGATAAACCAGAACTGAGAAATGCCACTATAGTTGCTCTGGACAAGGAACATGATCTGGCTCTGCTGCGTTTCGAGGGAGCTGCTTTACCCGTAATGAAACTGGGAAATGCCAGCGAAATAAGAGAAGGAAAATTACTGGCATTCACCGGCTTCCCGATTGGAATGGTGCTTGGTTTCTACCCGGTGACCCATCGAGCTACTATCTCTTCAATTACCCCGGTCATACTACCTGCGCAAAATGCTAGACAGCTTGATGCAGCAAAAATTCGCCAGTTGCAAAGATCAGCCTACAAGGTATTTCAGCTGGATGGCACAGCCTATCCCGGTAACAGTGGCAGTCCACTCTACGATCCGGACACGGGTGAAGTTTATGGCGTGGTAAATATGGTCTTTGTAAAAGGTAAAAAGGAATCTATACTGAGTGATCCAAGCGGAATCAGTTATGCCATTCCAGGTAATTACATCATTGATTTGCTTAAACAAAGCAGCCAAGTAACTTCTAATTAATTTATGCTAGTAGAATAGCTTGTCTTTAACGACACTCGCTGTTTTTTTATCTGCCCAATCGTTTACACATCAATTTAGCAAGGAGGTATTTTGATTCAAGTAGCCAATCATTATATTTCCAGATTTTCGGTACTGCTTGCCAGTATTGAAACTGTTGCACTGCTCGGGATTTTTTTTGCGGGAGCAGCCATCCGGTTTCTGCAGTGGGATGGCACAATGCCTGAGCTGCTGATCTCCCAGCTGCCCGGGGCAATTACCTTTACTTTCGTTATCATCGCCAGCATGGCCGCACTGGGCATGTACCAGATGGAAGGCCGACAGGATTTCGAGGGTATTCTACTCAGGTTGCTGCCATCCTTTGCGTTAGGCTTCGGTTTTATCACTCTGATTTTTTACCTGTTTCCGGATCTTTATTTTGGCCGTGGTTTACTAGCTATCGTAATGCTGCTGGCCTTGCTGCTAATACTGTTCATCCGGCTGTTTTTTTTCAGATGGCAAGGTCTGGATAATTTACGTTACCGGGCGCTGGTACTGGGTGTTGACGCCAGTGCCGGAGAACTGTTTGATCTAACTGGAAAAAATCCTAATCTGTCTAACTTCAGGATCGTGGGATTTGTTCCGCTGGATAAAGAAAGCCGGCATGTACCGGTTGATATGATTATCCCGAGAACAGGTTCGCTGATCTCGCTGGCCAATCAGCATAATATCAGTGAAATCATTGTTTCGACCCGGGAAAGACGGGGAGGTACCTATCCTATTCAGGAATTGCTGGAGTGCAGAATAAACGGCATAAGGGTAATTGATCTGGTTGGATTTTATGAAAGGGAGTGCGGTCATCTGCAAATGGACTCACTTTATCCCAGCTGGCTGGTGTTCGGCAGTGGTTTTAAACAAGGGGCGTTGAGAACGCTGATCAAACGCCTATTCGATATCACTGCCAGTCTGTTGTTGCTGATTGTTACGTTGCCAGTCATATTGCTGGCCGCTTTGCTGATTCTGATTGAAGATGGGCGGCCTATATTCTATCGTCAGGAAAGAGTGGGACATGCCGGAAAACCCTATATGGTTTTCAAATTCCGCAGCATGTTCAACGACGCGGAAAAAGGTGGAAAACCGCAGTGGGCTACGGCTGATGATCCTCGCGTAACGCGGGTGGGGAAAATTATCCGCAAGTTGAGAATTGATGAATTACCGCAAATCATTAATGTACTTAGAGGTGAAATGAGTTTTGTCGGGCCACGGCCTGAACGTCCTCACTTCGTTGATATACTCAGCGCACAAGTTCCATACTACAACCTGCGACATAGCATCAAACCCGGCATTACCGGCTGGGCACAAGTTCGCTATCCTTATGGAGCGTCTGTAGAAGATGCTATTGAAAAACTTCAATATGACCTGTATTACGTCAAGAACCATAGCCTGTTTCTTGATTTCATCATACTGATCAATACCGTAGGTGTCGTACTGCTGAGCAAAGGCAGCCGGTGAGTATCGGTAATCACGATGGTAGCTACATTTTCTCTCCGTACTGACTGTCATGACGACCCTAAGTTACGCTGCGGCAGCGCTTGCTTTTTTCTTTTTATTCATGCTGCTGATAACCAGTTGGCGAGGCCGTCTTTATGGCTTGCTACTGGCAACTGCCTGCATCATATCCTCAATGTGGGCGGCAACAATCGCCGGATTATCCTATTGGGACTATTCAGATCCTCTGCTGCCTCAAATACTGGAAATATTACGAAATGCTGCTCTGACTACATTCCTGATCACCTTGCTGGGGCCTTTCCAGTCCGGCAAAACAAATAAAACCTTCCCCAGAATCAGGCCGGCCGTTACTGCCATCGCTCTGTTCTACCTGGTTTGTCTAGTACAAACAATCATTTTCAGTCACGCCGCCAGTGCTAATCCGGATCAACTTGGTTCCTCCTTCGAGCTTCTTACATGGGTGGCAATGGCCATCATTGGCATGATTCTGGTGGAGCAGTATTATCGGAACACCCCCCACGAACAACGCTGGGGGATTAAATTCATTTGCCTGGGTATCGGAGGACTATTTGTTTATGATTTTTATTTGTACAGCGATGCGTTATTGTTCAGAAAAATAAGCCTTGATATCTGGGCTGCCCGGGGGTGGGTCAATACACTTATCGTTCCCCTGATCGCACTTTCGGCAGCGCGCAACCCTAAATGGACAGTTGGCATTGCCGTTTCAAGACGCATCCTGTTTTACTCCACAGCACTATTTGGTACCGCTATTTACCTGCTGTTAATGGCTGCGGCCGGTTATTACCTCCGATTCTCGGGCGGGACCTGGGGCACGATCTTCCAGCTGACTTTCCTGTTCGGTGCGATTGTTCTGCTGATTACTGTACTATTTTCCGGGACGACACGTTCCTGGCTCAAGGTATTCATCAGTAAGCATTTTTTCAGCTATAACTATGACTATCGTGAAGAATGGCTACGCTTTACGCGCACCCTATCTGAAGAAGAAACAGAATTGAGGATTCGCGTGATCAAATCACTCGCTCAGCTGGTTGAAAGCCCGGCTGGAGGAGTGTGGTTCAAATCGGAACAAAATCATGCCTATCAACCGATCGCACGCTGGAATATTCCATACATTGATACATCTGTCGAAATTAACAATCATTTCTGCCGGTTTATGCAGGAAAGTTCCTGGGTAATTGATTTATATCAGCATGATTCCGGGCCGCAGCAATACGCCGCCATGGTATTACCCGACTGGTTGCCCACTATTCCCAAGGCACGCTGGGTAGTGCCACTGATATTGCATGGAGAGCTACTGGGATTTGTAGTGCTGACCGAACCCAGAAGTACGATCAAGTTTGATTGGGAAGTCAGGGACTTATTGAAAGTGGCAGGAAGCCAGGCAGCAAGTTATCTAGCGCAGTACGAAGCAACCCAGGCACTCTCCACGGCACGACAGTTTGAATCATTCAATCGCATGTCTACGTTTATCGTGCATGACATCAAGAATCTGATTGCCCAGCTTTCGCTGTTGCTTTCCAATGCGGAAAAACATAGGGATAACCCGGAATTTCAGCAGGATATGCTGGATACCGTAGCGCTATCCGTCAACAAAATGAAACGTTTACTTGAAAAACTCAGCAACGGGAACATGCATGAGGAAAAAGGTTCTTTGTTGTCGCTGGATGAATTACTGCAACAGATCATTGAAAGTAAATCCTTCTGTGAACCGAAGCCGGTACTTAACATCACCGATCTAAATCTAAATATACAAGCCGATTCATCACGTCTGGAGCGCGTGCTTGGTCATCTGGTACAAAATGCAATCGAGGCAACCCCCAAAGATGGATATGTTGAGGTGCGACTCAGGAAAAAACCGGGGTGGGCTGTAATAGAGATCGAGGATAACGGACACGGCATGAGTGAACAATTTATCCGCGAGAAATTGTTCGCCCCTTTTGAAACAACCAAAACAGCTGGCATGGGTATTGGCGTGTTTGAAAGCAGGGAATATGTCGAACAAATCGGTGGGAAACTGCATGTATCCAGTGAGATATCAAAAGGAACTGTTTTCTCGGTCATATTACCGATAGCAGAATCTATATAATCTCCCCGCTACACTGTTATAAAAATATCTCGAAAAAGAGCGCCGTCACGAACAGCCAGCGCACCTGTTATTCCTTCGTTATACAGCTCCTCTCTGAAACACAATTATGCTCCGTTATTTTGAACGCCTGATCAACCCCTTTCCATCCGGCCAGCTTACCGAACCACCTGCCACACTCTATCGGTTCTGCCGTCACTACATGCAAGGCTCAGGAATCTACTTCCTGCTACTGGCAATCGCCACATTTTGTGTGGCCGTTGGCGAAGCCATGCTGTTTGGTGTGCTGGGAACGATTGTGGACTGGCTGGCCGAGAAAGACCCTCAAGCATTTTTACAACAGGAAAGGTTGGCCTTGCTGGGACTGTCGCTTTTCATCCTGATACTGATGCCGATTATTGTTTTCTTCCACTCAGTGATTCTGTACCAGTCTCTAATGGGAAATTTCCCCATGGTCGTTCGCTGGCTGTCCCATCGCTATCTGCTTGATCAAAGTTACGCTTTCTTCCAGAATGAATTCAGCGGGCGTATCGCAACCAAGGTCATGCAAACAGCCTTGGCTGTGCGCGAAACAATCATCAAAACTCTGGATGTTTTGCTGTTTGTCACCGTCTACCTTGCAACGGCATTACTGCTGATTGCAAATGCGGACATTCGCCTCTGCATACCGCTGATTATCTGGTTGGCGGTGTATTTATGCATCCTGCGTCACTTCATCCCCAAACTCAAAAGTATCTCAAAAATTCAGGCAGATACCCGCTCAAACATGACCGGGCGCATTGTGGACAGCTATGCCAATATCCTCACACTCAAGCTCTTTTCTCACACTCGACGGGAATCTGACTACGCCCGGGACGGCATGCAGGAATTTCTGGATACTGTGCATCCACAAATGCGCCTAGTGACCTGGCTGAATACCTGCGTGTGGATCAATAACATGCTGTCCGTCTTTGCAATCGGCGCATTGGGAATTGCTCTGTGGCTCGACGGCAGCATCAGCACTGGTGCAATAGCCATTGCACTGAGTCTTGCCATCCGCCTAACCGGGATGTCTCACTGGATTATGCTGGAAGTTGGGGAATTATTCGAGAACATCGGCATCGTGCAGGATGGAATAAACATGCTGGCCAAACCGCATGCAGTGACGGATGCTCCCGGTGCCGTGCCACTATCCGTTACCCACGGTGCGATCGACTACAACCAGGTTGAATTTTCCTATCACAACAACATCAAGAATGAAGATCACCGTATTTTTGAGGCACTTGATCTTCATATCAGCTCTGGCGAAAAGGTTGGTCTCGTCAGCCCTTCCGGGGCCGGTAAATCAACTTTAATCAATCTACTACTACGTTTTTATGATATCCAACAGGGCAGTATTCAGATCGACCAACAGGATATCCAGACTGTGACACAAGAAAGTCTGCGCGCCAGCATCGCTATTGTTACGCAAGACACTTCATTACTACACCGCTCTATTCGTGAAAATATTCTGTTTGGCAGGCCCGATGCAACCGAAGAAGAAATACGACTGGCCACACAGCAAGCGCATGCACACGGATTTATCCAGGATCTGGTTGATATTCACGGCCGCAGAGGATATGACGCCATGGTGGGTGAGCGTGGAGTCAATCTGTCAGGCGGACAACGCCAGCGTATCGCTATTGCCCGGGTGCTGCTAAAGAATGCGCCGATTCTGATTCTGGATGAGGCAACTTCTGCGCTGGATTCCGATATCGAAGCCAGTATCCAGCAAAGCCTGCACGAGTTAATGCAAAACAAAACTGTGATCGCCATTGCTCATCGCCTCTCCACCATTGCCACAATGGACCGGCTGATCGTATTAGATAACGGCCGCATCGTTGAGCAGGGTTGCCACACCGAGCTACTGGCACTCAACGGGCTTTATGCCCGGCTTTGGAATCACCAATCTGGCGGTTTTCTGGGTCACTCTAACCAGGATAAAATCCACTAGCTGGTATATATATTGTGACGATCCTTCAGAACCTGTTCAAGGTCTTGATCAAGGAACGCGGTGCAAGGCAAAATTGAACGAGAAAGCAGAGCATACTTGAAGTGTATGTGCATTTTGAATTCAATTTCAACGCCGTAATACACCTCTCAGTGAGATATTGAACAGGTTCTCAGAGTGAAACTTTTACTGCTGCGTCACCGGAGGAGGATCAAATCGGCGATACAGCACGGGTAACACCACCAGCGTAAGTAATGTGGAAGTAATCAACCCGCCGATTACCACAATGGCGAGGGGCCGCTGTACCTCTGAACCCGGTCCAGTTGCAAACAGGAATGGAACCAGCCCAAGCATCGCTACGGTAGCTGTCATCAGCACTGGACGAAAACGCTGCTCACATCCTCTGATGACAGCGTCCTTGACACTGACGCCTTCATCGCGCAACTTCCGGATATAGGAAATCAGCACCACCCCGTTCAGCACCGCTATTCCCCACAATGCGATAAAACCAACCGAAGCTGGTACCGACAAATACTCACCGGTAACAAACAGGCCGAATACGCCACCTATTGATGCAAATGGCAGTACCAGAATAATCAGAGCTGCCAGTTTGATAGAGTTGAACAGCATGAACAACAAAAAGAAAATGGCAGCAATCGTTACAGGAACGATAATCGAAAGTGTATTCATCGCACGCTCCATATTCTCAAACTGCCCGCCCCATTCGAAAAAATAGCCATCCGGCAGTTTTACCTCCTTAGCAATCCGCTCCTGTACCTCTGCCACAAAGCCGCCTAAATCACGGCCTTCAACGTTTGAACCAACTACTACACGGCGCTTGGCATTTTCACGTGAAACTTGCGCCGGACCATCAACAATGCTGATATTAGCAACGGTATACAAAGGCACGGTCACTCCATCCGGCGCGCGCAACAATAGATTACGGATACTCTCGATGCTATCACGGAAATGTTGTGGAAAACGCACTACAATAGAAAAACGTCGCTCACCCTCGTACAAAATACTTACTTCACGGCCACCTACAGCAGTCTCAATCAGCTCGTGCACATCAGCAACATTGATGCCGTTACGCGCAATGGCGTTACGATCAATATCAATAGTCAGCGACTGCTGACCGGAAAGGCGTTCGATCCGGATATCCTGTGCTCCGGGGACAGTACGCAGGATGCGGGCGATCTGTTCTGACAGCTCGCGTAATTTATCCAGGTTATCCCCAAAAATTTTTACGGCAATTTCAGAGCGTACACCGGTCACCATTTCATCCACTCTTTCCGCAATCGGTTGCGACAGAACAATATTGACACCAGGCAGTACTTCCAGCAATTTTCGGATATCATCATCCACTTCGTCTTGGGTTCGCCCGGAATTGGGATCCAGCGTCACCATCGGATCAGATTCATTCTGCCCGGCTGGATCAGCAGGTGATTCACCCCGTCCCAGCTTGGATACGACACTTTTCACCCCCGGCACCTGTGAGATAGCCTTCATTGCTTCCATTTCCATTTCAATTGCTTCAGACAGAGAAATCGAAGCCACCCGGTTAATCTGCGGTGTTAATGCACCTTCCTGCAAGGTAGGAATAAATGATTTCCCCAGAAATGGAAACAACATGAAAGACAGCAACAGCAACCCCAGTGCGGTGATAACTGTGACTCCCCCTCTCTTAAGAGCAGTGTTAAGCAGGGATCGATAGGCTTTCTTCAATCCGGCAATGACCCAGGTATCATGTTCAGCAGTCCCGCCCTTCAGAACATAGGCACAAAGTACCGGAGACAAAGTCAGCGAAACGATCAGGGAAATCGCCAGGGCAATCGCAATCGTAAAGGCCAACGGGCTGAACAATTTGCCTTCCATACCCTGTAGCGTCATCAGTGGCAGGAAAACCAGAATAATAATACAGATCCCGAAAATTACCGGCGTCCCTACTTCGGCCACAGCTTCACCAATAGCATGCGTGCGTGACTCACGAGCACTGTCGCTATGGCCCAGCCGATGAAAGACATTCTCCACCACGACTACGGTCGAATCAACCATCAATCCGATTGCAATTGCAAGCCCGCCCAGCGACATCAGATTGGCGGAGATACCTTGATGATTCATCACCATGAATGTCAGCAAGGGCGTAACTACCAATGTTGCCACTACGATCAGACTGGAGCGCACATCTCCCAGAAAGATGAACAGTACGATAATAACCAGAAAAATACCTTCCATCAGCACTTTGCTGACTGTCCATAAAGCAGCATCAACCAAGTCAGTCCGATCATAATATGGAACAATCTGCAATCCATCCGGTAACAGATTTTGTTCATTGATCTCGGCTACTTTTGCCTTGACTCGCCCTACGATCTCCTTGGCATTTCCGCTCCTTATCATCAACACGATTCCGGAAGCAGATTCCGTATATCCGCCCTTGATGATGGCCCCTGCTCTCACTTCCGTGCCTAGTTTCACTTCCGCAACATCACGCACGAACACGGGTACACCACGCTCCTCGGACAACACAATATTGCCGATATCCTGCAGTGTACGGATCAGCCCAACGCCCTTGACGAGGTACTGCTCACTGCCTGTCGGCAGAATCCCGCCACTGGCATTGGCATTGTTTTCTGCAATGGCTTTTTCTACCTGCTCCAATGTCAAGTCATAGTGACGCAGCTTATTGGGATTCGTCAGCACATGATATTGCTTGACGTACCCACCTTGAGAATTGATTTCCGCCACCCCGGGAATTGAACGCAACATTGGCCGGACAATCCAGTCCTGCACAATGCGCCGCTTAGTCAGCTCTTCCACGGTCAGCGCTCGTTCCCCGTCATCGGGATGATCTATCGTGTATTGATACACCTCGCCCAATCCTGTGGAAACCGGACCCAAACGCGGCGTAATTCCGGCTGGCATTTTACTGGCCACTTCCAGCAACCGCTCCATCACCAGTTGCCGAGCAAAATAAACATCAGTTGCATCGGTAAATACCAGTGTAATGATAGATAAGCCGCTCTTGTTCAAAGAACGCATTTCCTCCAGTCCGGGCATCCCGGTCATAGCAATTTCCAGTGGAATAGTCACCAGCCGCTCTATTTCCTCCGGACTGCGGCCGACCGCCTCGGTTGCAATCTGCACCTGAACATTGGTGACATCCGGGAAAGCATCAACCGACAAACGCTGTGCTGCATACAGACCAAATCCCATCAGAATCAGTGCAACCACGATGACTACCAAACGCTGCGCCAGCATGGCGCGTACCAGAGAAATAATCATCGCTATTCCAGATCCTTGCGTTTACGCTCGTTATTCAGATGGAAGGCTCCCTTCACAATAATCAGCTGATCTGGTGTTAATCCTTCCAGAACAGGCCTCATCTGATTAACTAGTTCATCCAACTTCACTTGGGTTAATGTGAAACCGCCATCTTCTCGGGCGACAAATACGTGATCTTCATTATGCTCACGCACCACTGCGCCTTCCGGGATGACGAGACGTTCACGCGCATGCTCATCAATATGAACCGTAGCCAGCATATCCGGCTTTAGCTTACGCTCAGGATTATCCACCTCAGTACGGACAGTAACTGTCCTCGTCAACGGATTAACAATATCGGATACGAAAATGATAGTCCCGTCAAAACTTGTATCACCCAGTGCCGGCACACGAACTTCCACATGTTGCCCCTGCTCGACAAAATGCGCAGCGTATTCCGGAACATCCCCCACCACCCACAGCTCAGATAAATCAGCCAGAGTAAATAATTGATCCGATGGCTGCACTACTTGTCCAAGTGCTACATTACGCACAATAACCGTGCCACTGCGCGGAGCAGTAATCACAACAGATGGAAGAATCTGCCCACGGCGGGTCAGATCTTGTATTGCCTGATTGTTTACTCCCAGTAAAAGTAATTGATCCTTGGCCGCACTCAGTTCAGCATTTGAAACCTGCGATTCCGATTCTCGGCGCTGCAGCTCGGCGGCACTAATGACATCCTCAGTGAACAGCTGTCTGGCACGCATGGAAGCACGCTCTGCCAGAACGGCCAATGAATTCGCACGAAGATAAGCCAATTGCGCCTGTACTAATTCCGGACTTGTAATCCTGGCCAATTTAGCACCAGCTGCGACACTATCTCCCAAATGCGCATAAACCTCGACGATTCTTCCGGTAAAACTGGCTCCCACCTGAACAAGTTTCGTCTCATTCACCTTAATCTGACCGGGAACATGCAGCTTTTCAGAGATATCAGCAAGAAACGGTTTACCGGTTTCAACTCTTTGACGCAAATCCGGCCTGAGAAAAATTGTATGGGAATCAACCGATTCCGCTTTAACATGTTTTTCTGGGGAATCCTGCTCTTCTTTGCTGCTGCAACCCGAAATAGAAAGCACTACGAATGTAAAAACAACTGCAATGATTTGTATCTGGAAACTCATTGGGAAAGATTACTCCTGTGGATAATGCGCTCGCAGCCGATCTATCTCTGCTGCTGCCGTCTGCAATTCAAACTGGGCCTGCAATAATTCCGAGCGCGCATTACGCAGCACCCGTTGAGTATCCAGCACCTCGATAAAACCTCTTTCTCCCAACCGGAAAGCAGCTTCCGCCACGCGCAGCGCAGCTTTCGCTTCCTTGACGATGCCGCCTTCGAACATCTCTACCCTGCGCCTGGCAATCTCCATGGCCTGCCAGGCAGACTCCAGCAACCGGCCGATCTCGTAGCGACGATAGTCGAGTGTTTCGCGTACCCTGGCCGCATCTGAAACTGCCGCATCAACTTCACCTCGTCGCTGATAAAACAATGGGATGCGAACGCTCAATCCGGCAATATTCGATGTAAATTGCCTGTCCTGATAATTGCTGTACAGAATATCCACGGACGGGAGCACAGAAGCGCGCTCCTGATCAATACGTAAACGTGTGCGATCCTGCTCTGCTTCCAGCCGCTGAATTTCCGGGTTTGTAGCGGGTAATTCCGTACGCAACATCTCCAGTGAAGGCAATTCAACCGGATCGCCGAGTGAAGCAGCAACATCAAATTCGGCAGGCAAAGCACCCGCTGTCAATTGCAACAAGGCAATACGTGCCCGCTCTGTATTCAACAATGCTGCTTCTTTTCTGCTGGCCGCTGTCATCACCTCGGTATCGGCCCGAATCAGCTCAAATCGGGCAACTTCACCCGATTCAACACTTAGTTTGATGCGGCGTTGAATTTCTCCCATCAAATTGAAAATATCCGATTCCATTTCTGCCAAGCCACGTCGTAACAGAAATTCATAGATATGTACCCGGAGTTGTGCCGCCAGATCTGCTCGGGTCTGCTCCAGATTTGCGCGACTGGCTTCAACACCGGACTCTGCCGCCCTGATACGGGCACGTCGCACCCATGGATTTTCCAGTGGCTGGCTGACGGTTACCTGCCGCTGCATGGAAGATGGTCCGGTATCGATCTCTGGCAGTCGCTGACTATCAGGCCCGGCCATGAAGGTTATTTCCGGGTTGGGAAATGCCGATGCACTGGTTACTCCCGCCTGTGCAATATCAACCTGTGAACGTGCTGCCTGCAACAGGCCATTGGCCTGCAACCCCATGCGCTGAATATCTGCAACGGTATAGCTGCCACCTGCTGCCAGAACCGAACAATTCAATATAAATAAAGTCAGGCCACACAAAACCCATGAGAAAAAAATATTACACATACGAAAAATGATGGTTATTCATACTTCAACAACAGTACCCACATAAAGTTATCAATCACACGGATTGCACATAAAACAGTTAAATCAGCCATTTATATCGTTAGGATATCTTTTGGTTAGGTTTTCTACGAGTGATCATTACAGACAGAGTTGTAATAATCACAAGAAACATGACCAAGGTGTAGCTATCCAATGATGTCGAGAAGTACAATACTGCAAGTGCATGATTTTGCTATCACTCCAAGGTCAAGGTGCCGACTCTGTGGAGAAGTAGCAGTGCAATATTTATCATGGCGCATCGCGAAGGAAATAAGCATTCACTATCTTATAGACCTGACATTTTGTTTCGAGAAATACAGTACGCATTCATGTGGTCTTTAATCAGAAGCGTCCTGATCTGATTTCCGTCTTTTTATCTGGCGTTTTTTCCACCACCATCCTGCTATTAACAACATGAGGGCCATATACCAGATGCCGTAGGTGCGCATCCATGCTTGCGGATTCTTTTTCACAAATAGCTGGATTCCAGCCAAATCGACAATCTGTGGATGCTCATGAGTTGTTTCAGTTGTCTGCAGATACAGTTTGAGCGACAGTTCGTAACGTCCCTCTTCCTCCGGCGTGATGATCCACGACCAGTGCGTCTCATCCTGGCCGGAAAAAAATTGAGCCTGCGGCTCCGGTGGATTAATAGAAAACTCATCGCCGGTTATCCCGGCACGCATCTCAGGAAAAACCTCACCATGAATATCCTGCAATTCAGTTCCAGGAAGTGATTTCTTAACCATATCATTGATACGCAGCGCCAGCTCTTTGGTATCCAGTCGCAGCGTGATTTCAAAAGGCTTAAATTGCTTTACCTCACGCGGCAAGGTAATTATCGAACTATCTGCAGGTAGTTTCATCATTACGAGCGGAGGAAAATGCCTCTCCCCAAACCAAGCATGCGCAAGAAAATTCATTACAAACGGAATCAATAAAACGGCTGCAATCAGAACCGGCAGAACTATACTAAAAGGGGCATCTTTTTTGTACATCATATCCTCCTGAAACTGAATGGTTCCTGAACAGCCCATTCTTTACCGGGCGGCATCGCAATCCAATGGGATAGAGAGTAAACTCTATCGGAAATCAAATTGACTCTTCTGCTATGGCGCATAATATTCCTAGTTTCGTTGCTCATCGGGGATATCCCGCATTGTATCCGGAAAATTCCATGCCCGGAATTCAAGCAGCAATCCAGGCGGGCGCTCATTATATTGAAATTGATATTCAACTAAGCTGCCAACTTACTCCATACCTCTGTCATGACGATAATCTCAGACGGTTAACTGGATACAATGCTTATTTAACCGAGCTGAGGGATGATGAAATCGACATACTGACGATTCCTTACCCAGACTCCACAAGATCTGCTCCGATTCCTCGCCTGGCAGAATTTTGTCAGTATTTGGTACAACACTCTCAAGTTACTGCATTTATTGAAATCAAATCTGAAAGTATTGCCCGGCTTGGTTTGAGCAAGACGATAGCTGCAATTCTTCCAATTATTGACTCGGTGCGTGAACAATGCGTCCTGATTTCCTTCGACTGGGAAGCGATAGCGCTGATCAAATCACGTCAGATATACAGAGTTGGCTGGATTATTGAAGATTGGACAGACAAGCAGTCAACCATGGCCGCACGCCTACAGCCAGATTACTTGTTTAGCAGCATCCGTTGTCTACCTGAAAATCTGGATCAGCTCTGGCCCGGATCATGGCAATGGGTAATTTACACAGTTGATGATTACAACACAGCGTTCGACTATGCAAAGGCCGGCATTACACTGATTGAAACCGACACTATTGGTACTTTACTTGCATCTTGAACCGGGGCCATGTCTGCAACCAATCATTACGACCTCATAATTGTTGGAGGAGGAATTCAAGGCGTTGCTGTTGCACAAGCGGCGGCTGCACGTGGCTACAGCGTACTGGTGCTGGAAAAAACTGCTTTGGCAGCGGGTACTTCGAGCCGTTCAAGTAAATTGATTCATGGTGGCCTACGTTATCTGGAAAGTGGCCAATTCGGCCTGGTGCGGGAAAGTCTGAAGGAACGCGCAGAACTGCTGCGTCTTGCTCCTTCACTGATCAGATTGCAACCCTTTTATCTTCCTATTTACCAACAGGCATCGCGTGACTCACTAACCATTCGTGCAGGACTCAGTCTTTACGCTCTACTGGCGGGATTCGGCAAAGGTGCCGGCTTTTGCTCCATACCCCAGAGAAAATGGGGAGAATTAGACGGCCTCTCCACGCGCGGACTCAAACATGTCTTCCAGTATTGGGATGCTCAGACTGATGATCAGGCGCTTACCCGGGCAATCATGCATTCTGCCTTATCACTAGGCGCAGAATTACGCTGCCCGGCAGAATTCACTCGTGCCAGAATTTCCGGAGACACCTGTGAAATTGAATTTTTGGAAAATAATCAGGCTTATCAATGTACGGCGAGTGTACTCATCAATGCTGCCGGCCCCTGGATCAACCAAGTAGCAGAACGCATCTCACCTCCCCCACCAGCCTACCCGATAGAGCTGGTACAAGGTACTCATCTGGTGCTAAACGGACAACTGAATAGGGGCTGTTATTACCTTGAATCACCACAGGATCGGAGAGCTATTTTTGCCTTGCCATGGAAACAACATATTTTGTTGGGTACAACCGAGACGGTATTCAAAGGAGAACCTGAGAAGGTATCTCCTCTGATGACAGAAGAGGTCTATCTGCTTGGTTGTTTTCGTTATTATTTCCCGGATCACTACATCACAATCCGGGAGCGCTTTGCCGGCCTGCGTATACTACCGGAGTCCGGGAGCACCCCTTTTAATCGCTCACGTGAAACATATCTGCAATGTGATCATCCGAAATACCCTCGGGTTGTGGGAATCTACGGGGGAAAATTGACAGTCTGCCGTGCAACGGCCCGGAAGGTTTTACACACTCTGCGTCTTTCTCTACCTGTCCGAATACCCAGAGCAGATATCTCGCAATTATCGCTTGAGCTCCCCTGAACTCAATTGCAACATGGATTTCCCAAAATCTATTTTTTTGTAGCCTTCTCAGTTTTCTTTGTACGCCGAGTGATCTCTTCTTTGACTCCTTCCAGAAAATTACTGTTATTTTTATGTTGTTGTTTTACTTTGTACCACATTAAGCAGACAACACCTCCCAGCAGGATAGGTACTAAGCTTACTGGTTCAAAGCCATCAAACAGCAAAAACACGATTCCAGTTGAAACACCAAAGACACCGAGCAACCCTACCGCATACCCTTTACGCCCGCTCCAGATTGATTGAGTATGCCTGGCACACCATGCATCGACCTCATCCCGGGTGGATATCAGTTCCTCATCGGTCATTTTTTTAAAATTCATTAGTAACCTCCTGATAAATTAGAAACAATCTCATTAATTTTTTGGCTCAGAAAAAATAACCAGAGAATTGTCGCAAGATAACGAGTTTTTCGTTTTTAGCGCCAGTTTATCCGTATATTATTTCTTTTATTCTGCTGAAGTATCTTCACCCGGTTTCAACCCGTTCAGCTGTTCGATTAGCGCTCGTCTTTCATTTTCTGTTTCCTGATAGCGCGTGTAGAGTTCGTTCAGCTCATCCGTATAACGGTGTATCCTTTCGGTACGTTCCTTACGCTGTTCGGCCAAATCCTCATACTTTGGCGCTTCGCCACTGGTAATCATGTCACTTCCGGCCGGGGCGACTTGATCGTCCTGCGTGATCTCGTGGCGTCGCAATTCCTGAAGCATTTGAAACTGCTGGAACAAAATCTGCTGCTCCTGTTGCTGTTGCGCAATGGCAGCTTCCATGTCAAGAATCTGTTTCCCATTGTCCGCTGCTGCAAATACAGACACCGGGATCAGCAGCAAACCAAGAAACAGCAGTTTCATACCGTTTATTCCCAGAAAATCCAGACCAGCATTTCGAAAATCAGATATGAATGGTTCGTTTAGCCACACCTAATGCAGCTTCATGCAGCGATTCGGAAAGTGATGGATGAGCGTGTACGATACGCGCCAGATCCTCGCTACTAGCAGAAAACTCCATAGCGACCACAGCTTCGGCAATCATTTCAGATACATAAGGACCTACCATATGCACGCCGAGGATACGATCACTTTCTGCATCCGCCAGAACTTTAACAAACCCTGCTGTTTCCCCTAGTGCGCGAGCACGTCCGTTAGCCATGAACGGAAACTGCCCTGTCTTGTAGGCAACACCTTCTGCCTTCAGCGCCTGTTCGGTTTTTCCCACCCAGGCAATCTCCGGTGCAGTATAAATCACCCATGGCATCATTCCGAGATCAATATGCGCAGTTGAATCGGATGCTCCTTGCTGGTTTGACGCTATCCGCTCCGCAACAGCAACCCCTTCTTCAGAAGCCTTATGCGCCAGCATTGGCCCTCTTACAACATCTCCAATTGCATATACATCTTGCAAACTGGTTCGGCAAAATTTATCCACGCCAATATACCCGCGCTCATCCAGCTGTAATCCTGCTTCTTCAGCTCCCAAACCTACAGTATTGGGAACACGCCCCACAGCCACGATGAGTTTGTCAACCTTCAGGCTCTGTACGTTCTTGTCACGATCGGCATATTCTATTTTCACATTATCCTTGCCCGCATGAGTTGATTTAATCTCAACCCCGGTATGAATGACAAGTCCGGTTTCGCGCGTCAACGCCTTGTATGCTTCCTTTGCGACTTGTTCATCTGCTGCTGGCAGGAAATCAGTTTGAGCTTCCAGTATTGTTACTTCTGCTCCCAGCCTGCGCCAGACACTTCCGAGTTCCAAGCCAATCACCCCTGCACCGATAATGGCAAGTTTCCCAGGAGTTTGTTGCAACGCCAGAGCGCCTGCATTATCAAGTACATTAACCTCGTCAACTGGCGCTACTGTCAGAGAGCGAGGAACAGAACCTGTCGCGATGATGACATGCCTGGCGCGTACCGACTGCTCCTTCTCGTCTGTCTTTACTCGTATTTCCCAGCCATCATCGTCGTTACCGCGCTTTTGCAGTACGCCACAACCATGCAAGGCAGTCACTTTATTTTTCTTGAACAGCATGCCAATCCCGCCAGTAAAGGCTTTGACGATCTTATCTTTGCGAGCAATCATGGCTGGAACATCTATCGATAATCCATCCAGCTTAATGCCGTGTTCCGCAAATTTATGTCCCGCACGCGCGAAATTCTCGGAAGACTCAAGCAGTGCTTTGGAAGGAATACAGCCCACGTTAAGGCAGGTACCCCCCAAGCTTGATCTGCCCTGCTCATTCTTCCAGTCATCAATACATATTGTGTTGAGCCCGAGCTGCGCACAGCGGATAGCTGCTACATAGCCGCCAGGCCCCGCGCCGATAACTGCTACATCGAATATATTATCCATATCAATTAAGTGACAAAAATTGCTCGTTGAGAAATCCGGTCTGAATTACCCCGGAACGATAAAAATTCAATTCTCACACGGATACGTTGATATTGGCCAGACTGATTCTGCTGATCTCTTCTGTCGCCCGAATGAATCGCTCCATTTCATGCAACTGCGCCATGGAATGAACTGTTTGCTGCCCACGCATATGTTCCAACCTGGCCGTATCAACAGCCCAAAATTCCCATTGTAGAGATGCCAACAATTCGTCTGCCGAATCAGGATCGTTACATATCAATATCATGTTGCATCCTGCTTGCAAGGCTTGCTCCGCCCGGCGAGTGATACTGCCATAATTTCTGGCAGCCTGCATACACAGGTCATCACTGAAAACGCAACCCCCAAATCCCAGCTCGTTCCGCAAAATATCCCTCAGCCACTTGCTGGAAAAACCTGCCGGGTTCGGATCAATGGCCGGATAAATAACATGCGCGACCATGATGCCGGAAAGCCCTGCATCAATCATCCGGCGGAAAGGGATCAGATCTTTCTTTTCAATATCCGTGTAATAGCGAGAATCAATAGCAGTTTCAATATGGGTATCCGCCCGGATTGCACCATGGCCAGGGAAATGTTTACCTACCGCCACCATTCCCGCCGACTGCAAACCACTCATCAAGGCATGAGCCAGTTCAGCAACAACTTGTGGCTCACGACAAAAAGCACGATCACCAATCACACTACTTTGTTCGTAATCAAGATCAAGTACAGGTGTAAAACTTACATCAACCCCACAAGCCTTGAGCTCTGCAGCCAGTACATAACCAATCTGTCGAGCCAGATGAAGCGCCAGATCCGGATTTCTGTCCTGGATTTCTCCCAGCGTGCGCATTGGCGGCAAACGCGTAAAGCCGTTATGGAAACGCTGTACCCTGCCACCTTCCTGATCCACAGCAATCAATAGAGGAGGAGAACGCAATGCATGAATGGATGCGGTTAATTCAGATAGCTGTGCTGGTGATTCATAATTTCGTGCAAACAGAATAACGCCACCAACAAGCGGGTGACTCAACCGAACACGATCCGTTTCAGTTAACGTTGTGCCCACTATGTCGAGCATCAACGGGCCAAGAAACATATTTATTTTTCTAATACCACAAAGGCGCTTGCCAGTGTTAGCTCATCACTAATGGAAAGATGATGACTGACAATACCGCGCTGTCCTATCCAATCAGTCAGTTCCTGATGAAATTGAAAATAAGGTTTCCCCTGCGTATCATGCTGAACGGCAATATTCCCGAACATGACAGGGGCGCGCAAACCTGTGCCCACTGCCTTGGAAAAAGCCTCCTTGGCAGCAAAACGCTTTGCCAGAAACACTTCCGGCCTGGTATGTTTCACATATTCTGACCACTCAGAATATGCCAACACGCGTCTGGCAAATCTTTCTCCGTAACGCTCCAGCGACCCCGCAATACGGGCAAGATCAACCAGATCGGTACCAATCCCATATATCATGCACGCGCCTTTTGTATCAGCGTTTTCATTTCCCGTACAGCTTGGGCAAAACCAACAAACAGTGCCCGGGCGACAATAGCATGGCCGATATTCAATTCGGTTATCTCCGGGATGGATGCAATTGGCGTGGTGTTCTGATAATGCAGGCTGTGCCCAGCATTCACCTGTAATCCCTGACTAAATGCATAGGCCGCCATACTGCAGATTGTTTCCAGTTCAGCCTGTTGTGCCTCAGGCGTTGCAGCATCTGCATAATGGCCGGTATGCAGCTCAATCACTGGCGCCCCTCCCCTGACTGCTGCATCAATCTGATCAGCTCGTGCATCAACAAACAGAGAAACACGAATTCCAGCTTCTGTGAGGCGCTTGCACGCGGCACTTACCTGCTCGAAGTGCCGAATCACATCCAACCCACCTTCAGTAGTCAGCTCTTCACGACGCTCCGGCACCAGACAGATATCATGCGGTTTAATTTTGCAAGCAAAAGAGATCATTTCTTCTGTTACAGCACTTTCCAGGTTCATCCGGGTTTTAAGCTGTTCTCGCAGAATTATCACATCCTCTTCCTGGATATGACGCCGATCTTCACGCAAATGTAACGTAATTGCATCCGCTCCAGATTCCTCGGCAACCAGAGCTGCCTCGACCGGACTGGGATAAACCGTACCTCGTGCCTGCCGCACCGTTGCAATATGATCGATATTGACACCCAGAGCTATCATGATTATTCAGTTCTCCCAGTCGTTTTAAATTGCTTTTTTAATCTTTTACAAATCAGCTGATCTACAAACCCGGTTGGGGCATGTGCCAGATAATCTGCAACGACAATTTTTCTTCCTATTCATACCCCATACTCTTCAGCGCAACAGCATCATCTGCCCAGCCAGATTTTACCTTGACCCATACCTCCAGATAGACTTTGCCATCAAACAGCACCTCCATGTCCTTACGTGCCTGCGTAGCCATATCCTTCAGTTTTTTCCCCTGCTTGCCTATAATGATAGCTTTCTGGTTCTCTCTCTCCACCAGAATACAGGCATGGATACGTCGCAAATTGCCTTCCACAGCGAACTGTTCGATGATCACACTAACCGAGTAAGGTACCTCTTCACCGATTTGCCGAAAAACTTTTTCGCGCAGTAATTCCGCTGCCAAAAACCGTTCACTGCGATCTGTAATTTCATCTTCAGCAAACACAGGTGGATTTTCAGGCAAATAGTGACGAACAGCTTCAGTCAGATCCGATAACTGTCTGTTTTGCAATGCACTTGCTGGAACAATATCTGCAAAATTGAACAAATCAGCCATTTTTTGTATGAATGGGAGCAATTGTAGTTTATCCGGTAGTAAATCAATTTTGTTTATCACCAGAATCACAGGAAGATTCCCAGGCAATTGCTCAAGAACCTGCTCATCTTCTCGGCCAAACCGCCCAGCCTCAAGTACGAACAAGATGACATCCACATCCTGCATACTTTGCAGAACAACCCGGTTCATTACCTGATTAAGCTGGCTGCGATGACGCATCTGAAAACCGGGCGTATCTACAAAAATAAATTGTGATTGTACATCTGTCAATATTCCATGAATCCGATGACGGGTGGTTTGCGCTTTTCTGGAAGTAATGCTGATCTTTTGTTTAATCAAATGATTCAACAGGGTTGATTTACCAACATTGGGGCGCCCCACAATAGATATATAGCCCGCTTTGTAACCAGATGCGCTCATAATAAAGTTCTGCCTGGATGAAGAGAACTCAGGTTGTTCAAAGAAATGTATAAGGTTACGATGGATATGAGGTTGCTCTAATGTCTCACTACAGCAAGTTTATAAGCTCGACGTGCAGCTTCCTGTTCAGCTCGACGACGACTGGTTCCTTCACCACTTGTGCGAATAGCAAATTCGGGAATGGCGCATTCCACATGAAAGATCTGCGCATGTGCATCGCCACGTGTCAAAAGCATGCTGTACTCAGGCAAATCCACTTTCCGACTCTGCAGATATTCTTGTAACAGAGTCTTGGGATCTTTACCAAAAACATCAGGATCCAGCTGCTTTAACAGAGGATCATAGAGCGCAACAATCACCTGATCAACTTTTTCAAATCCACTTTCGAGATAGATTGCTCCGATAATGGCTTCCATTGCATTCGCCAAAATAGAGGGGCGTTGATGCCCACCACTCTTGCGCTCGCCATCACCAAGTAAAATTAATTCGCCAATACCCAGAGCAGATGCAAGTTGATGCAAAGCGTCTTGGTTGACGAAATTTGCACGTAATCTTGTCAAATCTCCTTCCGGCAATAGCAGGAAACGTTTGAACAGTAGCGTTGATACCGCACAGTTCAGCACACTATCCCCAAGAAACTCAAGACGTTCATTATTCGGAAAACCGAGGCTGCGATGAGTCAATGCCTCCTGAAGCAAATCAGGTTGTTTGAAGGTATAGCCCAGTTTTTGGGAAAAAACAGTGTAATCCTGTTTTTTCAATTTTTTTGTATGTTTACTCTTTATGCCTTGCGAAGTAAATTTGGATCTGGTCATCGATCACTGGCTGCATCGAAATCGATCAGTAGCGAAAGGTTTGCAAATAAAGGCTTTTTAACTATGTAACTAATGTTCAATATTAGCTGCTCGTCCTGCTTTCTGATAACAATATCACTCCCGTTTACGGATTTTATATCATCCACAGCAGCACGTTTATCAAAAGCCAAACGTATTTCACGAGCACCCGCATCCCGCAGCTCGGAGTCACTGGCAATTGTCACTAACGCTCGCTTGACAGCAGCAAACTCAATGAAAGAAGGGATCAATCTCATCCCCAGAATGGCCATCAGTATAATTGCTACAGACCATGTCAGTAGCCCGGGTAGACTTATCCCTTGCTGCCCTCTGTTTGTCGAGGAATATAATGATGAATACATAAATGTCTCCTGCGGCATACTAAAGATTCAAATCATTACTTGATTAGCGTACCTATCCTGCTCAGATCATTAAAATTCCACCAGATCAGGAAAGCTTTACCAACAATATGATCTTCTGGCACAAACCCCCAATAGCGGCTATCACTGCTGCCATCGCGATTATCACCTAAAGTAAAATAATTACCTTCCGGGATTTTGCATGAGAAACCTGTTCGGTCAAAAGTACAATTTTCCCGGTTGGGAAAATGATGGACAGCGGATAATTGTATATCAGGCATTTCCTTATTAATCAATACATTATACTCGTTACCATCCATGCTCTCCTTAAACCGCTGTGTATAAATATATGCCAAGCCGGATTCAATATACTTGTAGTCGCCGGCTGGCTCCAATCGAATGGGAACATCATTGATACTCAGCTGTTTATTTCGGTAGGTCACCGTATCCCCTGGTATACCAATCACCCGCTTGATGTAGTCGATAGATGGATCTTCTGGAAAGCGGAATACCATGACCTCGCCTCGTTTGGGCTCATTCATATTGATAATTTTCAGGTTTGCTACAGGCAATCTGATCCCGTAGGTGTACTTGTTAACCAATATAAAATCCCCCACCAGCAAGGTCGGTATCATGGAACCGGAAGGTATTTTAAAAGGCTCTACCAGAAACGATCTCAAACAAAATACAACTAGAATAATGGGGAAAAAACTTTTAGGGTACTCAATCCACCATGGCTCAACATTATCAGGAGTACGCTGGTGTCGCAGTATTAAATAATCAAGCAACCAAATTCCACCTGTAACCACCAATAAAACAAGCAACACCAAAGGAAAATTCATAGTACCTCGGTACTTATCTGATCTAAAGATATACTGATCAACATATTAAACACCTCATTCATCAGTATTGTTTACTTACCATCCACCTGAAGGATAGCAAGAAACGCTGCTTGTGGAATTTCAACATTACCGACCCGTTTCATGCGTTTTTTCCCTGCTTTCTGTTTTTCCAGCAGCTTGCGTTTACGCGTAATATCTCCACCGTAGCACTTCGCCAGTACATTTTTACGTAATGCCTTGACATTTTCACGCGCCACAATATGGGCACCTATAGCTGCCTGCACCGCAATATCAAACATTTGTCGCGGAATAAGCTCACGCATTTTCTGCGCTAGCTCCCGCCCACGTTGTTGACTGCTGGCGCGATGCACAATCAGGGATAAGGCATCCACCCGTTCATTATTGATCAGTATGTCGAGCTTAACCAGATCAGCCGCTCTGAATTCCTTGAATTCGTAATCAAGCGAAGCATAACCACGGCTTACAGATTTCAACTTATCAAAAAAATCCATTACCACCTCGTTTAGAGGCAGTTCATAAACAAGCATGACCTGCCTGCCCATATACTGCATATTTTCCTGAACTCCGCGTTTACCGGTACACAATGTCATCACCGTGCCAACATATTCCTCGGGAACCAAGATGGTTGCAGTAATAACAGGCTCCCTGATTTCTTCTATGCTGGACAGTTCTGGCAGTCTGGAAGGGTTCTCAATCTCCACAATCTTGCCATCACGCAGGATAACCTGATAAACCACTGTCGGCGCAGTGGTAATAAGATCCATATCATATTCCCGCTCCAGTCGTTCCTGAACAATATCCAGATGCAATAACCCGAGGAATCCGCAACGGAAACCGAAACCCAGCGCCTGAGAAGTTTCTGGCTCAAAGTGCAAAGAAGCATCATTCAACTGCAACTTCTCCAATGCTGCCCGCAATGCGTCATATTGATTGGATTCGACCGGATACAGTCCAGCAAAGACCTGTGGCTTGATTTCCTTGAATCCATCCAGAGGCTCACTGGCAGGACGATCAGCCAGCGTTACCGTATCTCCCACTTTGGCAGACTTTAAATCCTTAATCCCGGAAATTACGAAACCAACCTCTCCGGCACTCAGGGACTCACGGTTAACCGCCTTCGGCTGAAAAGTACCCACTTCTTCACATAAATAGCTTGCTTTATTGGACATCAGCAGGAGCTTGCTGCCTGGTTTCAACACGCCATCCATCACTCGAACCAGCATCACAACGCCCACATAACTGTCAAACCAGGAATCTATTATGAGCGCCCTGAGCGGCGCATCAATTTCCCCTTCTGGAGGTGGAATCCGTGCCACGATCATTTCCAGGACTTCACTTATCCCTTCACCAGTTTTAGCACTAATATGCAGAGCACTCCTGGCCTCAATTCCGATAATGTCTTCTATTTCAGTAATCACTCTATCAGGATCAGCAGCAGGCAGATCGATCTTGTTCAGTACTGGAATAACCTCGACGCCTTGTTCGATTGCGGTATAGCAGTTTGCAACAGTCTGCGCTTCAACACCTTGAGAAGCATCGACAACCAGCAGAGCACCTTCGCAAGCAGATAGTGAGCGGGACACTTCGTATGAAAAATCAACATGTCCTGGTGTATCGATCAAATTCAGCAAATAATTTACACCATCTTTGGCCTGGTAATGCAAGGCAGCGGTTTGTGCCTTTATCGTAATGCCGCGTTCGCGTTCCAGATCCATCGAATCGAGTACCTGAGCTTCCATTTCCCGATCAGAGAGACCTCCGCAAAACTGAATAATGCGATCAGCAAGCGTGGATTTGCCATGATCAATATGTGCAATAATAGAAAAATTACGAATGTGCTGTATCAAAAAAAATCACCGGTTGGCAGGAGAATTGGCGGAAGCCATAGACAAAAGAAGCGATTGTATACAAATCAGCAGGAGGAAGATAGATTTCCCGGAGCAGCCAGAACAGATGAAGCAATTCCGTATACTTGACAATCATGAAGACAACGAGGGAATTTGCTAAATAAACCAAATGAGTAGCAATCTACTCAGCTCCCGCATTATCTCTATGTTGAAACAATAACAAGAAGATATGAGAACGGATCTTTTATAGAGAAGATAACTTAATCTGCTTGAGCAAATTAAACCAGCAAAAAGTTAGAATTCAGACGAAATAAGCGTTAAACACCTCTGAATCAAGAAAATAGTGACACAGCTCTTTTTTCTCTTTTACAGCAAACAGAACCGGAACACGCTCACTATATAACCGGGTCAAATTCTCATCTTTATCAATATTGATCACTGCAAACTCAAACTGAAATTCCTTTTGCAGATCACCGAGGGAAGCAATCATATCCTCACAAAGATGGCAGCCTTCTCTCCCATATACAATTAATTTTTTGAGCTCCATCCGATTATTCATCTATTTTTATGGTGATGAAAGTTGCAACATCTCCTCTTCTTATTAAGAGCGCAATATTCCGGCCTTTTGGAGCATCATTCAGCAGCTTATTGAACTGTTTGATGGATTTTATATCCTGATTATTGAATCCCAAGATAATATCTCCGGGGCGGATACCTGAGCTACTAGCTATTCCGTCATAAACATCATCAACCAGCAAACCACTCTCTATACCAAGCTGATTTTTCTGGTTAGCAGAAAGCTCCTTTAGAATAAGACCAAGCCGACTGCTCGCATCTCCCGATTTGCTTTGTTTCTGATTAACAATATTGCTATCTGCAGGCATTTCTCCTACTGAAACAGTCATTTTTTTGACCGAACCACTACGCCATATTTCAACAGGCACCTTGGAACCAGGTTTCGTGTTTCCAACAATGCGTGGCAAATCACTTGAAGCCTCAATATCTTCGCCGTCAAATTTCAGAATAACGTCTCTTATCTTTATGCCTGCTTTGTCAGCCGGCCCGCCTTTTTCCACTGAAACCACCAGCGCACCGCGTGACTTGTCTAGACTGAAAGACTCGGCCAACTCATCCGTCATTTCTTGTATCATGACGCCAATCTTTCCGCGTGAGATCTTGCCGTAGGCCTTGAGTTGATCGGCAATATCCATCGCGACATCAATCGGAATGGCAAAGGAAAGACCCATAAATCCACCCGTTCTGCTATAAATCTGGGAGTTGATACCCACGACCTCACCCTTCATATTAAACAGTGGTCCACCTGAATTACCCGGATTAATTGCCACATCAGTTTGTATAAAAGGAACATAGCTTTCCTGGGCAAGTGAACGTCCTTTTGCACTCACGATCCCCGCTGTAACCGTATTCTCGAAACCAAAGGGAGCTCCAATGGCAACCACCCATTCTCCAACCTTAAGTTGCTCAGGATTACCTTGGGTCACTACCGGCAGATCATTTGCATCTATTTTAAGCAATGCAATATCCGTTTTTTGATCAGCTCCAATTACTTTTGCACTGAATTCACGCTTATCTGTCAACCGGACAGTAATTTCATTGGCCGCCTCAACCACATGTGCATTGGTCAGGATATATCCATCTTTACTGATAATAAAACCTGAACCAAGTGAACGAGATTCATACTTTCTCGGGCCTGAGAAAGGTTGGATATGCCTGCGAAAAAATTCATAGAAAGGAGAATCTTCCGGAATATTAGGAATTTCTGGTAGAAGTTGACCAACCCCAATCTGCTGAGTCTGAACTGTACTGATATTGACAACCGCCTGTCCGTGCCTTTCTACCAGATCAGTAAAATCTGGTAAATCTTTTGCCTGCAACGAAACGGGTAGCATAAACACGGACCAACACAGGAAAATTATGAATGCTATCTTTTGCCATGTATTTTTAATCGTAGCCACGATCAATATTAATCCTGTGTTTGGGTAGGGGTTGCTTTGAGAGATCATGATGATAAATATACAATCATAATAAGAATTATCGGCGCTTACAGAAGTAAGCCCACGTTGCTGTAGTCAAAATATCGCCACATCAATTGCTCACAAGTTCTTTCTATTTATAAAAAGACAGAACATCAGCTTCTACATTATTAGAACAATACTTTATAAACTTATGATTCACGTTACTCAGCAGGCGTGAAAGGCTCTGCCCGGATTGGTCCAACAGTTGGAGATACCCCGGCAGATGGATAACGGGCAGCACCCTCATATGTTACCCCTCTGTAGATCAGGGGATAATTATTGTTTGTAGAAATAGAAGGAAATGAATACGAGGGAGCCGGCTGAAAAGTAGCTAACGAGCGCTGCTCGCTGACAGGTATAGCCCTGTCATTCATTTTTTCAGTCACATAAACTTCTTTAAGTGTTGTTTCATGCTGCTCTATAGACTGAAATATCAACCATCCGGCTGACAACACTGTAATCGAAGCAGCAACCGAGAATCCCAGCAGTTTTTGTTTACGATTCTGGCGATTTTTATGCGCGTAAGGCACCAGCAACAGTGGCTCATCAATCAGTTTATTTCTGATCTTTTCTGAAAGATCTATGCTAACAATGGATTGGTGTAGTGAATCCCTAATCACATGATAAACCTCCCAGTCAGAAAACAGATTGTCATCACTTTTCACAGCATTAATGATCGTAACTGCATCCGTATCCTCAAGCTCACCATCCATTAATTCAGATATTTTCTTTCTCACATTTCACCTCTTATTACCATCTTTTACTCTTGTCAGTGCCTAACAAAGGACGCAGTTTGTCAGCCACCGCCTCACGTGCCCTGAATATCCGGGATCGTACTGTACCAATTGGACAATTCATAATATCGGCAATCTCTTCATAGCTTAATCCTTCAATCTCCCTGAGAGTAATCGCCGTTCGTAATTCTTCGGGCAAAGCTTCTAGTGCCTGATTTACGGTTTGGGCAACCTGTTTTCCCATAAGTTCACTTTCAGGCGTATTCACTTCCCGAAGCTGATCAGCTCCTTCGAAATTCTCCGCGTCTTCAGCATCAAATCCAGTAATGGTTACGGGCTGCTTACGGCCTTGTGATACCAGAAAATTCTTGGCTGTATTAACTCCAATTCGATACAACCAAGTATAAAAGGCACTATCACCGCGAAACGAAGCTAATGCCCGATAGGCCTTAATAAAGGTTTCCTGAGTAATATCTTCTACTTCAGCTGGATCCCGAACAAATCGGGACAGCAAGCGCGCGAGTCGTCGCTGATATTTAATAACCAGCAGATCAAAGGCACGTTTATCGCCTTGCTGTACCCGTTCTACCAACTGTTGATCGATTTCACGATCACTCATTTTTCTTGGCTACCGGGATAAGAAAAATGTAAATTAACTCTATTTATCAATTCGTAACCTTCTGTTCCGGTTTTATTTTTGACTTTCAATAAATTATAAAATTAGTGTGAAGTTTTTATATAGCTGAGGGTATTTCTTCTTCGGCCTGATCCAAAATAATCATTTAGCATAAATTCGGTCATATTTACTGCAAAGGCTGGATTAATCTTATGAATCTGCAGTATTAGTCAACTCAGGTTTAATACGTTCCACTTTTAACAAATGCAAACGACGACTATCCGCTCTCATAACGGTGAAACTGAAATCTCCTATGACAATTAATTCCCCGTTCTCAGGAAGCCTGCCAAATTTGCCAATAACAAGACCGCCAATCGTATCAAAGTCTTTATCACTGAATGATGCACCCAAAGTTTCATTAAAACTTGATATTTCTGCAATTGCCTTGACACGGTAATGACCGTCCGTATCCGCAACAATGTATGCGTCATCCTCGTCAAAGTCATATTCGTCCTCAATATCTCCAACAATCTGCTCCAACACATCTTCAATCGTAACAAGCCCAGCCACACCGCCATATTCATCGACGACAATAGCAATATGGTTACGATTGCTGCGAAAATCCTTGAGAAGAATATTAAGTCTTTTAGATTCTGGTATATATACCACCGAGCGCAGTATATCCCGTATGTTGAATGCTTCTCTGCTTGAGTAATAGCGTAATAAATCCTTTGCCAGTAAAACACCAATAACCTGGTCTTTGCTCCCATCCGTAACAGGAAATCGTGAATGGGCAGTCTCAATCACAAATGGAATAACCTCATCAGGTTTTTCGTTGATATCAATCGTATCCATTTGCGAACGAGGAACCATAACATCACGAACTTGCATTTCCGAGACTTGCATCACTCCTTCAATCATAGCCAGCGCATCCGCATCGAGCAGATTACGCTCATAAGCTGAATGCAGTAAAGCAATCAACTGTTCACGATCTTCCGGTTTGCGTGAAAGTAATGTACTGATATGCTCAAGCCAACCAGCTTTGGAGGAGGTTTCGTTCATGAAATGTATATATCGGGAATAAAAAAATTGTCTGGTCCGCTTATATCATTTCACTGCTGAATGACATAAGGGTCAGGATAATTGAGCCTGGTGATAATCTTTGTTTCGAGAGATTCCATAACAACGGCATCTTTGTCGCTGATATGATCATATCCCTGCAAATGTAAAACGCCATGGACAGTAAGATGCGCATAGTGTGCTACCAGATCTTTACTTTGCTGTTCTGCCTCTCTGAAAATTACAGGGGCGCACAGCACGATATCACCAAGAAGTGGAACATCATCACTATACACAAACGTCAATACGTTAGTTGCAGAGTCCTTACCACGAAACTTGCGATTAAGCACTTCACCTTCCTGCATACCAACGATACGAATAACAATTTCGGCCGGCTTATTTAACGCAGCCGTGGCCCATTTACGAAACAGTTGCCTGCCCGGGATATTAGTTTTATCTACCGCAAACTGCACCGTCAATTTAAGCGTCTTCCCACAACTAGAAAATTCATTGAGGTTCTTTATCAGAGACATATTTTTCGTAGGCATCCACTATACGTTGAACCAGTGGATGCCGAACTACATCGTCAGTTTTAAAATGTGTAAACGCTATTCCACTTACTCTTTTTAGTACTTGTTCAGCTTCAACCAAACCACTCTTCTGATGCTTGGGCAAATCTATTTGTGTTATATCTCCTGTAATTACCGCTTTAGAGCCAAAACCGATACGCGTCAAAAACATTTTCATCTGTTCAGGAGTTGTATTTTGCGCCTCGTCCAAAATAATGAATGATTGATTGAGAGTGCGGCCACGCATGAAAGCTAGTGGTGCAATTTCAATAGTACTTTTTTCGAAATATCTGTTAACTTTTTCAAACCCCATTAAGTCATACAAAGCATCATAAAGTGGCCGTAAATAGGGATCCACCTTCTGTACCATATCTCCTGGCAAAAACCCTAATCTTTCTCCCGCCTCTACGGCTGGGCGCACTAGAATAATTCGGCCAACCAGCTCCCGCTCCAATGCATCCACCGCACAGGCAACAGCAAGATAGGTCTTCCCCGTGCCCGCTGGCCCAATACCAAAAGTAACATCATGCTCTCTAATTTGATAAAGATAATCCGTCTGTCGAACAGTACGGCCTTGAATATTGCCGCGACGAGTTAGAAGTTGCAAAGGTGTCGAGTTGAGCTTTTCTGCAACTCTGTCTGGATTCATAGTAATAGATGGGGAAGCAGTATTTCTGATTTCTACTAATCCTAGCTGTATCTGCTCAATATCGAGATAATTATCCGATTCTTCATAGAATTTTTTCAATGCCGAGACTGCAAGATTGGTTTGACTTATAGGACCATGAAGTCTGAAGTGGGCGCCTCTGCGTGAAATGATCACATCAAAGGCGGATTCAATCTGTTTGAGATTTTCATCTAATACCCCGCAAAGGTTGATCAAGCGTTCATTATTTGTGGATGAAAACGTCAATTCAACAGATTCAGGTTTCGATTCTACCGAAAACGTCATCGCAGCGTTCAAACTCTAGCTGTAATCAAGCTGAGCAACAAATTGGCCATAACAAAACTGTTCATTGCATATCAGAAATTTCACCGCGTAACGTATGCGATGAGACTGCTGTTATCTTGATATCAACAAAGCCTCCCACCAAACCAGCGTGCCCAGCAAAATTGACTACCCGGTTATTGTCCGTTCTTCCACAAAATTCATTTGGATCTTTTTTTGATGGGCCCTCTACCAAAACACGCTGGATAGTATTAACCATACTCTGACTGATCGTTTGCGCATTGAGCTGTATTTTTTCCTGCAACTGATGCAGCCTGGCTAGTTTTACCCGATAGGGCATGTCATCCGGTAAATCTGAGGCAGGTGTTCCTGGACGCGGGCTATAAATAAAACTAAAAGATTCATCAAATTTCACATCATCAATCAGTTTCATCGTCTCTTCAAAATCAGCATCCGTTTCTCCCGGAAATCCGACAATAAAATCCGATGATATTGATATATTTGGACGAAGCGTACGTAATTTACGAATAATAGATTTATACTCAATTATTGTATAACCTCGTTTCATCGCAGCCAGAACCCTGTCTGATCCGGATTGTACGGGCAAGTGCACATGACCAACCAACTTCGGTAATCGCTGATACACTTCAATCAATCGGGCTGTAAATTCTCTCGGATGGGAAGTTGTATACCGGATACGCACCAAGCCTGGAATTTCATGAATATAATCCAGTAGCGTAGCAAAATCTATATCCTCTTCTCCGCTTGTCTTATCGTAATAAGCATTCACATTTTGTCCGAGCAGAGTAACTTCCTTGACCCCTTGAATCACAAGCCCGGCCACTTCGGTCAGAACATCATCCAACGGCCTAGAAACTTCCTCTCCCCGGGTATAAGGAACAACACAAAAGCTGCAGTACTTACTGCATCCTTCCATAATTGATACAAAAGCAGTTGCTCCTGTTGTGCGGGCAGGTGGTAAACGATCAAATTTTTCTATTTCTGGAAAGGTAATGTCAACCTGTGACTGGCCTGTACGCCTGCGAGCATCAATCAACTCGGGCAATCTGTGTAATGTTTGCGGACCAAATACCAGATCTACAAATGGAGCACGCCTGACTATCTCCGAACCTTCCTGGCTGGCCACACATCCGCCAACACCAATCAACAAATCAGGCTTGTTATTTTTAAGGTGCCGTACGCGCCCCAGATCATGAAAAACTTTTTCCTGCGCTTTTTCGCGAACTGAGCAAGTATTAAACAGAATTAAATCGGCTTCTTCAGGTATTTCAGTCAGCTCCATACTCTTTTCCGATAAAAGAATATCAGCCATTTTGGCTGAATCGTATTCATTCATCTGGCAGCCAAATGTTTTGATATAAAGCTTACTACTCATTGTATTCCTTACCACCAACCTAAATAAAGCACTCACCGCAAGCAACGGGACATTACTGTGCTCAGCCCACCGATCTTAACCAGCCAACAGCCCCAAAGAGCTGGCAATCGAACTCGCAAAGATTAACAAGTTAACAAACCTGCATATCTTTATTTAACAGAAAACCAAAGCAACACTGCAAGCTACATCTCGTATCCTGATTCAGCTTCAGGGAGAATGTAGCTTGCAGCTCTATACACCTCAATCTGACGTAAACTACTTACTCATCATCGCTATCGTCATCATGATTGCTAGAGGAAGCGGAGTCGCTGTCGTCAGTTGTTTCAGTTTCTTCAATTTCCACCTCGACTTCTTCTTCATCCTCATCGTCAGCATCATCGCCATCGTCACCCTCTTCCGGCTTCAATACCAGCTTGCCCGCAGCAAGACTTGCATTCAAATCCGTCATCGGCGCTTCTTCATGTACCAGATTTTGATGACAATCTATACAGGTCGCCCCTTCAGTTTCCATTTTCTTATGTTCCGCCTGAGCGCTTTCTCCCGGAGGAGCTGGTTTTACGTGACAGGTACGGCAGGTGATGCTATCCCATTTCTTGAGGTTCATCCGGGCATCATGTGCCATTTCCCCTCTTCTTTCATTGAACTTCTCCAGGGTGGAATAGTCATTGACCATCTCCAGCCAAAGTTCTCTGGCGCCATCAACTGCGTGAGTCATTACTGCCAGATGGAAATTTTCTATTCCTTGTGGAATATGACAGTCTTTACAAGTTGGATTAATTCCCAGCGCACCATAGTGGGTGGATTGCTTCAGTTCAGCTTGCGGATAACTCATGGAGTGACAGCTGGTACAAAATTCTTCGGTTGATAATGCAGCTTCTCCACCAAAAACCACAGCCACCAATACTATCCCCAGCAGGGCTCCTGTCAATAAAGTACCAATTGATCCTTTTTGCAGTCTAGTCATCTCTATTTTCCTTTTTTGGCAGTTTTAGCGCTGGCCTGGAATTCGTCATGGAGCTTGAATTTAGGCTCTCCGTCAAATACGCCATCCAGTTTGT